>NZ_MRCB01000026.1 GCF_001904635.1 Hydrococcus rivularis NIES-593
AAGCACGGTTTTGGAGAGCAGTGGAGGGGGCGACCTCTTCACTGACTTTAATCATAAGGACAGAAGGCATCAGACAGCTATCGGTCTTGGGAATCAGAACTGCTGATGAGGGAGAGGAAGTAAGACCGAAGGGTGGACGTAAGTCTGTTTTGAGGCATTTCCCTGTGAACTCAGAAGCCCACACTAAGCTGACGCTATAGTGTGGGTAATTCACGATGACAATCGGTTCTCGTTGGTAGAGGCTAAAGCAGTGAGCCTGAAAAACCTAGAGTATCTTTTCGAGCCGGAGTCGGTGGCTGTAATCGGAGCCTCGCCTCGCCCTCGCAGTCTTGGGGCGCTGGTGATGCAAAACCTTTTAAGCGGAGGCTTCTGCGGTCCAATCTTGCCAGTCAATCCAGAATACAACGCCGTAGCAGGAGTACTTTGCTATCCCAACATTGCCAGCCTTCCCCTGACTCCAGAGTTGGCACTCATCTGCACGCCCTCAGCAACAGTCCCCGAAATCATATCAGAACTGGGCGATCGCGGAACCAAGGCAGCAGTAGTCATTACAGATGGAAGCGACAGACAAGCCGACTCAGCAGGGGATTCTCTCAAGCAGGCAATACTCGCTGCGGCACGACCCTATAATTTGCGCTTACTCGGTTTTCACAGCCTCGGTCTTCTCGTGCCCAAGATCGGTCTCAATGCTAGCATGGCTCACCTAAACGCGCTAGCTGGAGAAATTGCCTTTGTGTCTCAGTCGAGAGCAATTTGCACAGCTGTGCTGGACTGGGCAAAATTTCGGCGGATTGGCTTTTCTCACTTTATCTCTCTGGGAGATAGTGTAGACGTTAACTGCGCAGATGTACTGGATTACCTGGGCAGCGACCCTGGCACGCGAGCAATCCTTTTGTATGTCGAAGCTATCCGCTCGGCACGGCGCTTCATGTCGGCAGCCAGAGGTGCAGCCCGCAATAAGCCCGTGCTGGTACTCAAGGCAGGACGGTTGGCAGAACCAGCGCGAGCCGCCACTCCCCATGCGGGAACGATGGCAGACGTTGATGCCGTTTACGATGCAGCTATTCGCCGAGCTGGAATGCTGCGAGTATTTGATATTAAAGAACTGTTTGAAGCGGTAGAAACACTAGCCCGTCTGCGATCTTTTAGGGGAGATCGCTTGGCAATCTTAAGTAATGGTAGAGGACCGGGAGTCATGGCGACGGATTCTTTAATCTTAGGAGGCGGGCAACTAGCCGAGCTGTCTGAGGAGACTGTCGAGAAACTCAAGGCAGAGCTACCTGTCGCGTGGTCTCCCGGCCATCCAGTCGATCTAAGTGCAGAGGTGGATAGCGATCGCTACGCTAAGGCGCTCGACATTCTCATGCAAGCTCCCGAAATCGATGCGATTTTGGCGATGCACCACGTGCCGACTGCGATCGCCCCCAGCGAAGAAACAGCAAAAGCGATAGTAGAAGCGATTCGCTCGAAAAAATCTCAGGTACTCACCGTTTGGATGGGCGCGGAATCCGCTATGATAGCTCGCGTTCATTGCATCGTAGCAGGCATTCCGACCTATGACACCCCCGATGAAGGGGTGCGAGCTTTCTTGCATCTGGTTCGCCATCGCCACAATCAAGAAATGCTTATGGAAACGCCGCCATCGATTCCAACTGAGTTTACCCCCATAACGGCAACTGCACGGCGCATCGTTCGGCAAGCCTTGGCTGAGGGGCGCAGAATGCTGAGCGAACCCGAATCAAAAGCCGTACTGGCAGCCTATGGGATTCCGATTGTCGAGACGCGGGTAGCAGCGACTGTCGAAGAGGCGCTGCGCATGGCGGAGGCAATCGGCTATCCGGTAGCGCTCAAAATTATCTCGCCTGAGATTGCCCATAAATCTGAGGTAGGGGGCGTGGCATTGAATTTAGACAATCCCGAAGTACTACGGCTAGCTGCCGAAACCATGCGATCGCGCGTGGCAGAACTGCGTCCGGGAGCTAGCATCGCTGGCTTTGCCGTGCAATCGATGATTCGCCGTCCCAATGCTTACGAGCTGACTGTCGGCGTTAGCACAGATATTATCTTTGGTCCGGTCATCTTGTTCGGTCAAGGGGGTAAAGCGGCAGAGGCACTCAACGATCGCGCGGTAGGATTGCCGCCCTTGAACGCGACCTTAGCCGACGAGTTGCTCTCCCGGACTCGCATCGCGCGGTTGCTGCGAGAAAATCGCGATCGCGCAACAGCCAATCTCGATGCTATTCGCCTGACGCTGATTGAGATCTCTCAGCTCATCGTCGATCTTCCTGAAATTGTCGAGCTAGATATCAATCCGCTCCTAGCGGACGAGCGAGGAGTTATCGCCCTAGATGCCCGCATTGCCATCGAATCTGCAACACTGCCGGGTTCGGCTCGTCTCGCCATCCGTCCTTACCCGCGCGAGTTAGAAGAATACGTCGCTCTCCGGTCGGGTCGCAAGCTGTTGATTCGCCCAATCCGTCCCGAAGACGAACCAGCCCATTACGAACTCTTTGAGCACTTTAGCCCCGAAGATATCCGCTTCCGCTTCTTCAGAATGGTGAAGCCATTTCCTCATTCGGAGATGGCTCGTTTTACCCAAATTGACTACGATCGCGAGATGGCGTTTATTGCTACAAATGCCGACGACCAAAACCATCCAGAAACGCTGGGCGTAGTACGCGCGATCGCCGATCCCGATAACCAATCCGCCGAGTTTGCCATTATCGTGCGATCCGATCTGAAGCGTCAGGGAATGGGACGCGCTCTACTCGAAAAAATGATTCGTTACTGCCGCGACAAGGGCATAAAAGAGCTGGTAGGAGAAATCTTGGCTGATAATGTTGCCATGCTTGCTCTGGCTAAAAGCCTGGGCTTTGAGCGTCATCCCACAGAAGATCCAGATCTAGTTGCAGTGCGACTGCGATTGTGGGAAGATTGACCAATTTGTCCTTTGTCATTTGTCAGTTGTCATACCAATTTTCAGGTTTTCGCGATCGACATTCTTCTCCCCTCTCCCCAATTGGGAGAGGGGTTGGGGGTGAGGGCGATCGACTATCTGTGTCATTAATGAATGAAAAATGATATAACGAAGGCGACTATCCAAACTAAAGTCAAGCGCAGTATTTCGATCTTCTGTCCGCTTAATTAGACGAACCCAAACGAGTGGGTAAATCCTGGGCGCGAGTGGCAGAAATTTGGCGGGCTTTGAGGATAGCTGAGATGAGAAAAGCATAGGCGAGGACCCCTGCCGCACATTGTAGAACGCTATCCATGAGGGCATTTTGACTGAGGATATCGGCTGAGTTCCAGAGCGTGTGGAGAAAGGATGAACTCAGATAGCCGATGGCGAGAAGTTGCCAGCGCTTGCTTGGCTTAAGGGCGCTCAAGCCGATAAAATAGCCGAAATAGCCGCTATAGGCGACGTGAACCGCGATCGCTCCCAAGATTCGCGGAATGAGCAGTTGCAGTCCGGCTAATTCCCCTCCCCGTTGTATTGCCATTTGTACGTATTGTCCGAGGGTTTCATCGAGAGTAAAACCAATGCCAGAGGCAGCTCCTAATAAAATCCCATCGAGCGGTTCCCACACGCCAACCCGCTCTCGCAGCGGAGAGCGCAACTGACGACCGATGAGATAAAAGGCAAACACGGGCAAAGATTTGGTGAATTCCTCTAGCAATCCCGCCCCAAAAAACATTCTGACGAACCAATCAATCGGATTGATGGCTGCACCTTGTTGGCGCAGCGCAGATAACTCTTCGATATTTCCCGGCAGAATATAGCGGAAGACGTGGGCAAATAAATTAAACAGGGTTAGATTAAAAATCATCGTGGCGATCGCCGTAGCGACGATCGCCCACCAAGCTTTGTGACGACCGCAAAGCCGATCGATGACATAGTAACAGGCACTAGCCAAAAACACTCCCAACAACCACATAAATGCAGCAGGATTCGTTCCGACATAATTGAACATCAGAACGACAAAAAAAACTGTGACCGCACCCGGAATCATCAGCTCTCGCCAGCGCAGATCGCTTTGAGTGGAAACGATCGGGATCAGTTGAGTTAAACTAAGCTCGGTGCCGAATCGCCCTCGAATCGGTATGCCAGTAGTCGTCTTTGCCGAATGGGTTTGAGACTCGAAGAGAAATTCCGGTCCTTGGTGACCGAGTTTGATGAGATCGCCGGCTTTGAGAGTCTGACACTGATAGAGGCGTTGACCGTTTATGTAAGTGCCGTTAGAACTTCCTAAGTCACAAATCTGCCAGCTATTACTCAATCCTACCGGGCTAATCTTGGCGTGCCGTCGAGAAACTCCTTGATAGTGGGTAGAATCCAGGATCACCTGACAATCTGATTCTCTGCCGATAACGATGGATTGACTGCCAGAGAGTTGATAGAAAATCGGTCTAGTACCTGGAACGATTTGAGAGACCTGTTTGAGAAAGGGCTGATGGCTGGACTCTTCCATCATCTGACAGATAGGGAGGAATACAAAATATTGTTATGCTATCGATTGTATATTAGCGATCGCTCTAGCGCCCTACTTGTCTTGACTTTTGTACAATAGCTATCCTCTTTGAGAAAAATCTTAAGAAGAATCGCCGCGTAACTCTTGAGCCATCAGATAAAGCTTGCTCCATTCGCCGAACAATTGACTTTTTTTCCAGCCTAATTCTTGGGCGATCGCGTCCAGACCTTGTCCTACTTTCATCTGTTCGACGATCTGGCGCTGGATAGGAGTTAATTGCTGCCAAAACATTTCCCACTGTTTGGGCGTTAGTCCCAGATTATGCTCTCTAGGAGAGATTTCGAGCCAATTAGCAACCAATTCGGGATTTCCCTTCATGGCAAAGACGCGAATGGCATGATAGCCGATTTTTTCGCGCAAGCGATAAACTTGCTTGATAGGCAGATTTAAACTCTGGGCGATCGCTTCTTGGGAACGTCCCTGAAGATAGAGCCTCAGCCACTGCACCGCCTCCTGACCGACTTTTTCGGCTAAATGGGCTTCAAATTCTTGTTGGACTCTGTGGCGCAAAACTTGCTTTTCTTCCCAGGTTTGGGTTTCTTGGTACTCGGCGATCGCTCTCGCATCTAGCAAGCTGACGGAAGCATCCGATTCATCAGAATTAATTTCTTCAGAAATCAAGCGCACCATCTCTTTTTGAGGGACTTGGGTCATTCCTCCCCTTTGGGTGCGGCGCAGATAATTGACAAAGCGATAGACTAACAAAGGCTGGTTGCGAACGGGGCGCAGGCAATATTCTTCAATGCTAGTCAGGAGTAAACTGTTGCGTAACCTTTCGTTCTTCGTACATCGAGCAATCCAGGCAATTTGTCCTTGAATGTAGCGATCGCTATTGAGCATCTCTTGAATCACTTCTTGGAGAACGTCATTAACCGCCCGTTGGCGATCGCGACTGAGGGCAACCCAGGTGCGAATTTTATTGCGCAGCATGACGATCGAACCCAAACGATTGATGAGGTTGCGATAGGCTTTTGTCGGGTGAACGTTTAGATAGCGTTGGCACAAAATTCGATAGCGATAGTCCATCCCTTGCCGCGCGATCGCCAATCGCTCTGGCGCAAAGTCTTCAACTCGTGCCCGATCTTCTCCCAGTAACCAGTTAATAATACTGTCTCGCTCTCGTTGGGGTTGTTCGGGTTGGTCTTTTAACAAGCGAGAGTGCCAAAACCGTTCTAATTCTTCTGCGACCTTATTCATGAGATTTACTGCTGCTGGGTCACATTCTTTAAGATAGGGCATGGGGCATGATAATAAGCAATAGCTCCCTCAATATCAATAATCGCAACCATTTTGCTCCTGAGTTGCTATAGACGTCAAAAACAAGTATGTACGGAGCATAAAACAGCCATTATACCCTCTTTTTTATTTATCTTTCTTTTTTTTAGCTCTCTTCTTTGCCTGCGGCATCTCAAGAGTTCTCGATCGAGATAGAGAAAATAATTTTTGATTTGATTTTGTTCAAAGTCTAATGCGATCGATCGGGTCTATCATTATTGGTTGAGCAATTAATCAAGACCGAATCGAATGCTTTTAAAGCGATTGGCTTTTCTTTTACTCATCAGCTTGACGTTAGCTGTCTGTATCATCGTCAAAGCACCCGTTCGCGGCATCAGTCAAACCGAAATTCTCTGGGATAGTTGGGGAGTGCCTCACATTTATGGAAGAGATTTTGAAAGTCTTTTTAAAGCGTTTGGTTGGGCGCAAACCCAAAGTCACGGGAATTCGATTCTACGATTGTACGGACAAGCGCGGGGACGAGCAGCCGAATACTGGGGAGCGTCGTACCTCTCTTCGGATCGCTATGTCAAAACGATGGGAATCCCAGCTAGAGCGCAGCAATGGTACGAAGGACAAAATACAGAAATACGGCGCTATTTGGACGCTTTTGCCGCTGGAATCAACGATTATGCTCAAAAACATCCCCAAGAAATTGACGAGACCGTAAAAGTCGTCTTGCCCGTCAGTGGAGTCGATATCCTTGCCCACCTCCAACGGGTGATTCATTTCCATTTTCTCGCCAATCCGCAGCAAGTCGCTTCGCTCAAAACCGTTCCCATGCGGGGAGGGTCTAATGCTTGGGCGATCGCGCCGGAACGTTCCGCTAGCGGCAAGGCAATGCTGTTGGCAAATCCCCACCTTCCTTGGTCAGATTTTTATCTGTGGTACGAAGCCCAATTATCTGCGCCAGGAATGAATGCCTATGGCGCGACCTTGGTAGGAATGCCCGTTCTGGCGATCGCTTTTAACGACAATCTCGGCTGGACGGTGACGGTTAACCCCATCGATGGGGCGGATATCTATCAACTCACGTTAAAAGATGGCGGCTATCTTTTCGATGGCAAAGTACGTCCTTTTGAAAGCGAAACCCAAACTATCACAATTAAGCAAAAGAATGGCAAGTTTCTAGAAGAGCAACTCAAAATCGAGCGATCGATTCAGGGAGTCATCGTTGCCAGACAAGGAGACAAAGCCTTTGCCCTGCGAGTTGCGGGACTCGATCGCCCCAACGGTCTTGAGCAGCTCCTGCAGATGGCAAAGGCAACTAACCTCAAACAGTTTGAGGGAGCATTAGAGCAATTACAGCTACCGTTATTCAATATTCTCTATGCCGATCGCCAAGGACAAATCCTCTATCTCTTCAACGGCGAAGTTCCCGTCCGTGCCACTGGAGATTGGAACTACTGGCAGGGAATTATCCCAGGCGACACGTCCAAGACATTATGGTCAAAATATCACGACTACAAAGACTTACCCCGTCTTCTCAACCCACCTAACGGCTGGTTGCAGAATACCAACGATCCGCCCTGGACGAGTACTTTTCCTACTCTACTCGATCCGAAGAATTATCCATCCTATCTCGCCCCTTCGTCTCTAGCAGAAGCGAGTAATCTTTTGCGTTCCCAGCGCTCCATTCAACTGATCGAGGAAGCCGATAAGCTCAGCTTTGAGGAAATGCTCGCTCGCAAATTCTCTTCTCGCCTGGAACTCGCCGATCGCATCTTAGAATATCTAATTCCCGCCGCGCGGTTGCTTTCAAATCCGCTCGGACAGGAAGCGGCAAAGGTGCTGGAAACCTGGGATCGGCAAACTAATGCCGATAGTAAAGGGGCAGTTCTCTTTACTTTGTGGGCACTTACGGCGAACCCTTCCCAGTTGTTTTCTAAGCCCTGGAACGAAAACGAGGCTTTAAGCACCCCGACGGGATTGGCTGACGTGAATAACGCCTTGGCGATCCTCGAAGGAGTTGCCGCCCAAGTCCAACTCCTCTACGGTTCGCTGGATGTATCCTGGGGCGAGGTAGTAAGGCTACGATACGGCAAGCAAGATTTACCCGCTAGCGGCGCGCCCGGAGAGTTAGGCAGTTTCCGAGTTCTCGACATCGCGACGACTAAAGACGAACGCTTTTCTGTCGTGGCAGGCGATAGCTATATTGCCGCGATCGAGTTTGGCAATCCGATTAAAGCTAAAGCGTTGACTGTCTATGGCAATGCCACGCAACCGAATTCTTCCCACGTGGGCGACCAGCTCTCTTTATACGCTGGCGGCGAATTGCGCCCTGTCTGGCGAACTCGCAAGGAAGTCGAGGCACATCTGGAATCGCGGCAGGTTTTTTAATAGCGGGCACAATAGTGGTAAATTCTTAGAAAGCTATTTTGAAAAACCACTTTTTTCAACCGATCGATCGAACAAAGGCTTTAAGATTTTGTTTTATGAGTATTACTCCTGAATCCGTTCAAAAATTACTCAATTCAGAGGATTATGGCGATCGCATCAGAGGAATCAATCAATTGCGTCAGCTAGATTCCGAAGTAGCATTTGAGATGATCAAACCTTTGGTAAACGACAACAACGCCCGCATTCGCTACGCAGCAGTAAGCCAGTTAGATACCTTGGGCAAACACGATTTAGAAACTTCTTTGGAGTTGTTGCGCGATCGCTTGTATAACGACCCGGAAATCGATGTCAAAGCTGCTGCTGCCGATGCAATTGGAGGATTGAAACTAACGATAGCTTATGAAGACTTGGACAGGAGTTATCACCAAACTCCTGATTGGTTGCTTCAATTCAGTATTATCGCAGCGTTGGGGGAGTTGGGCGATCCGCGCGGATTCGACTTGCTCAAAGAAGCATTAGAAAGCGGCAACAATCTGCTAGTAACAGCCGCAATCAGTTCTTTAGGAGAATTAGGGGATTCTCGTGCCGTCGCACTTTTAACTCCGTTTGCCACGGATGAAGATTGGCAAGTACGGCATCGTTTGGCACAAGCATTGGGTCGCTTGGGAGGAGACCAAGCGCGTGCAACCCTACAACAGTTGGCAACAGATAGCGTCGAACTGGTTGCGCGAGAAGCAACAAATAACCTCGCTCAATAGTCATTAGCAGTCAGATATCGATGCCAATTTAAAAAATGATTGCGATAAATAGATGGTTTAAACCCTAATGAGAACCGTCTTTGCAATCCAAAATTCAAAATGGGATGAAAGCGTTATGATGGGCAACGTTCAAAGCGATCGCAACCAGACCAAAACGGCATTCGGGCAATTTCTCTCTCAAATGATGCTGCCCCTGGCAATTGCTTGTTTAGCGAGTGGATTAACCGCGATCGCTCCCTTAGCGGCACAAGTCGAACGTCCTTTACCATCGAGCCAGCAACAAAAAGAACAGCTTTCCGAGCTACTGCGTTTGGGACGCGAATATGTCGATGCAGGAGATTACGCTAACGCGATCGCGATTTACGAACGAGCCGCCTATCTCGACGGACAAAACCCCAAAATTTTTTCTGGAATTGGCTATTTGCAGGCTCGTCAGGGAAATTATACCGCCGCAGCCAAAGCCTATCAACAAGCCCTATCCCTCGATCCGAATAACCCGGAGTTCTACTATGCTTTGGGCTATAGCCTTGCCAATGCTGGTGATTATGCGAATGCGGCAGTTGCCTACTACTATGCAGCAAAACTCTCTCCCAAAGATGTGAAAAACTATATCGGCTTGGGCGTAGTATTTTTACGTCAGGGAGATTACGCGCGAGCAACCGAAGCCTATCAACGAGTAATCGCCCTCGATCCGAACAATCAGCAAGCTCATGAAATCATGGGCGCTGCATTAGTACGGCAGAATAAAACTGACGAAGCCATTCAATTTCTGGAAAGCTCGTTACGGCGATTTTCTAATAGCAGCGAGTTGCGAGTGCAACTAGCAACTGCAACCTTAGCTAAGGGAGATACACAAGCCAGCTTAAATCTTTTGCAGGAAGCAGAACGGCTAGATCCTAGCAATATGGCGGTACAAATGAGAATTGGCAGCATTCTAGAAAAACAGCAAGATCTCAATGGTGCTCTAAGAGCCTATCAACGAGTTTCCTCGCTAGAACCCAAATCGATAGAAGCGCGGATGGCAATCGGTCGCGTTATGCTGGCACAACAGGATTATTTAGGTGCGGTAGTGACATACAAGGATGCGATCGAACTCGATCCGCAAAATGCCGATGCCTATTACAATCTCGGAGTAGCCTTAAAAGCCAGAGGGCGAAACGCAGAGGCTAAAGAAGCCCTCAATAGTGCCAAACAAATTTACCAGAGTCAGGGCAATAGTGAAGGCATAGCAAAAGTAGAAAAATTATTGCAGGAGTTTTAAGAATTCGACCTGCTTGTTTTCTCGAACGGCTCGTCAAATCCCTCGACTTCCGCTAAAGTATAGAGCGGTCTGCCTTTGACCTCTTCATAGATCCGTCCGATATATTCGCCTAAAATACCGATACAAATAAGCTGAACCGAACCGATAAAAAAGACGGCGATCGCGATCGTAGCAAATCCAGTTACGGGAGAATTCGGTTCGAGCAAGCGCCAATAGAGAATCAAACATGCCATCAAAATCGAAAAAACAGCCGAGATTAACCCTAAATAACTCGCCAAGCGCAAAGGAATTCTGGAAAAGGAAACTAAACTGTTAATGGCTAATGACAGGGATTTGCGAAAGGTGTATTTGACCTCTCCAGCAAATCGAGGATCGCGCTCAAACTTTACCGCCGTTTGTCGAAAACCAACCCAAGACCGGAGTCCCCGAATATAGCGATTGCGTTCCGGCATCCGATTGAGCAAATCTACTACCCGCCGATCCATTAGACAAAAATCTCCCGTATCGGTTGGAATATTAACATCGGCGAGAGATTTCAGCAGGCGATAAAAAGTATAGGCGGTAAAGCGCTTGAACCAACTCTCTTGATGGCGTTTTATCCGTTGAGCGTAAACGACTTGATACCCCTGCCGCCACATTTCAATCATATCTGGAATCAACTCTGGCGGATCTTGTAGGTCGGCATCGAGAACGATAACAACCCGACCTCTAGCAAAATTAAGACCAGCGGTCACTGCCACTTGATGTCCGAAGTTTCTCGCCAAGCTCAGATAACACACCCGTTTATCCCGCTGATGCAAGTCTCTCATCATTTCTAGCGACTTGTCCCGGCTGCCGTCATTAATCAAGATTAACTCGGTTGGACTATCTAACCGATCCATGACAGCACTCACTCGACGGTATAATTCGGAGATGTTTTCTTGTTCGTTATAAATGGGAATAACTAGGGAGTATTGGGGGAGAGGTGCTGGCATAGATAGAGTTGTGATTCGGTATCGTTCCGACCGGGCGGCATTCAGTCTATCAGTCTATATGTTATACCTGTGTAGGCTATAAAAGCATGGTTGTTTAATTTGCCCTGTAGCTTTTGGCATCATGCCTGTAAGCTGCCGAAACTGTTTCAACAACTATTTTGTCCATTCGATTCGTTGCTGGAGCAAGTATTGCCTAAATTCAGCAACGCCCAAGAGGTCTATACATACTATGACTAATTAAACCGATTGGATATCAAGCGCGATCGCTATTATTTAACTTGCCAATGTTCCGGCCAAAGTCCCTTAGCCGCTAGCCACTCTTGGTTAAACAAGCGAGACTGATACCGCGCCCCACCATCGCACAGAACGGTAACGATCGTATGTCCGGATCCCATCTGTTTGGCTAAGGCTACCGCTGCTCCCACGTTAATCCCTACGGAACCGCCCATAAATAAACCATCTTCGTACAGAAGTTGGTAAATTACCCGTACCGCTTCTTTATCGTCTATTTGAATTGCATCGTCAATGGGAGCGCCTTCCATATTAGCAGTGATGCGACTATTGCCAATGCCTTCTGTAATCGAACTCCCTTCAACATGAATTTCTCCAGTCTTGACGTAACTGTAAAGACCGCTGCCCATCGGATCGGCTACGATGCATTTAATATCGGGGTTTTTCTCCTTTAAAAACAGAGAAACCCCCGCATAAGTGCCGCCAGTTCCCGTCGCAGCCACCCAGGCATCGATTTTGCCATCGGTTTGCGCCCAAATTTCCGGTCCGGTCGTTTCGTAGTGCGCTCGTCGATTGGCTAGATTGTCGAATTGATTTGCCCAGATCGCATTTTCCATCTCCTGCGCCAAGCGTCCCGACAGTTTGACATAATTATTAGGATCTCGGTAGGGAACGGCTGGTACGGTGCGAACCTCTGCCCCCAGGGTTCTCAACAGGTCGATTTTCTCTTGCGACTGGGTATCGGGAATAATAATGAGGCATTTATAGCCCTTGGCGTTGCAAATATGAGCTAATCCAATCCCCGTATTGCCAGCCGTTCCTTCTACAACTGTCCCTCCCGGTTTTAGCTTCCCTTTTTCTTCCGCATCCTTGATAATGTACAAAGCAGCTCTATCCTTCACCGAGCCACCTGGATTGAGAAATTCTGCTTTTCCTAAGATTTCACAGCCAGTTTCTTCGCTGAAGCTGTTTAACCGAATCAGGGGTGTATTGCCAACCGTGCCGACGAAACCGTCTTTGATGTCCATATTCCTCGAATGACTTGCTAATTTCCAGATTAGCGAATAAACCTGTTTAAAAAACTAGAAGGTGGGCATTGCTCAAACCTCATCTAGATCTAGCCCAAAGATTGTTGTGCTAGATAGTGACTCACTCCCTCAGCCATCTGCAACAAGTTAGGTTCGATCTTACTGGCTAAGAACTTTTCGACAGCTCGCGTCACTTGACCTCTGAAGATCTTTGGCACTGCCTTAAGTTTTTCTGGGTCGATCTTCAGTTCGCCCCGGCTTTCAATAAGCGTCGTGCCGTTCTCTTCGAGAAAGCGATTTTTCCCCGAACAGCGAACGGCTTCAGTGAAAGCATGGGTTTCAATCCGCCACTCTACAGTAAAGTCAGACTCATTCCAGATATCGTATTCTGTCCATGAGAGAAGCTCTTCACCCAGCCAAGCCCTTAATAACGGAGGAATCTGCCCGCCAGCGTGCCACTCGTTGACGCTGTAAACTTGCCCTTCTGCTTCAGAGCGGGACTTGATTTTGAGAAAACGCACGTTAGGCAGGTAAGGCACCAGCTCGATTAACTTGTCTCGGTAAGTGGCATAGACTAGGGGACGGGGAAAAGAAAGGCGGGGAGTTGTATGGATTAACATAGCTACTAGGCACGCTGGAAAATTGATAGGATTCCCAAAACCATGACAAAAAAGATTGGGATGATAATAGTTAGCCTACCAGATAGAGAAAAGTTAGTAGCCCAATTCTAAAATCGCGTTTGATACTCGACTTTAAACTCATTGAACGTATAATCGTAGGAAACGCCGACAAATGAATCTTCGCCTACTCGATAACTGGTTTGTATGAGGGGGAAAAGGCGCAGATCTGAGGAACCCACTAGGTTTCCTACGGTATTTTCGACATCGTAAACAACTCCCTGTAATGCCATAGGCAATGCGAGTTGAATTAAACCGTACTCCAAAAGCTGATCGGTGTTTAGGTTTTGTAGAACCTCCGCCACGGAAAAGAACTGTTCGCCCAAGAGACGGACAATTTCCCCATCAGTTCGGCTAGGATTGCTAGACAAATCTACGGCAGGATTGCTAAGCAACTGCGCGTTCGACTGACCTCTGGCAGCGATCGCTTGGAGGCAGGTTTGTAGGCGTTGTAACTCTTGTTGGGAGAGGGTTCTCTGCCCAGGAATCGACGGCAGGGAAGCGGGTTGGATTTGGCAAACTTCAGCGATATTTCTGCCCAAACCGGGCACCAACTGACTGAGCTGCCCTTCTACGCTTAGAGTGATGTCAATTCTTCTGACTCTGCTGAGATTATCGTCGGGAATCTCGTTGCTAAAATCGGTGCGCTGTTGCCTGGCGTTGGGAAAATCGGAGACGATGGTTCTCATTCTCAAATCGAGGTCTGGGTCGAGCAAACCTTGTCGTCTATTGAAGACGATAACATTCCGATAGCGGCGATCCAAGAGAAAGCGAGTTTCCAAAAAACTAACCCTTCCTCGGTTTAAGGTAATCGTTCCCTGGGGCTGCAAGTTGTTGAGATCGTTAACAGGACCGCTCAGCGCTAAAGCACCGCCAAAATCAAACCGATACAAGGGCGCATCCACCGACAATCTTTCTAGAGCAACTTGCAAATTGTCGAGTCTCGGCACAAAAAGCGCGACATCGTTCCTGCGAGGAGGGGAAGCGGGTTGCCTGACGATGGGAATGGCTGGAGCATTGTTTGCCGCCTGTTGTTGCGGAACGAAGACTTGACCGTCGCTCAAGCGCACTTGTCCTGAAATTGCGGGCACAATCGCTGCACCCGTTACCGTTACTTTGCCATCGATTCCCCCTCGGTAGAGATTGTCTAAATCGATTTGTCCTTGCTCGATCGCAATCGTCAGGGGATTGACTGCATTGGGATCTTGGCGACTGAGGGGAGTAAAGAGGGGCAGAACGCCAGCCGCCGTCAGCCTGCTTTGGGCAAAGGTTCCTTCTAACTGCTCGACTCTCAGGAGTTGGTTATCAAGCGCGATCTGAGCATTGACATTTAGCGGCTCTGGCAAAGCCGCACTCCTGAGCGTGGCATCTTGGAGAAGCGCTCGACCGTTAGCCGTCAAGTCGTACATCCTGAATCCTTCGCTCAAATCCAGTCGTCCGCTGGCTTGTAGCGCCACTTCTCCTTCGCCACCCAACCAGGATACCTGTCCTTGGGTGAAGACTTCTATTAATGAAAGGGCTGCCGTACCCAGCTTGAGATCGATCGCGACGCGATCGTCGGTTTCTGGTGCGGTTGGATAGGGAACGCTGGCATAGAGCTGGATTGCCGAGTCATCGGTGGTGCGGAATTCTAAGCGGGAATTGACATAGTTAAAATTGCCTGCCAGAGTGCGATCGATAAGCCGACCGCCAAACGAAGCATCGGTGAAGCGATACTCTCCCTGAATCTTCGGAGCGAGCAAGTTACCCGACAAAGCTGCTCTTGCCTTGAGGTTGCCCGCGATATCTACGGGAAGCTGAATGAAACTATTAACCGTATCGACCGATAAATTTTCGACGACCAATTCTGACGGTTGTAGGCTTTGCGTGGCAGGGATAAACCCTCCTGCAAAAGACGCGATCGAGTCTCTGATTTTGACTCGTGCTGGTTCTACCCGAACTACGCCATTTTGCAGGCTGCCCTGAAGGACGATGTTATCGATGGGAATTATCTGCGTATCTGCCGTAACTAATCCCAAGGGTTCGACTATCGTGGCAAAGGTCGGTTGGGGATGCCATTCCCAGTTATTTCCCTGGAACTGAAAGTTGACTTGGGGATTCTGGAGCGTTCCGGCTACGGTAATCGTCGTGTCAAAGGCTCCGCGAATATCTAACTCGGTGGGAACTCCGCCTGCTTCTCTTTGGGCGACGAGTTCTCGAATCTTCTTATCGATCGCCCACAGCCGATTGACTTGCTCGGCTATCGAAGCATTGGCATTGCCCCTAGATTCGGGTTGAACTTGCTCGGCTGCCGCGTAGTAAGGTTTCTGGAATTGCAGGAAGCTAACTAGGGTCGGAACGTCATAAATTTGTAGGGCACCCAGAACATCTTCCATGTAGCCTTCTTCGGCTTCCAGTCTTCCTCTAATGGCTCCCGACGCGAGGTTGATGGCTCCTTGTCCCTCGTAGCGGCTTTTGTCGAGCTGCAAGACGGCGCTATTGAGTTGGGCGATGTTATTTTCATAGATAAAGCTGGCATTGAAGGCTCTGCCTTTGCGGTTGCCGATGCGGGGTCGGTCGATCGCGATATCGCCTCTACCAGTCAGCGTCAAGAGATTGATGTCGAGATTGGCGCTCAATTGTCCCTCAAGCGTTCCCAGAATTCCGTATTCCTCGACAGGCGCAATATTTAAGAGTTCGAGGGGGAAGTTTTCCACTTGAGCGACCAAGCGATCGCCAACTCGTCTCCCTTGGGCAATAATTTCAGGCAAGCCTTCCGTAGTTTGTCGCACTTCCCAGAAAGATACCAAATAAGGAGCGGGACAGTTGCGACGAGTGCAAGGATCTAGGTTCGCAGCGATAATATCGTCTTCGCCTCGTAAATTGAGGGCGATTTCCCGTCCTGGGGCAACGGTAACGGGTCCGCTTAAAACGGGGTCGAAGGGTCTGTCGTTGAGGGTAAAGTCTTCTAGTCTTAAATTGCCCGCGAGGAGAAAATTGCCCGGTGCTGTCGGTGCGCTCAGTAAGTTTTTGCCCACCAGACGACCTTGAAATTGACCGTCTCCGGTTACATCCAATCTCTGCGGTAAGAGCGACCGTCTGACGGGAACGAGGGCGATTAATTCCGTCAGCGGCAGGCGATCGAAGTCGGAATTGGCTTTGACATTTAAGTTGCTGGCAATATCTGGGGCAAAGAAAGGATTGGAGACGAGAATCGTGCCGTCGGCATTGAGATTGAGGGTTCGATCTCGCAGGCGCAGCGCAATGGTTTCAGCTTTGACGGGGAGAGATGCCCGATCTTGGAAAAGAGGTGCAATACTACCAAAGAGGCTTACTAGACCATCGAGATTGGCAAGTTTTTGTTGTTTTAGATTGGGTTGGATGCGATCGAGAAGTTGCGACGTATTGAGATTGTTAGCCAGAATGTCGGTTTGCCACAGATTATTATTCAACTGAGCGGCAGCCGTGACGCTCCCATTGGCGACGGCTAAGCGAGCATCTGCCGTTGCCTTGAAGCTACTAACATCGGGGGTAGAATCTAACGAAGCTACTAAAGCAGCTAAGTTTCCCGTCAAATTAATTTGACCTCTTCTGACTTGAGTCGGAAACCCCAAATTGGGAAGTAATTTCGTCAGGGAGACTTGCCCCATTGTCGCGACGGCTTCTAAAAGACCGTTTTCTAGCTTGCCCGAAGCGACTACTTCGCCATCGGCAACGTCGAGTAAGGCATCAAGATCGGCTTGAAAATTTCTCGCCGCAACGGTCGAACCTTGTAATAAATCTTTGAGCGAACCGGAGAGATTTACTCTCGTTTGTCTTATATTAACAGGGGCGGCTAGATTGGGAAGAAAAGGATTGAGAGAAATTTGAGACGCAACGACAGAAGCCGCGATCGCGCCTTTTGATAATTCGCTTCTGAGGGCAACTAAGCCCTTTTCGGCTCGTACTGTCAGAGCGGCAACTCCTTCTAGTGTAGCGGGATCGAAAGAATCTAAGCGCCCTGACAACAAGACATTGGCAGTTTCTAAATTCGGGTTCGTCGAGACGGCATAAGAGCAGTAGGCAGAAGGATTTTCGGCACAAATTGGCGAGAGGAAAGGGGCTAGCGAGATAGCGTTCGCCCTGGCGACAGCTTGCCATTTCTTGCTGTCGAGATTACCCCTGCCCCTGACAACAGCCTGTCCTTCATCAGTCTGAAGGACGGTATTGCGAACCAAGATATTTTTTCCGACGAGAAGGACTTCTCCCCTTCCAGCTACGTCAACGTTAGGAGTGGTTGCCCTGGGAACTTGCCATTTGAGAAAGGCGGTTGGCTTATCATAAGTTCCGCGCACTTGAGCTTGGGCAGTCAGCCTGCCGATGGTCGTATTCTTGGGCAAGCGATAGTAGGGAGCCAAGACTTCTTGTGTTGGTAATTGTGCCCTAAGATTCAAGCTCAAGGGCATCTTGGCAATATCGATGGGTTGGTTGTCTTCTAATGCTTTGCGAATGCTGGTTTCAATTGTGCCATTCGCACTAATTTGTCCGCCTGCGCTGGGTCGAATTTGCAAACTCTGAAGCACAATTTTGTCTAAATCGGCTTGAAAATTTGTATCGATCTGCCTGATTCGAGTTTTATCGATCCGAAGCGATTTAGTATTGCTAATCGTCCCCGTCACTAAGGGGTTTTCGACTGCTCCCCTCAGTTGTAAATCGGCTTGCAATTCTCCATCCACTCTCACTGGCGAAGTAACCGAGATCGTCCTCAAGAGATTGGAAAGATCGAAGGGGTTGACTCTGACATTAAGATTCAAGCCTTTTTCCCAATCGACTTCGCCGTCGATACGAGTATCGACGACCTGTCCGATCCTAGCGCTAGCTTGTTCGATGAAGACTTTTTGTCCTTGCAGGCTAAGAGCGAGATTAGCTCGAACGGGAGCTTCGAACGATTCGATCTTGGCTTCGATTTGTTGGAGGTTAAGATTGCCTTGTCCGCGAGTCTTTTCTACCCTATCAAAGGATGGCAAACTGACGTTTAAGTTGGTATCAAAATTCCCTCTGTTGAGTTTGACGGGCGAGTTGGGGATAAGAGAGACTAATTCAGCTAGGGCTAATTTTTCGACAGCAAGTTCGACTTGAGTTTTTCCCGTCTCAATGACTGTTTTGCCTTTTGCGTTGACTTGGCTGTTGAGGACGGTAGCATCCACATCATAGCTAATCTCACGTTTTTCACCGTCGATATATCTTCCGCCACCATTGAGTTGAATGGGAACCGGGCGAGTCGTTCCGTAGGGACGAAGGGCAATATCGCCATCTCGAATGCGAACGTTGATATCGAGATCGATGGGCAGTTCTTGGGCTTCTCTTTGCTCTAATTCAAGGTCGATCCACCTTCCCGTTTTATCTTGGTCGAGATAGATATTCGGATCGTCGATCTCGATTTCGATTGGGAGAGGCTGTCTCAGTAGTAAGGGAAAAGGATTGAAGCCAACTTCTATCGATTGTAGCGAGAGGCGATCGCGATCGCTTGCGGTGGCAGGAAGAGAAGAAGCGCCAATGCGAACGCGATTGAGCGTCCAAGCTAGGCTTTCCACCTCGCCGACATCGACGGGACGTTTGAGCAACTTACTGAGTTCTGCCTCCAGGAACGGAGATAATTGCCGATCGATAAAATATCTAGCCGCAGCATAACCAATGGCTGCGATCGCGATCGCCGAGACCCCGATGACCAGCGTAGCCGGATGTCTGGTTAGGCGAAGCATGCTAGCCCAAAGATTTCGGCGCTGGTTTGGCTCTGGCGGAGGGTTTTGGGAAGAATTAGTCATCTTTGCTATCTCGCCAATGCTGGGATTGCTTTCGTCTGGGTAGAACCTTAAAGAAAGCTGTTAGTCAACTGCTACTAACTAAAGTTAGATTTTTGACTGTAACTTGGTGTGAGAAGCTGACGTTTTTAGTGCTAAATGCCGCCTTGTCAATAATTGGCTGCGAGCGATCGCATTAACTTAATAGTATATAAAGTTAGCGATCGCGCAGTAGAGAGTCAATACTTTCGGCAGAATAGTTTATAAAGATTTGTCTGAGTTGCGATCGCCGAGAGAGCAAACTTAAACTGACGTTAGGGTTGGAGATAAATTCAAAATGTCTGACGATAACCAGCAACGGTGGGAATCGACTCTAGACCGTGTTAGCCAAGCCATTGCCTTCAATTCCAATTCAGCTTTAGCTTACAATAATCGGGGTTTTGTCTACTACAACCTACAAAAATGGGATTTAGCGCTAGCCGATTATAATCGAGCCATAGAACTCAATCCCAATTTGGCACTGGCTTATTACAATCGAGGCAATCTTTACAAAGATCGACAAAAAGGGGATCTAGCGCTAGCCGATTATAATCGAGCCATAGAACTCAATCCCAATTCGGCTTTGGCTTACATTCATCGCGGTTTTCTTTATACCAACCAGCAACAGTAGGAGTTGGCCGAGGCAGATTATACCCAAGCTATTGCCATCGATCCCAATCATGCCACGACTTACAACAATCGGGGAGCTATTTATTGCAAGCAGGGAAAATGGGAGTTGGCCGAGGCGGATTACACCCAAGCTATTGCCCTCAATCCCAATTATGCCGAGGCTTACAACAATCGAGGCAATCTGTACCACAACCAGCAACAGTGGGAGTTGGCCGAGGCGGATTATACCCAAGCTATTGCCCTCAATCCCAATTATGATGGGGCTTATAATAATCGAGGTCTTCTTTACGCCGACCGACAACAGTGGGAGTTAGCCGAAGCGGATTTCGATCGAGTCATTTCCCTCGATCCCAATTATGCTATGGCTTATGGCAATCGAGGTCTTCTGTGCTATCGACGAGGAGATAGGCAGGCAGCGATTCAAGATTTACAAACATCTGCCCAACTCTGCCAACGGCAAGGAGATCTTGCTGGCTATCAAAATGTCTTGGAGTTGTTAACAAGAGTTGCAAAAGTAGAAAATCGCGATCGCTAAATCGACATTAAGCTACTGACTGTTGAGTGCAAGAAAACATCGTCTGGAGAAGTTAACCTTGCGCTTAGATCGAACTTAGCTTCAGATATACTCGTAAATAGGAATTAAAAGTCTTAGTGCAGATGGAAATTCAGGTAATCAACGCCTTTGCCGGGCGTTTGCGGTTGCGCATTCCACGTCTGAGAAATGACCCGACTTATGCTAGTAAAATTGAAAACAAGGTAAAGGAATTAAATTTCATCACTAGCGTTCGGGTCAATCCTATCGCTAGTTCCCTAGTAGTTACCTATGCAAAGACGAGTATAGCCGCAAGCGAAGCAAAAAGCCGGCTCTTAGCAGCGATCGCTTGTTTAGATCGTCCCCAAAATGAGCCATCAACCTTGCTTGAGGCTAAATCTGTTCCAGAGAACTCAGTCTTGCAGAAGTTAGACTTACAACAGCAAGAGTTGCACTCTGAAGAAATCGCTTTAGAAACCGCGTCTGAGTCGCCGAGCCAGTTCGATCTACATGAAATAGACTCCTTAAACCATAGCGAACAAATAGAATCTTTGCCAGATGAAATAACCAGTTCGATGGCTGCCGAACCAACTCCTGAACCCGCAGAAGTTTCCGTAGCTGCGTCTGAGGAGGAATCAGTTTCAATTGTATCCTCTGTAAAATCAGAGGAAAACGATTCGATTAAGCCTAATTTTACTCCGGCTTGTAAGGGGATCGGGATAAGTCATAGAGAACTAGCTAGGCGTTTGGGGATATCTTCAAGAGCGATCGCGATTTGGCGATCCAAGCCTAATTTCACTCAATGGAGCATGACTAAAGATCCAGAACAAATTGGCTGGGTATATATCAAACCATTGAATAAATTCTATGCAGTTATCGAGAAATATCCTCGTATCCTTTGAGATAAGGAAAATTCTACTCCTCTAAAAATGTTTTTACGCTTCCGTCGGGATTGAGAACCAGACGAATCGTTGCTCGTTCGTTCGTCTCCAGCGGGGAGACAAAGGGAGTTCCCATCAGTGGCATCTGAGTGCGGTCGAGATAGATATTGGCAGCGCGTCCGAGAGGAACGATACGAGCGATCGCGCCTTCGCGATCGAGCATCAAGCGATACTCTAACCTTTGATTTAAGCCCTCTGGAGCTTTCCAGCGCTCTTGAAAATACCGTCTGACTTCTGCAACTTGGGGGATGGTATCGAGCAGGTTCTGCGTAGCTTGGGGGGCATAGGCGGTTGGATTTGGCGTGCTAGCAGGTGCGGTATTGTCTGCTTCCGGTTTTGAAGGAGCAACTGACTGGGTTTGCCCATTGGCAGAGAAAGGCTCGGATTGCAGCGATGGTAATGTCGGTAGAGTAAGCTCTCCATTTGGGGCGGCACTCTCCGATTTGGGAGACTCGGATGGAGCGCTAGAGCTAGGTTGTGCTTTCTTGGGAGATTCGGGACTAACTGCAATCGTCGATTGTTTGGGCGAAGCTGGCTTAGCGTTGGCAGGAGGTGAGGGAGATTGGGGAGGGGGAGACAGGACTGGAGGTACGGAAGTCCGGCGAGAAGAATTTGTTGGTTTGCTAACCGATGGAGGTGGCGGTAGACTTTCGCGATTTTTTAGCGATGGGGGCATGGTTGGAGAGGGAACTGGCCCGTCCGTCGGTGCCACAGGAACGGGAGGGATAGCCTCTCCCAGGTTTGATTGAGGATCTCGCTTTGAATCTGCCTCTCTTTGAGAAGCTGCGATATCGGCGGCTTGTCGCTTGGAGGCTTGAAAAACCCTCGTACCGACGATTGCTGTGCCAACAGCCAACAAGGCTACCGCTGCCGTACTTGCCCAGATAACAGTTTTTTTTCGCCTTTTAATTTTGTCGAGCGCGGGTAAAGTATCTATTTCCGCGCTGAATTGTTCTAGGGCTTCGGCGAGGTCGAATAATTGAGAGGCGCTCAGTTCAATGACGGGTTTTGAGGAATTTCCCGCTAGCGAACCGAAAGAAAGTTCGTGCCAGAGCAGTCCTTTGGGCTTGAGCGCGGGTGAGGAAGGAAAAGAGACTGATGCGTTACGCTCGTCCTCAGAGCGATCGGGCAAAGCCATCGGCTCTTTGGCACGCGCTTCTGGCAAATAAGTAGAGGGAAGCGTTAGCGTCTCCACCGCTACGGGAATTTGAAAAGATGTCTGCCGGAGAAAGTTTTGCACGTAGTTGCCAACGACATCGCAAAGCTGTTGAAGTTGAGCGCGATCGCCACGAGTCGAAATCTGCTCCTCTTGTGGCAATCTCGGATCGTCAAAGCGCAGTTCAAAGCGCAATTCTTTGACTAACTGACGCTCGCTCCAAAAAGAGAGGGGAGAACGTTTTGCCCAAATCTCTAGCGTACAAGTTGGAGGCGTATATCGTCGGATGAGAGAATCGGAAAGTACTTTCATGATTGACTGACGAGTCTGGGGAACGGCAAAATTAGGTTTCTGTGTTTCCTAATCTAGACTTTAATTTTCAAAAATCTAAAATTTAAATTTCATTGGCGTGCCGAATCGAGCAAAGCTAGCCACAGACGGCGATGACCGTTGACGGCACTATAGAAGAGTAAATCGATTAGCAGTTTGAGGGCTAGGCGAGACAGTTGTTCGGTTGAGATTTTTTCTCCATCTTCCATACGTTCCTGATAGCTATTGGTAAAGGCATCTAAATAATCTCCTAGCAGGGCGGTTTGATGGGGAGCTTTATTTTGTTCGGTGATTTGCTCTAGTAACGTTACCGCGCGACGAATTAATTCGTGGTGTCCCCTAGCGAGGTAGCAGATAATCAGAACGAGCGATCGCGCTTCTTCTACATCCAGTTTTTTTCGCCCGCCCGAACTCTTGCGCAATGGATTCGACTGGCGCAAGCGCCACAGTCCGACGCGATCGGCGATAATTGATTCCAATTTTAGCTCTTGGGCTGTTTTGAGTACTTCCTCCGAGCCGATCTTAGTCAGAGCTTCTAGAGCCATTAATATAATGTCTAAATGAGCTTTAATATTGTCCAACTGTTGGGCATCTGGCTCTTGTGAAAGTGGCAAATCCTCCCGTTTGGGAGTCGATAGAGGTGCGTTCGCGCTCGGACCCATAACTATAGCTTAATACGGCGAAACTGTTGTGGCTTGGCGGTTACTAATTTGGAAACAAGATGGGAATGGCTACTTTAAAGCCTTCTATTTTAGCGATAATTGGTTAAATATTCGCTTACTCGCTCGGTTGATAGACTATCATTAACCTTCCATCTGCATTATAAACTTCCACTCGTTTGCCGATATGATTGCTCAAGCTTTGTAAACTTTTCTCTAGGGTGGCAATGCGATCGAGCAACTCGACTTGCACTTGCCAACTGGCGCTAGCTTGTGCCTGAATCGCCGTCTCCCGGACTCTCTGTATGTAGCTAGAAGTTAGGTTAATTTTGATAGCGCTATCGGCGATTGCCCAGTTACAGATCTCGTTGTCGGGCTGGCAAATTTGCTGGAGAATGCTATTGGTTTGTTGGAGGCGAGCCGCGCGATCGAACGCTAGGGTATAGATAGCAATTAAGGGTTCGGCTTGGCGATATTGAAAGGTATTGCGCGGAACTTGTTTAATGTAAATTAGAGCACTGCGCCAGTTGGATGCGGCAGCCGACCAACGAGCATTCGCTTCGGCGTCTGTCGCCAGTTTGGCTTGTTCTATTGCTTTTTGATAGGAACTCGCCGCAGACTGCTCCTGCTTGTAGCGGGTTTGGACTGCTATCAGTTGCGGGGTATAAATAGCTAGAAGTCTTTGTGCCTGTTGATAGGTGTTGGTTTGGGGAGAAATTTCTCGCAGATTCCGTATTGAGGTTTGCCAAGTGGCGAGAACTAGCTGCCAGTCTGTTGGGGATTGAGCGTTTTTTTGACGTATTCGCGCCAATTTTGCAGTTTCTTGAGCCATTCTCAAACTGGTATTAGCTAGGGATTGTGCTTGCTGTCTCTGTTCGATTCCGGCGAGTTTTTTGTGATAATCTCGCTTTCTGGCTTGCGCGATCGCGTACCATTGACTCTCTGGCGGCACTTGTTGCAGGGAGGCGATTGCTTTTTGGCAAAGCTGTCGGATTTCTTCCCAGTTAGGGTAAGAAAAATTTTGTGCTAGAGAAGTGGCTTGCTCTATTGTCGCGATCGCTGCTGTAATTTTCGTCAAACTTTCCCATTGTTTGTGGTAATCTGCCAGCAATATTTCTGCTTGCGTGCGATGCTTCGACCACCCAGGAATTGCTTGTAATGTTTCGATGGTTCGTTCCAATTGCTGTCGCGCCTCTAAGAGATCTTGGTTTGAGGCGGAAAGCTTGACCTCACTCAAAGCCGCGCGATCGATTGCCGGACAGTCGCCGATCGCGCAAGGACGAGTCAAGGCATACCAACCGCCAAGCAGCAAAGCGATCCCGATGCCAATTCCTGCTAGCAACCCAGATTTTCTTCTCGTTTCTCTTTTTTGCGAGTCCTTCGACTCCAAAGAAGACTCGTCGCGATCGCCAATTGCCTTTCTCGGTTGCCAATCGGCTAGCCAATGATTAAAAATATCAGATCGTTCTTGGTCTTGCCAGATCAGATACATCGAGATGGGGGAATTTTCCCAGATTTGTTCCTCTTGCAGAGCTTGTCTTAGCAGCGAAAAAATTTGCTTGGGATAGGGAATAATGGACTCCGGGCAGCGAATAAGAACGATGGGGGTTTCCTCCCTCAGGACGCAGTGAATCTGTAGGGGAGGGTTAGCTGAAGACTCTGAGTTCAGACGTTTTTGCAGTAGCTCCTCCAGCGCCTTTAAATTAACTTGACCGTCGGCTGTTCTAATCATGAAAACAGCATAATATATTTTTTGCTATTATCAAAAAACTCTGATTTTAGAGGTTATTGACTGTATAGCAAATATTAAAGTTTCATATTTTGTCTCGTGGCTACGAAAAATCAAGCTTTTTCTCCCCCCGATCTCGACACATAGGGAAATGTAAACTACTCTCCGCCGTTTACGCGCTGGGAGTTTTCAGCAGCCCTGAAGCATAGTAGCTAAGCTGTTCGCTTAGCTACTCCGAGCCTCTAGGCTGGTTTACAGACAGCCTCATCAACGAACCAGTGGAGAAATTTGTTGAGGTGCATCCGCCTTAACATATTCGAGTTACCTCATCTATTAATCTAGTTATGTATGTATTTAATGCTTGATAAAAGAGGTCGATTTAATCGATTACTTGCTTGCATAAATTCATTTCAATCTCGTTTCCTTCCTCGCTCATTTTCTATTTACTCATTTAATTTGCATTTTCATGAACTTATAATCTTTATAAATAAAGTTTTTTGGATTTGTATTTTATAACTTAAATTTGTGATAGCTAAACTCTTTCGGACAATTCATTTTTTGCTATCTACTGCTGAAAAGTCTCGGCGAAACGCTCGTAAACTCGCCAGTTCGTCTGTCATTCCCATTTCCTCTGCGCTATTGGCAAGTTTATCGATCGCGGGTTTAGTCATAGGAATCAGGCAAGCCGGCATCCTGCAAAGAACGGAACTGGTCGCGTTCGACGCGATGATGCAGCTATCGCCGCCATTGCCTCCCGACCCACGCCTTTTAGTCGTGGGTATTACCGAAGACGACCTTCGCTCCCAGAACAGAAGACCGCTGTCGGATCGAATAATTGCGCGACTCCTGAGTGCGCTGCAAAAAGAGCGACCGAAAGCGATCGGTCTCGATATCTACCGCGACATCTCCTACCCGCCCGGTCACGAGAAACTCCTTGAGGAACTAAAAGCCAATAACGTTATTGTCGTCACCAAACTAGAAGACGGGGACGGTCAAAGGATTTCGTCTCCTCCTGGGGTTAGTCGCGATCGCGTTGGTTTTAGCAACTTCGTTCTCGATAGCGATAACGTGTTGCGCCGTAATTTAATGTATGCCGAATCAAACCAAGAGAAATTCTACTCATTTGCCTTGCAGCTAAGCCTAAACTATCTCAAAGATGGCCATTTAAGCTTTAGAGCCACGCCCGAAGCGCTGCAAATAGGCAAAACATCCTTGCCTCGCCTGCGAGAGAATTCTGGCGGATATCAGATGCCTGCCGCCGAGGTATCGGGTTGGCAAATCTTGCTCAAATACCGTTCGGCTAAGCAAGCCGTGCGACAAGTCACGCTAACCGATGTCCTCAACAACAAGGTAGATCCCACTTGGATCGAGAATAAGGTCGTTCTCGTCGGGACGGTAGCGCCGAGTGGTAAAAACCAATTCGCTACCCCCTATAGCACCGGAGCAAGAAATAACAACTTCATGCCGGGGGTAGTTATCCACGCGCAAATGGTCAGTCAAATTCTCGCTACCGTGCTAGACAATCAACGCCAGTTTTGGTTCTGGGCACAGTGGGGAGAATGGCTGTGGATCTGGCTCTGGTCATTAGTAGGAGGACTTTTGGGCTTGCGATTGCACCACCCCCTTCATCTTGGCGCAGCTGTCGCAATCTCTACAGGCGGATTGTGGGTCATTGGCTATCTTGCCTTCGTTCAATCGGGCTGGATTCCAGTCGTTCCCCCCGCGATCGCAGCCATTGCGGCCAGTGCTAGCGTACTCGCCTATCAACTTTTCTACAGCAACTCTCGCGATGCTCTAACGGGTTTGCACAATCGTCGCGCCTTTCTCCAACAGCTTCAGCAAATTAACCGTCAGAAAAGGTATCAGAATGCCACGATCGCGATTCTCTTTCTCGATCTCGATCGCTTCAAGCGAATCAACGACGGTTTAGGAAGAGAAGCTGGCGATTGGCTATTGCGCAATACAGCCAAGCGACTGCAAAAACAGCTCGATGGCAAAGGACAACAACTCGCTCGCGTCGGCGGAGACGAATTTGCCATTTATTTGAGCGCGATCGACGACGAACATGAAGCAACGCAACTCGCCGACCGCCTGCAAAAAGAACTAACCCATCCCTTTCAATGGCAAGGACAGGATATTTATACCACCGTCAGCATCGGCATTGCCTACAACCGGACGGGTAGCGATTTCGATGCCGAAGAACTGTTACGAGAAGCCGATATTGCCATGTATCAGGCAAAAGAATTAGGTCAAGCTCGTCATCAGATCTTTGCTGCTGGAATGCGCGCTCAGGCAGAGACGCGCTGGCAATTAGAAACCGAGATGAGGAGAGCGCTCGCCCGTCGGGAGTTTCAGCTCTACTATCAACCGATCGTCTCGCTTAAAACGCTCAAAATTAGCGGTTTTGAAGCCCTAATTCGCTGGCAGTCTCCTCAGCGAGGTTTTGTATCTCCCGGACTGTTCGTGCCAGTCGCCGAAGAAAGCGGGTTGATTATTCCCATCGGTCAGTGGATTTTACGAGAAGCTTGCCTTCAGATGAATTGCTGGCGGGAGCAATTTCCCCAACATTCTTCTTTAATCATGAGCGTCAATCTTTCTCGCCGACAGTTTTCTCAAGTCGATTTAGTCGAACAAATTGAGACGATTTTAGCGGACGTTCCCATCGATCGCGATTGCTTGAAGTTAGAAATTACCGAAAGTCTGATGATGAACGATTTTGAAGAAGGACTGGCGCTGCTTGGGCGGCTAAAAGCACTCGGACTCAGATTGAGTTTGGATGATTTTGGCACGGGATATTCATCTCTAAGCAATCTGCATACCTTTCCCATCGATACCCTAAAAATCGATCGGTCTTTTGTCAATCGTCTCAATGAGGAGCGGGAAAGTCATAAGTACGCTCAAATCGTTCGTACGATCGTTATGCTCGGTCACAATTTAGAGTTGGACGTAATCGCCGAAGGAATAGAAACCGCCCATCAAGTTAGGGCGCTTCAATCCTTAAATTGCGAATACGGACAGGGATATTTCTTCTCAAAACCGCTCTCGAAGGAAGCGGCAACGAAACTTTTGGCAAGCGATCCGCAA
This sequence comes from Hydrococcus rivularis NIES-593, assembly GCF_001904635.1. Classification (GTDB taxonomy): domain Bacteria; phylum Cyanobacteriota; class Cyanobacteriia; order Cyanobacteriales; family Microcystaceae; genus Hydrococcus; species Hydrococcus rivularis. The sequence continues at coordinate 27,933 of NZ_MRCB01000026.1, forward strand.
TGGGAAGTTTGAGAGGCTGCGCAGTCATTTCTCTATGTGTCAGTCAACTCTAATGACAAGCCCAATACTTTATTTTTCTTTCATTTTCCCTTTTAATCAAACAAAGTTTAGCTTCGCTGCTCTCTTTGATAATGGGAAAAAGAAAATTCTTTAGTAATTCGCTCGCCATAGTATCCAATCGCTTGGCACAAAGCATCACGACTTTTGTCTTATTTGCCTTTATCGCGCGTTTGTTGGGTCCCTATCAGTTGGGGCAGTATACGCTAGCCTTCAGCTACTATTTTTTCTTTATGTCCCTGGCTTCGCAAGGGTTTAAAACCCTGTTTACGCGAGAACTATCGCGCTATCCCCAAGAAACGCCTATTTATTTGACCAGTGGCACTTTATTGCAGCTTTTTTTTAGTCTCGTTGCCTATGGGCTGCTGGTTCTCGTCGTTTGCGCTCTTCCCTACAAGTCAGATACAGCAATGGTTTGTTATATTCTCGGAGCGGCGATCGCTCCCTTTTCGCTCTCCAATATTACAGAAGCTATATTTCAAGCACAGGAAAGGATGCACCTTATTGCATTTAGTACGGTGCCAGTTTATATTTTGCGAGTACTAGCTGCAATTTGGGCAATGAGGCTAGACTACGATATTAACGCCATTGCAGCAATTATGGTCTTCTCGGAAGCAGCTATCCTCATCCTGCAATGGGGCTTGCTCGCACGAACGGTCAAACTTCAGTGGCGAATTGATTGGAACTTCATCTGGAAGACTTGCAATGCGGTCCGCGTATTTTTAGCGATCGAAGGAATCGCGGTTTTTAGAGAAAGAATGCTGACGTTTATTTTGTCGCTTCTGGGCGGGGAAGTGGTCGTCGGTCTGTATGGCGGTGTTATACAATTGATGCAACCGTTTGAAATTATTTCCCAAAGTATTGTCACGAGCGCTTTTCCAAGAATGTCGCAGACGGTTGCATCGGGTCAACAAAAACAGCGTCAATTGGTTGAAGGTCTGGTGGAAATTTTATTAGGCGTGGCGTTTCCCTTGATTGTCGGACTTTTATTTGTTGGCGGAAATTTACTCGTTTTTCTTTACGGAAACGCTAGCTTTCTCGAAGCAACTATAGCGCTAAATATCGTTTCTTTCGGGTTGATTGCCTCTGGGATTATTCGACCCTTAAGCTATTCGTTGGTCGCTAATGGATGCGAACGGGTTAACTTGCGCGAGGTAATCGTGACGACAATCGCGGGCGGTTTTGCTAGCATAATGCTAATTTCTCAGTATCAGTTACTCGGTGCAGCTCTTTCCTTACTCTTGATGCAAGTCCTTGCTTGCGGTCAATATGTCTGGGCGACAAATCATCGTCTTTTTTCGCTGCGACCGTGGCAGATCTCGCGCCGTCCGCTTCTGCTCGGTTTGTTGATGCTAGCCGTATTTGCCATTCTACAAAAAATCAAGCTAGATTTTCTCCCTGAGGCGATCGCTGCTATTTGCGCGTATTGCGTATTTGCCAGTCTTCTTGGCATTCATGCCCTTGGCAAACCAAGCGCGATCTGGGCAAAACTGTCGCGCAAATAAACTCTATACTCACTCACTTCAATCAGCGATCGCGTTCATTAAAACTTCTGTCAGCGTCAGATTTTCCATTTCATCAAAGCTGACGGTATCGACAATATCAAATTTTGCTCCCAATCCTTGCAGGAGATCGTCCAATGACTTGAGATATTTAGCGACTCCAGGATCGCAACCTACTTGAATCAAAGAGATACCGAGTTCTTCATCTCGATCCATCTTGCGAGTGGCATTGAGAATTACTTCGCTGACTGCAATGCGATCGTCGGGTTCGCCATCGCTAACGACTAAAAATATCTCTCCTAACGGTTTTGTTTTCCCCGTTGCCTTGCGCTGAAAGTAGTTATTAATTGCATCTTGCAGGACAGCTACCAAGTTAGTACCGCCGCTTGGCTCATTTTCTTGAAAAATTCGTTCTACGTCGCTCGATGTTACGTTATCGTAGCGTTTGAATCGACTAGAAAACACATAAACTGTCATCCCATCGGCATCGAACTGCTCGCATTTTCTCGCTAAAGCTAAAGTAGATTCTCGAACTGCCTCCCATCGCGTTTGACCTCCCGCTTGCTCTACAGTAGACATACTGCCGCTTTTATCGATAATCAGCGTATAATCTCGCGCTGCCAGAGAAGCGCTGTCAAACTTCATTTGCATTTGAATCCTATAATTTACTAGGGAAGAGGGAAGCTACAAACTTAGGATTCCCCGAAATTCTCTGGAAATAACAGCATCGATTAGTAGAAATCATCGCCAAGTACTGGCAACGATCGAACGGTATTGACTCTAATGTTTTGCTGCGCTAATGATTCTGGTATTCCGAAGACGCGATCGCCGATCGAAGTGAAGGAAAATAGAAAAAAGTGTCGATAAAGACAGTAGGCTGAGTGGAGAAGCCATTTTCTTTATACTTAAGTCTTCTCAACTATTTACGAAATTAAATAATAGTTATTGATAATTATTTAAGTAACTATCGATCTTACAATAGTTTTTATTATATCGGTGCTGGCTCGCCCCTCAAAAAAAATTGCATTTAATTTTACTTCTTTCTTTTGAGCATGATTCCTATTACTTCTCAAATCGATTTGCTGCAACTCGCTTCGGGCGATAATTTATCTATTCAAGTTTATAAATTTATTGGCAAACAGCCGGGGAAAAAAGTTTATATACAATCCAATCTCCATGGATCTGAAATTGTTGGCAATGCAGTGATTCATCAACTTATTGAATTTTTGAGAGAGCTAGATGAAGATCGAATAACTGGAGAAATTTGGTTGGTTCCTGTCTGCAATCCTTTGGGAACGAATCAAAGAAGTCACTTTTTTTCATCTGGAAGATTTAATAGTTACGATGGCAGAGATTGGAATCGCATTTTCTGGGATTATGAAAAAGACTGTGAAGATTTAGCAACTTTTGTAAAAACGCAAAAAAATCTGGGCATCAAAGAAGTCAGAAAAAATTTTTTAGAGAAACAAAAAGCTGCTTTTGCCAAACAATTAGAGCGAATCCAAAAACCCAGTAGCGTTCCCTACAGAGATCGATATCGATATCAATTACAATCTTTGTGCTTGGACGCTGACTTTGTTATCGACATTCATAGTTCGAGCAACCAGGGAATTGATTACTTATACTGTTTTCACGGACGAGAAGAAAGTGCCAAATATTTTCTCTTAGAATACGGCATCTTAATGACTGAATACGACGGAAATGCTTTTGATGAAGCGTTTATGAAACCTTGGTTGGCTTTAGAAAAACAACTGACAAAATTGGGAAAAGCGATTAAATTTGATTTAGAAGCATGGACGTTAGAACTCGGTTCGGGAATGCAAATGAATCCAGAATCTGTTGAAGTGGGGGTAAGGGGAATTAAAAACTACCTTGCCTACAAAGGGATTCTGACTCTAGCAGAGTACTCCGTTAACTATCCAGCCTCGACTGAGATTCAATTAGTTAGAAGAGATCGAATTAAAAATTATTACGCGATCGCAGGAGGCATGATTCAAAAAAGGGTTCCCTTAAAAACTTCTGTTAAAGCAGGCGATCGCCTCTATCAACTCTTAAGTTTTAATAAAAGTGGAGACCTGCCAACCGCGATCGATATTTGCGCAGAAACCGATGGATTAGTCTTCGATATTTCCACCAATCAATCGGTCAATCAAGGCGAATACGTTTTAGGAATTCTGAACTTTGAATTATGAATTCTGAAGAATTTGACCAACAATCAACCCCTTTAGCCATTCCAACGCCGCCGCCGGGATTTAAATCTGGATTTGTCGGCATCATCGGTCGTCCCAACGTGGGCAAATCGACTCTAATGAATCACCTAGTCGGGCACAAAGTTGCCATTGTTTCGCCCGTCGCGCAAACGACTCGCAATCGCCTTCAGGGAATTCTCACCACCGAGAAAGCGCAAATTATTTTTGTCGATACCCCCGGAATCCATAAACCCCATCACGAACTCGGAAAAGTCCTCGTCAAAAATGCTATCAATGCCATTAATTCTGTTGATGTCGTACTATTTGTCGTAGATAGTTCCGTCGAGGCGGGAGGCGGCGATCGCTACATCGTCGAACTACTAGAAAAAACGAAAACGTCAGTCATTTTAGGACTCAACAAAGCCGACTTACAACCTTCAGATTATCGAGCGATCGATGAGAGTTACACGTGCCTTGCCGAACCCCACAACTGGAAAATCGCTAAATTTTCTGCACTGACGGGGGCAGGACTAGAAACGCTGCAAACTCTCTTAGTCGATTGTTTAGAACCCGGGCCTTACTATTATCCGCCCGATTTAATTACCGATCGCCCCGAACGCTTCATCATGGGAGAATTGATTCGCGAGCAAATTTTGCTGCTAACTCGCCAAGAAGTTCCTCACTCAGTTGCCGTCGTTATCGAACAAGTCGAAGAAACGCCAAAAATTACCCGCGTTCTCGCAGCTATCAATGTCGAACGAGAATCTCAAAAAGGAATTTTAATCGGCAAGGGTGGCGCTATGCTCAAGGCAATAGGAGTCGCTGCCCGCGAGCAAATCCAAAAGTTAATTGCAGGCGATGTTTACCTAAAACTATTTGTTAAAGTAGAACCCAAATGGCGGCAATCCCGCTTACAACTGGCAGAATTTGGCTATCGCGTCGAAGAATGATCGAAAAAACTCCATGCTCCTGACTCTTTTTTCATGAAATTAGTTGCCAAAATGTACTAGAAATATATTCAAGATTGTATTTCTGAGACAAATATTGGGTACATTGACTGTAGATAGTAGATAACTGTCAAAGGCAAGAGTATATTAAGGAGTGAAACGCGAAGACTTCCCTAACCGTAACATTTTTAGCTCTATCGTCGAGCCAAAATCTCAAGCTTGGAGGGAAAATTGGCTTCTGCAAGTTTTTCAGCCAGCGCCAGCTATCGGGGCGACAATGGCTATCCTCTGTCCATCGCTCGGCAGATGGGGAAAAAGGCCAAACCGTCCGATCGCATTAAGTTATTAGGATTCAAAAAAATTAAACTCGCGATCGCTAACCGCGACGCTTTCCATCGAGCTTTTGCCGAACCAATAATCCAAACTATACAAAAACAAGTAAACGAAATCTTTACATCTTATTCATCTTTTACTATTAGTTGACCTTCAGCCAACTTGCCAGGACAAAGACCTATGAGCCGCGACCCAAAACAAAACGATCGAGCTGACAACTTTCTAGGCGATCGAGAAATTGCCGAACTTCTCGACAACTTAGAAGATAGCCCGACTTCAGCATCTGCCAACGACAGCTTTGATGAGTTTGGGAGTTTGTTTAATGAAGATTTCTCAACAGACTCAACTGATTCTGGCATGCTATCGGACAACCTCCCAGACCGAATCACTTTCTCAGAGCTGCCATCGGACGATGAAATCAGCGAGATCTTTAGCGAAGACTTGTCCTGGAAAGAAGATCGCTCGTCTTTGCCAGAGCGCGATCGATGGCTTGACTTCTCCGATACAGAAATTCAGAGTCAGGAAAATACAACAACTTCTGCATCGGATTTTCTAGACGACGAGCTAGCTACTTTCCTTTCCGAAGAATCCTTCGACGGAAGTTCCGCCCAACCAATCGCCGAGGCGGCTTCCTTAGACGACGAGCTAGCCACCTTCCTTTTCGAAGAAGCCGCCGACGGCAATGTCGCCGATGGAACAAGCACAACTCCGCAATCGAGCGATTGGGACGAACTTAAGCAGTTATTGGCTGGAGACGATCTCGAAGAAGCTTACTCTCCGACCGCTTGGAATTCGCCTGCCATACCCGCACCAACGCCAGTTACGGAGGAAGAATTGCTAGCGTTTGGCGAATCCGATCTTGATGACTTAGCAGCAATGCTAGAAGAACCGACGACTGCGCCTGCTAGCAGAACCCCAGAACCAAATATTTTTGAGGATTTAGAAGCGCTACTCGGCGATTCTCCGGCTGCTATGAACGTTCCTTTGGCAAGCAACAAGAACAATAGCTCGGACGATGAATTCCAAGATTTAGAAAAACTGCTAGAAAAAGCAGAGGGAACGATAAGCTCATCCTCTGCGGCTCAACCGGCTAGCATAGCCCCGCGCCTACAAGCCCGCACCCGCGTACCCAAGGCAAAACTCTTCGATCAGACCATGCGGGTGCCCGTCAAGCAACTGGACAATCTCAGCAACCTCATCGGGGAATTGGTTGTCAAACGAAACGCCCTAGAAGACGACCAGGAACGCTTGCGGCAATCTTTGGATAATTTGCTCAATCAGGTGCAGACGCTGAGCGAGATGGGCGCGAGAATGCACGATCTTTACGAGCGAACTCTCCTAGAGGGCGCTCTGCTGGCCAGCCGCAATCAAAATAACTCCTTTGCCGGCTCAGAATCTAACGCCCTCCCAACCGCTAACGCAGATGCGTCTAGCGGCAACGCGAGCTACCCAATCGAGCGCGAGTTAGATGCACTGGAGATCGATCGTTTCACGGGCTTCCACCTCCTCTCGCAGGAGATGATCGAGCTAATCGTCCGCATCAGAGAATCCACCTCGGACATTCAGTTTCTCGTAGACGATACCGACCAAGTAACGCGAACGCTGCGGCAAGTCACGACCCAACTGCAAGAAGGAATGACCAAATCCAGAATGGTGCCCTTTGCTCAAACGGCAGATCGCTTGCCTCGTGCCATTCGGGAAGTTTCCATGCGGCTTAATAAACAGGCGAAGTTATACGTCGAGGGCAAGGATGTCTTGATCGATAAGATGATCCTCGAGCAACTGTATAACCCGATGACGCACCTGGTCAATAACGCGATCGCCCACGGGATCGAAACCCCAGAAGAACGGCTCAAAAATGGCAAACCCCCCGAAGGTCGCGTCACCGTTCGCGCCTTCATTCAAGGAAACCAAACCGTAATCACCGTCTCCGACGACGGCGCGGGCATCAATCCAGAAAGAGTCAAATTCAAAGCGATTGAAAAAGGTCTGATTACCCAGGCGCAGGCGAGAACTTTATCTAAGCAAGAAGTCTACGATTTTCTCTTCCACCCCGGCTTTAGTACCAAAGACAAAGCCGATGACTTTGCGGGCAGAGGTGTCGGTCTAGACGTGGTTTACACCAGCCTCAGCGAAATTCGCGGAACCGTCAGCATTGACTCTGCCATCGGCAAGGGAACTACCTTTACCATTCGCTTGCCATTGACGCTGAGTATTTGTAAGGCACTGTGTTGTGAGAGCGAGCGATCGCGAATTGCCTTCCCCATCGATGGGATAGAAGACACAAAAGATTACTCGCCCAGCGAGCTGTTTGCAGATGAAGAAGGACGCAAATGCATTCGCTGGCGCGAGATGGAACTGCCGATCTATCGCCTGAGCGAGCTGCTCAATTACAATCGTCAAGTCAGTCGCCGAGCTTCCTACGCCAACAAGCCGCCAGAAGAGCTGATTTCGATTGTCGTGCTTCGCAGCGCAGGTAACTTGCTAGCCCTGCAAATCGATCGGACCATCGGAGAGCAAGAAATCGTTATTAAACAAATCGAAGGTCCTATTCCCAAACCCGCTGGCATCGCTGGAGCTACCGTATTGGGGGATGGAAGCGTCATGCCCATCGGCGACGTTCTCGAACTGATCGAAATCGCTCAAGGACGGATGCGGACAGACAGCAGCGGCAGTCTGTGGAAGAAAACCTACGTCCCGATTCAGGAAGAAGAAGACGTCAGAAGCGAACCCACCGTACTCATCGTGGACGACTCGATTACCGTTCGCCAGTTACTATCGCTCAGCTTCAGTAAAGCCGGCTATCGGGTAGAGCAAGCCCGCGACGGTCAGGAAGCTCTAGAAAAACTGCAATCCGGTTTGCCTTGCGATATCGTCTTCTGCGATATCGAAATGCCGAGAATGAACGGCTTGGAGCTACTGTCTCACCTCCAGCAAGATGCGAGACTCTCAGAGATTCCTATTGCCCTGCTCACCTCTCGCGGCGCTCAGCGACATCGAACGGTGGCAGCCAAATTGGGAGCTAGCGGCTACTTTACCAAACCTTACACCGAAAAAGACTTGCTCGATGCAGCAGCCAGAATGCTCAAAGGAGAAGTTTTGCTCCCCGGCAGTACTAAAACCTCCAGGGCAAGCAATCCAGCAGTGGACGATTTCTCTGAGGCAGAAGTTTTTTCGCCCGGACTTTCGACCGTAGAGACTCGTCCTGCTAAATCTGAAAATTTAGTCTTGATTGTGGACGATTCGGTAATGGTGCGCGAGATGCTCTCAATGACCTTTAATAAAGCTGGATACCGAGTCGAACCCGCCCGCGACGGTCAGGAAGCGTGGGAAAAACTTCGCGGGGGTTTGTCTTGCGACCTGATTTTGTGCGATATCGAAATGCCGAGGATGAATGGCTTGGAACTGCTATCGCGCCTTCAGGAAGACGAAAAGCTCTCTGCTATCCCCATGGCAATGATCACGTCTCGCGGCGCCCAAAAAATGCAAAACATAGCTGCCGAGAAAGGTGCTAAAGGATATTTTGTCAAGCCTTATATTGAAGAAGTTTTGCTAGATGCAGCCAAGCGCTTGATTGCTGGGGAAGTCTTGCTCAGGAAAAGCAGTGCCGTAGAAGAATAATTGGAAAATAAAGATAGAAGCCAGCACTGGCAATTGCCAGTGCTGGCTTCTTTTAATCTCACTCTTAGCGATCGCCAAATTCTTGTTAAGATTTAATAAATCTGGATGTTTAGTACTCAAGATCCTGGTTCCGGGTTATGACTCGGAAGTTTCTGCGATCGCCAAAGTACTGGTTTCAAAGTCAATTTTTGCAGTTCCCATCTATTGAAACCATTAGCTGAGATTGAATCAATAACAGAGGGAGGTTTCTGTGGCTCTATATGCCGATCTACACCGTCATTTGGGGGGATCTGTCGTTCCGCGCATTCTCTGGCGATATTTTCAACGCCATAGTCCCGACCTAGCACAGCGATTTCCCCAATATCGAGAGTTTGAAGAATTTTACACCCGCGAACGCAATACTCTAGATGAGTATTTAGAATTGCATACTCTAGTAGAAAGCGTTCAAACCGAACAAACTCTGCCTTACTTTATCTATCGCCTGATTCGGGGAGCCTATATCTTTGAGAATTTGGCGTATCTAGAATTGCGTTATACTCCTTATCTGCGCACTTCCGAGAAATTCAGCCAATTTGAGCGCATCGAACAAATGCAAACCATTGTTGAGATTGTCGGGAAGGCAAGTCAGGTAAAAGAGTATCCCATTGTTACCAGTCAGATTCTCTGCATGCACTCGCGGCTACCCTATGAGGTCAATAAAGCAATCGTCGATCTAGCAGCCGACATGAGAGATTATGTCTGCGCGATTGACGTGGCAGGCGGAGATGCTCACTATGCCCAAAGATTAGACGAATTTGTCGGATTGTATGAGTACGCGCGATCGCTCGGTCTCAACACCACGGGCCATCTTTATGAAACAACCGATGGCTGCTATCCCGAACTGCTTCCCTATTTAATGCGAATCGGACACGGCATTCAAATTCCCTTACTATATCCAGAGTTATTAAAAGAAATTGCTCGGTGTAATCAATGTCTGGAAATCTGCCCGACGACCTATCTGAAAACGGGGACTTTAGACAGTTTATACGAACTCAAAGTCGTCTTCGATCGCTGTTTTGAAGCAGGGGTAGATATTGCCATATGTACCGACAACGCTGGGTTGCATAACGTGCGTTTGCCATTCGAGTACGAAAATCTGCTCACGCAAGACGTAATCGATTTCAAACAATTACAAGCTTGTCAGGATGCAGCCTTTCGTCACGCTTTTGCTTGGCCCTACGGTCAGCGTCCTGCGACCCTATTAATGGGGTTGCTGCAAGAGACTTACTCACAAGATGAAGAGGATAGCTTGTTAGCGCTTTAAGTCAATTTTTTGAAAGTGTTAGCGGTAGAGTGGGTACTTTTCATCAGTTCATCAGGACTAAAGTGCCCACCTTACACCTTTTTGTTAGAGCGGAGCCGATTAATCAGTCATAATAGTGTAGCGCGAGCATCTCGCTCGCGACTCTTCTTCTTTAATTACGAATTATCAAGCCCCTGCCACTCAAAAGGATACACTCACGAGTAACAGCCTTAACGATCGCACTAAAGTTCTCTTCAATTAATAAATTTTTTCTGAGTTACTCAGCATTTACCAGAATTAAAGGCTCAAAATAGAAGTAGTCGTTTGACGCGATCGCAAAAATTATTGTTAGGGTCCTTAAAATATGCTTCGATATGCTTATTTTCCTGGCTGTGTTGCCCAGGGAGCTTGCCGCGAGCTGTATATGTCCACAGCTGTTTTGACACAAGCACTTGGAATTGAATTGGTCGAACTCAAAAAAGCGGCTTGTTGCGGTTCTGGAACCTACAAAGAAGACTCTCAGCTTCTAGAAGATACCGTTAACGCTCGCAACATTGCCCTAGCCGAATCCCTCAATCTTCCCCTGCTCACCCATTGCAGCACCTGCCAAGGAGTTATCGGTCACGTAGACGAACGCCTCAAGGAAGCGAAGGAGAATAACCCCGCCTACCTCGAACAAGTCAACGAGTTTTTGGCAAAAGAACATTGTTCTCCCTACCGAGGAACCAGCCAAGTCAAACACCTACTTTGGGCGTTGGTGGGCGATTATGGACTCGAACGGCTACAGGAAAGGGTGACCAAAAAGTTGAGCGGGCTTAATTGCGCGGCGTTTTATGGCTGTTATTTGTTGCGGGCGCAGAAATCCATTCCCTTCGATAATCCCTTTCAACCAGAGTCGATGGAAAATGTCTTCCGTACTCTAGGAGCAAATCCGATTTACTACCGAGGACGGACTCAGTGTTGCGGTTGGCCCCTTTCTAGTTACGCTACCACCCAAGCCTTTAAAATGGCGGGAGCGCACATTCAAGAAGCGATTGAAGCGGGTGCAGATTGCATGGTAACTCCTTGTCCTCTATGCCATCTCAATCTCGATTCCCGACAGCCAGAGGTTGAAAAGGTCATTGGAAAAAAATTGGGTTTGCCAGTGTTGCACTTGCCGCAGCTAGTGGCTTTAGCAGTGGGCATCGAACCTGAGAAACTAGGACTCAATCGCCACGTCGTCTCGACCAAACCCGTTTTGGAAAAACTAGGATTCTAGCCGATGTCGGAGAAGATAATCCGCGCCCATGTTTGGGTTTCTGGACTCGTTCAAGGGGTTGGGTATCGCTACTCAACCGTAGATCGGGCAGAAAAATTAGGACTTAATGGCTGGGTGCGCAATCTGAGCGATGGTAGAGTGGAAGCTGTTTTTGAAGGAGAAAAAGCGGCAGTCCAAGAAATGATTCGCTGGTGCCGTCGGGGACCGTCGGCTGCTGTCGTTCAAAATGTTACTGTCGAGATGGGCCAACCAGAGGGATTGAGAGGATTTGGAGTAAAAAGATAAGAAGTGGTTATGCTGCCAGTCCTTTGGTGGGGTCAGCAACCGAAAGATTATCTGTTGGAATCAAGAGCAAGTTGGTACGGAATTGTTATTGATGCAGTTGAAGTTTATCTGCCATTTGACTTCTTAATATTTACTTTATCAATCATCTCTCAAACCTTTACAAAATTTGCGAGAGAAATCTTTGGGTTCGTTCTTCTTTAGGATGGTTAAAAAATTCGTCAGGCGGGGCGATTTCTACGATCTTACCGCTATCCATAAATACGACGCGATCGGCGACTTCGCGGGCAAAACCGACTTCATGAGTCACGCAAACCATAGTCATTCCGGAATTAGCTAGGGTGCGCATCACATCTAGGACTTCCCGAACCATTTCTGGGTCTAGCGCTGAGGTGGGTTCGTCGAATAGCATAATCTTGGGCTGCATTGCTAAAGCGCGCGCGATCGCAACTCGTTGTTGCTGACCCCCCGACAGTTGTCCCGGATACTTGTGCGCCTGTTCTAAAATTCCTACTCTCTCGAGTAGCTGCATTGCCACTTCTTCTGCTTTCTGCTTCTTCCAACGGCGCACCCAAATGGGGGCTAGCGTTACATTATCGAGTACTGTGAGATGAGGAAAAAGATTAAATTGTTGAAAAACCATTCCCACTTCCCGACGAATCGCATCGATATTTTTCAGGTCGTGAGAAAGTTTTATGCCATCGATGACGATACTTCCTTTCTGATAGGGTTCTAGGGCATTAAACGTGCGAATAAATGTTGATTTTCCCGAACCCGAAGGTCCCATCATTACAACAACTTCTTGTTTGTTGACGCTGAGACTGACTCCTTGGAGAACGTGAAAACTATTGTCGTACCACTTTTCAACGCCTTCAGCGACAATAATCGCTTCCGAATCGGTAGAATTTTGAGAACTCATCGGTCTTTTCTCTGGTTTTTCTTTCGTTATAGCGCTCTAGACACTACATTTTATATCTTCCCGATAATGACGCTCTCTATTCTTCTAAAGCCCGTCTTTTCATAAACTATCTTTGTAGATAAATTTTCCCATCATCTCATCTATCGTTGTATGAAATTGAGATGAAATTGGAAGTTTCTTTTCTTTTAGCGATTCGCTCTGACTCTGCTGAATCGATGGGTTACTACCCTCTCTAATTTTTATTTCAGCACAAGTATTGTCAAAAATTTCACAATCTTTTACCATTCCTTTACTATTTTTCTCACAGAGAACGCCATATTTTCCGCTCCGGTGAATTTTACATTTGCGAATCAATGGATTGCTTCCCTCTGTTACTGCTATTCCGGCATAAGTATTGTCAAAAATATCGCAACCCTTGACTATTCCTTTTCCATTTTTGGTAACTACAATGCCGCAGTTGTGATTGTGGTAAATCCTACATTGATGGATAAACGGATTGCTTCCTTCTCTAATTTCGACTCCCGTGTGGAAATTATCAAAAATCTCACAATCTTTTACGATTCCTTTACCATTTTGATAAATCAGAATTCCAGATTCTTTTTCCTGATAGATTTTACATTGATAGATAACTGGATTGCCGCCTTCTTCAATCGCTATTCCCTGTAAACCATTTCCAAAAATCTCACAATTTTTTATGATACCTTGACCGTTGGAATGCACAAAAATTCCACTTGTTTTTCCTTGATAAATCTTACAGTTGCGAATAATTGGATGACCATTCTCTCTGATTTCTATTCCCGTATTAATATTGTTAAATATTTCGCAATCTTCGATAATTCCCTGACCGCTATCATATACTAAAATCCCATTGCTATCTCCCTTAAAAATCTTACAGCGACGAATAATAGGATTCCCGCCATTTTGAATGATCGCTCCTGCTAAACCATTGCTAAAGATATTACAATCTTCTATTATTCCTTGACCATTCTCGTAAACAGAAATACCACTTTCTTTTCCAGAAGAAATAAAACAACGTCGAATAGTAGGGTTAGCTTTATCACCATGAATGGCAACGCAAGATAAAGAAGCAGAGGTAAGATAACAATCCTCAACAATTAGTTGACCTTGAGGAATATTTACTACAAAATCTTTATCGCCTGGATGTCTTGAGCTTCCCTGTAATGTTAAGTTTCGGACTACTGCGTAGTCGGTTTGCATAAGAAGGCAATCGCGATCGGGACTTTGAATTATTATATCTTGAGCTTTTCCATCTCCGAGAATTTCTAATGGTTTATCAATGACAAGGCTTTCTAAATATAAACCGGGACGGACTAGAATTCGCATTCCCGATCGCGCATTATTAATAGCTTCTTGAATCGTTTGATAGTCGCCATTGCTTTCCTTGGAGACAACAAGGCAAAGTATAGCCCAACTTCGCTGTATGAGCTGAGTATTAACGCGACCTTGAATCGAGTCGAGAGCAGCTACTACAGAGATTTTTTTCAATACCTCTTCGGGTAAGTCAAATCGATCTAAATTAATGGAATTTTCTTCTCGAACTTTTTCAAAGGTTTCTCTCAACTTTTCTTGCTTAATATTGCTTTGGACCAAGAAATTCAAAAGGCTTTCTGACAAGCTTTCTGATTCATCTAAAATAAAAGATTTAGAGTTTTGATTGCGAATGTCCTCAACTAAAATCCTAATTTCATCAACCTTGCTAGAAAGCTCATTATCGATCTCAATAACTTGTTCGATTACGTTCTGAAACGCGCCAAAATAATTTTTTAAATAGTCTTCAAAATTGATAGCTACATCTGCTAAGTTTCTAATATTTTCTTCTATCCAATTAATTTTTTGCTGAAGCCGAGAAACTCTGACGTAGTTTTTAAGGCGTTCCATCATTTTTTCAAGCAAGGCTCTTTGAGTTTCTTGCTCTTGGGCGAGTTTTTTGATACTATTTTCAATCAGTTCTACTTTTCTTAAGACTAATTGAGCGGCTCGATGGAGTAGGAAAGCACTTCTAAGAATTTGTAGCTTTTGGCTTTTTAAGAAGGAGAGAAGATTTTCATTGTCTTGAACGCTTCTCTCTAATTCTAACCTTTCTCGTTCTGCCTCGGCTAATTCTTGACATTGTTTGCCTACAAACGCTCTAAGTTCGTCAACTACTTGTACGAAGAAGAGTTGATAAGCTTCTTGATATTTTTTTAGAAGATGAATGATACTATCATAGTCTCGAACTAGCTTTTCTAGTTCGCCGAAGCGTTCTTCAAAGCCGATCAGTTCTTCAGTTTTGACTAACCCAAACCACTGAGATTGCGACCGAATTCCTTGTTGAACTAATTTTTGTCTAGCCTTAATATTTTCCTTCAGTTCTAAAAAAAATGGGCTAAATAAAACGGGTAATTGATAAGAATTTTCGTAAATTCTGATTCTTTCTTTGAAAGCAGCACGAGCTTGGCGATCCTTGGTCATAGATTGAAAAAGGTAATTATAATGCCCATTATCTCATCGTTATATTAGCAGTTGAATGCCAGAAAATCATAAAAATTAAAACAAGAAACTTAAATTGCATGGATGTTTAAAAATCTCAATCTTATTTGAGTTTGTTTTGGATTAAACTAATAATTAATTTACCCATTGCATTTTTATGCAATTTAAGATATTGGATTGAGTTGAGATCGATCGCGTTCTCTTTAATTGCGATCGCTTACTCAGTAAATCCTGTAAAAATTTAAGAATTTATTGACTTTAAATCTCGAAGTACTTTCTTGGTTTTCTCTTGCCAAGCTAAAGAAAATGAAGTTTTAAATTGTGTCCCCTGCCAACAAAGCTGTTAATAAAAATAAATTAGTAGTAGATAGCCCCAATTTACCCCCCAGTCTCATGAAAGTTTTAATCTTGAATGCGGGTTCTAGCACTCACAAAAGTAGCTTGTACGAAATCGCAGGAGAAACCTTGCCAGAGCAAGCAAGTGAACCCTTATGGAAAGCGAGTATCGATTGGACGGCAACGACAGATGGAGGCGTTTTAAGCGTAAAAGCTCAGGGATCGACAATAGAGATCGAATTAGAATCGAGCGATCGCCCCCAAGGAATCGCACGAATGCTAGAAACTCTAGTGCGGGGAAAAACTAAAGTCATAGAACAGTTGTCAGAAATCGATGTCGTCGGTCATCGCGTCGTACACGGTGGAATCGACTATACTCAAGCCACCCGAATCACGCCAGCCGTCAAAGCGGCGATCGCTCACCTCATCCCGCTAGCACCCGCACACAACCCCGCGCATTTAGAAGGAATTGACGCGATCGCCCAGGTATTGGGCGATATTCCTCAAGTCGCCGTTTTCGATACCGCCTTTCACGGTCAAATGCCACCTCAAGCAGCCGTTTATCCCATTCCCTACGAGTGGTTTGAGAGGGGAATTCGTCGCTATGGTTTTCACGGCATCAGCCATCAATATTGTGCCCGACGAGCAGCCCAACTCCTCGGCAAACCGCTAGAATCGCTAAAACTCATCACCTGTCATTTGGGGAATGGCTGTTCCTTGGCTGCCATTAAAAACGGCATCAGCATCGATACCACGATGGGATTTACGCCCCTAGAGGGGTTGATGATGGGAAGTCGCAGCGGTTCCATCGATCCGGCAATTCTCATTTACCTGATGCGGGAATACGATTTTGATGCTGATCGCATCAATGAAATGCTTAACCAAGAATCGGGTTTAAAGGGCGTATCGGGAGTTTCGTCCGATTGGCGGGCAATAGAAGCCGCGATCGCTCAAGGAAATCAACGCGCCCAACTTGCTGTTGATATTTATATTCATAGACTGAGAGCCTGTATCGGGTCGATGCTTGCCTCCCTTGGCGGTTTAGATGCCATAGTGTTTACCGCAGGCGTGGGAGAAAATGCAGCCAGCGTGAGGGAAAAAGCCTGTCAAGCCTTCGAGTTTTTGGGATTAAAGTTAGATAAAGAAAAGAACGACAATCGCCCGGTAGATGCGAATATAGCAACACGAGATTCGACTGTGGGGGTGTTAGTCATTCATACTGAAGAAGATTGGGCGATCGCCCAACAATGTTGGGGAATGATGAATGATGAATGATAAATTCTCAAAGTTAATTCGATCGGAGAAAACCAATGGCAAGGAATTTACTCGAACAACTGCGGGAAATGACGATCGTAGTAGCGGATACGGGGGATATCCAAGCGATCGAAACATTTAAGCCTCGCGATGCGACGACTAATCCCTCTCTCATCACCGCTGCCGCACAAATGCCCCAGTATCAAGGCATTGTCGATGAGACGCTCAAAAAGGCAAGGAAGGAACTCGGCAAGGGTGCCGACGCTTCCGAAGTGGTGAGATTGGCAGTCGATCGCCTGGCAATTTCCTTTGGCTTAAAGATTTTGCAGATTATTCCCGGACGGGTATCCACGGAGGTAGACGCAAGATTATCCTATGACACAGAGGCAACTATCGCCAAGGCTCGCTACCTCATCTCTCAGTACGAAGCAGCGGGCATCAAGCGCGATCGCGTTTTGATTAAAATTGCCTCCACTTGGGAAGGCATCAAAGCGGCTGAAATCTTAGAAAAAGAGGGAATTCACTGCAATTTAACGCTGCTGTTCGGCATCCATCAGGCGATCGCTTGTGCGGAAGCAGGAGTTACTTTAATCTCTCCCTTTGTCGGACGAATTTTAGACTGGTACAAAAAAGAAACGGGACGCGATAGCTATCCCCCCGCCGAAGATCCCGGCGTGCTATCCGTCACCAAAATTTATAACTACTACAAAAAATTCGGTTACCATACCGAGGTCATGGGAGCAAGCTTCCGCAATCTTGGCGAGATTACCGAACTAGCCGGTTGCGATTTGCTGACCATTTCTCCAGCTTTATTAAATGAATTGCAATCGACTCAAGGAGAATTGCCTCGCAAGTTAGACCCCCAACTGGCGGCGAAAGCAGACATCGAGAAGATTTCTATGGACAAAGAAACCTTTGACAAGATGCACGCCGAAGACCGTATGGCATCAGAAAAACTAACCGAAGGCATTGCAGGATTTACCAAGGCGTTAGAAGTCTTAGAGACCCTACTAGCCGATCGCCTAGCCCGCCTTGAAGGTCAAGCCGATATTTGTACGACCACCGCCGATCTTTTCCGCATCTACGATTTGGATGGGGATGGATATATCACCCGCGAAGAATGGGCGGGAACCGATGTCGTATTCGATGCGTTAGATGTCGATCGCGACGGTCAGATCACCGCAGAAGAAATGATGGCAGGACTGGGTGCGGCAGTTTGTTTGGTCAGTTAGTAGAGATTTGACTAACACAAAAGAGAGAGCCAAACGCTCTCTCTTTTTTTTAGGATGTTAAAGGCATTTGCAATGTACTGAGAATCTACACGCTTAAACCGCGTTTTTCTTAATAAGCCAGTCCCATGCTTCGAGTGGTTTCCGCTCCCAAATAAACGCGGATGCTCAAAAAGTCTGTAGGACAAGCCGTTTCGCATCGCTTGCAGCCAACGCAGTCTTCAGTACGCGGAGAAGAGGCAATTTGACCAGCTTTACAGCCATCCCAAGGCACCATCTCCAAAACGTCTAGGGGACAAGCCCGAACGCACTGGGTGCAACCGATGCAGGTATCGTAAATTTTAACGCTATGAGACATTGAATATCGGCTCCTTAACCGAGTGTTCTCCTTGTTATCAAGATTCCGGATTATGGGCTAGTTTACCCTAGGGACTGAATTTCCTCATACAAAAGATAGTAGAACTTCAAATTCTGTAACAGAAAGCAGTTATTTTATTTTGGATTTTGGATTGGGGATTGGTCATTGGTTAGTAGGGGCGAGTTTATCTAAAAACCCTAGAGATTTACCTATATTTAGTCAAAAAAAAACGCCCGTACCGTGGTTAGTCGTTAATCGTCTCCCCATCTCCCCACTCTTCCTTGTCTCCCAGTTCCCCAGTCTCCCTTGTCCCTCAACTCCCCACGCTCCCTCTACTTCCGACTTCCGACTTTCCCTCTCCTAATCTTCTAGCTGCTTCGCCGAGACTTCTATAGCTTCTACATCGATCGTTCCCGGCGGAGTCAAGCGCTGAAAGCGACCCGCTTCGACTTTGAGGGGTTCGCCGCAGTTGGGGCATCGACATTCGGTGCGATTGAATCCAGTAAATTCATAATTGCATACCGGGCATTTGTCTTCAACCAGATTGCTTTTTACCCACCAACGAAACCCCCAAAAAGCAACAATGGGCAAAAACAGCAGCAGGGCTAACAGAATCAAAAAGCTATTGACTATCCAGCCCAATCCGACTGACCCTAACAACAAACCCAATAGCAGTAGAGTCAGCAAGCAGCTTAACCCCGAATCATTTAACCATAATAGTTTTGGAAAATTGTCATTCACGGTAGTCTCCTGGGTCGCTAATCGCTAGCGTCAATATTTCTATGCTAATCTATCAAATGCTTCTCAATGCCACGATGGGATCGAGTTTTGCTGCTCTTTGGGCGGGAACCACGCCAAAGAATAGACCAATGCCGCCAGAAACCCCAACTGATAGCAAAATAGCGGTTGGCGAGACGCTAGGTTTGAGAGGAGATAAGGCTCCTGTCAGCGTAACTGCGCCAATGCCAATCAAGATTCCTAAAATTCCTCCAACTGCCGAGACAATCACTGCTTCGATGAGGAACTGGACGAGAATATCTCCTTCCCTAGCTCCGATCGCTTTGCGCAGTCCGATTTCTTGAGTTCGTTCCGTCACGGAAACCAGCATGATATTCATCACGCCGATGCCGCCGACGATTAGAGAAATTCCCGCGATCGCTGCCAACAGGAACGTTAGTCCGGTCGTTATCGTACCGACGATGGTTAAAATATCTTTTTGGGTTTGAACGCCGAAATCGTCCTCGTCGGTAATTTTATGGCGCAATCGCAGTAAATTTTCGATCTGAAACTTAGCTGCGCGAATGCTTTGTTCGTCTTTAGCCGTTACGTTAATCCAACTCACTTCTAGGCCGTAGGGAGATGTCTGTCCGACAATTTGATTTGCCATGGTCGTGAGAGGAATAAAGGCTTTTCTATCCTGATTGTCTCCAATGAAAGATCCTTTGGCTTTCATCAAACCGATGACTTCAAACGTAACATTTCTGATTCTGATCCGTTTGCCAATCGGATCGCGATTGCCAAAAAGTTTTTCAGACAATTCCGAACCCAGAACAACGACGCGAGTGTTGCGCTTAATATCGATGTCATTAATAAATCGTCCGCGATCGATTTTGAAGCTTCTGACGCTTAAAAATTCGGGGGTCGTGCCAATAACCGTATCGTTGGCATTGCGATTTCGATAGCTCATTACCGCTGTCTGATTGATTTGGGGGGCGACTTCTTTGACTGTCGGCACTTGAGTGGCGATCGCTTCTGCATCCGCCAATACTAGCGTTTTTGGCAAATTAAATTGCGTGCGACGCGCTTGTTCGGAACCTGGAACGATGAAAAGCACGTTGGGTCCGAGCGATTCAAATTGTTCGGCTGCCAGTTTTTGTGCTCCCTGTCCCACGCCTATCATCGCAATAACCGAAGCGTTGCCAATCACAATTCCAAGCATCGTCAAGCCGCTACGAAGTTTATTCGCAACTAGCGTCGAGGATGCCATTTTGAGACTTTCTAAAATATTCATCTGAGCGCCGGTCATTAATCATCTAATTTTGGCATGGAAAGCCACGGCACAGACGTTAGTCTGTACCGTGGGGACGCGCACTGAAATGCATCTATCGATCTTGGCATCGGACGCTTAGGAAACGTCGCCTCCGTATAAAGTTTACAATTGCGCCGATCGCTCCTTATTTTACTGTTTTTCCGCCTCCAAGTCCCTTTCTTTCGGTGCAGATAAGATTCTCATCAGCCGCGATGGCTTGCAATCGCTCACAATGGCAAAGACCTTCGCTAACCGCCCTACAGTAGCTCTCATCTTCCTATCGATGTAACTCCGGTTTCCCTCAAGTAGTTAATAACCCACCTACCAATTTATTGCCAGAGGAATTGCCGAAAGAAAGATCTCCTCTAGCAGCGCGATCGCAGATAAAATTAATAATTGGGTTGACTTCCTAAGCCAATGTTTCTGGGCAATACCCCAAACCATTGGTAAACTGTTCGCGAAACGCTTCGATATCGCTCGTATCTGGAGTACCGTGGGAAACGATCGCGACTTGATAGCGACGCATTACATCAACGGTCGATTGGGCGGTATCTAAACTCCAAAAGACCATTTGGATCCGAATTTCTGGTTGATAGGGAATGCCCAATTCATTCATAAACGCCCGAAAATTTCCGTGTTCGTAGGGCGAAAGAGGTTGCTTGAACTTAACTCTGACAATCCAGCCATTAATCTGATGAATCACTGTCATCGAACACGCAGACTGATAATTCATCATGCGAAGATACTCTATCACTCGCAATGTCAGGCTAGCATTGGCTAAAAAATAGACATAATCCATACTTGCCGCCAGTTCCCTTTGTAGATGCCTTATTTTTAGTGTGGCAAGAAACATCTTCTACTTTCTAGGGGAAAAGCCCCCGATCTACTCGATTTACAATGGGGGAAATTACCCAATTTGATTATTTATTGTTAATTATTGATTGTTAGTCAACAATGAACGAGAAGCAATGACCGATCCCCCAGAAAAAACCGCCAATCAGTTATTGTCAAACTATGATTACGAGCTACCAACGGAGTTAATCGCCCAAAATCCAGTAGTGCCTAGAGATAATTCGCGCTTGTTAGTGGTTAACTCCCCTACAACCCACGTTCACAGCATTTTTCGCGATTTACCAGACTGGCTGCAACCCGGAGATTTACTGGTTCTCAACAACACTCGCGTCATCCCCGCACGACTCTATGGACACAAATCGACTGGCTCTCCTGTCGAGATCCTACTCTTAGAGGAGAAACAAGAGAACTGCTGGCTGGCGCTAGTCAAACCGGGCAAGCGGTTCAAAATAGGAACGAAAATTTTGTTTCATCCTGCCTCAGGAGAGCTACCAGAAGGGGTTTTTCTCAAGGCAACGGTCATCGCTAGGGATGAAGCGACGAGCGGAAGATTGTTAGAATTTGAGCTGCCCTCCGGTCAATCTTTGTGGGATTTATTAGATAAATTCGGTCAAATTCCTTTTCCTCCCTACGTGACACACTCTCAAGCTCTACCCGACCAATATCAAACAATTTATGCCCAACAAGCTGGTTCGGTTGCAGCACCGACGGCGGGATTGCATTTTACTGAAGAACTGTTTCAACGCCTGGAAGAGAAAGGCATTCAAAAAGCTCATATAACACTTCACGTCGGCGTTGGCACGTTTCGTCCTATAGAAGTCGAAGATATTACCCAACACGTCATGCATCAGGAATGGCTGGAGGTTCCCGAAGCGACGGTGGAGAAGATAAAGGGAACCAAAGCCAAGGGTGGGAGAATTATTGCTGTCGGGACAACAGTAGCACGAGCGTTAGAAGGCGCTGCCCAGGAAACCGAAAAAGCTGGCGAAGAGTTTTTACGTCCATTTCGCGGGAAGACGGATTTATTTATTTATCCCGGCTATCGCTGGCGAGTAGTAGAGGGAATGATTACTAATTTCCATCTGCCTCGTTCTAGTTTATTAATTTTACTGAGTGCGCTAATCGGCCGCGATCGCGTTTTGGCTTTATATCGCGAAGCCGTACAGCAAAGGTATCGATTTTATTCCTTTGGCGATGCTATGTTAATTTTGCCAGCAGCTACTATCAGTAATCAGTCATTTGATGCTATTAATTAAGGAAATTCGCGATCGCGTCTGTAGAATTGACAATTTTCATTCCTGCCTTGGCAAAGCGTTGGAAGGCAGCATCGGCTTGTTCGGTAAAATCGATAACACCGGGAACGACGACGGGAGAGGTACAATCTTCTAGTAAGTAAACTTTTTTAGCTAAGCTGGGATCTCGTGCCAAAATTTCCGTTAATAGGTCGTCAATCGTCCAAGCGACGCAGTGACTTTTGGCTTGCCCTGCAATGATAATTGCCTCATATTCGAGTAATTTTTCTAGAAAACGAGTATTTTTGAACGCGATCGCGACTCCGTCTGCACCTTCTAAAACTTCTGGACGCAATACCGAATAATTTTCTGTTAGAGGATTGTTTCCTTTGATCTCAAAAATAGTTTGACTGTTTCTAGCAATATTGTGGAAAAAAATGGCTTCTTCTACAGCAGAAACTAAGGCGTGACCGATCCCTCCTAACATGGAGTGGTAGGGCCATACCGTCAGGAGATATTTTCCGGCTTCGCTCAGTTTTTTAACATAATGCAGTGCGTGTTTTTGTAATGCTGAATAATTGCTGCCAGCAAGACTAGCCGCGACAGCTGGATTAACTTTCCACAAGCCTTTTTCAAGATCTTCAAGACTTATCGTCGTTGCCGCCGGAATCGGATGTTCTCCCGCATCATTTATCCAAAAAATCGGATGGAAAATTTGCATAGCGGTATGCGTATCCATCGTCGCAGCAATTTCTGTAATGACATCTAGATTGTGATAAATAAACTCGCACAAACGGATATTATCCTCAACTGCACCTTTACCGGATTGTCCGCCGACAAATAGTTCGAATTCCGGAATACAAAAGGTATTTTGTACGTCAATTAATACTAAACCAACACGAGTTTTATCCTCCGCAGCCGGTTTAATATTGTGCTGTTTTGCCCAAGCTTTAGCTTCTGCTGCCCTCTGTTGGTAGGGAACTCGCCAAACTTCACCGACTTTTTTGCGATCGAAAAAAGAAGGGATGGGGAGTTGAGTGGGAGTTGTAGTCGTCATAGGTCTACAAGATTTACCGAAGAGACTATTACGAACACTTGACAAAGTGTTTTTTTTGTAGTATGGAGAGCGCATCTGCGCCAATTTAAATACTGTCACAGAGACGTTTACCGTTTGGCAGACCTAGATTTATTCTAAAGTTTAAATTCCCCTCTTCAAAGAGAGGCGAAACGCAACGAAGAGCGAACTAAGCAAGTCTTCTAATTTTGGTGGTGTGAGATGTGGGAAAGATTATTACTTGCTTTTACGTCTACTGCTTTGCTTTATCTGTCATTACAAATCGGCAGACCGACCGTTAGTTCAAAACCATCCGAGCAAACTGTTAATTACCTTACACTAGAGCTGATGCCATTTCGCAAAAGTTGCGGGAAGGCAAACAGCTTTGTCTGTAAGTCTGTAAACCTACTCACGAAACTATAGCTAACAGGGCATTCCAACAGTCCATTTTGTGATTCCCAGTGCAGGAGAACGTAACGAAGAATCTAGGATTGGAGTTGGTATACAATCCCATTTTGGCAAAGCCGCCGCACGCTCCTTGAACCTCTTCAAGGAGAACGGCGGATTTTGAATTGAGAAGTAAAAGCGGGTTTATCTAAAAACGCGCCCTTAGGAGTTTTGCAATAATAAGTTGAACAATTTTGAATTCGTAGTGCGGGCATCATGAGAAGCGCGAGCAAGACGCTCGCACTACTTATTTTTACTTGATGCCTTACTTCTATTGTCAAAAACTCGCCACACACAGAACGTCTGACTAATTGCGAACCGATTGTTGCAAATTGTGAATTGTGAATTGGTAGAAAATGTTTCGCTTCGCGATCGCTACGCTCAACATGGCATTATATACTTCTGGGATAAGCTGTAAGTAGCTAAGATGCTAAAGTCCGTCTTATAGGATTTTTATGTTACATCCGTTCCAATACTGGAATTCCCAATAAAGATAACCCTAATTTCAAAGTTCGCGCCGTTAAATCGCACAAAATCAATCGAGATGTCCGGAGGGGTTCTTCTGCTTTGAGAACGGGACAATTCTCATAAAATCTGTTGAATTTTTTACTCACTTCCTCATACAAATATTCACACAGACGATTGGGCATCAAATCTCTTTCTACATGCTTAATAACTTCGCTTAACTGTAGAATTGCTTTGGCTAAAGCTAACTCGGTTTCATGTTCTAAGATCGCTTTAGAATCTTCTGCTATGCTTTCAAAATCAATATTTCCCTCGCGACCGATACTTTTTACTCTAGCATAGGCATAAAGCATATAAGGAGCTGTATTTCCTTGAAGGGAAAGCATTTTGTCATAACTAAAGATATAATTGCTCGTGCGATTCTGGCTTAAATCAGCATATTTTACCGCACTAATTCCGACTACTCGAGCAACGCGATCGATAAATTCTTTTGATTCTCTTCGATTTTCTTGTTCTAATCTTTGTTCCAAATCTTTACGAGCGCGATCGACTGCTTCATCTAATAAATCTTTTAATTTGATCGTATCTCCGGAACGAGTTTTTAGCTTTCTCCCATCTTCTCCTAAAACTAAGCCAAAAGGAACGTGAACGACTTCTACATTATCCGGCAGAAATCCAGCACGTTTTGCTACTTGAAAAACTTGAGAAAAGTGATGGGATTGTCCGGCATCGGTAACATAAATAATTCTTTCCGCACCATCTTGTTGCACGCGATATTTAATGGCTGCTAAATCAGTGGTTGCATAATTGTAACCACCATCGGATTTCTGGACGATTAAAGGTAATGGCTGACCTTCTTTATTAGTAAATCCTTCGAGAAAAACGCACTTTGCTCCTGCATCTTCTTTTAACAAACCTTGCTTGTCTAAATCTTCAATAACTTCAGGTAGCAAAGGATTATAAAAAGATTCTCCTCGTTCGGTTAGTTTAATATCTAGGAGATCGTAGATAACTTGAAATTCGCGACGAGATTGATCGCATAGCAATTGCCATGCATGTCGGCTATCTTCTGCGCCTGCTTGTAACTTGACAACTTCTTGTCTAGCTATTTCCCGAAAATTTTCATCCTCATCAAAGCGAATTTTGGCTTGTTTGTAAAACGTTACCAAGTCTCCTATATCTAGTACGTCTGCCGTCGTTAAAGCATCGGGAAAAACTTCTCTTAAATAAGCAATCAACATGCCAAATTGGGTTCCCCAATCGCCTACATGGTTGAGACGCAATACCTCATGTCCTCGAAATTCGAGAATGCGAGCGATACAGTCTCCAATAATCGTAGAACGCAGGTGTCCGACGTGCATTTCTTTGGCAATATTTGGACTGGAGAAATCAACAATAACTCGCTGGAAATGTTTTGCTTTTTCTACTCCTAAACGAAAGTCTTTTTGAAGAGAATTAAGCTGAGTTTCTAAGTAAGCTGGTTTGAGGGTAAGATTAATAAAACCAGGACCTGCAATTGTTGGGTTTTCGCAGAGATCGGCAAGTTTTAAATTATCGACTAATTGTTGCGCGATCGCTCGCGGTTGTTGACCTAATTGTTTGGCTATAGATAGTGCAATATTAGACTGATAATCGCCAAATTTAGGATTGCTGGCAGGAAAAATCAGTGGATCGACTTCTGCCAAATCAGAACCAAAAACCGCGACCAATGCTTCGCTAAAACGATTATTTAGCTGTTCGATAATAGAATTCATATTAGTGCTATATTATACTACACAAAGCTAAAAGGACGAATAACAAACCTCAGTTATCTTTTTCCCAGCGAAATAACCGGACCATCAAAACAACTAAACCAACTTGCAAAGCAAAATTAGGTAAAGCTGAAGTCACATCCTTTCCTGCTGCTAACTGAGCGAGAAAAACTAGAGCGCCGATCGAACCAGAAGCCCCAAAAGCTAGATAGATAAACGATCTTAGCCCTTTGTAGGGAGCTTGCGCTTCAGCCATCAATCGTGCATATTTTTGAGGATCGCGCTGCTTAAGGGAGTTTGTCCCATTGCTACTGCGCTGGTTTAGCTGTGAATTTTTCATGTTTTTTTAGTTCGCCGAATAGTATATTGTTTAACTTCTGCGTTATACTATAACCTTGGCAGTGCCGAAGTAGCTCGGTGATAGAGCATTAATTTATAATTTTCACTGTGCCCTATGCCAGTTTAGCTCAGTGGTAGAGCATCGCACTCGTAATGCGAGGGTCGCGGGTTCAAATCCCGCAACTGGCTTTTTGGAGATCGAAAAATTCAAAAAATTTATTCCAACAGCAAAAAAAAGCGAAATCAAAGACTATATCATTTTTCATTCATTAATAACAGAGAGATAGTCGATCGCCCTCACCCCTAACCCCTCTCCCAAATAGGGAGAGGTGAGAAGAATGTCTATCGCGAAAACCTGAAAATTGGTATTAGGTTCCGAGCAGAAAAAGTTTAATTGTCAGTAGAATGAGAAATTAAGCAGGTTTTTAGTTGCTCGTGGATGAGCGTAGTATCTAAATTCCGACCGATCAAAACCAGCTGATTTTTAGGTTGCGTTTGCCATTCATCTGCTTCGAGTTCGTAACGATTGCCGCTAAGCTGAAAAATATGTCTCAATTTGCTTTCTTCAAACCAAAGAATTCCCTTAGCTCGAAAGACAGTATAGGGCATTTGCTCGACAATAAAGTTCTCGAATTTCTGTAAATCAAAAGGGCGATCGCTCTCAAAAGAAACAGCCACAAATCCATCATTTTCTATATGATAACCAGAAGATTCGCGATCGCGCCGAAATTTTCTAATTTGACTGATATAAATATCTTCTTGAGTTAATCCTAATCCCAAAAGTAATGTTAGCGGGACTTTCCCATATTGACCATGAAAAATCCTCACCCCTTCTTTATTGCCTTGAATAAAATCTTCTAACTCTTTGATTTTTCTCTCATCAACTCTATCTATTTTATTGAGAATTATAATGTCGCCATATTTAATCTGACGAAGAGCGATATCACTATCAAAATGTTCGGGAGTAAAATTTTCTGAATCGACTAACGTAATAATCGAATCCAGATGGGTTAAAAACTTTAACTCAGTAGCTATAAAAGTCAAAATAATCGGAAAAGGATCGGCTAATCCTGTTGTTTCAATAATCAAATAATCGATTTTATCTTCTCTTTCTAAAATCTGATAAACTGCCTCGATTAAACTATCATTAATCGTACAGCAGATACAACCATTGCTTAACTCAAACATATCTTCTTCCGTTGAAACTAGAAGTTGGGAATCGATATTGATATCGCCAAATTCATTGACTAAAACAGCCACTTTCAACCCTTGTCGATTCTCTAGAATATGATTGAGCAAAGTTGTTTTGCCACTGCCCAAGAAACCAGTGATAATAGTTACTGGCATTCCTCTTTTGGGAAGAGTAGGCAGAGAATCGGAAAGAGAAATATTGGGACAATTCATATTATTAGATTTGAAAAAGTTAGCTCATAAAAATTAACCTAGATCTGATGAAAATAATTGAGAGGAACAAAATTAAAAAAACAACTTCTTTTACCCGTATGACAGGCAATATCTCCAACCTGTTCGATTTTTAATAACAAGGTATCAGCATCGCAATCATAATACAATTCTTTTACTTTCTGAATATGTCCGGAAGTTGCCCCTTTGTGCCATAATTCTTGTCGAGAGCGGCTCCAATAATATACTTCTCCCGTCATCAAAGTTTGCTGAATTGATTCTCTATTCATCCATGCCATCATCAAGATAGCGCCATCCCGATAATCTTGAGCAATGGCAGGAATTAATCCTTGCTCGTTAAATTTTAATTGTTCAATCCAAAGAAAATCTTGATTCATGTTTCTATCTCCGGAAAAGTAGAGATGAGAAATAACTCACCTCTACTTATGGCACGCTGTTTAACTTGGAATTTAGTTAATGAAAGGTAGGATTATGACAAATTAAACTCATAAATTCTTGACGAGTTTTCGCATCTTCTGCAAAGACTCCCCTCACGGCACTGGTAGAAGTCCAAGAACCGGGTTTTTGTACTCCCCGCATCACCATACACATATGAGTTGCTTCGATAACAACCGCCACGCCTTTTGGTTTTAATAATCCTTGTATGGCATCGGCAATTTGTGCGGTTAATCTTTCTTGCACTTGCAAGCGTCTGGCATACATTTCACAAATGCGCGCGATTTTTGAGAGTCCCATTACTTTTCCATCAGGAATATAGGCGACGTGAGCGCGGCCTAAAATGGGTAAAATATGATGTTCGCAGGAACTGAAAAGATCGATATCTCGCACCAATACCATCTCGTCGGTATCTTCGTGAAAAACTGCCCCGTTGAGCAATTCATCGAGAGATTGATGATACCCTGACGTCAAGAATTGTAAGGCTTTAACAACTCGTTTGGGAGTATCTTTTAACCCTTCGCGATCTGGATCTTCTCCTAATCCTAACAGTAAAGTCCGTACCGCCTGGATCATATCCTCTTGTGAAACAAGAGATTGATGTTCGGTAGTCAGATTGGGGAAGGAACTTTTAGTCGATTTGATTGCAGTAGGTTCGGACTTAGATAAGGTCATAGATGAATCTCAACAACAAAAAATCAGGTAGGAATACGGAGCAATAAGTGCTTAGAGAGCTAATTTTTGACAAGTGGTTTGTACCGACGCGATCGGTACTCCCTTTATAATAATGATAATCATTATTATACAGTGCGACACAAGATTATCTGGGACGGGCGATTGGGAATGTTAGCTGGCTTAAGCCTACTGACTAATCGGGCAGGGCGAATCCCGTTCGAGGATCGCGGATGTACAAACCCAAGGTAAGCGATTCCATCGCTGTATCCCATACTGGCGTGAAGCGATCGCAATCGTCTGCCCAATAGTCAAAGGTAATCAGACACTGAACCCCAGAACCTACGCGTTATTTTAAATTGAGATAACTCGGTAATAATCGTTTCTTGATTTTCTGTGGAAAACTTAGCGGCAATCTGTGGAAAATTGCACTTATCTGTGGAAAAAACGATCGCGCAATTAAGAGTCTCCTGACTCAAAAGTAATGCGATCGTGTTGATAATCGGGAGGTTCTACATGGATGATTACTCGTACGGGACTGAATTGTTCTGCCAAGCGAATTTCTACTTCTTCTGTAATTTTATGGGCGTTTTCCACATCGGTTGCCTCTACAACTAAGTGCATTTCTATAAATATTTGTCGTCCCAGCAATCCCCTAGAGGCTATATCATGGCAATTGATAACGCCGGGAACCTCCATGACGATTTGATGGATTGCTTCGGGCGCGATCGCCATTTCATCTACCAACCAAGGCACGTTGGCCTTTAATACCGTCCAACCGCTGTAAAATACCAACAAAGCAACGGGGAAAGACAAAATTACGTCTAGCCATTGCAGTTGCGGTAAATTTAACACCCGTCCTTGCCAAACGCCAACCAATCCAGCCATAACCGCAATCGTCACCCAGATGTCGCTCATGGTGTGGTAAGCATCGGCAATCAAAATCGGACTTCCAACTTTCCTGCCAACTTTCCGTTCGTAAAAAGCCACAAAAATATTCACCCCCAACACGACGATCAGGAGCGATAATTCTGCGCCAGCAATGCGAACGGGACTTCCTCCCTTCAAAATTCGTTCGGCTGCGTTTTTCAGGATTTCAAAACAAGCAATTCCTAAAAAAGCAGCGATTCCCAATGCGCCTAGCGCTTCATATTTTTGATGTCCGTAGGGATGATCGCGATCGGGGTGAGGAGAGGACAAGCGACTGGCAATTAAACCGAGAATGTTATTTGCACTATCGGTGACGCTGTGTAAGGCATCTGCTTGCAAACTCAATGAATTCGCCTGGACTCCTACCACTGCTTTGAGTCCCATAACGAAGAGATTAAGAAGCAGGGTAAGAATTAAAACTTTACGAACCTCAGAGCGGTTATCCCTTACCACAGAAGCTACTAGATTTAGGCTATCATGTTAAAATAATTCATAGGTTTGGGCTAATCTACAGCATGCGACCTGGTTTGAGTTTGATAGTAAAAATGGTGCGGTTGAAGGCTAGCTGATTTCTCTAATTATTCGCTCTCCGCTTGTAGACGACACTTGTTTTTCAAAGGCTTATTATACCACTTTGTCAATGCGTAAGTCCTAATTAAAATTGTTAATGGCGATCGCACTCAATTTGTCGCCATCAAGAATTTGAATGTCAAAAGACTTAAAACCGGGAACGCTATATCTAGTCGGAACGCCGATAGGAAATCTGGAAGATATTACCTTTCGAGCAATAGGAATTTTACAAACAGTAGATTTAATTGCGGCTGAAGATACTCGCCACACGGGAAAATTATTACAACATTTTCAGATTGCTACCCCACAGATTAGCTATCACGAACACAATAAGCGATCGCGTCAGGAAGAATTATTAGCTCGTCTCCAAAAAGGAGAGACAATTGCTCTAGTAACGGATGCGGGAATGCCAGCAATTTCCGATCCGGGTTACGAATTGGTGAAAGCTTGCATCGATGCTGGCATCTCGGTCATTCCCATTCCAGGAGTCACGGCAGCGGTGACTGCGCTAGCGGCATCGGGTTTGCCAACCGATCGCTTTGTTTTTGAAGGGTTTTTACCTATAAAAGAAAAAGAAAGGCGCGATCGCCTTAATTTTTTGAAACATGAAACTCGCACCTTGATTTTATACGAAGCCCCCCATCGCTTGCTTGAAACTCTCAGGGATTTAGCCAGCGTTTTAGGGGAAAATAGACAAATCGTATTGGCAAGAGAATTAACCAAAGTACATGAAGAATTTTGGCGAGGGACAATTCGAGATGCGATCGCACTCTATACGACTAACCGCGAACCCAAAGGAGAATTTACCCTTGTCGTCGCAGGGACTCAAACGCAAGAAAATCTCATTTTATCGGAAGAGGAACTCAAAACCGAACTGCGACACCTAATCGAGCAAGGAATGACGCGATCGCAAGCTAGTCGTCAGTTAGCCCAACTCACTAATATTCCCCGCCGTCAGATTTATGATTTAAAAATCTAAAAACTTTTCATCAAATGACCAATGACAATCAACCCAGAGAACGAGAACCCTTGACTAATTTGGTGCTCTATCACTTATTCAAGTGGTCGGTCGTTAGTCCCATGCTGCACGTTTATTTTCGGGTTCGCATTTATGGGACAGAAAACGTTCCTCAAAAAGGTGCTCTAGTTGCCGTCTGCAACCACGGCAGTTACTTCGATCCGCCAATTGTATCCAACTGTCTGCGCCGTCCGGTAGCCTATATGGCAAAAGAAGAATTATTTAAAATTCCTGTATTGAAGCAGGCGATCGAATTATATGGAGCTTATCCCGTCAAACGAGCAACGAGCGATCGCGATGCCATCCAAGCAGCACTGACTGCCCTAGAAGAAGGTTGGATAGCAGGGATTTTTTTGACAGGGACTCGAACTCCTGACGGTCGTATTACTAATCCTAGACGAGGAGCAGCGCTGATTGCGGCTAAAGCGCAAGTCCCTCTCTTACCCGTGAGTTTGTGGGGCACAGAGAAAATTTTACGCAAAGGTTCGCCTTTTCCCTACCCCGTACCCGTCACCGTTAGAATCGGGGAGTTAATCGCTCCCCCATCCTCAACCAAACGAGATGAATTACAACAAGTGACAGAAAAGTGCGCCGCTATTATCAATGCCATGCACGATTTAGGACGATAAGCATGGTTGGTAGTTAGTGGTTATGTCTCCCACCTCTCCCCGTCTCCTCCTCTCCTCACACCTCTCTCTTCAGAGCGATCGCACAAACTTATCGAGTCTGTTCAATCCTTTCTCGATAGTGGTCATATCGGTGGCATAGGAAAGACGGATGCATCGATCTGCGCCAAAGGCAATGCCAGGAACGGCGGCTACTTGATGCTCTTCCAGTAAGGCTTTACAGAAATCGATGGAAGCCATTCCCGTTTGGCTAATGTCTATAAAGACGTAAAAAGCGCCATTGGGTTTGGGACAACTGAGGTTGGGAATGGCACTAATGCGCTCTAACATATACTGTCGCCGTTTGGCAAAAGCAGCGAGCATTTGTTGCACGCAATCCTGAGAGCCTTCTAAAGCCGCGATCGCGCCGTGTTGTGCAAAGGTACAAACATTAGAAGTACTATGACTTTGAATGGTAATTGTAGCTTTAATTAGCTCTAGTGGTCCCGCTAGATAGCCGACGCGCCAGCCCGTCATAGAATAGGCTTTGGCGAAACCGTTGCTAATAATCGTCCGCTTAAAAGCTTCTTCGCTAACGGCACCAATACTTAAATGTTCTGCACCGTCGTAGACAATTTTTTCATAAATTTCGTCGGAGACAACGAGTATATCCCGTTCTACAATAACCTCAGCTAGAGCGCGAATTTCATCGGGCGTGTAAACTATCCCGGTTGGGTTAGAAGGGGAGTTGAGGACAAATAGTTTTGTCCGAGGAGTAATGGCTTGACGGAGTTGGTCGGGAGTAATCTTGTATTGGTTTTCTTCAGGCGTATCGACAATAACTGGCGTACCGCTTGCTATCTTCACCATCTCAGGATAGCTCAGCCAATAGGGGGCTGGAATAATGACCTCATCGCCTGGTTCGATTAAGGCAAGCATCAAATTGAACAGAGAATGTTTGCCGCCATTGGTGACAATAATATTTTCTGCTTGATAATTTAAATGATTGTCTTCGTATAGCTTTTTGGCGATCGCCGCTCTGAGTTTTGGTTCTCCAGACGCAGGGCCATACTTAGTTTTTCCTTGGTCTAGCGCCAGTTTGGCAGCTTCCTTAACGTGTTGCGGCGTGTCAAAATCTGGCTCTCCCGCACTAAAACTACAGACATCAATTCCCTGCGCCTTCATTGCTTTGGCTTTGGAATCGATCGCTAATGTTAGGGATGGCGTTACCTGACCGACTCGCGATGCTAGTTTCATAAATTTTATCCCCCAGATGTTTTACAGACCTTAGAGGACATCCCAAAAGTCTATTTTGTCATTCTCATCTAAAAAAGAACGCTACAGATGCTCAATGAAAAAGCCTTACACACAGGGCTACTAACTAATTGCGAATGGCGAATTGATAATTGCGAATTGGTATTAAGATATTTCGCTTCGCGATCGCTATGCTCAACATGACATTCTAGACTTTTGGGATAACCTGTTAGATCGAGAGTTTATCTGGGTATTGTCGCATTATCATCGTGGAAAGCTGCCCTAGGCTTATACTTTTTTTAAGGACAGCATTCTTAGACCGACTCGCTTCCACTGAGCGATCGCGAATTATGCAAGTTTAAATTCTTTTAGCGCTGGAAAAAAATTTTGATTTTCGTGACCGGGACGGCTGAGTTTGATAAGGGCAAAACGCTGTGCGGGAGTGAGATTTTCCCACTGCTGTACCGTAATCGCGATGCCGAATTCTGCGGCTTTTTCCTGAGTTTGGGCTGGCACCGTCGAAGCATCCAGCCAAGGTGGATGGGGATCGATCGCGAGTTCGCTTGCCGGTTTGCCCGTTTTTTCTTTGACGAGATTTTGTAAATAGTCTCGATAAGCTTGACTTTCTTCAACAGTTGTGCATGGCAAAGCAACGAGGGTTTGTCGTTCTTCTTGGCTGAACTGGTTCCAATGAAATAGCTTGAGTTTTACTCCACAAGTATCGAGTTTCATTCTCACTTGCATGGGAATACAGCGCAAGGAATCAACGAAATCAGCCTCGAATTGAAAAAAATCAGTCATTTCAGTTTTCAGTCATTCGATGAAAGGATTTTGGATTGATTGTCTCCCTAGTCCCTCTACTTCCCATCTTACTGAGAGTCATTTAGGTGTAGATGCGTATTCAGGTGCTGACGAGGTTTGGACGGGTTTTTCGGCATCAGCTTCGGAGATAGCCGAAATAGGCACTAATCGGACTGCACAAGCTTTTAATTCTGGTTCGAGAGAATCGGGACAAGCTTCTGGGTGGGTGAGACTATTAGCCTCTGCATTATCTGCCCAGAGTGCACCCCAGTGCATGGGAACGAAAACCGTACCAGGCGCGATCGCTTTGGTAACTTTAGCCGGAAAACGTGCCCTGCCGCGACGCGATCGCACTTCGACCCAATCCTCATCTTTAATTCCCAATTTTTCTGCATCGCGAGGGTGAATTTCAACAAAGGGATTGGGATGCATCTTAGTAATTTTCTCAATTCGTCCCGTGCGAGTTTGAGTATGCCAATGACCGTATAATCTCCCTGTCGTCAAGACAAAAGGATAGGTTTCGTCGGCGGGTTCCGCTAATCCCTTGGAATGATAGGCAGCAAACCTCGCCCGTCCGTCGGGAGTATTAAACCGCCAATCCATATAAAGGCGCTTGCCTTTTGGTTTTTCCTCCTTCCCCTTAAATAGATTAGAGAGAATTCCAGATTGTTGAGTAGAAGTACTTTCTCTCCCTCCGTCCAAGGGACAGGGCCATTGAATGGGGCCTTCTTGCTGCAAGCGATCGTAGCTAATTCCCGTCATATCGCAGGGACGATTGCGGGTTGCTTGCACAAATTCCCGATGCACCGCAGCCGAATCGGGAAAGTTAAACTGTTCGACAAACCCCAAGCGACGACCCACTTCTGCAAAGATTTCCCAGTCGGCTTTGGCTTCTCCCGGACGGAGACGGAACTGCGGACACAACGTTACTACCCGTTCGGAATTGGTCATCGTTCCCGTTTTCTCGCCCCATTGCGCCGCCGGCAATAAAATATGGGCATAAGCTGCCGTTTCTGTCGGGTAATAGGCATCCTGATAGACGGTCAAGGGCGACTTCAGTAGCGCAGCTTTCGTGCGTTCTAAATCCGGCATGCTGACGGCGGGATTGGTCGCAGCAATCCACAGTAAACCTACTTCGCCGGTTTCCAAACCCGTTATCATACTCCAAGCATCTCGACCTGGATTGGGGGAAATTCGTCCGGCGGGAAGTTCCCAGAGTCGTTCCACTTCGGCGCGATGTTGGGGATTTTTGACCGACCGATAACCGGGGAGAATATGGGCGAGTCCGCCGGCTTCCCGTCCTCCCATTGCGTTTGGCTGCCCGGTAAGAGAAAAAGGTCCCGCGCCCGGTTTGCCGATATTGGCGGTCATTAGGTGTAGGTTAATAATGGTGCGAACTTTAGCTGTTCCTTCAGAAGACTGATTGACTCCCATCGACCACAGAGAGAGAACCCGTTCCGATTCTGCCCAATAACGCGCTGCTTGTTCTAGATGGTCGATGCGGATGCCGCATTTGCGGGCAACTAATTCGGGGGGATAGTGGCTGATGACTTCCGCGTAGGCGGGAAAATCTTTAGTACATTCATCGATAAAGAGAGTGTCAATTTTGTCCCAACGCATCAGCAGATGGGCGATGCCGTTGAGTAGGTCGATATCGGTGCCAGGATTGATGGCAATATGGAGATCGGCTGCTTCTGCGGTTTTCGTTCGGCGGGGATCGACGACGATCAGTTTGGCTTTGCGATCGCGCTTGATATGTTTGTGCAAGCGGTTGAAAACGATGGGGTGGCATTCGGCGGTATTCGTACCGATTAAAAAGGCACAATCGGTCAATTCCAAGTCGTCATAACAACAGGGAGGTCCGTCAGAACCGAAGCTTTGAATATAACCCGCCACGGCGGAGGACATGCAAAGGCGGGAGTTGGCATCGAAGTTATTGGTGCCCAAGCAGCCTTTGATCAGTTTCTGGGCGACATAGTAGTCTTCGGTTTGAAATTGACCGGAACCATACAAGCAAATGCCATCGGAACCTTGCGTAGCGATAACGGTTCGGATGCGATCGACGATGCGATCTAAGGCTTCATCCCAACTGACTCGACGAAAGGGATCGGATAAAGAGTCCCTCATCATGGGATATTTGAGGCGATCTTTGTCTAGCGATTCGCTAATGGTTGCCCCTTTGACGCAAACCATGCCTTGAGAGGAGGGGTGAGAGCGATCGCCGACGACTTTCCAAATCGGATTTCCTTGACTATCTCGATGGGTCGCGCGTCCCGCAGCAGCAGGCGGAGAAACTTCCAATCCGCATCCAACACCGCAATAGGGACAGAGGGTTTTTACTGAGTCAGTCATAGAACTTGAGATTTTCGCTCGTATGGCGAGATAACGAAGACTTTCTTTCTGGCGCTTTTACTTGATGGTCTTGATATTTTTCTTAATAAACTGTAATTTTCAATACAATTTGTGCCATCTATCACTGCTTATGAATTCTTTTAATGCAAATCGCGCATTTATAGCCATTTGCGATCGCTAGTCGGTTCGATTGATTTTCTCTGTGCCTAAAAGTGTTAGAGTATACGCACTGTAGTGCGAAAGATCCTTCGCGCTCCGCGTCCTGAGCGAAGCCGTCTTGCTCGCGTTTAGATCGTGCGCGAGCGAGACGCTCACACTAATTCTCACAATTCAAAGGAGTAATATTTCATCTGTAAAATCATAATTATAAGTAGTGCGGTCATCTTGCCCGCGAGCAATTAAATAAATAGTGGCTCGCAAATGAATAAAAGCCCTACATCTAGTCAATTTCCAAAACTAGAGACAAAAAATTTAATTTTAAGAGAAACAAAACTATCTGACGCATCGGCAATTTTTGAAATCTTTGCCGATGATTATGTAACTCGATGTCACGACCTAGAAACCGCTACCAGTATAGAGCAAATTAAATTTTTAATTAGTCGCCGTGCGGAGCGTTTCAAAAATAAAGAAGGAATCCTTAGAGAATATGGATTTTGGAAAGGAAAATTTCACGATCTGAGGTTATTTTCTCTTCTAAAAAAAGACTATACGAACGCTCAAATGTATTAAATCAAAACTAGATTCAAAGTTGAATCAACGTCACGGCAATCTTACCAGAAAAACAAACATCGACATCGGTTCCAGTAGCGCGATCGCGTTTAGAATATTCTCCCTCGTAATAAAATAAATCGCCCTCGACGCGATATTTAACAGGTAAAGGTTGCGTACTCGGTTTGCAAAACACAATCTCTGGTTCGGGGGAATTGGGTTCGATATGAGGCAAATTGACATTCCAGAAACTTTTGGGGGGAATAGGACGATTGAATAACTCTGCCAACACTTTTGCCGTCCAAACCGAGGCGAGATCCCAATTGACGATTAGCGGTCTTCTAATCCAGTGGGAGATAGCAATTCCAGGGATGCCGTGGATTGCCGCTTCTCTCACCGCAGCAACCGTTCCCGAAATATAAGTATCGATCCCCAAATTCCCGCCTGCATTAATGCCAGAAAGTACCCACGTCGTTTCTGGGGCAATATGGGTAATAGCTAAGCGAGTGCAATCGGCAGGCGTTCCATCGACTGCATATTCGCTTTCGGATCGCTTTTGCAGATGAATTGGTCGCGTGGTGGTAACTTTATGTCCGCAACCGGATAAATGATCTTTTGGTGCAA
This sequence comes from Hydrococcus rivularis NIES-593, assembly GCF_001904635.1. GTDB lineage: Bacteria > Cyanobacteriota > Cyanobacteriia > Cyanobacteriales > Microcystaceae > Hydrococcus > Hydrococcus rivularis. The sequence goes on from NZ_MRCB01000026.1 coordinate 65,550, forward strand.
CGATGATGCCTCGACCATTTAAAGCTTTTTGTAGTGCCCGAATGCCGGGGGCATCGATTCCGTCGTCATTGGTTAGGATTAGTGTCATTACTTTTACCAGATTGCAAAGGCGATCGACTAAAGTCGTATAAATAGACAAATATACCGGGCTGATTAAAATAATCGAGTTGCTGACCGATTTGATTTAGATATGAGGTAATTTCCTGGCGTTCCTTATCGTTTGCTCGATACAGTAGCCAAACGCGCCGTTCGCCTCGAAAGCGCTGGATTTCGCGCTTGTATTGTTCCCATTCTTCCTGAGTTCCTTTGCCATCGTTGGGCAAGACTTGCACTCCAATAACGTAATCTCCTTTGAAATAGCCATATTTCTCGGCATAGTAAGTAAAGGCATTCTGCGCCCTAGTATAAATATAAAAACTATCTTCTGGCTGCTGGCAAGACTTGACATATTCGATCGCTGGTTTAATCTCTTCTTTAAGGGCTGGACGAATAACCAGTTGACTCGCTTGGAGTGTAGGAGGAGCAAGCAAAGCGATCGCGACGATAATTCCTAAAATAGCGAAATATTTACGCCGCCCCTGGAATTGAGCGAGTAAAAAAACGATGCCTTCGGCAATAATAGCGATCGCGAATGGTATGAGAAAAAGAATCAAGCGATCGCGAAAAGGATATTTTTGCAGATAACTTGCTAACAAAGTTGTTAGGAATGGAGAACTTATAAAGAGTAAATTAGTTCTATTAATTCGATAGTAAGCGACACATCCGCATACAAAGGCGAACATAGCAACTCCATCGGTGATGCTGACAAAACCTAACGGAGTATGGAAAAATCTGCCAAAAGCATCGAACAACCAAACCAGATCGAAAAGAGAATCGGGATAGCTGGCACCCCAAGAACCTTGTAGCGCTTCATTCTTCATAGTGCCGCTAATTGTCAGAAAATAAAGCACGCCAAAACTCGACAGCCAAACGAGATACATTGGTAATCGGTTGAGGATAATGCTTAGTCTTTTCCGGGCAGGGGCAGTCAGCAGAGAACTTAATTCTATGGCCGATAGGACAAAAATCGATGGATGGGAAAGCCAAATCCCAATTGCTCCCACCAGACTAAGAAATAGAATCTGTCTTGCTTTAAGAATTTGCTGGCGAAGGGGAATGAGAATTAAGAAAAGAAGCAGCGCTATCATGACATCGCTGCCGTACTGCTTTACTTCTGTGGCGTAGTAGAGATTGTAGCTCAGACAGGCAAATAGCGCGATCGCAATGGGAGCGGCAAGCGCAGAGGTATAGCGCCGGGTAAACTGGTAGAAGGCAAATAGCGAAACAATGCTAGCGATAAAAGGAAACAGCCTGAGGGCATACTCGTTGTTGCCGAAGAGTTGAATAGAAAGCTTTTCTATCCAGAGAAATCCTGGCGGTGCTGCTTGATTGCGCTCCAAAGGGCTGAGTAATTCTAGATAAGAACGGTTGACGATATTGATTGCCAGTGCTGCCTCATCATCCCAAAGAGAGCGATTATTTATATATTGAATTAGGCGAACTAAAATGCCGAAAAATAAGAAAAAAAGCGATAGATAGTTAATTCGATCGCTTTTGGCAAGCCAATTCTGCTCCTTGAATTTTGTCATAATATTTAGTGTGAGCGTCCCGCTCGCGACTCCTGTTGGTCGCACTCCTTTAATTATGGTCGTATAATCGGATTTGATATAATTCCCCAAGACTAAGGCGATCCACTAAAGTCGTACAAATAAACGAACATACAGGGTTGGATCGCAGAATCGATCCGCTGGCTGAAAAAATCTAGCTGTTTGCCGATGCGATCTAGATAAGATGAGAACTTCTTGCTTTCCTTATATTTCGCTCTAAACACGAGCCAAACACGCTCTTTGCCTCGCAGCTTCTCGATGTCGCCCGTGAATCTTACCCATGGTTCCCGATTATCTTCCTTTTTCGGCATTAAAAATCCACCCAGTATGTAATCTCCTTCCCGATAGCCAAACTTCTCGGCGTAATACAAAAATTGACTTCTCGCCCCTCGATGAATGTAGAGCATATCTCCTGGCTGTTGGTGAGACTTGACATATTCAAGCACTGGTACGGTTTCCTCTTTCACTTCTGGCGTAAACACCAGTTGACTTGCTCGGATTGATGGAGGAATAACTAAAGCAATCAGAACGATGATTCCTAAAATAATGACGTATTTATATCTCCGCTGGAATCGAGTTAGTAAAAAAACAACGCCTTCGGCAATGAAGAGGAGAGTGGGGGGGGCGAGAAAGAAAACTAAGCGATCGCGAAAGGGATATTTGTGAAGATAACTCGCTAGTAAAGTTGTTAGAAATGGAGAAGCTAAAAAGAGTAAATTAGTTCTATTAGTTCTATAGTAAGCAACACAGCCGCACACAAAAGCAAACAGAGCAATTCCATCGGTGATGCTAAAAAAGCTTAATGGAGTGTAGAAAAACCTGCCAAAGGAATCAAATAACCAAACCACATCCCAGGGAGCATCGGGGTAACTCGCTCCCCAGGAATATTGTAGCCGTGGATTATTCGCCGAGACATTAATTGACAGGAAGAATAGCACAGCAAAACTCAACAGCCATACCAGATAAATCGGCAATCGATTGAGGATAATACTTTGTCGCTTTCTGGCAGGCGCACTTAGCCAGGAACTCAATTCTATTCCCGATAGGACAAAGATCGCCGGATGGGAAAGCCAAATAAAAATTGCTCCCACCAGACTGAGAAAAAGAATCTGCCTCTTGCCAAAAACGCGATCGCGAAGGGGAATGAGAAGCAGCGACAGAATCAGAGTGCCCATTAAATCGACACCATACTGCTTTACCTCCGTAGCATAGTAAATAGTGCTTTCGAGACAAGCAAATAGCGCGATCGCGATCGGTGCCGCTAGAGTAGAGCTATAGCGTTGGGCAAACTGGTAGAACGCGAAAATTGAAATAATGCCAACGATGAGAGGAAACAGCCGCAGCACATACTCGTTATTGCCCAACAGTTGAACGAAGAGTTTTTCTATCCAGAGAAATCCCGGCGGTGCTGCTTGATCGTAATCCAGAGGACCGAGTAATTCTAAATAAGAACGGTTGACGATATTGAGTGCTAGCGAGGCTTCATCGTACCAAAGAGAGCGATTGCTGACGTATTGAATGAGGCGAACAAAGATACCGAAAACTAAGAAAAAAATCGATATATATCTGAGCAGAGGATAATTTTTTTTTTGAGTTATGTAGGGACTATTGCGATCGCTCTCAGCAAGCAATTGCTGGACTTTAGATTTTTCCATGCGCAAACCTTATTTTCACATGTAAGTTGCAAGCGAGAATTAACAAATACCTTCATATTTTCTTTAGCGCTTATTAACAAGATTAGTTCCCTCGCAAGCGCTTAAAAATGATTGCACAGGGACATAATATCACGTGATACCAATTTTCATGTTTTCACGATATACATTCTTCTCCCCTCTCACAAATAGGGAGAGGGGTTAGGGGTGAGGGCGATCGACTATCTGTGTCATTAATGAATGAAAAAATGATATGAATTCTAAATTCGGAGTTCAGGAAAAATAGTTACTAATTTTGTAGACAAATATCTACTCAAGCTTGATAAGGTTTAAACCT
>NZ_MRCB01000027.1 GCF_001904635.1 Hydrococcus rivularis NIES-593
TTGGTTAGCTTATGTACGGGCTGATTACCGTGATTCAGCTAACAACGAATCGCACTTCTTCTGCAAAGCGGATAACCAGCCAGTTTGCATCGACAAAACACTTGTTTCTATAGTCATCATCGCCGATACAGTGGGTAGGCTTCCCAGTTGCAAATGAGATAGGCTCATCAACCTCCAAGTCTATGTGTAAGCCAGTATTTGGTTCAATCATCAGAAAATCAGCCGTAAATGGTAGTCGATGCCCTGGTGGAAACATCACCTGCTGAGGAGAAACAATTTCACCAAAATAATGTTTGAGAACATTTTCAAACAGCCCCTCACTTGCCCCAATTGGTGCATCTCCTTGTCCAGACGGAAAAACTAAAGGGGTAAACTGTTTTTTGTCTTTAACTAACTCTGGAATAACAACGATTGGATATTCCGGTGTTTTGGCCATAACTGAAAATCGAAAAACTTGGAAAACCAGAACTCTTGGCAATTATCTAAATTCACAACACCATTACACAATCAACAAAATACTGAAAAGAAAGCAACTTTTTTCTAATTTTTTGGATTTAGAAATTAGAAAATTATCAGTTATCGTACAGCATACCTTCTAGATAAGATTGCTTCTGATTACGCTACAAGCAACTAAGATGAAGTCTAGCTTTGAGTATCTAGAAGACCTGCTTGCGGACAATTATCCAATCATCGCCTGTGAATCCCCCCTCCAAGAACGTCACCGCTTCCTCATTCGTATTACTACTTCCTGTCAGCAAGTAGGTAAGAAAGTCTATATATGGAATTTAAGCGAGGACAGTATTAAAGAATTAGCCGTCAGCATCGAAAATAATCTTATTTTTCAAGAGTTTCACGACTATAAATCTTCCATAAAACAAAATACAGAAGATTATTTTCAAGTACTCAATTTTTGGAGGGTTTATTCTGGCAGTGGAGTACTAATCATTGAGAATATTTTTCCTTGGTTAAAAGAAAGCATAACTAAAGATACTGAATTTCTTCTTCTATCAGAATGGATTAAGTCATCGCTAGTTAATCTAAAATTTCATACAAACAAAAGTGATAAGACTACCATATTACTAGGAGCCAATGCCGAGTTAGCAAGCGAAATAGCAGCAGGAATACCCCTTTGGAGTCAAGAATTACCAGATACACAAGAAATTATTGATAATTTAATCAACAGTAATTTATTTCCTTTAATTTATACTGAACAAGATTATTTAGAAATTGCTAACGCTAGTGCTGGTCTGTATATTTCTGATATTATTCATTGCTTAACCGATATTAGAAAAAATCATGACTTAGGAAATTCCAGTGAGATAGCAAAGCTTCTACTAGCAAAAAAAATTCAATTGCTCAACCGCTTGTATGACATCGAATTCTTACCTCCACCAAAAGTCGAACTTGGTGGGTTAGAACTCATGCAGCAGTCATTCAAAAAGTTCAAGCGATTGCTTACCCCGCGTGCCAAACAATACAATCTGCGCGTACCCAAGGGAATTATGCTTGTGGGGCCACCGGGGACGGGAAAATCACACTCAGCAAAAGCCTGTTCCCAGAATATGGGTATTCCCCTCATCATGGTCGATTGGGGCAACTTTAGAAGTTTTGGCAACCAAGCAGAAATGAAACTCAAACGCTTGTTGCGACTGGCAGATAGGCTCAACCAAGTAATTTTGTATTTCGACGACTTTGATAAAGGCTTCGCCGGGGATGATGACCTCGCCAAACGGCTGGCTGGTCAGCTTTTGACGTGGATGCAAGAGCGCACGTCAGATGTACTGGTCATCGCGTCAGTTAACCGTATGGAATGGCTGCCACCCGAACTCACCCGTGCTGGACGGTTTGACTATTTATTTAAAGTAGACCTGCCCAATAATGGAGAAAGATATAGCATCTTCAAACTGCACGCTGCCCGGTTCGACGAACGCTTTCGCAATGGCGGCGACCCCTGGAGTGAGGAACAGTGGCGCAGAATTCTTAAAGCCACCAATCGCTGTGTAGGTGCAGAAATCCAGACAATTGTTGAACGCGCCGCTAGTACCATATTCTGCGAAACCATAACAGAAGATACCTACTCAGAAAGCCAACTCTCCACACTCGAACTAACAATCGAGGCATTACTAGAAGAACGTCGTCAGATTAACCCGCTTGCCATCCGCGAAGCCGATAGAGTCGAGTCGATGCGTAACAAAGCTGACCAACAAGCTTTACCTAGTAGTCCTCTAGACGAAAGCAAATTTGCTGTTGGCAACATTGATATTTTCAGCTAGCACACCTCATAAATCAATTCAAAGTTTCATCATGTTTGGACAAAAGCAAATGTAACCAAAACATTTCAACTGTTCATAATGCTTGCCATTTCTAACCACTTTATTACTTTATTTATCTAAAACTATGGAAGTCACAAGACAAACTGCTCAAACCAACATTCAAACTAAACAAGCACAAAATTCAGAAAAAAGCCTATTTTACCAATTCATCAAATTTATCAAATTTGTTGGGCCGATTGCTGGTTTTACTGCTGCCCTCTCACCCCTACCGCTATACTTTTGGACTCGCCAGCCCCAGTATTTACCTATTGGCGCAACCTTTACCAGTAACAATCAAACAGTTCAACTCGAATTAGCAGACGATAGAAAGGAATATGCCCACGGACTCAAATTTCGTAATTCGATTTCTGAAAATCACGGAATGTTATTTGTCCTCAACAAACCTGAAAAAGTTAAACTTTGGATGAAGGATACGTATATTCCTTTAGATATGATATTCCTGCGAAATGGAGTTATCAAATCAATCGTAGAAGCAGCTCCCCCTTGCAAAACCAAAATCTGTCCTAAGTACGATTCAGTCTATCCTGTTAACCAGGTTATTGAACTACCTGCTAACAGTACTAAAACCCTCAATCTTAAAGTAGGTAAGAAAATCCAACTCGATTTCAACACAAATATAATGCAGAATTAGTTGACGGAGAGTTGATCAATCACAGCAACCTAGCGGTAAACAACCGTAATTACGCTACCTCATATATCAATCTTTGACCCCCGATATAGCTTATATCGGGGGTCAAACATTATGAAATCAATCACTGATTTAATTATTGGAAGTTGTCAAGCAAATTTGTCTGAGTTTTTACTGAATGATTTACTGAAAAACATAGTGTCTAAAAATAGAAAATTTTTAGATGATTTTACGGTTATTAATCTCATAAAATAATTTCACAAGTGAGAAGTTGGAGCAGATATTTACTCCAATCAAAACTTTGGTAAAAAGCAGTGTTTCGACCTTAGTTACTCTACAAAGTTTCATCCACTAATTTCTGAAATAATCTTTTTATGAGAACAGACTACGAATCTGATTTTGGTAGCGATCGCGTTCCTTCCCACAAAGAATACGGATACTCCATTCCCAGCCGTCGCCGTCGCAACTGGAAAGAAAACGCTAGCATTGCCGGACTAATGGCAGTTGGTACTGGCTTGATGATTGCAGATATCTCACTCCACCACATGGTGATGGCATCTCTCGCGTTTGGAACTGGCATTGTAGCGTTACTACCTAAAGAAGCAAACTTGCTACTTTCCAACTTTGAGAAATGGCAGCGCAAGTATGGCATCAATATTTATACTGTTCTGTTCTGCTTGGTAGGTGTAGTATTTATGTTGGACATTGCCACTGCACCTGCAAACGCCCAGTTCATGCAAAACGCAGAGGACTTCTTCACAGAATATTTTGAAGGTATTGACGAAACAATCATTCGATATGTATTTGCAGTACTGCGAGGTTTGTTCCTAATTTACCTTGGTATTGGTCTTATTAGGGTTGTTCAAGCAGCCAGAAACGACGAAGATTGGCAAACGATCGCCCGTACACCAATTATCGTTGCCCTCACAGTTGTAGTCGGAGACTTGCTTGCAGGACTGGTAACAGGCTGAGGAGCCATTCGTCAAAAAAGCCACCACGAGTGGCACAATTCCACAAGTGCCACTCATCAAGATTTCAAAAACTGACTTTCGTCTTTCGTCATAATGGCCAGAGAACGGGAATTTCGTACTGTCAACCGCGTATTAGGAGAACAGCCACGCCTTGGGCCATTTCCCGCCGACCAAATTGTTCCCTGGAGTGCGATCGCTCTCATCTCCTACATGGTAGTCAAGGGCTTTATGCAAGCTTCTTGGCTGGCAACTGGAATTGTAACTGCTTGGGGATGGGCAACCTGGTGGACGGTAAGTTCCAACAAAGCCTTCTTCGGTAAGTTTGTCGGCACGCCGCGCATCACCCGTGGCTATAAACCTTTTATTTCTCTCGTTAATCCTTTACAACCTCAACCCAAGAAAAAGCACCAGCTGAAAAAACGCAGATAAAGCTCCTCAAGTAAAAAATATCACTGAACGAAACTACAGGCTATGAGTTCGACCGCCTCAACGAAAATAAAGGACAAAATTGGTAAAAAATCCCTCGATATCGAACAATTAGGTGTTGTCAAAAATCTGACACCGTTTGAGGATATTACTCATTTAGCTGGGATTGCAAGTATCTCGCTTGCTGGTCGTAGAGATATCGGCGCACTCATCCTCCAGAAAAAAGAAGATATTCAAATTAAGTTCTGCTTCGACGTACAAGGAGTCCACCCGTCTTTACCAGAAGAACAGATTCTCCCAATTTTTGAAAATATTGAGGGTGGACTCAAAGAACTTCCCGAACGTGAAACCTTGACAATTCATCTTGGTTCGTTTACTGATGACTTTCTCCGGCAGCAGGAACTAAAAAAGATAGAGGATAAATGCGATCTAGAGCAATTAACTTTATTAGTGCGATCTGAACGTCTGCGAGCAAGAGAACTCACTAAAGCAGGAACTCGTAAAAATAAGTTTTTACGTTTCTGGTGTACCTATAGTGTCCTTGCTTCTGAAGATAGTCGCTCAAATGATGCAATTGAAAAAACTATCAAACAATTGCAAAATGCCTGGTTCCAATTTACTGGACAAATTCACGGTGTTCGGCAAGAACGAATTGAAACAATTTTACGGGATAGTTTTACCTCTGGGTTTCAACGGTGGGAACAACTTTTCACAAACTCGATGGGACTTTCAGTACGAGCAGTCACGAGTGAGGAAGTATGGTCAATTCTTTGGAGTCAATTTAACCGTAGCGATGCACCCAAAGTTCCCAATCCCCTCATATTAGATGAAGAGGGACTTCGAGAAGTTCAAACTAGCGATTTCCATATTCGCCACCTGATGCTGGAGAATGAAAAATCTGTCCCGTTTCTCGATCGCAGCTGGGTAAGACTGCAAGACAAGTATATCGGCGTTCTTCAGTTCAGCGAAAAGCCCCAAGGCTGGGTAGACGAATACGCCCAGCTTCGGTATCTCTGGGAGGTAATATCCAAAGAAAAAATCTCCGACACTGAGATTATCTGCCAGCTATCTAAAGCCAACCAGGGACTTGCCAAAACTGCTCTGCAACGGATTACCAAACAGTCAATTACCTCCAGTGCCATGTCTTCAGAGAAGGGGTCAATTGACGTAAAAGCCAATATGAACATTGAGGAGGCAGTTAAGGCACAAGAAACTATCTTCAGAGGCAGTCTCCCGATTCATACTGCTGTTGTTTTTTGTGTCCATCGTCACAGTCGTCAAAAACTTGATGAAGCTTGTCAATACCTTTCTAGCTGCTTCTTGCGACCTGCCGTAGTTGATAGAGAAATAGAGTATGCCTGGAAAATATGGTTACAATGTGTACCTGTTGTTTGGGAAAACCTACTTACAAGGCCCTTTAACCGTCGCCTGCCTTATTTCTCATCAGAAGTTCCCGGACTCATGCCGATAGTTAGAACAGCTACAGGAGATAAATCTGGGTTTGAGCTAATTGCTGAAGAGGGAGGAACTCCAGTACATCTTGACTTGTACAAGCAGCACAAAAATCTTGCCATTTTTGGTACTACCCGTGCGGGTAAATCTGTCTTAGTAGCAGGTCTATTAACACCTGCCTTGGCTCAAAACATTCCCGTAATTGCGCTTGATTATCCTAAACCCGATGGTACTAGCACGTTTACTGACTACACCAAATTTATGGGAGAGGAAGGGGCGTATTTCGATATTAGTAAAGAGTCGAACAATCTATTTGAATTACCTGATTTAAGGGGATATGAGCCTGAAGTTATTAAAGAAAGGATGACCGATTTCAAGGAATTCTTGAAATCCACATTAATGATAATGGTACTAGGGACAAATCCTGTAGGGGTAAGTCCGACAACAGTATCAAATATTGAAAGTATCATCACAATCACAATTGAAACTTTTTACAACGATGAAGATATCAAACTTCGGTACAAGCTAGCATTAGAAAATGGATTGGGAACACCTGAATGGGCAGATATTCCCACACTTAAAGATTTTTATAATTATTGTTCGCCTGGATTTATCAAGCTCGATTCCATCACCAATAATAGTAAAGAAATTCTCGATGCCCTTGACCAAATCAGATTGCGATTAAAGTTTTGGCTAAATTCACGAGTTGGGCAATCAATCGCCAATCCATCTAGCTTTAGAACTGATGCTCGATTGCTTGTATTCGCACTGCGATCGCTTGGGAGTGAAGCCGATGCCGCAGTCCTTGCCCTGAGTGCCTATTCCGCAGCCTTACGTAGAGCTTTATCATCTAAAGTATCAATATTTTTCTTAGATGAAGCACCAATTTTATTCAATTTTGAGAGCATAGCCGAGCTAATTGGTAGACTCTGCGCTAATGGAGCGAAAGCGGGTATACGTGTAATTTTATCTGCCCAAGAACCAGAAAGTATTTTCCAAAGTAAGTCTGCTTCCAAGATATTTGCTAACATCACAACCCGCCTGATAGGTCGGATTCAAACATCGGCCGTTGACCCATTTGTGAGCAGGTTTAAATACCCTTATGAAATTATTTCGCGTAATAGTACCGAAGCATTCTTCCCAAAACGTGAAAGTATTTATTCACAGTGGTTACTTGATGACAATGGCAAACTTACTTTCTGTAGGTATTATCCTGCTTATTGCTTACTTGCAGCAGTCGCAAATAACCCGAACGAGCAAGAATTACGCACTCTATTTCTCAATAAATATGTCGATAATCCAATGCTGGGTATGGTGAAATTTTCAGAAAGCTACATACAAATGCTTCGGGGAGATGAGTTAAGTCAAGAAGCACAACAATTACTGGATAACAATAACAATCAGCAATTAAATTCAGCATAAATTATAGAAGAAAAGCTAAGAATAATCTGGATTTATAAAAACAAGAATCAATAACTCATAAACAAGTGGCTTAACTTTAATTGCCACATTGATTATTTTATCCACGAAAAGTATGAAACCAAAATTCAAGTTTACTAAGAAAGGAGTAATAATCGGGTCAATAATTGGTCTGGTTACTTTATTCGGCACAGCACCCAGTTATGCCTTTTCAATTGACGATTTTTTCAAGGTTTTAGGGAAATTCAATAACTATTTTGAGGAAACCAAAAAAGAACTCACTTCAGGAACTAATAAATGGGGTGGGATGAAAGGCGAGGCTAAAACAGCTATTCAGACTGGCAGTATGGATATGCCAGACCCAGTAAACTCAGCCGAAAAACTAAAAGAGCAACTTAAGAGCAAGGGTAACTGGAATGAAAGCAACACAGTTGAAGCTGCGGTCAGTGCAGCTAACGAACTGGAGAGAGAAACCACCCGCGCCACGATCGCCAGCGTCTTAGGGGAAGTCGGTCAGGAACGTACCAAAAATGAGATAGAAGCAACTGAACAAACTGTAGCTGAGTCCAAAGAACTCGCAGAATCTGCACAACCAATGGATGCTTCACAAAACATCCTCAAGGTCATTGCTGCCCAAAACTCCCAAATTGTCTCAATGTTGGGTCAATCTCGCATTGACGGACTGCAAACACGGCACGATGCCCAGCAAACTAACCTGATGCTAAGTCAACTTGCTGAACAGGGGGCAAGCGATCGCCGTCGTCAAAACCTGATGATGGACGGTATCAGCGCCCAGTATGTCGAAATCAGTGGGTTTAGCAGTCTCAAAACTACCGCAGGTGAATAATTCACCCTAATTAGTTGGTCATCTCTGCAATTGAGATGACCAATTCTCTATCAGGTACATAATACAGATTATGTTAGAACATCTTGTAATTGCAACCGACCCATTCTTCGGGCAAGACATTTTAGAAAATGCGTCAGCTGGAGCGCAATTAGTAGCAGAAGGTTTCAATGAACTTTGGCAAGAAACCCTCAACGGTAACTTGTACGGCTCGATGTGCAAAGTTGGTCAGTTTTTTGCGATCGCCACACTCACCCTTTTTATGGTTGAGTTAGGCAAAAACTGGATAAATCAAGAAGATATGAAAGCCCTCTCCAGTTGGATATGGCCCATTCTGGTTATCGGACTACTAGCTAACAATGGCACTTTACTCAGAAGTGGAACACTCGCCATTCGGGGATACATTAATACTGTTAATAATGACATCCTGGAATTTACTGCTGCCGGAGCCAACCTAGAAGTAGCATTCAACCGCGCAGTCGGCAATATTGCCCTCCAGCAGCAAGTAGGGGCGGCAATGGAAAGATGCCGTTCCATCCCTGGTAACACGCAAGATTCAATCACCTGCTTGCAACAAGCAGAAGCAGAACTTAAAACCTCTGCGCCCGATCTATTTAAAGGAGAAGCCCCCGATAGCGGTAGTTGGGAATTTAACCCACTTCAGGCTTTATCTGATGCCAAAGACGCGCTCGAAAATCTCTCCCCTGGTCAAATCGCCGAAAAGATTGGTAATACTATCACCAGTACAATCGGTTCGATGATTACCGGATTTGTCGCAGTCATCCTCCTCGCCCTCAATAACGCTTACCAGTGGGGTATCGAATTTACGATGCTTTTAACTGCCCTACTTGGCCCGTTGGCAATAGGCGGTTCGCTACTCCCCTTTGGCGCAAAACCTATTTTCGCTTGGCTAACTGGTTATTTCACCGTTGGAATGGCGAAACTCTGCTTCAACATGATTATTGGTTTGTGCGGACAACTTATCGCTAATTCCGAACAAAATCAACCGATGATATTTCTGCTTTTTGTTGGGTTAGTTTCTCCTATCCTGGCATCTGCATTAGCCGCAGGTGGTGGAATAGCTGTTTGGACAGGATTAGGTAAAACAGTAGCATTTGGCTCTGAAATTGCAGCAGGAATTGCTACAGGTGGAGCAAGTACAACTGCTACGGTTGCTGTCAATGCCACTAAATTTGTTAGTTCCAAAATCAAAGTTAAAAAGTAATTAACAAATAATGATGCTTAAACCTAAGTCTAAATCTCAACCAGCTCGGCTCCTCAGTTATGGTCAATCTACCTCCACACCTATTGCAATGGCGATCGCCGTAACAGCAGGAGGAACTATCTTATCTACCCTATTGCAAATAATAAATATTGGCATGATTGCTAGTACAAATCATCATGTCAAAGGCATGACGATAGTTCAACTCCAAGATGGGTCTATTTCACCTGGTAAATTTGCTGCTCCTAATGAACGCGAAGCCGAAACTATCAAACGCTTTATCTCAGATAGCATGATTAAAATGTTCGGCTGGAACGGAATAATCGAAGCAACAGAGAATGGCGAAAATGTTACTAAACCTGATAGGGGAATAGATATTCAAACAACAAAAAATAGTAGAAAAAAAATTCCTACTAGAGCCTGGGAAGCTGCATTTGCACTATCTGAAAATCAAGATTTCCGGGCAAACTTTCTTAAGAAATTAGCAGAAATTGTGCCAAGTGGTGTATTTAACGGTGAAATTCAAGTTTCACTCGTCACCCGCCATATCTCTGAACCCAGAAAAATCAAGGATGGACAGTGGGAAGTTGATTATATCGCTACGCTCGTCAGCTTTAATAGGAACGAAAACCAAGGCAAAGGAATTGCATTTAACAAAACAATTACTGTCGAAGCTGTCGATACTCCCAAATTACCAAATAAGCCAACTGAACTCGATAAGAAAATTTATTTAGTACGAGAACCAGGTTTAGAAATTACTCAAATTGTTGATTATAACCTCGGTAAGAAATAAAAATCATTAATCAATCATAAAACTATGTTACAGCTAGAAAATGAGGCTTCCAATAAACATATATCTTCCGTAAATAGTCTTTTACCAATCGATATTGCAGAAGAAGATGAAGTTGAAAATTCACAATTTGAGGTGGTTGAAGAAGATGAAACTGAAGTAGAAGACCCCGCATTAATCCAAACTAAACACGACTTTGTTACATCTCCCTGGTCAAGGTTAGGAATTATTGGTGGTGCATTTGGTGCCGGGTTTTTAGTTATATTTGTTGTCCTCAACGGCATGATGAATGGGAGTGGTAAAAATGCCAAAAAACCAGAATTAACTACTACTCCAACTCCCACGGTTGCCGCATCTGAGAAAAAAGAAGGCGATGTTTATGCCAAGCTTGCCCTCGCCAAGCAACAGGAAGAACTTGATGCCCTAAATGGTCAAGCTAACACAGAAGACAAAGAGGAGAAAAAAGAAGCTACTGAAGAAGAACAAGCCAAAAACCAAGAGAAAACCCGTTCTATTCGACAACGAAGGGTAGTTGCTCAAGAAACTCCCCCTACTTCCAGAAGACGTGTATACCGGGAAGAAACACCCGAACGTGTTAGACCAACACGTAGAGTAGTGGCCTCACAGCCAATACCACCTCTGCGTCCTAGCGCTCCTCTGCCAAAATTTGCCAAACAATTAGTTGCCAGCAACCAGAGTGTCGCCAAAGACCCAATAGCTGAACTCGAACGCCTGCGTAACCTGGGTTCGGTTGGTCGAGTTGAGTATATGCTAGCCAGTACCACTGTCAGTGAACCTACAAACACAACAGTACAAGAAGTTACAGCTAAAACTGAAGAAACATTACGCCCAGCAGAACAAAATAGCGATCGCTCCCGTCGCCGCCGTAGCCGACGCAGCGAGAATACCGAAACAGTTACCAATACTCCTAATCAAGTTGAAGAACTGCGCCCCCGTTGGCAACCGGTAACTACAAATGATAGTACTCCTGAGTATGGCAATACTGGTGACAAAGATAACAATCAATCCGTGCCAGTTATTTATAGGTTCTCGGTGAAAGAGCCACAAATTAGCTTGGAACTTGACAAAGAAAAGACCGTAGAATCCAGTTTTGCTAGTAATAAAGAAAACAACTCTACTCTGCAAGTTGAGCAAGTTGCAAATAACTACTTGCCAGAAGAAGCGCAGATACTCCAAGAAACACAACCGCAGTATCTAGTTGTCGGTTCGTTTGCAAGTGCAACCCTGGTAACTCCGCTCGTTATGCCCCAAACCAGTAATAACAGTCGTTCCCAGGAGCAGACAAATACATTACGGTTTGTCGCCCGGTTGGACGAGCCGCTTTATAGCAATACTGGTGAAATAGCCATTCCCGCAGGAACGCAGGTAACTATCGCTATGATTTCGGTTGATAGCACATCAGGCGTGCGTGCCGAAGTCACGGCCATTCTCAAAGACGGCACAGAATATCCTCTATCACCTGGAACAATATCAGTTTTGGGAGAGGCGGGTTCGCCCCTAATCGCCAGACCTTACGACGACAAGGGATCTGAAATTGCTAAATATGATGCCACATTAGGGACAATAGCTGGTCTTGCCAAGGTAGGGGAAATTATCAACCAGCCTGATGAAGAAGTCACAGAAGATTTGCCTTTAGGTGGGACAAGAACCCGCAGCCGCAATAATAACCGCAACTTAGGAGCTGCTTTCCTTGAAGGTGCTTTTGGCAAACTTGGCGAAACAGTCAGCAAGCGTACAGAACGTGCTACTGACGAAATCAATCGCCGTCCCAATGTTTGGTATGTGCCTAAAGACACCAAAATCACAATCAAAGTCGATAGGTCAATCAAGCTGTGAAACTAAGAGATATAGCCGATTTTAGTTTAAGGATGCCTTGGGCGATTGCCTCTGGCACTGCGCTCCGCGCAATCGCCTTTGGTGGGTGCCTTACCATCGCCACCATGCTTGCACCAAACCAACTTGTACTAGCAAATACTATCCGTCAAGTTGCAGCGTCCCAGGTGTCAGGAGAAAATGCCCAATTGCAGACAGTTAAGGTCTGGCCCGGACATGGGGTATCAATATCGTTCTACAACACCAGAGAAATTATCAAGAAAATCTGGCTGGATGACCCATCTAGGTTTGTTTTTGATGTAGACGGATGTCTTGAGGGCTTGGGTAAGTGTTTTGGAAGCAGCACGGGCGCAGGACTAATTCACATTCGCCGCATCGAGACAGTCAAAATCCCCGGTTTACCACAAGCTCCTTACGGGGCGCACATGACGGTGATTACCGAATCTGGCTCAACAAGGAAAAGCTATCACTTCCGGATTGTAGCGGGCAGTGGCACACCAGAGTACAGCCAAATTGAAATTATTGGCGATACTCCCAGCAAACCTGAAGAAGTAAAACCAAAGGTTAGTTACACCGCATTATCTGATAGCAGACATATCGCCAAAGGGATGCAAGTTGCCCTCAAAAACCAGTGGGTTACGACAGACAGCAAGCTTTGGAAGCGTCTGAACCAACTTGTGGAGTTGCGATCGCAAGGAGAGGAACTTGTCGTCGCCGCCAGCACCGCCGGAGTATCAATGCAATTGGTTGAAAAACTCATGCTACTGGGTGGAAAGCGCTTGTTAGAAATACCACCACAGCGCAATAACCCTCTGACAACAACAAATCCAGGTAAAACAAGTTTTAGATAACAGTGATGTATACCAAAAATCTCACCTCTAACAACCAAATTTTAGATACTACAGCAGAAGTAACTGCGATCGTACCAGTGAGAGCTGCAAGTCAGGAAACTACTCACAACAAAACCAACCGAGCGCTTGAGTATCGGATGGAAAAATTTAATAAATTACGCTACCTAATGGTTGCAGGACTTATTGCTGGACTTGCTCTACATGGGTTAATCCGATATGGAGGTAGCTATAATATCGGCAGTCTCTTATTCGGCGATAAAGCTGTAGCTCAAACAGTTTCATCGAAGTATTCAAATTTGAACACTTCGATAGATAAGACAAAACAAACCAAACAACCACAGCCCGTTGCAACTAAATATGTCAATGGCGCACCTACTCCCGATTGGAGCAGTATCACGTTTAGAAATATGAAGTTTGGCGGTGCTGGCAGCGTCGAATTCCCTAATATCAAAAACCCTGGTATGAAGGAGACACGCACCTGGAGTGCTGGACAAAGCCTTGCCGAAGTCATGGAACTGGGTGATTTTGAAGCAACTGAGTTCAATATTGAAGATTTCACGCTTAAAGATATCGCTGACATCACGGGCATTCAACTTAAAAATCTCAAACTGTCAGATTTTGAAACACTCGATTGGCAAACACTCGAAGACCTCGCCGAAGCAATTCCTAATTTAGAAGATTCAGAAGTCGGAGCCATCCCACCAATTCAAGAACTAGTAACCAAAGTTACAGGCAGCACCGCAAGCTACCAAACTGTTGGTGAGGTGCTGGACAATTATCCCCAACTAGGAGAAGTGGAACTTGGTGAGTATGTCAAACTTGATAAATATAAACTCACCAGCATCCCTGGTATTGAGGATGCACAACTAAAAGACTTTACTAACTGGCAAAACACAACAATTGGCAAGATTCCGGGATTAGCTGATGTACCGTTCGATCGGTTCCCCAGCGTTCCCATCCCCGATGTTAGCTTTATCGGCAAAGTAGACTTACCTCTCGGTTCGCTTGAAAGCGGACGTTGGAAGTCGATAAGTGGTAGCTATCAAGCTGGGTTTAATGTCCCGTGCGAGAAAACGTGTGGTCACATCGAAGTTTCGGGTAGCGATATTGTGACTGGCGCACAATGGATGTCCGGTAAAGACCAAAAAGTTAAAGGCGGATTTGGCATCTTGGGCAGCCTCAACGGTGGAAAAGAACCCACAGGTCGCCACCCCTTTGGGAAATCATTTAAACAAGTCATCTGGGACATTAACGAAGCGGACGGCAGTATCACCACCGCGATGTTCTTCCGTATCTGCAAGCGGGGATGGGTTGACTTGGGCTGCTCGCCCTACTTCATTGGCCCAGTTCCCTTCTTCACCTACCGCGAGATAGACCCAATTATCCTTGGTACACCCCTCACCGTACCAAAGAAGTAACAAGTGAAAAAGCAATCATAGAAGAATTTATCCTCTTTAACTTTTGACTTGGAGAGGACACACCAGATAACTAATGAAGAAATATGCAACTTCACTTCACCGCATATTTCTTCTATTTCCTCATGCAATTAATACAAATTATTATGAATAATTACCTGTTTGCAACTGCTAAAACTAAGACAGTTAAAGAAGTAAAAGCTGCTCATAAAAATAGCAATACTGACTTTAGTAAGTATACAGATAAGTTCATGTCACCTCAAGGTTTGGCACTTGCAGGGGGAATTGGCTTATTGTTGCTTTTACAGCTTTTTAGTAATGGTAAAAAAGGCAAGCTTGCTACTAGCTATTGGGGTGGAGCAAAGGAAACCGCTCAAGCTAAGAAAAAAGCCCTCAAGCAAATCGTCGCTCCTAAATGTGATAGTGCCAGTTTATATATTGGAGTACACAAATACAAGGGTCAAAAATTACCCAAGGGGAGTGGGGGAGTTCCAGTTTATGTACCCGATGTCCAACGGGGAACTGCTGTAATTGGCGCACCTGGTAGTGGTAAATCATTCTCAGCTATCAACCCGATGATTTACTCAGCAATTGACCAAGGATTCGGTATAGTACTATACGACTTCAAGTATGCCAGTCAAGCCAAAATCGCCAGTTATGCCAAATCCAAGGGGTATGACGTACATATCTTTGCACCGGGATTTCCCGAATCAGAGGTATGTAACCCAATCGATTTTTTACGCGACAGTAGCGATGCTGAAACTGCACGGCAGTTAGCTACGGTAATTAACAAAAACTTCCGCCTGTTAGGTAATGCGTCTGAGGATGCCTTCTTTGGCCCCGCCGGCGACCAGTTGACGCAGGCTATTTTAATGCTAACCAAAGAGTTTGGCGATGCCTCCGGCGGGCATAGCCATCGCGCTGATATTATGACGGCTGCGGCAATACTTTCTAGCGAGAAGATGGTCGAACGCTTGATGGCAGCCGAACTAAATCCTTGGATTAGGATAGCTTTTGGTCAATTATTTAGCTCGGCTGGCTCAGAGAAAACTGTAGCGGGTATCGCTGGTAGTGCTTCATTGATGTTCACCCGGTTCATGGCAAGGGGTACATTGGGATGCTTTGTCGGTAAAACAACCTTGCCTCTGGAGGTAAAACGCAAACAGATGATTATCTTCGGGTTAGACCGCGAACGCCGCGATGCTGTCAGCCCTCTGATGACCAGTATTCTTCACATGGTAGTTTCCCGCAGTATTGCCAAAAAACGTAAGGAAGACGGCCCATTAGTAGTGTGTCTTGACGAGTTGCCAAGTATCTTTCTTCCAGATTTATTTAGATGGCTTAATGAATCTCGTTCCGAAGGATTCTGCGGTATCCTGGGTTGGCAAAATATGGGTCAGCTTGAAAAGATTTATGGTAAAGAAATCTCTAAAGCTATCCTTGGTGCGTGCGGTACAAAATTTGTTTTTAATCCTGGTGAAGAAGAATCAGCACGATTATTTTCTGCATATTTAGGTGAAGAGGAAATTAAATATAAACAAAAATCCCGCTCAACGGGAGGGGGTAAAGCCAGCACATCTATCAGCGAACAAGAACGGACTCGCAAGCTATTTGAGCCAGCCCAATTCCTCAAATTACCACCTGGTAAATGTCTATTTATCAACCCAGCTTATAGTAATAAAAATGAGGGTTCAGTACCACTATTAAAAAACATCAAAATACCCAAATATATCATTAAATTAGAACAAGAAAATGACGCTCGCTGGGATAAACTCATCAAAGAACTTGCTAGAAAAAGTACCCAGAAAAAACCCACACAGGAAGATTTAGATTTACGAGTCAAGGAAGTAGATCGGAAGTTCCCTATACCACAAGCACCCGTACAAGCGGGCAATGCACCGTTACCTGTTGATGCGTACAAGAGCTTTTTCTAAAAACTTTAAGTTTGATGACCAACTGGTTTTTATAAAGCACAGTCAGACAGCTTGAATTTATAGATTATTTTCACCACATTTAATATATGTTTGACTCCAGACACACTCAAATTAATGAATCATATTTAGGTACAGCCGATACTGCAATTCAAACAAGTCGAGAATTAAGTAAAAGCCTAATTAATGCACTTATTAAGATAACTAAAGTAATTCTCGAAAAACTCAAAGAAGCTCAAGAAGCAAGTAAAATTGCCGTTGAAGTTGGCAAAAATATTTACAATCTTGTACCTGATGAATCTACCCCTGGTGCATATAAATGGGAAAAGGTAGATTTAACCAGCCAAAGTATAAAAAGCAATCAAGAAACTAATATTGTGTTAATGCCCGATTTATTAGCAGAAGGTCAATACACAATAGAAACTGAACCTTTTACTGACTATCAAGCACAAACAATTGCTGCAAGATTAGTAGAAGATGTACCCAATTTCAATAGTGATTATCAGCAAACAAGTGATAATACTCTAAAAATTACAGCTTATCTAGAGTCAGATGGTTCAGAAAAACAAATCGTTATCTACGAACAAAATAGCGAAGGTAAATGTACAACTAATCTCGTCACTGAAATACTTACTCCAGATGAAATAATAGATGTGGCAAGTGAACCATTAGTTAAGCTACTACCTCCATCTGCTGACATTATTAACAATCATAAAGATACAAAAGAGTTATTATTTGATAATGGAAATACAGATATAACAGAAGTAACTCCACCATTAGATAATTTACCAGTAATACTGAACGAAGATAATCAACAATTAAATTCTGAAATTATAACCACATCAGTTAACTTGGATTACGAAGAAGAAGCTGCGGTAGGTTTTCTAGATGATATCGATATTAGTAATTCACCCGGCTTTGACTCCCCACCAGATGTAGATTATTATCAGTCTTCTGTAGTCAAAAACTATCCTGAAGCAGTAGAGCAGACACTCAGCGAACAATCTAAAACTAACCTTCAAACAGTCGAATCAAATACTTCACAACAGTTACTACAAGATGAAAATAGCGAAAACAGTTCGTCTATAAATCAAGAAATTAACTTATCTGTTGAAATAGAGGTAGATAACAGTTTTGAAGATAATGTGGTCAATAATCTTCAAGAAGAAATCGTACAGTCCGAAGAAACTATTCAAATTCGACGGATAGTTACTAGTAACCATCAATCTCAAAATCAAGCTGAAGAGGAGGTAAATAAAAATGTAACTCCCAATCAGTTTTTTGCACAAGAGCCAGAGGAACAAGCAACTAATAAGCGAAAAAAATATGCACCTGAATTTACCTATCAAGAAGTAGCTAATTCTCAAGATGTAGAGCCAGCAGCGCAACAGTGGGCGCGTCAGGTTGAAGTACCTATTTATCAAATTAATAATAAACAAGCGCGGGAAGAACGTTACAGCGGGGAAAATAAAGACATTGCTGAAACCGCGATCGCAATGTTAAAAAAATACGGCATTCTTGAACAAGATGGTTCACGTATTTACCGTAGCGATACATTTGTGATTCGCCAACAGGGAGACACTGTTAGCATTCACCGCCGCAGTGATGAATTATTTGGGTGGGATAACTCTTTGATGGATTTTAAACTCAACAAGAAAGAGGAACCCAAAATCACGAAAAAGCCTACAGAGATGTTACCTATTGAACGGCAGGAGTTTCTCATTGTGGCAGAATACTTAGGCGACAATGGCAAGCTACCTGACCTCAACAATGCCGATATCCGTGATGTAGCAAACAGCTTGGGAAGTCTTGCACCTGCCGGCACAATTAAAACGCTGGAAGTATTTAAACAAAATGAGATGTTGCACACCCTGAATAATGTCCTCATCCAGGCTAATAAGGAAGAACTTACAGTAGGTGAATTTACCATCAAACGATCGCGCAACCCCGAAAAAAATCGAGCCAGCTTGCAATTATTTAAAACTACCGAAGAAAAAGGTACTCAGGAACTTGTCCGGTTTGACCTAACTAAAACCGAAGCTGGCATTACCAAAGAAGTCAGCAAGATGAACATCTCTGACTACGATATTAACCAAATTAAGTTTATTGCCCAAAACGCCAGCAAACTCAACCTGGAAAAAATTTTTGGTAACGAACAATCTACTCCCACCACCGCATCTGCACCCAAAAAACAAGTAATACAAGCAGTTGGCGATCTGCCTGTCACAGTTCACCCTTACATCGCCGAGGAATGGGCAAATATGGTCAAGCATGGTGGCCCTGACTGGGGAGGGGCAATGAATCAAGGCAATGAAGAAATTCTACAACGGATAAATGAGAACAACGGCAAGTTACCAATTGCCGACCAGCGAGAGATGTACTTCAAGATTATGACCTATAAGGCAACTGAAGCACAAAAGCAAGGAGAAACAGTAGTCGATTTTGTTCCGCTTAAAGATATTATGAATGACTTGCAAGTATGGCGAGGAGAAGAAATTCGGCAGCAATATACCCCTACTGAACATATACACATACCCTCCCCTCAAAAGCAAACTGTCGCTGCTGCTGCACCTAAAACCAAGTCAAGAGAAGTTGAACTATAAATTACCCATTACCAAGTTTGCAAAGTAGCATTGGCAATATAAAAACTTTGATTTAGAAGTTACGCAAATTTACATCAGTTGTAAATTTCAAATTCAACAAGCTTTTCATTTATTTTAATGATAAGTTTATTGTTTTAAATAACACAATCTAAGTAAAAATTACTACGTAAAGCTCACGCAGATACTCAATGTAGTATTTCAAGCGAAAAATCAAAAAGTGAGCTTAACATCTGAATTAAAAAATAGAAATTCACCTATCAGGGGATGGTTTGACTCTAGACTAAACCAGACAGTTATTAAAATGATTAATAGCCATAACCAACTATTAGAAAATCAAGAAATTATCAAGCCAGTTGATGGTGTAGATTTTCCATTGGTAGGAAATGCGAGTGCTAAAGCACTAGCTAAGTATCTAGGAAGCATCTATGAAGATAAAAGATGGTTTACTAATTGTCTTGCTCAGGTTGGAGCCAAAGCCCTCAAAATAGAATATGCTTTTGATTACTGCATTACAAATTCCAATTCACTTGAAGAAGAAGCTCTAAAGTGTATGCTGCTGGGTGCATTAGAAAATTATGCACGCAGCCGTAACATATATGAAATTATTCAACCTTTTCTACAAGGAGAAAAAACCCTTCAAATTGAACCAGAATATTTCAAAAAATGGCTTCCTAGTATTCAAGATACATCTCAAATTATCGGTATTTTACCCCGTACTTGGCAAACTGTAGCTAATCAAGTGAGTGGAAATATCACCTGCAATGCTTCATACCCTTTAAGTGAATATCTTGGAGGTGCTGATTGCCAGATAATCGCTGGAAATACTCTCATCGATGTACGAACAACTGCCAAAAAGCGTCCCTTCTCTCTAGAAAATTTTTACCAACAAATTAGTTACGTCCTGCTTGATAGCAATGATACCTATAGTATCAATCAAATGGTCTGGTTTTACAGCCGCCAACAGTCGGTATTCTTCTATCCTACTGACAAAATATTCCGCGACTTGCAAGCAACAAGAGAAGAATTTAAGAAAATGATTCTTGATAACTATCACACAAATAGGCTAGCAGAACAAAATAAGTGTTTATATCTTCCCCAGTAAGGATAACAATATGATTCAAGACTTTCAACTTAATCCTAGCTTCAATATTTACTTTGATGGTATGGAGTATCATAGTTTTCTACAACGCACCTATAATGATAAAATACAGAAAACTAATAAATAAGTATTGGGAGGTGATAAATTTTGGCAGCAAAAACACCTAGTTTTATAACTGAAATTCCATTAAAAACAACCTCTAAAGACATGGCTATACTTGCTGCCAGATTAGAAGCAGGAAGACAGTTGTATAACGCTGTATTGTCTGAAGGTTTAACTAGATTAGAATTAGTTCGTAATTCTAATCTATATAATCAAGCTAAACTAGTTTCAAAAACTAACAAGAAAGAACGTGCTACAGCATTTCAAAAAGCGCGTGAAGCTTATAGATTTAGCGATTATTATTTACAATCTTTTGCCAATACAACAGCTATAGCTAGTGTTTGGATTAAATTAAATCTTGACGCTCAAACTATTCAAAAAATAGCAACCAGAGCGTTTAAAACTTTAGAAAGATTAATTTATGGAAAGGCTAAGAAAGCTAGATTTAAACAAAAAGGACAGTTTGCGTCTTTAGAAGGTAAAACTAACAAGCAAGGTATTCGCTGGACTGGTTATAGTGTTGAATGGTTAGGGTTAAAACTTTCGGGAATTATTGATAGTAATGACCCTGTATTATTACATGGTTTAAATTCTAGGATTAAATATGTTCGCTTAGTGCGTCGTATTATCAACCAAAAAACTTACTGGTACGCTCAGTTAGTTTGTGAAGGATTAGCTTATCAAAAGCCAAAAAATGTTATTGGTGATGGTATTGTTGGTGTTGATTTAGGTGTTTCAACTGTTGCAATAGTTGGAGATAATCAAACTATTTGGCAACCATTCGCTGAAGAATTAACTTCTAAGCAAAAGAAAATTAGAAGATTACAGCGAAAGATGGACAGACAAAGACGCGCCAACAATCCTGATAATTTTAATCCCAATGGCACTGTAAAAAAAGGTGTAAAACGCTGGCATACATCAAAACGATATCAAAAGACTGCTAACAAAAAACGTGAAATTGACCGCAAACAAGCAGGACACCGTAAGTCTTTGCACGGTCAATTAGTAAATCAAACATTAGCTTTAGGTAAAACAGTTAAAACTGAGAAAATTAATGTTAAGGCTTGGCAGCAAATTTACGGTAAGTCAATAGGTTTTAAAGCACCATCAAGTTTTCAATCAGAACTAGTACGCAAGGCTGAAAGTGCTGGCGGTACAGTTCTAAAGTTCTCTACTCGAAAAACTGCACTGTCTCAAACTTGTTTGTGTGGTAATAGGCAGAAAAAATCATTATCTCAACGTGTCCATGATTGCTCAGAATGTGGATTACGTATGCAACGAGATATTTTCTCTGCTTATTTGAGTAGGTACGTTGATCCAAAAACAGAAACTCTGTCAATCCCATCAGCTAGAAATGGTTGGTTAGGGATGGAACAATCCTTGCTAGACGGTTGGCGGAGCGGGTCAAATCAATCAGCGAGAACTGCGACTAGTTCAAAGTCACCTATCAATAATGGGTCAGAGTTGATGTCTAGTAATCCAATAGCGCGTGAGGAGTCGGAGCCAGTGAGGGCAAACGAAACTTGCGTAGCAAGTTGGAACCTCATGTCTTTAGGCATGGGGTAGTTCAGTATGGGAAGAATCGCCCACAACCTCAATCTGGTGATCAACAACTTGCTTGGATAAAGAAGGAACTGGAGCAAGAAAAACAGCTTGTTTTAAATATTTAACCCAGCAGTAATAACACCAAAATAATTTATGGAGACTACAAAGCGAATAATTAATATAAGTGGAAAATTCGGTAGTTGGACTGTATTAGAAAAACAAGGAAAGCAAGTATTATGTAAGTGTGATTGTGGAACTCAAAAACTTGTCTACAGTCACACTCTCACCAATGGTCGCTCAACTAACTGCGGTTGTAAGAAAAGAAAAGAATCTATCCAAGTTGGGGCAAATTTTGGGAGACTAACAGTGATATCTGATGTAGAAGTTAAGGGGAAAAGGGGTGAACTACTCCTCCTTACCCTATGCAGATGCGGAACCCAAAAATATGTTAGTAAAAATAGCTTAAAAAGAGGGCTTACACAAAGTTGCGGATGTTTGCAACGGGACAGCCTCAAAACCGATAAAACTATCCACGGTCACTGCAAAAGCCACGAGTATAACTCCTGGTTACACATCAAGCGCATCTGCTATAACAAGAACCACCATCAGTACAAATATCATGGCGGGTGCGGCATTGAAGTTGATGCATCCTGGCGTGATAACTTTACCCAATTTCTAAAAGATATGGGATTAGCACCCGAAGGAACAGTTATATCTCGTATCGATCAAGAGAGTGACTTTGCCCCCGGAAATTGTCTATGGATACCCAGAAAAGAACATTATCGTCAAATACATGTATTAAGAAGAAAAGAATTCTTTATTTCTCAAACTTTACCCAAACCAGTCGTTACCAATAGTGAGATTAATGTTTCACCAAACATTGTTCGAGCAATCATCAAAGATCATGCAAATGGTGAAGCCAACATGAATAAACTTGCTACACAATATAAAATTAGCACTCAAGATGCAATAAATATTATCCTTTACCACGTTTAACTATCAATTTATTTTTAATAAAGGTGCGCCATCAATTAAAAAGGCGCACTTTTTATTTTATAGCAAGTATTTAGTTTTAAAACACACATCAAATTAGTAGATTAATTACCACAATTGTTACACACATCAGCAAGGTAGACATTGATGATTAGTGATTCAGGAAATAATCACTAGACTATGAAGTCAAAATACTTTCCGCCAAAAAGGAAACCATATCCCCTATCGAATTGATGGAATAATAATGACTAATAGCAACCAACAACTCAAAGTTTACTATCCTTGTGTAGTTCAGATTTTAGATCAGTTTGTACAGACAATATCAGTGCCCAATCCCTCAAATTACCACCTGGTAAATTTCATTAAAAAGAGCAATATAACTACAAAGGGAAAGAGAACTACATTCAATAGAAGATACAAAGCAAGTTGTATTCTACCTTGCTGAGAGAATTTTATCAGGGACTTTGACCACTGAGGAAAAGGCATTTCTTCTAAAATCTCAGGATCTTTCAAAATGGTATAATGTTGACAACATATCCTAATATATTCTCTTAATTTTCCCAGTTCTAGATACAACAAGCTCAAAGGTAGTAATGTGATTGCTTCATCCTTTCGGCTACCTATGGAACGATATAAGCGAATTGCACTATGGTAATATTCTAATGCTCTTAGTTTATCACCAGTATTTTGTAAAGAATAACTTATTGCTATTGCTCTGAAGGTTTCTGCTTCCTGATAATCATCGCCAATATCATGAAATAATCCCAAAGCTTGTTCGTAGTTTTGTACTGCTTCATCAATACGTTTGACATCCAACAAAACATCACCGATGGCTTTTAAAGTTGTTGCTTCATACTCGCGATTACCTATCTCACGGTAAACTACTAAAGCTTGTTCATAACGCTCTAAAGCTTCTTCCTGACGACCATCAAGTAACTTCAACAAATTACCAATAGCTTTTAAGATGTATGCTTCCCCATCATAATAGGAAATTTCACGATAAATTGCTAAAGCTTGTTCGTAGTTTTGCAACGCTTCTTCCCGACGATCAAACTCTAACTTCAACAGATCACCAATAGCTTTTAAGATATATGCTTCCCCATAGGCATCATTAGTTTCACGAAATAATCCGAAAGCCTGTTCGTAGTATTGCATTGCTTCTTCCCTACGTTTGAGATGAAACAAAACGTCACCGATGGCTGTTAAGGTTTTTGCTGCATATATGTCATTTCCTATGTTACGGTAAAATTCCAATGCTTGTTCGTAATGCTGTAAAGCTTCTGTTTCTTTATCAAAAAGTAACTTAACTTTACCTGCCCAATAATAAATATCTGCCATAGCAGACATATCAACACGATTTGATTCTACTTGCTCCAACAGTTTTCCAATTAAAGATTCTAACTCACTATGACGAAAATTATTTGTCCAAAATCTTGCCAAATTAAAAAGTTCGTAATGATGACTATTAGCATCTACAACAGCTAGATGATAAAGCCATTCAATTTGGATCTCTGGTTTATCTCCATTAGAGAAATATTCCGCCGCCCTTGCCGATAGTATGTAAAATTCGTCCTGATATTCCCGCCAAAGATATTCGAGCATCACCTTGCGGGTGACTTCGTGGATATCATATCCTCTTTTCGGAAAAACTTCTATAAAAGGTAAATTGAGCAATTCAGAATAAAGCTCTGCAATTTGTGACTGAAGTTCTGGCCGCAAAGCTGCCAAAACCTCTGGATTAAACCAATGGGGAATAACCGCAGCCCAAGCAACAGATAATAACTCTGGAGACAGTTTATTTAAGAAACTTTCCGTAATCACCCATATTTGCTCTGCTTCAGTTTTTGCCTCTTGCAGACGGGAGAATAAATTTTCTTTCATTTCTCCCAATCCTTGGCTAGAACCTCTAATGATTCACGAATCAGTTTTGGTGATTTACCCTTTAAGACGCGAATCAACATTTTAATTGCATCCTGCGAAAAAGGCCATCCAACAGATTGAGAGAATTTATACCATTCCGTTTCGCAATTAATCAGTTCTAAGTCTAAGCAAATTTTTTCAGCCTGATTACCCCAAATAATATTATCTAGTGATGGAACTTTTTGTCCAGCAATTACAACCAGCCAGTTAGTTTTATGAACTACAGCTTTTAGAAAAACACCATCAATCCATGTTCCTAAATCAGTACCTACTGTTTCAAATGTATCTAGAAAGAAAATTAGTTGCTGATTTAAGTTACCCAAATCATGCAAAAAGGATTCTTGTAATTTTATGAGTTTATTTGCCTGTGTAAATTTATTTTCGTCTAAAACCGTTTGAATAATTTGCACATTTAAAGATCCCAATGTCTTGTTATCGCTGATATTCGCTGTTTGGGAGTTGAGGAGGTTTGTAATACAAGTAGTGAAGTTGGGAAAGAAATCGACTCCTATAACTTCACAAATATCATTAAATAAGTAAGGAACATCAATAACAGTTTTCAGATCAATAGTGATAACTTTGGACTTCGATGAATTGTATTCTTTGGTAATATCAATTAATTTGGAAATTAATTTCGTCTTACCATAACCGGGTGGTGCTTCTAACAGGAGTATGCGTGCGGAATTCTCCCCATTAACCATCTGCTGAAAAAAAGCTAGTTCTTTGGTAAAGTTAGCGAGGAGCGTTCGGTTACTAAGCTGCATCGTCAATCCTTGACTACTGTTGCTCTGGTTCTACCTGAATTTCCGTTATCAATTCAGCTTCTAAAGGCTTTTTAGAAGTTTCTGGGAGATAGTTCTGTGGTGGCTGTAGGTTGCTTGTATGTTCGCTACGAGTTGGAGATGAAGTAGAAGCAGCTTGTTCTGGTAGAGAAACCTCGATTTGGTTTTCACCAAACGCTGTATTCCCAGTAATTTTAGTCTGATCGCGTTTTACTGCTACTTTATTTTTGCCTATAAGATTATTACCGCTAATGTCTACACTATAAGGATTTTGGGTAATCAATTTTTGAGGCTTTCGTTTTGCCGCAGTCACCTTTAACTCTGCTTCTCCCTGAGAAGAGGCACGAATGAATAATTCCGACAAGCGATCGCGTAACAAGAATACTAGTACTATAATACCGACAACAACAGTACCAACGATATAAATAGTCTCCATGAATTTACTTAAGTTTTTTGATATGTGGTAAATAAATCATAACTTAAGTCTGATCGCCTCATAGACATCAGCACTAATTTCATATCGAGCATCCCTGTAATAATTCAACGTATCAAAAACCTGTACCAGGGTGAGGTGAGCCAAACATTAAGCAAGACATCCGTCCACCAAGTTTTAGCGATCACTGATTGCCATCGGCTGGATTAACGATAAAAAACTCAGAATTTCTAGTTTAGCCCACCTTCCACACTTCAAAATGTATTATCTATATTTTCAATAAAAATTCCTAATAATGTTCAGGTTATACTTACAACTCCATATCGCAATTCCGAGTTGGAGAAAATTGATATTGCCTTTGCCTTGCAGCCGCTATTTCAAAAGAGGTATCAAATTCCGTAACCTTCGTTCCAAGTTTTAATTCCTCGTATAAAGGCACACCATCACCGTCATTATCACTAAGAAGAATCTTGGTCATGATATGAGACGGGACAACTTGCGCGAGGCGATTTAATACATTAGCAACAAACTCGTTAGATGCTTCGCAGCCATTAAGGAATCTAATCAAAGCATCAGCAATAGCCTCAGTCATCTTAGCTGGGTTTTTTACCCCCGCTTCCAGAATAAAGTCATCGTAAATAGCTTTCTCGCTATCAGTAAAATTTTCCTTACAAGCTTGTTGGATAATTAATTCAGCCTGCTGTTGTTGATTTAAAATTGTCATAGTGGTTTTTAGATATTGTTAAAAGAGTAACAGATATGACACATTATGTTTGCGATTTATATGGCAATACAAACTGGAATCTTCCAATAGAAGAAGTCACTGCTAGAACATTCAATACAGAACAAGAAGCAGAACAATGGTTCAAAGATAAGTGTTCTGGTAACAGTATTGAATTTAGTGGCTTCCATGACACTGAACGCTACGTCACCAACTGGGTTTCCTGCGACGGTAAAGAAGTTGGTGAAATCACTAAACGCCCTAGTTCCAATGAATTCTAATTAGGAATTCAGAAGATTGTTTGTACCAGACAATTTTCTCGATCAAATTTAACTCCATATTAAATGACACTCATAGACGGACAATTAATACGAGAACACGTAAAGCAAGAATGTCAAAAATACAAATCCATTTTTCAAGCATCTCAAAAAGAAGTAGCAATCATCAGATTTGAGGCTTCAGAAAATGCCGGCAACGGACTAAGAGCTAGATATGAAGCAGCGAGAATCTCAGCAGAACAAAAAGTAGCAACGTTCAACGCTATTGGCATTACTCCCAATTATATTGTGCTGTCACCCAATATTGCAGTAGAGCAATTTGACAACATTATCCAATCCATTAATGAAAATAGTAAGGTGACTGCTGCTATTGTTCAATACCCAATTCCAGCTAAGTTTACAAGTTCAATTGGGCTATTAGAACCACAAAAAGATATAGATATCGTCCGCAGACAAAGCAACAATTTCTTTGAAAGTTGTGCTACTGCTGAAGGAATCGCCAGAATTGTTGAATCCTACGCACAAAGGGATTCCAATGTTGCAGTTGTCGGCGGAGGTGGCTTTGTAGGTAATGGTGTCATCAAATATTTAGAAGCAAGTAGAATCAGCTGTTTCTGTTTGGAAGACGGTGATGACTTGAGTAGAACTTCTGAAGCTGACATTGTGGTATCTGTCACTGGAAGACAAGGAATTTTCACTCCTTATGTACTCCCCTCTCATCGCTTGGTTGTCGATGGTGGCTTTACACCTACTGCTTCTGGTGCTGCTGGCGATGTAGATCGCAGTGCTTACAGCATCCCCCAAAACATTACGCCCGTCCCTGGAGGTGTTGGCCCGATAGAAATGGCAATTTTAGCAGAACGTTTGGTAAAAATGGATTTGGGCGTAGAACTTGGGAAATGGAACTACCAGCAATTACAGCAAGAACAAATGCAACGTGCTACTATAATAGCCCCCATAGCTAGAGTGTTCTTCGCACAACAAGCAACTGCCTACCCTCAATCCATTCGCACAGAGAGAGAAAACCTATTTGTCTTGGAAGGCAGTAACTACCAGATCCGCTTCAATAGCACCACGCAAAGTTTGATTGTTGCCAGAACCAATGAAAAGCTAACGTTAATTCGGCTATCTCTTGCAAGTAATCAAATTGAAACCGCTAGAGGTATAACAAACGAGGACGTAACAAGATGGCAACAAATTCAAGCTGCGATCGATTCAACAACAACGCAATCAAATAATAGAGGTATGGAGCTTTGAAATTATCAATCATCACTGCAACATACAATAGACCTATGCAGCTTGCATCTACTGCACTGCCAAGCATTCAAAGTCAAACTGACCGCAATTTTGAATGGATCGTCATCAATGATGGCGCTAATCCTGACACCAGAGATATTATCACCAGCATTAGGGCAAAAGCTGATTTCCCTATCATCTACATTGAAATGGAACACCCTGACCCTTACAGTGGCTTTGGCTTGTGCTACGCCCGTAACTTGGGACTAGATGCAGCTGGTGGTGACATTGTTTCATACCTGGACGATGACAACAGTATAGCTCCTGAATTTGCTGCCTCAATGCGGCAGTACTTTAAACAACATTCCAATATTCGATATAGCATAGCAAGACAGCAGCGCCGCCGCGATGTCATCCGCAATGGTAATGTTGTTCGTCAAGGAAAGCCGTTTGTTTCGCCTAGCAATTGCTGCTCCTTACAGCAGCTTCTATGGCAACAAGAGATATTTGACAGCAATGGTTTCGTCCACTACCGAAGCAATGCTCCTAGATGGAACCCCCAGTTTCAAGTATTCGCAGACTACGAGTATTTGCTGCAATCTGCTTGCATCTGGGGTGAAAGTGGCTTTGGTTTCAATGACAGCATTCTTGTTAACTATATCCAGTCTTCTATTGGTATTATTGGTAGTTCTAATTATGAGCAATGGGCAACTGAGCTATCGCTAATTCTCACGAATCAAGCTAACTATTCCATTCTTAAAGGCAGTATTGTTGAACGCTTAGAACAGCTTGTAAATAGTTATAGTACCAAAGCACAAATTTCATTAACGCCAAAAGCATTTGCGTTCTGACAATATAGAGCAGAGCATCAATAGTATAGCAACAACCAAAACCACTACTTTGGACTAACGCCTACCTGCTAAAACAGCAAGTAGGTAACTTTTTATGAACCAGCCTGAATGGTTAGAAGCAAACAAGCAGGTTTATTCCAAAGAACATGGTGTTATACATATCGCCGCCATCATTGAGAAAAACCTTTACTTTAAAAAGGGTAGTTTAAATCAAATTATTTTTGACTGGGAGCATAAAGTAAATAGCGGTAATTTATTACCTCTAAACCAAGCACCAACAGGTAAAAGCATTCTCTACCAAGAGATAGCTGCTATCCTTGATGGCTCAGGAAAACTACAAAGCTGCGAAGTAATTCCTGCTCAAGAAGCTAAACTTTATCCCATCCCAGATGATATTCACCCTCTAGTTAAACTGGCCCTAAGTAAGTCAGGAATCACCCAACTATACTCTCATCAAGTCGAGGCATGGCAAGCTTACAAAAAAGGAGAAGATATAATTCTCCAAACTCCTACCAGCAGTGGTAAAAGTATCTCTTTTCTCATTCCAATCATTCATGAGTGTATAAAGGGTAAATCAGCTTTAGTATTCTTTAACTTGAAAGCACTTGCATTTGATCAGGTAGAGAAAATACGTTCCTTTGTTAGCCACTTAGATGAAAATATTCGCCCCCAGATTCTCAATATTAATGGAGATATTCCTCCTCAAGAGCGCAAACAACTTTACAGCAATCAACCCTCAATTTTATGCGTGACTCCTGATGTATGGAACCACGAGCTAAACAACTACCAATTCGATTCAAATTGGGGATTTAGAGAAACAATCAGAAAAATTTCAATCATTGTCTGTGACGAAATGCACTTTTATCAAGGCATATTTGGTTCGCATTTTGCACTACTTAATCGGCGAACTCAACTTATGATAGAGTCTGTCGGCAATGATCTTTCAAAATTACAGTACATCTTCGCTTCTGCAACAATTAGTAACAGCAGCGAAATTGCCCAGAAGATATCTAATCGAGAAGAACAAAGTAACCTTGCTATTATTGACCAAAGTGGGGCAAAACGCTCGGAAATTACTTTTATTAGCCTCAAACCACGGAACAATACATTTTACCAAACTGCCCAAGTCGCAGCCATGCTCGTAAGTAAAGGCATAGTCGGGATTTGTTTCTGCGATAGTAGGGAACTAGTTAAGGTTTTAACTAATGCCATACGTAAAGCTTTAATCGAGATGCAACTGCCCCACCTGGGAGAAACCATCTCAGCATTTTATGGGAGCATGAAGGCAAATCAGCGTAACAAAATTATTGCAGATATACAAAGCGGGAAGGTCAAGTTCATTATATCTACAAGTGCTTTGGAGGCGGGTTTAGATATTGGGTGTATTGATGCAACTATCGTACATAGTTACCCCGGCTCAATTCTTGCCTTTCGCCAAAGGGCAGGACGTGCGGGGAGGCAGGAAGCAGGACTATTGGTGTTTATTCCGTCAAAAAGGTCGATTATGGATTCTTACTACGCCAATTACCCAGAACGCCTTTTATCCGATCCTCCAGAAATTATCAACTTTAACCACAATTATGAAACAACTTTGGAGCAGCATATTCTCGCTTGTTGCAAAGAAAGTAAACCGACACAAGCTCAAATTGCCCGACATTTTGGTAGTTCTGGTAATGCGATCGCCCGACAGCTAATCGGTAATAATCAACTGA
The DNA here is from genome assembly GCF_001904635.1 of Hydrococcus rivularis NIES-593. GTDB lineage: Bacteria > Cyanobacteriota > Cyanobacteriia > Cyanobacteriales > Microcystaceae > Hydrococcus > Hydrococcus rivularis. The sequence continues at coordinate 30,412 of NZ_MRCB01000027.1, forward strand.
TTTTCAGTTACAACCAAAGACTGACAACTAACCGAAACCTGGGTTATGTTCACTCAAAAATTAAAGTCAGAGGCAACACTGACCAAAACATCAGTTATATCAATCAAGATAGCGCGGAAGAGTTTGAGGAAAGTTCGGCATCTTCTGCACTAAGAGAAGTTTACCCTGGTGCAATATATCTTGCTCAAGACTTCGACGGCAACCCCGTACAATATAAATCACAAGAGCTAAATTTAACCGAAGGAAAAGCAATTCTCAAGCCAATTGAAGCAACCAACTTATTTAGTCGTCCCGAAGGAAGCCTAAATTTCGAGGAAATCAAAATTGCAGGGGAAGCCAAAATTATCAATCTTTCCCAAGGGGCTACTAGATTTACACCTGTTTTAGCCAAAATCAAAGAAGAAGTTTACGGGTACAACTTGTACAGGCTGGAACAAAAATGGACTTGCACTAATAACAGATGTCGCAACTTCAATTTAAATTTATCCGGACACTTACAAACTTGTCCTGCTTGTAAAACCCAACTGATTGAACGAGAATTTGTCGAACTTTTGGAGGAAAATAAATACAAAGAATCACTTGCTCTTAACTACAATACATTCTGCATTAGGGTTGAAATTAACGCTGATGCAAGAAAATACTTTGCAGCAGTAGTCAAAAATCTCCGAAAAGAGATACTCAACAAGCAGAAATACATTACCAATGAAGAAAAACAACTATTTGAAAGCAATGAAACCCAAATTTGCGTTCATACTCTCGCACATCAACTTATACTCAGCTTACCACTTGTCGAACATGGGGCAAACAGTCGAGATATAGATTTCATGTTAGTAGAAGTGCCGTCTAATACTAACATAGTTGGCTATTTCTTCGATACGTGTGAACATGGTACAGGTATGTGCGATACCCTCATCAAGTATTTAGAAACCACCTTTATTAAGGCAAAGTTTTTAGTAGATAATTGTCCTTGTAAATACGGCTGCTCATCTTGCACAACAATTCAACGCTGCCCTGATGATAACAAAGCACTGTTTAAATCAGTTGGGTTATCTCTACTAGAGGAAATAATCAATCCTACACAGACAAGAACTATTAATCAATAACTAAGATACTCCTATCCAGCTTGGGTAGGATTATCTTTTCAGTAATAAAACCACATACATCGCTTACGCGCAAGATTGATGAAAGTTTATGATAATAAGCGATGTACGTCGAACTATTAGCCGATTCAAGTCCGAACCCCAAACGGTTTCAAATTCTCCACGCACCAACATATCTACTTCTAGAAACAAATTTCCAAATAGGAGATTTTGTCGAGTCTAACAATATTGATTTTATTATAAATTATGCTGTTAATCTAGGGTATCAGGTGAAAATAACCCATCCTGAAATCCCACAATACAATGAATATCCTCTTCCCAAAATTAGTGATGAACTAGCTGATTTGATAATTAATTATCCATCAGACTTAAAACTGCGAACTAATGGGATGGTTTTTGAACAAAGGGCATATTTAATGTCTAAGGTTTACGATGAAGTGTGCCAAAATCTTGAATCAAAAGCTCTTTTAAGAGAAGCAGAGTATTGGCTGATAAATTACGCACGAGAAGTAATTGCCAAACAATGTCATTACTTACCAGATATCCTAATGAAATTAGATAACCCAACTGTGAGAGCAATGGCAATAGATACACTCATGCTCTGGCAACCAGATTGGAACAATGCTATCTCTCAATATAGAGGAAGTAGATTTGAGGCTGGCAATAATGAGTTTGAGGTTATCAGCTACTATCACAATCAAAAAAAGAAGGGTAGGGAGGGGATAATGGTACTGTGCAAGGTAACAAAAACTATGAATAACCATCTTGAATTTCCTACCTTTCCTTGCAATGCAAACTGTACTCTTGGGACTTATCAAGTCGAAAATGCACTTAACAAAAGATTGGCTTAAAACATAATCACCATCTGAAATATTTATATTATAAAAAATCAATTACTACCAGTAAATTACTGGTAGTAATAAAAAAGATGTTCAGATGACGCTTTGTGTATCATCTGAGAGTGCGATAAGCGAAGCTTAAGCCTTCGCCTATCGCAAATGTTGGATTTGTCAACACAACCCAAGCTCGACTTTATCCATTTGAAGTTGGAGCCATTCTCAACGGTGTTTGGATTGCAGCCAAGGAGCTAAACTTTTTCACACATGTGATGTTATACCGCCATCCAGAAAATTATAGAAAAAATCTGGTAAGCCAGAGCCATTGTTATGTAAAGGTTCTAGCATTTGGATAAAGTCGAGCTAAGCGTCCCGCCGATTATTATTTGGGGTTCTTTTTCTTTTGCTTGTACCGCTCTAAATGGTCAGAGAAAAAATCATTCATATCGTAGAGTCTAAAAGGGTTAGGGTTATCATGTAAGAGACTCCATCCTTGATTGCTGGCTTTCCCGTCAACAGTGCAGGTAAACCATGAATTTTCCCACTTCATGGGTAATACTTCGATCCGCTTACCCTTCTCAACATACACAGTCGCGTTAGGTGTGGTTTTGATCGTGCTGCTAGCGATCTCGCTAAGAAATCTTGCAGGTGAAAAAATAGCTTTATATCCAAAGTGTTGACCAAAGATGCACCCCAGTTCGTAAAAATCTAGATCCTGTCGTTCCTCTGTCCATCCATCACACATACATCGATATCGATGATGTAGCAAATCTCGACCGACAGCTAGCACACCAGAACGGACTAAGACTTCTACACCATATTTTTCTGTTGCAACGGAAGACGGTTTCAACCCTACAAGTGCATGAGAATAGTCAATAAACCGTGTGTCTGTTATCTCAAACCCTTTATAGGCAGTAGTATCAGCTTCCCAGTTTAAATCCCAGGTACATGAAGTTTCCCCACCCCCGCCACCAAAAAAGTAGCTTTCATCCTGAAAAAATGCTCTAGCCATTTCATCAAGGGATGGAACATAATCACTAACAGACTTCTGCCCCCATCTCTCCTCAAACTGGTTAGCGTAAATAACATTAAAGCGAATATCATCGCGATGATGTTTGAAATCTAATACAAGCAGCGTCAGGCACTCCTCAAACAGCGACGACCCATCAGTTGCGATATGGATAAACTCAAAATCAGTAAATCCCTTTCCCTTGAAAACAAAGGTATAGACAGGCTTATCTCCCCGTGAAATGTAATCTATGAACGTATCATCTTCATTGTCAATATGCGCGAAAATGGCGGCGATGCGGTTGAAGTTCCGAATCAGAAACTGGAAGATTCCGGTTTCACAAGTTACACTACCTGTTTTCACGATCGTCATGCCGTAGGGGGTTTGATAGTTGGCTTGTCGGGGCTTGTCTGACTCTAAAGCCAGCGCATATTCCACCAAGGCTGATGTAACTACCATCGAATCATTGATGAGTCCGGGACGGTGTTTGCGAATTGTCTCAATTGCCTTGGCAATCTCGTCATTCTGGACAACCTGTAAGCGAGGGCGTGAAAGTGCCATCATAACAACTTCTTTTTTGTACTCATTTTGAACTATTATACTCAAAATGAGTATAAACACAAGAAGATTAAACTCAGATATTGCACCTAGTCAGGTAAACACGTAAAAAACAAATGAAGATAGCAAAATATCACAGCAGTTGAAGAAGCACGACTAAGTATAGCTCCGTAGTTAAATAGACTAAACAAGGCAGGGATGCTACATATTCAGCAACAAAAACGACTAGTTGTTGGGATGGTGCTGGGAGCATCATCGGCAAGAGATATGCTCAACATAAAATTGTCACATTTGCCTTTGAGACTGAAAATATGGGAGAAAAGGCGTGAAATACGAAAATAACTTTGCAATATGTGCCATTACGGACTGGCAATTGAGGATAATTTCTACGTTAAGAGAAATATAAAACAAATGATGGGTAGAGTTCGCATCATTCAAGTAGAACCAGAGCCAACAGAAATGAAAACCACTACATAAACTAACGCAATAATTGTGCAGGAGTCATTCAATAAAAAGTTTTATGAATTCATGCACGCCCAAATCCGTCATTTGGTATCTTCGCTTGACAACTTACCCCAAGAATGGCGAATCGTTCCTACCTTTGGTAAACGTCCTTTAGGGAAAGGATGGGAAAAAAATACTTACTCTCCCAAAGAACTACAAACTGAACTTGTCCGCCGCCGATTAAAATTTTGGACAAATAACAGATTTATCACCCCCACTGGTATAGCCTTGGTGTGCGGTTTCAATCATCCTCAAGGATACTTAGTAGCTATTGACTGCGATGGAGAAACATCGTGGCAACAAATCATCCAAATTAACGAGCATTCTGAACCAGGAGAACTCAACCAACTAACACGCGAAACTTCTACAGAATCGTTATGCGATCGCGCTCAAAAATATCTTCCTCCCACAATTGCATTTACCTCTGGGAGGAAATATCGCAGCCAACGCTTATACCTCATCCCAAATTCAAAAGCTTGCGATGTCAAATCTCGCAAAATCAAAACTGGGAAGGACGAACACCTGGAATTTCGAGGCAAAAACCTAGCTTCAATCCTCCCCCCGTCCTTTCACCCAGAAGGTAGAAATTACAAATGGCTTCCCGGCTGTAGTCCATCTGAACGCCAAATAGAAATAGCTCCTGATTGGGTAATTGCCCAAATGCTTGCTAAACAGGAGAAAACAAGAAAGTTTAACCTACCCAAAGAAAAATATAACCGCAGATATGGGGTAGATAGGTACGCTCATTTAATTCCCTCAATAGAAACCAATATCCAGACTGCACTTGTACTACTCGAAGTCATCCACCCTCGATTTGCAGATGATTACCATTCGTGGATTCAAGTCGGGATGGCACTCAAGAGTGTTAGTCCCATTTTATTTAAAGCATGGGACACCTGGAGCCAACTTTCTCCTAAGTACAAACCAGGCGAATGCGCCTACAAATGGCAGTCTTTTAACAAGACAGGTATCACTATCCGCACCTTATTTAGATTAGCCAATCTCTCTTAATCATGAGTAATCAAACATCACCTGACGAGAATGTAACTGGCTTTGAAGATAACTATAGCAGTAAAGATTTCAATCCTGATATTCAGGACGATCTAAATTCAGAAGAAACATTAGATGAATCAGTAAATACTGAAGTTATAAGTCAAGATTCATCTAGCGGGATAACTTTTACCAAAACCGCCATAATAACAATTCAGTTAACACCAAATTCTGAAAAAGCAATTGTCTCAATTGGAATTCAAGATGCACCTCCAATCATAAAGATAATTCCCCTAGCTGAGATTAAATCTCAGCCTATCATAAATAACTGGCTAAATGATTTAGAAAAATCTCTCCCGGAAATGCTAAATATCTGCAAACAAAGGATGGAAAAGCAGACTACAGAGCAGAATCGACAGGAACAATCAAAACAAGTACAAAAGCGTAACCTACCTGAAGATAAAGATAAGAAACCTGCACCTAATAACCAACTGTCACTATTTTAATTACCATGAAGTACATTGCTATTATCGAAGGGCAAGAAATTCCTCTGGATGAGGCGATCGCCCAGGATGACAATACCCTCAAAACAGCGATTAGCGTCTACTTTCCAGAGTATGCTAATGCCGAAATTGAACGACAAACAACTGATGATACAGTTTCAATTCGTTTGGTGAAAAAAGCTGGTACTAAAGGAAGTCTATTTAGAGAATTGAACAACTGTTTTGAAGAAATAAATCCTGCACTAAAGTTAGGATGGCAGATAAAGCTTCTAGAGATAAACAGTCAAATTAGTCTCGAAAATTTAATTACCTTACAACCTGAGATAGATAAAGCTATCAAGCTCGGTCAATCTTGGGAAACCTATAGCGAAAAAGTTGCTCAAAACCTTAAACAGCAACCCGCTATTAGGAGTAAATATCCTGTACTGTAATCACAAATCTATAGCCGCTATAACTCGTAGCGGCTGATTCATTATGCTTGGCAATATCTACTCATTCAAAATACCCATTACTTGTATAACAGCAGTTAATTATCTAGAAAATCTTTCCGAACGAGTTAATATCTTGAGTCTGTATCAAAGATTATTTCCAGAAAAATGGTTAGAATCAACCATACCTATTAATAAACAATCACATCCATCAAGTGCTTACCTAGATAGAGAAATTGAATTTATTAACCTAGTGAATGAAAATTTATTCCCAATAGAATATATAGATGAAATCGAGTTTAATTCCGAACGTGATAGTATTCTAGTTTCACCACAAAGACTTGAATGGTGGAATGAAGATTTTGAGGAACTGGTATACTCGGAGAAGTTCCTACTTTCATTGATGGGGCAAGGGTACAATATCAACCAATGGAAACTCAATTTTGGTTTTACTCCTGACTACATTGCTCCAGCAGAAGAAATTTACTTCGAGAAATTCGTAAAGCTGTGTCGTCGTTACAAAAGTCCCCTGCAATATTTAGATATAGCCATACGAATTATAGATTACTCAACTGAAAATATTTGGCTAGATATTACGTGTGAAACAAGCGATTGGCTGGAATGGACTTATGAGAATATCGTATTTCTCGCTCAAAAGTGGCAAGAAGCCGTCTTGATGATAGAGAAATCAAATGAGGTTAGCCATTTGTTAGAAACATCTCTTTCTGCTCGAAAAGCAGCAGTGAAAATTTGGAATCAAGCATCAAAAGCATGAATGTAGACATAAATATATTACCAATAATTAACTTAGAAAATATCTCCCAAATTCTGCTAGCCAATATTCCCCAAGATGATTTACTAGGGCAGTTAATTATTCTCAAAGGACAGTTTATTTTAGTCGAACGCGAAGGCAAAGACTCTAAATACAAATTCTTGTCTCCTGAAGCAGTAGAGAAAGCCTTCACAAGTAAAACTGCCGCATCTGGATGGCTTTCTAGCAACACGATTTGGTGGGGTAAAAATCCAGAGGGAGAGGCCATTATTCAATTTTACTCTCCCCAAAAATATCAAATTCAAATTATAGGACAGGAACCTGAAGTAATTACTGTACCAATGCCTGCATTCTTATTTGCTGGATGCGGTAGTAGATACTACCTGTGGGCAGTTAAAGGGAGGGTATTTAAACCAGACGCACAACTGTACAAGCCTCCTCTACCTAACATTTGGGACGACTCTAGTATTTGCTTTGGGGGAAATTCTCTCAGTATGTGCAGTGCTGCAACCATAACCCAAGTTTGGGATCTGTTCTGGAAATCACCTTTTAACAAGGATTTGTCTCAAGGCAAGTCAAAAACTCATCCTGATAATATCTGCAATCAACTAATCAAATTGCACGAATCTAAAGCTAAATCCTACCCTTCAAGTGACCTTGTTCCCGTTCATAGCTGGAAAGTCACAACCCCAGAAGACATTATCAATCATTTATTCAGTTAACAATGAATCCTTTTATCGGTTATCACCTCGCTACAAGTAATAACTTTCCTCCCTACAGTCAAAAACTCCAGGAATACTGGCTGGCAGCAAATGGGCTTTTCTTGCGATCGCACCGCCGCGAGTTAGAAGTTTGCTTGCAACTAACTCAAACTCAAGTCGCTGGACTCCAACCCCTTGAACCCTACTTTCGTCTGAAAGTCCCAAAAGTCCCCAGCCAAGCGATCGCCGAGATTATCAATGCTGCCAGTATCAACCCCCAACAGGAAATCCTATTCTACTTGGGAGTGACAAACAACCAATGGTGGTGTCACACACCACTGCAAACCGCGTCCTCTACTCACGTCTTATCTTTAGAAAGCGCACTCAATAAAAACTATACAGATGGCTTTGTGGAAATGCACAGTCATGGAACTCTAGCTGCTTATCCTTCAAGTGCAGACAATCAAGAAGAAAAAGGCAAATTTCGAGTGTTCGCGATTATTGGCACACTGAATACCATTCCCACAATTTATACCCGCATCGGGATATACAACCACTTTTTCGACATCAACCCCAATCAAATATTTGAACTGCCGCCACAGGTAAAATGCTCGAATTAACTACTTACCAACAAGCTTTACCCGTCTTACCTCGCAATCATACTCGTATCAACTTCGTCTTAGTAGGAATAGGAGGAACAGGCGGGTTTCTTGCAGAAGATTTATGTCGAATTATTCTGCAACTCCAGCGCACTAGGAAAGAAATTAACTTTGCGATCGTTGATGGCGATACTGTCGAACTCAAGAATATCAGCCGCCAAAATTATCAACAAGCTGAAATTGGGCTACCAAAGGCAGAAACACTGGCTGCAAGATGCAGTGCCAAGTATGGAATAGAGATTACAGCCGTTTGCGACTGGTTTGAAGAAGATATGATTCGCACGGCTAGTTGGTGGAATACCCTAACGATAATCATTGGTTGTGTAGATAACAGCACAGCTAGAAGCAAAATTCACTCTGTTCTCAAAATCAACAGTGCAAATGAGCCAGCATCTCTATTTTGGCTGGATTGTGGAAACAGCAACTACTCTGGACAAGTAGTAATTGGAACGCACTCTAATTTTGATATAGTCCAAGCTGCCAATAACCCAGACAAACCTCAATTCTGGTTGCATCTTCCCTCTCCGGTGCTGGTTCACCCAGAACTGCTAGTTCCTCAGCCAGAAGAACTTAGCGACAACAACCTTTCATGTGCAGAAATCCAAGCACGGAATTATCAATCACTATTCGTCAATAAAATGACGAGTGCGATCGCAGCCCAGTATTTACTAGAATTAGCCCTCACTGGGGGGTTGAAAAAGTTCGCCAGTTATTTTGACCTCAAAGCAATGTCAACCCGAAGTTTATATACAAGCATCAACCAACTTAAAAAATACTATAATCCGCAGCTAAATTACCACAAATAGCTTACGCATATATATCCCAAAAACTAAATTTGGGATATATTTTCATGAATCGTTTTAATCACAAAACACTTGAACTAGTTGAACAGAATCCAGAATGTTTATCAACGATAAATTATCGTAATCTAACTGTCAAAAGTGAATCTGAAGTTGCTGGCGGTCAGTTTCACCTCATTATGCAACAAATTGGGTTAGGGCTACCAGTCGAAGCTTTATTAAAGGCATACCCCCAAATTAATAACTGGGTCGATAAGGTAAAACCTTTTCTAAATATTCCTGGCAACAAACAATGGAACGCCCAACTTCAATATTTATACCACGATATTCTTCTCTACAGCGAGTGCGACCTCATTATCTACAGTGAAAATCAAGTAGTTGGGTTTGACTGGACAATTCAAAAACCTCTTAAATTTGAAATTATTGAGAGCAAGTGGCAAACTCAACTGAGGTTATTTCTCCTATACGAACAAACTGGAATACCATTGGAGCAAATTAGCCTGGTTTACCTGTTCGTTAACACTGATAGTATTTACCAGTTTACTTATTCTGAAGATAAACATTTAAATTTCAAAGCCCGGCTAGAAGAAACACTCGCTCCTTTTGTAGAAGATGATAAAGAGAAAAAACTTTTAACCCACAAAATGACCCCTCAAGAAGCACATGACAAATGGCTAGCAAAAGAAATATCAACTATGGAATATTTAGCAGCAATTCCTGAAGTTGAAATATGAATCCAACAGAATTAAATATCACGAAAATCGAACTCACTCCTAACAGTGGTTGGACGCTCAATATTCTCTCGTGTCGGGTAGCGACTATTACTGACCCCTTGGGAAATAGAAAAACCAGCTATTTCGGGTTCGATACCAAAGAACAAGCCGAAAAGTTTAGAGATTGGCTTGTCAGAAAAAACAAATGTAGTAGTGCAGTTATCCGTCACTCAGAACGATTAGCTACTGAATGGGAGGTAAAAGCTTGGAATGTACCAACCTCCCTAATTCTTGAATGCGCCGTCAAAGATTTAAAGGAATCAAGTAATGCAACTATCTCTACTAAATCTACCCTACAACGATGATAATTCACCCATAGCAGATATTTTTAATATTCCTAACTTAGAAAAAGCAGAATTCCTCCGTAATTTAGCTGCTTCCATGCAGTCAACAATCGACCAAAAGAAAAATCCTGCTATTGGAAATCAAAGGGCGACAAAGCGTCGTAAAACTATAGCTCAAGGGATCATCCAAGAAGGAATTGAACTTGAGATTATCCAGTCTTGGTTATTTGCGATCGCACAAATGTGGGAAGTAGGAAATATCCCACCAATACTACGCGGTATATCTCACAAATCGCAAGTAGAAGCCCTATTTAGAATTTTCCAAATGGGAGAAACAATTCAGAAAGTCCACGAAAAATTGGCAGGCGAATATTACCAAGACTGGGTAAAGTCTTTAAGTCGCGCCGGATTACATATACCAAGCGAAATCATATCCGCAATAACAGAAATTCAACAGGTAGTAAAACCTGAAGCAATTGATACTACCAAGCAACTACTCAATAAGCTTGAGTTAGAAATCATTGGCATGAAAGATGGAGATTTCTTCCCTACTCCTAAACCAGTCTGTCAACGGCTTGTTCAACTGGCAGATATTAAACCAAATTGGCGAATTTTAGAGCCTAGTGCTGGTAGTGGAAATATTGCTGAGTATATCACTAATACCTATCCTAATGTTCAACTAGAGGTGGTTGAGATTAATTACGATTTACGACAAATTCTAGAACTCAAAGGATTTAATCTCGTAGGAAAAAACTTTCTGGAGTTTAACCCCAGTCATTTATACAATGCCTGTATCATGAATCCTCCATTTTGTGAACTTGTCCAACATATCTACCAGGCTTGGAAGTTACTCGTAACGGGTGGTGTATTAGTTTCAGTTATACCTGAATCAGTTTTCTTCAATCGTAAGTACAAAACCTTCAAAGGCTGGCTACAAGCCAATAATAGCTATGTGGAAATGGTAGATAAAGATGCCTTCTTGAGTTCAAATAATCCTACAAACGTAGCTACCAGAATCATTAAACTCATTAAACCATAGTGTACTACAAGCGTATGGCATACTGCCAAATTGATCAAACTAAATATGTCACGTATATTTTCCCTATATGGGGACAATATATGAGATACAAAATCCTTACACAGCAAGAGTTAGAAGTAGCACTTAATAAGTGCAAGCTTGCTGGTTGGAAGGTCAGTAATATCACCAAACTTAGTAATAAAATGCTTGAAATTAAACCCCAACGAACAAGGAGATAAATATGGCAATTGAAACTATTGCTTCTTATAGATTTATTCCTGGTAAAGACAGTCAAATAACCAGTTATGGATCTCCTGAAGAACAAACAGTCGCAATTCATAATTCAAGCATGGCATCTGTGTCACTGACTTTCACAACTGAAAACACATCTGTTCTTAGACAAATTATCATCAGTCTTCAGCAAATATACCAGACACTTATAAATACTAAAACTGAAATTATTCAGGGAGATACTTGCATTGACAGCTTTACAGACTTAAGGGGAGAGTGTGATGAAAAGTTCATCTAAATAACTAAGCATCAATCAATCTTTCAAGTCGTCTTAACAACAGACGACTTTTATTTTTTACAACGACTTTTTGCTTTACGCATTAAAGATTGATTTCAATTAATTAAAATTATGCCAAAAAGTCAAACAAAGCCTACTAATTCTGCTACTGAAGAAAGCGCAGTATCCCAGTCTGAACCCCCTGAACAAACAGTTCAGAATAGTACAAACATACAAAAGCGTAAATTAGCTATTTCTAAATTTGCAAATCCTGAGTACAATGCGCCGATTAGTAACATCTGCATCTGCCAAGTCATTAACCACATGGAAGCAGAAAAAGTCGGGTTGTTTATCAAAGATAAATACTTAGCAGCAATTAACTGGCAAGGACAAGAACCTACACACAAGCACACCTTCTCTAGTGGCACGCCAGAAATGGGAGTATTGCTGCAATCGCCCAGGATGCACATTCTTGATGTCTCTCCCAGATACATTGAACAGCGCGATGACGGCAAAATAGTAGGAGTGTACGAATCACCTGATGGGTACGAAATGTACCAAGCACTTGGCAAAGATGCCGCAGTATTGAGAAGGTTCTACTTATTGCAACTTGTTGATGAAAATAATCATAACCTGCACTCAGTACCAATTGTCTTATCAATTAAAGGCGTTGCATCATCAAAATTTGGCGAGGCTTATAAACAGTTCCAACGCGAACTAGAAGTTGCATTCGCCCGATTTACTGATACAACTGTCGCTGAAAAACGTGCAGAGTTTCATCGCCTCGGTGTATTTCAACCCACCTTTACGCCATCTCTTGAACCTAAAGAAGCAGTCAATCAAAGAGATAAATCTTGGGTAGCAGTTGTCACTTCTTATAAATCACCAAACCCCGATGGAAGCGATTTTCTCGAATTCTTCTCAGAAGGCAAAGAAATCGATATCCAAACAACAATGCAGGCAAACCCCGAATTCTCTCACCGCATCGGTAAAACATCAACCGTTGTAGCAGAACATAATCGCCTGGTAGGTGCAGCTGATATGGCAGTAGCAGCACTTCCTCCTAGTACAGCAGGTCAAGCTTATACAGCATACAGTACTGAAATGGAAGAACTGCCCTACTAAAACAACTATCTCATTTAACCGAAAAGGGTGCTAGAAATAGCGCCCGTTCAAACATCATCTACTAAAAGCAAAATAACAAATGAAACTAAACATTGAACAATCTAAACTTGCAGAAATTTTAGAAACCGCTTATCTCGCAATTAGTCCTAAGCCTACTGACCCAATTTTAGGAAATATCTTACTGATAGCAAATGAAGATGGGATAGTATCAGCAACAGGAACAAACCTTAACCTCACAATTCATACTACAACGACCGCTAATGTAGAAACGTTAGGTCAGGTAGCACTACCAGCCAAATTATTAACTGACACTATTAACAATGTCAGAGGAGAAATTACCTTAGAGGTAGAAAACCAAGCCTGCATAATTACTCACAATAGCGGTAAATGCCGTCTGATTGGTGGAAAACCTGAAGAGTTTCCAACTATTCCCAAGGGAGAAAATCCAATAGAAGTAAATTTAAGTGCCAAGAAACTCCAAGCTGCACTTGAAGGGACACTCTATTGCACCAATGGTGACGAAACAAAGTTAGTTTTAACTGGTGTCAACTTCAAAATTGATACCAACAAGTGGCAAGCTGCTAGTACAAATGGTCACAAATTAGCACTAGTCACAGGAATACTTGATAGCGAATATTCTGACCCAATTGACTTTACTGTTCCAGGTAAGTCACTTAGCGAGTTAAACAAAATTCTCTCTCAAAGTGCCGATACAAGCGTGTGCAATATTCTTCTATCAAATAAAACTATTGAGTTTAGTCTTCCTAATACAAAGGTCATTTCCCGACTTTTAGAGGGAGAATACCCCAAAATCAATAGTTTGATTCCCAGAACATTTGAGTATGAATTTACATTAGAACGCAAGGGATTTGAGAGCGCACTGAAGCGGGTAAGTTATCTAGCTGAACGCAAGCAAAAGGTTGTCAAAATTCTCTGGGAATTGGAAGCTACACAGGCAACACTTTACACCGAAGCTACTGATATCGGGGATGCAGTTGACTCGGTACTGATGAAACCAGCAACTAATCATTCAGAAAACATCAGTATTGGATTAAATATCGACTACCTTATCGAAGGATTGAAGCACATCAGTACTGACGAAATCGTGGTGCGGTGTAACAAACCTACGCAACCAGTCATTATCTGCCCAATGGGAGGACTGCTCAATCAGCTGTATCTGGTAATGCCTGTAGAAATTAAGCAGGGGTTTGAAAAGGTAAATAACCAAAGTACAAAGACAGAAGCCAGCACTCAACCTGAGCCTAGCGCTGAAGAAGTAACAGATGTAGTGCAGGCAACAAATGATAGTGAAAATTCTCAAATAGAATCACCATCTTTAGTGGCGAAAGATACTACTAAAGGTAAGTCAACCTCACGCTCGTCACGAACGAAAAAAGAAGCCGCGACTGCTTAAAAATTAAACTCCTTATCAGTGCAGTTGGTAAGGAGTAAATAAAACACTTTTAATCATCAAAACTATGTACCAACCACTACATCTCAAATACCGTCCCCAGACTCTTAGTGAAGTTATTGGGCAAGAACATATCGTTCGCACTCTTATAAATGCGATCGCACTCCAAAAGATTGCACCTGCTTACCTATTTAGCGGCCCCAAAGGTACAGGTAAAACCAGTACCGCCCGCATCATCGCTAAATCTCTTAACTGTCAGTCAAGCAATGAGCCGACAACTAAGCCCTGTGGAGAATGCAATTCATGCAAGGGAATTACAGCATCTTCTTCTGTTGATGTAACCGAACTGGATGCAGCAAGCAATAGTGGGGTAGAAGTGATCCGAGACCTTATATCCACTATCCAGTTTGCACCAGTGGAGGGTAGATTCAAAATATTCATTATTGATGAATGTCATGCCCTAAGCACCCAATCGTGGCAAGCACTCCTCAAAACCATTGAAAGCCCTCCCCGTCATGTAGTATTTATCTTCTGCACAACCGAGTTACACAAAGTTCCAGAAACCATTGTCTCCCGTTGCCAAAAGTTCGACTTTAAGAGAGTTCCTGTCTCGCTAGTTGCAAGCTACCTAGAACAAATATCTCACCAAGAAAGTATCAACATTGCACCATCAGCAGTTACCGCCGTAGCTAAAGCAAACAAAGGACATCTGCGCGACTCACTCAAACTATTAGACCAGTTAACCTTACTAGGTGAAGAGGAAATTACCTCTAACTGGGTTTGGGAACTATCAGGCACTATTCCCGAATACGATTTACTCACTGTCTGTGAAAATATCATCAAAGGAGAAATTACGGGCAATTTAGGCATCCTTCAAGATTGGATTGAATCTGGTAAACAGACAACTGCTATCCATATAAGTCTTGTCAACTTCCTCAAAGACTTACTTGTGTGCAAAACTAATCTCAATAGCAGACATCTTACACAGCTAGAAGAGGACACCTGGGAGGAATTAGTAAGTATCTCGCAGTTGTGGAATATCGACCAGATCCGAAACGCGATCGCACTTTTAATGGCACGCCAAAATCTCATGCGGGATGAAGACGCGCACCTTTGGTTGGAAGCTACATTTATCGAGATAGTGTCAACCAACAAGGATAGTCACCAATCACAACCCTGGAAAGATTGGAAAACTGCTCAAGATGCGATTAACTGGGGCAAGGAACAGTTACCTCACTTAACACAAACGCAGTTACAAGAACACTGGCAAAAGCTGACACCTATTAATGGTAAAAAAGCACCTGCTTGGGTAGAAGCTGTCCAAAAGCTGCAACAAAAACAATTACAGCAAGCTTAACTGTAAACAGGGTTATAACTATGGTTATAACCCTCTATTTATGGTTCTTCAGTAACAATTAAAATGCCAAAACTACTAAGTGGCTTAATATTTATTTTCTCTTAAAAACCCCATTTACCAAATCTGTATCACTTCCATACATTTTTTTAAAAGTTCGTCTGCCACTGACACAGATTCTACGTCAATACATATAAATCCGAGATGTTCAACCTTCTCCCTCATGCGTTTATTATATAATAGGGTACGGTCTAAAAACTTTTGAATTAGGTGCTTTTTATCCTCACTTACATTATAAAAATTACTTTCACTAAAGATTCGGTAAGAGAAGAGTTCGTCACTAGCCGTAAGCCAAATCGCTTTAACACCATTTTCGCTAACTAAATTCGCTACAAATTCAGGCCATAATGCAGAGCCTTCAAGGATAAGGCATTCCGTTGATAAATCAGACGCATGAGAATGAACGATAATCTCGACTTGCGGTAACACATTTTTCTCATAATGCGACAATACATCTACAAAAAGAGCGTCAACAGACAAAGTTCCATAATGTTCTGCTACGTGTTCTGGAATAGCATTTCTATTTGCACCCACCCAAGGATGTCCAGGATGCCGAGCGAGTTTGTCTGTAGAACGATAACTCCAACCAAGCCTCGCCGCCAAAGATTGGCCAAGGGTGGATTTGCCTACATGAGAGGAGCCACCAATTAAAATCACTCGTGTTTCATTGCTTAATTCATACATAAGTACTGATTAACCATACTTATTTCTGTATTTATTTAATCAAATAACCAAATAAATTAACATTTACTACCACAGCAGCATACGCAGTTAAATTGATAGTTAAAAATTAATATCAACATGAATTAGGAAAATCTCTAATTAATGAATTATAACCACAGAGATTTTGTAAAAAAATCTAGAGGGGGAATCGTTGTCGATGAAGACAAACTAAACATTTATTGGAAAGACCCCTCTCCAATAAAACCTTGGCAGCCCAAAATACAACTCAAGCCGTATCAGGAACTTTTACAAATATTTGTTGATATTGAAACAGCAGGAATCAACCCATTTGAAAGCCGTATTTATGCTATTGGTTGTATGGATTCAAGGGGATATTCTACTATTTTCATGGATATCTCAGAAGCTAAAATACTGACCAAATTTATCAACCATCTCAGTAAAAGAAATCCAGATGTAATTTTCACATATAACGGGATGGCATTTGATATTCCATTTATTATTACTCGATGCAACTTGCACGGTATAAAACACCCATTTCAAGTTGCATCCAAATCTCGGACTATTCGTACCGCCCAAGTACGGGGCGAGCCACTAAAAATTCAGGAGGTGTTCATCCGAAATAGCCAACACGTAGACATTTATATATGTGTTCTGAGGTGGGATTTCATAGCCAAAAAGCTAACTAACGGCAGATCGCTCAAAAAGGCTGTATTGGACATGGGACTGCGCCAGAACACTAGGCTAGTTCTTCCCTATGAGGAAATCCTCACTTGTTGGAAAGATGGCCCCAACAGTAAGGGATGGAAACGCCTGAAAGAGTATCTTGTGTACGACCTCGAAGACACCCGGCTAATTGCGAATAGACTTGTACCCTCATACTATTACGAAGCACTAATTGTACCAGAAATGAACCTCCAGCAGCTAACACTTGCTGGTAATGGTACTAAATGGGAGCGAATATTTGAGCATCATTATCCAGGTTATAAACCAAAACCTGATCGCAAGTACAAATTTCAAGGAGGGATGGCTTACTCTATTCCTGGGCTGTATAGAAGGGTTGGATATGCAGATATTAGCTCAATGCACCCTTGGGCAATGCTAGACAAGGGTATTTGCTCAATTAAAGATACAGAACGTATTGGGCTAAGTATTCTGCAATATTTGGTGAATGAAAAATCTAGGCTGGAACAACTTGCATCTGCTGGAGATGTTGCTGCTAAGGAAAAAAGAGAATCCGTCAAGGTTTTAGCTAACTCTGAGTTTGGATTCTTAGGCACCTCTGAACTCGCCTTCAATGATATGGAAGCTGCTGCATTAGTTACAGCCTACAGTCGAAAAGTACTCAAGCTCATGATTGAAATTATCACTCGGCACGGTGGTACTCCTGTGGAAGTTGACACCGATGGAGTGTTTTTCACACATCCCAACCCAGAAGAGGTACGTAGTTTACTTCAATCTCAATTGCCTAAAGGGATAACTGTCAAGCTAGAGTTTATCGCCGACGCTATGTTTATCCCCGAACGGGGAACCAAAAATTACCTTTTATGGCTTCCAGACGGGAAAATCATCACTAAAGGCAACTGGCGCAACCGCGATCGCTCTCAATTGGAGAAAGAGTTTTCTATTGAGTATTTAACCCTGCTAATTCAAAATGTATCAGTAGCAGAAGATTATTATGCACACATCAAATCCCAGATTTTATCAAGGGAATATCCAAAAGAAAAACTTGCAATCACACGCAAAATTAAAGAGGGTGAAAAAGAAATCCTCAAACTAGGGAAACCTGGAGATGTAGTCACTTACTATTACGGAATTAGTGGCATAACCAATATCAGCAGTAATGAGAATTACTCACGTCAATACTATCTTCACCTTATTGAAAAAAGGCGAGAAGAAATTCTTAAAATAGCTGCTCCTGCAACACTAGAAAGTAACAAACGTCAGTTATCTCTTTTCTAAATGAACAAAGTTGAGATTTTAGGTAAATTTTGAAGACCTAACTATAAAGGTTTTTCAAATTCATACATTCTCACTTGTCTGTAACTAATGAAAAATAAATCCTCTTCTCGCAAGCCCAGGCTTAATAAAAAGCAAAGGGCTTGGGTAAACTCATTCCTGTCGTCTCATCCTAATGCTAGAGTTAGAACTATCTACGAATTAGATGGCGATCGCGTAGTTCAAATTGAGTGGTGGGAAAACACAAACCCAGTAATATTAGACCCAAAAACTTACATCCAAGGAATTATCAGCTACAACATGTGGGTCAAACTAAGAAAGTCTGGCGACCCCAGGAAAACAGCTGAGTTTTCTTATCGCATTACCCCACCAGAAAAACGAAGTGCATCATGGCACTTAACAGGTCAACTCTCTCTAGAACTCCCCCAATGTTACGAAGTTGCAGAACCAAACAACCCTGTTACTATTAAACCAAAAAGGAGAAATACTAAAACCAAAAAAGTTAAAAATTTTATTCAATATACTCTTCCTTTATCAGAGATTAGTGTTCAACTTCATACTACAAATATAAAAGATGATGGTGTTACTCTATATGGACAAGAAATATTACTAGAAAACACACCACACCTAAATTTAGATACTGGTAAAGACACTAAACTTCCCGAAGCTATAGTCAAAATTCTCTCAGAGAAACAAGCTAGCCTAAAGGAATGGGAAACAGCTATTACACTATACGAGGTAACTGGTTCTAGTGGAGTGATAGAGTATCTTCAACAGTTAGATTCTTGGCGCAAATACTTGGGTAATAAACCAATAGATAACCATATTGATAAAGACTCAATTCAAAATTTCGTACAACCAGTACAAACTTAAGTAAGTGTTTACTGGTCACACATAATAAATACCAAGCAAGTAGAAAGAGTTAATACTAACTCTTCTTTTTTTAACCACTGCTTATAACTAACGCATGATAATTAGATGTTTATCTAATCTATGATGCCAGTATACCTATACTACGGCGAAGATACCTATTCGCTCAACCAAAAAATCAACCATTTGGTGAATCAAAATGTTCATGCTGAATGGAAAGCTTTCAACTACATCAAGCTATCTGGAAATGAGAAAAATATTGCTGCCAAGGTTTTTACTGAGGTTATGACTTTACCCTTTGGAGAGGGTAATAAGATTGTTCATACAGACAGCGAGCAATTAATTGGAAGTTTATCAAATGAGGATAATAACCAAGAACTTGAAAATCAACTTTCTCGAATACCTGCAAGTAACATTCTCTTAATTACTAGTAACAAAAAGCCAGATTCCCGTAGAACAGTAGTGAAAACTATCTTAAAATATGCTCAACAAGAAGAGTTTCCTCTCGTTCCTTGTTGGGATAAAAAGGGGATAGTTAGTTTGATAGGGAAGTATGCAGCTATCCATCAAGTTAAACTTACATCGGATGTGACCGATTATCTGGTCGAAGCAATTGGTAATAACACTGCACGAGCCGATAGCGAATTTGCTAAACTTGCTGTCTATGCAAGTGAAAAAATTATTTCCGTTGAGGAAATAAAACAATTAGTTAGTAATCACAATACTGACTATCAAAAGCTTACTATGGCTATGTTAAGAAATCATTCAAACTTGGCAATAGCGCAGGTGGATAAACTACTAGATAGTAATGAACATCCACTCAAAATAGTAGCAACTCTTACGTCAGTTTTTCGCACTTGGCTAATAATTAAAGCTGGCGTAGAATCTAAATTATCTGACATGAAGATTGCAGAAATAGCCGAATTGAATAACCCTAAAAGATTGTATTACCTCAAAGATGAAATCAAGTTTGTAGGCGTTCAAAAACTAAAAAACAGCCTTACCTTACTTTTACAACTCGAAACGGAACTCAAAAGCGGCACTAACAATTTAATTAGTCGAATTATTGAAATTTGCACGATATGAAAAACGACTTATTTACAGAAATCATCGGACAGCATACCGCCAAACTTCTACTAACTGAAGCAATCGAACGTAATCAAATTGCTCCTGCATACCTATTTAGCAGCGAAGTTGAGGGAGTAGGCAAAGGAAAAACTGCTCTGGCGTTCGCAAATGCGATACTCTCAAAAGGAAGTCGCTCCACGAACGCAGGAGAATCTAAACATCTAGACATCTTACAAATCAAACCAACCTATATCGAAAACACCTCCCAGCAGAAAAGTGTCCCTGCTATCCGAGTAGAACAGGTGCGCGAGGTAATTGAATTTCTCTCAACTAGTGCAGTCGAGGGCAAGCAAAAGGTTGTGATTATCCACGAAGCAGATATGCTCAACCCTACCGCCGCTAACAAACTTCTCAAGACGCTGGAAGAACCCAAAACTGGAACGTTTATTCTGATATCATCCTATCCTCAAAAGCTATTACCCACTATCAAGAGTAGGTGTCAAATCATACCTTTCCAAAGGTTAACTGATGAGGAGGTTATTTCTGTCCTTAAAGACCAACAGATTGAGGCAACAGAAAAAATACTAGCTATCAGTTCGGGCAGTCCTGGTCAAGCGATCGCCAATATTAAAATGTTAGCTTCCATCTCACAAGAAATCACAAAGGAACTGGAAGTGCCTCCTGACGATATCCTCAAGGCACTCAGTTTAAGTAACTCCATCTCAAGCTGGAATCACCAAACGCAGTTATGGTTGCTTACCTACCTACAATACAACTGGTGGCAGAAATTAAAAAGCACTAAGCTACTAGCTAAATTCACCCAAGCAAAAAAGCAATTGCTGCATCACGTTACGCCCAGAAGTGTTTGGGATAGCCTACTTCTGCCATAACAAAACCCACTCATTATCAAAAAGTACTGCCAGTTAGAAGTATTTCTAGCTGGCAGTATTTGTTTACACATAAAAGATATGAACCAGCAACACAGTTTATTCGATGTCGAAGAAACCATCCGTAACAGTAAAAGCCAAAAAGCTAGCGAAATATTAAACCCTAGCACTAGAAAGATACTTCAGCTACTAACTAGCCAAGGGATTAATAAAGCTGTAACAGCTAGTCTACTCGATCTAGCAGGAGCAAGCCGTGAAATTGTTCAATACATCGCCGGGCCAGTTGTGACTCAGCAGAACGGTTGGCAACAGTCAATTCCCACTTGGGTAGGAAAAGCGATCGCAGTTGATAGATTAGATGCAGCTTTACAAGAGATAGACAAGGGAGAAGTAGGTAAACTCGCCTCTAGTAGCGAAGTTGTTGCACTGATGATGCCAATTGCTTTTGAAGTGCCGCTATCATCCGAATGGACAGATGTTTACCTCTGGGCAAGTTATGATGCCCTCGTTAAGCACAGACCTTTCAAGAATTTTAACTACGAAAACCTCTGGGAGAAGATTGGTACAACTCCGGTTTCGTATGACAAAATTCGCTCTGATTATGAAACCCTGGCTGCTGATATCCGTTCTCGTGTAGTCAAACACGCGGCGAAAGAGGGATGGGGTAAGAAGTCTTCAAATAACAACAAGCACCCTGTTACAGCAACTTCAACTGAAAGTAATACTAAGATGGAGCAATTGTCACTGTTTTAATAACTAATTGTTAATACTTTTTTCAACACTCCTCCCAAATTCCTTCCTCTCTTTGTCCGTGAGAGGAGGAAGTTCTTCCTTGTAATAAAAATTGCCTAATTTCTGACACTGATTGACATAAATTCGTCTTGCTGAATCACTTGCCCTCAAGTCCTGACGCAAAAGTAATTTAAATGATTTTTCACGCTCGTTCAATTCTTTTGCTGCTACAAGAATTTTTGGTGATATGGCAGGATTTTCATAAGTAGAAGAAAGTTCTTCACTTGATGAATAAACACTTAGTCTATTGCCAGCAGATTGAGTTAGAAGCCGCTGAGTATTATACGAACGCCATAGACCTAACTTTTCGCGCCGTAGTGACTCAATTTCAACCTCACCAACTCGGTCTGGAGTACTGCGCCGCACGTAGACAAAACAAGCTTTATCAGCCGCTACAGTCAAACTCACTTTTACACCATTACCATCAAAATAAAACGAGTCAATTAAGTCGTTTTCTGCACTAACTTCTCCAAGCTTCTCTTTATTTGATAAATCAGGTAACACTTCTGAATTTAACGACGGCGTAGCATTATTAACATTAGCTGAGGATAATGAAGGCGTAGGTGAAGGATTCGATTCTATAGCTGAAACTTTATTTTCTTTTTCTGGAGATGAACATCCAACCAGTAAGAATAATCCTATAAATAAATATTTTTTCATAAATATAAATTTGTCTTTATTAATCCAACAGCAGAATATTAATTATTGTTTTCCATTCAACCGACCTGTTTGATAAAACTCAAGCAGGTTAGGGAAAGTTTTTTGTAGCAACCAGTTCCGCCCAATTTCTGATTCGGGAATATTTGAAGCAGCCATGTAATAACCACTTCTGTAAGCAGCTACACCTAAACAAGCTTGTAGGCTTGATATAGCCCGTGAAGAAACTGGAATAGCCATCAAATCTTGTATATGACTAGGATGATAATTTTGTCCTACCAGTAAAAAATGAACTAAAGTATGAACCAACCGGGATAAGACAACTGTTCGGTCTTGCCAACGTTCTAAATGAGACTTGATACAAAAGTAATCAGGTAAGTCAGCTGCTTGAGATTCATCAAGGAACAAATCGCTTTGGCTTTCGATAAAACTAGAATCCAGACCTATAAATTGTTTGAGAAAAACAAGCGTTTTGCCCCAACGCTCGTGTTCCTTAGTTTCAGGAGAGAACGCACCTTCTGAATACTGTGAACCATACTTTTCTTGAAGCTGTGCAACCGCCTCTTGATTGATATCACCTTTCCAGTCAGATTCAACAAAAAACTCTTTTAAAATATCTTGCAAGTAGATGGGCGAAAACTCACTAGTATCCGGTGCTTCATCATCAAAATCGTATTCATAAGTATCAATAAGAAATTTCTCTAACTCGATTTCTAGCTCTTGCTTTCTATTAACTGGCAGTAATGATTTAGCGTCTTCTAAAGATAGAGGAAAATCTAAATAAGGATGTCCTTTAGCTAAGTAAGAATCACCCAAATCAGCTAAACTTTCAAGCGCAATAGTCCGGGCAAAATACTCATCTTGTGGGTGTACGCATATCCCCTCTAATTCCTTATCCACCAACATCATAGTAATTGCCAGTAGAGCAAACCATGAAGCATCGTGTAAACAAGTTGGTAAATCAGCAATTAAATCTACTAACTTCAGTTCTAGAATTTCTCCCCAAACGCCTATCCTAGCGGTATTGGAAACATCACAAAAATGCTCAACATCTTCTCCAACAGATGTTTCTCCTAACCAAGTAAGATTTTCTACTTGCAAAGGTGAAGAGTAGTCAGGAGTAAGCTGGTTTTGGCTGTCTTCATCGAACTGTATCCACATCAAAGCCAAGAGCATCAGCTTACAAATACTTACTCGCTTCAGGAGAAGATATTCAAGCATAAGTCATTACTTATAATTTTTAGATACATATGACGACATTTGCGATCCCACCATAGCACAAGATAACTTGTCGTTCCTTAGTAAAAACCGCAATGGTATGAGAAACAAAAATAAAAAATAACTCATAAGTATGAAGCAAAAAGTGTGCTTTAAATAAAACAATTCATCAAAATGATAAATCCTAAAAGAACTAATGCTGACGCAGCAATAAAAGAAATATATCAATTCTCGCGTTATGAACTATATCAACAAAGTCATGCTAGTTGGCAGATGTGGACAAGAACCCGATCTGAAATTTTTCGGTGCGACCCGTTGAATGGGAAACCAATCTCTCTTGAGGTTGGAAGCCATTCGCAAGGATAAGTAGGAATGCCTACAGAACCTTGACAACTTAGCTTCTGAGAGGGTGAGATTTCTAAGAAATATTAAGAGAAATCAAACTTTTAATAAACTCTTTAGAATTTCAATTCCCTCCTTCTAGATGCAAGGAGATGCAACACCCCCATTAGAGCGATTGACTATCAAACTAATGAAGCGGGGAGTAACGGAGGTAACTCTGAACCTGACAGAGAATCCCCCCAAGCAGAGATGGGCATGAGTAAGATTTTCTGAATCTACGTTTGAGCCGTCGTCATTCATATCAGCCTACACAGGTTATTGGCTGTGCCAAAAGGCAAGGATTTGGGCTAGGCAATCCGAAGTTTGACCTAGAGCATCCCCATACAAACCCGGCGGATAGTAGAACTCTAAACCCATCGCAAAGCAGAAGCTAGGAACGGGATAACCCCTCAATTTCTCTCACAGTGGTCGATTTTGTGAGCAGGGAGTCACCCGTATGGAATTGAAGGGAGGGATTGGCTCAGAAGCCAAAGCCTTTGGGAAAGCCAAAGGATATGCAGACAGAGCCACGGTAACTCAGAGATGGATAATTCAGTAGGAGTCAAAAAGTCATGGACACGGCAAACAAGCCGATGTATGAATGGGAGACAATCAACTGGTCACAAACCCAGCGATTAGTTTTTAAGCTTCAAAAAAGAATCTATCGAGCCTCAGAGCGTGGTGATGTCAAGGCAGTTCGTCGGCTACAAAGGCTGTTGACCAAATCGTGGAACGCCAAAGCGGTAGCAGTCCGCAAGGTAACTCAGGACAATCAAGGCAAAAATACGTCTGGGGTTGATGGAGTCTCAAGACTCAGAAATCACCAGAAAATTCATCTTGCCAACAACCTAAACCTGAGTGACAAATCTCAACCAACAAAACGGGTATGGATTCCTAAACCTGGGAGTGTTGAGATGCGACCGTTAGGAATACCAACGATGAGAGAAAGAGCGAAGCAAGCCCTGTTGAAGCTGGCTCTAGAACCAGAATGGGAGGCGAAATTTGAGCCTAACAGTTATGGTTTTAGACCTGGCAGGTCATGTCATGATGCAATAGCTGCAATTTATAACGGTATTGTGCAGAAGCCAAAATATGTTTTAGATGCAGATATTGAGAAGTGCTTTGACCGCATTAACCATGAAAAGCTACTTGATAAACTCAACACAACGCCAACATTTAGAAGGCAGATTAGAGCTTGGCTCAAATCTGGAGTTATGGATGGAAAAACGTTATTCCCCACAGAAGAAGGCACGCCACAGGGAGGAGTAATTTCACCTCTACTTGCCAACATTGCCTTACATGGAATCGAAGAAATGTTGACGAAAAATTTCTCTAGAAGAACAGGAAAAACTAGCAGAAAACGAAAACCTAGTTTCGTCAGATATGCAGATGATTTTGTTCTTATGGATGAGAGTTTGGAAGTAGTTCTAGAAGCAAAACAGCTAATAGAAACATGGTTAAGTGAAATGGGGTTAGTTCTCAAAGAATCTAAGACGCGAATCACTCATACATTCATGAAATATGAAGAAAAGGTAGGATTCGACTTCTTGGGATTTCATATCCGACAGTATCCATGTAGTGATAAACAAAGTGGGTCAGTTGGCGGAACTGAAAGAAAACGAGGACACAAAACGTTCATCAGACCCAGTAAAGAAGCCATCAAACGACATTTGAACAAAATCGACGACCTACTGGAAAGAAATGGCAAATCTAGCCAAGAACAAGTAATTAATGCGCTTAACCCAGTTATTAGAGGGTGGGCAGCATATTACTCAACTGTTGCTAGCAGTCATACTTTTAACAATATGGATAGTATTTTGTACCAGAAATTGTTTGCCTGGGCTAAGAAAAGAAAAAATCGGGGACAAAACAATACTGAGTTAGTCTCCAATTACTGGGGGGTCAACAGAGGATTAGGCTGGAAATTCATGACTCCAGATAATGAATATGTCCTAGAAAGATACCGGGACACACATATAAAAAGGCACATCAAAATCAAAGGGGAAAGAAGCCCCTATGATGGCGATCTAACTTACTGGAGTAATCGTCTGGCTCAACATCCTATGCTACGTCATGTAGTAGCCAAACTCTTGATTAAACAGGAGAAAAAATGTAGCGAATGTCATCTCATGTTTACCAGTGAAGACATTATGGAAGTTCATCACATCGATCAAAATCGCGGAAATAACAAACTCAATAATCTCACACTGGTACATCGACACTGCCACGACACCATACACGCACAAGGTACATACGCAAGCTGAGTTATTGAGGAGCCGTGTGCGGTGAAAGTCGCACGCACGGTTCTGAAACAGAGGTAAGCAGGGCGACTTGCTTATCGACTGTAACAGTCGGGAGCAGTTAAAGCTTCAATCTCTATTGCAGTAAGACCACCCTACAGAAGTGAACAAGCCCTTTGGTTTGATTTAGTCGCTTGGGGAAATCAAGCAGAAGTGATTGGAAATTACGTTCGTAAAGGGACTCAGATTGCAATTACTGGCGAGTTTGGATTTGATCGTTGGGCTGATAAAAATTCTGGCACTATGCGGCAAAAACCTGTAATCACAATCAACGCCATCGAATTATTAGGTTCACCCCGTAAGGAAGAATCTACATCTACTTCTGTACCAAACGAAACACAGGCTGTAGCTAACGCAAATTTCTAGAAAATTACAAATCGCCCATGCACTATAAATCATAGGCGATCAACCATCTAATCAATCTACAAACCAAACGACCATGATTCATAATACTGCAACTATTAATCTTAAATCAGTGAACACAACCCACGACAAAGAAGGTTCCTTGATTGCTTTTGGAATTGCTGAATTCTACTACCGTTCCAAGGAAGGAGTCGTTACTGACGAGATACCATTCCGTTCCAAAGGCGCACCTGCTGTCGTCATCAACGAACAAGGGGAAGGCGTACATGGTACAGCAGAAGGATATCTTGATTTAGTGGTAGATAACAGGGGTGAGTACAAAGAGAAGATTGCCACATTCGTAATTAGAAACTTTATCTCAGCACAACCGATTAACGAACTCACCCAAGTTAGCAAAAATTCTCACTCGCCCGAAACTCCCGATTTTGCCAAGGAACTACTCGAAGATAACGTTACTTCGACAAATGAAGACCTAGACGAAGAACCTCCATTTTAGAACCAATTAACTGAATAATGCTAGTCCAGACAGGTTTACTGGTTGGAACTAGCGTTATTTTTTTTCAAAAATCCAAAATAAAAATCCACTGTTTGGTAGAATCGCTGACATGGGTTCACAAAATCGCTTCATTAATATATGTCATCAACCAAAATAATTGCCACTTTCAATCAGTCAGGTGGTGCAGCTAAGACGACTATTACACACAATCTTGGATACCACCTTGCTAAAAAACACCGTGTACTGCTTGTGGATATGGACCCACAAGCATCGCTAACAGCTTTTATGGGATTAGGGGAAGTCAAGCTCAAAACTGAGCAAACTATCTATGGTGCGATCGCTGAAGAAACTCCCCTGTATATATGGGAAAAACCTATTCACGGGATGCACCTTGTACCAACAAATATCCAATTGGCAGGTACGGAGCAAAAAATTTTTCATGACTTGACCATTGACAACCGCCAACGGCTCAAATTTGCACTCTCAAATGTACTTGACCAGTATGATTATATTTTAATTGATTGTCCGCCTTCTCTAGGAATCCTAAGCATTATGAGCTTAGTAGCTGCTTCACACGTTATTATTCCTGTTGAAACACAATATAAGTGCTATCTTGGCACCAACCAACTGCTAGAAACGATCGCCCGGCTCAAAAAAGGAGGACACCAGAAATTACAAATTGCCTGTATAATTCCAACCAAATACGATAATCGTAATCTTCAAGACACAGGAATACTGGAAGAAATTAAACAACAGGTTGAAGGACGGATACACGTTACTGCCCCCATTCCTAAATCAACAGCTTTTCCTGACGCAACCCAGGCACATCTACCACTTGCACTCCACAAGAAAAACCACCCCGCAGTTAGCATACTCGAAGAAATTACAAAATATATTACTCAACTATGAGCCAAAAACGCGAACTAGAAAAACTCACTGGACTCGATAATTTATTCGGAGACGAAGTAGAACAATCCTTATCTGATTCCACTTTACCTTTATCTCAAATCATTCTTCCAGCGAGTCAACCACGTCGCTATTTTGACCCTGAAAAACTCAAATCCCTAGCCGATAGCATTAAAGAAGTAGGATTACTAGAACCTATAGTCGTCAGGCAAATTGAAGAAAACAAGTATGAACTGATTGCCGGCGAACGCCGTCTTAAAGCTTGCAAAATTGCAGGGAGTGAGAGAATTTCTGTAGTCATTATCGAGTGCGATGATAAACAAGCTCGCAAGCTTCGATTAGTTGAAAACCTCCAGCGTGAAGAACTCAATACCTGGGAGGAAACAATCGGCATTTTAGAATTACTTACCCACGAGCTAGAAAAAGACCAAGAAGGGATAGTTTCTCTTCTGTATCAGATGAATAACGAAAGTAAGGGAAATTCTAACCATAACGTTATGGTTAGTGAAGAAGCACTTGCGATACAAAGAATATTTCTACAGATAGGTAAGATATCCTGGGAGTCATTTGTATCAAACCGCCTTCCTCTACTTAAACTACCTTCAGATATCCAAGCAGTATTAGAGCAAGGTCAGATAGAATACACAAAGTCAAAAGAAATTGCTCGGATTAAGGACAATGAAAAACGGCAAAATATTTTAAAAAAAGCCATTGAAGAAAATCTCTCATTATCTGTAATCAAAGAGTTAGTGGGAGATATTCTTCAAATTCAATCAGAAAGTAAACCCCAGTCTCCCCAACAACAAAACAAGGAACGAACCAGCAAAATATACAAAGCACTCATCAAGAGCAAAATCTGGGATGACGAGAAAAAAGTCAAAAAAGTTAATCGTCTTTTTGACCAAATTGAAGCACTTTTAGAAGAAAAGAAGGAAGACGCTTCTTAGCTCGGTTTGATCCAATGATTCAGTTTAGGTGATCTCAAAAAAATTCTAGCGAATAGAACCTGATCAACCAAAGCCAGTTCACTCTCTAAAGGCTTGTAAACAGTTTGGATAGTAATTGTCTTTAAAAGTTTTTCCAACAGTACCAATTTTATTGTTATTGATGTGAGCGACGATATAGGATTTTAAATGGGTAAATAGAGCGAACGCTATCAAGTGGACGGACATCGAAAGGTAACTTAATAGTAAAAGTGCTACCTTTACCAAATTCACTTTGCACATCTATGCTGCCGTGATGTGCCAAAACAATTGCTTTGGCGATCGCTAATCCCAATCCAGAACCGCCAGTGCTACGGGAGCGATCGCTATTGACTCGATAGAAGCGGTCAAAAATCCTAGTCAAATCATGCTGCGGAATACCAATACCCGTATCTTGCACCTGAATCACAGCATAATGGTCACTGCGATCTAGGTAAACGGTTATCTGTCCTCCTTTTGATGTGTATTGAATTGCATTGATAATTAAGTTAGAAAACAAGCGATAAAGTTGATCTACATTACCAATGATATTCAAAGAAGTTGACACGCGGATTGAAGATGTTAATGTTACATCAGATGCGATCGCCAAGGCTGCAAATTCCTCTATTAAGTCATTCACAATATCATCCAAGCAACAAATGTCTCGTTGCATTGGTGCTGGTTGACGATCTAAGCGAGTCAGCAGCAACAAATCTGTCACCAGAGTTGTCAGTCGCTGATTTTGACGCTGTAGAGTTTGCAGAATGTCCCGTGCTTCTATTTCATCTATTTGAGGCATCAAAAGGGCTGATTCTACTGTCGCTTGTGTTGCTGCTAAAGGTGTCCGTAATTCGTGTGCAGCATCGGCTGTAAATTGTTGGATTTGTCTATATGAGCGATAAATTGGCTGCATTGCTAACCCGGCTAACCACCAACTAGCAACACCAACCAGAGTCATTACCATTGGTAAACCCAATGCTAAAATGAGTTTCACCGCAACAAGATAACTATTGAAGTCTGCCAAACTTCGCCCTACTTGAATGTAACCCCAATCACGATTGTCTTGGGTGTGCAGAACAAAAGAAATTTGGTGGTAGAAGTGTCCTTTGCTGTCTTTGAGAGTTTGCCAAAGTTCCTTGTTAAAGACTGGGGGTAATCCTTCTGGATAAGTGCCGGCGATCGCTATCAGGCGTTCAGAATTATCGAAAAAACGCACATAATAATTACCTTGATTGATTGCACTTAAAATATGGCGTTGGGAACTTAACTGCTCTTGAATACAGCTTTGATCAACTATACAAATATTGGGTAAAAGCTGCTGCATAACTGGTTCTAATTCACCGGGTTGCTGTAATTTTAGTTCAATGCTGTCGTGCAGTGTTCCGGCAACAGACTCCAGTTCTCGATCTAATGTCATCCAATGAGCATGGGAAATCGCTCTGTAGATCCCGAAACCGCACAAGCTTAAAATCAAAGCCATAACGAGCGCATACCACAAGGCTAAACGCAGGCGGGTCTGCTTAAACAGTTTATTTTGATTCATCGGTGAGATTGAGACGATATCCTGTACCATGCAAAGTTTCAATCATATTCCCACACCCATTATTGGTTAGTTTGCGACGCAGCAAACGCATTTGAGCAGCTACTACATTACTTATGGGTTCTGCACTCACTTCCCAAAGCTGATTACGAATTTGTTCAGTAGTCACAATTTGGTTTGGGTGTTTCATAAAATACTCTAGTAGCTGAAATTCTTTATTAGTTAAGCAAATCTCCTGTTTCTTGCCTGTATTATTTTGACTAACAACCATATTGTTACCGTAATCAAGAGTCAAATTGCCAACAGTTAATTCTTGAGGCTGAAATTGGGGCGATCGCCTCTGTAATGCTCTCAATCTAGCCAATAATTCCGCCATGCCAAAGGGCTTGACTAAATAGTCATCCGCGCCTGCATCCAGCCCAGTCACTTTATCTTCCATTCTGTCTTTAGCTGTCAGCATTAAAACAGGTAGAGGACTTTCACGAGAACGTAGCTTTTTACACAACTCTAAACCTGATATTCCTGGCAGCATCCAATCGAAAATAGCTAGCGTGTATTGTGTCCACTGATTTTCTAGATATGCCCAGGCATCATTACCATCGAGTACCCAATCAACTAAGTACTTCTGCTGGGTAAGAGTTCGCTTAATAGCAGCACCCAAATCTGGTTCATCTTCGACTAGTAACACTCTCATAGAGTTCACCTGTCAACAGTAAGTTGATATCTTTTTAAAAACTTTTTCATCTATACATTTTACATAAAATTTAAGTATAAAATTTTACAATGTTTTTTGAAATAGCAAAATGTTAACAGTGAAAAAGGACTCAGTAGATTGACTTGCCAAAATAGATGTGGTCTTAGTTTGAGGAGTTACAGAAACTAAGTATTTGCAAGAGTCTATTGAGTCACTATTTATTTTGACAGGTAAATATGAAACCAAGATGAAATTCCAGCTATTTCCCGAAAATTTATAAACTGATTTATAAACTATTGGTGTTCATTGTCACATCAAGAAAGTTCATTAGCATTATTTTTCTCATATTCGAGTTTGACGCTATACAAACAAACCCTCCATTAACTTAAGCTTCATCGTCATGCAAGCAATAGTGTATACAAAGCAAATCATGGAAGTCAATTTAATGACAATGAGAAAATCATAGCTACTGATTTTTGGAAATTATTTAAGACAATATCTGAAATTTCATCTTGATTTCATATTTATCTTTCAGGATAGAAATATCGAGTCTATTCATGAATGAATACAGGCATTTCTGAGAATTGGCTTGAAAAAATAAACCTGTTAGATATTGATTATTAACTAGGAGTGATGCCCCGTAAAGCTGACACACCAATTGCCATAGCACAAAAGCAAACCTACCAATAATTGGGGCGGCTGATTTAATCAGGTATTCCAAGACATTTGTACATGACATCAAGTTTATTACAAATATCACTAAATTTAGGCTGTAAATACGACATAAGAGAGCTTTAGCAAGTAAGCAAGTTTACAAAGTTGCAGCCACAGTAATTTCCTCATTTGTTTCAATATTCAATATGAATTCTTTTCCCAAAACTTTATCGTCCGAGAACTTTTCTAGTTCGCAATACAACAATCGTAAGAGATACAATCTTTTTGTATCTGCCAATGTTACCCAGGCACTAGGAAATGTCCCGATCGTACAGCTTGGAAACATATCCCGTGTATGTATTGAATCAGAGTGTTTATTAAAGCTTGAGAGCTGCAATCCTGGAGGATCAATTAAGGAGAAAAATGCAGTTTACCTCGTCAAGCGTGCGGAGGAAGAAGGACTACTTGTACCTGGTGGTACGATTATCGAGTCAAGCTCAGGAAATTTCGGCGTTGGTTTAGCAATGGTAGGAGCAGTCCGAGGGTATCGAGTGATTATTGTTGTCGATGCCAAAACTGCGCCACCGTTTAGACGAATGCTGAAAGCATATGGTGCGGAACTTGTGGATGTACCGCTACATGAAGCAGACGAATCAGGCTCTATGCAAAAGGCGAGAATGAAACGAGCGCATGAGCTTACCGCAACTATCCCTAATGCTTGGTATCCATGTCAGCACTTGAATCCTTGGAATACTGAGGCACATTCATACTACACTGCGCGGGAAATTGAAGCCCACTTTGCTGGCATCAGTGAGAGGTTAAGGTAATTGCACTTTTGTCAAGAGGGTGCAGGAAAAGGGGATAAATCCAGCTTGGAGACTGGCTTTCGCAGAGATTTGACTACTCCTAAATCTTGGTTTTCTTGAGCAGCGAAATACTTAACGGGGTCATCGGCGTTACCTTTATCGTATGCAACACTAAAATGGTACAAACCTCGATAAATCATCTCCAACGAAATGCGGTCAAATGGTAGAGATAATTCATCAGCAACAGCATCGGCCAAATCAACCAAGACAGCATAAAATAACCAAGTAGCCCAGACTTGTAATTTGACACCATTAATAGAACCAGTCCACAAATAAGATAATCCTAATAACCGTTTAACAGTATGAAAAGCTTCCTCAATTCGCCATCTTCTGCGATATAAATCAGCCACAGCGTAAGGAGGTAAGATTTGTGGGTCAAGGACAGAAGTAATATAAGAATAGCTAGTTTTACCAACTTTAATTTCGATTAAACGTAAAGTAAGAACTGGTGCGCCACGACGAACAGTACCAAGTAGAATCAAGCGGTCTTTAACTAAATGGTCATAGCTAAAAATTTTTAAGTATTTAATAGATGCTTTAGCTTTTAAACGAGTAATAAAATAAACTTCTTGGTTAATGAGTTGTTGAAAAAAATGAAAATGATAAAAACCTCTGTCAAGTAAAATCAGAGTTTTAGCTTTTAGTAAATTCAGTAATGGGGCTTCAAAATTAGTTTCGGAAGCGGCAGGATTAGTATGAAACCAAACCTCAACAGGTAAACGATTAACCAAATCTATAACTGTACAAATCTTTCCCGCCAACTGACCTGTTTTCAAGTCCTCCAAGCTTTTGAGCTTGCGGAATAAAGCCTCTAATGTAGAGCCATCAGCTATCCAAATCCTTTCAAAATTATTGAGGGCAAATTTAACACTATCGGGGAGTGGTCGTCTGAGCCTTTGCTGCCAATTCAGTTGTAATTGAGGTAGTAAATCTTTAAATACTCGCTCAAATAGTTCAGATGGAAATACTAAAAATCTTTCTGATAGCGATTGTTGAGCGATTTTAGTAACACGACACCATAATAAACCTTCTCTTGCTAACAAACGATTTAATTCTTGTACACCAGGAACTTGTCGCCACAGGAGTGTTAACACTGCTGCCACCATTAACGACAAATTGAGAACTCTGTCTCTTAATCCTAACTGCTTATAGTATTTTTGTTGAGCAAAGATAGCAGGAGTTAATAAAGCCTCTAATTGCTGAGAAATAGCTTCATTATCTATAGTAGGAGTATTGTGTCTATGGGCGTGGTCAGCGTTTTGTTTTTGTCCCTTGGGCATGGTGGAACACCAAACTTTTCATTACCTTGTTTGATTATTAAATTTACCTAAGAAGATTACCCAGTTTTTGTTAAGTTATTCTCTCGTTACAATACTTTTTTATTGGACATTTTAACTATTTAAAACTTGTTTTATAATGATAATCAAATATAGGGGTAAGGAGGCGAGCCACGCTCGCCTCCTTACCCCCTCCCACGCACACGATTATCATTTTCATTTAAATTATTTTGAGTATTTAAGCTGATTGACAAAATGCACTCTACTTTAACCTCTCACGGATGCTTTGCTGGTGAACTTGATGCTGTCGTGGTAGGTGTTAGCACGGCGGGACAAATAATGGGAATAGCTCGTTATCTCCTACCGCGATTTCCTAAAATACGTATTGTTGGCGTTGATGTGGTGGGTTCAGTGATTATGGGAACGCCAGCCAAACCATACAAGATGACGGGTATTGGGTTATCTTTCTTTCCACCAAATCTGGATATTTCAATGCTCGATCGCGCTTACGTGATACCAGAGGATATGGCTTACTCGGTGTGTCATGCACTTGCAAGTCGTGAAGGATTGCTTCTTGGTGCATCAACAGGGGCAATTGTCGCTGGTGGTTTGCATCTGGCGCGCTCTCTTGGTGCGGGTGCGCGGATTTTGATGATCAATCCAGACCGAGGGGATAGATACCTTGAGACAGTCTACGATTCCGATTGGCTTGATCATCATGGATTTACCTTGAAACAGGGGGAACATCTTGATGATGCGATCGCCTCACTGACTCCTCTGTATTTTTAGTGGCTCATCATAGATTAATGTTGAAAAAAATCATGAACATTTCACCTCAGCAGGGACAGGAAGGTAATAATACAGCTTCAGGGCGATCGCTACTTGTAGCGAACTGCAAACATAAACACTTCAAACTGCAAACAAGGCATTTTTGAAACCACAATAACTGCAAATAAAGGGGGTTTCAAAACCAGATTATTTGCAAATGAAACCACATTCTCTGCAAACAAACCACATTCTCTGCAAATGAAACCACATTCTCTGCAAATAAGCCGTAACCCCTATGGGAATTGAGATACAGGATTTATTGGCTCACAAGTGTCCAATTTATACGAACTTTTATACCGGACATATATGTTTATTTATTTAGATATAAACTGAACACAAATAAAACAGAAAAACTTTATATGAAGTATTTCTCGGATTAATTTAATTTCCCTCTGACGCATACAAGGGAATTCCCATTTTTAACATCTGGTCTCTCAGATCTTGGGTTCGACCAGGAGGCAACTGAGCGTGTATAAAAGAATTTACTTCACTTACTCGTATATTTAACAACTCAGCTAGCACTTTAGCATTGTAACCATGCCGTATTAAGCGGGGTTCTAAATCGTTAAGTCCTACATTCAAGACAGCTTCAGCCATATCACGAGTAACAGGCTTTGTTGCAGCTTGATAAGCGTCTTCAAAAGCCCTCTGTAAATAATGTTCAATTTGCAATGGAGTAGTCAATCTTTCTGCCAAAAATGCAATTGCCTCATCGGTAATCAAATCTTCAGGCAGATAATCATCGTAAATACACTCGCTCAACAGCCATTTTATATACTCAACCTGATGTCCTCTAATACCTTCTAAACTAAAAATATTGGTTCTAGCACCAATCTCTTCCAAAGATGGTTGGCGCAGATCATTTTTCAACTTGGGATGTCCCAGTAGCACTACAGATAAAGTACAACCGCTCTGACGTACCAATTCGATTAAACGCTTAATTTTGACTAACGTACTGTGATGAATGTCATGAGCTTCATCGACAAAAAGCACTATAGGCTTACGGCATTTTTGAATCAAAGCTAATAATTTTCGTTCTCTAAGTTCTGGGTGAGTAGGCGGTTTAGCATCCTTTTCTGTGCTTAAATCCAAAAACAAAGCACTCATCAAAACCCCGACGTTGACTTTATCTTTGTCAATTGCAAGGCAACGAGAAATAATTATGTCTTTTTCGGAGGACAATTCCAATTGCAGTCGTTGTAAAGTCGTTGTTTTACCACAACCAACAACACCTGTTATCGCAATCAAGCGACCTTGCCTAATTTGGGGTTTAAGTTCTTTAAATAGTAGGGTCTGCTCTTGTGTTTCAAAATACCCCACATGGTCTAAGGTACGTTTGAGACCAAAATAAGTCATGACATCACTCAACATGGCTCGTACCTGATAATGGGTTAAAGAAATCTCGAATTTGTTTCATTACCTCCTGCTTATTGAGAGTAGTTACCAGTACCGCATCAATATAAGCCATTTGTTCAGAGGAGAGTTTGGCTAATGGGCGTGCCAAATAATCAGCGATCGCTAATTTGGCTGCAATCACCGTGCTGAATGTCAGTTCTTGAAATGGGTTAGGGTCAACAAAGGGCTGCACCTTTAGTTGGGTTGTATTACTCCCGAATTCTGGCTGATTGCCTTTACCAATGACAGAGTTCGGTAAAGACAACTGTTTTGCCAAAGATTCAATTCGGTCAGCTCGTTTCTGGGTTCGTGTTTTCTTGAAACTACGGTAGCGATGTAGAGGTATTGGGCCATCTACAGGTAAAAACGGCCCATAGCGACGCTCTTTGTGTTCTACGTACAGTTCGTTATCGAACAAGCCCCACCACAGAACAACAGTTTCTCCAGCCAAATCTGGTTCCACCTCATAAGCTACCCCCTCAACTGTAACGCGAGCATCGATGCCTACTTTGCGGCGTGAGGGTTCGCGTGCAAATGTACAAAAACGTTCCCAATTACACATTTGACGGATGCCTAACTCAGGTAAATTGCTAACCCAGTCTTCCATCCGGGAATGAGGTTCGCTGCGATGGGGTCGGCTATTGTAATGGAGCAAAAACTTCATCAACCAAGCATTCGCCTCGGCTTCGGTCTCCGGTTCATGCAGGTGGTAGAGAGTTTCGTGCATTTCTTTAACAGTCCGAAAGGGTTCTTTAATAGTTAATTAAACGCTAACTATTGCTTACTAGCTTTAACTATCA
>NZ_MRCB01000028.1 GCF_001904635.1 Hydrococcus rivularis NIES-593
GCAGACGCTACATCCCACCCTTAAAAAGGGGTGGGCTTCGCTTCCTTTCCTGTAAATCTTAAGAGGCTCCCTTAATTTCTTTGCGTCTTTGCGTGAGACTATCATCCCACGATCGTACAACACCTTATTTTTTCTTCTTTTTCTTATCTAATCTGCCATTTACTAATCCATTGAATCCATAGACTTCGCGACTTCCGGCAAGGCTGACTAATTCGACTTCTTTTTCATCTCCCGGTTCAAAACGGATTGCCGTCCCTGCGGGAATATTTAAACGCATTCCTTTAGTTCTTTCTCGGTCAAATTGCAAAGCTTCGTTCACTTCATAAAAGTGAAAATGAGAACCCACTTGAATCGGGCGATCGCCTGTATTCGCTACTTGGATTCGCACGGTTTCGCGTCCTGCATTTAATTCAATTTCCCCTTCAGCCGCAATTATTTCGCCTGGAATCATAATTGTTCAATTTTGAATTTTCGAGAATACGTCAACTTTCATTAATTGTTTTATCTTTAAATAATACAATTGCTGGTTACTATCGATGCGTTTCTACAGCGAGTTTAAAAGAATCATGAACATTGTAGTGCGATCGTCCCGCTCGCGCGAGCAAGATGCTCGCACTACTTACTACTTTTTACACATCAAATAGACTTGCTCTATAAACTCAAACAAAGTTTCATCATCTATTTGGTTAAAATCAGTCGTATCTATTTCCAAAACGCGATCGCTGGCTTCTAATGCTTCATAATCGCCTTGGCTTAAAGTCATTTCAAATTCCTGGTAGTTGCTGCGATCGACATGACCGGGATGTTTTTCTCCCGACTCGGAGCGAACTTTGAATCGTTGCAAAAGTACCTCGCGATCGCAAGAGCAATGAATTTGCAACAAATATAGATGATATTTTTTCTTGAATTCTAGAAACTTAAAATTATCAAAATCAAATCTTGGTTGAAAATTGCTTTCCACTATTAATGAATTACCCGCACAAACTTGAGATTCTATAAAGTAATAAAGCAATCCGTAGCTTGCAATTCCTAATTTTTTTGACCATTCTCTGTCTTTCTAACCTAGAGAATCAAACAACGATTCTTTGATATCATCTCTACATACTAAGGGCAATTGAAGCTTCTGGGCAATTTTTCTAGCTAGCGTTGTTTTTCCAGTACAAGGTAAACCCGATATTAAAATTAGAAGCATTTTCATTATTTGTATTTTATAGCAATCATAGATAAATTCTGAGAGTTTTAATGTAGTGTGGAGCTGCAAAGCTGCGCGAATTTTTTAAAAGTAAGCAAGACGCGAAGGAGCTTTCGCACTCACCAATCAGGCAGGATTGCTATATAATACCAATTTTCAGGTTTTCGCGAGCGACATCTTTTTCCCCTCTCCCAAACTAGGAGAGGGGTTGGGGGTGAGGGCAATCGACCATCTCTGTCATTAATGAATGAAAAATGGTATAACTTAACTTACTAATTACATAAAAGTCTGTTTTAGAGGCTCTTTCTATCCGTCTACTTAGAGAAACTGAATTTTTGGGAAAATGCCTCAAACATAGAATAAAAAATATTCTGCAATTAATTGCAGGGTTGAGTTTATCTAATTAGTTCTTTAAGCTTCTCGATAATTATAAGAATTTGTAAAATACTAAAGATTATTTGATATTTACATAGCCTATTTTTTGATAAAAAATATGAGCTTTTTTACGAAGAATATTGGAACGTAAAAGAACTGCATCGCAATTTTTTTGCCTCGCCCATTTTTCTATATATTCCATTAGCTGCTTGCCAATTCCACAGCGACGACAACTTTTATCGACAACTAACCCCAAAACGATCGCTTGTGGTGGCATAATTATTAATGCGATTATTAAATCGCATTGATGCACGTGAATCCAGCCTATAACTTCATCCGTTTTCAAAGTAGCGACATAGACGGCGTGGTGTTCGCTAGATTGTAATTTATCAAAGCGTTTCTGAATTTGCGATCGCGTTACATCATACCCTAATTGTTCGCATAAACAAGCCATTCGTTCTGCATCTCGATCGCAAGCCGAACGAATAATAATTTCATCATTTTTAGTCATTTTAATCGCCGCAAGATTGAATCAATCATTCTATCTCGCGACTGGTAAAGAATAAGCGATCGCACAAACAAAAATCCCTGCAATCGCTCTTGATTCTAGTGATGGTGATGATGATTATAGTCGTGATGGTGGTGATGGCTATGAGTTTGTGCCTGCACCACTGCCAAAGTAGGATTTACTGTCAAAGCTTCCTCCGACAAAAGCTCGGAAATATGCGAATCTGCCCAATTCGCCGCCATCTGACAAAACTCTGGATTATCGTTGACGCATGGCATCTGCACGTAAGTCACGCCAGAATATTTACGGCGAACATGCTCTATGATATGCTCTACATCTAGGAGGGTTTCGTGATTTTCCGTAGCAAAGCCAATTGGCATAAAAATAATAGCTTTTGCCCCCAACTCAATTAGGTTTTTTGCCGCTAATTCTGCATTCGGTTGCGTCCATTTAATCAAAGGCGTTTGATGGTTTAGCCAACCTACAGAAATTAACGGATAGCGATGGATCAGTTTCTCGCGAACTAACTCATAGAGTACCTGACTCTCATCAATCCCCGAAGTAAAACCCTTTGCTTCGTGAGGACAACCGTGATTCATCAAAACGATGCCTATCTGGGAAGGTAAATGAGAACTGGCTAAGTCTTGGGCAATTTTTTCTTCTACCAAACGCGCCATTAAATCGATGTAGGCAGGTTGATTATAAAACGATGGGATGTAACGCAATCCTTTTACCCAGTGTTCGCTATCGTTAGCCATTTGAGCGAGCGCTTTATTGACTTGCTCGACAGCGATGCCGCTCGTGAAGATAGAATCGACTACTAACAAGGGATAAATTAAAACTTTCTCAAATCCTTGCGTTTTAATATCTTCTAAAACCTGTGCGGGAAGAAAGGGTTTGCAGAAGTTAAATGCTTTAAAAACTCTCACGCGATCGCCCCATTTCGCTTGTAAGTTCTGTTCGATCGCCGATCGCTGACGTTCAAAAATCTCGTTGTGAGGAGAAATAAAGCGATTATGCCGATGTTTCCACTCGTGAAGGTCAAAAATTGCCAAAAGTTTCGCTAAAGAGGGATAAATCCATGTCGGTACGGGAGCGAATTTAGCCGTTAGCAGGTTCAACGCCTGTTCGTTGTAGTTGGCGAAATCGTCGTAACTCTCGACCTCTCCATAGCCCATGAGCAAGACGGCAACCTTGTCTGCTGGCGAAGTTGTTGCTCTTGCTTGTTGTTGTCGTTTTTCTGGAGTAGCAACCACTGTGTCTGCCTCAATGTTTAAAGTCGAGCCAAGAAAAGAAATTTTTCTAATTTAATGGGTTAATTTTCTTTTGCTCTTATATTAATACTTTAAGATACTATCCCCTGGGATGGGATAAGGTTAAGAGAATAATAAATTCTGGCATTAGATACCAAAAAGCGATAGGTACTATATCAATTACTTATTCTCTCTTTACTCTATGTGGATGCAAAGGCTCTCTGGTAAGGAGCGATGACTTTTTGCCAGATCCCATTCCAAAGGATTTCAGCTCAACGTGCGTGCGATGCTTAACATTTCTTAATGCTAAAATCGATTAGCGTACAAAACAGTAAGGAAATGACAGCAGTCGTGTTTGGGAGCCTACCATTTCCAGGACAAAGCGGAGATCGCGTCGTTAGCAAGGCAGTTAGTGCTGCCATTGCAGCCTTGTTCAAACGAACGGGCAAAATTGAAGCGAACTTGCGAGCCGAACCCCTTGCCAAGTTATTGCAAGGCAGTGTCGATGGCTTCGACTTTATTGGCAACGGCATGTTGATGTACAATGGCTTACGGATTGAAGCGATGGAGCTTTACGTACAAGCTGTTTCGCTTGACTTTAGCGCTATCTTTAGCGGTCAAGTAAAACTCCGACAGCCCACCCAAGCGAGCATGCGCGTCGTCCTTACCGAAGAAGACTTGACGACTTCCTTTAACACGCCGTTTGTAGTAGAAAAGCTGCAACAATTGCAGTATCAGGAACAGCCTCTTTATTTTCAAAATACCCAGATGATTCTCAACGAGGATAAATCACTGCGGATTAAAACTCAGATTCGGGTTGGGGAGGCGAGCGATCCGATAGAAATCGATGTAACATCGTATTTGCAGGTCGAGGAGCGACGCAAGCTACAATTTGTCAATGTCACCCATCAAGGAGATAAAGACGCGATCGCGTTAGGGCAAGCTTTAATCGATCACGTTAACAATCTTCTCGACCTCGATAAATTTGCCCTAGACGGCACTCAACTGCGGGTCGATCGCGTGCGCGTTCAAAACAAACAAATAATCTTCTACGGGATCGCTCAAATCGATCGTTTTCCCCAATCTAAGAGAAGATAAGGAAAGGGAAGAGTTAAGAGTGTGGGGAGTGTGGGGAGTGTGGGGATACAAATTACTAACCACTAACCACTAACAAATAACTAATGACTCATGACAACGGACCAATTCCCAACAACAAATGAATGCTATTGAAATATGCAATAGATTAAGAAGTCATCCGAAGAAGATAGAATTTGTATCCTAGAAAAATAAGAAGAGTCGCTCTTCGTTCGCAGATCGAACGAGATAAATTGGATGAACAAGGTAGACTATCTTCGCATCAGCCTAATCGATCGCTGTAATTTCCGGTGCCAGTACTGTATGCCTGAAGGCGCAGAACTCGAATATATTCTGCGACAAGAACTGCTCGCTAATGAGGAATTAATAGCACTATTGAAAGAAGTTTTCATTCCGGTTGGGTTTAGAAAATTTCGCCTGACGGGAGGCGAACCGCTGATCCGTCCTGGCGTAGTAGGTTTAGTGCGAGATATTGCCTCTTTTGCGCAAACCGAAGACCTCGCCATGACTACCAACGGCTTTTTACTCGCTGACATGGCACAAGACCTTTATGATGCTGGTTTGCGACGGATTAACATCAGTCTCGATTCGCTCGACCCACAGACCTTTGATAAAATTATCGGCAATCGCGGTCGCAGTCGTTGGGAGCAAACCTGGGCAGGCATTCAAGCAGCCCATCGAGTGGGATTCGATCCGCTGAAATTAAATGTAGTAGTCATCCCAGGAGTTAACGACAAAGAAGTAGAAGATTTAGCCGCGTTGACGATTGACCGCAACTGGCACGTGCGCTTTATTGAATTCATGCCGATTGGCAATGCCGCTTTATTTAGCGATCGCGCTTGGATTCCGTCCGAAGAACTCAGACAGCGCATCAGAAGCCAATGGGGATTAGTCGAATCCGACGTGCGAGGAAATGGACCAGCAGATGTATTCCAAATTCCAGGCGCTAAAGGGACTTTGGGATTTATTAGCCAGATGTCAGAATGTTTTTGCGATCGCTGTAACCGGATGCGCCTGTCTGCCGATGGGTGGTTGCGTCCCTGTCTGTTAAACGAAACGGGTCAAATTGACCTCAAAACTGCCCTTCGTCGCGGCATCGATCTCGCCGAATTACGCGACAAGGTTCGTTATCTTTTGCAAATCAAGCCAGAAATTAATTTCCAACAACGAGACTCCGGTACAAAAACTGGTGTTTATAGCCGTACCATGTCTCAGATTGGCGGGTAAACTGTCAATCCAATTCGCAATTGCGAATTGGCAATTGTTTTAACCGGTATTGCGCATTCCGGCGGCGATTCCATTAATAGTTAACAAGGCGCCGCGCAGTAACTCTTCCTTCGAGTAACGGAAATAGATGGCGTTTGATGAAGCGCGATCGCTGTACTGGCGAAGCCGTTTGAGTAAAGAAACTTGCAGGAAGCCTAATGGCACGATCGTACCATTGCGCAACTGCACCGATCGTTGCAGGCTGGGATCGCCGTCTAGAAGTCGATTGTGCTCTGTAATTGTCAGGATTAAATCGCAACTGAGGTGATATTCCTGAGCGATCTGCTCGAAAAGCCGCTCGAAACGTTCCCTATCTTCAGGTTTTGATAGTTCCTTAACATAATGATGCGCAATCTGCAAATCTACCTTAGCTAATGTCATTTCCGCTTTGGAAATGACCATTTTAAAGAAGGGCCATTTTAAGTAAAAATAACGCAGCAACTTGAGATTTTCCTCAGGCTCGCGAGCGAGAAATTCTTGTAAAGCCGTCCCAATACCGTACCAAGCGGGCAACAGGAAACGGCTTTGCGTCCAGCTAAAGACCCAAGGGATAGCCCTTAAAGTGCTGAGGTCTTTTTGACCGCTCTTGCGTCTGGCGGGACGAGAACTAATTTGTAGTTGGCTGATTTCTGGAATAGGAGTGACCGAGAGAAAGAAATCGATAAAATCTGGCTGTTCGTAAATCAGAGCGCGATAGGCTTTCCGCGCGCAGGTTGCCAATTCCTCCATAATTGCGTTCCATGGCTCGATATCATCGAATCCGCTTCCCAACACGCTCGATTGGATGACGGCAGTAGCTAGCGTCTCTAGATTATAGAGGGCTAGTTCGGGCAAGGAATACTTAGAGGCAAGGACTTCTCCTTGTTCGGTAATCTTGATTCGTCCGTTAATAGTCGAGGAGGGCTGTGCCAAGATAGCCGCATAAGCAGGTCCGCCACCACGACCGACCGACCCGCCGCGTCCGTGAAACAGTCTCAGTATGACTCCATATTTCTGAGCCACTTTCTGTAGAGCTTTCTGCGCTTTATGAATTTCCCAATTGCTACTGAGAAAACCCGAATCCTTATTGCTATCTGAGTAACCGACCATGACTTCTTGAAGATTAACAGGAAACCCTGGGATTTCAATTCCGTTGTGACCTCCTGTCAGAGCAGTTCGGTAGAGAGGGATCTCAAACAATTTTTCCATGATGGTCGGCGCTCGTCTGAGGTCGTCTACCGTTTCAAATAAAGGGCAAATTCGCAACGTCGTCTGACCAGTGGCGGGATCGTAGAGTCCGGCTTCTTTTGCCAGCAGCATTACTTCTAAAACATCGCTGGCATCGTTGGTCATGCTGATAATGTAAGTTTGGCAGATGTCTAAACCGAACTCCTGCTGTAACTGCCGCAAAATTCGCAGGGTTTCGATCGCCTCACAGGTTTTGGCTGAAAATGGCATGTCTTGGGGAATCAATGGGCGGCGCGTGCGCAACTCTTGCACCAGCCAGGCAATTTTCTCGGCTTCTGTGAGTTGGCTGTAGGGTTTGGGCAGAATTTGCAGATACTCGGCGATTTCTTCGATCGCCTCAGAATGCCGGGAAGACTCTTGACGAAAATCGAGTTGGGCGAGGTTAAAGCCATAGACTTCGACCTGACAGATCAGATTGTCTAGCTCCTGACAGGATAAGCTCGTTTCAGCCAGATTACGCTGAATTAACCGTAATTCTGCCAAAAAATCGTCTCC
Source organism: Hydrococcus rivularis NIES-593 (assembly GCF_001904635.1). GTDB lineage: Bacteria > Cyanobacteriota > Cyanobacteriia > Cyanobacteriales > Microcystaceae > Hydrococcus > Hydrococcus rivularis. Next base: position 7,412 of record NZ_MRCB01000028.1, read on the forward strand.
ACAACGATAGACATTGTCGTGAAACCTTTGGAAGAGAATTTTGCGCTCTTCGGGAATGGCGAGGCGCTTGTTGCGATCGCGGGTATTTTCCAGCCGTTTTTGGATGTAGGAGAGCTTGAGTCGATAGGGTTCCTGACGGAAGCGGATGGCTAAGTGCTCGTAAATTTCGGGCAGTTGCATCTTATCCCGCTCCAGCGAATCGAGCAAGTCCTGGGACACGTTACTCCAATGCAGAGACGGACTCAAAACGGCGATTAGCTCCCGCACCGATTGCAGATATTTCTCGATGACGAGATTGCGTTGATAGCAAGCGGTTTTCCAACTCACTTCGGGAGTGACCAAGGGGTTGCCGTCGCGATCGCCGCCAACCCAAGAGCCAAAACGGCAGAAATTATTGGCTGGTGGGGTTAATCTGGGAAAGGCGCTTTTGAGAGCTTGTTTGAGACGTACCGACAGTTGCGGAATGACTTCAAATAAAACTTCTTCAAAGTAATGCAGAGCGTAATCGACTTCGTCTAAAACAGTGGGTTTGAACTGGCGCAGTTCGTCGGTTCGCCACCAGAGGCGAATTTCTTCCGTCAGTTGCGCTTTAGCCTCTTCGGCTTCCCAGGAAGTACTCAATCCTATGGCTCGAAATGCTTCTTCGGCGCGATCGAGCTGGCGCAGAATGCGAGCGATTCGCCGTTGTTTTTTGCGAATGGTGTGGCGCACGATTTCGGTAGGATGAGCGGTAAAGACAAGGCGAATGTCGAGTTGGTCGAGCAATCGCTGAATTAACTGGGGCGGTACGTTTAGTTGTTTGAGATAGGGAAAAAGCCATTGAAAGGTTCCTGCTTTGGGCAGGCTAGCATTTTCGTTGAAGAAACTTTTTTCTAAGAGGTTGACTCCCAGCGCTGCGGGAGGGGTATTAATATTGTCTAATTGGCTGCCATGTTGACTGAGGTCGATCGAGTCTTGAGAAGAAGCCAGCCTCTCAAGCTGTCGATCGCGTTGCTCGTAGTGTTGTTCGACAATATTGATCAGTTGAAAATAGAGGGCAAAGGCACGAGAGGCCAGAATGGCTTCGTTGAGTTCGAGCTGTTCGATCGTTTGCGCGATCGCGGAGGCAGGAATTTCTGTTACCTGTCCTTCTGGCGAACAAATCGAGTGCAATTTTTTAAGTAAATCGACGGCTTCTTGTCCATATTCGGAGCGCAGCACTGATTCCCACAAATCTTCGACTAATTTGAGACGATGGCGCAAAAGAAGTTCTGACGTGGAGAAGATGCTAGCGTCTGGTACGGACGGGCGAAGCAGCGAACTCATAGAAACCTCAATAGCTGATAATAACTGTTAATTATAGAGACACTTGGAACGCTGCAAAATACTATTGTCATGGCAATCTAACGAACCAGCAGCACCGAGCAAGGAGCGTGGTGGACGACGTAATTGCTAACGCTACCGAGCAGCAATTCGCTCAATCCAGAACGACCGCGATGCCCAATGACAATTAGATTCACCTGCCACTCGCGAGCCACTTGACAAATAGTACGAGCCGGACTGCCAGCAATTTGCTCGTACTGAACCCTGACTCCTGCTTTCGTTGCTTTTTGCGCGAGGGATTGCAAAACTTCCATGCCTTGCCTCTCAAATTCCTGCCATTGCTGCCGCCAAGTCTCCAAGGTCAGGTCATTGCCGGCTGCTGGATACATTTCTGTCAAATTAGGAGGAATGGGCAAAGGACTATTCTCTTCTTCTGGCGAGAGCGCGTGCAATAACATTAAACTGGCGTTATTTTTTTGAGCTAGAGATAGGGCGCGCTCAAAGACATTTTTGTGGATTTCTGAGATGTCTATTGCTACTAAGATTTTGTCGAAGCTCATCTCGCCTCCATCGCGATCGCGCAAACATCAAAATTTCTCGTTGAAACAGCTTTAATTAACAATCTTTAACTGCTCCTGTAAATATCTCGTCCATTGCGCTGCTAGGGGAATTTCTGTAAAGGGAATTTGAATTAGACTCTGTGGATCGTCGAAACTCAACTCGATCGCGGGTTTGCCTTGGGTTGGTAAAGATTCTAACGTTACGGGTTGCTTATCGACCAAAAGCCGAATATCTCGAACGCGATCGAGAGACAAACTCTGCAAATCGATCGGACCGGAACGGGTGGGCTTGCCCCAGATTAGCGTTTTTCCGGTTTGACCTAAAACCGCATAAATGTCGTATTTAGCGCGATCGAATGGTTCTGCCCAACGGCGATAAGCTTCGATTTTTTGGTATTCACTCCAACCCATCCATGCCAGCCAGAAAAAAATGACGAGCAAGGGCAACCATAAAAGACCTCTTTCCATGGTTCGATGTTCCGGATATAGTATTGGATTAACAGCGAAGTCCGAGCCAAGATTGTTACGATCCAAGATAAAGACAATTTTATCGAATTGAAATAGGCAGATTTTATGACGACATCCTATGTAACTTCTTCTGCAAGAGCTGAGATGAGCGAACTTCGGCGATTGAAAGGCTTGCTGCCGCCGGAGTTGCAAAGCTGGGTGATGGTGGAAGGCACGACAGAAGTCAATCCCCCTCTAATTCGGTGCGAAGAAATCAGTCGAGACGAAGTAGAGATCCAAATCGACTTAGCCAAATGGGAAAATCTGGCAATCGACCAGCGCAATCTTATATTTTGGCACGAAGTCGCTCGGATTCAAAACGATACGATTCCCAGAGAGGGATGGGAAATGGCAGCCTTAGCCATTGGTTTGGGCGGGGCGGTTGGAGAACTTTGGGTACAAGATGGATTATTGCTGATTTTAGCGCTGGGGTTGTGCGGCATTTCCGGCTATCGACTCTGGCAGAAAAATAACGGAGAACGGGTTTATAAGGAAGCGATCGAAGCCGATGAAAAAGCGATCGCGCTGGCAACTCGTTTTGGCTATACGCTTCCCAATGCCTACAAAAGTTTGGGCAGCGCCCTCAAAACGCTCATCGAGCAAACCCCCAATCGCCGTCAGCGCAAAAAATATGAATCTCGCTTGCAAGCACTCCGTCGAAGCGCTGCCAAAGCCAAAGCCAGCATGAAGCAAGAAACTCCATGAAATGAGAAATTAAAGAAGGCAAGGTCAAACAAAGGAGGTAAAATTCAACTCAGAAATCAAAAAATAATGACTTATAATTAACCTCTGCCTTCTCGCAACCGACGTTCCCTCTCTCACAGACTAATGACTAACCGCTAATGACCCTTCATACTCCAGAAACCGATTTTCCCGTCGTTTACTACAATAATCTCCCAGTTATCCAAATGCCTCAACGCTTGACCGTCTTGGAAGCCGTCGCTTTCAAGGAGTCCTGTCATCAGCTTCTGGCTAACAATCCGACATCTCAACAGATGATCTTCGATTTTAAAAATACCGAGTTTATTGACAGCAGCGGAGTTGGGGCATTAGTCCATAATTTTAAGGCGACTAGAGAAAGAGGGATAGAGTTAATTCTCTATAATGTTCGTCCTCCGGTCATGGCGGTTTTGTCAATGACGGAACTCGATCGCGTCTTCCAGATTACGTCTCCAATACAAGACGACGAACGACCTCACAATCTAAATGTCAGCGCGCAGATCCCAGAAACGCATCCGTCGGTTCGGAGTTGGGTCAAACGGTTAATCGATATCGTCGGCAGTTTGGTCGGATTGGGAATTACGGCGATCGTATTCATTCCGATTGCGATCGCCATCCAACTCGACGATCCCGGACCAATTTTCTTTTTCCAAACACGCTGCGGTTGGCTGGGAAAACAGTTTAAAATCATTAAATTTCGTTCCATGTGCGTCGGTGCGGAAGCCCTCAAAAACCAAATTCCCAATCAGGCGCAAGGCGCTATTTTCAAAAATCAAAATGACCCGAGAGTTACCAAAGTCGGTCGTTTTTTGCGACGTACCAGTTTGGATGAATTGCCCCAATTTTGGAATGTTTTAGTTGGAGATATGAGTTTAGTCGGCACCAGACCGCCTACGCCCGATGAGGTAGAACGATACGAAGTTCCAGAATGGCAGCGACTCGATGTCAAACCGGGCATGACAGGAGAATGGCAGGTCAACGGACGCTCCCAGATTACTAATTTTGAAGACGTGATCAAATTAGATTTGCGATATCAAAAAAATTGGAGCCTTAAATACGACTTGGAATTAATTTTAAAAACAATTTTAATCCTATTTCGTAAAAATAGTGGAGCTTTTTAGTAATAAAAAACAAAACTCAGACGAACAATTGCGCGAACAATTTCGGCTCCGAGTTAAAACTCATATAGAAGCTTTGACGATAGTCTTACAGTGGTTCGATCGCAATACAGAACCGATCTTGCCAGAAAAATGTCGATGGCAATGTAAATTAGCACTAGCAGAAGGATTTACAAATACAGTTCGCTACGCTCATCAACACCTGCCAACAACAACGCCAATCGATATAGAATTAAATATATTTGGCAATTATTTAGAAATCCGCATCTGGGATTGGGGATCTCCTTTCGACATCCATGCCAAACTGAAAGCTTTACGTCAAAATCCAACCGATCCCCTAGAAAAAGAAGGCGATCGCGGGCTATTCTTTATGCAAGAACTCACCGACGATCTCCAGTACCTTCGCGCCTCAGAAACCCGCAATTGTTTAGTGATGAAAAAGAAGATTTCTGGTTAATTGTTGGTAGTTAGTAATGATTCGATAACTACTACCTTCTAATTACTAACACCTCATCAAATTTCTGCAACGGCTCGCTCGATTAACCTTCTGGCTAAGGTCTGAATTCCCGTATGCTCGTAATAATTGGTCGTCATATCGAGAAAAGCAGCTAAATAGTCTAATTTATCCTCAGAAACTTCTACGAAACTTTGAATTTTGCTAGCAATTTTTTGAGGCGTTAAATCTCTCTCGGCAACGAAATTGCCCATCCATCCTTTGACAGAATCAAAGCTAGTCGCAATAAAATCTAATTGACGGCCAACGTTGTTGCCGGGAACCAGACTTTTAATCCGATTAAAGGTAGAATTGTTGTCTAGTTCTTGGGGAGAGAGATTGCCAAGAGTTGACTGTGCTTTGAGAATAAAATCCGGTCCGAGGGGAATCAAACCGTCTATGCAGACTAAAGCTGCCATCCGCATCAACGACTCGCCGCTATAGTCGGCTAAAGAGGCAACAAAATCGCCAATGCTATCGCCGGGAATGCCGTTAATTTGACAAAAAGCGACCAACTCGACCACTAATTTAATAGCAAGGTCGATTGCCTGCGCTTTTTCTGGATTGGGGGTAATGCGGTTTAAAAACCCAAGTAGAGAAATTTTCTCGCCTATTTTATTGGCTAAAGCCGCTGTTCCAAGGGCGCTATCGGTACTATCGACAGTCTGATACAGCCAGAGGGCGCGTTGGTATCCCTGAGACTTATCATTAAAAAGGCGAACCGCACGCTCGCCGATTTGTTGAATTATAGCTTCGTCGGTTTCTCCGGTCACCTTGCGAATTGTATTTTCAAAACCGACTACGTTTTCCCACTGTCCCGGTACGACGAAATCAAGCGATCGCAGCACCATAATCGTTATATTATTCGTCGGCAGTTCGTTGACCAGTTCGTAAATTGGCTTACTCACAATTTTCTCCTTTGTCCTTTATTATCGGTTGTCAGTTGTTTGTTATGGGAGAGGGAGGTGAAAGTTCTTCCTGCTCGTCAGTCAACGATTCCTACTTAGCCGTCGCAGTTGGCTGGCTGCTGATTTTCGCTAAGCCATCTAAGTCGAATTTTTCTAACCAAGCTCGGCGATCGCTTTCTGTAAAAGAAGCATCGCGAGACAGCACTTTGACTTGGAAGCGATTGTTGACTAAAACTGCCGTTGCATTATTTCCCTGTTTGACGGCTGGATAGCCGCCAATCTTTTCGGTACTCTGCTGAAATTTCTCGACGGCACCGGGATTGTTAAGCGTATCGGAAATTGCCATCACTGCTACGTCTTTGCCGTCTTTTTTCAACTTTGCCTCGGCAAATCCCGTTTTCTCCTGAGTGTAGACGCGATCGTAGCCATCTGTACCAGCCGGAAAAAACTTGTTAAAGCTGCTACCCGATAGCGACTCTTGGACGATAGCTTTTGCCCCTCTTTGGGTACTCTCTTGTTGTACCCTCTCAAAACGAGAAGGCGCTTGGGTGGCACAAGCAGATAGTAACAGCAAAGTAACCAGCAAGCATGCAGTTAAAACTTTTCGTAATCGCAGCATAAATATTTGTATCCGTACGTAAATCTTCAAAGGCTCTTTTCTATTTTGTCCTAATCTCTGGTTCTTAAGATATTCTTGTTACATCTTTCACAACGATGCTAAAACCGATGCCGATAAAGATTGGAACTCTGATTAATCAAGTTGCATCAGATCCGCATCATAACATTAGACATATTTCATCCTTTTTTAAACCTGTTAAAATTCCAGTTGACCTATAGGTTAGGATATGCGGATCCTGCTTTACTCATATAATTATTATCCCGAACCCATTGGCATCGCCCCACTGATGACCGAACTAGCTGAAGGATTGGTTGGACGAGGCCATCAGGTTCGCGTCATTACTGCCATGCCTTGGTATCCAGTGGGGGAAATTTCTCCAGAATATCGCGGGAAGCTATACCTGACCGAAGAACGTAACGGAGTTAAGATACAGCGCTCTTATGTTTGGATTCGCCGTCATCGAAGTCTAAGCAATCGAGTCTTCTTCGAGCTTAGTTTTATGATTCTAAGCTTTTTTCAGGCACTTTGGGGTTGGCGACCCGACGCAATTATCCTAACCATACCGGGACTGCCAGTGTGCCTTCCTGCTGCCTTACTCGGATGGTTTTACCGCGCGCCAATCGTTTTGAATCTTCAAGATATCTTACCAGATGCCGCCATTCACGTCGGACTGATCGAGAACGAAAAAGTTATTTGCCTGTTTCGCAAGTTAGAGCAATTTGCCTACCGAACTGCTACCAAAATTAGCGTCATTGCCGATGGGTTCACCAAAAACCTGCTCGAAAAAGGCGTTCCAGCTGATAAACTCATCGAGATTCCCAACTGGGTCGATGTTAACTTTATCAAGCCACTTTCAAAAGAAAATAACTATTTTCGGACTGAAAATCACTTAGAAGATAAATTCGTGGTGATGTATTCTGGTAACATTGCCCTCACCCAACCCCTAGAAATCTTAATCGATGCAGCCGCACGAGTGCAACATATTCCCGATCTAGCCTTTGTTATTGTCGGTAAAAAGGAAGCTCTCAGGCGGCTAGATCGTTACTGTCAAGAACGCGGAGTCAAAAATGTTTTATTGCGACCTTTTCAGCCCAGAGAACGGCTTCCACAGATGCTAGCAGCGGCAGATGTAGCAATGGTAATGCAAAAAGACAACGTTATCTGTTTTAATATGCCCTCGAAAATTCAGGTGTTGCTGGCAAGCGGTCGCGCCATTATTGCCTCGGTTCCAGCCAAGGGAACGGCTGCTAGGGCAATCAAAAAAAGCGGTGGCGGGATCGTCGTTCCCCCCGAAGATGCCGAGGCACTTGCCCAAGCCATTTTGGAACTCTACTCAAATCCAGAAAAAGTGAAAGCTTTGGGCAAAAAAGGAAGAGAATATGCAGAACAACATTATTCCTTTGAATTGGCTTTGGATAGTTACGAGCAATTGCTTGCTTCGGTTGGGAATTGTTGAGGGCTAAATGGCTATTTTTAGCTTGTATAAAATCTGTTCCATTAATCGGAATCTGTATGTAGTGCGATCGGGACGCTCGCGCTACTGGCTATTAATACGTAACAGTCAATCGAGCATTAAATGGCTTACAGCAAACCCTCTAACCTAGTTGAGTGACAAAACTCAAATCGCCCCAACCCCTCTCCCAGAGCGGGAGAGTAGCTCTCAACTTAAGACTTTGGACTGAAGTCCCTTCGCCCCTTGTGGGAGAAAGGATTTAGGGGTGAGCAGACAAAGATTTGTCAGTCAACCAGCCCTCTAACTATGAATTCTCGGTTCTGGATACAGAGAAGATAAGATTTGACTTTCAATTGCAGCTAATTCATCCAGACGCTGCCGGACTAGCTCTCGCTCGAAATAGCTATCTGCTAAAATCCAGTAAGTTCCGTAGTGACGTGCCTCAGATGCTGTCAAACTGCGATAAAATTTGGCCAGCTCCGGTTCGGGACAATATTCGCCCAGCAATCCCAATCGTTCGTGAGAGCGTGCTTCGATCAGAGCCGATACTAGCAAGGAATCAAGCAGGCGCTGGGGTTCGTCGCGACGGATTTGAGCCTTTAGTCGAGCGCCATAGGGAGGCGAGGCTAGGGGAGCTAGAGGGATTCCGCGCCGATCTAGCCATTGGTTGACTTGCTCGAAATGGTCTAGTTCTTCTTGCGCGATCGCAGTTAATTTTCGCACTAGAGGCGCGTAAGAAGGGTAGCGAAACATTAAATTCAAGGCGACTCCCGCAGCTTTTCGCTCGCAGTGAGAATGATCGAGTAGGATAATGTCTAAATTGGCGATCGCCTGTTCGATCCAAGCCGATTGAGTGGGCTGTTTGAGGATATTAATTTTTGTGAGTGCAGACAAAGACACGCGATTTGACAGACACTATAAGGCTATACTGTGCAGTTTAACAAACTTGCCCAACCTAGGAGAGGAAGAGTTGGGGACTCGGAGACTGGGGGACTCCGAGACAAGGAGACTGGAGGGACAATTAACAACTAACCACTAACAAATGACAAATGACCAATGACCAATCTGGAATCGGCTCGATAGGGAGTGTGTCACAATAGATGTCGAAAGATGAATTTTCCCGCCAAGTTTGGGAAGCCTTATACAAATACTCCGATTCCGATAGGAAGCAATGACCCATCGCCGAATTGTTATAGGTGACGTTCACGGACATTACAACGCGCTTATCTCCTTGCTAGACGCGATCGCTCCCGCAAGCGACGACCAGGTATACTTTTTAGGAGACTTGATCGACCGAGGACCTCACAGTGCCAAGGTAGTAGACTTGGTTCTCGCCAACAAATACAAGTGTTTGCTAGGAAACCACGAGCAATTGCTACTCGATGCGGTGGGGAACGGTCAGATTGTCAAGAATGTGTTCCAAGCTTGGCTCTATAGCGGCGGCTATGCTACCTTGGTCAGCTACGACAATAACATTCCCCAAGATCATCTCGATTGGATGAAAACCCTGCCCACCTATCTGGATTTAGGAGATATTTGGTTAGTTCATGCTGGAGTTCATCCCCAGATGCCGATTGAAACCCAAACAGCCGATCATTTTTGTTGGATTCGAGATGAATTTCACAGCATGACGCAGCCTTATTTTGCCGATAAGCTCATTATTACCGGGCATACTATTACCTTTACCTTTCCAGGCGTTAAACCCGGTCAACTGGTTTCCGGTGCGGGGTGGCTGGATATCGATACAGGAGCTTACCATCCAAACAGCGGTTGGTTAACTGGCTTAGATATCACCAACAACAAAGTTTATCAAGTCAATGCCAAAAAAGGTACTCGGCGCACGCTGCCCTTAGAAAAAGTCGCTGTCCAAGTCGAACCGTCTGTGGTGTTGTCGAAGCGAGCAAAAAGCCGTTTATAAATTCCAAACGCAAAATGCATCAATGCGGCGTACACCTAATTCGTACTCATTATCCCCATTGGGGAAAATACACGGGAATCAATAGGTTTGTTGAGTATATCGATCCAGAAAAATTTAAAATAGACGATCGCGTCGTGCCGATGGGAGAAAGTAATTTTCCCATCTCTAGCCCTAGAATAAAAAAGCGTCTCAGGCGTTGGATTAAGAAAAATGGAGTTCGAGAGTACGAACTCAACGATTTGATGGCAGAAACGGTTGCGCTAGGTCAGTGGCTGCGAGGTCGTGCCGACATAGTTCATTATCTCGATGGCGAACACTCTTTACAGTATTTACCATCTTTAACGCGTCAATTAAAATTTTTAAGAAAGAAAGCATCGATTGTCGCAACTTTTCACCAACCGCCCCAAGATTTAGAGTTTCTCTTAAATGTCGATATCGTTCGCCGTCTCGATCGCGTTATTGTCATTTCTCCAGACCAAACTGCTTACTTCGAGCAATATTTGCCAAAACATAAAATCTCACTCGTCTTACATGGCGTAGATGTAGATTATTTTCATCCCGCCACTGAATCGCAAAAAACGGACAAGTTTCGCTGTCTTAGCGTTGGTTCTTGGCTTCGGGATTACGATCGTGTTTTAGCTGTGGCAGATCGGTTACAAACTCATGCAGATATCGAATTTCACATTGTCTCCCCAAAAGTTTCTGCCTTGCCCGAACAGAAAAATATTTATATCTACAAAGATATCGACGATACCCATTTGCTGAGACTCTATCAGCAGTCTGACGTATTATTCCTACCGCTACTTGGCGCGACTGCTAACAATGCTATTTTAGAGGGTATGGCTTGTGGTTTGCCGATAATCTCTACAGATTTGACTTCAATTCGAGCTTACCTTCCCGGCAAAGAAGCAATTCTCATTTCGGATAATAATGTAGAACTGTGTGTAAAAACCATCTTAGACTTGTACAATAGCCCTAACATTTGTCAAGAGATGGCAAGAGCGGCTCGGCTCAGAGCAATCGAACTATCTTGGCAGAACGTGGCGCGACAGATGGAGTTAATTTATGCTTCATTAATATGCTGAAGGTTTTACATATTAACCAATCAGATCTTTCTGGGGGCGCTGCGATCGCGAACTATTCTCTTCATCGAGGCTTACTCGATCGCGGCATTGACTCGCGCCTGCTAGTGGGAAGAAGTCAAAGTAAAAGCGATCGCGTCGCGACAATCCCTCGCAAGCATCGCCTAGAAAATCCTATCGCCTCGATTACGCGGCCTCTCGGATTCAACTATGTTCAGTACGTTGGCGCTTTTGATATTCTCAAACACGAGTTTTATCAAAATGCCGATCTCCTCAACTTTCATAACCTTCACGGAGGAACGTTTAACTACTTAGCAATTCCCTTATTGACACAAAACAAGCCCGCTGTTTTTACTCTCCACGATATGTGGAGTTTTACGGGACATTGCAGCTACAGCTACGACTGCGATCGCTGGAAAATCGGCTGCGGTCGATGTCCTTATCCCCATATCTATCCAGCCATTAAAAAAGACAATACTCGCTTGGTGTGGAAGCTAAAAGACTGGGTTTATCGTCGCTCCGATCTGACCGTCGTAACCCCCAGTCGCTGGCTTGCCGGATTAGCCAAGCTGAGTATGCTCAATCGCTTCCCCATTCATCACATCCCCAACGGAATCGACGTAGATGCTTATCAGCCTCGCGATCCGGCAATCTGTAAAGAGCTTTTAGGCATCCCAACGGGCAAAAAAGTTTTGATGTTCGGGGCTGATAGTATCAAAGATCCCCGCAAAGGCAGCAATATTTTACTGCAAGCCCTTTCTAGCTTGCCAGCCTCTGTAAAAACCGAAACCATGTTGCTTACTATCGGCAACAGCAGTGAAGCGATTTCAGAAGTTGTTGGCATGGAAACCCTCAATCTCGGCTATGTCAGTCACGCTCGCTTCAAAGCGATCGCCTATTGTGCCGCCGACTTATTTATCTTCCCAACTCGCGCCGACAATCTCCCTCTGATGTTACAAGAAAGTATGAGTTGCGGAACTCCAATGGTTTCATTTAAAATAGGCGGCGTTCCCGACTTGGTTAGACCCGGGATTACGGGGTATCTAGCCGAACCTGGAAATGCCAGCGATCTCGGCAATGGAATTTTGCAACTTTTAGAGGATAATAGTTTACGCGATCGCATGAGTCGGGAATGTCGCGCGATCGCGCTGGCAGAATATTCCCTCGATCTACAAATCAGGCGCTATATCGACTTATACGAGCAGATTCTGTTGTCAAAAGCCAAAACGTTAGCTGCCCATGATTAGCATCATCACGCCCGTTTACAACGGCGAGCGATTCATCGAATCTTGTATTAAAGCGGTCATCGACCAAAATTGCCCGGATGTCGAGCATATCATTGTCGATGGCGGATCGAGCGATCGCACCGTTGAAATTATTCAAGAATATGCCCAAAAATATCCACACATCCGTTGGATTTCTGAAAAAGATAGAGGGCAGTCGGATGCAATGAATAAGGGGATTAATTTGGCAATGGGGGAGATCGTAGGATTTTTAAATGTTGATGATTTTTATGAGCCGAACGTTCTCAACCGAGTCTTGGAAATTTTTAAAACCTTGCCAGAACCCAGCTTTCTAGCTGGTAATTGTAAGGTGATAGGAGAATCAGGCGAGTTAATAGAATTTAATCAGCCAGCTAAATTGAGTTTGTATGACCTATTAATATACCCAGATAGAAACCCCTATCCCTACAATCCAGCCGCTTATTTTTATCATGCTTCGCTCCACCAGAGAGTTGGATATTATAACGTTGACGATCATTATTCAATGGATTTAGATTTTATTCTTAGAGCCGTTCGAGTTGCCAATCTTTGCTATGTCGATGAAACTTGGGGCAATCACAGAAGATTGGAAGGAACAAAGACTTTTGAGGATTTAAAAGCTGGCAAAACCAACCAACGAATTATCAAATTATATAGATATTATCGCCGATATCTACCTTTGTCTGCCCAACTCAAGTTGTTTTTACAAGAGAATTGGATCCGAATTGTATATGTCTTAAAATATCCGCATAAATTCCCACAAGTTATGCAAAGAAAACTTGCCGATATGTTGGACTAGAAGCGATCGCTGTGATAGTTTTGGCATGAAAAGTCTGGCGAGAAATTGTTATGGGAACTACAGTCAGTGTATTGATACGAACTAAAAATGAAGCCAGAGATATTTCAAAAGCTTTAGAATTAATCCGAAACCAATCTTGGCAGCCGATTGAAATTATTGTTGTCGATTCGGGTTCTACCGATAGAACGGTTGAAATTGTCAAGCAGCACAGCGATATTAATTTAATTCAGATAGCGCCCGAAGAATTTACCTTCGGTCGTTCGTTAAATATTGGCTTTCAAGCGGCTAGAGGAGAAGTCGTTGTTTCGCTGAGCGCTCATGCCTTTCCTTGCGATCGCTATTGGTTGGAAAATTTAGTCAAGCCCTTTGACGATCCGAAAGTCGCAGGCACCTATGGAAAACAAGTGCCACAACCCGATGCTTGGCCGCCAGTTCGACGAGATTATCTAGAATTTTATGGCGATCGCCTGCGCTTGCAAACAAGACTTGACAAATGGTACGAGCATGACTTTTCTAATGCCAACTCCGCCATTCGCTATCGGTGTTGGCAGGAGCGTCCATTTGATGAAACCTTGACTGGAAGCGAAGATCGAGAGTGGGCGCGAGCCATGTTAGGACTGGGTTACCAAATTGTTTACAAACCCGAAGCCGCCGTCTATCACTCCCACAACGAGCCACTTTTCAAAGTCTATCAAAGAACTTATCGAGAGGCTCTCGCCACTAATCGGCTTTATGGGAAAAAAATGACCTTGCGCGTTGCGATCGAGACCTGGTACGGGTCTGTTGTCAAAGATGCCCATTTTATCCTAAAAAATGGCAGGGAATGGCACTGGCTCGCGCGATCGCCTATCTATCGTCTTTTTTGGACTTTTGGCTATCTTCGCCCCAATCTACCTCATGCTCTCTGGGAGCCTCTCATCAATCGCTGGAAGCGAATTAGCCATCCCCAGATCCAAAAAGAGTAAATTTCTTAGTCAAAGGCTTGTCCGATAATTGGCATCGATCCAGCAACGCGGTAAGTTTTCGCCAGAAGGAAAAACCAATCTGTCTTTAGCGATCGCTTCGGGGGGCTGTTCTTCTTGGCCAGCTTGCAGGCTTCCTTGAATCTTAGTTTCAACCGGATTGACTAAAGCCTCGATATCGAGAATTTCTACCAACTCTCCGGTTTGCTTATCTTGCAGTAGCATAGCTCTCCTCCATACTTCAATCGCGATCGTAGCAACCTAGCTAGTTTGAAGAAATCACCCCAAGGATACAATCAAAGATTTTGGCAAGAGCGATTATGGCAATACCGTTAGTTAAGATAGAATCAACATCTTTTACAATGTAATCAGCTCGACCTTAAGCTTTTCTTAAGAAACCTTGCAAGTAGCATCCGCTCATCTTTTAGTATCTCACGGCAGTCGCGATCCTCGTTCTCAGATTGCCTTAAGGCAATTGGCTTCTCGGTTGCGTCAAAGGAAACCAGCGATCGCCCAGTCAAGGGATCTTAAGCTAGAAATAGAGGGATCTGCGGCAGTCTCGAACCAACCCGCACTATCGCTAATCGATACAGCTTGTTTGGAAGCAGCACCCGCTCCCTTACACGCAACGATCGAACGAGTTGCCCAAAAAGCACGAGAAGCAGGATTGAACCGACTAGAAATCTTGCCTCTTTTTTTACTAGCTGGGGTTCACGTCAAAGAAGATATTCCCAGAGAAGTTGCGATCGCCCAACGAGCGTTAGGAGAATCGGTACGGGTAGAATTACGCCCTTATTTAGGAAGCTATCCGAGGTTAGCCAACCTACTAACACAACAACTAGAACGACTACCCGCTCAAGCGAGAATTTTATTGTCCCATGGCAGTCGTCGTCCGGGAGGAAACCAACCCTGTCAGGAAATTGCCTCTCGACTGGGTGCCATTCCTGCCTATTGGTCGGTGTCGCCGACTTTAGCCGAACGAATCGAGACTTTAGCGCGATCGGGCGAGCAAAGCATCGCTATTTTACCTTACTTTCTATTTTCTGGAGGAATTACAGACGCGATCGCCCAACAAATCCAACAACTCAAGCAAGCTTTTCCTAAGCTCAAACTACTTTTGGGAGAACCGCTAGGAGCAACGGCAGAATTGGCAGATTTAATTATTGAAGAGATCGACGAATGGCGCGAGTAGAAACGCAACAGTATTTAGGAAAAGTGTATTTAGTAGGCGCGGGACCGGGAGATCCGGGGTTGATGACCCTTAAAGGCAAGCAACTCCTAGAACACGCCGATGTAGTTGTTTATGATGCTCTCGTCAGTCCTCCCATCCTGGCAATGATTGGCGATCGAGCAGAACGCATTGACGCGGGAAAACGGCGGGGTCGTCACTCCAAATTACAGTCGGAAACGACGCGGATTTTAATTGAAAAGGCACGAACCAATGCCGTCGTAGTTAGGCTTAAAGGTGGCGATCCGTTTGTCTTCGGTCGTGGCGGCGAAGAAATGGAAGACTTGGTAAAAGCGGGAGTCCCCGTAGAAGTCGTGCCTGGGATGACTTCTGGAATTGCTGCTCCCGCCTATGCAGGCATTCCCTTAACCCATCGCGGGCACAGTTCCTCGGTGACCTTTGTTACCGGACACGAAGCGGCGGGCAAATATCGCCCTCAAGTCAATTGGGGAGCGATCGCTCAAGGGTCTGAAACAATCGTTATTTACATGGGCATTCACAACCTCGCCAACATCGTACCCAGACTAATCGAGGGCGGGTTGCGTCCGGATACGCCGATTGCTCTAGTGCGCTGGGGAACCCTACCAGAACAAGAAGAATTGGTCGGCACTTTGACAACGATTGTCCGACAAGTCGAAGAAACTCGCTTTGAAGCTCCCGCGATCGCGGTTATCGGCAAGGTAGTCAACTTGTATGCCACGCTATCGAACTGTCGTCCATCCGTGTAAAGTTAAACATCGTACCTAGGGCTACTTGCATTTAAGATAGTGAAAGTTGGTCGATCGCCGGTAGACAGGCACTATCGACTATCGACTAATACCAATTTTCAGGTTTTCGCGATCGACATTCTTCTCCCCTCTCCCAAATAGGNAGAGGGGTTGGGGGTGAGGGCGATCGACTATCTGTGTCATTAATGAATGAAAAAAGGTATAACAACTCACTATCTGAGCGGATAGGATAATAATCGTTTGGTAAGCGCGAGGGAACAAATAATGCGACTATCTCAGATGCTTTTTGTCACGCTGCGAGAAGAACCAGCAGAAGCAGAAATTCCAAGTCATAAACTTCTAGTGCGGGCGGGGTATATTCGTCGCATTGGTAGTGGGATTTATGCCTACTTACCCCTGATGTGGCGAGTTTTGCAAAAAATCTCCCAAATCGTGCGAGAAGAAATGAACGCTACGGGCGCACAGGAATGCTTGCTGCCGCAACTGCAACCCTCGGATTTGTGGAGAGAATCGGGACGCTGGGATACTTATACCAAAGCAGAAGGGATCATGTTTGCCCTCACCGACAGACAAGAACGGGAATTAGGACTGGGACCGACCCATGAAGAGGTCATTACGACCATTGCCAAAGAAATGATTCGCTCTTACCGCCAACTGCCGCTCAATCTCTACCAAATTCAAACAAAGTTTAGAGATGAAATTCGTCCTCGTTTTGGATTGATGCGAGGACGGGAATTCATTATGAAAGATGCTTACTCCTTCAGTGCGGACGAGGAAAGCTTGAGAGCGATTTATCAGGACATGGATAGGGCTTACTGCAAGATTTTCCGTCGCTGCGGGCTTGCCTTTAGAGCCGTTGAAGCGGATTCTGGCGCGATCGGCGGTTCGGCTTCTCAAGAATTTATGGTGTTGGCAGATGCGGGCGAAGATGAAGTCCTCTACACCGAAGATGGCAAGTATTCGGCAAACGTAGAAAAAGCCATTTCTCTTCCCCCAGAAGTTGAACCTTCGCCGTTCAAAAAATATGAAAAGCTGGAAACGCCGGGAACGGAGACGATTGAAAAGCTGGCTAAGTTCCTTAAGTGTTCGACTACGGCAGTTGTCAAAAACGTACTTTATGAAGCGCTTTATGACAATGGTACGCTGGTGCTGGCGTTAGTCCACATCCGAGGCGACCAGGATGTCAATGAGGTGAAGCTACAGAATGAATTAGTCCGGTTAGCGCCTCGGTATCAAGCGAAAACATTGTTGGCGCTGAGAGTTCCGGATGAGTCGGCGCAACAAAAATGGGCGGCTAAACCTTTACCGTTAGGCTATATTGCTCCCGATCTGCCCGACGATTATATTAGTTCGGTTAAGGATGTTATCTCTGAATTTCTGCGTTTGGCAGATAAAACCGTCGTCGATCTCAAAAATTTCGTCACCGGTGCCAATGAATTTGGCTATCACGTCGTCGGGGCGAACTGGGGCAAGGAATTTCAGTTACCAGAGTTGATGGTAGATATCAGAAAAGCTCGTCCGGGCGATCGCGCCATTCACGATCCTTCTCAAATTCTTCAAAGTACGAGAGGAATCGAAGTCGGACATATCTTTCAGTTGGGAACAAAATATTCTCAAGCCATGGGCGCGACTTATACTAACGAACAGGGCGAGGAATTGCCTTTAGTGATGGGATGCTATGGGATCGGCGTTTCCCGCTTGGCACAAGCTGCCGTCGAGCAATCCTACGATAAAGATGGGATTATTTGGCCCGTTGCGATCGCACCCTATCACGCGATCGTCGTTATTCCCAATATCAACGATCGCGAGCAGGTGGAAGTCGCCGAGAAACTCTATAACGAGTTAAATCTCGCTGGCATAGAGACTCTCTTGGACGATCGCGACGAACGAGCGGGCGTTAAATTTAAAGATGCCGATTTGATTGGAATTCCCTATCGTATCGTCACCGGACGCGCCATTAAACAAGGCAAAGTCGAATTGGTAGAACGTGCTAACAAGCAATCCCAAGAAATTGCGATCGAGGAAGTCGTAACCAACCTTAGAGCGCGAATTGATGAGGCTTTGAAACTCTGAGACTTATACCAATTTTCATTAGTCATGATAGACATTTTTCTCCCCTCTCCCAAATAGTTAGAGGGGTTGGGGTGAGGGCGATTTGAGTTTTGTCACTCAACCAGGTGGGCGTGACAAAAACTATATTTTGTTTTTCACGGGGTTATCACCCCGTCAGTTTCCGCTCTCATCCTACTTCAACAAGCAGATATTTTCATAAACTCCTCAGATGTATGGATAGTTTTCCACCTGCATTGCCTACATTGAAACCCAAAAATTTTGTTTTTTTCGTATTCAATAGACCTCTTGCATCAATCAAAAATTTTATTCAAATGCTTCTTAAAAGGGAAAATTAATCCCTTCCCCTTTTCCCTTTCCTCCTTCCCCAAATAAAAGCAAGAAGTCTAATCTAGACTACCTCCGAGGAATAACAATTGGGACACAATTCCTTGAGGACTATACATTCTAAATTTTTTTGTTTTGTCAACTCGGACACGAAAAAAAATCAAATTCAGGTGGCTTATAAGAGCTTCTCTAGAAATATCAAAGTCTATCGCTAAAAGCTTCTTCCCGATAGACGAGAGAACTTGTGTATAGCTAGTAACAAGTTTACTTAATATCCCGGACAGAGCGATCGTATTTTCTCTTAGATTAGACCAATAATCCATGCGAGCTCGTACTTTTAATTTTTATTTCCAAAGACGGATAGGAAAAACATTTTTTTTGAAATAAGCTGCTTTTGGTTAGGGAACAACTAGCAGAAGAAAAGAAGGTATTGTTCTTGGCTAGACAATACCTTTTTTCCTATTGTTTTAGCCGTTGCTGGGTAGCTGCTAGCTGGCGTTGGTAAAAATTATGTGGTGCTTTGAGTCATAAGTAATTTTGCCCTGTTTTTTTAACTTGCCTAACACTCTAGTAATCGTTACTCTGGTAGTGCTGCAAGCATTAGCAAGTTCCTGATGGGTAAGACGAACGCTCAAGCGATCGCCTTGTGGTACTTTTTGACCAAAATGCTGTTTCAACCACAACAGAAAATGGTAAACGCGCTCTTCAACTTGTCGCACTCCAGAAATAGCTAAAAGAGATTCTGTCAGACGCAATCGCTGGGCAATTTGAGAGAAAATAATTTCTTTGAGACGAGGAGAATTGTCTATCTCGCTTAGGGAAATAGCCACTAACTGAACTTCCTCTGAGAGGGCTATTGCTTGATAAGTAGATAGAGAGGTCATACTAGAGCCAAAAGACATATCCCGTCCTGCCAGTCCGACAATGACTTCATCGCCGCTTTCACAGGTTGTACTCAGCTTTACCCATCCCTGGCAGACTAACCAAAGCTTAGTGGGTTCTAGGGGAATAATTTCTCCTCGCTGATAAACGTGCTTGGGGCGGGACTGGCTTAAATCTTGGCTAATACCTAATTGTGGCTCGATCCCCGCATGTTTTTTGGCGATCTCGCACAAGTTCCAGTTGAGTGCGATTAGCTTGCCAGAAGCATCGCGGCTGGGAGCGACAGTCAGAGACACTGGCATGGTTTCGCCATTACGAGGCTGCAAGTCAACTCTCCATTTTTGAGCGCGATCGCATTGGCGTACCTGGCTTAGTTTAGCAGGAAATGTCTGCCGCTCTTGTGGGGTAAAGAAGATGTCTAGCGGTTTGCCTAGCAAAAACCGTAACTCAGCCTTCAGTAGATCTGCCGCTGCCTGGTTAGCTTGCAAAATCTTGCCACGGGGATCGGTTACTAAGTGAGCTTCGGACAAGAAGTCGAACAAGTTTTTGTGGTTTTGACGTTCTGTTTCCAACTGCATTTGTATCGCTGCTAACTTCTCAGTTTGTGCGATTAGTTCATCTACAGCTACCTGTAGGGCTTCCGAGGCTGTACCGAGTTCTTTGTAAACGGCTGGTAGCAATCGATCGGGTTGTTTTTGTACTGGGGCTTTGCTCTCTTGATACAGTTCGTATAAGTTCTTCTGAAAGTGTTTTAGTCTCTGAACTAGCGTGTTTACTTCCACTGCAAACCTCTAAAAAACCAACCTAAACTTTGATGGTTAGGAAACCTCTCAGTCGCTATCGTTTATAGAATGGGTACGGGCATCGCTTAGTTCGTTTCTCTACTGGTATAGAAGATAACAAACCAACTTAAGATTTGCTCATACGGCAGACAGAAGTCATAGCGAAAGCGAAAGAGTATGCTGATAAGAGCAATAAACGGAGGGCATCAACGATCGAGCGAGATTTTTTGTCTTTCTACTCGTGCTACCGAAGCGAGATCGAACCAAAACACCTGATTTTTAACGCTAACTGTGGGGAATTTTCGCAGGGGGTTGGCTATATCTGTAACCTAGAAACAGTCGGAAAAATCGCTGCCGAACAAGGCTATCAAAACATTAACATTCTTTGGAAACAATTGAGCGCTCTAAAAACCAAGTTGGAATTGGAGGGATTTGCGCACAATAAGAATTTTTTCTAAGGCGCTCTGTTGACGAGAGAAAGAGAGAAAATGTTTTTTGTCTCAAATTCAGATTGTTTTAATTTTTTTTAAAAAAGGTTTTCATTATGAACAATTTTGACAAAAAAATCAGTTTTTCTAGCAAAAATTCAGTTTTTCGGGTCAAAAGAAATTGTTCGCAGCCGAAAACTCTAAATTCAATCGATCCTCTCGATCGCGAGTTTAATTTCGAGCTTTGGGCTAGCTTAGTGCGATCGCAAATGCAAGCTGCTCTCCGTCGTTAGAAAGACAAATAGAGAGTGTGGGGAGTGTGGAGTGTGAGGAGACAGGAAGAGGAGGAGACGGGGGAACTGGGAGAGAATTAACTACTAACTACTAACAATCCTCAATCCAAAATCCGCCCTTCTCCTTGAAGAGGTTCAAGAAGCGTGCGGCGGCTTCGCCAAAATCCTTTCATCGAATGACAAATGACAAAGGACAACCGACCAATCCCCAATCTTCGTAAAACCGATCGAGCATAAACTGATAAAGATAAATTAACTGGGTCGCGATTGATTGTGCTCAAACGATTAGCTGTTATTACCTCAGTATTTGTCTGTAGCTTGACTCCAACACAAGCTATTTCTATGCCTTATCTGAGCGAAGAGTTGTATAAACAAGAAAACGCAATTTTCAGCAATTTGAGCCACGATATTTATGGGATTACTAAATCTATCTGGAGAAAGCTAGGAATAGACTCCGAAATTGACGATGGGAGTGAAAGTATATTTAGAGAATATGGAGTCTTTTTCTTACTTTTCGGCGGTCTTTTTGGCTGGATGGTCTATATGAGTTTAAGCGACCTCAAACGCTAGAACTACCAGCGATCGACGATCGCTTGTGGTTTATAAATACCCGATCGCTTTGTAAGTGCGCAAGCTCCTTCGCCCTTCACTCTTTGGGGCGCTTTGTATTTTGCTAGCTCATAGGCAGAAGCGAGCAAGATGCTCGCACTACATCAAAATCCTCATTAAACGATTGACGAGTTTTTGTACTTCTGTAAATTTTAAGAAATCCAATTTTTATGTTTTCGCGATCGACATTCTTCTCCCCTCTCCCAATTCGGGAGAGGGGTTGGGGGTGAGGGCAATCGACCATCTCTGTCATTAATGAATGAAAAATGATATATACAGCTAAAAAATAGCCTCAAAAGTGAGTATGATAAGAGGCTAAATCTTTTGATTGTTTTAATCCTTATTTTACTGAAATGTGTCTTTTGTAACAGATATAAAGAACTTAGATGGCTCGAACATAACTTCAGTTGCGATCGCTTGTGCCCGATCTATCTGAGCGTAGGAAAATATCCAAGGTAATTCTGGCGGGAGTTGAGAACGAAACCACTCCAAAATATAAGGACTGCCGTAAATAATTAGTCCTTGAATCGAACCGCCCTGGAGCAATTGCTCATAAAAACCCCTTGCTTGAGGCGTTAATCCGGCAATTCCTCGGAAGGGATTAGCGCGAATAAAGACTTGTAGCAGCGTTTTTCTAGGATCGTCGCCAACCAAATTTAGAGAGGTTTGGTCTAGTAATTGCAACTCGTAACCGAGTTGTTTGGGGATGGTAACTGCTGGCGTATGGCGATCTAAAAAATCGCAATTGAGCAGATCGTCAACTACGATTAAATTTCTTCCCTTCTCCTCGCTAGAAGGTTTTAGCGGCAGGGAACCGCCCATTTGCATCGACTCTCGTAGAATGCGATCGACTGTTTGAATTGCCGCAGGTTGTTCTAATTGTGAAATAAAGAATAAAGCCTCTTTTTCTGTCTTATTGCGTAGAATTTTCCGTTTCGCTTGCCAAATCCTTTCGATAGATTCGTGAATTCTTGCTTCGCTCAAACGTCTCGATCGCACTGCGCGATCGACGGCTTCAATTGCAACTTCAGGATCTCCAGGCATTAACAGAATATCTGCCCCCGCTTCGACTGCCATCACGGCAACGTCTTCTGGCGAGGCATAGTTAGCAACGCCGCCCATAATCAAGGCATCGGTGACGATTAATCCGGCAAACCCTAGCTGTTGCCGCAATTGACCTGTAAGAATGGGTTGAGAAAGGGTTGCCGGGCGATCTGAGTCCCAAGCAGGGATGAGTAAGTGAGCGCTCATAATGCTATCTACCCCTGCCGCGATCGCGCTTTGAAAGGGGAGTAACTCCACTTCTGCCAGTCGGGAAGCAGCATGAGGCAGGACGGGTAAATCCAGATGGGAATCGGTGGCAGTGTCCCCATGTCCTGGAAAATGTTTAGCAGTGGTGAGGACGGGATAGGATTTTGCGCCTTCGATAAAAGCTGTTATAAGTTGAGCAACTACTTCAGGCGTATCCCCAAAGGAACGCACATTGATGACTGGATTATCGGGATTATTATTGACATCGGCAACGGGAGCATAGATCCAATTAATGCCGATCGCTAACGCTTCTTGAGCGGTAATTGCGCCCATTTGGGTAGCATAATATTTGGCGCGATCGCGATCGCGATCGGCAATCGCTCCGATTGCCATCGGCGGCGGAAACCATGTCGCACCTGCAAAGCGCTGTCCGACGCCTTCTTCGATATCCGCGCCGATGAATAAAGGAATCGTCGCCCAACTTTGTAGCTGTTGCGATCGCTGGGCAATTTCGACAGCACTACCTCCTAATAATATGACCCCGCCCAGGTTTAACGTCTGCAACCAATGGCGTAACTTAGCAGCAGGCGGTTCCCAAGCGGGATAGCGAATTTGTCGGTCGAACAAATAGCCAGAGGCACGTACCACTACCATTTGTCCGATCTGTTCCTTGAGAGAGAGTTGCGTCCAATCGGGTAAACAGTCAGGCATAATAGTTCAAAGTTTAGAGTTCAAAATTCAAAATTACCTCAAACTTTGAACTTTGAATTTTTCACGTTTTAGTCGCGCGCGTTACCCTAAATCCTCTTGCTCAAGATTATCTATCTCCTCGTCCTCTTCTCGATGAGTGTCGCGAATTTGGTTTAACAGATGTAAGGTGCGATCGCCTCGCTCTAGAGAACGATCTTCGACAAACACGACTTCTGGCGTTCGGCGCAGTCTAATCCGCTGACCGAGTTCGCGGCGCACAAAAGCAGTAGAAGATTTCAATCCTGCCATCGTCTCGGCTTTTGCCGCTTCTGTGCCGTAAATACTGACGTATATTTTGGCATGTTGCAGGTCGCCAGAGACATCGACATCTGTAACGCTGACCATACCAGCACCCACGCGATCGTCTTTGATCTCGTTGAGCAACATCTGGCTAACTTCGCGTTTGATTAGAGAAGAAACGCGCGAAACCCGACGATTATCAGCCATAATTTTCGCCCCCTTTTTTTGACTATGGGCAATTTTAGGTATTATCCCTTGTCTATTGTCGGTTATTTTTCGGTTTTCGTTTCGGAAAACCAACGATCTTTCAGGTTGCGATTGGCTAAGCTGCGGATAACCCTAGCATAGCTCTGAGCGTGAAGGCGATAAAGGCAAATCCGCCTACTAATATCCCTATGATTGCAATTGCCGTTACAGGATTTTTGAACCAGGGTTTTAAGCTGTCAAAAAAAGCAATAAAAATTCCCAGAATCAGACTCAGAAGATAGGTCGGGTAACGGGAAACATTGATAAAAAAGTCTTTCATCGCTCAGCACGGCATTCTACATTACATCTTTATGGTGTAGCACTTGTTCGGGTACTTAGACAACCGTTCGGGGTTGGATTTGTGAGTGCAAGCCGGAATGAAAAGCGCGTGTTTAAGAATCGCAAGCAAGACGATCGCACTACCTAAATTACAATTTCCATTAGGCGGGAACTTCAACGATATCTTTTCCTGCTAGTCCAAAAGCTTCGTGAACGGCTTGTAAGGCTTTAATGCCATCTTCTTTGGTTACTACGCAACTGATTTTAATTTCAGAGGTAGTAATCATTTGAATGTTGACGTTCTGCTGGGCTAAAGATTCAAAAAATCGAGCCGCAACCCCTGGCTGTCCTGCCATTCCAGATCCGACAATGCTAACTTTAGCCACATTAGTATCTACCTTAACTTCGCCGCAACCCGTACTGGCAGCTAGGGCTTCTAGGGCTATCCGTGCGGCTTCTGCATCTGCCTGGGCGACGGTAAAAGCGATGTCGCGGGCGGGGGTGCCGTTAATGATGCGACAACGCTGGGATTGAATAATCGTGTCTACGCTGATATTTTTCTCGGCAAGCGCCCCAAAGATTTGCGCCGCCATGCCGGGACGGTTTGGCACGTAACGAATCGCAATTTGTGCTTGATTGGTATCTAAGGCGACTCCGCGCACGGGTGGAGAGTCGGCAGATTCGGTAACGACGGTTGGTGGGAGGAGGGGAGAATCTTCTACCTCAAAGGCCTCGCACAAGGCTTTAATAGCGCGATCGCACTCGTCTTCAGCAATGACGCAACTCACTTTTACCTCGGAAGTCGAAATCATCTCAATATTGACGTTTGCCTCGGCTAAGGCTTTGAACATCTGGGCGGCAATCCCCGGACGGCCGATCATGCCTGCCCCCGCGATGGAAATTTTGGCAATGCGTTTTTCTACCATGACTTCGGCTTCTTCAGAATTTGTCAGATGGGAGCGCAAAGCGGGGGCGATCGCTTCTGCTACGGCTTCGGCTTTGACGAGCATGTCTTTGACGACGGTAAAGGCAATGTCGTTGCTATTGCCTTCGTGAATTGACTGGATGATGAGATCGACATCGACGTTTTGACGGGCAATTTCGCCAAATAACCGCGCTGCGATGCCGGGGCGATCGGGCACTCGCAGGAGCGCGACTTTTGCCTGATCTGCGTCGAATCCAACTGCATCGACTGTCTTGGTAATTTCTAATCCGACTAAGGGGCGAGGTTTTGGTATGGGCGAGATAACTTTCGTTCCCGGTTCGTCACTCCAACTCGAACGGACGACTAGGGGCACGCCGTAATTTTTTGCTATCTCAACTGCCCTCGGATGGAGAACTTTTGCGCCCAAGCTGGCTAACTCCAGCATTTCGTCGCAGGTAATTTCGTCCATTAACTTCGCCTGCGGTACGATGCGAGGATCGGTGGTGAGAATGCCGGGAACGTCGGTATATATTTCACACAGATTGGCTTTTAACGCGGCAGCCAAAGCAACGGCTGACGTGTCCGATCCTCCGCGTCCCAAGGTCGTGATTTCTAGGTCGTCAATGCTGCTAATGCCCTGAAAACCAGCTACGACGACGACTTTTCCCTGTTCGAGATGGTGCTGAAGACGTTTTGTCTTGATTTCTAAGATTCTGGCACGACTGTATTCGGCTTCGGTGACGATGCCAACTTGGGCACCCGTTAGCGAAATGGCAGGCTGTCCCAATTCCTGCAATGCCATACTCATCAGCGCGATGGATACCTGTTCCCCAGTCGAGAGAAGCATGTCCATCTCCCGGCGACAGGGATTGGGGGAAATTTGCTTGGCTAAGTTGACCAAACCATCGGTGGTTTTTCCCATTGCAGAAACGACAACGACAACCGCGTTGCCGCCTTGGACGGTTTGCTGTACCCGTCGGGCTACTGCTTGAATGCGATCGACCGAACCAACGGAAGTTCCACCGTATTTTTGGACAATGAGTGCCATGCTTTTTCCTTTTTAGACCAGGGAAGTCTATCCTATCAATTCTCTAAGTTATCAAACTTGTGGAAACAAGTAGAAAAAGACGAAATAAGAAATCAAGCGATCGCCCGACTCAATTATTATTATTCCAACTTTTCTCTCCTGTTAGCTATTTACGTCTACTAACCGAGAAGTCTTGAAGCGATTCATCCATCCTTCTAGATAAGCCCGATTGGCTTTTTTCTTTTCTGGATCGGTAGTATCTAATGGATAGGGTGCCAATCCTTTAATGGCTGCTGTCGTTACGCAAAACATAGCCTTTTGGAAACTTTGACAAATTTGCACCAATAAGTCATCTTCTTTGCGGAAACTCTGGCGGTAGATTTCATGGAGATATTCCGGTAGAAAATGACGCATATCCTGCATTAGCAGGGTTGGTGGGATGCCTGCACCTCCGGTTGGCAAAGGATCGGCATACAGTGCCCCGTAAGCAAACATCTCTTGGTCGTAGGGAATTTGATAAGCTTGAGCATTGTAAGAAATCGTGCCGGGGAAGGGCGTTCCCCTAAAGAATACTGATTCTACATAAGGAACTGCCGTATCGGGAAGAAATGTTAAGCCCGCCGATTTGGGAATCAGATCGTAAATCTGACCTTTAAGTTGAATTTGATAAGTAATCGGTTTATTGGCAGCGGCAACTAAACCATCCAAGATGTGTTGGACTACTTGCGAGATAGATTGAATTTCGCCGCGATCGTAGCGATCTGATAGATTGAGGAAAATATCAGCCATCACTCGCCAAAATTGCCCCAATCCGCTATAATAAGCCATCTGTCGCATTTGTTCGGGCAAAAACTCCGGGAAGATTTTGTGTAGTCCTAGCATCGCTACATTGCCCTTGAATTTAGCTTGGATGACTTTTTCTGCGGCTTTCCTAAAGGCTGGCGTATCGCAATAGGCATCTAATCCGCCGCCGCCGTGCCAGAACATTACTTTCATGCAGTATTCGGCATACTCGAAGTTAATGCGATCGTGCCACCAATGACGCAGTAACTTCGCAAACGTGATTTCTCCGTTGAAGTATTTGAAAAAAGGAAATAATACCAAAAACTGATTTTCGGCAATATAGATTAAATTGCGCGAATAGGCATCTAGCACGACCCCGTAACTTTTGAGAATGCCGACCACTTCGGTGACGTTTTCAGGAGAGTCTTTCAATAGGGCTTCTCCTGACTCTAGGCGATAGATATATTTGGCTAGGGGATGTTTGGATGGCTCTAGTTGAGTGCTAACCATGACAAGCTCTTATTTTAGGAATGGGAATCGGATTTTGTTATCAATTACTGTTATTATTGCCGATTATCTGAGTGGCGATCGCGTCTTCAGTACCAGTCAGCAAGATCCCTGCCTGGGGTTCGCTCCAACGCACCATCCAATTTGGCTGAACGCCTAAAATAACGATAAATAAGGCGAGAACGATCGCAGGCATCCGTTCCGACCACAAAACTTGCGGTAATTGAGATAATTCTGGGGTAAGACGACCAAAAAAGACGCGGTTAACCATTAGCAAGAAATAAACTGCCGTCAAACCGCTACCAATCAGACAGAGCAGAGTTTGCAGGGGAAAAATGGGGAAACTGCCTCTAAAAACCAGAAATTCCGCAATAAATCCCGCCATTCCCGGAATTCCCGCACTTGCCATCACGCCCAAAATCATTAGACTTCCAGCGATGGGCAAACCTCGTTCGGGGTTGAGCAACCCTTTTAAGAAATAAACATCGCGGCTTCCAGTTTTTTTATACACTAGCCCTACCAACAAAAACAGCAAGGCAGAAATCAAACCGTGACTGACCATTTGGAAGATTGCGGCGGTGATGCTGAGGCGAGTAGTAGCTGCCGCTGCTAAGAGAATATACGCCATGTGAGCAATGGAGGAGTAGGCAACCACTTTTTTCATATCTTGTTGAGCGATCGCGCAAGAAGCCCCATATAATGCACTAATCACAGCTAAAGTTGCCATGGCGGGCGCTAAAACCACCCAAGCATCTAAAAATAACCCCATGCCAAACCTCAGCAAGCCATAGGTTCCCAGCTTCAACAACACCCCAGCTAACAGCACGGAAACCGGAGTAGAAGCCTCCACGTGAGCATCTGGCAGCCAAGTATGGAACGGGAAAATCGGAATCTTGATCGCTAAACCAACCAGAAGTGGGGCGAGTAAGAGGAGTTGCGTTCCTACGGGTAAAGTATGCGATCGCAACGGCGCATAATCAAAACTAGAAGCTCCCGTCAGCCATACCAGTCCTAAGAAAGAGACTAGCACCAAAAAACCCGAAATCGCCGTATACAAAAGAAATTTCATCGCTGCATAGCCTCGGCGTTCTCCTCCCCAAATGGCAATTAAGAAGTATAAGGGAATAATTTCTAGTTCGTAGAACAGGAAAAATAGCAGTAAATCCTGTGCCAAGAAAGCGCCAGCAACGCCGCTACTGAGGAGAAGTAATAGAGAATAGTAAAATCGGGGTCGATGGATGGACTGACTCGTGCTGTAGATAGCAATTAAGCTCAGCAGGCTATTCAAGAAAATCAAAGGAAATGACAGCCCATCAATTCCCAAATGGTAGCTCAAACCGAGCCAGCTAATCCAAGGAAGATATTCGGATAGTTGAATGTCGGGGTTGGTTGGATCGAACCTAAATCCCAAAACTAGATTCAGAAATAATACGCTACTGGCAATCGCCAAAGCTAGCGTCCGGGTATGAAAAGCCTCTAGTTTGCCCGGATAAAATGCAATTAGTACTGCTCCTAACAACGGCACCCAGATTAAGGCACTGAGCATTGTCTTTTAACTTATCTCCTTATAAAAATGATGGTTTGATTGGTTGTTAGTCGTTAGTAGTTAATCGATCCTTGACCTACTAACTACTATCCACTAACCGCTAACTATTGACTGAGAAGCGACGACCAATAATTTGTTACGATCGTCCACTGACCGCTAAGCACCGACCATAGCAAGAAACTTACACCTAGCACAATAGTCAGCAGATAAAACTGAGACTGACCGGAAACATTATATTTAAGGGCATTGCCGCCAAAAATGGTAGCCAGACTGACAAAATTAACGACTCCGTCGATAACGTAGCGATCGAACCAAGATGTTAATTTCGATAGTGAAGCTACTAGCCAAACTACGGTGAAATTGTAAATTTTATCGATGTAAAAGTCGTAAGCAAACAAATCTTGGAAAAACCGCAGGTAAAGTTGCGTCGGTCTAGCCCAAGACCGACGCAGCTCTAGAGTAGCTCCCATCATACAGCCAAATAAACTCGATGCCACCAATAAGGGGATTGCGTATTGAAAAATAGCGCGATCGCTATTGGCTAGGGGAGTTGTCGGACTCAACCACAACGGCCATCGAATCGGAGCTAAGGGAGTCAGTAGGACAATAACCGTCAAAACGACCATTGGCAATGCCATCGGCCAAGGCACTTCCGGCGATCTGCGGGTTTTGCTTTGCGCTTGAGAGAGAAACACCAAACGAAAGACGCGAGTCAAATTCACTGCACTCAGGAAATTAACGAATAACAGTACCCCTAACAACCACCAATCAACGTTCCAAGAGCCATTCAACCAACGCTGCCACGTCCAAAACATTCCCATCGGCATCAGCGCGATTAAACCAGAAGATCCCACGACGAAAGCAGAGGTTGTAGCAGGCATCCGCGACCACAGACCGCCAAGTTCTGTAATATTTTGGTTGCTGGTAGTCATAATAATCGACCCCGCACTCATAAATAAGAGGGCTTTAGCAACCCCATGGGTCAACAGAAGTAAAAAGGCAATGTCTACGTGCCCCAACCCTACCGCAATAAAGACTAACCCCAAATAAGCACTCGTAGAATGGCAGAGCGTTCGCTTGATATCGATTTGTGCGAGAGCAATTAGCGACGTGCCAATCGCCGTGATTGCACCGATCGCGATTAAGACATCTGAGGCAATGGGCGATAAAGTAAATACAGGCTGGAGTTTAATCAATACATACGCTCCAGCAGATACGACAATCGAATTTCGCATAATCCCTGCGGGGTTCGGTCCCTCCATTGCCTCATCCAGCCAAAGATTGAGGGGAAATTGAGCGCATTTCCCCGTCGGTCCTGCAATCAGAGATAGTCCTACCAAAGTTGCTGTCAGTGGCGCTAACGGCGAAGTAGCCGCCCAATTTTCGAGTTGGGAGAAAGAAAGCCCAGCACCGTAACTAGAAAGGGCCACTAATCCCATCAACAAAATAATGTCTCCGACTCTTTTGGTTAAAAAGGCATCTCTGGCGGCAGTGACGACTAAAGGTTGCGCGTACCAGAAGCCCACTAATAAGTATGTAGACAAGGTTAGCATTTCCAGGAGAGCATAACTGAGAAAGAGAGAGTCGCTTAAAGCAATGCCCCCTAGTGCCGCTTCAAAGAAGCCCATCAGACTATAGAATCTAGCCAACGACCAGTCTTTTTCCATATAGCCGAGAGCATAGATTTGCGCTAGCAAGCCGATCCCCGTGACTACTTCTAATGCTCCCAGGCTGACGGGAGACAGCTCTATCGACAAGGTCAGATCTAAGTCCGCAACTTGAAGCCAGTGAAAAACTAATTGTTCTGTCTGTCGTTGCCAAATGAAATAAAAGGCTATTGAGCCGTGTATAAAGCCGATAGTTGTCATTAATAAATTGAAGTAGGCTGCTGGTCGCGGTCCCGTCCGACGCACGATTCTCATCGACCACGGCAGCGTTAAAAAAGAGCCTATCAAGCTGTAAAAAGGAATAAACCAACAATGTTCGAGAAGGAAATCGCTCATTAAAATTGCCCTTGGACTCAAAGCGAGAAAAACACCCGCCTAAGCGGTTTTTTGATTCGATCTATATTGCCGTTCTAAAAAGTTTTATGTCAATTGAGTTGCTTAAATTAGCCTAACCTTAGAGATTAAGCCATAAACTTTTTAACTCAATAGATAATCTTATGAGAATGGTAATTTTTTCTAATCAGACCGAATCAGTTCGGTATGATTACCTAGCAAATCTGGAGAAACTCTCTTTGGGATAGAAGAATCGTCTCTCTAGATAACTTTTGTGAAAACAGACTTATTGCTTCGCTCGATCGAGATAATAGTCAAATCTTTATCCTGCATTATTTTGACCGATCTACATCTAGTTTTCTAAATCGATTAGTATAAAAAGATTATAAAACAGTCTTAACCCCTCAAGGAGTTTTCTGCTTGCGATGGCTTGATAGAGTGCAATCAATCTTTAGGATTAACTTTTATTAACTATAATATTAAAAAATATCATCGCGATTTATATTGTCAAAGGGAACAAGGTTTCCTATGCTTGATTTTAAAGGCTGATAAGTTAGCCAATCCCGTCAAGTTTTTCAACCAGCTAAGTGGAGTGGGATAGTTCAGACGTAAGGCACATCAGCGATCGGAGCTAGTAGCGGCTCGGTCTGTCGCAGCCCTAAAAGAAGCCGGAGTCGATCGTTGTCCTTCCCAAGTTGGAAAAAAAGCAAGGTAGGAATTTGTTTTTGCTTACTTAGTTCAGTTTGTAAATCGGTTTAATTTGGCTTGATAAGCGAGGAAATCAAAAATGCCAATTGCAGTAGGAATGATTGAAACTTTAGGTTTTCCAGCCGTTGTAGAAGCAGCCGACGCGATGGTTAAAGCTGCCCGCGTCACCTTAGTCGGTTATGAAAAAATTGGTAGCGGTCGCGTGACGGTTATCGTTAGGGGAGATGTTTCTGAGGTACAAGCTTCAGTCTCCGCAGGAATCGACGCAGCTAATCGCGTTAATGGCGGTCAAGTTCTCTCTACTCACATTATCGCTCGTCCCCACGAAAACCTAGAGTACGTGTTGCCAATTCGCTATACAGAAGAAGTGGAGCAGTTCCGAACGTATTAGATTTAGTCATTAGTCATTAATTATTGGTCATTCGTCCCTAGTCAAAGGATAAATGACAAACAACAAAGATTCTGGAGTAAAGATTTATGTCAATTGCAGTTGGAATGGTGGAAACCTTGGGTTTCCCAGCCGTCGTAGAAGCAGCCGACGCGATGGTTAAAGCTGCCCGCGTCACCTTAGTCGGTTACGAGAAAATCGGCAGCGGACGGGTTACAGTGATTGTTCGAGGCGATGTTTCTGAAGTGCAGGCTTCTGTATCCGCAGGCATCCAAAATGCTAAGCGAGTCAAGGGCGGAGAAGTTCTGTCTCACCATATCATTGCTCGTCCTCATGAAAACTTGGAATACGTGCTGCCAATTCGCTATACCGAGGCAGTAGAGCAGTTTCGTGAGAGTGTTAATCCCCAACCGCTCAGAAGAGTATAGAGCGACTGAACCAGGAATGCAAATTGCTAAAGTTCGGGGCACGGTTGTTAGCACCCAAAAAACCCGCACTCTGACGGGAATGAAGCTCCTGTTATTGCAGTTTATCGATGCCGACGGACAACTTCTCCCTAAATATGAGGTCGCCGGAGATACGGTAGGCGCAGGGATTGATGAGTGGGTGCTAGTTTCCAGAGGCGGCGCAGCCCGCATTGAGAGTGGATGCGAAATTCGTCCGCTAGATGCAATGGTGGTTGGAATTATCGACACGATAACGGTAGAAAATCGCCTACTTTACAGCAAAAAAGACGAATATAGAAGACCGGCACTCGGCGCTCAGTGACCAATACAAGCTTGGAGTTATCGTTTTTAATTGGGAACTCCAAATCCTAACAACTGGTAATTGACAATGGGCAACTAATGTACAGACACGGACGCGATAAGAGTGCGTCTTTACCACTGATAACTGACATTGGGAGGAATGAGTAAAAATGGTAGTCCGCACTAAGGCGGCTCCCCCGACTCCTTGGTCGAAAAGTTTAGCTGAACCGCAAATAGATGAAAGCGCCTACGTACATTCCTTCTCGAATTTGATCGGGGATGTCAAGGTCAATGCCAACGTGTTAATCGCTCCCGGAACGTCCATTCGCGCCGATGAAGGAACGCCATTTTATATCGGCGAAGGCACAAATATTCAAGATGGTGTCGTCATTCACGGTTTAGAAAAAGGACGGGTTGTCGGGGATGATGGGAAAGAGTATTCGGTCTGGATTGGCAAACAGGCATGTATTACTCACATGGCATTGATTCACGGACCAGCTTACGTCGGCGATCGCTGTTTTATCGGCTTTCGCTCGACAGTGTTTAATGCCAGGGTGGGGGAAGGCTGTATCGTTATGATGCACGCCTTGATTCAAGATGTGGAAATTCCGCCGGGAAAATACATTCCATCGGGGGCGACGATTGTTAACCAGCAACAAGCAGATCGACTGCCGGACGTGCAGGAGAGCGATCGCGCTTTTGTCTATCACGTAGTAGAAGTTAACGACGCTCTGAGAGAAGGTTATCAATGTGCACAAAACGCTGCTTGTATTGCTCCCATTCGGCAACAGCTAAAGCGATCTGAACAAGACACTAATGAAACTAACTATATAAATTCGATGGAGAGTATGGGTTTAAGTTCGGATATCAGAGCACAGGTACGTTCCTTGTTGTCTCAAGGCTACACCATCGGTGCGGAACACGCAGACAAGCGCCGCTTCAAGACTAGCTCTTGGCTCACCTGCGGCACGATTTCAGGTAAGCGCGAAGACCAAGTTATGCAAGAGTTGAATGCTTACCTAAACGAGTATGAAGGCGAGTACGTGCGCTTGATCGGTATCGATCCCAAAGCCAAGCGGCGCGTATTAGAGATGATTATTCAACGCCCTGGAGATGCGCCCGCTCCCGTTGCTAGCGCTAAAACAACCAGTTACAAGGCGGCAACTAACGGAACGACCGTCAGATCGGGAGATGGCAACGGAAGCATCAGCGGCGATATAGCGTCTCACGTGCGATCGCTACTTAACCAAGGCTACAAAATCGGCACCGAATTTGCCGACCAACGTCGTTTTAAAACTGGATCTTGGCTGACGGGTTCCACCATCGATGCCAGACAGGAATCGGAGGCTATCCGTGCCTTACAAGCAACGATAAGCGAGCACGAAGGAGAATACGTGCGTCTAGTAGGAATCGACCCCAATGCTAAACGGCGCGTTTTAGAATTAATTATTCAAAGACCCGGCGAAACAGCAAGCATCAGCTCAAATGGATCGTCAGTCAGGGGAGCTAGTAACGGCACTAAAGCTGGTGTTGCCACCAGTAACGGTGGCTTGAGTGCCGAAACCATCTCCCAAGTGCGCTCCCTTTTGATGCAAGGCTATAAAATCGGCACCGAACACGCCGATAAACGCCGCTTCAGAACCAGTTCTTGGCAGAGTTGCGCTCCCATCGAGAGCAATCGCGAATCTGAGGTCGTTGCTGCGCTGGAAGCTTGCCTGAGCGAACACCAAGGCGAATACGTCCGCTTGTTGGGCATCGATCCAAAGGCAAAACGGCGCGTACTGGAAACTATCATTCAACGCCCAGGAGATAGCGCCCAAAACGGTTACAGCTCTACAACAACAGCTTCAACTTCTAGCGACTCCAGCTACAGCACATCAAATAGTGCGAGCGCAAAAGTGAGCAGCAGCTTAGATGCCGAAACCATCTCCCAAGTGCGCTCCCTTTTGATGCAAGGCTATAAAATCGGCACCGAACACGCCGATAAACGCCGCTTCAGAACCAGTTCTTGGCAGAGTTGCGCTCCCATCGAGAGCAATCGCGAATCTGAGGTCGTTGCTGCGCTGGAAGCTTGCCTGAGCGAACACCAAGGCGAATACGTCCGCTTAATTGGCATCGACCCCAAAGCTAAGCGGCGCGTACTGGAAACCGTTATTCAACGCCCATGACAAAGTAAAAGGGCAAAAGGAAAAAGGCAAAAGCGTTTCTTTTTTCCTTTTTCCTTATTCCTTTTTCCTTTACCAAGTATGCATTTACCGCCCGTACAACCTGTCAGTTATTCAGAATTTTATGTAAGTGGAGATGTCACTATTCACGAGAGTGCGGTAGTTGCTCCAGGCGTTATCCTCAACGCCGCTCCCAATAGTCGGATTGTCATTGGAGCCGGAGTCTGCGTTGGTATGGGCACTGTTCTTAATGCTTGCCATGGCGAGATCGAAGTGGGAGAGGGTGCCGTCTTGGGAGCGGGAGTGTTGACGATCGGTCGAGTTAAAATTGGCAGCAACGCCTGTATTGGTTCGGCGACAACTATCTTTAATGCCTCTGTGGACAAGATGGCTGTGATTCCAGCTGGATCGTTGATTGGAGATCCTTCTCGTCAGGTCGCTATTGTTGTAGAAGCCCAGACAGATAACTCGAAAGCGTCGGTAGCTGATAATAACTCCTCTACTTCAGTACAGGAATCCAAGAAATCTCCCCTCAAACCGAAAAGGAAATTGGAGAGCGAGGAACGTCCAGAAAAAACTAAATCGCCTTCTGAAGTAGAAAGTAGTAAGTCCGCTGTAGAATCAACCGTTGAAGTCGATACTCACCAGACTAAACCCGAATCGTCTTCCCAGACCTCAAAGCCTCCCGTTATCGGTCAAGTATATATCAACCAGCTATTGGTATCGCTTTTTCCAGAACGCAACTCTTTTAAGCGCTCTCAACCAGATAAAGATTAGAGAGATTTATAGCCATTTTCGCAAAAATTCTGGAGCTATTCCAAGAACTTCTCTAAAGCTAGATTTTGAGAGACAATTAGCGTTATTTTTAGTTAACTTTACCCATAAAGATACTTAAAGAATAAAAAAGTTTTTCTTCAAAAAATCAACAAAGTTAAAGAGCGAGAAAATTAGCAAAACCGTGAGTGAGTAATTAAACTAAAGGAAACAATTGAATAAAGATTTTCGCGCTCTGAGCAGTAGCCTGAGAGCCATCGGGCTTTTATTGTCGATCGGTTTTTAGACAAAAATCTTAATGCTCAAGTATTGATAAATAACGTTTTATTAATTTTTTTAACAAAGAAAAATTGGCGATTAGCTGAATTAATAGACCTGAAAAAATTTTCTAATCAGAAATTTAAAAAAATCAGAAAAAATTTTGTCTGAATAATCTAAAATTTATGTTAAGATGAGAACTCGAAAAACAGATAGTCAAACTGGATGGTTGGCTTCGGAATTTTCTAGAAGCTTAAGAGTTTACTATAAAGAATTTCTCAAAGAGACCGTGGAGATCGCGCCCCGGCGCTCGATCTTAAAGTAGTGAGAAATACAAATGACATTTATGGAGGAATGACCTAATGGTACAAGCCAAATCACAAGGATTCCAGGCTGGTGTAAAAGATTACCGCCTGACTTACTATACTCCCGACTACACCCCTAAAGATACTGATGTTCTCGCCTGTTTCCGCGTAACGCCCCAACCTGGCGTTCCTCCTGAAGAAGCAGGAGCGGCAGTAGCGGCAGAATCTTCCACCGGAACTTGGACGACGGTTTGGACGGACAACTTGACCGACCTCGATCGCTATAAAGGTCGTTGCTATGACATCGAGCCAGTTCCCAACGAAGATAATCAGTATTTTTGCTTTGTCGCCTATCCTTTAGATCTATTTGAAGAAGGGTCAGTCACCAACATGCTGACCTCTATCGTTGGTAACGTTTTCGGATTCAAAGCGCTACGTGCCTTACGCCTAGAAGACCTGCGCATTCCCGTTGCCTATCTGAAAACCTTCCAAGGTCCTCCTCATGGTATTACTGTAGAGCGAGATAAGTTGAACAAATACGGTCGCCCGCTACTCGGATGTACCATTAAACCCAAGCTGGGTCTATCGGCTAAAAACTACGGTCGCGCCGTTTACGAAGCTCTGCGCGGCGGCTTAGACTTCACTAAAGACGACGAAAATATCAACTCTCAACCCTTCATGCGCTGGCGCGATCGCTTCCTCTTCGTACAAGAGGCGATCGAAAAAGCCCAAGCCGAAACTAACGAAATCAAGGGTCACTACCTCAACGTAACGGCTCCTACAGTCGAAGAAATGCTCAAGCGGGCGCAATTCGCCAAGGAAATCGGCACGCCCATTATCATGCACGACTATCTCACGGGTGGTTTCACCGCTAATACTACCCTAGCGAAGTTCTGCCGCGATAACGGTTTGCTGCTCCACATCCACCGTGCGATGCACGCGGTTATCGACCGTCAGAAAAACCACGGCATTCACTTCCGCGTATTGGCGAAGTGCTTGCGCATGTCTGGTGGCGACCACCTGCACTCTGGTACTGTCGTCGGTAAACTCGAAGGCGAACGCGGCATCACGATGGGCTTCGTCGATCTAATGCGCGAAGACTACATAGAAGAAGATCGTTCTCGCGGGATCTTCTTCACCCAAGACTGGGCTTCTATGCCTGGAGTAATGCCCGTCGCTTCCGGCGGTATCCACGTATGGCACATGCCCGCGCTGGTAGAAATCTTCGGCGACGATGCTTGCTTGCAATTCGGCGGCGGTACGCTCGGACACCCTTGGGGGAACGCACCCGGTGCAACGGCTAACCGCGTGGCTTTGGAAGCTTGTATCCAAGCTCGTAACGAAGGTCGTTCGCTGGCTCGCGAAGGCAACGAAGTGATCCGCGAAGCTGCTCGCTGGTCTCCCGAACTCGCTGCTGCTTGCGAACTGTGGAAGGAAATCAAGTTCGAGTTTGAGGCGATGGATACACTCTAATCCTTAGATGATTGTTAGTTTTGAAGGAATAACAAATCTTTCATAACTAACAACACAGCCCCGTTGGGACAGGTAGGCATTAATGTATCCTAAAAAAATTGCTCGCGATACGGCAAAAGTTTTACAGAGTTACCTGACTTACCAAGCAGTTCGTACCATCATCGATCAGTTATCGGAAACGAATCCGACTCAGGCGATTTGGCTCTCGCAGTATTCCTCTACTAATAACATTCAGGATAGCGAGGCTTACCTGGAAGGCTTGATGGCAGAAAACAAGGAATTAGTCTTGCGGATCATGACGGTAAGAGAACACCTTGCTGAAACCGTATTAGACTTCCTGCCAGAAATGGTACGTACGGGTATTAGTCAGGCGAATATGGAACGCCGTCGCCAGTTATTGGAACGCCTTACTCAGACCCAATCTACCATTTCAAGGCCTCACTCAGAATCCCCCGATTCGGAACCAAACGAATCTTCAGACTCACAACCATAGATTTTAGATTGATAGGAAGACAGAACCCATGAAAACATTACCCAAAGAGCGCCGTTACGAAACTCTCTCCTATTTGCCTCCCATGACGGATCAGCAAATTGCCAAGCAGATCCAGTACATGTTAGACCAGGGATATATTCCTGCGGTTGAGTTTGAAGAAAATCCCCAACCTAGCGATCACCACTGGACTTTGTGGAAGTTGCCGCTATTTAGTGCGACTTCTCCCCAAGAAGTTCTTAATGAAGTGCGCGAATGCCGTGCTGAGTATTCCAACTGCTACATTCGCGTCATTGGCTTTGACAACATTAAGCAGTGCCAAACGATGAGCTTTATCGTTCACAAGCCTAATTCCAGCCGTTACTAAAACGAAAAAGCTTAAAGTGTAAGTGCGATCGAGGTGATGCGTTTCTGCGTCACCTCTTTTTATTTGGTAGGTGATGTAATCTTAGCGGATATGCAACTCGACTACGCTATCTCTAATCGTTACATCGTGACCGCCAAAGAAATTTTGTCCCAGAAGTCCTATGGGAAGATGGGGAGAAACTAGGACATCTAAGTCTTTAATAACCATTCCGCCAGCTTGAACTGAAGCAACGCGTCCTATGCCCGCTTGAACGACTCCACCAGCAGTTGCTACGGGGATTTCTCTATCTATGTTAATGCCAAGTGCTTTAGCCATTTCGGGACTAATTGTCGTCGCGCTTGCCCCGGTATCTAAGAGCATCTCAAAGCGTTGTTTTCCATTAAATGTCACGTCAATAACGGGAATTCCAGCATCTCGGCGTTTAATTGGGACGCGAAACGTTCCCGATGCAGAGGTTTGAGGTTGAACGGTAGTGTCTGCGCAGACATATCCGAGGTCAACTAACTGACCATTGGAACCGCGCATGAAACAGCCTGCATGTTCTTGAGGACGGACGGCTAGGGGAGTCAGAACAACCCCCGATACAACAACTAAGGCGCTTAGAATCGTCTTCATTGGAGTAGCTATCGATCGATAAGGGAGTTTAATGTTACACTTATAGATTTCCCGAAAAAGCTCGTCAAGTTAACATCTTCTGTCCGATGCCTTTCTCAACCGGGAGGCCATTTCATCTGGCGATCGCCTAAAATATGTAAGTGAAGATGAGAGACGGTTTGACCGCCGTCATGGCCATTGTTAATGACCACTCGATAGCCATTGCCCAGTCCTACTTGCTCTGCAACTTTTTTAACAGTTAGCAGTAAATGACCGAGTAAATCTCGATCCTCTAAAGTAGCGGCATCTAACTGAGGAATCGGCTTTTTAGGAATAACCAGGATATGTGTTGGGGCTTGAGGGTTTATATCTCGGATAGCCAAGGATAATTCATCCTCGTAGACAATATCTGCTGGAAGTTCTCTTCTAATAATCTTACCGAAGACCGTATCGCTCATAGCTTACATTAAAGATCTGCTCGATTCTATTATCATCGATCGACAAATATTCACAAGTTTTTAATGAGTACAAGGTACTCCGTCAATCGGTCTATGTAATAGACGATACAAATTAAAGTATTATTGCTCGGCTTGCGATCGTCGTCTGCGACAACGTTCCGAACAATATTTAACATCATCCCAACATTTTGCCCACTTTTTGCGCCAAGTGAAAGATAGCCCGCAGACGGGGCAAATCTTTGTGGGAAGATCGGATTTGGAGCGCTGACGTGCCATCTTTGAGCGGCGATCGGTTAATAGGAGCTAAAATTTACTAATATTATTGCTATGCTGGATCGACTTGTCTGACTCTATCTTAGTAACAATTGCTCAAACGCAAGAAAAGCTGCGCCAACTAACACAGATTGACGTACAGACTAGTTGGCGCTATTCTAGCGAAGATTTATCGGTTGAGGCGATCGATCCCTCCGATTGGCAACTCGCTCAGCCTAACGAAAAAGGATACCTCTGCTGGTCGTCGGGTCGTCAAGTACAATGGTTAGCGCAGCAATTTATTGTTCCCCAAGACCTACAAGGCTATCCGCTAGAAGGAATGGTATTGCGGCTAGTTTTGACTTGGTGGGCAGAACAAGCGCAAATTTTCGTTAACGGCAAATTAGTACAAGAAGGCGATTTATTCGATTCCTCTGTACGGCTTCTCCTTACCCCTTCAGCCAAACCTGGAGAAATCATTACCGTTGCCTTGCGCTTAGTTAGCCCCGGACACGACATTGGGGCATTAATGCGATCGCGGTTAATCTATGAAAAAACCCACAATCCCATCGAACCCGGTTTTGTTGCCGACGAATTGACGGTACTGCATCAATATTTAGAAACATTTGAACCTGAAAAATTAAACGCTCTTGCAACGGCCACACAACAGATTGACTGGAATGTTGTCTGTGATGCAGAAAAATTCGATCGCTGTTTGTCAAATCTGCGTCAAACTCTACAACCCCTTGCCGCATCGATAAAAGAACGCTGCTTCCATCTACTCGGTCATGCCCATCTTGACATGGCTTGGCTGTGGACGACTAGCGAAACCTGGGAAGTTGCCCAACGCACCTTTGAATCGGTTCTCCATTTACAACAAGATTTTCCCGAACTCACGTTTTGCCACACTAGCCCCGCTCTTTATGCCTGGATAGAAAAACATCGTCCAGACCTCTTTAAAGCGATTCAAGAGGCTGTTAAAGCTAAATCCTGGGAAGTTTTAGGAGGGATGTGGGTCGAACCGGAAGTCACCATAACCTCTGGAGAATCTATCGTTCGCCAACTTCTGTACGGTCAACGCTACATTAGAGAAAAATTTGGGGAAATTACTCAAGTTGCATGGTTGCCAGATAGTTTTGGTTTTTCTTGGCAACTTCCGCAAATCTTTAAGCAAAGCGGGATTGAATATTTTGTCACTGGAAAATTGCACTGGAATGATACGACTAAGTTTCCCCATGGCGTTTTTTGGTGGCAATCTCCCGACGGAACTCAGTTATTAACGCTGATGTCTCCTCCGAACGTGATGGGGGTGATGGATACCAATCCGATTGTAATGGCGAACTATGCCATTGATTGGGAACGTCAAACAGGATTAAAAGATACTTTTTGGCTTCCTGGCGTAGGCGATCGCGGCGGAGGTCCCAGTCGAGATATGTTAGAAGTGCAGCGACGCTGGCGGCAATCTCCTTTTTTCCCTCAGATAAAGTTTGCAACAGCGGATGAGTATTTGTTCGTGGTAAGTGGTCAGTCGTTAGTAGAAAACCGACAACCAACTACTAACGACAAACCAGTAACATTCCCCATTTGGAACGACGAACTATATCTAGAATTTCATCGAGGTTGTTATACGACCCATGCCGACCAAAAATCCTACAATCGCCGTTGCGAGGGATTATTATATCAAGCAGAACTTTGGGCTTCTTTAGCAACAATTATTCTGGGTCAAGCTTATCCCAAAACCGAACTAGAAGACGCTTGGAAAAAAGTACTTTTTAATCAATTTCACGATATTCTACCCGGAACGTCTATTCCAGAAGTATTTGTCGAAGCGAATGAAACTTGGCAAGAAGTAGAAAGAGTCGGGCAGAAAGTATTAAATAAATCATTGAGTGCGATCGCCTCCCAGATTACCTTACCTCCACCGCCTCACCCAAACGCTCGACCTATTATTATCTTTAACTCTCTCAATTGGCAACGATCTGAAGTTGTTGTTTGTTCCATTCCTTCAGGTAACTGGGAAATCTACGATTTAGCAGGACAAAAACTTCTATCCCAGTTATCGGCAGACGGTCAACTTCTCTTCCTAGCCAAAAATATTCCCTCAGTTGGTTATCGTCTCTTCTGGCTATGTCCGTGCCAACAACCAACCACTAACCATCAACCACTAACCTCGCATCAAAACTTTATTTTAGAAAACGAAAAGCTTAGAGTAATTATCAACCCCGAAACCGGAGACCTAAACAGCATCTTCGATCGCATCGATCGACGGGAAATTCTCAAAGGGGCAGGAAATCAACTACAAGCGTTTGAAGACAAAGGTCAATATTGGGATGCTTGGAATATCGACCCCAACTATGCTCAACATCCTTTACCGCCCGCACGATTAAAATCCATACGATATTTAGAATGCGGCCCCTTGCAATGGCGAGTACGGATCGTCAAACAACTCAATAACTCAGAATTTTGTCAGGATTATGTTCTTCATGCCAACTCACCCATTCTAAAAATCGCCACAATGGTAAACTGGCAAGAAACCCACGTCCTGGTAAAAGTAGCTTTTCCTTTAAACGTAGAAAGTGACTTCGCAACCTATGAAATTCCCTGCGGGGCTATCAAACGTCCCACCAATCCTCAAACCCCTGCCGAAAAAGCCAAATGGGAAGTTTATGCCCTGCGCTGGGCAGATTTAGGCGATCGCGAATACGGTGTTAGTCTTCTCAACGATTGTAAATACGGCTACGATAGCCAACCGACTCAGTTACGCCTCACCTTACTTCGCAGCCCTCAATGGCCCGATCCTGGGGCAGATAAAGGCACTCATCAATTTACTTACGCTATTTATCCTCACCAGGGAAGTTGGCAAGCAGCAAAGACAGTTCGTTACGGATATGAGTTGAATGTTCCGCTAACAGTTCTCTCAGGCGAACTAGATAACAGGGAAAAGACTCATTCTTTGCCTGCTACAAGTCAGTTATTAGATTTAGATTCAGAAAATCTGATTTTAATGGCATTCAAACAGTCTGAAGACGATCCAAATGCTTGGATTTTACGCTGTTACGAATGTCATGGAGGAACGGTGAAACATTCTCTCAAGGGCGATCTGCAATGGGCAAGTGAGACTCCCGTCGATTTATTAGAACAGCCATTAAAGGAAATATCTGAGATTAATCCTTGGAAGATTGTCAGCTTCAAGCTGAGACAACCTGAAACTTAACATCTACTCTGATAGTTGCTTTCTCAACGCTTCTAGGGACGCCCAGCGAGTATCTATGCCAGGTTCATTTTGAGAATAGGTAGGGGCGGCTGGCTGACAGTCTTGAGTGCATAATCGTCGCAGTGGCAGCAGCAGAGATAGCTGTTCGTACAACCAGGTATCCGGTTCAAAGTAACCATCAAACGGCAGTGTTTCTGACAAATCTTCCATCGAAATTTCCCGTTCCAAGGGGATAGCTTTATCCTGGTCGGCATTTTTATCAAGCCAGATAATTTCGGAAGTATCGAGAGACAGGCGATGGTTGTACTGCTTCAAACAGCGATCGCAAGTCAACGTCACAATCGTCTCTGCCTTAGCAAAAACTTCTAGAAAATTTCCTCGATGGTTGACTGTCATGCTTCCCCGCACGGGCGTTAAAGTCTCTAAACCGGGAATAAATTCCTGGATCTGTAGCGTCTCTTTTCTCTCTAGTGCTTTGAGGAGTTGCGGAATATAAATAGCTTCCATGGCAAATGAAGGGCAACTATATTCCTATCATAGAAATTTTTCCACCATTATGATAAGTC
Organism: Hydrococcus rivularis NIES-593; assembly: GCF_001904635.1. Taxonomy (GTDB): domain Bacteria; phylum Cyanobacteriota; class Cyanobacteriia; order Cyanobacteriales; family Microcystaceae; genus Hydrococcus; species Hydrococcus rivularis. The sequence continues at coordinate 50,774 of NZ_MRCB01000028.1, forward strand.
TTGCTCGATTACTAATAACCAAACGCAGACAAATTCATCCTGATGTTACAGGTTATCCCAAAAGTATAGAATGTCATTTCGTTACCTTCTCCTGCACTGGGAGTGACAAAATAAACTTTTAGGATGTCCTCTTAGCCGCGCTTGCGCACTAGCGTTAATCCATCGGCAATAGGAACTAGACTCATCGTAACGCGATCGTCTTGATGGATCTTTTGATTTAACCGTCGAATCACTTGGGTTCGATTATCTGTCGCGTCGGGATCGGCTACTTTTCCTCCCCAGAAAACATTATCGATCGCGATTAGCCCTCCCGGACGCACTAATTGCAAAGCTTGTTCGTAATAGTTATCATAATTGCTTTTATCTGCATCAATAAAAGCAAAATCAAAAGTATTAACTTGTCCTTGAGCGATTAATTGCTCTAAAGTTTCTATCGCGGGAGCAATACGAAGATCGATTTTATGAATTACGCCTGCTTTTTCCCAATAGCGGCGAGCGATCGCCGTGTATTCTTCGCTGATATCGCAGGCAACGATCGTTCCCTCTGGTGGCAGTGCCAAGGCAATTGCTAAAGTACTGTAGCCCGTAAATACGCCAATTTCTAAAGTTTTTTTCGCTCCCATCAATTGGACGAGCAATGTCATAAATTGACCTTGTTCGGGAGCGATTTGCATGTTCGCCATTGGATGTTTGGCGGTTTCTTGGCGAAGCTGAGTTAAAATCTCTGGCTCTCGCAAAGCAATCGATTGGAAATATTCATAAAGATTGCGTTCCATTCCAAAAGTTTTATTAGCCATTTTTCATTTCCCAATCGACAAGTAATAGAATCAAAGTCCGATCTCGGTCAATCTAATTTGCAATTCCCAATTATCAATTCACAAAGTTAGAGGAGGCTTTGCCGTCTCACGGCGGAGTATCTCTAACTCAATTCACAATTACCATCAGTTTAATATGAGATCGATGCTCTGACGGTGGAACGACTTCACAGAAAACGGAATAAAAACGAGCGATCGACTTAGTTGAGAACACCGAAGTCACATACAAACAAAGTTATTTTGGCTTGGTTTGGGCAGCCGAATTTTTTTGGATTAGAGTCTCGTTCGGGGTTTTAGAGAAAGTCTCAGCATAAACACTGAGATCGTAAAGTTACATTCTCAAGATTTCAGTGAAATGCCGATAGTACCAAAGGGGTCAGATGCGGACAATAAGGATTAGTTAAATAAATCAATTGCTGCATCTCAAACACTAGGACTCATGACCACTCAGTCTTCTACTATTCGTAACATTGAACTTTTGAGCGCCTACTCCCGCAACCCTTCCTTAAAACTTCGCAACAAACTGGTAGAGTTAAATGCCGGACTGGTACGCCAAGTTGCCCACCGTCTCAGCAAGCAATGCACCGAATCTTACGAAGATTTAGTCCAAATTGGTTTTATCGGCCTCATTCGCGCTATCGAACGGTTTAATCCCCAACAAGGTTGCGCGTTTAGTTCTTTTGCCATTCCTTATATCAGAGGCGAAATTCTTCACTATCTGCGGGATAAAGGTCATATCATGCGCATTCCCCGCCGCTGGCAAGAGCTATATGCTAAAGGAAAAACCTTGCGCAAGGAATTGACCCTTTCTCTGGGACGCTCGCCTAGAGAAAGCGAAGTAGCCAAAGCTCTCGGTATTTCTCTCCAAGAGTGGCATGAGTGTCAACTGGCCCAACAAAATCGCTTGCTGGTTAGTTTAGATGCTACTATCGGTCAATCGGCAGATTCCCAAATTACCTTCGGCGATACTTTACCCGATCCTCGCTGTCAAGCTGAGGCAGCGATCGCAGAAGAACGCCTGCAACTGCAAAGAGCCATGAATCAGCTTGAGGACAAAACTAAAGCAGCAATCGAATGCGTGTTTTTACGGGATTTACCTCGCAAAGAAGCAGCCAAGCAAATTGGGATCAGTCCCATGACGGTAACACGCCACCTACAAAAAGGAATCGATCGGTTGGGAGTCCTATTACAACCTCAAGCAGCATAGATCGATCCTCTAGAGACGATAATCTATAAGCAGCAATATTTCGGGCGAGCAAAGACCAAAGATTTTGCTTGCCTTTTATTATTTGTATAAAAGTACCAATTTAGGAAGAAGTTTTTAATCGAACCGGAGAATATCTATGTCTGGAAAACGAATCCTTATGGTCGTCGGCGATTTTGTCGAAGACTACGAAGTCATGGTTCCCTTCCAAGCCCTACAAATGGTCGGTCATACCGTCCATGCCATTTGTCCTGACAAGAAAGCTGGCGAAAAAGTTCGCACCGCCGTCCATGACTTTGAAGGCGATCAAACCTATTCTGAAAAACCCGGTCATCACTTTACCCTCAATGCCACCTTTGATGAGGTGCGAGCCGAAGATTACGATGCACTGGTCATTCCCGGCGGACGAGCGCCAGAATACATTCGCTTGAATGCAACGGTTATCGAAATGGTGCAACATTTTGCTCGCGCTAATAAACCGATTGCCGCGATTTGTCATGGCGCTCAACTTCTCGCGGCAGCTGACGTACTGCAAGGAAAGCGATGCTCTGCTTATCCCGCTTGCAGTCCAGATGTCGTCCGCGCGGGGGGACAATACGTAAATATCCCAGTCGATGAAGCCATTGTCGATGGTAACTTGGTTACGGCTCCAGCTTGGCCCGCTCATCCTCGCTGGTTGGCAGAATTTCTCAAGCTATTGGGAACGAAAATCGAGCATTTAGCTATGGCTGGCGTTTAAAGGAGTCAATCATCTAATCGATCGCCTCGCTCGAAAACCCTCTGTTTTTGTAGGGAGAGTTCGCGAACTCTTCCTACAGCGTTAGAATTAAGGTGGTATTGGCGATCGCCGTTTGTTGATTTAGTTTTGTAAATAAAAATCCCGATCCAGATACAATTTTAAGCTTTATTCCAGAGTGTCGTAGGATACACCTGACTCTTGTTAAGATGAAGAATCTATCAATATAGCTCTTGAAGTTGTTATGAATCAATCAGTTGTTGCTGTTATTGACGGTACTAAAGCGCGTTTCTTCATCCTAGAACAAGCAGAAGTACCAGAATATCAGTCGGGTCCCAACTTGGTAGAAAAAGATAGCCTTGCCAATACAGCTAACGAATTGCATGGGAAAGACCTCTGGTCAACGACTAAGACGGGACGCAATCGCGGTGCTGCCGGACAAGCTCACGGCTACGACGACCACCGTCAAAATCATTTGAATGAGTTCGAGCGCAGCTTTGCTAAGGAGATTGTGAATAAGATAGTCGAATTGACGCAAGCCTATCACGCTCAACAGCTTCTTTTGGTTGCCGAGCCTCAAATTTTAGGACTGTTACGAGAAGCCATTGCGCCGCACCTCCCCAAACACCTCAAGATTCAAGAATTGGCGAAAGATTTGTGCAAATTGAAACCCTTAGAACTTCACCAATATCTGGCAGATAAAGAATTGCTCCCAGCTCGCAAAATTGTGTCCCGATAATTAAATCTTAGGAGTCAGAATTCAGAAAAAATTGCTTTTATCTTCTCTTCAGATTTTCTGGCTCCCGTAATCTGGGGAAAAACCAAGACAAACATTGCCAAAATAGTTTTTAGCGTCGGCGATCGCTCGCCCAAACTAAAGAAGGGATAGGTTAGCTTATCCGACGATCCCGATTAAGTGATAATCTAAAAGATGGCAAATTTCACATTTCGTAAAACTCTTGCCCATAGCCTAAATTATAAGCTAACCACCAAGTAGACATAAGCATGGTAGCCACAACAGAAAAAACCGTAGGCAAAATCACCCAAATTATCGGTCCGGTCATTGATGCCGAGTTTCCTAGCGGCAAGCTTCCCCGGATTTACAATGCTTTAAAAGTTCAAGGGAAAAACTCAGCAGGACAAGACGTTTCCGTCACTTGCGAAGTCCAGCAATTATTGGGCGATAATCAAGTTCGAGCCGTTGCCATGAGCAGCACTGACGGCTTAGTGCGAGGTATGGACATTAGCGATACGGGCGCTCCCATTAGCGTTCCAGTCGGAAAAGCTACTCTGGGTCGGATTTTCAACGTTTTAGGCGAACCCGTCGATGAAAAGGGTCCCGTTGAAGTTACCGAAACTTTCCCCATCCATCGACCCGCTCCCAAATTAGTCGATCTGGAGACTAAGCCCAAAGTTTTCGAGACTGGGATCAAGGTGATCGACTTGCTCACTCCCTATCGTCAGGGTGGCAAAATCGGTCTGTTTGGCGGTGCTGGCGTAGGTAAAACCGTCATCATGATGGAGTTGATCAACAACATCGCCATTCAACACGGCGGCGTATCCGTGTTCGGCGGGGTAGGCGAGCGCACCCGCGAGGGAAATGACCTATACAACGAAATGATCGAATCTAAGGTCATCAACCCCGACAACCCTAGCGAGTCCAAAATTGCACTGGTGTACGGTCAGATGAACGAGCCGCCAGGAGCAAGAATGCGCGTTGGTCTATCAGCGCTGACCATGGCGGAATATTTCCGCGATGTCAACAAGCAAGACGTATTGCTTTTCATTGACAATATTTTCCGTTTCGTCCAAGCTGGTTCCGAGGTATCGGCGCTGTTGGGTCGTATGCCTTCTGCCGTAGGATATCAGCCTACCCTAGGAACCGACGTAGGAGATCTGCAAGAGCGCATTACTTCTACCAAGGAAGGTTCGATCACTTCGATCCAAGCCGTTTACGTGCCGGCTGACGACTTGACGGACCCCGCTCCGGCAACCACTTTTGCTCACTTGGACGGAACGACGGTATTGTCTCGCGGTCTAGCGGCTAAGGGAATCTATCCCGCTGTCGATCCCCTCGATTCTACTAGCACGATGTTACAGCCCGGTATTGTCGGCGAAGATCACTATAATACTGCTCGCGCCGTACAAGCCACCCTACAGCGTTACAAAGAGCTACAGGATATTATTGCGATCCTCGGTTTAGACGAACTGTCTGAAGACGATCGCTTGACGGTAGACCGCGCCCGCAAGATCGAGCGTTTTCTGTCTCAGCCCTTCTTCGTGGCAGAAGTATTCACTGGTTCCCCAGGAAAGTACGTCACTTTGGCAGATACTATCAAAGGATTCAAGATGATTCTGGCTGGAGAACTCGACGAGTTGCCAGAGCAAGCTTTTTACATGGTAGGCAACATCGAAGAGGCGATCGCCAAAGGCGAAAAACTCAAGAAAGGCTAATTGCAGTTAGTTGGTAGTTAGTGGTTGTTGGTTAGCGGATAATATTCTTCCCTAACGACTACCGACTAACTACTAACGACCTAATGACTAACGACTAACCTTAATAAAAATATGACCTTAACAGTACGAGTAATTACCCCAGACAAAATTGTTTGGGACGATGCAGCTCAAGAAATTATTTTGCCTAGCACGACGGGGCAATTGGGAATTCTCACGGGACACGCTCCGCTGTTGACGGCTTTGGACATTGGCGTGATGCGAGTTCGTCCCGGTAAAGATTGGCGAGCGATCGCACTGATGGGGGGATTTGCTGAAGTCGAAAACAACGAGGTCAAAGTTCTTGTCAATGCTGCCGAACTGGGCGACAAAATCGATCGCGAAGCGGCGCGTGCCGAATATACGCAGGCACAAGCAAATTTAGAAGAAGCTACTAAAAGTGGCGATCGCGCCAAACTCATCCAAGCCGAGCGAGCCTTGAAACGAGCCAGAGCGCGTTTTCAAGCAGCAGGCGGCATGGTTCAAGTCTAGAATATCCGATTTAGGCTGGCAATTTAAAAATGACTAGGGCAGACAAACGCCTGCCCTTTTTGTCAATCGTACAAATATGTGAAGTGCCATCCCGATGGGCTGGCTTCCTGGACTCGGCTTTCCATGGTTTAGGCTGATGTCCTAGTCTTGCAACTAGCTTCTCAGGCGTTGATTCCGGCACTTCCTGCCGTACTAATGTATAGCGTAACACAACGATCGATCTTCAGCTACCGTGGAACTGTAACAATCTACTCGTGAAGCTCGAATTTAACGCAGCCATTTTGAATGAGGGGATCTCGTGCCGCAATTTCTTTCGCTTCCTCTATTGAAGCTGCTTCTATTAGTCTTTATCCCTCTGTCGATCGCAGCCAAATGGTTGGATTGGGGAACTCTAGCCGTTTTTCTCACCTCAGCCTTAGCCATCGTGCCCCTGTCTCTTTGGTTGGGCACCGCTACCGAAAAAGTTGCTATTGTTACGGGGCCTTCTGTAGGCGGCCTAGTCAACGCAATCTTTGGCAACGCAACGGTATTGATTATCACCCTTATCGCTTTGAGAGAGGGATTGGTCGATCTAGTTAAAGCTAGCATTACGGGCAGTATTCTCAGCGATTTGCTCCTGTTTTTAGGAGCAGGAATGCTAGCGGGTGGATTGCGCTACAAAGAATTAGAATTTCAGCCGATCCTGGCACGAGTCAATGGTTCGTCGATGACGCTGGCAGCCTGCGCGATCGCTCTCCCGACTATGGTAATCTATACCTCAAATGTAGTCGATGCTATCGCCATCACAAACCTCTCGATTATTGTGGCTACAGTGCTAGCAATCGTCTACGGTTTGACGCTTCTGTTTTCCCTAAAAACTCACAGCTATCTCTATGATGTCGGTTTAGCAGATGAAGAAAATTCTGACTTATCCGACACCGATAAGGCTAAAATGCCCTCTCTGAAAGTTTGGCTGTCAGTTTTGCTAGTATCGACCGTCGCGGTTGCCTACGAGTCAGAACTCTTCGTTGAAGTTGTCGAATCAGCCATACAGGGATTGGGACTGACTCCCTTATTTACCGGAGTCATTCTCCTGCCTCTCATTAGCGATGTTTCGGGAGTTGTTACCGTCGTTCGGCTAGCCCTCAAAAATAAGATGGATCTGACGGTTTCTGTAGCGATGGGAGATAGCCTGTTAATTTCCCTGTTTGTTGCGCCCTGTTTGGTGCTGGTGGGACAACTAATGGGTCAAGATATGGATCTCAATTTTAATCCCTTTGAAGTCGTCGCTCTAGCTGTTGCCGTCACGGTGTCGAATCTGATTAGCTTTAGCGGACATTCTAACTGGTTAAATGGCATCTTGTTACTGGCAACTTATATTATCTTAGGGGTCGCTTTCTACTACCATCCAGCTTAAATATCATTGGCACTCGATTTCCATTGAGCCTCTACGAACAATCTTTCGCTGTCCTGCGTCAATCTATCAATCCTCAACTCGACGCGATCGCGCCGAGTTAACTATCTCTCCTAGTTTCATGCTAACTTTACACCTGGAGGGAGGAGATTTTGACCTTGAAGCTAGCTGATACGATTAAAGACTGGTGGCAATCGTTTGAAAAATCCCCTAAGAGTGCTTGGGTATTTTCGATTATCTGGTTAGCGTCTGTTTGCTGGCTGGCGTTTTTGTGGAATCTCGGCAGGATCGGATTGATTGACGAAACCGAACCTCTATTTGCCGAAGCTGCCCGCCAGATGATTGTTAGAAGCGATTGGATTACGCCCTATTTTAATGAGGTAACGCGCTTCGATAAGCCGCCTCTGGTTTATTGGCTGATGGCGATAGGCTACAAGCTAATCGGAGTCAATGAATGGGCGGTAAGATTGCCTTCGGCACTAGCTGCGATCGCGATCGCAATTCTCTGCTTTTTTACCTTACGCTATTTTGGCTTCGCTACGCCTGCGGCAGCTCAAACGCACCAACTCAGAAGAACTCAGCGTCAATTATGGCTTTCTGCTTGGCTTGGGGCTGCGCTAGTGGCTCTCAACGCTCATACGATCGCATGGTCGCGCCTGGGCGTTTCTGATATGCTGCTGAGCGGGTGTATGGGAACGTCTCTGCTGTGCTTTTTTTGGGGCTATGCAGAAGAAGGAAAAAGGAAGAATGCTTTATTTTTCCTTCCCAATCCCTGGTATTTGGGTTTTTATGTATTAAGTGCGCTGGCAGTTTTGACAAAAGGCCCGGTTGGGATTGTTTTACCCGGACTAATTATCGTGACTTTCCTGCTTTATGTGGGGAGGTTACGGGAAGTTTTGCAAGAGATACGCTTGATTGGGGGAGGACTGATTTTTCTGGCTGTCTGCTTGCCCTGGTACGTTTTAGTCACGATAAAAAATGGAGAGGCTTTTCTTAATTCTTTCTTTGGCTATCATAATTTCGATCGCTTTACCAGCGTCGTTAACAATCATTCGGCTCCCTGGTATTTTTATTTTTTAATCGTACTGGCTTTATTTGCTCCTTGGTCGATCTATTTACCTCTGGCTATTATGCGCCTTCGTTTTTGGCAGCGTTCTTTTTGGACTCAGCAGCCCCGTCGCGCTCATCTGAGTTTATTTGCGCTTTTTTGGTTTGTCGATATTTTTGTCTTCTTTACTATTTCGGTGACTAAGCTACCCAGCTATGTTTTGCCCTTGATTCCCGCTGCGGCGATCTTGGTTGCGTTGGTTTGGAGTAAAGAACTATCTCGCGATTCGCAATGCATTAGTTCGGAAAGTCGCTTCTTAAAAATTAATTATGGCTTGTTAATTAGTGCGAGTTTGAATATTCTTTTGTTGTTTCTTTTGGCTATAGTTTCTTTACAAATTCCTAGCTTAGTCGGCAGCGATGCCGCTATGGAGAATTTATCTGAGTTAATTCAGCGATCGGGAGTTCATTTACGTGGGGGAACGATCTGGGCGATCGCGGGTATTGTCAGTCTTTTTTTTCTCAGAAAAAGAACTTCTTGGCGTTGGATAATTGCCGCTAATCTCGTCGGTTTTATTGCCTTTACGATCTTCTTTATCGATCCCGGCTATGCTTTGATGGATGCAACTCGTCAACTTCCCCTGCGGCAACTTTCTGAGGCGATCGCTCAGGTAAGACAACCGGGAGAAAGGTTAATGATGGTCGGTTTCAAAAAGCCAAGCGTTGCTTTCTACACTCAACAGTCGGTTGGCTTTTTCTGGACGTGCGATCGCTCGGCTACCAATTTTCTCCAAAATCTCGTCAATACCTCTCCTGATGACTCTACCGTTTTGATAATCGGGCAACCTGACGATATTGAAAAGACTGGTTTGCAATCCCAAGATTATCGGGTGATTGAGGAAAAAGCACCCTATCAACTGATTCGGGTAGCAACGCGAAGAGCGCTACATTACTGCTTAAGGGATAATAATGCAAATTAAGTTTTTGATTTTTTACTCAAATTGTAACGCGGACAAATTTTCAAAAATTTGCAATTCTTATTTTTTTCGCCTCTTTTCCCCCATAAATTCCCCACTATTTCCACAAGGAATTCTACTTTTTCCACAGTTTTCCCAGACTTTTCCACAGGCAACTATGGCAAATTAAGTGTTTGCAATTGAGTGAGGAATTTCGCTTTTTGAATGATGCTAAATTGACAATACTGAGTTCTTGTAAAGATATGTAAAAAAAAGAGATTACAAAGCCTATTTTTTCGTAAATCTTGATTTTTTCTAAAGATTTTTGTAACATTTCGTAGCATTGACAATGCTACCCCATCTGAGCAAAAAATAGAGCCTACACCAAATAATTTTGCTTGAGGCTGGCTTAACTTTAGGTAAACAGAAAAGCCGAAAAAATTCTTTGTATTTATCTTTGAGGGATCTAAATGAGTATATCCGTTAGCATTGTGGCAGAAATTCCTGAAGAACTACACGAATCACTGCAAAACTATCTAGAGACTCATCCAGCTTGGGATCAAGATCGAGTCTTTGCCGCAGCGCTTTCGCTATTTTTGTTAGAAAATGAGAAGAGTCAAACCAATCCCCATTCTCAGGACTACTTTACCTGCGCCCGCGTTTACTTAGAAACGCTCCTCGGACAATCGAATTATTAGCGATTAGCGGTCAGTAGTGCTCGTCATGACTCAAGAAAACACCAGTCTTGTCATTCCCGAATTGATTGTTGGTTTAGGCAATCCCGAATCAAAGTACGACAGAACGCGACACAATATCGGCTTTGAAGTTGTCGATCGCCTGGCGCAGTTCTGGCAACTTTCTTGGCAGCCTAACGGTCGCTTTCACGGGCTGTTTGCTGAAGGAATCGCTCCTGGCGGCAAAAAGATTCGCCTGCTCAAACCCCTAACCTATATGAATCGTTCCGGACAGTCAGTTCGAGCAGTAATAGATTGGTACAAAATGACTCCTCAGTCCGTGCTGGTCATTTACGATGATATGGACTTACCCTTGGGACGATTGCGGCTGCGCCTATCGGGTTCTGCTGGCGGACATAACGGCATGAAATCGATTATCTCCCATCTCGGAAGCCAAAATTTTCCTCGCCTGCGCGTTGGAATCGGAAAATCTAATGGTAAGGTCGAGACGATTTCTCACGTTTTGGGGCGATTTTCTCCCCAAGAAGCCCCCATCGTCTCTGAGGTACTCGATCTAGCCGTCAAAGCCGTAGAAACTTCTCTAAAAGAAGGCATCGCCAAAGCCATGAGCCTCTACAACAATCGTAGTGTGGCACCCTTGCCACTTTCAGTCACTCCAAAGGAGCCACTGATAACTGATAACTGAAGGCACTCAAGGGCGATGCCTTCATTCAGAAAGGTAAAGCATGCGGTAGAATGGTCTATTGTACATTTAACGACATTAGATTGAGATATTTTTTTTGGAGGGGTCATTGGAGTCACGATTTATTTTAAAAGTGCTTTGGTTGGATCAAAATGTAGCGATCGCAGTTGACCAAGTTGTGGGTAAAGGGACAAGCCCTCTGACTGTATATTATTTTTGGCCGCGCAATGATGCTTGGCAACAGCTAAAAGAAGAGTTAGAAGCCAAACACTGGATCGCTGAAAACGAGCGGATCGAGATCCTCAACAAAGCCACAGAAGTGATTAATTTCTGGCAAGATCTCCGCAACCAAGGCAAGCACATCAGCATGGCTGAGGCGCAGGCTAAATTTCCAGAAGTCATCTTTACAGCCAGTAATTAATGCTTAGGGAAAAAGATTAAAGTTAGTGGATTCCACCGTGCGGGGGCTGTCGTGGTTCGCCGCCGATTTTTTTAGTAGTAGAGTGCGCTTTTTAGCATCCTACTACTATTGTGAGCCTACCGAACTATCAAAAATTCTGTTTAGAACTCTTCTTATCGAAGAGAAACGTATTGACCAAATAACCGATTCCTATTCCCGCTACTAAAATCGCCATTACAAATAACATTAATCTAGAAAGCGGAATGGAAAAAGAAGAAGCATGGGAAACCGAAGAAATCAGCGAAACTGAAGAGATAGCTCCCACTGCATCGATATCAGCACCTCCCCAGCCAACCCATTCTCCATTGTTCCAGATGCCGTCGTGTTCTCCCTCTTCGGGATCGTCAGTGAGACGAACATAGGCAAAGTAGTCTTCCGGCCCCCATCCAAAAGCATCGATATCGATCCCACTGCGTTTTTTATCCGTCCGACCGACGGCATGCCAGGTCTTCCCGTCCTTGCTAATTTCGACAAAGACCGATTCGGTTCTCTCGCCTGCTTCAAAAATCCATAAATCTAGAGCGCTATTGCCGCTTCCTGTCAAGGCATTGTTAGTAAATCGTAATGTAAGGCTGCCGCCGAGTCCCAGAGATACGTCGTGACGAGCCGATAGAGAAGCCAAAGGATGTCGCGGGTCAGTCGAATTGGGAGCGCCTAAAGCGCTTACGGCATTGTTGAATGGTTCTTGAACGTTGGGGAGGCGATCGTCGTTAAGATAAATAACTGGCTCGTAGGAGACGATGGTATCGGCGAAAGAAACTTCCCCTGCCGGAAAGTCAACCCCATAAAACGTTGTCACTGGCGCGACCATCTCTTTGACGAACCCAACTGCCATAGCACCAAATGCCGCCAATAGCGCTAGAATAACGAGTCGACGTGCCAAGGTTGGCTTAGCGACTTTTGATAGCGTATTTACTGTCATAACCGAATCTGCCTATGGTTGGTTATATTTTACTTGCTCGTTTGCATTGACTGAGCGCGAACTCCCTCAAGCGGCAATTCTCGCCGCTGTCCAGCAGGAAGGGAAGAGGTGGCGGCAGCATTCAAAGGCAAATATACGGTAAAGCAGCTCCCTACTTTCAACTGACTGTTGACCGTAATTTTTCCGCCATGACGCTGGGCGATCGCGACGGCAATAGACAGTCCCAAGCCCGTACCCCCTTCGCGACGAGAGCGGGCTTTGTCCGCTCTCCAGAAGCGATCGAACACGAACGGCAGTTCTTCGGGAGCGATCCCGATCCCGGTGTCTTTCACGTCAATGATGGCAAAGCGATTGTTTCTCATGAGGCGAAGTATCACCCGACCGCCGGAAGGCGTGTATTGAATGCCATTGCGCAGCAGATTAGAAAATAAACGACTCAATTGAGAGCGATCGCCGTCGATCGATACCGCAGCGAGTTCTTGGTAGTCGATCTGCACCCCCTTTTCTTGGGCAAAGGGACCGAACAAATCCACTAATTCCTGCAAAATGGTATTGAGTGCGATTGGCGAGCGTCCCCCCTCAAACGCCGAACTCGGCGTATCGGTGCGAGCGAGAAATAGCAAATCTTCCGTCAGCTCGATCATCTGGCTGGTAGCAGAGGCGATCGCCGATAGCTTTTTAGCATCCTTGGGATGAATGCGTTCGGGATGGTTGCGCATCACGTCCACAGAGGCTTTAATCGCCGTCAGAGGACCGCGCAACTCGTGGGAAGCATCCGCCGTAAACTGTTTTAAGCGCTGAAAACTTTGCTCGACTGGCTCGATCGCCCGCTGACTCAGCCAGAAACCAGCCAAACCTACCAATCCCAGGGTCGTTACCGCCCCCATTCCCATTCCCCACAGCAGTTGGCTTTGGATCGCTTCGATTTCCTCTGTCGATTGACTGACCCGAATATAGCCTTCTAGGGAAGGAGAATTCGCCTCGGTGTCCCCTTCGGTGACGGGGATGGTGAAAGTCCGAATTTGTGCTGGTCTTTGCATCCGCTCGATCGTCCAAAAACCGGGTCTTGGCGGTAGGGCTAAATTCAGCGTTCCTTTAGAGACGAGCGGCTGACCTTCTGCATCGAACCATTCTACGCTCTGTCGTTCTCGATAGAGGATCTCGCCCCAACTGACGCGATCGACATCCTCCAAATACCGCTCTTTTTTGGCTTTGACTTCGTTAAGAGACGGAACGGCAGATTCAGCGAGCGTTTGCAATTTCTTATCTAATTCGCGATAGAGACTGCGACTAAAAAAAACATAGACTCCCGTCCCAAAAAGACTCAAAATGGTAGCCATTGCAGTTAGATAGGACAATAAAAGTCGCCAGCGCAAATCTTGAAACATCGGTCATAAGCTATTCAAAAAAACTGTCATAACTGAAGCGTTTGCATTAAGGTTTTTGTTTGAGCCGATAGCCCAGACCATATACCGTCTCGATAAAATCAGCAGGTGCACCTGCCGCTTCTAGTTTTTGTCGCAAACTTCTGATGTGCGCTTTCACTGTCGATTCTTCGGGAATTTGGTCGAACGACCAAAGCTGTTCGAGAATTTGCGCCCGACTGAATACCCGACGACCGTGACGCAGGAAAAACTCTAACAAGCGGTACTCTGTGGGGCTGAGGGTTAAGGAACGGTTTTCATAGGAAACTTCGCAGGTACTTGGATCGAGACGCAACTCTCCCCACTCCAGCACGGGCGGAAGCGGCGAACTACCCCGGCGCATCAAGGCTCGAATTCGAGCCGATAATTCTTGTAGGTCAAAGGGCTTAACTAAGTAGTCATCGGCTCCCGCATCGAGTCCCAAAACGCGATCGCTAACTGTATCTCTGGCTGTTAGCATCAGGATCGGCGTAGTGCATCCTTGAGTGCGCAACCGTCGGCACAGATGGATTCCATCTATTTTAGGCAGCATCACGTCCAACAGGATCAGATCGTAGGTAAAGCTATCGACGAGATCCCAAGCTGCTTGTCCGTCATGGGCTACTTCTACAACATAGTGCTGGTCGGTTAGATCTTCTAGGAGTGCGTCAGCGATCCGCTCGTCATCCTCTACGAGTAAAATCTTCATCTAAACTTCATAATGAATCATGTTTTCTTTACCTATAGTCATCCTATCTGAAACGCGGAAAAATCTGGATTAGTGCTTTATGAATTTAAAGTATACAATAGTCGCTCGTACCATTATGAGCAACGATTTGGGCGATCGAGCACGTCTTGGTTTGCTGAAAAACTTCTCTGCAAAAGGCTCTAATCTCTCAATTGAGAGAGTTGGTGCCAGTAAACTCCGTCGGAGGAAAGAGCGGGGTTCGCTATAATATCCCAGCAAGCAGAAAAGTTCAATTAAATTTCCCTAATCTCAAAAATTTCAGAGAATTTTAACCAGTAAAAGCACTTATGAAGTTTAATTGCAATCTCAAGACCGTAGGTAGAGTCGCGATCGCTCTAACTACTTTATCTGCACTACCAGTCGGGGCGGCAGTCCCCCATTACGACTCGCTCTTTATCTTCGGGGATAGTCTTTCCGACCCTGGCAATTTCTACAATCTTAGCGGCTCTGAGTTTCCACCCCAACCGTTTTATTTTCAAGGACGGGCTTCCAACGGTCCGATCTGGGTAGAATATCTCGCTGACGACTTGGGATTCAACCCGGCACCCATTACTAAGCTGCCTCCCAATAGTGGCATTCCCGCTGATGGCATTAACTTTGCCTTTATTGGTGCAACTACAGGAAGCGCCAACATTGCTCCTCCGCCTTTTCCAGGCATGGCAACGCAGGTCGATACATTCCTTAACTTGCTTAACGGACGGACTGCCGACGAGAACGGGCTATACATCCTCTGGGGTGGCGCTAATGACTATTTAGGCGGTTTGACAACCAACCCTCAAGAACCAGTTAATAATTTATCAGCCGCGATCGCAACTCTTGCTCATGCTGGCGCTCGCAATATTGTCGCGCTTAACCTGCCGAATCTGGGCAAGACTCCTTTAGCTCGCGCTCAGGGTTCCGTAGTTGCCGAACAGCTCGATCTATTAACTCAAGCGCATAACGATCTCCTAGCGCAGAGCCTCGATCGATTAAGTCGCTCGTTCCCTCAGACTAACATTATCTCGGTAGATTTTAACGGTTTATTCGCGTGGATCGCGTCCGACCCAGGCTCGTTCGGTTACAAAAATATCACCGATAACTGCACGGGAATAAACTTTCCGACCGTCGATTCCGATAACCTTCCGGGTTGGCTTGCCTGTAGCTCGGCTCTGGCAAATGACCCCAAAGCCTTCTTATACTATGACAATCAGCACCCAACCACTGCTACCCATCGGCTAATAGCAGATACGGTTCGTCAAAGAGTCACCCAAACCGTACCGGAACCTACCGCGCTCTCGGCTATGGCGTTATTGGGTTTGTGCTTTCTTGGAGGAGCGGTAAAAAAGTACGCTTCTCATAGGAGATGTAAACTACCCCACGCCTAAAAGGGCGGGGGCTTTCGGTAGCCCTTGAGTTATCG
>NZ_MRCB01000029.1 GCF_001904635.1 Hydrococcus rivularis NIES-593
GGTTTAAACCTTATCAAGCTTGAGTAGATATTTGTCTACAAAATTAGTAACTATTTAACTCCATTACAATTTGGAAACTCCTTTACCTTTCGATTAAAAGAAACGAATAAAATCTTGACGGTCAGTGAGATGGGGAAGCTTCATTTGACCCAGAGTCCATTCACCCGCTTTGGTTTTTGTGAGGATATAGCGGTCAAATTCTCCCGCAGGTAGATGAATAATTTCTTGAAATTGTTCGATACTTTTGATAGAGGCATAACCTCTTTCTTTTCCAATCGCGGTGTCTTTAAATTTATTCAACAAAGACAGAAGAAACTCTTCCTGAAGCTGAAAAATATCGTTGTAGTCTTTCAGCCAAGCTTTCATTTCAGTTTTAATTTTCTCGTACATGAAAGCCACCTTACGCGATCGCGCAATTCACTTTTTTGCTCAAATATTGCACAAGAGTCTTGAATTTAAAATATCGAAAAATCGAAAAGAAGTGCTTGCCTACATCGGATAAATGTCATATTTAAATCATTACATTTGTCACGCTCGATCGGGGAACAAGATGCGAACAAAGATTGCATTAACCGATTTTGTAAACCTTCAATTATCTACACGCTATATAGGAGCATTTTTGGGTAAATATCGAGATAATACCAATTTTCAGGTTTTCGCGATCGCCCTCACCCCCAACCCCTCTCCCAAATTGGGAGAGGGGCTTTTAACTTAAGACTTTAGACTGAAGTCCCTTCGCACCTTGTGGGAGAAGAGATTTAGGGATGAGGGGACAAAGATTTGTCACTCAACCAGGATTGCTGCTCGACATAGTCTTTCAATTGCTCGATCGTCATGCCATTACAAGAGGCAATATAGTAAGTACCATGCCAAAATGCGTCCTTGCAAAAGCTGTCTATACAGGCTTTGAATTCTTTGCGAATTAGGCGACTGGAAACTGTCTTGAGATTGTTTACCAACTTGCTTAATTGTACCTCTGGCGGGAAGTCGATGAGCAGATAAACATGACTCTCATCTCCATAAAAATCTTCCAGCTGGCATCGCCACTTTTGACAGGTTGCTGTCATAATTTCGCGAAGGCGTGCCAGCATTTCCGAATTGATAACCTTGCAGTGGTCTTTCGTTACTAGCACTAAATGAAACTTAAGAGAGTAAACGTTTCTATAGCCTTTATTTGGCTGCATAGCGCTAATTTGGTGCTATGGATATAATATAAGTAAGTATGATACTCATCTACGGAATTAATATTCCCAGTCGTGTAGAGAATCATATAAGTGAGGAAAGAGCTTCATCACTAGGTCGTGTGATGAGTGCTCTTCTCTGTAACTTGGTAGTGTAAAACCAAGTAGCTAAAGGCTTTTAAGCGCCTGCTGACAATCCCAATCCCGGACAAGTTTCAAGAGCATTTTCTCAAGTCCAAAAAGCCGTGACGGTCGAACGCAGCAATTTGGTAGGAAGAACGAAGGCTCTTACTGAACTCACTCAAACTCAGTTATGAATTTGAGATAGATATAGATTTGGATATTGGAACTTGATTGCCTTGCTTTCTTGAATTAGCAACACCATTATACAGGGAATATGTATGCTCGTAAGCTAGTAGGGTTCTAGCAGCTTGCAAGCATTGTAAGCGATCGCTCTACCTCACACCTTCGATCCTATCGCAGCTAGCAGGAGGTCTGCTATGAATAGCTCATGGTTTGAACTGACCTTAGAACAGGAATTTCAACTGAGACTGATGGAAGAATCAGTCCAGGAAATGAGTCGCGAACAGATGCAGGATCTCTTAATCCAGACAGCACGACTGTTGATGGTTAAAGACAACGTGCTCCGTCAGACGATTAAGAACTGTCCGCTCTAATTTGCAAAACACTGTCTATGTTTGGTTTATCAATAGCTAAAACACTCGTAAATTTGCCTGGGTTTTCATTCGTCTGTGATGGAATACCCAAGGCAATTTGCTGTGTCCATTGGCAGATTCATTCCTGCTGCTGTGCCATGATGGAAGATAGCAATGGGAAATAAACCCTTACACGCGATCGCGAAAGAAAGCGGTGAATGGCGATGGCAAAACAACTGTTACTTGAGGAGCTTGTCACCTGCGGGATAGAAAAAAACGTAGCTGCCGCGATGCTACAACAGATCGCTCCGTATCTATCCTCTCTGCCTGCCGCCGAGTGCTGGCAGCAGATTTCTCAACAAATCCTCAAACCCGACCATCCCTTTGCACTGCACGAACTACTCTATAAAACCATCTTCTGTGATTGGGATGCGAATCAAGGACCTCCTCCAGCTTGGTTTCCCTCCGACGAGCAGATTCGGGCGACCAATATCGCAGCTTTGATGAACGATCTCAACATAGGTTCCTATCGGGAATTTCATACTTGGTCGGCGCACGATCGCGCTGAGTTCTGGAACAAAACGATCCAACGAGTAGGAATTCGCTTCCGGCAGAAATACCAACAAATTGTCGATTTATCGCAGGGTGTGGAGTTTCCTCAATGGTTGGTAGGGGCACGCCTCAACATCGCCGAGAGCTGTTTTCAGGCACCCGAAGACGACCCCGCCATTGTTTTCCAGCCAGAAGGGGGTTCGCTTTCCATCCTAACCTATGGAGAACTCAACGCCCTGAGCAACCGAGTCGCCAATGGATTGGTGGAGACTGGCTTTCGTCCCGGCGATGCGATCGCGATCGCCATGCCAATGACTGCCGAGTCCGTGGCGATTTATCTGGGAATTGTCAAAGCGGGTTGTGTGGTTGTCTCTATTGCCGACAGTTTTGCCCCCGCCGAAATAAAAACGCGATTGCGACTGTCTGGGGCAAAAGGGATTTTCACCCAAGACTATATCCTGCGCGCTGGCAAACTGTTACCCCTCTATCCCAAAATCGTCGATGCCCAAGCACCCATAGCGATTGTATTATCGCTGGATTCGTCTTCATCGATACAACTCCGTCCTGACGATTGTACTTGGGAAGAGTTTCTCAGTCCCAACAAACAATTCGATCCCATTCCTGCCCGTCCATCTGCCCACACCAATATCCTCTTCTCTTCCGGCACCACGGGAGAGCCGAAAGCCATTCCCTGGACGCAAACCACTCCGATCAAATGTGCGGTTGACGCATACCTGCACCACGATATCCATTCTAGAGAGGTACTGGCGTGGCCGACCAATTTGGGATGGATGATGGGACCGTGGCTGATTTACGCTAGTTTGGTCAATCGCGCCACCATTGCCCTCTATTACGGCGCTCCCACCGAGCAAGGATTCGGTCGGTTCGTCCAGGATGCTCGCGTCAACGTGCTGGGATTAGTGCCCAGTCTAGTGAGCGCTTGGAAAGCAACTGCCTGCATGAAAGGACTGGATTGGAGCGCCATTAAAGCCTTCAGCTCGACAGGCGAGTGTTCCAATCCACGAGATATGCTCTACCTAATGTCTCTGGCGGGGTATAAACCCGTCATCGAATACTGCGGCGGCACCGAAATCGGCGGGGCATATATTACGGGAACTTTGGTACAGCCTGCGGCTCCTGCAACCTTTTCCACGCCAGCGCTGGGTTTAGATGTTGCCATCCTCGACGAAGACGGCTATCCTTCCAACAAAGGCGAGGTGTTCATTATCCCCCCATCAATCGGACTCTCTAACGAATTGTTAAATAGAGATCACTACGAGGTCTATTTTGCCGATACTCCTACTTATCCCCTAATCTCCATTCCCCTGCGTCGCCACGGAGACCAGATGGAGTTATTGTCCAACGGATACTATCGCGCTCAAGGTCGGGTTGACGATACGATGAATTTGGGCGGCATTAAGGTTAGCTCGGCAGAGATCGAACAAACCCTCAGTGTGGTGGAGGGCATTTGCGAAACTGCCGCGATCGCTATCTCTCCGCCCGAAGGTGGACCAAACCAGTTAGTTATCTATGCGGTGGTCGCAGACAATTTTTCTTGGGACAAAGAGGCGCTCAAGACTTCTCTACAGAAAGCAATCCGGCAGTCTCTCAACCCTCTTTTTAAGATTCATGACCTCGTCCTGGTCGAGTCGTTACCCCGTACCGCCTCTAACAAGGTCATGCGTCGGGTGCTGCGCGATCGCTATCAAGCCGATCGCCCAAAATCTTCTAATGATTAGACAGTTATCGTAGAGGCGGTTTTCGCCAATAAATTATTAAGAACTAAACCCATCTCTATAATTTGACTCGTTTAGGATTCAACTGAATTCGATCCGAGTAATATCAAATCCGGTTAGAATCAGTCCACTTAAGTGGACTTCAGCTATGAGCCAGGAACTTCAGTTCCTGGCGAACTGTGCAATTCATTACCCGCTTGGGATTTAAATCCCAAGCTCATAGCTTAAGTCTTCTCAAGAGAACTATAGATCCTGGTTGAGTGACCCAACTCAAATCGCCCTCACCCCAACCCCTCTCCCTATTTGGGAGAGGGGCTCTCAAGTTAAGACTTTGACCTGAAGTCCCTTCGCCCTTTGTGGGAGAAGGGATTTAGGGATGAGGAAACAAAGATTTGTCAGTCAACCAGCTATAGACCTCTTGCGTCATCGTGAGCCTAATCTTAAATCTAGTTGAATGACCATAATATCCAGTAGTGCGACCAACAGGAGTCGCTTTTCGGGAATAATTGGCGAGCGAGAATGATTGGCGAGCGGGACGGGAGCACTACACACATATTATGACTAATTAAACGGATTTGATATAATTTCCTTCTATTCCTTTAGATAGATAAACGATAAAATTCTCCCTCAAAAGCTTTTTTAAAAGCTAGTTAGTGAAAGAATTTATTCTCGGTAATGTTTAGGGGTATAAATACTTAATGCAGCTTTTAAAAATTCAAGATTATAATTAAAGAAAAAGTATAAACTAAGAGCCACCAAAAAGAAAATAAACTTTAAAAAAGCTCTGATTTAAGGCAAGGGATCGATAACTTAGAATATTAAACTAATTTTAATTAGCTAGAAAACTTGATTTTATTCAATGACGAGTGATGGTTCTGTTGGAATTACAGAAACAATCGTTATTTGACAGAGCTTGTTTTATTGAGCGTTCGAAATGCCCGCACCAAGCAGGCGATCGAAAATATTGTGGGCTTCGACCGGATTTAAATAACTCACTGTTAGTACCAGCTCAATGGTGCTGAATTATCTCAAAAAAGAGGAGGCAATTATCATGTCGTTCTCGTTAAAAACTCAAACTTTTAATTGCATTACAGATTACGCTCTTGAAACCATCAATGAGATAAATCTAGATAGGCTGAACAGATTTTTTAACAATCTGCCTGTCGATCCTTATTTAAAAGGAAACTACCGTTTCAGACGATTATCTAACTTCATAGTTTCTTCTAAGAGCTTAGTCAAGCTACCTCATAATTGCTTATTTCAAAGTAAAGAATATAATCCCCTACTAGGCGACGTAGTCAGAGAGTTCGAGGAATTAGACGAGGAAACGATCGAACTTGAAGACTTTAAAAAAATCGTCTTAGAGTTTTTTACTTTCTGTCAGCTTTGCTCTACAGCTAACGAAATTGGAGTGCATCAAATTAGAACGACCACTTCGGCTCGACAAATTGGCAATCCAGCTCCTGAAGGAATTCATCGGGATGGGGTAGATTTGGTGGGAATATTCTGCGTTAATCGGGAAGGAATTGAAGGAGGAGAAACTTATCTTTACAAAGATAAAAATAGCAGCCCAGTTTTCCAAAAAATTCTCAATCCTGGCGAACTATTAGTATTCGACGATCGCCAATTTTTCCACTATACTGCTCCTATCAAACCGACAACCGAGCAACAGGGAGTTAGGGATGTTTTTGTGTTCACTTGTCCCGGTTTGATCGCTAATAGAAACGAAAAAAACTAATAACGGGTGATTGACATGCACCTTGACATTGAATGGATACGCGCGCAGTTTCCCGCACTAGATCGGAAAATCGGCGGTCAACCAGTCATTTTTTTTGATGGTCCCGGTGGGACTCAGGTGCCTAAATCGACGATCGACGCGATCGGCAACTATTTGCTTCAGTCAAATGCCAATGCTCATGGGGCTTTTGCCACGAGTGCGCAGACGGATGCACTGATTAGAGCGGCTCGTGTAGCGATCGCCGACTTCCTTGGCTGCGATCGCGATGAGATAGCGTTCGGCGCCAACATGACGACGCTTACCTTCGCCCTCAGTCGCGCCATCGGTCGCCAGTTGCAACCCGGCGACGAGATCGTCGTGACCAGACTCGACCATGAAGCCAATGTTTCCCCGTGGCAAGCCTTAGAGGAACGCGGTGCTGTCATCCGTTTTGTCGATGTCAAGGTAGAAGACTGTACCTTAGATACGAGCGATCTGGAGCGGCAAATTAACGAGCGAACTCGAATCGTAGCGGTGGGATATGCATCCAACGCAGTCGGTACGATTAATGACGTGGCAACAGTCGTCCGATTGGCTCGTGCTGTGGGAGCATTAGTTTTTATCGATGCCGTTCACTATGCACCCCACGGCGCGATCGACGTGCGCGCGATCGACTGCGATTTCCTCGCTTGCTCGGCTTACAAATTCTTTGGACCCCATGTCGGCATCTTGTACGGCAAGCGCGAACATTTGGCTCGCTTGCGACCTTACAAGGTACGACCTGCCCCAGAAGAGGTTCCCTCGCGCTGGGAAACCGGAACTCAAAATCACGAAGGACTCGCCGGATTGGTGGCGGCGATCGACTATTTGAGCGAACTCGGTCGCCGCGTCTCGCCAGCGGTTGAAAGCCGCCGTTCTGCTCTCGTAGCAGCCATGGAAGCCATCCGACAATACGAAAGGGAACTGAGCAAACAGTTAGTAACCGGGCTGTTGCAAATTCCGGGACTAACGCTGTACGGGATAGCCGATCGGGATCGCTTTGCGTGGCGAACTCCAACCGTCGCCATCCGACTCGCCGGACATACGCCTTATGTAGTTGCGAAAGCATTGGGCGATCGCGGGATTTTTACCTGGAATGGCAACTTTTATGCCCGCCATCTCACCGAACGACTAGGCGTTGAGGCGAGTGGTGGATTGGTGCGCATTGGACTGGTACATTACAATCATCTCGAAGAGATTCATTATTTGTTAAAAGTCTTGAAGGAAATTTCTGCCCTTGCTACATCTTGACCTACTGAAAAACGCCCTCCGGTAAAATCGTAGGCACAAAGATAAAAAAGGGCTATGAAAAAAGAGACTTCCAGAAAAATTGATGCTAGCAGCAAGCTTCAAAAACCCTGGCTCGGAGCGCTTATCCCCCACAATTCAAAACCAGATTTTACTCGACCCCTTTTAGAGATTTCCGCCCAGGAACGACAACGGATCTTGGCTCGACTTAGCTTCCTCTACGGCGAAACCGAAGCTAAGAGCTGGATGCCCGAACTAGAAAGGATTCTCAAAGTTTACTATGCCTATAAACACCAGGAGGCGATCGCAGCCGAACGAGAGTTCGATCGCTCCAACCGTTTTACGGAACGGGATCTGATTTTGATTACCTATGGGGATCTCTTACGGAGTAACAGTCGTTCTCCATTAGTAACTCTAGAGAGATTTATCAGAGACATTCTCCGTTACGATAGACTCTTTAGCACCATTCATCTTTTACCTTTCTTCCCTTATTCAAGCGATCGCGGCTTTTCGATTACAGATTTTACCGCCGTCAATCTGAGTTTGGGGTCTTGGGAGGACATCGAAGAGATTGGCGAACAGTATCAATTGATGTTTGACGGGGTTTTCAACCATGTCTCATCCCAGGGTCAAGCTTTTCTGGAGATGCTTGGCGGCAATCGAGCCTATAAAGATTGGGCAATTGTCTATCATTGTGCCGACGAACTGACTCCCGAACAGCGTCGGCAAATCGTCCGCCCTCGTACCTCCGATGTCTTGACTCGCTATCAATCTATCGATGGTCCTATTTGGGTTTGGACGACTTTCTCTGCCGATCAAATCGATCTCAATTACAAAAATCCCAAAGTTCTCATGGGGACGATCGAAACCTTACTACTGTACGTTCGTCATGGGGCAGATATTATTCGCTTAGATGCTGCGACTTATTTATGGAAAGAACCGGGAACGACTTGCGTTAACTTGCCCCAAACCCACGAACTCATCAAGCTTTTTCGAGATGTCTTAAATGTCGTTGCACCTGGCGTTGCCCTGATTACGGAAACCAATGTGCCCCATCAAGACAATATCTCTTACTTTGGAGATGGTTCGGACGAAGCTCAGATGATTTATAATTTTGCCTTGCCGCCGCTCGTTCTCTACACCTTTTACAAGGAAGATACCACGGTTCTTTCCGAGTGGGCAAAGGATCTAGAGTATCCTTCAGCGACGACAACGTTTTTTAATATTCTTGACACCCATGACGGGATTGGTTTAATGGGGGTCAAAGATATTTTACCTCAAGCAGAGATTGACTTTATTATCCAGAAAGCTAGAGAGCATGGGGCATTTGTCTCCTATAGAACGGGAGCCGATGGCAAGAGAGAGCCTTACGAAATCAACACGACTTGGTTTAGCGCCCTCAACCTAGATAATAGCCGCGAAGACATGGCTTTTCAGGTAAAACGGTTTGTTGCTTCCAGAAGCATCGCTTTGGCACTGCGAGGAGTGCCGGGAATATATTTTCACGGACTAATTGGCACGCGCAACGATGTTGAAACGGTTCGGAAAACGAAATTTAAGCGAGACATCAACCGTCAAGTTCTTCAGGAAGAAGACCTCATCATCGCCCTTAAAGACCCACACTCAAAGCTTTCTCTGCTCGCAAGCGAGTTGGGCAAACTTCTAGAAGTTCGAGTCAAACAGAGTGCTTTTCATCCCAATGGGAAACAACAAATTTTTAGGCTTTCCCCAGATGTTTTTATCGTATGGCGAACGTCTCCCAATGGGGACGAGCATATTCTCACTTTAACCAATGTTACTCACAAAATTTGTCAAATCGAGATTCCGCTCTCCGAATTAGGGGTCAAAGAATGTCATTGGTACGATTTAGTCGGTAGAAGAGGGTGGATGGCGCAAGGGCAAAATCTAGAAGTGATTTTACAACCCTACGATGTAGTTTGGCTGATTCCCTTTACCGAAATAGAGAGGAGTATCGAGTCGGAGGAGGGTTGAACAATGCGATCGCGAGCAATCCTCTCAAGCTATCGTACTCCGATCGAGATATCGCTTAGGAGGAATTTCTAGCACCTACCTTGTAACAGTACAATGGTGTTGGTTTTTACAAGCCAGTTAGCGATTGAGGAACCATTGTGCTGCTATCAAAAGGATTTGAAGTCGAAATGTATACTGGCACTCCCGAAGGCGACATCGTCGGGTTGTCAGATCGTATCGTTAGAGACCTAGAGGGATTTGTACGAGAGCCAGACAGTCGCAACGTAGAATATACGACTGCGCCACTGTGTTGCTACGATCGCCTTTTATGCGCCATCCTGCGACCCCGACGGCAGCTTAGAAAATATTTACAAAAAATCGGTAACTACACGCTAATTCCCGGCAGCACGTTATCTTTGGGGGGGGGCGATCGCTTTTACCGTTCCGATCCCAACAATCCCTATCACGACTACATCGAGCAAACCTACGGAACCACGGTCGTCACCGCCAGCATTCACATGAATGTAGGAATCGACGACCCAGAAGATTTACTGCAAGCTTGTCGCCTCATTCGCGTCGAAGCCCCTCTCTATCTTGCCCTAAGTGCCTCTTCTCCTTTTTTTGACGGCAAAGCAACAGGCTATCACTCGACTCGCTGGCACATCTTTCCCAAAACCCCTGCTCAGATCCCGCTCTTTGAGAGTCACGCTCACTTTATCCGCTGGACGGAAGAACAACTAGCCAAGGGAACGATGCAAAACGTTCGCCATCTTTGGTCGTCAGTGCGCCCCAATGGCGATCGCCGTCCCTACTGTCTCAATCGCTTAGAATTAAGAATCTGCGATTTAATTACCAATCCTATTTCTCTGTTGGCAGTGATGGCATTGTTAGAAGCTCGTCTCACCCAACTGTTGCAAGATCCCAGTCTCGATCCCCTACAACTGAGCCGATTGCCTGCGGCGACTCGTGCAGAAGATTTAATCGCTATTACCAATGCGAACGAAGAAGCTGCCGCCCATCGGAGTCTGGACGCGCAACTCCGACATTGGCAAGACGGTCGCAAAATTCTCGCTAGGGAATGGATCGAGGAAATTTATCAAGAAGTCTTGCCAATTGCTAAACAACGGGGTATCGCTTGTTTTCTCTCGCCCGTGAAGAAAATTCTGCGGGAGGGCAATCAAGCTCAACAATGGATGCAGCAATACGAAGCGGGATGGGATATCCGTTCGATTATAACTCGTGCCATTCAAACAACAGAGCTACAAGAGCAAGAACTCGAACACAAGTTATGTCAGCCGTTGCTGGTCGCTTGAGGCTGCTTTTGCAGCCAACTGTCTATATCTTGAAGGACTCGATCGGGAATTTCCCAAGGAAATAGATGGGCTGTATTCGGATAGCATTGCCAGTGACAATGCTTGAGATGTTGAGCGGTTTCCTGACTCGATTCAGCCGTAATATGTTTATCTTCGGCACCTGCGAGTACGAGACAAGGAATTTCAATCCGGTTTAGATCTCCCAAGCGATTGTATCCCGATCTGAGCGCTTTAGAAAGCGCTTTTTGGGCGGCATTAGAAGTTTGCAGATAGGCGGAAACTCCGTCGGAGGCGAGGTATTGATAGGCGAGAGGAGTTTGTTGGTACAGGAGGTAGCGAAAGAGCGATCGCACCCCAAAAACCTCTATATTCCACTGCCATCCGGGTTTGAGGTAATTGATAATGCCAGCGACTCCGGTATAAAGCAAATCCTGCCGGCTTACGGGGGGATGATTGCCGCGAGGACGTGCGGCAGAAGCAATCAAAATCAGACCGCTAAACCGTTGGGGATCTTGGAGGGCTAATTCTAGAGCGAGAATTCCGCCTAACGACCATCCCAAAAGTAAGCAGCGATCGACTTTTAATCGATCTAAAAGTGCCGTCAAATCGGTTAAATGGTCGTTCATCTCGAAGTGACCGTTAGGACGACTTTTCCCATATCCTCGTAAATCAGGCGCTATGGTTTGAAAGCGTTTTGATAAATAATTGGTAAAGACAGATAAGCTGCGACCCGAACCTGGATGACCGTGCAAGCAGAGAATTGGGTAGCCTTTTCCTCGAACTTCGACGTTGAGATTCATGAAATGGAGACTAGATGTTATCGACCCGAATGACTTTTTACTAAAGCTGATTTATCAATAAAAAATTAGGTGAGTACTTTACTATTAAGACTCTTTTTCTCTGTCTAAACTTATTTTAAAGTGCCTATCTTAAAGTTGGCTAAAAAGTAGCCCGAACTTTACTGGTAATGCGCAGAACTGACTCTTGCTCGAATTGTTGTTTATATTTTTTAATAATTGCTCGAATGGCTTGCTCCTTCTCAAAACTGGGTTCGTAGAGTAATATTAACATTTTGTTTTTTTCTTTCAGTATCGTTCCAGAGGAGTTTAAATACTGTCCGTAACCATCTAAAACCGTTAATCCTTCTCGAAAATGCGGGGTAATCTCGTCATTCAAAAATTGCTGCCATTGAACTTCCGTTATTTGTTTCCCCTGTGGCAAAGAGGTGCCAAAATACAACTCATCTTTAATTAAGATCTGAGAGTTAGCCTCAACCGCAGGGACAGCAGTGGTTTCTTGAATTTTTGAATACGGAGCGATCGCGCCAGTTAACAATAAACTGATAAAAAACAAAATTCCCAGACGGTTGAGTCGAGTCTTCATGGATTAAACGATAGACTGAGAGATTTTTTGGGGTTGCATAATAACAATATGAACCTGGGAAAATCGTTATGCAATGTTTGTCTCCCAATTCGACTTAAATCTGGTTCGATTATCGATCGCGTCGTTCGTATTTGGATTGGGCAACGCCGATTTTTCGATAAAGATCGTCTCTCGATCCTGGCAAAAGTTGACCTTCAATCCAATCGGAAGGTAAGGATTCTCGCTTGCCGATGAAGAGGATTCCATTGGCAAGCAAGCGATCGCAAATTTGTTGGAGAATTTCCCATTGCAAGGTTAAATCGAAATAGGTGAAAACTAAATTCCGGCATAAAATCAAGTGAAATGAGCCACTCGGCATTTCCTTGCGGATATCTTGGCGATCGAAGCGAATTCTTTCCTTAAAAGTAGGCTTGATGCAATATTGCTCGCTTACGATGGTAAAAGCTTCTGCGATCCATTCTTGAGGAAGTTCTTTGAGCGTTCCTAGTTTATAACAACCTTGACTCGCTCTTGAGAGCATATACTCGTCAATATCGGTGGCAATGATGTCTAAGGGCAAATAGAATTGAGCTTTTGCCAAACAGAAATGCTCGATGAGTTTGAGCGTATAAACTTCTTCTCCTGATGCACAGCCAGCACTCCAGCAACGCAGGCTTTTGTCGCCCCTTTCGGTAGCTAACCGCGCCAATTCGATTAGTTCCTGGGATAATTGCTCGAATACCCGCGAATCTCGATAGAAACGAGAAATAGTGATTCGGCAGCAAGCATCCACTACCGACCATTCTTCAGCATGAGTAGCGAGATAGACAGAGTAACTGGAAAAATCTTCTAGTCCCAATTCTTTGATGCGATGTTTTAACCGCTTGCAGACTTGCTGGCGCACTCGCCGAAACCCCGACCAACGCAAGTGTAATTTAGGGAGGATTTCTTGTAGAAAGCGGACGCATTCGCAATCTTTCATTGAGTCAGGTTTTTGTTGAGCGATCGCGCAGCTTGTTTGAGATAGCAGAGAGCATCTCTTAGGCGATCGCAATGCTGAAGTTTTAAGCAAGCACTTCGGGTTGATAGCGAATTCCCGCTTGTTTGAGACGGTGCAATGCTTCTCCCAAGCGATCGCAATCGGCAATTAAACTAATTCTTACATACCCTTCTCCTCCTTCGCCAAAAGCATTCCCAGGAGTCACCACGACTCCGGTTTTCTGTAAAACATCGAGGGCAAAATCCGCAGAATTGATGCCCATCGGACAAGGTACCCACAGATACATCGTGGCTTTAGAAGGGGGAATATTCCAACCCAATTCTGCCAATCCTTGGATGAGAAAATCGCGACGTTCGCGATAGCGATCTTGCACTTGTTTAATATGACTGTCTGGTAATTGTAAAGCGGTTTCGGCTGCGGTTTGAATAGCGGCAAAAATGCCATAATCGAGGTTGGTTTTTAGAGTGCGCAACCCTTGAATAATGTCCGAATTTCCGACCACAAATCCCACGCGCCAGCCTGCCATATTGTAAGTTTTGGACAAGGTATGAAATTCGACCCCAATTTCTTTTGCGCCGGGAATTTGTAATAAACTGGTGGGTTGAAAGCCGTCAAACGCCAACTCTGCGTAACAGAGGTCGTGTACGAGCATGATTTCGTAGTGACAAGCAAAAGCGACGACTTCTTCAAAAAATTCTCTAGGAGCAGTCGCCGTCGTAGGATTGCTGGGATAGTTGAAATAGAGAATCTTTGCTTGTCGTGCCACTTCCTCTGGAATAGCAGATAAATCGATTAACCAGTCTTTTTCTGCTTTCAAAATGAGAGGATATATATTGCCGCCAGCAATCAAGGGACCGCGAAAATGAGGCGGATAAGAAGGACTGGGAACGAGAACGAGATCGCCTGGGTTGATATAGGCAAGGGCGAGGTGAGTGAGTCCTTCCTTCGATCCTAGTAGGGGTAAGGCTTCGCTATCGGGATCGAGATCGACATCGTAGCAACGTTTGTACCAATTCGTGATAGCACGACGGAAGCTAGCCGTGCCTTCAAAGGGAGGATAGCCGTGGGTTTGGGGTTTTCCAAGAGACTCGATCGCCGCCTTGATTACTGGTTCGGGCGCAAATCCATCTGGATTGCCCATCCCTAGATCGATCAAATCTAATCCCTGTTCTCTCGCTCGTGCTTTGAGTTCGTCAAGACGAGCAAAAACATAAGTCGGTAATGCTTTCAGGCGATCGGCACGGCTAATCCAATTTACACTCATTGCTACGGATTGACACAAATGTTGTAAATGCACATAGGCAATTATTGTCTCATTCAAACGAGCCTTTGCGCTAATTTTAGGATCTCTTTTTTCTAACGAACTTTTTTTGTAACATGGCTCAACTCCAATCGAAGCAGCTGCTACGGGGCGACTATCCCATCGATCTAGCTTGCTGCTGTACGGGAGTTTTTGTTGCCACGGCGATCGGCTTGACATCCGATCGATACTCTTCTAACGTAAACGAATCTACCTGAATCGCATCGTTGCGAGCAACCTCTGCCTCGCGAATTAGCTCGATATCTTGCTTGCTAATGACGCCAGTCTCTAAAGCTGCTGCTATTAACCGTTCGGGTTGCTGCGGCGACAGTTTACCAGCACGGATGGCAGCTTTGATAGTTTTGAGAACTGGCTCGACTTGAGATGACAGCAGGAAGGCGCGTTCCAATCGTCCCAAGGCTTCGTTGGCATCGTCAGGAAGATGAATGCCTGCGGTGAGTCTATCTCGCAGCAGTCCAGGAGTTTGCAGGATCTGGGCAATTTGGCTGCCAAGCTGGTCGCCCGGTTGAGTCCCAATAGGATTCAGTCGCCACCACCAAGCAAAAAGTTCCCGAAGTACGGACAGATTGTTAAAAATCCCCTCAAATCCTTGTTGAATTTGGGCAAAAGCATACTGCATCGCCCAGTGGACTAAGGGAAGATCTGACTGTTGGCGACCTTCCGCCTCGAACCGACGCAGGGTAGCAGTCCCCAGATACATCCAAGAGAGAACATCGGCAAATCGTCCGGTTAGTTTTTCCCGTCGCTTTAGCGTACCGCCGAAGACAATGAGCGCTAGGTCAGTTAGGAAAGCAAAGGTTGCCGAAGCCCACGCCAACTTGCGATAGTATTTAGCTGTAGCGCCAGAAACTGGGGAACGAGCCAAATAACCGCGAGAAAGGTTGAGGAGAACGGCACGGAAACCGTTGCGAACCATCCAGCCGAGGTGATGCCAGAAGGCGCGATCGAAAGCCGCAACATCGGACTGGTTGAGCGCTTCGATTTCTGTATAGATATAGGGATGACAGCGAATCGCCCCTTGACCGAAGATAATCATCGTGCGAGTGAGGATATTCGCGCCTTCGACAGTGATAGGAATGGGGGTTGCCGTGTAAATATTTGCCAGCAAGTTTCTCGGTCCCCGACAAATACCAGCCCCGCCGAGAATGTCCATGCCATCATTGATAATTTTGCGCGACAGTTCGGTGAAGTTGTATTTTGCGATCGCAGAAATTACCGCAGGTTGTTCCCCTTTATCCACTGCGCCACAAGTATAAATCCGCCCAGCCTCCATCAGATAAGTGAGTCCGCCAATACGGGCTAAAGGTTCCTCAATGCCTTCAAAACGACCGATAGAAAGACCAAACTGATGCCTTACCGTTGCATAAGCCCCCGTTACTCGCGTTACTAGCTTAGCAATGCCAGTACAGGTAGCCGGAAAGCTGATACCCCGACCCGCTGCTAGGGATTGCATGAGCATTTTCCATCCTTGCCCCGCCTGTTCGACACCGCCGATAATCTGGTCAACAGACACGACGACATCATGCCCTTCGATAGGAGAATTGTAAAAAGGCACTCCCATCGGGTCATGTCGCCTTTCCAGCACAACTCCCGGCGTATCCGCAGGAATCAAGGCACAGGTAATTCCCACGTCTTCCCCTTTGCCGAGAAGATTGTCAGGATCGCGCAGTCTAAAGGCAAGTCCAATTAAAGTTGCGATCGCGCCGAGAGTAATGTAGCGTTTTTTCCAGTTTAGGCGCAGATAGAGCTTGCCATCCGTTCCTTTAAACACTACCCCCTCTGAAACGATACTGGCTGCATCCGACCCAGCATTGGGTTCGGTTAGGGCAAAACAAGGAATTTCCTCACCTCGCGCCAGTCGCGGCAGATAATATTCCTTCTGTTCGGGAGTGCCGTAGCGAAGTAACAGTTTGGCAGGACCGAGAGAGTTGGTAACGCCGACGGTTGCCGTGTAGATAAAAGAACGCGATGCCAACTTCATCATCACGGTACTGTAATCCAAGCTGGACAAGCCCAACCCGCCATATTCCTTGGGAATTATCGCCCCCAAAAAGCGCTCTTGTTTGAGATAGTCCCATACTTGGGGCGGAAAATCCTTGCGGCTGTAAATTTCCCAATCGGTTGTCATGCGACAGACTTGCTCGACTGGACCATCCAGAAATGCCTGAAGTTCCGGCGAAATCTGGGGATAGGGTTCGCTGTTGAGGCGTTGGAAATTGGGACTGCCAGAAAAGAACTCCCCATCCACCCACACCGTCCCCGCTTCAATTGCCGCCCGTTCCGTTTCCGAAATGGTTGGCAATAGTTTTAGTGCTTTGATGCTTTTAACGATTTGGGAGGTAATAATTGTGCGCCGCAGCACGGGAATATTCAAAACAGCAGCCATAATGCCAAAACCGATCCAGACCCAGATGGGTGCGTTAAACGCTGCAAGAACTGCTGCCAAATACAACGACCATACCCAGAGAGGAACGCCGATATAGCCTAGCAATAGGAAAAGAAACAGGAATAGGAATATAGGCATGTAGATAGACGCGGTGACGCGGAGAAATGGGGAGGTGAGGAAGGCTTTTAAGTAATTTTCTAACGAAAGAAGAGAAATCATAGTTTTATCCCTGCTAAAATCATCAAACTTAAAGGACGCAGCGATGCGGAGAGACGAGGACGCACACAAGAGAGAAAGAAGCGATATGAGAATGAGAGGAGGGAATACTAAAGCTTGGAGAAAAAGAAGATATCCAGCAGCATTTGTTAGTAAACTCAATGACCTTGAAAATGAGGCATCTGAAACTCAGACTTGGATTGAAATTGCCTTGAGATGCGGTTATTTGACGGAAGAGACAGCTTTGGAATTAGACTCTCGATGTGAAGAAGTACTCAGCCAATTAGTGATTATGGCTTCACATCCAGAAAAATGGGCTATCAATTCTCCGCATCACCGCGTCTCAAGCTCCCGCATCAGCCCAAATGATTAACTTAGGAAGATGACAAATTCTCAATCACCCCTGCTGCACCCATGCCGCCGCCAACGCACATGGTAACCAAACCGTAGCGAATGCCGCGACGCTTCATTTCATGGAGTATGGTGGCTGTCAGTTTCGCACCCGTACATCCCAAAGGATGACCCAGTGCGATCGCACCGCCGTTGACATTGACAATATCTTCGTTAAGACCGAGTTTGCGAATGACAGCGAGAGATTGAACGGCAAAAGCTTCATTCAATTCAATCAAACCGATGTCGTCTAGCGTCAGCCCTACCTGCTTGAGGACTTTCGGCACCGCTTCTATCGGTCCGATGCCCATAATTTCTGGCGGAACGCCCGCAACCGCATACCCCAACAACCGCCCCAAGGGTTGCACGCCGAATTCGTTAACCATGCGATCGCTCATGACGACTGTCGCTGCCGCACCATCGGAAGTTTGCGATGAGTTACCCGCCGTCACCGTACCGCCGACGCGAAACACGGGTTGCAATTTAGCCAAAGCTTCTAGGCTGGTATCGGGACGAGGACCTTCATCCACCTGAAAAACTTTCTCCATCGACTGCGGTTTGCCATCGATGTAGTGCGTTTCTTTTACAGTAACCGGGACGATTTCCTCGGCAAAACGACCTTTCTCAATAGCATCTAGGGCACGTTGGTGCGATCGCAGGGCAAAGGCATCTTGTTCTTCGCGAGAAATCTGATATTGCTGCGCGATGTTTTCTGCCGTGATGCCCATGGTGATGTATATCTCTGGCTTTTGTGCCAGAAGATCTGGGTTGGGCAAGAGATCGTGTCCTCCCATGGGAATCAAACTCATCGATTCGGCTCCCCCTGCCACTACTACCTCTGCCTGTCCGGTCATAATCGCCCCAGTTGCCATGGCAATTGCTTGCAGTCCAGATGCACAAAAGCGATTAATTGTCAAGCCTGCCACCGCATCGGGCAATCCCGCTCGCTGAGCGATCGTTCGTCCCAGATTGAATCCCTGTTCTGCTTCGGGAAAGGCACAGCCAAAGATGACATCATCGATGCGTGCCGGATCGAGATTTTTCACTCGCGCGATCGCTTCTTTAACGACAACTGCTCCCATGTCGTCCGGGCGAACGTTGCGTAGCGTCCCGCGCGGTGCTTTTCCAATAGCAGTCCTAACGCTGCTGACAATATAAGCTTCTTTCATAATTTGTCCTTGGTCATTGGTCATTTGTCCTGTAGTGCGAGCGTCCCGCTCGCGTAGACAAGATGCCCACACTACAATCGTCAGCTTCAGTAACAGCGACAATTTCATTGTTGAGGAAAGTCCCGCTCGCGTAGGCAAGATGCCCACTTCCAAATTGCGAATTGCGAATTCTCCCCTCCCCGCGTCCTACTAATTCCGTAGAGGTTTTTTAGTCTTCAGCACGTGAGCAATTCGCTCCTGGGTTTTGGGTTGATTGAGAAGGGGCACAAACACCTCTCGCTCTAATTGCAGCAGGTAGTTTTCATCCACTAAAGAAGGAACGGACAGATCTCCCCCTGTCAGAACATAAGCCAAGCGACTGGCGAGGTAGCGATCGTATTCGCTAATGAATCCGCCTTGTTGTAAGATGTAAGCGCCATGCTCTAGCATTGCCCTGGCAGGACGACCCAGCACCATGACGGCTTTGCGTTCGGGTGGCGGTGTATAGCCCTCGCGATCGAGGCGCAACACCTCTTCTTTGGCAACAAATAAGAGGCGATCGCCATTCATGACAATCCTTGCTTGAGGCGAAAGGAAACCAAGCTCTTGCGCTTCGTAGCCACTATTGGACACCCTTGCCATGCCGACGGTTTCAAAGACTTGTTTGAGGAAAGGCGCGATATCGCCGGGAGAGTCCGTCGCGGCTCGTTGTGCCGCCCAAATTGCCATGCGCATCGTACCGCCACCCGCAGGAATGAGTCCTACGCTGAGTTCGACCAATCCGATATAGCTTTCCGCCGCCGCTACTACCTGCGGACATGCCATAACTACCTCGCAACCGCCGCCGAGCGCCCGTCCCTGCACCGCAGCGACGATGGGTTTGGGGAAATATTGAATTCGCTGCATCAGGTTTTGAAACTTGACCAGTAGGTTTGCGATCGCGTCGAAATTGCCCGACAGCCCTGCCCTTCCCATTTCTGCGAGATTGGCTCCAGCGGAGAAATTAGCACTGCCATTGCCGATAACCATGCCGCGAAACTCCCTAGTTTCGAGGAGATCGAGCACTTCGGCTAATCCCTCTATTACCTTTTGGCTCACGGTATTGCCTTTGGAGCGGAACTCGTACAAGACTACCCCATCACCCAAGTCCAGCAAGGCGGCTTCTGGGTTTTGCCAAAGGGTGCGGTTTGAGTCGGCTTTAATAACGCCTAAATGGATTTCATCTATAGGCGTTTCTAGCAGGATAGGAACGCGATCGGACATGACCACTCCAGATGTGAAGCAGGCTTCACCCCGACAGACTTCTCGCTCTGCGCCTTCGTGCTTGCCGATTTCGGTGTGGTAAAAGCCCGTTATCCCCTCGTAGCGCATTTTTTTGACCCATCCTGGCACGGCGATTCTAGCCGATTCCATATCTGCCAGGACGACATCGAACCCAAGAGTATCCCAGATTTCAAAGGGACCGAGTTCCCAATTGAATCCCCAGCGCATGGCGCGATCGATCTCGGCGGGACTGTTGGCAATTTCGGGAATGCGGCGAGCGCAATAGCCCAGCATTTCTAAGGTGGAGCGACGGAAGAAAGCACCCGCACGCCCCGGATCGCGATAGAGTGCCCGCAGGCGATCGCCTAAATCGCGAATTTTAGCAATAGCATCGATATCGCCCAAATTCAGGGGTTTCGCTGGCTCGTAGGCGAGAGTTTCCCGATTGAGGGAGAGAATTTCTTGCCCTTGCTTTTTGTAAAAGCCTTGACCTGTTTTGGTGCCGAGTGCCTTAGCCTCTACAAGTTTATCCAGCAGTTCGGGGACGCGAAGGATCTCGCGACTTTCATCGTGGGGAATGGCGGGGTAGAGATGCTTGGCAACATAGACTAGGGTATCGAGTCCCACTAAATCTATCGTCCGGAACGTCCCCGACTTCGGTCGTCCCGCGATCGCGCCCGTCAAGGTATCGATTTCCTCAATGGTATATCCTTCCTCTAAGGCTCGTATCCCCTGCATCGTCACGTACATGCCGATGCGATTGGCAATAAAGTTGGGGGTATCTTTCGCCACTACTACCCCTTTCCCCAGGTGCAGCCGCCCGAACCACTGCATTCGTTCGAGTACCTGCGGATCGGTATCGGGTGTGGGAATGAGTTCGAGTAGCTTGAGATAGCGAGGCGGATTGAAAAAGTGCGTGCCCAAGAATCGTTTGCGGAAGGCATCCGATCGCCCGTTGGCGATCGCGCCGATGGGCAACCCGCTAGTATTGGTAGAAATGACGGTATCTTCGCGGACGACACTCTCCAATCGTTCCATCAACTGCTGCTTGATTTCCAGATTTTCTACTACCGCTTCGATCGCCCAATCGACCTCGGCAAGGCGATGAAAGTGTTCGTCAAAATTGCCTAGAATAATGCGACGGGCCGTTTTTTCGGTAAATAAAATCGGTGGAGATAATTTGAGAGCCTTTTTGAAGGAGGCTTCTACCAAATCGTTTTTCTTGCCCGTCTCAGCAGCAAGATCGAGCAGATGAACTGTCATCCCCGCATTGGCGAGATGAGCCGCGATTTGGCTTCCCATCACGCCCGCACCGAGAACGGCAACTGTTCGGAATGGCTTCCACATGTTTTGATCGGTCATTGGTCATTTGTCCTTTGTCATTGGTCATTGGTTAGTGGTTAGTAGTTAGTGATTTCTCCTCCTCTGCCTTCTGCCTTCTGACCTAATAATGATTGAGCGATCGCGCATAGACTGGGCAAGCATCGGTGGGAATAGAAGGACATGGAAACTCTTCTGGAATGGGATTTTCATCGATTTTCCGTACCTCTGTGTCACGTTTTCTTTGCGTTGTCTCCTCTGCGTACAAAGCCTCAATTTCCTTGGCAAATGCTTCGACTACTTTGGCACGCCTAACCTCTGCCGTTGGTGTCAGCATTTCGTTCTCAACGCTTAAAGTCGCGTTGACGAGACTGAAGCGCTTAACCGTAGACCAGTAAGGCAGATGACAATTGGCTTCGTCTACCAGGGCTTGGTAGAGGGCAAGGATGCATGGATGCTTTAGAAGCGCTTCAGTCGGTAAGTTGAGTCCGATCGCTCGCGCTTGCTCGTGCAAAGCATCTAGATTGGGGAAAATCAGCATGGCGCAGAATTTTCGTTCGGCACCTACCGCGATCGCCTTTGAGACTAGAGGAGATTTCTCTAGCTTGCCCTCCAGCGGTTCTGGGGTCACGTACTTGCCTGTGGAGAGTTTGAAGGGACTTTTCTTGAGACCGGTAATCTTAAGAAAACCGTCTTCGTCAAATTCTCCCAAATCGCCTGTATGCAACCATCCATCCTCATCGAGGACTTTTTGAGTGGCTTCGGTTTTTTTGTAGTAGCCTTGCATGACGCAAGGTCCCCTGACGAGAATTTCTTTATCTTCTGCGATCGCGACTTCTACCCCAGGCAAGGGCACGCCTACGGTTCCCGCCCGGTTGAATTGCCCTCGATTGCAGGCAACTGCCCCACTCGTCTCGGTCAAACCATAGCCTTGTAGGATGATAATCCCGGCTGCTGCTAATAAGTTAGCTATCCCGGCTTTTAAGGCTGCCCCTCCACTAATCAGGTATTTGAGACGACCTCCGAATACAGATCGCCATTTCGAGAAGACGAGGCGATCGGCTACTTTAAGCTGTAAGGCGTACAGTGCCTTGGGTTTTCGTCCCAATTCGTACTGTTTTGCTAGGTTTAGCGCCCAGTTAACGATATTTTGAATCGGGGCATTTTGGAGGAATTGCAGCTCGATCTTAAAGACGCTAAAACGAGAGAATAACCACCCAATATGCCGTTTCGTCGCTTTTCTCGCCCTCAGCCACCTTTGTAAGGTTGCTGTACTATATTTTCTCTTAGCTGCTCGTTTTTTCTTGCCTACAGTTTCTCGCGTTGATTGTTTGCTTGCTCTTTCTAAGATATGGTGGTAAACCTTCTCCAGTAGCAGAGGCACCGTAGCAAAAAGCGTCGGTCGCACTTCCATAAGATGCTTCATAACCCGATTTGGGCTTGAAAAATAGATGCTATGCCCGTAGTTCATGTGACCGTAGACAAAGGTACGGGCAAAAACGTGCGTTAGCGGCAAAAATGAAAGGGCAACTTCTTTTGCTCCCAATGCCAAATCGGGAATACTGGTAAACGCAGCCAACGAACTTGCAGAAAGGTTTTCATGGGTCAGCATAACGCCCTGAAGTTGTCCCGTCGAGCCGGGAATATAGATGATGGTGGCTAGCATTTTCGCTTCCAGCGACTCTCGCAGTTGCTGTCTGTGGGTTTCACCACTGCAACCCCGACCTTTGGCACGAACCTCCTCTAAGGAAAGGAGTTGGATGCATGGCGGAAATTCCAGACAAGGGCGATCGACTCGCGGGCGATGGAGGAGTTGTGGAATCACCAAACATTCCGTGACAGGGATTTCCTTGACATCGCTCGTTTCCTGGGTTGCCTCATTGCGATCGCTTAACCGTTGCGATCGCAATTGCTGCCAATTGGTGGGAACGTCGGCAATGATGGCAATTTTAAGAGTCGATGCATCCCACAAGTAAGGAACGATTTGATCGAGCAAATCGAGGTTGGAGACAACGAGCGCTTTTGCCTCGCTGTGCTGCATGATAAAAATTATGTTTTCGATCGTCTGGGTGAGGTCGATCGGTACGTCGATTAGGTTTGCCAGCAAGCAACCCATATCAACTAAACAAAAGTTAACATCGCTGTGCATTAACAGAGCAACGCGATCGCCCTTGTCCAGGGGCAACTCTAACAAACCGAGTGCCACCTCTTCGGCTGCACTCCGAAAGGCATGATTGGAGAGCGATTCCCACCCTGCTTCACTCCATTGATTGAAGGCGCGATCGTTAGGAGCGCGATCGCATCCCTCATCGAGCAAGGAAGGCAAAGTTCTCCCCAAGATTGCCTTTCCAGAGTTAGGGGGAGCTTTGTAAGTCTTATCAAACCGCAACATCTCAAACTAGAAGAGCTTAAAACTCTTCCCCTCGCTAACGGTTATTCTTTAATTTGAGCCTTGCTTGCAGTCGAAGCCTTTTTGATAGAGCGGGATTGACGCATTAAAAGCTATTTCAAACTTCTAATGCAACTTGTCTTGCTTTCAGTCGTTATTGTGAATTGAATTATTTCGTTTTTATGTCGCTCGAAAGGGATCGAACGACCATCTAAAAAAGTAACCGATCGGACTCAGCAGCTATTAAATACCGACTTTTGCTACTCAAGTCCAGTGCAATTTTAGTTTCTCCTTTTAATTTGGTATCTATTAAGGACACAATAAAAGGGTTTTAAGGCTTCAGCACTGCCATGCCAAGCTTATTTGTTATATCAGTAAATTTGTACGTAATCTTACTGTAGCTTATCAATTGAGAAGATCGCCAAAATTGTATCGAGTTGCTTTACAATCGGCGAAGCAATAGGAAAGAAGGAATAAGAAAGAATTTTTTTTTCTCGATCGTTCCTTGTTCCCAGGAGGGCTGAAAACTTCGATTGCTAGGCAATTTTGAGACACAAAGGGCTAGTGGCTGATGATTGGTAGCTCCCGGCAAATGCCGCTCTAGCCATTCTCCCAAATCTGCGAACACTTCATAATGGTTGATATCGATGTGGAGATCGTGATAGCTGCCTGGTAATTCGTAACATTCTTTATCTGGGAAAGTCACTTGCATGCAGAAAGCCCAACTGCTGTCTGGATGCGTCACTCGGTCTGCGCTGCCGTGGAGCATGAGTAAAGGAAGGCGCAAATCCGAGCCGTGACTTTGTATCCAATTGACGGTCTGCAAAAATTCTGTAGCGAGTCGGGCACTGCCGTATTCGTGTCGAAGAGGGTCTTGGGCATAGGCAGAGACTGCGTTCGGGTCGCGAGAACTGGCATCGCGATCGATGCCTAGTTTCAGGCTGAAGCGCGGATAGACTTGCGAAAGCAGCCGTCCAATCGCCATTTTTATCGGCGAGACTCCCACTTTTCCTATTGCTGGTGCCGTGACAACGATCCCTTGTAAGCCTTCTGGAAATCGTAAGGCATAGTCTAGCGCGATCGCGCCGCCTAAACTATGTCCCCACAGAAAACGAGGACAGTCCGGTTCTCGTTCTCGAATCAGCTGCAAAAAAGCACTCAAATCTTCTCGGAACTCAGCCCAGCGATTGATATGACCTCGCTGTCCGGGCGACCGTCCATGACCGCGCAGATCGAAAGCGTAGATCCCGTAACCCTTCCCAATTAAATACCGCGCCGCATCGTCGAATAGTCCGCTGTGGGAGCCAAGTCCGTGTACGATAGCCACAATGGCTTTAGCTCGATTCTGGGGAGACCAGCTTTGGTAATAGAGGCTCAGTCCTCCAGCGCCTTGAAAAGTCCCTTCGATGTGTTTCATCTCAATTTATCCCTAATAGCTTCTCCCTTGCTGCACTCTGGGCACTCGCGCCGAGATTTTTAGTCGATCGCCTTTCCGAAGAGTTGATGAGGCTATTCAATGCCAAGTTGAGAAGCACAGCCGCGATCGCATACATATCTTTAATTCTAAATTCTATTTAACTCATGCAAGAGCGATCGTACAAATCCCTGCGATCGCTCCGTCAGATCGCTATCTCTGGATGTCCTTAAAGGATTGATAGGCTTTTTCGGGGTGATAGAGATGACAGCGATCGCCTATTTCCTTCATTAGTGCCCAAGAAAACTTGCTTTCTTGAATGTGGCTGCCCCAGTTTTGTTTTAAACTCTCATGAGCCATTCGCAAATTGTAGGAGGGAATGGCAACGCAGATATGATGTGGCACGTGTACGTTAATATCATGACACAGAAACTCCACCCAACGGGGATAGGTGCAGTGAACGGTTCCGGCTAATTGAGCTTCTGCGGCACTCCAGGTTTCAGCAGGACGAAACTGAATGTTGGGTGCTGTGTGATGCACTAATGTAAAAGTACTCATCCAGAAGTGATATACCAACCAAGGCAACAGCCAAAACTTAACGAAGCCCCAGATGCCAGTCGTCGCGATTAGAGTAGGAAAGAAAACGGCAGCAAAGATGACGACAGATGCGATCGACACTTTGACTTTGGCGCGATCGCGTTCTGGGAATTGGGATAAGTCGAAATGCAGCACTGCCCAATGCGCGATCGAACCTAGCCACCAAAAGCGTCCGCGCAAGGCTTGGTAAAATCTTCGCACGAAGGGGTTCGTCTGAGTATAATCCTCTAGCGTCCAAGGATCCCATGCGTTATCTATCAATAACTTATTGGTATGAAGGTGATGGCGATCGTGAAGGATGCGCCAGCAGTGAAATGGGTAAATCAGCGGCAGCGTCATAATGTGCCCAACCCAATCGTTGACCCAACGACGTTTTGCAAAGGAGCGATGTCCGCAATCATGGGCGAGTACAAAGAATCCTGTCAAAGCCGTTCCCGTAAAAATCCAAGCAAGAGGTAAGAGAAACCAAGGTAGGGTGGCAATGCCAACGTATCCAAGACTGACGGCTAAAACATTAATAAAAAGGAATGACCAAGCTTTACGGCGATCTTTTTGAAAACACTCTCGCGGTAGAGTTTTAATGATGTCTTTCAGTTGAATGTCGGCATTGACTGAAGGAATCGACGCCTTAGCAAATTTTTCTGTCGTTGCACTCATGAAGTAGACGAAATCTCCATAGGAAAATAAGCGTGTCGATCGCACAAACCCTCGTAAAAATCCCTGCCAAGTTCACCGAGGCACTTAGCAAGGAAATTTGCTGCGCGCTTGCGCGAATGCTGTTTGGGTCTTTAAGCTTAGAAAGCTTAAAAAACCTTTACAGTTATAACACGCCAAGAGAAGTTATTTGTGGCGTTGCCTAAATGCGGGATGAATTTTAGTAGTTAATTTCTTCCTTATTTAAAGAAAATGCCTAGTACGTGGACAAGAAGTGATTTTGTTTCTAGTGCTGGCAACGTATCTAGCAGTACGATAGAAAAATATATTGCTGCTCAAGGGAAAAATTGACGAAGTGCATTTCAGGTTCCGCCGCTCACTTGGCGGAGTACCTTGTACGGATCATACAATGTGCCGAGTAGCATTCATGAGGCGCGGATGGCGAATCTGCGTCGCCATACAAAGCGCCGTCCCAACAGCTAAAAGCCTGTTGGCTTTCTACTGTCCGTATTTTGTGTAAAGGAACTACAACGAGTTAAGATGTACGCAAGCCAAAAACTTTCCCTCCCAACCCTGGGCTGCGGAACTTGGGCATGGGGCAACCGCTTGCTCTGGGGATACGATGAAAGCATGGACGAGCAATTGCAAGCCGTCTTCGATCTTTGTGTCAGCAGGGGCGTGACTTTATTCGA
Organism: Hydrococcus rivularis NIES-593; assembly: GCF_001904635.1. GTDB lineage: Bacteria > Cyanobacteriota > Cyanobacteriia > Cyanobacteriales > Microcystaceae > Hydrococcus > Hydrococcus rivularis. Next base: position 26,566 of record NZ_MRCB01000029.1, read on the forward strand.
TACGGGCGATTCTTATGGGACTGGGAGATTGAATGGGAGAAGCGAGTTATTGCTAGGACGCTTTGCCAAGGAATATCTGGGCGCTGGCAAAGAAAATATTTGCATTGCCACCAAGCTTGCCGCTTATCCTTGGAGATTGACGCGCCAATCGATGGTGTCGGCTTGTAAGTCTTCTGCCAAGCGATTGGGCAGAAACGTAGATTTGGTGCAGATGCATTGGTCTACAGCCAATTATGCGCCATGGCAGGAGGGAGCGCTCTTGGATGGTCTTGCCGATCTCTACGAGCAAGGACTGGTCAAGGGAGTGGGTTTATCCAATTACGGACCCAAAAGACTGAGATGGGCGTATAAAAAGTTTAGCGATCGCGGCGTTCCCATTTCCACCCTGCAAGTTCAATACTCGCTCCTCTCTACCTATCCCGTTACCCAACTAGGTCTCAAGGAGGTTTGCGACGAACTAGGAATCAAACTAATCGCCTACAGTCCTTTAGCGTTGGGATTGTTGACAGGAAAATATTCTCAGAAGGGGTCGTTTCCAAAAGGTATCCGAGGGTTGCTGTTTCGGCAGCTTTTGCCGGGAATTCAACCGCTTTTGTCGTGTTTGCGAGCGATCGCGCGATCGCGAAACAAAACTATGTCGCAGGTTGCCATTAATTGGTGTATCTGTAAAGGAACTATTCCCATCCCTGGTGCAAAAACCGTCGAACAGGCAAAGGAAAATCTCGGTGCTTTGGGTTGGCAACTAGACGCTAATGAGATCGCAGAGTTGGAGCGCGCTGCGATGAATACAGACAAAAAGATGGTACAAAATATTTTTCAGACCAAATAAACTTTCTAACACTTCTTTAAGTTCCGCTTCTTTTACTCTTACGCTCTCGCTGCCGATGTAGGGCTTGTGAGGTCGAGATTGCTAAACTCAAAATCGTCAGCGGAATCACGACGAAGACTAGCGCTTTGCTAAAAATGGGCAAGCTTGCGTGCCCGGTCTGATTCAAAAACAGATAAACAGCGTAGGCGATGTAGTAGCCGAGAAGCAGCAAGCCTTCTCTTCGACCAATTCGGTAACCCGTAAAGAAAATGGGCAAGCAAACAATAGCCACGGCGGTCATCACCGGAATATCGAACCGCAGGGCGGCATTAGAAACGTTAATGCCATCTGACGAGACGGTGGCGGACAAGCCCAGCACTGCCAGAATGTTAAAAATATTGCTACCGACGACGTTGCCGACGGCAATATCTCGCTCGCCTCGAAAACTGGCAATAGCAGAGGTAGCTAGTTCTGGAAGAGACGTTCCAGCAGCTACAATCGTCAGTCCGATAATTAGGTCGCTGACGTTCAATATCTTAGCAATAGTAATTGCACTCTCCACCAGCCAGTTTGAACCCAGTACCAACAGTCCCAAACCGATTGCAATGAGCGCTAGATTGACCAACCCCGCTTTTACCGAAGAACGGATCGATTGACCGTATTCCCGGGCAAACTCTTCTTGAATTTCGCGATCGCGTTCCTTGCGGCTTTGATAAATTAGGAAAATCGTATAAAGTACGCCGCCGATGAAGAGAATCATGCCGTCTACTCTGCTAATCTTGCCATCGGCTCCAAATATTAGCGTTAGGGCGGATACGCCAATCATAATCGGCACGTCCAAACGAACGAGTTGCAAAGCGACGGTTAGCGGCGCGATTAGGGCAGATATACCAAGAATAAATAGGGCATTAAAAATATTGCTCCCAACTACGTTACCCAAAGCAATATCCGCTTTACCGTTCCAACTAGAAATGATGCTCACCGCCATTTCGGGCGAGCTAGTGCCGTAAGCAACGATAGTTAATCCGATGACTAAGGGGGAAATCCCAACCATGGCAGCTAGGCGAGAAGACCCCTTCACTAATAACTCTGCGCCAACGACTAACAGTGCTAGTCCCGCTACCAGTAAAACAAAGGTAAGAAAATTCATGAATTTATTTTACGGTTATGGGTTGTCCTTCTTATCAATGATTTTTATTGAATATTGTCTATCCTTTAAAGGTCGAGCTTAGCGAGAACTTCGTGCAAAACTTTAGCCGAATTTTGCAGTTGCGTTTCTTCTGTCTTGCTCAAAGCTAATTTGACTCTTTTGATCGCTCCTTTTTCATTGACGACGGTTGGCAAACTCAGGCAAATATCGTCGATGCCGTACAGTCCTCGTACTAGAGTACTGACCGTCAAGATGCGTTCTTGAGAGCGCAAAATCGCTTTGACAATATCGGTAACGGCTAAACCGATCGCGTAAGAAGTATAACCTTTACGCTGAATAATTTCATAGGCGGCATTCTTGACGCGATCGAAGATAGCGCATAATTCTTTTTGCTCGTCGATAGAAAGACTTTCCCAGTCGCTTGGGAGAAGTTTCATGCCAGCGACGTTGACGGTACTCCAGACGGGAACTTCGCTATCGCCGTGTTCCCCGATGATATAAGCGTGGATGCTGCGAGGATCGATATCCAGTTTTGCTGCCAGTAGAGAACGAAAACGCGCCGTATCCAACACCGTTCCCGAACCTATTACCCGCGAACTGGGAAATCCAGTGAGTTTTTGGGTAACGCAGGTCATGATATCGACCGGATTGGTGACGATTAGCAAGATGGCGTTGGGACAGTATCGTGCCACGTCATCCAAAATCTTTTTGAAGATAGCAACATTGCGTTCTACCAGGTCGAGACGGCTTTGTCCTGGTTTTTGCGCGGCTCCGGCAGTGATAATTACAATATCTGCATCTTGCCCTGCATCGGCAACCGTTCCTGCTTTCAAAAAGGTAGGGGAAATAAAAGGCATCCCGTGCATCAAATCCATGACTTCTCCCTCGACCCGTTCTTTAGCAATATCTTGCAGGATTAGTTCGTCAAAACAGTTTTGGATCAGCATCGAATAGGCGCAAGCCATGCCTACTTGACCCGCACCGATGATAACTCCTTTGCGAGGACGAATCGGTGTGGGCTTTTCTGCATCGGGGTTGGAGATAAAAATTTGTTCAAACATATCATATAAAGTAAAGGTAAAGTCTTCGTGTTAGAGAGAACAATAACGATCGCGTATTAGCAATCTTCGATGAATTTATTGTTATTAAACATCCTTCGGCGGTCATAATGAGACTGCGATCGCATTGGAGCGATAATAAAAGTACCTACTTAGCAACCGACGCGTCCGCTCGGTACTCCTGCGATCGACTCGTTCGATCGCCTATCAATTTTGCCAATCGCCGTGCCTGAGAGACAAACTTTCATTCAAAATCATCTCGGTTACTCCTCAAAACGCAACGCCTTCCCTCGCACGTTGGGATCAAATTTCCCCCGTTCGTAAACCACTTGACCCCCAACAATCGTAACGACGGGCCAGCCAGTTAAATTCCAGCCTTCAAAGGGACTCCAACCGCATTTAGTTTGCAACTCTTCCCGCAGAACGGGACGATAAGTCTCCAAATCGACTAAGACTAAATCGGCATCGTATCCCGGTGCGATCGCGCCTTTATTGGGAATTTTATAAGCTTTAGCGACTGCCGTTGACATCCAATTGACGACTTGGGCGACGGTGCAGCGTCCCTGCATTGCCTGTGTCAGCATCAAGGGCAAAGAAGTCTCGACTCCTGGCATTCCCGACGGCGTATTGGGATAGCCTTTGGCTTTCTCTTCTAGGGTATGGGGCGCGTGGTCGGTGGCGATAAAGTCGATAACGCCATCTAGCAAAGCTTTCCAAAGGATATCGTTATTTTCGGGCGATCGCAGCGGAGGATTCATTTGCGCCAGCGTTCCCAACTTTTTGTAGGCCTCTGTATTGAGTAGTAAATGCTGCGGCGTTACTTCTGCCGTCACCCAACTCGGTTTACCCTGTCTGAGAAATTCGGCTTCTATCCCAGTCGATAAGTGCAGAATATGTAAGCGACGCTCATATTTTTTAGAGAGTTTGATGGCTAATTTCGTCGCGTTGAGGGCTGCTTGTTCGTCCTGAATCTGAGAATGGACGGCTGGATCGGTAATTCCGGCAAATTTCTGGCGGCGAGCGTCAATTCTTGCTTGGTCTTCGGCATGAACGGCAATCAAACGCTTGCCTTTAGCAAAAATTGGTTCTAATTCTTCTTCCCGACTGACTAGCAAAGGACCGTGCATGGAACCCATAAAAATTTTGATGCCGCACGTCGGTTTTGCTTCTAGCAAATCCGGCAAATTTTCGGGGGTTGCCCCAATAAAAAAACCATAATTGACCAAGCACTTCTGGGCAGCCCGTTGCAGCTTATCGTCCAAAGCTGCCTGGGTGGTTGTCAAGGGGCGAGTATTAGGCATCTCCAGAAAAGAGGTAACGCCCCCCCTGGCACAGGCGCGACTTGCCGTATGCAGATCTTCTTTATGCTCTAATCCAGGTTCTCGAAAATGGACTTGGGGGTCAATCGCTCCGGGCAACAAAGTTAACCCCGTTGCGTCTATGATGGTACTAACATCGGTATCGGGAATTTCCGATGCGATCCGGACAATTTTGCCAGCCTGAGTTAAAACGTCTCCTATCAAAAACTCGTCGTTAGGCAAAAGAATTCGGGACTGGCGAATTAGTAACATAAGCGAGCTATCCAAGCGTATGAGTTCCAAAAAATCAATGATACTTTAAAGTTCCTGTTGACAGGGGGATCGCTAAACTAAAATACAAATTTTGTCGCCACTCATTCTACTCGATCGTTTTTATTTACTTGCTGGTCATCAAAACACTATGACAGAAAGCCTCAATCAAGAGCCGAAGAAAACCGCTCAAACCCATCCGGAAAATCCCTGGCTAGAGATCGCCAAAACCATCGTTACCGCAGCTTTTTTAGCCTTTGGAATTCGGACTTTTGTCGCCGAAGCGCGCTATATTCCCTCTTCTTCTATGGAACCCACCTTAGAAATTAACGATCGCTTGATTATTGAAAAGATTAGCTATCACTTTAGGGAACCAGAACGAGGAGATGTAGTGGTTTTTTCGCCAACAGAAACGCTTAAAGAGCAACACTTCAATGAGGCTTTTATCAAACGGGTAATCGGTCTTCCCGGGGAAACAGTGGCAGTCAGAAATGGACGAGTCTATGTCAATGACAAGCCTTTAGCAGAGAACTATATTGCAGAGAAGCCTAATTACAATTACGGTCCGAGAAAAGTCCCGCCGGGTCAGTATCTTGTCTTGGGCGACAATCGCAACAACAGCTACGATTCCCACTACTGGGGATTCGTGCCGAAAGAAAATATTATCGGGCGGGCAGTCGTGCGTTTTTGGCCTTTCAATCGTCTTGGAGGAATCGATCCAGAACCAATTTATTCATCGCAAGGAAAATAGGAAAATTGTTAGTAGTTAGTTGTTGGGAGCAAAACCTACTAACTACTAACTAATAACTACCGGAACATACTGCTGACCGAACTATCTTCGTGAATGCGCCAAATGGCTTCCCCAAGAAGGTTCGCTACAGAAAGCACGGTTAACTGATCGAACCGTCGATCCTCTGGAACGGGAATGGTATTGGTAACGATTACTTCTTCAAATAATCCGCTAGAGAGGCGCGAGATAGCCGGTTCGGAGAAAACCGCGTGAGTCGCACAAGCGTAAACTTGTCTGGCTCCCTCTTGGCGCAGCAATCGCGCTCCTTCTGAGATAGTACCTGCCGTGTCGATCATGTCGTCTACCAAAACAGCGGTTTTTCCCTTAACGTCGCCGATTAAATTGACGACCTCTGCGACGTTGTGTGCCTGACGGCGTTTGTCGATGATGGCTAGGGGAGCATCGTCTAATTTTTTGGCAAATGCCCTTGCCCTGGTAACGCCGCCAACATCTGGCGAAACGACTACGAGATCTGAGAGATTTTTACTGACTAAATAATCGATTAATACCGGAGAACCATAAACGTGATCGAGAGGAATATCGAAATAACCTTGAATTTGGGCTGAATGTAAATCCATCGCTAAAATGCGATCGGCGCCAGCTTCAGTAATTAAATTAGCAACTAATTTGGCAGTAATCGCCTCTCGCCCCGCTGTTTTGCGATCCGCTCTAGCATAACAATAATAAGGAATTACGGCAGTAATCTGCCGTGCCGAGGCTCGACGACAGGCATCGATCGCGATCAGTAATTCCATGAGGTTATCGTTAACGGGTTTACAGCAGGGCTGAATTAGATAGACATCGCAGCCTCGGATCGATTCTTGGATCTGAATGTATAGCTCCCCATCCGCAAACCGCTTGCGAACCATTGGTCCTACGTCCATGCCCAAGTAACGAGCTACTTCTTGGGCTAGAGGAACGTTAGCCGAACCAGAAAATAAACGCAGGCGGTTATTGTCCGACGCAGGCTGTGATGTCGGCGAAAAGAGCAAAGTGGCAGTATAGCTCACGGCGGATTCTTTTCCCTCAACTTATGGCATTTTTATCATCTCAGGTTTTTAGGATTTCTGAGACAAATTTTTCCCACTCTCAATCATAGCCAATCTATTCTTTAAATTCCGACATAAATGTTCAATCTATTTAGCTTTTTTTGATTTTCTGGAGAGGGAAATGAGCTGACAAACCAAAGGGATTGCTTGCCTATTGGTAAAGTTCCCATCAAATCTGAAAAAATAAACATTAAACTTAAAATTCTAATCGACACCAATAACCCTTTGATGAAAGCATTACTGGTCGTAGGAACGGATACCGAGGTGGGCAAAACAGTCTTAACCTCATCTTTAGCAGCTTACTGGCAAATCTACCAACCGAATAAAAGTCTGGGACTGATGAAGCTCATCGAGACAGGCATTGGCGATCGGGAGTTTTACCAAGAACTGTTTGGCAGCAGTCCATCGCTCGAAATCGCCGCCCCTCTACGTTTTCAAACTCCAGTCGCTCCTCCTATAGCGGCAGAACGAGAAGGTCGCGACATCGACTTAGGACAAGTTTGGCAAGAATTTAGGCGATTAGGGCAACAGAAAGATTTCGTCCTAGTCGAAGCTTTAGGCGGGCTAGGTTCTCCAGTGACTCACGAACTAACGGTAGCCGATCTAGCTGGGGAATGGCGTTTGAGCGTCGTTTTAGTCGTGCCGATTAAATTAGGCGCGATCGCCCAAACCGTAGCTAATGTCGCTCTCGCCCGTCAGTGCCGAATCGATCTCAAAGGCATTGTCCTCAATTGTGTCCAACCCTGTACCGAACAACAATTAGCTGATTGGACGCCGATCGAGTTGCTGGAATCTTTGACTTGCATTCCCGTTTTAGGCGTTTTGCCCTATCTGAGCGATCGCAACGATCTGAAAAAGCTGGCTCTAGTTGCGTCGAATTTAGCCCTGGAGAAATTTTTGCCTTGGTAGCAATTGCAACTTAAATTTCCTTATAAAAGTTTTCTAACAAGCGCTGTCTGACTTTTACTAATTCTTCAGAAGATAGCATTTCCTCTTGACATTGAGCCAATAAGGCTGGTGTCGAGAAGATTTCTCCCAATCGCTGAATCCATCTATTCAGTTCGGGATCGCGATAGCAGTAGCGATTGAAAGAAAAGCAATACCAATCTGCGGCATATCGCGCTGCGTATTCTTCTGGTGACATGCCCAGAGGAAACATTTGTATCGCCAATCGTTCGCAATTGAGAGGAGCAAGTGGAAGCTGCTTATCTACCTTACTCATAGTTTTTCAGTTTTGTTACAAAAGGTTACTAGCTACCATACTTTAACTTAAGTGGTGACTTTTAATAAAGCGTGTTATGTCCGTTATTTTTGAAGCTTGGCGCAGTTTAACCATAAATACAGAGACAATCGCGCCCGATCGCCTGCAAAACGGTAAATCCGTCAGGGCATTGTCCAAAAGCTAACGCACCGCTCGCTATACCTATGAGTGATACCCTAGATTCTGCCTTTGGATCGCTCGCCTCCCAAGGGTAAGAAAATGGTTAGAACCTCTCCCTGTTGGGGTCGTTGGCGCACGATCAGCTTGCCGCCCAAGGCATTGAAAAGGTTTTTAGTAACGTCTAAACTCAGACTCAGACTGCCCGTTTCCGGTTGGAACATCAGCAACTGACCCAACGCTTTGAGGGCATTATTTGGGTAGACGGACTGAGTATAAAATTGCAGTTTTAGTTGATTTCCTGCCGTCGTCACTCGAACTTGGATTTGTCCTCCCGTGGGCAAACTGCGGATAAATTTTTCCATCAATCCAGTTAGTACTTGGTCTAGCATAGCCGGATCGCTGACTACCTGCGGCAGTTTTTTCGGTACGACCACATCGAGTTCGACGCTACGCCGTTGTGCTTGTTTTTGCCAAAGGGGAATACTTCGTTGAAAGACTTGTTCGAGAGAGATAGGAACGAGCTGAACTTGTTTTTCTCGCACGGGAGTGGTTTTAAACTCTGCCGCTCGGAAAATTAGCTCCATACGGTTGATTTGCTCGGTACATTCCTGATCGATGGTTTCTAATCGCTTGACCATTTCCGGCGATAATTCGCTAGAACGCTTGAGGAGCAATCGCGTCATCGTGCGAATGGTCGTCAGGGGAGTGCGGATCTCATGGGTAAGTGCTTGTAGCAATTCGATCTCTGGAGAATCAGTCGCACAAGCTTCATCGATCTGTCGAGACTGCTGTTTGGAGCGCCGATTAGCGAACAGGAAAATGTTTTCGTTTTTCTCGCTGACTGTCTCGATCGCGCGGTTTCTTTTCGTCTCTAGGGTTGGCAGTTCGGGTAAATGCTTGAGCAGCAGATGGCTAAAATCTGTAACGAGACGATAATCGGGCGTTGGCGGTCTGAATTTCTCGAAGGCGCGATCGAGTTGCTCCAATTGATGGTACTTGGCAAGATATAAGTGCGATCGCAAGAGCGACCATGCCCGTTCGATTGTTTCTGGTTCAAACGAAAATTGAAAGGTAGGGAGTCCCGTAGCGTCCTCTCCCAAAACCATCAGCAACCCAAACTTGGGAGTCAGTGCCAAACAAAACTGCTCGCTGGCGATAGGATCGTTCGGCAAGAGGGGCAGTTCCGCGATCGCGCCTGTAATGTCATGTTGTAGAATTTGTTGGGCAACAGATTGCTGACAGGGCATTAGCGCCAGAGTTTTGAGCGCTTGTGGCAGAAAAATTCCAGTCTGAAAGCGAGAAATCAGATCTACATGGCTTAAAATGGGCGCGGGGGCGGATAAGATCGAGCCTTGTAAATCTGTTTGCGAAGCATCGATCGAAGATAATAATAACTGTTGTAGTGCCGCGATCGCTCCAAACCATTCCTTTTGCGCTTTCAGCTTTGCTCTGGCTATCTGCTTGCTCGAATAGGGATAAATCGCGTCTAGCTCGCTCTGAGGCGCACGAACATCTAAATTAGCCGCTTCTTGGCTGTTGAAAACATCGCTGAGTTTTCGCCATAATCCCTGTTGTACGACCATTGACTTCCTACAAGCAGCAATTTACCGCATTCTTTTCTCACCTACGATAGTACCTGCCTTTTCCCTTCGTCCGTATCAGTAGAACCGAACGATTTATTCGCAATCTCCGTTCTTTGTGCCGAGTGATTAGGGATAGGAGATGGTTAGTCGTTGGTTGTCAAGCGTTCCTATTCGCACTGTTGCTCTACACTACACCACTCAGGATTGCCCTAAATGTGGAAATAGACAAAAGAAAAGTTTGTCTCAACGCACTCATAGATGCGATCGCTGTAATTATACAGCTCCCAGAGATGTTGCCGCTGCGATCGACCATCTTTTAGAACGAACGCAAGAAGCGAGTTCGGTCTACTCGATCGCAGTGCTACCCGTTCCCTGAAACATCAACCAAGACAAGAAAAAGTTGGCAATAAAAATTGACAGCAAAGCTGTTACCACTGCTGTCGTCGTCGATTGCCCGACTCCTTTTGCGCCGCCTGTCGTCGTCAATCCCCAACTACAACCGATAATGGCAATTAGCGCGCCGAAGACAACCGATTTAATTACCGCACTGAATAAATCCCAAACCTGAAGAAAGTTTTGAGCAGACCTGAGAAAAACCGTCGGAGAAATATCGTATAAAGCATCTGCCATAAACATTCCTCCCGTCATCCCAGTAATTAGAGATAGGATCGTCAAAACTGGCATCATCACAGAGCAAGCCAGAACGCGAGGCGAGACCAAATAATCGATCGGGTCGGTCTTAAGCATGTAGAGCGCGTCAATTTGCTCCGTCACTCGCATCGTTCCAATTTCAGCCGCAAAAGCCGATCCCACTCGTCCGGCTATGACAACGGCAGTGAGAACTGGGGCTAATTCTCGCGTCAAGGCGATCGCTAACACGCCTCCTACCGTCGTTCCCGCCCCATAGTAAATAAATTCTCGTGCCACCTGGATAGTAAATACCATTCCAACAAAAGCAGCAGTTAACAGCGCGATCGTCAAAGACTCCGGTCCGACAATACTCATTTGATCGAAGGTGTTTCGTCGGTGGATTTTGGCTCTCAGCAGGTGCAGAAATACTTGTCCTGCCAAAAAGCAAGCTGCGATCGATCGCTCGAACCACGCTTGCAGACCGCCTCTAGGGGTTGTTGAATTAGCCATCTCAATTTTAAAATTAGCAATTCGTCGCTATTTACACGGTAGTGTAGGGTCATACAATACTTCTATTGATTAAAACTAACAATAGCAAGATTTTCTATTCTAGCTCTCGCCTTTCTCGACGCGGAAACGTTCCACCGAGGTTAGGAGTTCTCTAGAGATGCTAACCAGGTTTTGCAAAGAACCAGCCACTCGCTGAGACTCTTGAGAGGTTTCCTGAGCGGTCAATTCTACTGCCTGCATAACCTGAGCTACCGAGCGAGAGTTTTCTCGCTGCTTGACCGTATCGGCAGTAATCGATCGCACTAGCGTATCGATGCGGTTGGATACCTCAATAATATCTTCGAGCGATCGCTTTGCCTGCTCTGACTTGTCGGTTACGTCGAGCACCTGTTGGATGCCTTCTTCCATAGCGGTCATAACCGAGCCAGTTTCGCTCTGGATTTGTAGAACGATTTGCTCGATTTCCTTCAACGATTTTGCCGAGCGATCGGCTAGCTGGCGCACTTCATCGGCAACGATCGCGAAACCCCGGCCCGCTTCTCCCGCTCTTGCCGCCTGAATCGAGGCGTTGAGTGCTAATAGGTTGGTACGAGAAGCAATCTGAGAAATCAAAGCGACGATCTTAGAAATTTCTTGAGACGCTTCGGCGAGGCGCTTCACCTTGCGCGCCGTCTCCGATACCGTTTCGCGGATTTGCAGAATGCCCGCCACCGTTCGCTCTACTGCTTCGCCGCCCTTGAGAGCAGTGACCGATGACGACCGGGCAACTTCTTCGGCTTCGCGAGCATTTTCGGCAACGCGCTGAATCGATTCGGTCATCATCTGTACCGAATTGAGCGTCACTGCCAATTCCTCCGCCATTCGCAGCGCATCGCTAGACTGGTTGCGGGCAAACAGTTCGCTATCGGTAGATCCCTTGTTTACTTGCTTGGCAGCATTTTTTACCTGGAGGACGATTTCTCGCAGATTTTGAATGGTCAGGTTGAAAGCATCGGCAACCGCTCCCAGCACGTCGGCAGTCACTTCCGCTTCTACCGTCAGGTCGCCTCGCGCCGCTCCTTCTACATCGTCGAGCAAACGAATTACTTGGCGCTGCAAGTCTTCCTTTGCTTGTTCCATCTCAGTTGCTCGCCGTTGGGCTTCGCTGGTCGTTGTAGCAATTACCCGCGCCATCTGAGTGAATTTTGCCGCTAGTTGCCCCAGTTCGTCTTCCGAGTATACCGTTGCCTTAACGTTAAAATTGCCTGCTGTCATTGCATCGAACTGGGCTTGCAGGTCGTCGCTAGAGCGCTTGGCTTGACTGGCAGCCACCTGTCCTAAGAATGCCGTCGTACCTAAGCTAGCCGCCCCTGTCACTAATGTCATTAACAACCCCGTCCCGCCAACAGGGGAAAGGGTTTTTTTAGCCTCTCCAGACGCTGTAGAGGAGACGATGCCAAGCGTCAGGAGGACGGCTAAGGCTGAAGTCAGTCCTGCTGCTCCGGCGATAATCCACTGTTTTTGCCTCAAGGAAGCATTGAGAAATCTTGCGAGTTTCCCTTGCCTAACCTCAACAGTCGGCTTGATAAATTGTTCGGAAATCCCGCTTAAACCGAGAGCGGCACTGCTCTCTCCCTCGCCCCAACTCGCCAGACCCGTTCCACCACTGGAAGCCAAGGGTTGAGACATTCCCGAACTGAGATTGCCGCTCAACTCCGGGCTAGCAGAGGTAAATAACTCGGAATCGGAAAAGTCTGCGGCAACGTCTGTCAGGTCGAATCTGGTTATGTCCTCTAATCCGTCATCGGGCAGGGCATCTAAATTATCTAGGAAACTTTCGCTCGATTCAGTGCTGGTAACTGCGTAGGCGGATCGATCTTGAGACTCTTCAAGCGAGAAATTTTCACTGGGGTTGTCGATCGCCCCCTCCTCGTTCAATTCATCTTTTGCTTGCTCGTTCGAGGTCTGTAAAGAGTTGTTTTGAGAATCGGTGCCGACGACAAAAGTCGGTTCTCCGATGGCTTGAGATGGGGAAAAACTGTAATCCGTGCGATCTTCTTGAGCGAAAGAAAATTCGGGAGGGGTTTCCTCTAGTTGTTGCCAATTGAGGGCGGTATCCGGATCGTCTGATTGCGCAAAAGGGGGATCGTAAGAAACCTCAGATGGCTCGCCGGGAGATTCAAAATTGGCATCGAGGTCGTTTTCAAAAGAATTGTCGAAGGATTGTACTTGTCCGACTGTTGGCTCTCCCGCGTCGTCTTCATCAAAGACAGAACTGTCCCAATCTATCTCGCTACCTGAGATATTGTTTTCCCAGGTAATGCCATCAGACTCCTCTTGCCAGCGGGGAAAGCTATTATTCTCCTCTGAAGATAGGTCGGTTGCGCTCAGCTCTGATTCGTTGAGGGTAAATCCTGTCGCTTCTTCGTCGGCAAAATTGTCTGCTTCGGCTAAGTGCATCTGTTGCGCTTGTTCTAGACCTTTTTGAGCGTATTCAACCCATTCTGGCTCCTCGGTCAGTTCTAAAACTGCCCGATATTGCTCGCTTGCTAAAGCGTATTGGTGCAAGCCTAGATAGATATGACCTCGCAACAACAATACGTTGGGATCGCCTGGATACTCTGTTGCCAAGCGCTCTACAATTGCAGCTGCTTGTGGATAATCAGCTTCTAGATAAGCTGTTTGAGCTTGTTCGTATAATTGTGTATAATTGGTCTCTGGTGCCATTTACCTCTCTCCACGGTTTTTATCAGTTATCAGTTATCAGTTATCAGTTACCAGTTAATAGGTGTTAGCTATCAATTGTAGATATCGTTGTGTTGCGATCTCTCCCATCCTCCCTATCCTCTCCCGCTCCCCAGTTCCTTACTTGCTGGTTACTGGTCACTGGTCACTGGTTACTGATTCATGCCGCCCACCGTGCCGAACGTAAAATTGCTACGTGATTTAGAACTCGTAAAATTTGAGTGGGTGAGGAATCGTCTTTTAAAACCCACTCCCCTTTGACGAAGGGCACGATGCGATCGGGAACGTTGGTTGGCATTTGCAACTGTTCCGCATCCAGCCAGTCCATCTCTCCCAGCCGCTCGATCGCTAAGCCTAGAATCATTTCTTGATCTTCGATCGCAATTACCGGAATTTCTGCTCTATCGGTGTTTAACACCGCCGGATCTCCTAAAAATTGTCCTAAGTCGGCTACCCAAATGACTTGACCCCGTAAATTGATTGTTCCCAATAGTAAGGGAGAGGAGTTGGGAATTGGCGTAATGCGATCGGTCGGTTGTTGCATGACTTCCATAATTCCCGTCGCTGGAAGGGCAAATTCATCGCTAGAAGGTAGGTAAAATCGAAGGTAAAGCTCTCCTTCAGGCGTTTTTAACTCCTGGAGTTCGGGGGCTAAATTGCGCTCGTTTCCGGTGAAAAATTCCGGATTTCCAATCATTGGTACTATTATCCTCTCATTAGCTGTTTAATAGTTCCAAGTAGTTCTACTGGTTGAAAAGGCTTGACTATGTAAGCATCTGCTCCTTGTTTCATTCCCCAATAGCGATCGAATTCTTCGGCTTTGGTAGAGCAGAGAATTACTGGCACATCTTTAGTTTTTGGGTCGGATTTGAGCCGCCGACAAACTTCGTAGCCATTCATCCGAGGCATGACGATATCCAAGATGACTAGGTTGGGATTGTATTTTTGAACGTGTTCTAATGCTTCAACCCCATCTTGAACGATAGTCACTTTTAACCCGCTATTTTTGAGTAAATCTAAAATTATCTGCTGTTGTGTAGGACTATCTTCTACAACCAGAACTTCGCTCATAATCCCCCATCTAAATTATCCAATGACATAAAATTGACGTTTAGTGACTGACACCGAGCTTGTATTTGTTAGAATTGGCTTTTTTAGGCATTGACAGTTTTAACATGTTTAACTTTAAACACAATACATTAAACTTAACTCGACTGAAAATAATCGATACACATATAATGTGCCCAACTTTTGCCGCTAACTACCACAGTGCAATTCTTTTTTTTGCCCCCACGTTACTTCAGGCACATTTCTAAATTCAAATATTTTTCTAACAACAATAGTAACTCGCTTTCTCCAAACGGCTTAGTTAGATAGTCAGTCGCGCCTACCAAGCGTGCCCTTACCCGATCGACAAAGGCTTCCTTGCCCGTCAACATAATGATGGGAGTCTGCCGAAACGCAACCGATCGCCGCAGCATGGCGCAGACCTCATACCCTTCCAGTTGCGGCATGGCAATGTCGCACAGAATCAGATCCGGCTTGAGTTGGAAAACCCGACCCAACGCCTGAAGCGGATCGGCGATCGCAGTAGCTCGAAAACCTTTCTCCTGGAGGATATATTCGACTATTTTGCCGATGCTCGCATCGTCGTCGATGCAGACCACGTGTGGGGAATGGTTCCCTTCTTGGACTTCCGAACTTGATTGAGACTTCTGTTTCTTTGGCGCGATCGCATCGATTAGGTGAATCCATCCCCTCTCGGCGTAGGGATATATCCCTTTGGCGAGGGTTAATAAATCGCGGTTGAGAAATCTGGAGAGTTGGCGCAGTGAAGTTTTGCCATCTGCCCAACGGGCTAGACTTTGATAGGCTTGTTCGGGTAAAGTTGCCTTTAATCTGGCTTCGTTGCCGATGATGAAACTTTGATGGGGTGACTGAATGTAGGGATGAAATTGTTTCCACTGCTGTAGTTGCCCCACGATCTTAACCAGTTGGGGGGCAACGTCTAAGGCGATCAATTGGGGAGCAAGCGCCGTCCCTGCCTCAAAAACGAATGCGCCATGACGCAGGCTTAATAGATCGAACAGTACCTCTGCGATCGCGCTTTCGATGATGCTGCGTGCTTGCTCTGGCGAGAGCTGTTTTTTCTCCAACATTAGCCAAAGATAGGCATACTCTGGCTCGTTGGTCGTTGCGAGCGACGCGCTCTGTAACAGGTCGATCGCTCCTTGGGCTTGATAGCGATGGAGGTAATCGCGCAGGCGGATTAGACTGCTACTGGCGCGATCGGCTCCGTAGACAATTTTCCCATTAACGAAAAAAATCAGCCAATACTGTCCGGTTCCTAAAGTTGTTTTCGGCTCGCAAGCAAAAGTCTGCCAATCTTTTTTCCAAACTTTCCTATCCGAATCCTCTAAGCTAGTTGGATAGGCTTCAACTAATAACTCGCCCGTTCGCTGACCCAATTCGATCAGTTGCAGGACACTTCGGAGATCGATTTCAGATAACGTTCCCTGCATGGGGCGATCGTCTGCTCGCAAAGAATTCTTTATACTAATTAGATTGGCAAATCTTAAATAGCTGTCCTATATGATAGCTTAGTTTAGAGGAATACTTAGGAAAGATAATTTTCTCGATTGGCACTACTTTTGGCAAAGGTCTTGGCAAGGTCTTCTAAAGCTGGTTATCCTTGATCCTAGCGATGTCATTTTCTCGATGGTCTCGCGATCTCAGTCAACCTGGGAGCAAGCAAACTGTCATCGCCACAAAAATAGTCGAGCAGGTCAAGCTTGCGATCGCAGATTGTCTGGCAAAGAAAGCCATAAATTAGCTACATTTATAGAAATTTAAATTCTCAAAGAGCTTTGTTAACTTTTATGAATGCCACACTGGGCAGATGCGCACAAAACTTATATGTCATGCTAAGAGATAAGAAAAAAAATATCAATTTTATTAATAATGCTAGGCTTAGCCCCGTTTTATCGAGAACGATTGCAATATTCATTAACCTTATTGTCAATTGTTAGGCAAAAGAGATACCAAGAGGATCGCGACTCGTGCTATATCTGGCAGAAGTTAAAAAGCAAATAAAAGGATTCATAGGCGGAGCAAAAACGGAACTCAAGCTCCTAGCTTGCCAGCACAACGACCAAACTTGGAGTGCCGTACCGGGTGACGAAACGATCGCCTGCGACGAGATCGCCCAAGCTGGAGAAGGAGCGTTGGTACTCGTCAACCTAAGTAACAATCGACAACTTCAGGGAAAACCCGAATTGGCTGGCATCGAGCTAGTAAGGCAGTTGCAAAAGCTGTCTCGGCTTCTGGAAAAGACAAAAGACCAACAAGAAGAAATCGAACAATGGAAACAGTCTCTGAGCATTCAAAGCGAGGAACTCACCCGCCGCCAAATGGACATGGAGGCGCGGCTCGAACAAATCGACCAGATGCAAGAAGAGTTTCAGGAACTCGAACGCCAGCGACAGGAAATGGAGGCGAATTGGCAGCGTTTTCGAGCCGAGCAAGAGCGCATCGAACAGTTGCACCGACAAATTGGTCCAATTGATTGGAATTCGCCGCAAGTTGGCAAGGTTCAAGCAATTATCGGTCGCCTTTTCGCCAATCTCGATCGCGCCACTGCCGTAGAAGCGCAGATCCAGTCGGCACGGGAAGCGCTTGAGCGCCAACAAACCCTCTTAAAGAATCATCTACAACAACTCGAACAAGAAAAAGCCAGCCTCGAACAACGACAAAACGATATTAACCAACACAGCGAAGCGATTAAAACTCGCAAGCAGGAGTTAGAGTCGCTCGTCGCTGCACTACAGGAAAGCCAAATTCAACTTCAGGTGCGCGAATCGCTTCTGACAAGCAAGCAAGAACTTTTGGAGCGCACCAATCTCGAAATCGGAGCGACGGAGGACTTAAGAAAAATTCTGACTGGCGCGGGAGACACCCAAAGCAAACAACAAGTTGACATTAAAACTCTGGAAAATATGCCTTTGGGAGAGTTACAGGAAACGGTTAAGAATCTCCAAGCAGATTTTGATAAGTTAGTTCGTTTTGTCAACGATCAAGAAGAAGAACTATCCTTGCAATGCCAAGCCGTTGCAGAATTAGAAGAAAAATTAAAAACAGCTAACGATTACGATCGCTTCGATCTTGAGTCAGAACTGGCAGAAGAGCAAGAGAGAAGAAAAATGCTCGATGAAACCCTGTTCGGTCAGCGGCGCAGGCTTAGAGAGCGACAAGCGATTCTTTCTCAGTACCTAAAAGTGTTGCGCCGCCGTCAGGGAGTGATGGAGATAGAGGATAATCTCCAGCAAATCAATCTAGAGCCAATTCTGCTTCAGTTAAAAGAGAAAAAACGCAACGCCCAACAAGATCGGCAACGGCAAGAGAAAGAGATCGAACAGTTGCACTCGAGCATCCAAGAGCTTCGACGACAAATTGCCCAGCAAGAAAGCGATCGCGCCGTTAAAACCCAAGAGTTACAACGGCAAGAAGCCAACTGGGAGCAAGCCAAGGCAGCTTTGTCAGAACTTCAGTCGCGTATCAAGCTTTATGAAGAAGCTCTCACTCCCTTGCAAAGTAACTTAACAGAAAGCCGACAGAAGGTAGAGGAAGTGGCACGGTTGTTTAGTTCTGTAGAACAACCCCAAGCGATCGCTTAATACAATTCGGAAGTCGGAAGTAAACAATTAAACTAACACCTCAAAATAATCCAATCGCCTTGGACTTCTGCAACTGCTCCTCCAGGAAATGGAGGAGTCCGAGTTCGGTTAGGGGCGTTGATGAGATTCGTTAGCGCTTCGATTTGCTCGAAAGTGGGTGCTTGGCTCAAACATTGCTGCAAAAATTGCCGCATGACTCGCCTTTGTAGGGCAAGGGGAGTGCCACGCAAACAAAAACGATTTAATTTTATTGGCTCGCCAGTCATCGCTTGTTGTAATAGCTGACTGGCAGATGCTTCTAGATACTCTACCTCTGCTCGCAGTAATTCTGCCGTTTGTGCTAATGCCGTTTCTACTCGTGGATTGAAGTGAGTTTGTAAATAGGGCAATAAATCGGTGCGGATGCGATTGCGAGCATAGTTGAGGTTTTGATTCGCTGCATCTTCCCAAACAGGGAGTTGAAACTTTTGGCAGAATTCTAGAGTTTCCGCGCGAGAAACGTTCAGAAGAGGGCGGATCAGCTCGATTTTAGGGGTTAGAGAACGCTGCCAAGTAAGGGCACTGAGTCCGTCAGCACCAGCACCTCGGATGAGATTATATAGGAGAGTTTCGGCGCGATCGCTGAGAGTATGCCCGGTAACGATTGCTTCAAATCCTTGTTCCTGGGCAATTTCAATTAAAGCATGGTAGCGCCATTCTCTAGCGGCTGCTTCGGTTTCCGCAATTTGCTCGGCAGTTTTGAGGTAGAAAGGAATGTCCCATTGACGGGCGAGTTTTTCAACATGTTCGGCAATTCCCGTATCTGTTGACCAACGATGGTCGCAATGGGCGATCGCGAGCTGCCAATTCCATTTCGGCTGCAAATCTAGCAGTAGTTTCATCAAACATAAAGAGTCCTGTCCCCCAGATACCGCTACCAACAAACGCCGATCTTTTTTTAACAGTTGCCGTTGCCGCAGTGTCTGATGTACCCGTGCGTGGAGAAGTGTCCAGCTATTTATCATGTCCTAGTGAAATTGGACGAGGTAAGGAGATTTTGTCCGAGCGATTGTCGATATTTTGACTAATTTTGCCTCAAAAGTCCTTTTCTTAGCCAGCTATCTGCTAGCATGGCTACACTCGCTCATTTTGGGGACTCAAACCAATCCGTTAGAAATGCTATTTCAAAATACATCATGCTACCAAAGGACGCAAAGACAGATTTATGCTAACAATCGCCTACTTTGTAATCGCTTTTATTTTCTCCAGCTTTGTTGAATACTGGATTCATCGTTTGATGCACCTCTGGCCTTGGTTTGGCAATCGTCTTACCTCTCACTACAAACATCATTACAACAACGAAAGTCCTGGGGTGCTCGTGGACTTTAAAGACTATAGTGTGGTTGCTTTAATCTTCTGCCCAATATTTTTGATTGCCTGGTCAGCTGGAATAGGCGCTATTTTAGGTGGTTTAGTCTTTGCCGCTTTTGCTGCTTATACCCATCAACTTCAGCACGAGAATCCAACTAAATGTATCTGGATGAAGGTGCCCGTTCATTATCTTCACCACAATTACACTTGGCATCATAACTTTGGTCTGTCTGTAGATTGGTGGGATCGAGTCTTTGGCACTTACAAGCCGATAGAATGGTCTTGTCAGAGGCAGTCTCAACCGAATTCATCGGATAGTTTAAGTGCTAAATAAGTCGGCAAAGCTTAATAGAGTCAGTTCAGATGCGATCGCCCCTGAGAGTTTTATGTCAGTTGAATGAGTTAATCAATGCTTGTTAGCTATTGGGCGATCGCGAGCTTAAAAGAACCAACCGTAAGAATGTAGTCCTTTACCCAATAAATTCACGCCCAGATAGCAAACCCAGACGACAACAAAACCACTAGCAGCTAGAATCGCGGGTTTCCTCCCTTGCCAGCCGCGAGTAATGCGAGCATGGAGATAGGCGGCAAATACCAGCCAAGTAATCAATGCCCAAGTTTCTTTAGGGTCCCAACTCCAGTAAGAACCCCAGGCTTCATTTGCCCAAACTGCTCCAGCAATAATGCCAATCGTCAGGAGAGGAAAGCCCAGTCCGATAATGCGATAACTAATATTGTCGAGGGTATCGGCTAAATTTAGACGTTGGGGAGAAAGGGTGGGAGCCGCAGGAACATCGGCAATAGAAGTTGTTGGCGGCGTAGCTAAATTGAGAACTGCCGTGCTGCCTCTGCCATTGCTCTGTGACACTACGGGTGCGACAGCAGTGGAATTATTATCTGTTAGCTGGTGTTGGGAGCTGAGCGAGCGAAGATTAGTACGATAGCCGCCCGTCCCGACGGAACTGCCGCGTAGCTCTACCGCTTGAGTGCGAGTAACGATTAAGAAAGCGATCGCGAGTAGAGAACCTACCATGAGCGCAGCATAGCTGAGCATCATGACGCTGACGTGCATCATCAACCAATTAGATTTCAGTGCCGGAACTAACGGAGCAGAGGCTTGCATCTCTGAGGGAAGAGATAGAGCGGCAAAAGCTGTAATTCCCATCGCTACCGGGGTTGTCGCTACGCCTACTAAGCGACTGCGACTCATTCTCTCGGCAATCAGGTGAATAGTGGTTATTCCCCAAGTCAGGAAAAATAACGATTCGTATAAATTGCTCAAGGGGAAATAACCCGCCTCTAGCCAACGAGCGCCTAGTAAAGCAGCGATACACAAGTTGGCAATCCAGATCCCTGCCGTTCCTAAAGCTGATAGATAAGGAATTTCTGGAAAGGCAGCACCTCCCCAGTAAATCAGCATCGTCAAAAATAAAACTAAGAACGAAGTATTGTCTAGAATGTTTTGAAGGGTTACTAAATCCATAATCTTCTAAGAGAGTTTTTTAATAACTGACAGCACTAAGCTTGTCATTATTCAATTGTAGGTTATTGGTCATCTGTCCTTGGTTATTTGTCCTTTGTTCTTGGCATACCGATAATCACTCAGTGATATCGGGGTCTTCCTAAAGTCGTGATATAAATGACGGCTTCATCTTCAGGAATTCCCAAAACCTCATTTACCTGGTCGTCAAAAAAGCCGCCAATGCCGCTTGCGCCGAGATTGAGATGAATAGCTGCCAGATTGAGTCGCTGTCCTAAATGTCCGGCATCCATGTGTAGATAGCGGTAGGCGCGATCGCCATATTTAGCAACTGCCTTCTGTAAATCGGCGGTATGGAAAACCACAGCCGCCGCATCTCTACCCAATTCTTGCCCCAAACACAAAAAATGCAACTCGCGTCGAAAGTTTTTGAAGCGAATTTGCCGCAGTTCTTGAGCTTTGGGAGCGTAGTAGTAACAGCCTTCTTCTAATCCCGTCACCCCAGACACGGCTACAAAGGTTTCGATTAAATCCAAATCAAAATAGTCTGGAGAGAGATCCAATCCCTGGTCGATATAATCTTCGGGATGATAGGTAAAATGCAGTAACGCTTTTAGTTCCTCTAGGGTCAGCTCTTCGCCAGTGTAGGCGCGAGTAGAACGCCGCCTCAGAATAGTACTTTCTAGTTCTGAGAGCCTCTCTCCCCAAGCAATGGGATTAGTTTTTGTGGAAATTTTTAGACAGAAGGGAAAGTTATATTTATCCTCTAAAGAAATCGCCTCCTCTACTCGTTCGGGGGGAGCTGGAGGTTCGGCGCGATCGATCTCGGTTGCTTGATGAAAATAGCCCAACAACTCTCCGTCGGGAATCTCTGGATATTGTGTCTGAATGTCAGAAGCTAAGGCAGTCGTACCGCTAGGCAAATGTTGTCTAATGTCTAGCAAATCTGCTAAAGGAATGACTGTAATGACTCCTTCCTGTTTGGGATCGAGATAGAATAGAGCGTCCATTGCTCGATCTCTAAATCCACCGATGAGATGGGGTCGGTAATCATTCATCGCACTGGCTAGCTCAATATTCCCTAGCAGATGTCCGGTATCCAAGAAAATTCGACGATAGGCGCGATCTTCGTAACGCCACGCCGAACGGTAGAAAATCGCTGTCGTGACGATCGCAAGTTGGGTATTTTCTAAAGCTGGATGCCAAAAACAGGCTGCTTGTAGGTCATTCCAAACATCACTCGCCCAAAAATGAATCAGGGAATGGTTTTGTGGCTGATAGTTATACAATCCCGCACCCAATAGAGGAGTGCCGCGAGAAATCAGATAAACCTCGGCTGGATACAATCCTCCAGCCGATGGAGCTGCCCTGAGATACACTGGCGCTCCCATGGTTGGCAGCTTGGCAGTCAAGCCATAACTGCAAAATAACAATCGCGACAGTCGCCGCCAATTGCGCTCGCTCGGTTCGAGCGAGGTTCCGCACTCTTGTGACAGGTAGGGTTTGAGGTCGATCGCGTTACCAATTTTGTATTCTTTAAAAGGAGATGGCTGGTTTGCCCAATCCAGAGCTTTGTTTTTGGAGGCGATCGTTTCTGGATGGTATTTGGTTCGCTCGTGGTAGTGAGTAGCAATTGATGTCTGCAAGTATGCCATAGAGATTGCCGGCTCGTTTCGCTTCGTTTTCCATCTTGACAAAGCTTTGAGGTTTTTGCTGTCTGCTATCTGCCATTGATGGTTTCGTTATAAATCTTAAAAAAAAGTTAGAAAGAAATGTTATCAAGGCTACAGTCTTCTATTTTAAGAAAAAGCTGAGCATAAATACTCAAAAGAAAAGCCGCTCGCCAGCTCAGACAGACTGTATCAACGGAAGAACACAATAGCAAACCTATATGCAAAAGCTAAGTGCACAAGAATTATTAGCGCAATATATTGAAGGTCAACGAGACTTTACCGAACTAGATTTAAATCAAGCAGATTTATTTGAAGCGAATTTACAGGAAATCAATCTCGCTCGCAGCAATCTTCAGAAAGCTTATCTCCCCTATGCCAACTTAACCAATGCGAATCTGCAAGAAGTCGAATTTCAGACTGCTCAATTGAGCAACGCGCAGCTGTGCCAAGCGAATTTAACTAAAGCAAATCTACAAAGAGCTAATCTCTCTAGAGCCAATCTGCGCTATGCGAATTTGCGAGAAGCAAACCTGAGCGAAGCGGATTTACAGAGAGCCGATCTATCGTTTGCCGATCTCAGCTACGCCAACTTAAGTCACGCAGATTTGCGCCGAGCTAATTTAGAGAAAGCCAATCTCTACCAAGCTCAACTTGGGGGAGCTAATCTATTTGGCGCGCAGAACGTAGATTTGGATCGTGCCCAACTGGATGCTAGCACGATTAATCCGAACGGCTACCGACAGTTAAGTGGTGAAGAGTAAGAAACGGTTATCTTCTCTGTTAAATCGGCTGACGCTGATAAGGGCTGTAAACTCTAGCGTAATAGGCTAAAATTGCTTCTACTTGTTGGCGATCGCGATCGCTGAGATTCGTAGGATATTCAACCTGCAAAGCGCCGATTTGACTCTGGTTGTAGTCGAACTGCTGGCAATCTTGAGCAATGAGCGTTGCTTTTATTCCCAAGACTTGCCGTAGATGAGCTGCCACCTCTCGGTAAATGGCTAAAGGCAAACCGGGGTAAGTAACCCGTTCTCGTAGCCCTTCAATTGCTGTTTGGCCCATATCTCAAAAGCCTCCCGTTAGCGATTCTGGAAGCGAGAGTGCCGTTTTCTCTTCTCGATCTGGCTTAGTTTGGGAAGGTTGTTGGGCGACTCCCTCGCCAACGTTTTTGTATACCTCTTGTCCCAACTCTTCAAGAACGACAACAGGCGTAGCACTCCGAGCATTTTCAATGCGTTTGACTCGCACCTGTCCGTTAGAGAGATAATCTCCAACTCGGACGTAACGGCTAGCTCGTTCGCCAGGAGCTTTGACAATAATTTGAGTCACTCCGCCCATATCGATAATTCCAGTTATGGCAACGGCTTGAGCGATTTCGGGTTGAGGTGGAAGGGGAGCTGGGGGACGAATCGGGGTGGGAGAAGATCCAAATGGCGAAGGTGCCGATGGTTGAGGAGAACTCGCCGTCGGCGGTTGAGGAGTATTAGATTGAGGTTGGAGTTGTTGTGGATTGAGTTTAGGCGTTGGCTTGACGGGAACGAAAGCAAAAGGATCTTTGCGTCCTTGGGCGATTTTTTGTCTGCGTTGTGCTGGATTGGTTGAGGGGATTAAACCAACCACTGATTCCTTTTTTTCAGCAGTCTTGGGTTGCGAGGATTTCTCAGCTTCAGGAGTTGCTGCTGCGGGACTGGGAGAGGAAGCTGGCTGAGGAGTTTCAGTCGCTTGGGGTTGTTGTGCTTGGTTAGATCCCGATGGTTGGGACGACGAACAGCCGACAATCGAGAGAGCGACTGTCGCTATAGATAAGATGAACAAAGATTTTTTCACGATTGAATCTCTGCGCCTCCTAAGTAAAGACACTAATAATAACTATGAAAGATTAAATTAAATTTTGGCACTACGATTTAAATTCTAAAAGAACAATTCACAAAAGGCGGAGATTTTTTGTCTGCAACGTCCAAATGAAGGGCACACGGTCGTGCCCACTTGCCTCTGTTAAAAGATTTCTTTGCCCATTGCGTTTTTCAGGGTCTCTAATCCCTTCTTGACGCGACGCGATACGGTCACAACACTGATGCCTAACTGTTCGGCAGCTTCTTTTTGGGTTAAATCCCGTAGAAAAACAAACTCCAGAATGTGTCGCGTCTTGTCTTCAAGCTGTGCCAAAGCGTGTTGTAGGCGAAGTTGGTCTTCTTGTGCTAGTTGGAAACTGCGGTAGTTAGGATCGGCAACTAAGTCGCCCAAGCTGGTTTCTCCGTCGTCATCGTTGCCTACGGAAACATCTAAGCTAATGGGTTCGCGATTTCGCATTGCTAGCTTGACTTCCAGCCATTCTTGGAGAGAGATTTCCAAAACCTGCGCTATCTCTGAATCGGTAGGTTGGCGGTTGAAACGAGTCTGGAAATCTTTGCGAATTGCCATCGCTTGCTGTCCGACTTCCTGCCAGCGTCTAGGAATGCGAACGCAATGCCCGCGATCGCGCAAATAATGTTGAATCTCACCTCGGATATAAGGAACGGCAAAGGAGCTAAAAGCACAGCCTTTTTCTAAGTCAAATCTTTCTATGGCTCTAATTAAGCCTATGCAGCCAACCTGAAGTAAATCTTCATAACTTTCATGACATTGGTTTACCCAATGGTGGGCTTCTTTTCTCACCAATCCAAAGTTTAGTTTGAGAATTCGATCGCGAAGTTCTGTTTTAGCAGTCTTTTTATACTCTCTAAATAAGCTCAAAGTCTCTAATTTGAGGTTGTCTTTAGTGGTATCTTTAACCGAGATATACATAGCGCAATTAATTGAAGAAAGCGATCGGCTGCAAAATGTTTTTCGTTGTTTTAAGGCTTTTTTTCTTTTATTACAGCCCTAAACGATCTACAGCTTATTGTTTGCGCCAGCCTAGTTACAACAGCATTTTTACGATATTAGATGCTTAAAAAATAAAAAAAATCTCCGCAATTATACGGAGATTCATTCGAGTTATTTTTAAAAACCTTGCTAAATAAGAGGGAATATCCCCTGCGAAGATTTATATTTGATAGATTGTTGGCAAAGGTTGCTAGAACAATCTTTGAACTAAGCTTCTGGTGTGACGCGAGCGTAGAAAATTCCGCGAACTTTGACATCTACAGCATCTCTGGCGCCTAGATCGGTATCTGATGGCTGCACGCTTTCAAACACTCCGGCAATTTCGCCAGTTTCTCCATCAACTTTGGTGACTTGCAAAGAAATTTTCCCCACACCAGCAGTGGTTTCCTTAACGTTAGCGCGGCTGTATTCGGCTTCATCCCCACTAGCTGGAAGAGCAACAGCAGTATCGTAACCCGTATAGACCCCACGACCTTTAGGATCGAGGAATCCTGCACCCCGGTAGGAGGGAACTTTGAATTGTCCTTCAAAGTCTACCGAGCTGTTGATGGAAGTAAAGCCGGGTTCTGTTTGACCTTCTAAACTTTTAATGGTGAAAAAGAAAGGAAATTGTTCGCCGCCGGGAACCTGAACGGTAATGGGCTGGAAGTCAATACCGTCTTCTTCTTTCAAGGTCAACACCCCATTCTCATCTACGGTAATTGTTCCGGTAATTTGCTCTAGGGTAGTGGTAGCTCGCGTCAAGAGTTTGCCTGGAATGAATTCGGCTTCTTGCCGCTTAGTTTTGGGTTCTTCTTTGACAAAATATTCTTGGGGTTCTAAGCACAAATCGGAAACGCGATAACTCTTGTTAGGTTCGATGGGAATCGTGCCGCGCGTAAATTCTGAAATTTGCGGACATTTATTGGCAAGCCCGGTTCCTAGAATTTCATCGTAAGTCAATTGCTCGCGGTCGGCTGCGGTGGCTGGTCCTTCGCTGCAAGCTGTCAGTATTCCCAAACATAATGCCAAAAAGGCAACGATTAAGGCGCGATATCTCATTGTTGTTAACCTCGCTTCGTCAATCTCTAATTTGTAAAGTCTTGTCCATATAAGCAGTATTAAACTAAAAGCCATTAATGGCATCTTGGACAAGTTATTTTAGTTGCACCGCAATCTAATGTACCAAATTTAGATACCCCAAATCGCGAAAGCTAGAGGGATTGTTTGCGCCATCGATTATGATGAGAGCGATCGCTTATTAACTCAGATCGATGAACATTTATCCAGATTGGGATAGCAGCCAGCTAGAAGAATCGTTACAAGAGATTTCGACGACAGTATGGGCTATCGCGAAACAATGCCAAGGAGACAGTCATTGCCTGCTGACTTTGCTGCGCGCTCTAGAGTGCTTGCATCGAGATATTCGAGAACAATTATTCGAGCCGTCGTTACCTAATACTCGTAATGCTCTCTCCAACTTGCTCAGAGAAATTGAGGAAACCGGGGGATGGCCTTATATCGAGCGAATGAGACTGCAAGCTTTGCTCAAAAAATTGGCTGCGGACGAAGATCCCCAAAAGCGCGAACGGCCATAATCGAGTTTCACGCGCAAAACGAGTTTTCAAAACGAACTCGAACGGCTAATCTGGGAGAAGATAAGAGTTTGCAAGCGAGTTTCATGCCTTTTACCGTCAACCCGATTAAATTTGGTACCGATGGCTGGCGAGGCGTTATCGCCGCCGATTTTACCTTCGAGCGGGTGTGGATGTTAGCCCCGCTAGCCGCTAAGGTTTTAGCCGATAACTATGGAACGGCAGCGGGCGATCGCCGCATTATCGTGGGTTACGATCGTCGCTTCATGGCAGAAGATTTTGCCAAAGCAGCAGCCGAATCCATTCGAGAAGCAGGGTTTGATGTCTTGCTGTCCGAGTCTTACGCCCCGACACCCGCTTTCAGTTGGGCAGCCAAAACCCAAAATGCCTTGGGAGCGATCGTTCTGACTGCCAGCCACAATCCAGCGAAATATCTCGGATTGAAGGTCAAGGGTGCCTTTGGCGGTTCGGTATCCCCGGAAGTGACGCAGCAGATCGAAGCTTTGCTGTCCCAAAATGTCTCCCATGGTAGACAAATGGGAAGTTTAACCGCATTCGAGCCCTGGTCGAGTTATTGCGACGGGTTGCGGGCTAAGGTCAAGATTGATGCAATTAAAGACGCGATCGCGTCTGGGAAACTCAAGGTCTTTGCCGACGTGATGCACGGTGCGGCAGCCTCTGGATTGGGTCGCTTGCTCGACTGTCCGATCGCGGAAATTAATGGCGATCGCGATCCCTTATTTGAAGGCGGCGCGCCAGAACCCCTACCGCGCTATATTCCCAAGTTATTTGAGATAATTAAAAGCGATGCCCGTCAAGGAGGAAATTGCATTCGGGTGGGATTGGTTTTCGATGGCGATAGCGATCGCGTCGCGGCAGTAGACGGACAAGGAAATTTCCTCAGTTCCCAAGTCTTGATTCCCATTCTGATCGAACACCTCGCCGAACGCAAAGGCATGACGGGAGAAATCGTTAAAACGGTCAGCGGTTCCGACCTGATTCCGCGTTTGGCAAAACTTTACAACCTGCCCGTTTTTGAAACGCCCATCGGTTATAAATACATCGCCGATCGCATGCTCAGCGCTCAAGTTCTCATTGGCGGGGAAGAGTCGGGGGGAATTGGCTATGGAACTCACATTCCCGAACGCGATGCCCTCCTATCGGCACTTTACGTTCTCGAAGCCGCGATCGAGTCGGGGCAAGATTTAAGCGCTATCTATGCTCGACTGCAAGAAAAAACCGGTTTTACCTCTGCCTACGATCGCATCGATCTGCCCCTAGCCAGTATGCAAGTACGAGATAAGTTACTCCAACGCCTAGAAAGCCAACCGCTCAAAGAAGTTGCCGGAAAAGCGGTTGTCGATTGCCTGACGATGGACGGCTATAAGTTCCGCCTCGCCGACGGCAGTTGGTTGCTGATTCGCTTTAGCGGCACCGAACCCGTTTTGCGTCTCTACTGCGAAGCGCCCACAGCGACGCAGGTTCGTCAAACTTTAAATTGGGCAAGGGATTGGGCAAACTCAATTTAAAATCGCGACTAAAATGAGAAAATTAATCGTAGCCACCGGAAACCCCGGTAAACTGCGAGAAATACAAGAATATCTGACGGGTTTTGCTTGGGAATTACAATTAAAACCCGACGATCTCGATATAGAAGAAACCGGCGACACTTTTATTGCCAATGCTTGTTTCAAAGCCTCCCAGGTAGCCAGAGCGTTAGGAGAATGGGCGATCGCCGACGACTCTGGATTGGAAGTAGAAGCGCTTGGGGGAGCGCCGGGCATTTATTCTGCCCGTTACGGGAAGACAGACCAAGAGCGGATCGAAAGACTTTTAAAAGAGCTAGGAGATAGCGAAAATCGACGCGCTCAATTCGTCTGTGCCGTCGCGATCGCGCGTCGAGATGGTTCGATTGCCGCCTTCGTCGAAGGGACTTGTCCAGGAGAAATCCTCCGCGAACCTTGCGGTACGGGGGGCTTCGGCTACGATCCCATCTTTTACGTGCCCCAACAACAACAAACTTTTGCCCAGATGCAACCAGAAGTCAAGCGAAAATTAAGCCATCGCGGTCGAGCTTTTGAAAAATTACTGCCTAAGTTGCGAGAAATAGAGAGTGAAGTGTGAAGTATGAAGTATGAAGTCAGCCTTCATCCTTCATCCTTCATTGCTGCTAAATCGCTTCCAAGTCTTTTTCGCCAGTACGAATGCGGATAATTTGCTCGACGGGAGAAATAAATATTTTGCCGTCGCCGATTTCTCCGGTTCGTGCAGCCGAGATCAGTTTATCGACGACCAAATCGACTTGGTTATCTTCGACAACAATTTCTATCTTTAGTTTCTGGAGAAACTCAACAGTATACTCCGAACCGCGATAGCGTTCTGTTTGACCTTTCTGGCGACCGAATCCCCGAACTTCAGACACTGTCATGCCCACGATGCCAGCATTGACCAGGGCAATCTTGACTTCGTCTAATTTAAAGGGTCGGATAATAGCTTCTATTTTTTTCAAGGTCTCAACTCCTAATTCAACTCTTCTATTGGTTTATTTATACGGCGAGCCTGCCACTTTAGGATCGCTTCCAAGGTGGAAATTTTTGTGAAGCTTGCTAAGGTATGCCCAACCGTTTATCGATTTTCGGGCAAAGGTGGCTCTAGTGCTAGCCATCGAACCATAGATTCGGGTAGGGAAGTTCTGCGTCGCGCGATGGGATCGATACAGACGTGTCTGGTTTTTGCCTTTGCCAAACACTCTGCCCGACAGGAGCGACTATAAATTGAATAGTCAATCTCAAACTCGTTCTCTTGCAACTGCCGGGAGAACAAATGTATCGCCAATCGATCCCCACAAAAAATCGGACGCAAGAAATCTAGAGAGCCATGAACGATGGGAATGGCCGTCGAAGAATTGTCAAAAAATGTCCTAAGATCGATACTAACTGTCTCTAGAGAAGCTTCATAGGCTTCGTGACAAATTGATAGCAACTGGGCGAAATAAATGACCCCAGCGGCATCGGTATCCGATAAACGAATTGTTCGGTAATAAGTAAAGCGCATGTTGTAGTTGTGTCATAACCAAGTTGCGATCGCGATCGCAACAGCCATCGTTGATAGAGGTTAATCTTGCGTTATATTCTGCCAGATTTGCCACAATAGATGTGTACTGTAGCTAGTTTTCGACTCTTGTCTTCTATTCGCACTCAGCTCGATTCGTCGGTCGATCGCGATCGCTTAGACACCCGGTCTGCGATCGCAATTGCTTGTCACGGCATAGAAATGACTTTCCAATCCGGCAAGCAGTCTTACCAAGCTCTCAAGGGGATCGATCTAGAAGTCAACAGCGGTACGATTCAACTTCTCATGGGACCTTCGGGTTCTGGAAAAACCACTTTGCTTTCTATTTTGGCAGGGCTACTAACGCCCAGCAAAGGCAAAGTGAATTTGCTAGGACAAGACATTACAGCAATGTCTCGCTCCGAGCTAGCTAAGTTTCGCTTACACAATATCGGCTTCATTTTCCAGAAATTTAATCTTTTCCCCGCCCTAACCGCCGCGGAGAACGTCGAAATTGTTCTGAAAATGAAGGGCATGAGCGATAAAATGGCAAAAAAAGAAACCAAACACTTACTAGCAACCGTTGGATTGGGAGATAAGACCGACTTGCTTCCTCGCGATTTGTCTGGAGGACAGCAACAGCGCGTCGCTATTGCTAGAGCCTTAGCAGGTAACCCCAAACTGATTATGGCAGACGAACCGACAGCCGCCCTAGACTCCTATAACGGACATGCCGTCATAGAATTACTCGCTCGATTAGCCAAGCAAGAAGGCTGTACGGTTGTCATGGTAACTCACGATCCTCGCATTGTGGATGTCGCCGATCGCGTAGCTTATCTAGAAGACGGTATTTTAAAGATCTAAGAGCCAATGAAGTATAACCAACTGGGAGATAGCGATTTATTCGTCTCGGAAATTTGTCTGGGGACAATGACATTCGGAGAGCAAAATACGCTCGAAGATGCCCGACAACAGCTAGACTACGCCGTTTCTGCGGGGATTAACTTCATTGATAGCGCAGAAATGTATCCAGTCCCAGCGAAGGCAG
Source organism: Hydrococcus rivularis NIES-593 (assembly GCF_001904635.1). GTDB lineage: Bacteria > Cyanobacteriota > Cyanobacteriia > Cyanobacteriales > Microcystaceae > Hydrococcus > Hydrococcus rivularis. The sequence continues at coordinate 57,531 of NZ_MRCB01000029.1, forward strand.
AAACTCAGGGAAAAACGGAGGAATATATTGGGAAATGGCTGGTCAAGCAGCAGCGAGACAAGCTAATTATCGCCACTAAGGTAGCGGGTCCCAGTTCTCGCTTAACTTGGCTTCGAGGCGGAAACAACCGCATCGATCGCGCTAACGTAAATCAAGCCGTAGAAGATAGTCTCAAGCGCTTGCAAACAGACTATATCGATCTCTATCAAATCCATTGGCCCGACCGCTACGTTCCTCTATTTGGCGCTCCCGATTACGATCCGACTCAGGAAAGAGAAAGTACGCCCATTGCAGAACAGTTAGAAATATTTGCCGACCTCATCAAAGCAGGTAAAATTCGCTATCTAGGATTGAGTAACGAAACGCCTTGGGGAGTCTGCGAATTTTGTCATCTCGCTCAAAAATTAGGATTGCCTAAAGTCGTCTCGATTCAAAATGCTTTTAGTCTGGTCAATCGAGTTTTTCAGATTAATTTAGCCGAAGCTTGTCGCTTTAATAATATCGGTTTGTTGGCTTATAGCCCGCTAGCATTTGGTTTATTGACGGGGAAATATCTCGACCGAATCCCGGAAAATTCTCGACTGAATCTATTTAAAGGGTTTGGCATTCGCTACGAAAAACCGAATCTTACCGAAGCAGTAACAGCTTATGTAGAAATTGCCAAGAAATATGGATTATCTCCCGCTAAAATGGCGTTGGCTTTTGTGCGATCGCGTTGGTTCGTCACCAGTACAATTATTGGTGCGACGACAATGGAACAACTCAAGGAAAATTTGAGTAGCGTCGAGGTGGAATTAGATAAGGATATCTTGGCAGAAATCGATGCAGTTCACGTTCGCTATCCCAATCCTACACCTTAGTTGGCATAAAGCAAGCGATCGCTTATCAATGGCGAATTCCCACATAGGTGACGATTAAAGCGATCGCACTCAGGGGCAACCCAAAACGCAAATGTTCTTTGAAAGAGAGATGATAGCCCATAGAAGCTGCTGCCTCTGACACAATCAGGTTAGCAACCGAACCAAACAAGGTCAAATTTCCCGCTAAAGTCGATCCAGCCGACAGCAATAACCAGGAGGAAAGATCGTTTTTTTCGATTATTGGTGCTAGTACCAAGACGGCAGGCACGTTAGAGATTAAATTCGATAGCATCGCCGTCACTCCCAGTAGTTTGGCAGGCGTATTGGCTAGCGGAGTCACTAACTCTAACCAGCCCAGAGTTTGGGTGGCATGGGTGAGAATAAACAAACCAGAAAACATTACCAGCAAGTTCCAGTTTACTTGTCGAAGCACTTTTTCAGGTTTGACCCGACGGGTGATTAACAATAAGGCGGCTGCTGTCAGTGCTGCTTTTCCCATGGGAATGCCTGCGCTAAAGGCGATTAACAATCCGAGGGTAATGACTAGCGTTTTTTTGAGTAGCGGTCTCAAGAGTCGGAAGCGAAGCTGAGGCAGATGTAGAGAAGCTTGGCGCGATCGCACTTCAGGATATAGCAGGCACAATAAACCGATTTGTAAGGCTAAACTGAAAATAGCAATAGGAGCTAAGGCAAGAGAAAATTCTAGGTAGCTAATCGGAGCAAAAGAACCGATGAGAATATTTTGAGGATTGCCGCTCAAAGTCGCAACTGAGCCAGAATTAGTTGCGCCAGCGAGTGCGAGTAAATAAGGAATAGGATTGAATTTTAGCGCTTGCGCAAGCTTCAAAATTAGGGGAGTCAATAGAAGAGCGATCGTATCGTTGAGAAAAAATGCCGACAGCACTCCAGTTCCAAAGGTCAAAACACAAAGTAAGCCAAAGGGACTCGATGTCAGACGAATCAAAGAAAGCAGGGTTAATTGAAAGAAGCCAGAATAGGAAAGGTTAGCATTGACTACCATCATGCTGAGAAGGAAAACGATAGTATTGGAGTCGATCGCTGTCCATGCTTCTGGTAGAGATAAAACATTGAGGGCAATGAGAAAAGCTGCTCCAACTAGAGCAATAGTAGCTCGATTCATCCGCAGTCCCGGCAGTCGTCCCAACGCCAAACCCAGGTAGGCGAAAGCCAAGACGGCGTCTTTTGCGATTTGCCAAATAATTTCCAAATTGCGATCGCCTTACTAGCTAATTCCTAAAATCCTTCTGTTTATCATAAAAAAAATCAATTTTACTGACAATTATTGAGCGGCTAATCCCTTTAAGCTTAAAATGCGTTATTTTTTTCCGGAAAAATACTGTGAATTTGTCTTGTTTTCTCAACTCTCGGTCGGAAATTTATCTATCTATAGAGAGAACGAAAAGAATATGACTGACAGACGTTTTAAACTAAAATAGTAAAAATCAAGATTTACTGAATAATCTCGTCAAAAGCTCGCCTTAATCTGCCAAGCTCGACAATTAACTCGTTGTGGCTTAATGGTATTGATTATTGCTATGATTGATTATTGCTAGGATAATCGAGGCAATCAGACAGGCAAAAAACATTGTCAGGAGGCGACGCTCCTGTCAAACAGTTTGTCGCAGAACCCCAAATAAAGCCTTACTTAGCAGAAGAATTTAGAATTGTGGATTTTAGATTAAATTTTTAGAGATTGCGACCACTTTCTTCTAAAAATTAATTCATACGAAGTCTATCTTTCCTTTCGAGAGGTCAATCCAACCTCTAATTAAAAACGTATTGAAGGCGTAAACAATTGGCGTTTAGGAAACTTTCATGTCTAATTTAATCGAGACGATACTCAACTCAGATGAAAAAATTGAATTATGGCAGTTTCTGGAGGAATTACGAAAGTCAGAGAAGCGATATTTATTGCGCAATGACATTCAGAATGCCTTTGAAAACTATTGCAAACTCCATGAAAAATCGGATGGCTTTTATCATACCTCTCTGGTAGGGAAATTAGTTTATTATACTCAGGAAATTATTTTAGAAGAAGAAAGTCTTTGTTTAGTCTACCGACCGAAAATTGCCAGACATGAATTTTACCGAATCTACGACGGCTTAACCATCGAACCCCTAACGATTCAGCAATTATTAGACATACGCGATCGCTTTGTCAATCATTATCATCCCGAAGAAGGAGACGTATTTGAAATCGATTTCGGGCCTTTCTACGATTATTCTCCCATCGTTCGCGATCCGAAAAATATTGGCAGAGGCGTACAGTTTCTCAACCGCTTTCTCTCCAGCCAACTCTTTCAAAATCCCCAGCAAGGATTAGAGGCACTATTTCGCTTTCTCAGCCTCCATAGCTATAACGGTCATACCTTATTAATTAACGGACGAATTAAAAACTCACAACAACTCTCCGAACAAGTCAAAGATGCCATATCATTTGTCAGCGAACTGCCAGAAAATCAACCCTATGAGGAATTTCGCTTTGAATTACAGTCAATGGGATTTGAACCAGGATGGGGAAATACGGCAGGTCGCGTCAAGGAAACTTTAGAAATTCTCGACCGACTAATAGATTTACCCGACCCCGAAGTCATGGAAGCTTTCCTCTCCCGTATCCCCATGATCTTCCGCATTGTTTTAGTCTCCGTTCACGGTTGGTTCGGACAGGAGGGGGTTTTAGGTCGTCCCGATACGGGAGGTCAGGTCGTCTACATTTTAGACCAAGCGAGAAGTTTAGAACAACGGCTTCAAGAAGATATTACGCTTGCTGGGTTGGATGGTTTGGAAGTTCAGCCACAAGTCATGATTCTCAGCCGTTTAATTCCAAATAGCGACGGAACGCGGTGTAACGAACGTCTGGAGAAAGTTCACGGCACTGAGAATGCTTGGATTTTGCGCGTACCTTTTCGAGATTTTAATCCTGATGTCACGCAAAACTGGATCTCTCGCTTTGAAATTTGGCCTTATTTAGAAACGTTTGCTATTGATGCGCAAAAAGAACTTTATGCCGAACTTAGAGGCAAACCCGATCTCATTATCGGCAACTATTCCGATGGCAATTTAGTTGCCTTTTTACTAGCACGTCGCTTAAATGTTACCCAATTTAATGTCGCTCATGCTCTAGAAAAATCTAAATACTTGTTCAGCAACCTATACTGGCAAGATTTGGAAAATACCTATCATTTTTCTCTCCAGTTTACTGCCGATCTCATTGCTATGAATGCTGCTAATTGTATTATTAGCAGTACTTATCAAGAGATAGTCGGCAGACCGGATAGCGTAGGACAATACGAATCCTATGAAAGTTTTACCATGCCAGATCTGTTTCATGTAGTCAAGGGAATCGAACTTTTTTCGCCAAAATTTAATGTGGTTCCGCCAGGGGTGAATGAAAGCGTTTATTTTCCCTATACTCGTACTGAAGATCGAGTTCCAAGCAAGATCGAACAATTAGAAGATTTACTTTTTACGCGCGAAGATCCCGCTCAGGTTTTTGGTAAATTAGACGATCTAAATAAGCGTCCTATTTTCTCGATGGCGCGTCTCGATCGCATCAAAAATTTGACGGGATTAGCAGAAGCTTTCGGTCTTTCTGAAGAATTACAAGAACATTGTAATTTAATTTTAGTGGCGGGGAAATTATCGGTTTCTGAATCGACAGATAGCGAAGAACGAGAAGAAATTGAAAAGCTTTATCGCATTATCGACCAGTATAATTTACATGGAAAAATCCGCTGGTTGGGCGTTCGCTTGCCAAAAAGTGATTCGGGAGAAATTTATCGAGTTATCGCCGATCGCCAAGGAATTTTCGTTCAACCTGCCCTATTTGAAGCATTCGGTTTGACGATTTTAGAAGCAATGATTTCTGGATTGCCAACCTTTGCCACTCAATTTGGAGGTCCTTTGGAGATTATTCAAGATAAGGTTAATGGGTTTTATATCAATCCGACGAACTTAGAAGAAACTGCCAAGAAAATCCTTGAATTTGTTTGCAAATGCGAAGGAAATTCTAACTATTGGCTAGAAGTTTCTAACCGAGCGATCGCCAGGGTTTATAGCACTTATACCTGGAAAATTCATACGACAAAATTGCTTTCTTTGGCACGAATTTACGGCTTTTGGAACTTCACTTCCAAAGAAAACCGAGAGGATATGTTGCGCTATATCGAAGCGTTATTTTACCTGATCTATAAACCGCGAGCCAAGCAACTTTTAGAGTTGCACATGCAGCGATAACAGCCTAATTTAGATTAGGATAGTTCTGGGAGAAAATCGTACTGGCTACCAACCTAGTCAATAGCGTTTCTGTGACCATTAATTTACAAGTAGAAAATTATGGCGATCGCTTGGATAGTTATTTGTCCCAACGATTGCCCGAACTCTCTCGTTCGCGCCTGCAAAAGTTGATCGAACAGGGAAACGTCCAATTAAACGGTCAAATCTGTACCGCCAAAAAAACTGCGCTACGAGAGGGCGATCGCCTACAGATTACCATCCCGCCAACTCAACCGCTAGACCTTCAACCCGAAGCAATTCCTCTCGATATCCTCTACGAAGACGACTATCTAATTATCATTAACAAGCCTGCCGATCTAGTAGTACATCCAGCACCCGGTCACGAAAACGGAACCCTCGTCAACGCACTATTATCTCACTGTCCAAACCTAGCCGGAATTGGCGGCGTTAGCCGTCCGGGAATCGTCCACCGACTCGATAAAGATACCACGGGAGCGATCGTTATTGCGAAAACCGAATTTGCCCACCAACACCTGCAAGCGCAACTCAAAGCGAAAACTGCCACAAGAGAGTATTTGGGAATTGTCTACGGGGTTCCCAAAACGGAGAGTGGAATCATTAACCTTCCCATCGGCCGCCATCGGGTCGATCGCAAGAAAATGGCAGTCGTTCCCGTTGGAAAAGGAGGACGAGAAGCGATTACCCACTGGCAAATTTTAGAAAGACTCGGCAACTATACGTTAATGCAGTTTCGCCTAGAAACAGGTCGCACCCATCAAATTCGCGTCCATAGTTCTCAGATGGGTCATCCCATCGTCGGCGATCCGCTATACAGTTCCGGTCGTTTTGTTGGAGTCAATCTATCCGGTCAAGCCCTTCATGCCTGGAAGCTTACCTTAAATCATCCCATTTCCGGAGAAATCATTGAAGCGATCGCGCCCCTGCCTGCAACCTTTATCAAGCTTTTAGAAATTTTGCGCAAGCGACAGGGAACTTTTTAAAGAAAGAATTCGGAATTCGGAAGTCGGAAGTCGAAGTTAATAACTAAAAAAGGGGAACAGAAAATTCTCGCTTGCGTCTACATAAACTGGTTTACCAGTTCTCTGTTTTGGCGTTGCACGCGGCAAACAAGCTTTTAGAAATTGGCGAATTGTTCTTTGCCGCAGGTCTACTCGTAAGGTAAAATTTTTTCGGTCTGTAGAGCATCTCCAAACAGAAGTAGCATCTTACTCCCCTGCAACCGATCGAGAAAAATGATAGGAGAGGAATAGCGCTAGTGTCTCGCCGATTAAGTCAAAATAATATCTCTAGGCTGACGAGAAGATCGTCTCCTCGGACTCCATCGACTCAACCATCTACTTCTCCTAGTTCGAGTCACGCAAGAGTCCCCAGAAAAACTCTCTCGTCGCGTTCTCAACCCGATCGCCCAGATCAAAAAACTACCGTAGTTGTTTCTGGAAAGCGTAGAAGCGGGAAAAAAAGCACTCGTATTCGTCAGAAAAGGCAACTTTCAAATCCTTTCGCTACATTGCTGCTGTACGCGCTCCGTTTATCGATTATGGGCATTGGCATAAGCGCGATCGCGGGGACGGTATTAACCGTCATCAGACCGACTCAATTTCCCGGAGCTAATTTTCACGAAAGAGGAGGCTTCGCCGTTGCACGCAGGAGTATGTCTTTTACTCAAGCGTCTGCCTCTTCTTTATCTCTGAGGCGAGAATTACTGCCTTTGAAAGCTAAACTAGAGGCTTTAGCTGCAAAATATCCAAAGTTACAACCAGGGGCATTTTTTGTAGATTTGGACAGCGGGGATTATGTGAATGTACGGGGAGAGCAGGGATTTTCTGCGGCTAGTACTATTAAAATTCCCATTCTGATTGCTTTCTTCCAAGATGTAGATGCAGGCAAAGTGCGCCTCGATGAAATGCTGACCATGAAGAAAGAATTGATCGGCGGCGGTTCCGGCGATCTGCAATATCAGCAACCCGGAAAACAATTCTCTGCTCTAGAGATAGCCAGAAAAATGATTGTCATTAGCGATAATACCGCTACAAACATGATAATCGAGCGTTTGGGAGGAATAAAAGCACTCAATCAGCGCTTTCGAGACTGGGGGCTAAACTCGACAGCCATTCACAACTCGCTTCCCGATTTAGAAGGGACGAATACAACCAGTCCGAGAGATTTGGCGCATTTACTGGCGATGGTAAATCGCGGAGAACTGGTATCGTTGAAGTCGCGCGATCGCCTTCTGGGTATTATGCAAGAAACTCAAAACAGAAATCTGCTGCCTCAAGGTTTAGAAAAAGATGCCACGATTGCTCACAAAACGGGCGATATTGGTTCGGTGTTGGGCGATGCGGGAATCGTAGATATGCCCAGCGGGAAGCGTTATATTGCTTCTATTTTAGTAAGGCGCCCTCACAACGATGGGAATGCCAAAAAGCTCATTCAAGGCATTTCTCGGATAGCCTATCAACATTTTAAATGGTATAAGGCTCGCCCTGCTGCCAAACAGGAGGCAAAGAATCGCTCGAATACGTAATAAAATACTCAAATCGATCCGCAAAACTGCGGATCGATGATAGTGCCACGGCGCGACTAATTCCGCGATCGCCGCGATGATAGTTAATCGATGGCGTTTTGGTAGCAACCGTACAGAAACTTACGCTAAGGCTGTAATTATTACTG
>NZ_MRCB01000003.1 GCF_001904635.1 Hydrococcus rivularis NIES-593
TCAGGGAGGGGTAATCAGCCCACTACTGGCAAACATAGCCCTTCACGGGATGGAAACGGTTTTAACAGAATGGGTTAGAACCTGGAAAGGAAACAAAAGCAAAAACGCAAAATCCTTTTCGTTCATTAGATATGCAGATGATTTCGTCTGTATACACGAATCCAAAGAAGTAATAGAAAACGCCAGAGAAATCCTCGAAACATTTCTAAGACCAATTGGACTAACAATAAAACCCGAAAAAACTCAAATAATACACACACTGCAAGGCGAAAAACCAGGCTTTGATTTTCTCGGATGCAATATCCGACAATACAAAGTCAACAATACAAAAAGTGGCTTCAAAACACTCATTAAACCTTCCAAGAAATCAGTTAAGAAACATTACGAGGCAATAGCCGAAGTAGTCAAAAACAAGAAAACAGCTAAACAGGAAAACCTGATAAAGCTGCTTAACCCGATTATCAGAGGATGGTGTAACTATCACTCATCAGTAGTAAGTAAAGAGACTTTCTCTAAATTAGACAACCTAATATATGGACTACTGAAAAGATGGTGCAAACGTCGTCACCCTAACAAATCAAGAACCTGGGTCAACGACAAATACTACCACTCCACACCCTCCCAACTAGGAAGGAGAAACTGGGTATTCAAGGAAGGAAAACAAACCCTAATCGTCCACTCAGACACCCCAATAATACGTCATATCAAAGTTAAAGGTAATCAATCACCCTTTGATGGAGATAGTACCTATTGGGCAGCCAGATTAGGAAGAAGCACAGAACTGAGTAAAATTGAAGCCACCCTACTTAAGAAGCAAAACGGCAAATGCAACTACTGCAATGGAACGTTCAAGGATGGAGACGTATGGGAAGTAGACCACATTGTACCCAAAACAACAGGCGGGTCAAACTCCCACAAGAATCTTCAACTATTACACGCCCACTGCCACGACCAAAAAACAAAAACAGACGGTTCTCACACGAAAGGTACTCATGACAAGAGTCAAGTAGGAGAGGAGCGCAGTGAAGCGAAAGCCTCATGCTGCGTTCTGAAGACGAGCAATTCTCGTGAGGGAGTCGCTTAGTTTAACCAAGTAGGAGTAATTCTAGGAGGCGCGGGTCGGTGAACAGGGAATCCCCCGCTACAGCAGCGATAGCTGTTTAGCGGCGGGAGGTTCAATTAGTTCTTAAGCTGATATTAGAACGATTCCCCCCAGAACAACGAAATATGCGCGAGGGAGCGATTGAGAGTGCAATGAGCTATCTAAGGGAATATGAGCCTTCTTGCAACCCGCCAGCAGCAAACAGCATTGACAGTTCTTCTCTCATCGTGCCAAAGAAAAATTCCCCTCTCCAAAATTAGAAAAGGGGAAGAAAAATAATCAACTCTTGTACTTAGCTAACTGCTAACAGACTCGACTAAAACCTTACAACTTGGTGCCGCAGTCGGGACAGAATTTATTGCTGGGAGGATTTTTGGCTCCGCAATTGGTGCAAACGATTGGCTCGTTTTCCGGGCGAGGAGTTTTAGGCTCTGGCAGTCCCACCATTTGCGCATTGCTCTTACCGGGAGCAACCATTGGATAGCAGTTTTCATCCTTAGTGACGTGGGCATCGACAAGAACAGGACCGTCGTGGGCAAGCATGGCAGCAATGCCATCGACAAGTTCGGAGCGATCGCGAATTGTGATACCTTTGATGCCAAAGGCTTTCGCTAATAGCTCGAAATCGGGCATTCCGGTCTGCATGTTCGAGCAAGAATAACGCTCGCCGTAGAAAGCCTGCTGCCACTGGCGTACCATGCCTTGCCAACCGTTATTGATGATGACTGTCTTGACATTAATGCCATATTGTGCTAGGGTGGCTAATTCTTGAAGGTTCATCTGGAAGCTGGCATCGCCGCTGATACAGATGACCTCTTGGTCTGGTACGGCTAGCTTGGCTCCCATCGCTGCGGGCATGCCATAGCCCATCGTTCCCAAGCCAGCGCTGGAAATCCAGCGACGGGGACCTGTCTTAAGGAACTGAGCCGCCCACATCTGATGCTGTCCGACATCGGTGGTATAGTAAGCATAGGGAGCCTGACGACCGACTTCTACGATCACTTCTTGGGGAGACATGCTATCGCTGTGGCGAGGAACGATTAAAGGATAATCCTCGCGCCAGCGTTGGATGCGTTGCAGCCATTCTTGTGTGCGTCCCAAGCGAGAGGGGAAATTCAGTTCTTTTGCCCGTTGTAGGATCTGTTCTAGAACTTGGCGCACGTCGCCCACGATAGGAACTTCGGGAGTGCGGTTTTTGCCGACTTCAGCCGGATCGATATCGATGTGAATGACTTTAGCGCGGGAGGCAAACTCGTCTAACTTACCCGTAACGCGATCGTCAAATCTCGCCCCAACTGCAATCAACAAATCGCAATCGGTGACGGCAAAGTTAGCATAGGCTGTCCCGTGCATCCCCAACATGCCGACAGAGAGAGGATGATTCTCGTCAAAGGCTCCTAGCCCCATCAAAGTTGTGGTTACGGGTAACTGAAAGCGTTCTGCCAATTCGTGGATTTGAGCGTGGGCGTTAGACGCGATCGCACCGCCCCCGACGTACAGCAGCGGTCGTCTGGATTCTTCAATGAGCTGCAAAGCTGCGTTAATCTGACGGGGATTGCCTTTTACGGTGGGACGATAACCGGGCAACCTCACATCTCCGGGTTCGATTGGCACGTAGTCGCACTCTTCTAAACCCACGTCTTTGGGAACGTCGATTAGCACCGGACCCGGACGACCCGTACTGGCAATATGGAAAGCTTCTGCTACAATCCTTGCCATGTCGCTGGCTTGGCGAACGACATAGGAGTGCTTGACAATCGGTAAGGTAATTCCGTAAATATCGGTTTCCTGGAAGGCATCAGTACCGATCGCCGGACGAGGAACCTGACCCGTCACCACCACCATTGGGATAGAATCCATATGGGCGGTAGCAATTCCCGTTACCAAGTTCGTCGCCCCGGGACCAGAAGTTCCAAAGCAGACTCCGACTCGACCTGTCGCGCGAGCATAGCCATCAGCTGCGTGTGCCGCACCTTGTTCGTGTCTGACCAGAATATGCTCAACCTCTCCTCTCGCTTCGGCTCGGTATAATTCGTCATAAATCGGCAGGATCGCACCGCCAGGATAGCCGAAAATATGTCTAACACCATGGCGCACGAGGCTATCGATTAAGATAAAAGCGCCAGTCCGGCGTTGGGGAATTATCTTTAGCAGATTTGTTGTCGGGGGAACGCTTGAAGAAACCACAGGGCAACCTACTCTAACTTGTTTATTCTTTTTTGTAATTTTGTTGTTTTTGATGCAACAAGGACAGTAACAGCATTGTTATGCTGTTATACTTTAAGTTTAATAGTTTAAGCTAAGGTGTAAATACTGTCGAGAGGGCTTTTGCTCTTAGATTGAAAAGCTAGTGGCTAAGAGCGACAAGCAAGCTCCGACATGGTGAATCAAAGCTAAAGGTTTGCATGTTGAGCGTTTCCTGACAAGATCCCTGGGTTTATTACATTACTTTACAGAATAGTCATTTTGTCCTTAGTCTTTTGTGATTGGTTAAGGGTCGATCGTTTCCACTTCCGCTCTCTGTGGTGCCTTAAGGTGAAGTTTTATGGCACCTAAACAACGTTTTTGTTGTTGAAGTGCTATGTTCAATCCTAGTCAGCACAAACAATAGAGCGATCGCTCTTTATGTAAACTCTTATGAGTGCCTGCTTGTAAAGGTCTCTAAGTCTGAGACAATCAAATAGAGTTTTAAAAGCCACTTATTCTTGTCTTCTACTTATCCTCTTCACTTTCTGACAGCAAAAGGGAGAACTCTATGAAATTAGCCTATTGGATGTATGCAGGACCCGCTCATATTGGCACGCTGCGCATTGCCAGTTCCTTTAAAAACGTCCATGCGATTATGCATGCTCCTCTAGGAGACGATTATTTCAACGTCATGCGCTCTATGTTAGAGCGAGAGAGGGATTTCACCCCAGTAACCGCTAGTATTGTTGACCGCAACGTTCTCGCACGGGGTTCTCAAGAGAAAGTCGTCGAGAACATAATCCGTAAAGACCAAGAAGAAACTCCCGACCTAATCGTTCTTACTCCTACTTGTACCTCTAGCATTCTGCAAGAAGACTTGCAAAATTTTGTAGAACGCGCCCAAATGGAATCTAAGGGCGATGTCATGCTGGCGGACGTAAACCACTATCGAGTTAACGAACTGCAAGCGGCAGACAAAACCCTCAGTCAAATCGTCCAATACTATATTGAAAAAGCTCGTAAGCGGGGAGAAATTCCAGAAGGGAAAACAGAAAAACCATCAGTCAACATCATCGGCATTACTACCCTTGGTTTCCACAATCAACACGACTGCACGGAATTGAAGCGGTTGATGGCAGATTTGGGTATTGAAGTCAACGAAGTCATCCCCGAAGGCGCTTCCGTTCGCAATCTCAAGAATTTGCCTCGCGCTTGGTTTAACCTCGTGCCTTACCGCGAAGTCGGTTTGATGGCAGCGCGTTTCCTCGAACAAGAATTCGGAATGCCCTACGTAGATATTACGCCCATGGGCGTGGTAGAAACTGCCCGGTGCATCCGTAAGATTGGGCAAGTCATTAACGAGCGAGGGGCAAAGGTTGACTACGAAAAGTATATCGAAAACCAAACTCTCTATGTTTCTCAAGCAGCTTGGTTCTCCCGTTCTATTGACTGTCAGAACTTAACGGGCAAAAAAGCGGTTGTTTTTGGCGATAATACCCATGCTGCGGCACTGACGAAGATTTTGGCGCGAGAAATGGGCATTCATGTAGTTCTCGCAGGAACTTACTGCAAATACGATGCAGAGTGGTTCAAGGAGCAAGTGAGCGACTACTGCGATGAAATCCTTATTAGCGATGATAACGGAGCAATTGGCGATGCGATCGCGCGTCTAGAACCCGCCGCCATCTTCGGAACGCAAATGGAACGTCACGTCGGCAAGCGGTTAAACATTCCCTGCGGCGTGATCTCAGCACCGATTCACATTCAAAACTTTCCCATCGGATACAAGCCTTTCTTAGGATACGAAGGAACGAATCAGATTGCCGATTTGGTCTATAATTCCTTCACTTTGGGAATGGAAGATCACCTTCTAGAAATCTTCGGCGGACACGATACCAAGGAAGTGATTCACAAAGGAATTTCTGCCGATTCTGACTTGAACTGGAATAAAGAAGCCTTGGCAGAATTAAATAAAGTTCCCGGTTTCGTGCGCGGTAAAGTAAAGCGTAATACCGAGAAATTTGCTCGCGATCGCGGTTTGACTGAGATTACCCTTGAGGTAATGTACGCTGCGAAAGAAGCTGTTGGGGCATAGTTAGTTCTCAAATCACGCAATGATAGCGATTGTCTTAGGAGGCGATCGCTTTTTCCCTTTCTAGCTTAGCTTCTTGTCGTTGAAACTCTGCCAATTGCGCCTCGATCTCGTCGCGAACAATTTGGCGATATTCGAGAAAATGCTCGTTATGGGCGCATACAGTTAGATAATGTTCCCAGACCGCTGGATTATTCTTGAGAATGCTAAAGAGATGATGCCAGAATTTCCAACGAGTGTTGCGTTTGAAACCTTGCCGCCAAATGACAATCCCTAGCGCACGCAAATCCACCCAGCTAGGCATCTTAAAGGGGGCTTTACACTTGGGGGCACCTAGCTTCAAGAAACAGCGATAGGTACGATCTAGGAAGACCTCAGGGTCGTACAGCGTCCAAAATGCCTCGATGTATTCCTTGGCAATATCTTCGATAGGGCGCGTGGGGACAAAGTTCATCAGGGTGGTTTGATTGATATCTTGTCTGCCACTTATGCGCAAACGCCCCTCTTTTTCCAAGCGATGCCAAAGGGCAGTATTAGGCAATGCTTGCAACATTCCAAACATGGCGGTGGGAATGGCTGCTTGTTCGACAAAGCGAATAATCCGGGAGGCAGCGCCTTTTTTCTCGCCATCAAAACCGATAATAAACCCTGCCATTGGGCGTATTCCCGCACGAACGATCTTATCGACGCTATCTGCTAGAGAACTGCGAGTATTTTGAAATTTCTTTGTGAGTTGTAAACTCTCTTCATCTGGCGTTTCAATGCCTAAAAACACGGCATCAAAGTAGCATTCCACCATTAACTCCATCAATTCTGGATCGTCTGCGAGATCGACTGAAGCTTCTGTATTAAAACGAAAAGGATACCGGTGTTCGGCTTGCCAGACTTTTAATTCTTTGAGCAATAACTTGACATTGCGCTTATTGCCAATAAAATTGTCATCTACCATAAACACGCCCCGCCGCCACCCCAATTCGTAGAGATAATCCAATTCTTTTAAAAGTTGAGCAGGGGTTTTGGTTCGCGGTTTGCGACCGTAAAGAACGATGATATCGCAGAATTCGCACTGGAAGGGACATCCCCGCGAAAACTGAATCGACATCGAGTCATAGGCATCCAACTCCAACAAATCGTAGCGAGGGACGGGGGTTATCGTAACATCGGGTTTTTCCATGGTGCGGAAAACCCCGCTGGTTTCTCCCTTTTGTAAGGCTTCGACAAACATCGGCAGGGTGATTTCCCCTTCGTCTAAAATCAGGAAATCTGCCCCCGCGCCCTGAGGTTCGGATGGCACGGAAGTCGCATAGGGACCGCCGACGGCGACTAATTTGCCCCGTCGTTTTGCCTCTCGGATTTGCTCTAGTAAATCCTGCTTTTGTACGATCATTGCCGAGAGAATGACAAGATCTGCCCATGCCCATTCTTCTTCAGTGACGGGACGAATGTTGCGATCGACTAGCTTAAATTCCCACTCTTGGGGCAGAATTGCTGCCACGGTAATTAACCCCAAAGGCGGCAATAAGACTTTGCGGTTGACTAATTCAAGAATTTTGTTATACGACCAGAAAGTCGGCGGAAATACCGGATAGATTAATAAAATCCGCAATGTTTTGAACTCCTACTGCGTTTTCCCCATTCTAATTGGTTCGTTACTTCTGTGTCGGTAGTAAAAAACTATAGCAGCCTTTACCTTAAAATTGTTTCCAGTCATTTTTCTTCTAGCACAGGAGAGGCGGGACTCGAACCCACAACCGACCGCTTAGAAGGCGGTTGCTCTATCCATTGAGCTACTCTCCCAAGCACCAGATGAAGCGATCGCAACAAAACGATCTTACACGATAACTGGAGATTGGATACAGTTTTCCTCAATCTCCAATCTCCAGTCTTCAATGGTTAACCTGCCAAACTCTCTAAACTCAAAGGCACAAAATCTCCGTGTATTGTCAATCCAAGTAACATTGGCTCATTTTCCCGAATTAGCTTTCCGGTTAGGACACAGCTTTCATCCTTTCTAGCAGTTGCTTCTAACGTAGCGCGAATATCGGCTCTCGAAAACTGCGGTCGATAATCTCCCGACTTCTGTTGTACGTAGTTCCAGAGAATGTCTCTGATCAGCGCTTGATAGCCTTGGTTGCCAGACAATTCTTTGAGTCTATCTTTGAGGGATCTCTCAAGGCGGATGCTAGTAACTTCCATCTCGGTCGTAGATGTGCGAGTCAGCGTTCGCATAATTTTTTTTTCCTCCAGGTAGTAGACATTTCAGTAATACAAGTGTAGTATTAAAATGTCCCTTTTGGCACGAGTAAAAAATTCATCAATGCTTCCGTCTTCCTTACTAACCTCCATTTTTGCCGTCAGCTGCCCAAATAGTTGGCAATTTGCGGCAATAGCGGGGGTATTTTCATATTTAGGGCAGCTCGGAGATACGAACGATGCAATTAGATTTAAACCTCAAATTAATAGCGATCGAGATTATCGCCATATCTGCGGCGGTAAGCTTGAAGGTATTAACGTAAAACTGTATTTAGGACGCGGGAGGTGCATACTAGCCAGTACTGTACCTAAATAAATTAAAAGAACCATAAAGGTTGCTACACCCCCGCCTCTAACTAAAGAAGCGGGGGTTTTTCAATCCAAACAATCTATAAATGGTGTCAGCCGTGAGCAGTGCAACTGAAATATTAGATCGATCGGTAGTGGTGTTTTCAAAAAACTATCTTCCCATTAGTCGGGTAAATATCCGACGCGCTATTTGCCTGCTAGTGACTGGCAAAGCCGAACCAATGGAGTTTGCCGATGGGATGATTTTTGAAGTTCGTTCGCCGAACCTAATTCTAGAAGTCCCCGCCCATATTCGTCTCAAAATTCACAGTCGAGAGCGAATCTGGAAAGTGCCTCCCGTCAGTCGGCGCGAGGTGCTACGGCGAGACAAACATCAGTGTCAATACTGCGGGAGTGTCAAACGCTTAACGATCGACCACGTAATTCCGCGATCGAAAGGTGGAAAACATACTTGGGATAATGTAGTTATCGCTTGCGAGCCGTGTAACTCCTGTAAAGGCGATCGCACTCCCCAAGAAGCTGGAATGCTGTTGAAAATGATTCCCAAGGCTCCTATTCACCCCGCGATCGCTTTCGCCGAACAGTTTTGGCGCCAACAATAACTGGATTCGGAATTAAAAACAATTAATTAGCCCTGGTTGGGAAACTCAGACCGATGCTGAAACTTACCTATACTGAAAATGGCTTTAATTTAGAGCATCTAGATCGATCTCTCGAAGATTGGGTAACTGCCAGAGTTATTCTCGCTCTGCGATCTGGGACGGGTTTCTATGCCGAACCCAGCACGGCTACCTTTTTACTCCCCGCCGATTTGCCCTACTTGAGCGATCTGGAAAAACTCGTTGACAAGGAAAACGGCGACAGCATCGAACTATCTTTTTGCGATGGCGAGTATGTCGAAGTTATCCTGCAAGGAACTTGGCTAGCTTCAGTGCCAGATAGCGAAGAGGGAATATTTGTTACTGTCATGAGCCAACGAACTGAATTTTTCCTCTACCAACTGTGGCAGGAAGTTCAAATTGGGGCTTCTGTAGTTAATGACTGATAGTAGCCAGAGAAGTAAATGTATTTTATTGTTCCTATTTCTGTTGTTTGTTTGGTCAAAAATGGACAACCCTGCTCTAATAAGATTTCTAGGGCTAAAATTGAAGTTGTCATTTTTTGTTGTCTTATATCATTTTTCATTCATTAATGACAGAGATAGTCGATCGCCCTCACCCCCAACCCCTCTACCAAATTGGGAGAGGGGTGAACAATGTCGATCGCGAAAACCTGAAAATTGGTATTAGCTGCTAGTAAATCTCATTACAGTTACTTCGCGAGAATGCTTCATTTAGCTAGAGAGAGCCTAGTTAATAAGGAATGTAATTGTTGATTAAGAATATCAAAAGAATTTTGTTCTGGTATTTGAGTAATTTGACGAACAATTTTGTGTAGATCTCTAACTAAATGTTCTTCATCTTCTATAAAAGAAACTCCTTCAAATTGATGGACATAATCGTTTCTTTGATTGCAATACTTGTTAAGTCTTTTTAGTGGTTCTAATAAGCTTTGTTGCTCGGAAACGTATTCTAAAATAGCTAGTAAAACTGGTCGGCTTGGATGATTTAATTGTAGTAAGCGACCATTGGGTAATCGGTGCAAATAGCTGTGCAGTTGTCCTTCCTGGTATTGTTGAATAGCTTTTTCAACCTGTTCTTTCACATCTTTCCAAGGATAATTGAGCAGTTCGGGACACAATCTTTTTCTTACTTGAAAGCGCAAGACACTTTCTTGGAAAGCAAAAAGAAGCACCAAAAAATTAGAATACTCTTGATTTTTGAGTTTGGTGAGAGCATGAAAATATAATTCAACAATAAAGTACCTTTGATCGTGACTAGCCAAACGATCGATTTCTTCTGAAAGTCTCGGGTCGATTATTTTCCGAAACCGATCAATTGCTTGACGAGCTTTTTTAAAGTCACAAGCTAAACGACAATGTCCATATTCTAAAAGAACGCTTACCCCGTTATCTTTCAAACCGCTTTCTTTAAAGTTAGCCAAAGCCCCACTGTAGTTATAGTTATTAATTTGCTGTTGAATGACTTTTAAATCAAATTCTCTTTTGAGAGTATCGACATTAGCTTCAAATACTCTGCTTTGACCGGGTATCATTTTGTCAGGATTTCTTACCTGCCAGACTCGACTTTGAGGTGCATAACCAGCAGCTTGTAAAATACTCCAAGCAGATTTCATTGCAGGTGTACCAGAAGAAGCATTTAATTCTAATCGATCGCCCGACCGTAAATAAGATTTAGCTTTTTCCAAAGCTTGTCTTGCTGCTTGGATTGCTAATAATAAATCGATTGGATCTTGAGATAATTTTTCATTGACTGGAATTAATTCAATGTTTTCTTCAATAATTTTTAATGGCTGAACTTCACCTGAAAGTAACCATTCTTTAGTAAAATTAGCAGCTTCTTGAGTGCCGTCAGTGTATAGTAAAATTATGCGCTCAATTTCTTGATTTTGTTCTAATAAGTGATTGGTTAAACTAACAATCGATCCTTCTTTGTCATTTTTATCCGTACCTGGATCTTGATTGCCGACAAAAGATAAAACAATACTGGTCATATTAAATAACGATGATATTTGAGGTTCTTAGAAAAGCAAAAGCAGAGAAGATAGAGATGTAGTTTAGTTGGTTGTCAAAGGAAATATTTGATAATACTGCTGCGATCGCTGACGTAGATTTTGTAAATATTTAGAACGAGGATTAACGGTTGCACCAAAAACTGTAACTATTTGATAATCTTCTAAATCCGCTATCCAAACAGGAGAAGGTTTGACAGGCTTATTAGTTTGTCCGCAAAGATTGCTATCGTAATCTAATTGACCTTTATGGTTAGTAATTTTCAAATCTTGACCGTGTAAAACAGCTAAAGCATGGGGTTTACCGTATTGTTCTTGTCCCGAACAAACTACAATACGGCAATGATTATCTACTGCATCAGACCAATTGCGATCGCTTGGGTTATTGAAAGATAGAGGAGAATTAATATTTTTAGCAATATTGCTATTAGGAATTAATTGTTCTAAAGCAGTATAAAAAGTTTTAAGTCTGGTTTGAAATAACTTTTGAAAATTTTTAGCTGATTCTGGTGCATACCAAAAAGAATTAGGGTTTTCTAAGTCTGCATCAACAAAGAAAGTAGAACCGCGAAACCAAGGGGCATATGGTCGATTTTGACGAGAATAACAGGGTCTTCTCGCACCTTGTCCGATGCCACCAAGATTAAACATCATCCAAGTAAGATTTTTGAATAAAGATGAAATTGCTTGGCTTTTATCTTGAGGTGCAGCCACAGAATAAGATAAGGTTAAAATACCTTCTTGTTCGCCACAATCATCTCGTTTATCTCTTGGTTCTTTTTGAATTAATTTGCCATCGATAATATTTACTTTAATCCAACCTAATTTTTGGGGATTAATCGCACCAAAAAGTTGACTTTCCCAATTGATTACTTGTTCGGCAGGTAGAACCCCTAACGCAAAAGCCCGAAACCAATAGCGCAGCATCGATTTAAAAGCAGTTGGACGTACTTCGGGGACAGCAGAAGTAGAAGGTTTTAGATTACCATTTTTATCAGGTTTATAAGGCTGTTGGATATTATTAAACTTTTGATGACCGTGAATTAGTTGCCCTTCTAAAGCAAATTTAACCCGGAAAAATTCAGGTTCAGATTTATTTTTATCTCCTATAACTAACTGTCCATAACCAGTATTAATTTGCGAACCTACACCAGCTTGTAAACCTGAAATTAACCATTGTTTGACTTTGTTTAAAATTTCCTTATCCTGACAATTATTAGCTAAACGTAAACCAATCAAGAAGTCAGATTTTTGTAGAGATAAAAAGACATTGGGGTTAGATTGATATTGAGGTTGAGAACCTTCCCATTTCCAAATATTATTTGCCATATCTATACTCAAACCACCAGTTTTACTGGATAAGGGATAGGCATCGAGAAAAACTACTTTACCCGCACTATGTTGCGGATTATCTGTTTCAATCGAACCAAAGTAAGAAGCGATTTTTTGTTCTGCATCTTTCCATTTAATCTTTTCGGTGGCAACTATTTCTCTAATCGCCTGAGTTCTAGCTACACCGCGAAGGGTACTGGCTGGAATATAGGGCATTCCCAAAGCATCAAAAGCTGGCAATAAAATACTTTCGGGTCCGCGATGTCCGCCGACACGAATACGCCAGGGACATTTGACTGTAAAGGTGTTTTCTTTACCTGCGATTAGTTCGGTACGTTGATTTAATTGCTTCAGGCGATCGCGATAATTGGCATTTTCTTGTGCCATTTGTAATATCTGTATTTTAGTCGCGTCTTTATATTCCCGTTCTGGTTCGCGCATCCAACGCAAGTATTCGACAAAGCTAGCTGTAGAGTTTGGTTGTGGTTCATTCTCGGAGTTTAGCCAAGGCGAAGGAGGTTGGTTATTTCCTCCATTATGGTTATTTCCTTTATTCTGATTACCATTGTTGTTTCCTCCTTTATGAAGATTATTAGAACAAGAAGATTGTGATTTAGGTACTGGTTTATTTGGTCTTTGAGGACGTTGAAGAGGTTGAGGAGACATTTTGGATCGTAAATAATAAATGATGAGTAATCGTAGGGGCGATTCGCGAATCGCCCTTACAAGATAGATTTGTTTTAAGCATCGCCTTTGACATCATGGTAAATAGCGTTTGCCCAAAAACTAAATTCTTGTGCCAGGTTTAATCCAAGTCCAGTTAAACCTAAATAATCATCGGCTTTAAGTTGTTTGAGGGAATCTAAACCTTTATTACCAGCTAAATCTTTAACTGAAGAAAGAAGTTGCAGACATTCAAAGTACTTCTTGACTACATCTTGTTTACCTTTTTGGCTTAAAGCTTGTTCTTCGGCTTTTAATCGCATCATGCCCCAGGTGGCAAGATAGGTATAGAGTTCGACTGCTTGACTTTTTTGTTCTTTAAGACGGGAATTATCGTTACTATTATGGTTGCGTAATTCTTGTAAAGCTTCGTATACGGGAGTGCTGAGGGTTCGGGGGTCAAAGGTTTGCATTATTATTTCTCCTTACTTACTTGCTGAAGCTAGCCATTGTTGAACAAAGCCTCTTCCTAAGCTTTCTTGTCCGCCAATTTGTAAGATTTCTTGTTTGGCTAGTAACTGAGTGAATTCTTGATGTATTTGAGATGCCGTACCATTAGCAGCCGAGGTAGTTCCCCAAGTAAAGTACATTAAAGTGTCAGGAGGAATGGCTTCTTCGTAGCGAAAACCACCATCGACAGTTTTGTTTTCGTCAAGTTTAATTTTGACTTGTCGCCACAGACTCATTTGAATTAAGGTGGCATAATGTTTGTCTGGAAGTACTATTGCTCTTTCAATTGTGTTAGCTTGAGGAGTTTGTGGAAGAAAATCTTGCCACTTTTGCCATTGCTTTAATTCTTCTGCTTTGAGAATGGCATCTTTGAGATAAACTGCT
The DNA here is from genome assembly GCF_001904635.1 of Hydrococcus rivularis NIES-593. Lineage (GTDB taxonomy): Bacteria > Cyanobacteriota > Cyanobacteriia > Cyanobacteriales > Microcystaceae > Hydrococcus > Hydrococcus rivularis. The sequence goes on from NZ_MRCB01000003.1 coordinate 13,464, forward strand.
GAGTTACCATTTAAAAAATTGCAGCTATATTCAACTGGAATTCGATCCAACTTACCTGTAAACCTAGCCCATCGTTTTAATAACATCGGGCAACTAACCCACACTACTCCATGACTGAGAGAAGGTACGGGAAGCCAAAGCAGAGAAGCATCACCGATCCAAATGGTTCCTTGTTCTAATTGGCTGGCATTTTCTAAATCTGTGCCAAAAAGTTTAAATTTCTGGTCTTTGTCTTTAACACTAGCCCGTAGTCTGCCGCGAATACTGCTAGAAGGAATATAGGGAAAATTGGTATGAGACTCACGGGCAATTCCCAACAAATTTCCTTCTTGAGTTGTTCCGCCTGTATGTAAGGGGGAAAGTAAATAAAGATAAGCGTAGTTAATCATAATTTCAGTCTGATGTTTAATTATCTTGATAAGAAATCCAAAGGAATTCCGAATATCCCAACTGTCGCCAGCGTTTGGCTTTTTCTAACGCTTTACCTGGTTGGGAATTGAGATTTTCAGCAAACAAAATATCTGGTCGATCTAAGTAGTAAACGCTACCAGCAGGGGCAGCAAACACTTGAGGGGCAGGAATCGTTGGTTTATTTGGGTTTTCATCTTGAATTCGTCCGCTAATCGGTAAAGGTTGGGCGGTTGCTACGCTAACTAAGTTGCCTGGTTTTTGATTGGAATTAACCGTATGGGCTAGTTTCCATTCCCAAGGATAGGGTTGACAAACTGCTTTTTGGTCTTTGTGGATGCGTTCGAACACTCCAGGGGTGATTAAATAAGCTAAAGATTTACCTCCTCGTTCATAGTTGCGTTGCGATTGCTGTTGTAATTGCTGCCATTGTTCGCCCAGGGAAGGACATTCTTCGACTAATACCCGATGTCCTTCTCCTCCCAATCGCATCGAAGTAGGAACATTGGGTATTTTTCTGTCTATAGCGATCGCCATACTCCAACCTGAATGCAGACGAATAGCATTCTCGACAAAATAACCATCTGCATCTTTTACTTGACGACTATCAGGGGCGATCGCATTATGGGAACGAGTTTCTACCGTCCAGGGTTGGGAACTTTCTTCCTGCTGGCATAACCAATCTTCAGGATTTAAAATTTCGTTATTTAGTAGTTTGGTAACTATAGAAAAAGGTAAATACTGTCTTGGTTTTTGTTCGAGCTTATTTTCTTTTTCTTTGCCCTTGCCTGATTCTTTTTCTTTTAATAACAGAGGCGCGGGCGATAGACGATCCCAAATCATTTGTTGATTAGGAGATTGCTCGTCTAACCAAGTTACAGGATGAAGTAAAGAGTTATTAACATAACTGAGAGGACGGGGAAAATAAAGTTCTTTTTTATAGGAAAGAAATGTTCCTTTAAGAGTTAGGTTTTCTTTCCTATTTAATAAACTTCTCATTGCTCCTGCGATCGCGTGTCCGTTGGGAGGAAAAACACTGCCCGCCCAAGCCCTTTCTCCTGGAGTAAAAGGTTTAGCATCTCGAAAAAGAAGAACGTCTAAAGGAGTTAGAGTGTACCAAAACATAAACTATTTTAAGTGGAAATATTTAAAATTTCGCTAAAATTTATAGTTATTTCTGGAAATGCTAGGAGAGATAAATTTTGATTACCATCTAATGTTTGTATAGCTTGATAACCTTGTGGTGTTGGTTGACGATAAATGGTTAGAGATTGATTATTCACATCGATTAACCACACTTCAGAAATTCCATTTTCAGCATAGAGAGGAATTTTGATATCGCGATCGTAAATAATAGTTGTATCGGCAACTTCAACAATCAAAAAAATATCGTTTGCTTCTGGTGTTTTAGTTTCATAAAAATCAGCGCGAGGTTTTAATAAAGATAGATCGGGTTGAGGTTCGGAATTATTAGTTAATTGAATCGGATTTTGAACGCTTATCAAAACGCGATCGCCTAATTTGCGGTAAAAAAGTTGATTTAAACGATTAACTGTGGCTGCGTGTTTTAAACCAATCGGTGACATTTCAACAATTTCGCCCTTAATTAATTCAACTCGATCCTCTTCTGTGAGTATTCCCACTTCAGCCATTTTGTGATACTGTTCAACTGTGAATTTTCGCGTCAGTAATTGCATAGTTATTAATTTAAATCTGTCGGTTACGTTTTACAAATGCAGCTAATTTAAGCCAGTTTCTTATCTCTCGATCTCGTTGTTCGTTTGTTGAATTATAAATAAATAAGTTACTTAGTAAATCACTTAGTTTTGTGGCAAAAATATCGCGATCGCCTGAATCTTTTTTAAACACATTCCTTCGCTCACAAAATGCTTTCGTCCATTGTCTAATTGCTTGTTGTGGCGCGGGATGTTGTAACCAAATCTCAGCAGCCCTCTCAAAAATTGACCAGTCTATTTCTTTATGTTGTTGGGCATATTCTACTAAGTTTCGCCAACAGTTAAAGACATCAAATTTAGCAGTGGCTTTTAAAATATTACCGTTGCCATAAATTGCCCGAACTTGAACCGCATCTTTTTGATACTTTTCGTTATTAGTAAGACAATAATGTTCTTTAGCTTCTTCTTCTGCTGACCAGAGATTTTCTAAAGCAATAGCTAGAGGAATGGAATGATGGGCGATAACAATGCCAAAACTAATAGTTGCTGCCGACCCCAGAGTAAATAAAGGACGATTTGGTAAGACTTTATTTCTCTGTTCTCTAATTTGCCAATAATCTCCTTGACTAACAAACTCATTACCTGGGTCTTCTTGTCCTTTAAAACATTGGCGAATATCCCACAGCCAACTATCCCATTCCCAGAGATTGGTATAGGCTAAAATATCATCGCCACCGCAATAAATTAGTCTGCCAGCATATCTAGATTCGGTGAGATAGGGGACTAATTGATTGGCAAAATCTAGTAGAGAACGACTCAAGGCACTATGGGTAGCGGGTCCCATTCTTTTATTGACTTTGAGAAATTCGCTTACTGGTTGTTTAATTTCGTCGGGAAAGCCGTCGATTTTTTCTTGTAATTCTTGGGGAATATATTCTCGATATTCTTTTAATTTACTTCCTTTTAACCATTCGCTCATACTATCGCCATCGCCAGCAGCGAGTACATACCAGTCAGTAGGGTTTTTACCAGGCGGAAAATGTTTAGTAATGGTATCTCTGAGTTTAGCGAGTTCGGCTTTTTTCTCTAGTTCATCTTGAGGAGTAAAGTTTTCATCTTCAATAAGCCAACCTGCATTTAATAATCGAGGATTGGGTAATTTGGGATAATGTTTGTTAATCCAAGGGATACCCCAAGAGTTTTTGTTTTTGTTTTCAGTTATTTTTTTTACCCAATCAAAGCGATCGCAAATTTCTTGACAAGCAGTTTGATAATATTTAATTGCTTCTTGATCTCCAGTAATTTCTGCCTGTTTTAACCAACCAGCAACCCCAGAACTGAGATCGGGGTAGGTTAAGGATAAATCTTTAATATCTAAGATTTTTGGGAGTATTCTGTGTAAAACTCGCTTAACAACTTCAGTGGCGTTTAATTCTTCAATGCCATCAAATAAACCCAGATTTCTTCGCTCAGACCAAAATTTTTTGGTTTGTCCTTCTGTTGCCCAGTCTGGTTTAGTTTCATCGTAAATAGGATGGACTACCGAACCGATTCCAGAAATGGTCGAACGAGGACCAAAAGCGGTTGGCATTGACCAAGTACGGGCATTTTTGACTGCGGTTAGATTATACCGAAGGCGATCGAAGATACTGCCCCACCAAGAACCGACATTCAGATTAGGTTGTCTGGAATAACCTTTAGAATCAGTTTCTGTTTCTTTGTCTAATAAACCAAAGACTGCTTTGAGAAATTCTGCTTCGTTGGTTTCAAATAAAGCTAAATTTTCTTTTAAATTAGTAAAATCATTTTGTGAATCGCACCACTGTTTATATTCATTATCTTTTCTGGGAGATTGAGTTAATTCTGTCTCTAAATTGCCAATGGGTAAAGCCGTCCAATAGGTTTGCCATTGAGATTTTAGCCAATCATCCCAAGTATGGGGGTTAATTTCTTTCCAGGCTGGATTCATATTTTGGAGAAACTCTAATGATTTAGTTCCTAATTCTTGCCACTCTTTTTCTAAAACTTGTTTGGCATATTGAGTTGCTGCATAAATGGGATTATCTTTAATCTCATCTCCCTGTTTACCGTTGTTGGGCAAAATCATGACAATGACATTAGGAAAACCAGCCGTAAGTAATTGTTGTGGTGTCGGTTCCTCTATCCACTGACTAAATTCGGGATATTCTTCTAATAACCAATGGTCGATTAAAGGTTGCTGATACAAACAAGGATATAAAAGTGTATCTGCACCGTATTTTTTGGCTAATTCCCAACAAACTTTGGCTGATAGATAATGCAGCAACCACGAACCAGCCCAGAAATCTCGCATTTTCCGACTAGCTTTTACTAGTTCTTGAACGGGAGAGAAAGTAAATACAACTAAATGAGGACGAGAGCGAGTAAAACTTTGACCTTTAGCCGGATAATCTTCTTTTTGGCGATAATAGCCTGCTAATCCTCCAGCTAGAGCGGAAGTAATGCTAGTATGGCTCCAAAGAGAAGTATCGGGTAGGCGAGTTTCGGCAGGCAGTAAATAGACTTCAGGGGTATCTTTAGCTAATAAATCGGGATAGCAACGCCATAACCACCAATGTACTTGAGAGGGATTATCCCAGTCTTTGATGGAGTTTAAAACTTCTAGTTCTTTCTGTTCTAAAAATTCTTTACGCTTACCTTGTTGTAACCTTTCATGCCATTGGCATATTTGTAATTTTTGAGCTTTACCAGAGAGTAAATGGTGAATTTGTAACCCGTTTTCTTGATAGCTAATCGCACTATATTGAGGAGCGAGTCTACCTATCGTACTGCGATCGCTTGCCGAGGCGATTAAGTCACATAATCCTACATGGTCTAGCCATGTACGATTGAGCGAACCTACCGCAGATCCGTCTTTTGGAGACTGCCATCCTTGCATACATCGAAGGATTTCCCACTGTCCTTCTCTACCTAAATCTTGACTGTGGGATAGGGCTTTTAAACCTGGATCGTGGAGCAATCCCCAAATTTTGGCTTGCCAGTAAGCTTCAGACACAATCGAAAGTTCCTTACAAGAGCTTTTTGAAACTATAGCTATTGTTCCCATTTAAATTCTAGAGTTAACACGATCTCGGAATTACTTTTTAAAAAGCATCTGTAATTAACCTATAGTCGGCGTTTTAGGATTTTTGATTGAGATTTTTAATTATTGGCTTTTCCTTGTGCGTATCTATCGACTAAATTTAAAGCTGCCTGACGGTGCTTTTCTACTAACTGAGGGGGAGATAGTACCTGTGCTCGATCGCCATAGCGTTGAACCCAAATACTAAATTCATCTAAGGAGCGAGGGGGCAATTCGAGGCAGTAATCTACATACTGAGGCTTGCCCGTCTGATTATCTTTGGGTCCGTGCCGAATCTTTTGATGGGGATGGCGCAGTTCTCCTTCTTCGATAAAGCTACTTACCGGAGGGAAGAAGCGAACTTTCACCTTGACAAACTCTAGCTCTCCTCTTAACTCTAACTGTTGTTCTTCAAGCTCGCCCAATTTAAACCCCCATCCATTCTTGAGAAGTCGGTAAGCTCTTTTGAGGCTTTGTTTTTGGGCTTCTATTCCCCTTCCCCCCGGTGTCAGAATCTGGCAGTAATTACTAAAACGATTGACCCGAGCGATCGCTAAACAACCATTACTACAAGATTCATAAAGCAAGTACCAGGCAATATCATAATAAATTAACTGGAGCGGCCAAATTACAAGCAGACCGACTTTTTGAGATCCGTAAAAATCGCAGGAGCGAGAAATTTCTATCGCCTGTCCTGCAAGGATTGCTCCTTCGACCTTGTCAATTTGATGAAACAGAGTATTCCTAAATTCTCCTTTTTCCATCATTTCTTGAGGATCTGTGTAATTAATGGCTCGATTTAAATGTTGTCGAACCGGATAAAAAAAATCTTGTTTCGGGTAATCTTTTTCCCGTCGAACGGCGGAGGTTTGAACTTCGTTAAATTCAAATCCTCTCAGTCTTTTACGGAGTTGGTAATAAATTTGTCTGATTCTGGGGTCGCCTTGGTAAATAGCTTGGGATTCTAAAGCATTGAAAGCCACTTTTAATTCATCTTGATTCATGACTCCAGTGCCCAAATAGTACCCCCAGCGATACATTCGGCGATCGAGAATGTAATAGTCGCGCAGTTTCTCCAAATCTCTTCGCAAGGTAGGTGTAGCTGGATAACCCTCTGGAAGTTGGAATCCAACTGCGGCTGCCAACTCTCTCAACTGCCTTTTCAAGGCTTCTAGGGCATTGTGATGATTACCTGATTCAGAAATTTCCGCTCGCTCGTTTTCCCGATAGCCAACACCGGGATAGTTAACCAAAGTAGCAATTAACAACATCAGACGGTCAAAAGCTTGCGGGTCGGCGTAAGGATGAGATTTAGCTGGTTTAGCCATTCATTTTTTAAGCCAGTATGATAAAACTCGTAAAGGTTTAGCTTGAGGTAGCTATTCTCGTCAAGCTAAAGCCAATCTAATTTTAACTTACCCATACCGATGCAAAAACTCTCAAGTCTAAGGCATTTCTGCTAAGAGAAAAATCGCTCTCGATATTGGCTTTAATTCGCTACCGAGACTTAACCCAGCTAAAGTAGCAATAAGAATTAGACCTGTAAAAAAAGCGAGGCATCGAATGTATCTTTCCCTGCGTGCTGCTTTTGTGCGTAACGTATTTGCTGCTGGAGTTAACGGAGCCATTACCCTCATTTTGCTCTTGATTGCACCGTTAGGATTGGCAGCAGTGATTGTTAACACTGTTATGGTTACGGCTTCTACCTTTGTAGTGTGTACTTTGGGAGATTTGGTCGTAGCTTGGCTATTGAAATCTTCCTCTCCCAATCAATTGACTCGGGGTGGAGAACTCAGACAATTCAATCCTTTCTCCCAACCCAGAGCAATTGACAGAAGAAAACGCTATTGATTCGGCTGTAACTAAGGCATGAAAAGTCTTTACGTATCTCAGCAAGGCTGTTACGTTTCTCTCAAACAAGAAAGCCTAATTGTCCAGCAGAAAGGAAAAGTTTTAGCTGAAGTTCAACTTCCCCTGTTGGAACAAATTCTGATTTTTGGTAAATCTCAGGTCACTACTCAAGCAATTCGCACCTGCTTGTGGCGCAATATTCCCATTGTCTATCTTTCTCGCATGGGATACTGCTACGGACGACTCCTTCCTCTCGAGCGTGGCTATCGCCATCTAACTCGCTATCAACAACAGATTAGTTCCCTAGAGCGATTGCTCGTAGCACGGGAAATTGTGCGAGCCAAGCTCAAAAATAGCCGCGTCATTCTCTTACGACAACAGCGACGGCACAACTCAGAAGCGATCGCTTTTGCCATTCAAAGTTTAGAGCATTTGATTCAAAAAGCCACACAAGCAGATAATTTAGAGCGATTGATGGGATATGAAGGTGCTGGGAGTGGTAGTTATTTCTCCGCTTTTGGCGAAAGTTTGACTAATCGCGAGTTTGTCTTTCTGGCTCGTTCTCGCAGACCGCCAGGAAATCCTGTCAACGCCTTGCTCAGTTTTGGCTATCAGGTATTATGGAATCACCTTTTGGCATTAATCGAAATCCAAGGACTCGATCCCTATCAAGCTTGTTTACACCAAGGAACAGAACGTCATGCCGCTCTAGCCTCAGATTTAATCGAAGAGTTTCGCGCACCAATTGTCGATTCTCTGGTATTGTGGCTGGTCAATAGCAAAGTGATGGATGCTGCTAAAGACTTTGAATATAACAATGGAGGCTGCTATCTCAATAATTCGGGACGGAAGAAATATTTGAAAGCCTTTTTACAGCGTATGGAAGAGGAAGTTCAAACTAATTCCCAACAGAAGCAACCACGCTGGGATTTGCTCGCACAGCAGGTGAAGTTGTTTAAGCAGTTTATCTATGAACCTTCTCGGGGTTATCAACCTTTCTTGATTCGTTAGCTGAAAGATGCTTTTCTATGTAGTCGTTTACGATCTTCCTTGCGACAAGCGGCGCAAAAAAGTAGCAGATTTATTAGAGGGATACGGTCAGCGGGTACAATACTCTGTCTTTGAATGTATCCTCACTAAAGCTAAGTATGATGAATTGCGCCAAAGATTGAAAAAACGTATTAAAGAAGAAGAAGATAGTGTCAGATTTTATCCCCTTTCCGGTCATACTTTAGCTCAAGTAGAAATTTGGGGACAACCTCCTCTAAGCAAACCTCCTAGTTCTCTTATCATCTAATTTGATTTTACCCGAGAGCGAGGGACTCGGAAAATCTCTAGAAGCTTCCTTTTTCGTTCAGCCCCTCGAACTTAATCTGCATAAAGGTTTCAAGATTTAGAAGTTCCTTTTTGGGAGAGTAGATGACTTTTAAGTGTAACCCCCTCGCAATTGACCTCTGGACAATAGTTGGGATATAGGTTTCAATGAAGAAGGGTCTCTATTTATTAGAGAAATTAGTTGAATGGAAACTTGAGATTGCCGGTGCGATGAATGCGGGTCAAACCAAAATCAGGTCTCTATTTATTAGAGAAATTAGTTGAATGGAAACTTCTCCACTGACTAGTGATGGTGGTTATTTCTACAGCGCGTCTCTATTTATTAGAGAAATTAGTTGAATGGAAACTTACCGGCGCGGGCATATCCGCCAATATAAATTAGTTTAGTCTCTATTTATTAGAGAAATTAGTTGAATGGAAACCGAGATCATCACGAAGCGGCGCGGCTCGACTCCCGCGGTCTCTATTTATTAGAGAAATTAGTTGAATGGAAACGTGAATAGAGCGGTGGAATTCTGATTACGATTCTCGTCTCTATTTATTAGAGAAATTAGTTGAATGGAAACGTGCTGTCGCTCGGGATGGCAGCCGGCGCATATCTGGTCTCTATTTATTAGAGAAATTAGTTGAATGGAAACATCAAGCTTACTCATGCCTTAAGTATCAACCTATAGTCTCTATTTATTAGAGAAATTAGTTGAATGGAAACGTGGATAAAGAAGTAACACTCTGCTGAGTGGCTTCTGCTATCGCTGTCTCTATTTATTAGAGAAATTAGTTGAATGGAAACTTAAACTAGCTCCAGTACAAGCAGAAAGAGTTCGGTCAGGGTCTCTATTTATTAGAGAAATTAGTTGAATGGAAACCCATTAACATAAATTGAAATAAGGTTCTTAGTTCTTCGTCTCTATTTATTAGAGAAATTAGTTGAATGGAAACGCAAAAGAAATACTCAAGAGATTGAGTAGTCATACTCAAGTCTCTATTTATTAGAGAAATTAGTTGAATGGAAACTTAGAGCAAGTGGATATCATTAGCCGTAATTTCGGGGGATGTCTCTATTTATTAGAGAAATTAGTTGAATGGAAACGTCGTTATTACAACAACAACGCGACGCTGAATACCAAGTCTCTATTTATTAGAGAAATTAGTTGAATGGAAACAGTAGGTTATACACTGTTGGGTTGAGTAGAGGTGTTTAGTCTCTATTTATTAGAGAAATTAGTTGAATGGAAACTATACCTCGTGTATAACAATGATAACGACTGGGACTACCGTCTCTATTTATTAGAGAAATTAGTTGAATGGAAACTCAACCCTATAAGTTAGATAATTGTCTGACTAGATTACATAGCTATCTAGTCAAGTCTCTATTTATTAGAGAAATTAGTTGAATGGAAACAAGAGTCCCCCGCTAAGGGGACGACCTCTACTAGGAATTAGTCTCTATTTATTAGAGAAATTAGTTGAATGGAAACCCAACACCACGAGATAGTGCGCTGGCTAATCTAAAGGCGTCTCTATTTATTAGAGAAATTAGTTGAATGGAAACCTAGCAAAAACAACTCGGTCAGGTTGACTTTCATTGGTCTCTATTTATTAGAGAAATTAGTTGAATGGAAACCGAACACTGTTTTTCTCCTTAATTCTTTTTTTTGCTTAGTCTCTATTTATTAGAGAAATTAGTTGAATGGAAACAGTAATTCAGCCTGTAGTAGATACGGTAGTACGCGGAGTCTCTATTTATTAGAGAAATTAGTTGAATGGAAACTCGGTCATTGGTATTGAATTCCACGATCCAAATAAGAACTACGTCTCTATTTATTAGAGAAATTAGTTGAATGGAAACCCATTCACGTAATATCCTGCTCGGCGTAGAATGTAGGATAGTCTCTATTTATTAGAGAAATTAGTTGAATGGAAACTCAATAGAAAAAAGGAAATTTTCTATTATTGTTTCTTATTGGGTCTCTATTTATTAGAGAAATTAGTTGAATGGAAACACTGATCTTGTGATTGACCAAAAACCATCGACGATGGGGTCTCTATTTATTAGAGAAATTAGTTGAATGGAAACCCTTTTTCCCGTTAGAGCTTAGCGACACTGTAACTATTGTCTCTATTTATTAGAGAAATTAGTTGAATGGAAACTGAAATACACAATTCTGTTCCCAATAACAAAACAATACAAGTCTCTATTTATTAGAGAAATTAGTTGAATGGAAACGATGTAAGTATTTGACAAGAGTCAGCGTTGAAACCTCATACTCGTCTCTATTTATTAGAGAAATTAGTTGAATGGAAACTAGTAGCGCGTACTCCGAAGGTGTAACTCGCGCCGATACGTCTCTATTTATTAGAGAAATTAGTTGAATGGAAACTTGAGGTATTCCCTTATGTAGGGGTTTTCCAAGCTCTGTCTCTATTTATTAGAGAAATTAGTTGAATGGAAACGTCGGAATCAATGTGGTAACGTTACGCGATTCTCCATTCAAGTCTCTATTTATTAGAGAAATTAGTTGAATGGAAACTCGCGTATCCGATTAATCACTGGATTATCAAATAGTGAATCAGTCTCTATTTATTAGAGAAATTAGTTGAATGGAAACTCGACCGTAGAAGGCGCGTTAGTGACGACTGCGTCTGGTCTCTATTTATTAGAGAAATTAGTTGAATGGAAACGTAGGAGATAGACCCTACCCACTCCGCCATATCCCTGGTCTCTATTTATTAGAGAAATTAGTTGAATGGAAACATGTTTATCGGTAAACTGCTTGATTAAATCCATACTCTATCCGTCTCTATTTATTAGAGAAATTAGTTGAATGGAAACCGGGTTAGTTCATATAGGAGTGTTTTAAGTTCTTCCCGTCTCTATTTATTAGAGAAATTAGTTGAATGGAAACGAGTCTCCAATAGTAGGTAGAACGTTCGGTAGTGAGGTCTCTATTTATTAGAGAAATTAGTTGAATGGAAACAGTGTGCTCCTAATTTGAGAGTGACTTCCGCGTCTAGACGTCTCTATTTATTAGAGAAATTAGTTGAATGGAAACATAGAGACAACTCCTGTTCGATTTGGAACTCGACAAAGTCTCTATTTATTAGAGAAATTAGTTGAATGGAAACTCACAACCTACTCAATCGAGTAGGTTTTTTTTGTTACCTAGGTCTCTATTTATTAGAGAAATTAGTTGAATGGAAACCTATGCAACTGGGCAACGCGTTCTTTGGTAATCCCCAAGTCTCTATTTATTAGAGAAATTAGTTGAATGGAAACAAAAAATGATATTGGGGATAGATGCTGAACAATCTTGAGTCTCTATTTATTAGAGAAATTAGTTGAATGGAAACCTGGCGAGAGCTTTCGCCAGTAATTCTGCGGTTGCGTTAGTCTCTATTTATTAGAGAAATTAGTTGAATGGAAACAATCCTGTGATCCAAATCACACCCCGTACTATGGAGTAATACCAAAGTCTCTATTTATTAGAGAAATTAGTTGAATGGAAACTATGCGGGCGGTGATATGTACGGTACTTTTAGCACCGTCTCTATTTATTAGAGAAATTAGTTGAATGGAAACTTGGGAGAAGCACAATCTTTTTCCATTTTTTGGCGAGTCTCTATTTATTAGAGAAATTAGTTGAATGGAAACGATACTACATCTTGTAGTGTTGCGCCCTTTTTCCATGAATAGTCTCTATTTATTAGAGAAATTAGTTGAATGGAAACGTTGGTTTGTTTATTTCTATATTTATATAGTATATCTCCGGTCTCTATTTATTAGAGAAATTAGTTGAATGGAAACCTGGGTTAAAGACTTCCCGCCGTCGGAAGCTATCCAGTCCTGTCTCTATTTATTAGAGAAATTAGTTGAATGGAAACATAGTGTTGGTGGAAGTAAAGGTAGTAGTCATTGGTTTGTCTCTATTTATTAGAGAAATTAGTTGAATGGAAACGGCGTCAAGCAATTTACCAACATACACAACCTACCGAGTCTCTATTTATTAGAGAAATTAGTTGAATGGAAACCCTACCCATTTTGCCATATCCCAGGCGGTGTAGACCCCGCCTAAGTCTCTATTTATTAGAGAAATTAGTTGAATGGAAACAAGGAAATTTTATCGTTGGTTATTAAAAACCTTTATGTCTCTATTTATTAGAGAAATTAGTTGAATGGAAACAAGGATGCTTATTAAGTTAAGTGCCTCTTTGTATTTCTTCTTGTGTCTCTATTTATTAGAGAAATTAGTTGAATGGAAACACGAAATACCCTGCACGGCGCAGGATATACTCGATATGGGTCTCTATTTATTAGAGAAATTAGTTGAATGGAAACTTCCACCAAGAAGAACCTGAAGGTACCCCAAGGTCTCTATTTATTAGAGAAATTAGTTGAATGGAAACCTCAATATCAACCCCCATTAGTAGGAACCGAAAGAGGTCTTTTAGTCTCTATTTATTAGAGAAATTAGTTGAATGGAAACTCATTGCTGTTGTCTCCTTGTTTGTTTTTTGCTTATATCGTCTCTATTTATTAGAGAAATTAGTTGAATGGAAACTACATTCACTTTCATAGGCTGCTACGGGCATTTTTAATGTCTCTATTTATTAGAGAAATTAGTTGAATGGAAACACGGGATAGCCTCTTAGAATCATATCGGCGAAAGCGGGGATAGCGCGTCTCTATTTATTAGAGAAATTAGTTGAATGGAAACTTTGGGCTAAACTCTAGAGGATAGAATCTAACCAAGATTCGTCTCTATTTATTAGAGAAATTAGTTGAATGGAAACCCATCCCATACCATAATCGCGTGGATAAATTGGTTAGGGAAAGATTGTCTCTATTTATTAGAGAAATTAGTTGAATGGAAACGGGCTTTACTTAGAAGTTTATCCTGTTATATGGACAACTGTCTCTATTTATTAGAGAAATTAGTTGAATGGAAACCTGAGGGGTGTTCAACCCCCATACGTTCTCTCTAAGGGGGTGTCTCTATTTATTAGAGAAATTAGTTGAATGGAAACTAGACAAGACCGTCGGCGGGTCCTTGCCCATAGGTTTCAAGTCTCTATTTATTAGAGAAATTAGTTGAATGGAAACACTTAATGAGGCGCTTGTGCGGCTGGATAATACACACAGTCTCTATTTATTAGAGAAATTAGTTGAATGGAAACAGCCGATAGACAAGTCAACCAACAGTTAACAGCCTACTCGTCTCTATTTATTAGAGAAATTAGTTGAATGGAAACCCTAATTGTGATTTATATAAATAGTCCCAATCGGTAGGGCCGTTATGTCTCTATTTATTAGAGAAATTAGTTGAATGGAAACGGAGTATTCATCGCTGGTGCGAATAGCATCCACCTTGTCTCTATTTATTAGAGAAATTAGTTGAATGGAAACTAGTCCGTATCTTTCGTCAATGAAAGTCAGTACCTGGTCTCTATTTATTAGAGAAATTAGTTGAATGGAAACTAAGCAGTAGAAGTCAATGTTCATTTTTTCACCTATATAGTCTCTATTTATTAGAGAAATTAGTTGAATGGAAACATAAAAAATGACCGAGTAATTTCGGTCAACTAGTTGAGTGGAGTCTCTATTTATTAGAGAAATTAGTTGAATGGAAACTTTGAATGGCAATTCCCCTGTCGGCTGGCTCTCGATGGCACTAATGCTGTTGTCTCTATTTATTAGAGAAATTAGTTGAATGGAAACAGCAAAGAGTCATTTGTTTATCTCCTTTGATTTGTTGTTGTCTCTATTTATTAGAGAAATTAGTTGAATGGAAACATGTACTTGAGTAAGGCTGAAACATGGGATTGATAGTGGTCTCTATTTATTAGAGAAATTAGTTGAATGGAAACCTCTTTACACTCTCTTCACACTCTTTATGTCTCTCTCTTCGTCTCTATTTATTAGAGAAATTAGTTGAATGGAAACAAGGATTTTAACCATGATGTACTTAGACGGTTTTGTTGTGTCTCTATTTATTAGAGAAATTAGTTGAATGGAAACGCATGAATCTGAAGAGGTCTTTTAACTCTTCCCCGTCTCTATTTATTAGAGAAATTAGTTGAATGGAAACATTGAGAGGCGGTAACTGGTAGTTCTCCTAGCGGGGACGTCTCTATTTATTAGAGAAATTAGTTGAATGGAAACTTTGGTAAGTATTCTTATCAAAGAATTCTGCGTTATCGTCTCTATTTATTAGAGAAATTAGTTGAATGGAAACTTAAACTCCTTCGTGTAGGACTTCCGTTCCATCTCTTCCTCCGGTCTCTATTTATTAGAGAAATTAGTTGAATGGAAACAGGGATTCTAGCCAAGCTTCAGCGCGCTTAACCTCTTCGGTCTCTATTTATTAGAGAAATTAGTTGAATGGAAACTCGCACCCTCCTTCGGTAGGCAGGGGGCAATTGTGTGCCGGGTCTCTATTTATTAGAGAAATTAGTTGAATGGAAACTTATAAATTACACTGCTGGTACGGAAAAGATTAGTCAATTCTTGTCTCTATTTATTAGAGAAATTAGTTGAATGGAAACGTCGTTAGGGTTATTGTACACTAGGTACAGTGGTTCAACGGGTCTCTATTTATTAGAGAAATTAGTTGAATGGAAACATTCAAGTTCCCAGATTTTGTTACAGACAAGAATAACCTGAAGTCTCTATTTATTAGAGAAATTAGTTGAATGGAAACGCGTATGGGCCGGTACCACTCCCCGCCCGCTTGGGGTGGTCTCTATTTATTAGAGAAATTAGTTGAATGGAAACTTACTGGTATAGAAAGTATCAGGTTCAACGGTCTTTAGTCTCTATTTATTAGAGAAATTAGTTGAATGGAAACTTCAAATAAATCGCCGTGGAGAATACCTGCTTTGTGTAGTCTCTATTTATTAGAGAAATTAGTTGAATGGAAACCTCATTAGATTGAGCCGCTTGTTCTAGAATTGATTGAATATTGTCTCTATTTATTAGAGAAATTAGTTGAATGGAAACGTTATGGTTGACTTAGTGAATAAAAACATAAGGATTCCTTATTGTCTCTATTTATTAGAGAAATTAGTTGAATGGAAACTCGTGGTTGATCCGTCTTCTTGTACTGTGACAGGAAGGTCTCTATTTATTAGAGAAATTAGTTGAATGGAAACGGAGGGAACGACAATACCGGTGAAGGCCGGAGTACGTTGTCTCTATTTATTAGAGAAATTAGTTGAATGGAAACAGAGACCAGATTGATTCACTCAGGCATGCCGCAGCAGTCTCTATTTATTAGAGAAATTAGTTGAATGGAAACTGGGGTTTTGTTGGGGTTATAGGATAGAGTCGAGTATTAATGTCTCTATTTATTAGAGAAATTAGTTGAATGGAAACTCATTCTCAGTGTATTGGAATTGAGCCGCTACGTCGTGTCTCTATTTATTAGAGAAATTAGTTGAATGGAAACGGGATAGTAACTCAACACTCCCTTCGGGGACATTACGTCTCTATTTATTAGAGAAATTAGTTGAATGGAAACAGCGGGATACTTTGGTTCCTGTGAAGATACCAACGACGGACGGTCTCTATTTATTAGAGAAATTAGTTGAATGGAAACCGTTAAGTACCCTGAAGGAACCTAGATACAATCCGTTGGTCTCTATTTATTAGAGAAATTAGTTGAATGGAAACCTACCGCGAGCGCGAGGTGTTGACCCTGGTGGCGAACGGCCGCAGGTCTCTATTTATTAGAGAAATTAGTTGAATGGAAACACAAGATTTCCGATAGTACGGGGTCCCAAGTACGGGGTGTCTCTATTTATTAGAGAAATTAGTTGAATGGAAACTACTCAAGGTGGTCAATCAACCTTTGGTCTAACTCCAACTGTCTCTATTTATTAGAGAAATTAGTTGAATGGAAACCGCCCTAGAACGCGAAATAAACCCCTTAGAGAGAACGTGTCTCTATTTATTAGAGAAATTAGTTGAATGGAAACGTGGGAACCAGCCAACGAATCTCTGTGGTCTTGAAGTCCCGTCTCTATTTATTAGAGAAATTAGTTGAATGGAAACGTACACAAGGTACAACGACTCGGCGGATTCAGCGGCGTCTCTATTTATTAGAGAAATTAGTTGAATGGAAACAAAGCTGAATTAGATTGGTTAGAAAAGAACGCCGTTATTCACTACGTAGTCTCTATTTATTAGAGAAATTAGTTGAATGGAAACCGCCGAAGTTAAGGCACAAATAGAATACAGTTTTTGAGGTCTCTATTTATTAGAGAAATTAGTTGAATGGAAACTTCACCCCAAGCGGGCGGGGGGTATTCCCAGCCCATACGCGGTGGAAGTCTCTATTTATTAGAGAAATTAGTTGAATGGAAACAACGTAAAATAGGTACGGCGTGTGTGGTGAATTTATATCCTAGTCTCTATTTATTAGAGAAATTAGTTGAATGGAAACAGACATCGCACTTCCCTTACACCATCCGCTGTCTCGAGTCTCTATTTATTAGAGAAATTAGTTGAATGGAAACACAAGATTTCCGATAGTACGGGGTCCCAAGTACGGGGTGGTCTCTATTTATTAGAGAAATTAGTTGAATGGAAACGAAATTGCGGCTGCGGTATGTGGTACAATAGCTGTCATGTCTCTATTTATTAGAGAAATTAGTTGAATGGAAACGTAGCTGCATAAGTGGTAACGGGGTTTCGGGTGTAGGAACTGTCTCTATTTATTAGAGAAATTAGTTGAATGGAAACCCCTTACGTCTTACCTAACGTAATCGGCTTCTATAAAACGAGTCTCTATTTATTAGAGAAATTAGTTGAATGGAAACTTGGGGGTGAGAGAGACTATTCTATCTCAATGTCAACCCCGTCTCTATTTATTAGAGAAATTAGTTGAATGGAAACCCCGTAGTAGACGGTATTACCGTCCATTGAATATCCTTCAGTCTCTATTTATTAGAGAAATTAGTTGAATGGAAACTAGATAGAGTTGCTTGAGTAGTCATTGTTTTTCTTTTCCGTCTCTATTTATTAGAGAAATTAGTTGAATGGAAACATCTATGCACGTGGCACAAACTACAAGCAGTAGAGAGTCTCTATTTATTAGAGAAATTAGTTGAATGGAAACTTGAGATATTTCCTTATGTAGGGATTTTCCAATCTCTCCCCGTGTCTCTATTTATTAGAGAAATTAGTTGAATGGAAACTTCTGCATGTTCAGCCCATATTGTCCCCCAAATTGGGCTGTCTCTATTTATTAGAGAAATTAGTTGAATGGAAACTCTAGTAATTCAACAATGTTTAACATTTTGTTTGGCTCGTCTCTATTTATTAGAGAAATTAGTTGAATGGAAACTTGGACAACCAGCGTATGTCCGGTGGAGTTCAACGCGGTCTCTATTTATTAGAGAAATTAGTTGAATGGAAACAAGGAAATACGGGTATATTTCCGAATAAAGTCCCGTTTGGTCGTCTCTATTTATTAGAGAAATTAGTTGAATGGAAACTGCCTTAACTTCGGCGGCGCAGGACGACTCCATGAGGTGTCTCTATTTATTAGAGAAATTAGTTGAATGGAAACACCCTATCGCACAGGATGCCCGTGTGGAGTCGTCAAAATGTCTCTATTTATTAGAGAAATTAGTTGAATGGAAACAGATACTTCTCTTATTTGATTCCCCAATTGATATAGGTCTCTATTTATTAGAGAAATTAGTTGAATGGAAACCTTTTATTGATACGGTCAACGAACTAGCTGTTGCTGAGTCTCTATTTATTAGAGAAATTAGTTGAATGGAAACGTGGTATATCCGATATCGACCGTGCATGGAAGATCGAGTCTCTATTTATTAGAGAAATTAGTTGAATGGAAACCGTAACAAGTAGGCTACTTGGGTTTCAGGTAGTCTAGTTTGTCTCTATTTATTAGAGAAATTAGTTGAATGGAAACCAGGGAAAGGGTTCGGTGGCACACCGACTGCAAAAGAAGTCTCTATTTATTAGAGAAATTAGTTGAATGGAAACCACTCAATGAATATACATAATTAATTGAGTCGTCCGGTAGTAGTCTCTATTTATTAGAGAAATTAGTTGAATGGAAACGAAGCCTTTTTGGCGTCCTTCAGTGTAACGCCATAGGTTGTCTCTATTTATTAGAGAAATTAGTTGAATGGAAACAGTAAATCGATTAAGTCCTCTCCGCGCACGCGGATTTCTCCAGTCTCTATTTATTAGAGAAATTAGTTGAATGGAAACTTCCGATTAGATGCTACCAATAGGAAATTTTGCATGCTGGAGTCTCTATTTATTAGAGAAATTAGTTGAATGGAAACTAGCATGAATCGGAGTAAGTCTCTCAGTTCATCTCCGGAGGTCTCTATTTATTAGAGAAATTAGTTGAATGGAAACTAGCCGTTCTCTTGACAACCTTCAAATGAATATCCATTGTCTCTATTTATTAGAGAAATTAGTTGAATGGAAACCCCGCTTGGCGGTTCCATGGTAAATTTCAGGGATATCAGTCTCTATTTATTAGAGAAATTAGTTGAATGGAAACATTAGTATCTATGGGGCGGGGTTTTAGAGGTCGTCCCAGAACCGTGGATATGCGTGCTGTAATTAATGCTATCTTCTATGTTCTGGTAGCTAGATGTGCCTGGTCATTGTTACCTCATGATTTCCCAAAATGGAAAACGGTCTACCATTATTTCCGGCAATGGCGTATAAATGGTGCTTGGGAGCGAATTCATGAACAGTTGCGACAATGGGTACAAGCCATAGAAGACCGTCATCCAAGCCCATCGGCTGCGGTTTTAGATAACCAATCGGTAGAAACAGCAACCATGATTCATCTTGAAGTTGGCTATGATGCAGGTAAACAAGTTAAAGGACGTAAACGGCATATTTGGGTTGATACTTTGGGCTTGTTAATGGTCGTGGTAGTCACTGCAGCTAACTTGCCAGAACGAGAAGGGGCTAAATTGGTTTTTGCTCTCGGACATCAAATGAAAACCAAATTTTCTCGTCTCATCAAAATTTGGGTCGATAGTGGTTATCGAGGTGAGGGGTTTATGCGTTTAGTGATGGATATATACGGCTGGGTTCTTGAAACCGTTCTATGCTCTGACTCTGCCAACGGTTTTGAAGTTTTGCCGAGGCGCTGGGTAGTTGAACGAACCTGGGCACGTTCGGCTCCACAACACTGCTTAAGTCCTCGATGGTACTCCTCAATTGCCCAAGCAAACTCGGCAAATTGTAGCCGTTGAAGTGGACCTAACTTGAGGTCATTGGTCGCCCAGTAATCAATGTCACCGTCTGGAGTGACGATCTTGAAGACTTTGACGAACCCATCCCCTTTGAGGTGTACTACAGTACCAGTCGCAGCAATGGCAACCTCGTGTACAGGACGGTTCCCAGTGTTATCTGGGTTAACGTGCCGATTCCGCTTGAGCCGAGATAACCAAACCCAACCATACTCTCGAATCAGTTTGAGATTGTCGAGGCTGCTGTACCAACTGTCAAACACCACACATTGGGGAGTAAATCCCCGTTCTGTAGCCCTTGCCAGCATGGCACGGAAATGGTCGTTCTTGGTTGCTCCATCGACATACTTTTCGTCAAACCGATAGTCCAACGGGATGTGACCTGTCGGCTAGAGTGCCAGCCTTCTTTTGACATTAAAGGTAATTTTTTCCTCGCGCTCATTCTCTAGTGACTGATAACTGACTAGAGCGACGGCTATCGAGCCACTGCTGTAAAATAATCGCAGCAGCCAGGCGATCGATCGCCCCTTTGTCGCGGCTAGAAAATTGTTTGCGCTCTTTTAACTGCTGTTCGGCTTCTAGAGAGGTCAGCCGTTCGTCAACGTATTCGACGGGTAATTGCAAGGCTTTCGATAGTCGCCGAGCAAATTTTTGTACTTGCCGCGCCTGAAATCCCAGACTGCCATCCATCGAATAGGGCAAACCGACGACCAGGATCTGGACGTCTCGTTCCTCGACGAGTTGCCTGAGCTGCTCTAGGTCTCGCTCGAAGGAGGTTCGCTCGATGGTAGTTATGCCGGTGGCGATTAACCCCGTCCCATCGCACCCCGCCACGCCAATCCGCTTTTTACCCACATCCAATCCCAAGGCAGAGATTTTTGACATCAATGACTCTTTTTCAGAATTGAGGATTGATATCCGATCCCTCTGAAGATCCGTCAGAGGTTTTCCCATTTTTAGACGACGAGTTGGAGGGAATTTCCGAACTTTCTGGATGATGAGAGGTGATTGGCGGCGACTGAAACGGCACTTTTTGCCAAGACATTCTGCTAGGGATTGGAGTACGAGGAATTGCTTGCAATCCCTGAAGCATTTCTGACAACTGCAACCCTTCTGGTTTCGTCTCTTTTAATTTGTGCCATACAGAACGAGACATGAGTAACGTATGCGCTATTCTTTGCGCTCCTAATTTTTCTAGATACTCTTCCCGTTCGTGCTGGTAGTCTGCCGATACCAGTTCGAGTTCTTGAGACGGTAAATCTTTTACCAGTCGTGCCATTTGAGCGAGTAACTTGGGATAGAGCCAGGTGTAGGCTGGGTGAACGGTCAGTCTAGCTTGATGGGGACGAGAACCATTTTTCTGCAAATTTAACTGAAAATAGCCGATCGCTGCTTTGCGCTGCGGTTCAAAAACGTAGCCGCTAATCGTCTCGGTACGATGGCACCATTGGTTGAATTTTGTCAGCAGCGTGTTGACAAAGCTGGTTTTAAAGTCCTGGACGTGACGGTCGAAGACTTGACGCAACAGAGGCGGCATCGAAACACAATCCAATTGGAAGAGCAATTGAGCATCTGCGTTGCTAATTGGCAGCAGATTGGGCAAGTCCGGGTCGTTTTGCGCCAACTCTGCTAGCAAATCGGGAGCGAGCGACCAATAGGTCATCTGAGCTAACGGCTGAAAACCGTTGTGTCGATATAATGCCAAAGCACCTTTTTCGTTGACATCGAGTTCCAGAACCCAGGTTCTTGCTTCCCAAATGGTTTCAAAACAGTAGCGTAACAGTTGCGAACCGATTGCTAGCGGATCTACCACCGGGCAATCGCCCGATCTCGCGATCGATACCCGACCTACTTGCCAGGTGCTGCGAGTTTTGTTGAAAGGAGCAACTTGAATCCAACCCAGCAGTTTGTGTGCGTTGCGATTGTCTGCACTTACTAGCTCGGCAACGTAAACGCAAAAATGGTACTGAAACGGATTGGGAAAAAGACTTAAAAACTTAAGCGGCCCGTACCAGCGTCGGAGTTGTTGCACTTGCTCGTCTAGGTTCGCGCGATCGCTCAACCGTTCGACTTCGGAAGACTCGGCGGCTAGAGCCTCGATCGCTTCTAAGTCGCGATACTGTGCCGGACGGACGAGGATTTTGGCGGTGTCAGAAAGAAATGAGTTCATCAGATCGCGGCTCGGTGAAATGCCTACTGCCTTTATCTTATATTTCTATCAGTCTATCAAAACTTTTGGGGCGACCGATTTTGGTAGCGATCGGCACTTTTGGGTTCTTACTACTAAGATCGTTTGTTAAGAGGCGAAGCGTCTATATTTTCATAGGTTGTCTTTAGTTCTCGAGATTTTTAAGAGGATTTTTAGATTTTCGTTACCTATTTTCATAAAGATTTGTAAACTATTACTAATCCATCTCTCTATTTGAACGCTAGATATCAAATTAATGAAACCCATTATCAGTGCTGAGCACTTTTTACTAATCGGTCATATCCTATCGATGGCTTTTGGCTTGGCAGGATTATTAATCGTCTTGCCGAATCCTGAATTTGTCGTCAACCTGCCAGAATTCGGTAAAACTGCCTTTGCTTGGTCGATGGCGGGGGGTGGCGTAGTTTACATGCTTTTAGCAACGGCTGCCGTTGCCGTCTACGCCTATCGAACCTTGGGACTGTGGCACTGGCTGGGGTTTATGGTGCCGGCGATCGCTCTGTCTCTGTGCAGCGAACTGTTGGGAACGAGTACGGGCTTTCCCTTCGGTCACTACCGCTATCTGACCGGCTTGGGCTATAAGGTGGCGGGTTTAGTGCCCTTTACCATTCCCCTATCTTGGTTCTATTTGGGATTTAGCGCCTATCTGCTCGCCCGTGCGGGCTTGGCAAGCCGTCAAATTCCGAATTGGGTACAGTATGTGGGCGCGATCGCTTTCGGTGCAACCATGTTAACTTCCTGGGACTTCGTTCTCGATCCCGCTATGAGTCAAACCACTATGCCGTTCTGGGTTTGGGAGCAACCGGGCGCTTTCTTTGGCATGCCCTATCAAAACTTTGCTGGTTGGTTGGGAACGGGAACGGTATTTATGACCGTAGCGACTCTGCTATGGAAAGCAAAACCCGTAACCCTGCCTCGGACGCAATTGGGACTGCCATTAGCTATATATCTCAGCAACTTTGCCTTTGCCACCATTATGAGCGTGGCTGCTGGGATCTACATTCCTATCTTCTTAGGGGTCATTTTAGGAGTAGTGCCCGCGATCGCATTTTATCAATTGGCACGCGCTGGGGCTAGCCAAGCTGCAATGCAATCCTCCGATGAAATGGTCGCTACGGAAATAACCGAGATCGCCTCCGTAAAAGTCCCTATAGGAGTCATGCCTAAGTGATAGCTGGATTGCTGGGCAAAGAAATTCTGGGTGCGATTTCCCTTGGACTGTTGCTATTCCAGGGAACCGCTATCCCAATTCTTCTTTCCCGTCTTTTGAGGGGTCCCGGTCGCCGCCCGCCCCTCGAACCCAAAACTCCCACACCAGACCTGTTAGGAACGGTCAGCATCATCGTTCCTACCCTCAATGAAGCAGAACGAATCGATCCTTGTCTGGCGGGTTTGAGTCGGCAAAGCTATGAAGTGCGGGAGATTATCGTTGTCGATAGCCATTCCCAAGACGGGACGCAGAAACGGGTTAAAGCAGCCGCCCAAAAAGATCCCCGTTTTCGCCTAATGACGGACGATCCCCTCCCTCGCGGTTGGGTCGGTCGTCCTTGGGCACTACATACGGGTTTTTTGAACAGTTCCCCTAAAAGTCAATGGATTTTAGGCATCGATGCCGATACGCAACCTCAACCCGGCTTAGTGGCGAGTTTGCTGGCAGCGGCAGAGGAAGAAGAATACGATCTCGTTTCGCTGTCGCCCCAGTTTATTCTCCGCCATCCGGGGGAATGGTGGTTGCAACCCGCCCTATTGATGACGTTACTGTATCGCTTTGACTCGGCAGGCGTAAGGGAGCCAGCACCGGAAAGAGTCATGGCGAACGGACAGTGTTTTTTCTGTCGTCGTTCGGTTTTAGAGAAGTTGGGAGGATATAGCAGTGCGGCGAGTTCGTTTTGCGACGACGTAACCCTTGCTCGCTACGCCGCTACCCAAGGATTCAAAGTGGGTTTCTTAGACGGTGCTAAAGTCATTCGAGTGCGAATGTATGAGGGGGCGAGGGAAACTTGGCAGGAGTGGGGGCGATCGCTCGATCTTAAAGATGCTGCTTCCTCTAGTCAACTCTGGGGCGATTTGTGGTTACTGTTGGCGACGCAGGGATTGCCGCTGTTTGTTTCTGCGATTCTATTAATTTATCTGGGTTTGGGATATTCTTTTCCTACCTTAAAAGCAGCAGTCGGATTGAACCTTTTTTTACTTGCCATTCGCTTTGCACTCCTGTGGGCGATCGCTCCTTCTTACTACCGAGGCGAAAAACCCTCGCCTGCTGCATGGCTATTCTGGCTTTCTCCTTTGGCAGATCCGTTGGCAGTGTTGCGGATTTTTATTTCTGCTTTTCAAAAACCTACCCAGTGGCGAGGGCGAATTTATAGCTTGGGGGATTGAGAGAGCATGGGAAAATATTTCTGTCGTTTGTTTCTCGCGCACGATTTTTAATCGACTCTTTCAAGTTGCCAGAGGATTTGATTGCCTTCTCGTCTTACTCGCGAGACAACCCAATTTCGCCACGACCAATTATCGCCGCGACTGGTTACGGCACTCGCGTTAATATCCATTAAATCTGCCAGTTCGGAGCTAGTAATTAAATAGCCTTGAGTAGCAATTTCATCGGCGATGCGTAGGGTTTCTATGACATTTTTTAGTTGGATTACCCTCTCTTCTCGTGGTAATTGTGGTTCATCAATTGCATTAACAGATGATTCGATCATAGTTGTAATGAAGAAAACAGTGCTGTACTAAACTTATAGTAACTTATTATTTTACCAGTAAAAAATTCTGATAATTATGCTACTGTCATCTTAACGATTTTTCAAACAAGATATAGAAAAATCTCTAATTTTCTCTCCAACCTTAGCTGGGGATAAAGATAGTAAGGAGGTAAAAGAAATAGATTAATCACTCGTACCAATCATTGAAATCATGCAATTTAAATAATCAAAATCTTAGCACCTTTTTATATTTTTTTTATCTTTTTTGTTGATTAAGAATAATCCAAGGATTCATTATTCTTTTCCCCTCTCCCAGTTTGGGAGAGGGGTTGGAGGTGAGGGCGATCGACCATCTCTGTCATTAATGGATGAAAAATAGTATTAACCCTTAAAGCGACGATCGAAGGGCGATCGCAGGAAGTTCGAGTTTTGGAAAGCATCGTCCTACAGCTGCTGCAATCGGTTCTAAGCTGTCGGTTAAATCAACCATTTCTTCCAAGGAAAGGGCTTGACGGGCATCAGAAACCGACTTTTCCGGTTCTGGATGACACTCGATGATTAAACCATCTGCACCAGTCGCGATCGCAGCTTTTGCCATTGGTGCGACCAACTCTCGCTTGCCGACGGCATGGGAGGGATCGACGATAATCGGCAAGTGAGTAATCTGTTTGAGGGCAGCTACTGCCCCTAAATCGAGTACGTTACGAGTATAAGAATCAAAACTGCGAATGCCTCGTTCGCAAAGCACTACATTTGGATTTCCATGACTCAAGATATATTCTGCCGCATAAACAAACTCCTCAAGGGTAGCTGCCAGACCACGCTTGAGGAGTATGGGTTTATTCACTTGTCCTAATGCCTTGAGTAAATCGTAGTTTTGCATATTGCGGCTGCCGACTTGTAAGATATCCACATGGGCAGCGATCGCTTCTATTTGTTCTATTGACATTACTTCTGTAACGACAGGCATTCCATAGCGTCGCCTAATGTCTGCCAGGATCTTGAGTCCTTCCAATCCCAATCCTTGGAAAGTGTAGGGAGAAGTTCTCGGTTTGTAAACCCCTCCCCTTAACCCTTGAATGGGGGTAGGTTTTAGGCGACTGGCAACTCGTTCCATCTGTTCTAAACTTTCAACGGCACAGGGTCCACCGATGACGACGATTTCTCTACCGCCGAAAGCAACGGTATCGGACAGGGGAACGATGGTTTTTTGTTCGGGATGAGATTTGAGGGCGATTTTAGCATTCAACATAGTTAATAGTTCCTTTTACGAAAATGAGCAATTAAAAAGCCCGGTTCCGATTTCGGTTCCGGGCAAGGCGATCGAAGAAATTAGCTACACGACTCTAGCTACCCGGAACTGGTCTGGGCCAAAAAAAGTAAAAACCGTAAAAATAGTGCGACAATAGCGTCATTTTGCGTTTCTTCAAGTTGAGAGCGAGCGTTTTAGACAAAATAAAAAACCGCAGATTTTACTCTGCGGTTCGCCATCGGTTGCCAGTAGGAACTGGATTCACCGTTGGCGAACCGACATAAACCAAAAATAAAAATAGGACGTACTGCTGTTAAGCATTTAATAGTATTACCTGCGATGCCCCTAGATTAGCAGAGAAGGATGCGATCGTCAATACCAATACACTTTCGAAATTCTTGCTTAGACTAGGTGAGGGATTCAAACCCATGTAAATAGTTAAGCTTTGCGATCGCTTAACCAATTTTTATACTTTAGATAAATTTTTAAACCGGGGATTTCTTGAGAAAAATCTTTCGGTTGCTTGTATTGGCTAGGTGGATATTGTTGACGAATAGCGAGAATAGCTTGGTAGTGTTTACACCATTGCCAAAGAACCGACTCTAACTCCTGAAATTTCAAAAATGTAAGTTGATATTTGTGACTGAGTTCAATATATTGAATCAATCTAGCATAAGTCTCAGGGGTGTTTTGTTCTTCAGAAAGACCAATAATTTTTCTGAGTTTTTTGAAGACTTCATAATTAACTAACACTAAAGAAACTAATCTCTTTAGGTCTTGTACATCTTTCTGTCCAAGACTGTTGATTATTGCGGCGATTTTGCTCAAGATTGAGTAATCGACAGCATAATATCTTTTTAACAAGAGAAAGAGTTTTAATCCAAGCTCATGTTTTGAAAGATAATTTAACTCTTTGACATAAGCTTGCAAAGCTATTTTATCTTCTTCAGTTTTTATTTGTCCGAGAAGCTCGGTTAATTTAACTTTAACTCGCTCTCGAAATTTTTCTGTGTCTAATTCTTGAGAAAGTAGCTCTTCAACAAACTTGGAAAACTGCTGTTGTTTATAGGTTTGATAACGCAATTCAGTTTGATAAAGTACCATTAAGCTATCTTTGGTTTTAAGTGCTGCTTCAAGAAGTTGTGCACTTTCAGACAATCTTTCATATCCATCTAAATTGCTAGTCAGTAAGTATTTAATCTTGACAAAAAGTAGAAACTCTTGAGAGTCAAACTTATCCCTATTAATGGCTTTAGCAAGATCGCTAAAGCGTTGGGCGTTAAAGAGTTCTTGATTGTGTAAATGTATCGCCTCTTCGGATACTTCGGGTTTGCTGAACTTGCATATTAGTTTCTCTAATAAACTCTTATCTCCCCAGAGCGGACGATTCCACCAAGGTTTTGAGCTTAGCTGAGTTTTCAGCTCTAAAACCATGTTATTTTCGACATTTTTAGTTTTAACTAGGGGAGGCAGTTTTTCACTCATTATTATCTAAATTTTGGGACTAAAATCATTTTGATTTTGTAAACTTGATGCAAAAGATAAACTCCTTTGCTATGCTACATTGATAACGAGTAAGACAATAAAGATTTAGCAAGTAGATGGAAAGAAGTCAGACTATCTTTATAGTTAACAGATGCTAAATCTAGTATTTTTAATGACTAAAAAAATCTTTTTCTAATTCTTAGATAACACTTTAGTGGGTAACTGTCTACGTATTTTTACTAGATTCATCAAAACTTTAAACTAGAGTCAGTTATTTTCAAGAAAATGTAAAGGAATTATCAAGAGCGGGAAATTTTTGGATTAAGATTGCTACTTAGCTCAATTGGCTTAAATCTGCATGAATTGAGACGCGATCGCGCCCCGATTCAGTCATCCCCTAATACTTTGGTTAGAGACCGTGCCTCGACCGCTTTGAGGCATAAATATTTGTTAAGTTATATCAAGTACGATCGGCAAAAAATCAACTATGGCAGACCAACTAATACGGGCGACAGCAGCAGATGGTGGCATACGAGCAGTGGGAGCGATTTCAACCCGTTTGACCCAAGAAGCAAGAGTGCGACACAAACTTTCCTACGTCGCAACAGCCGCCTTGGGACGCGCTATGACTTCTGGACTGTTACTCGCTTCTAATATGAAACGCGAAGGATCGAGAGTAAACATTCGCATCAAAGGCAACGGACCGATGGGGGGATTATTAGTCGATGCGGGACTCGACGGAACGGTACGCGGCTATGTAGACAATCCCAGCGTAGAATTGCCGCCGAACGAGCAAGGAAAATTAGATGTTGGCGGAGCGCTCGGTCGCGAGGGATTTGTTTATGTCGTGCGGGATATCGGCTATGGCTATCCCTATTCCAGCACGGTCGAGCTAGTGTCCGGCGAAGTAGGAGATGATATCGCCAACTACTTAGTCACCTCAGAACAAACCCCATCAGCTTTAATAGTCGGGGTTTTCGTCGGAGCAGAAGGCGTGACGGCATCGGGAGGAATCCTGTTGCAAGTGATGCCCAAAGCAGCTAGAGACGAAGCGTTAGTAGCCACCCTAGAGGAGCGTGTCGGTCAATTATCGGGATTTACCCCTCTGATGCAGCAAGGTTTAACTTTACCTGACATATTTAATCGCTTGCTGGGCGACCTCGGTCTAGTCATCCTGCCAGAGGTTCAGATGATACGCTTTGATTGCCCTTGTTCGTTCAACCGAGTCTTGGGAGCTTTGAAGATCCTCGGAGAAGCAGAACTCCAAGATATGATTGAAAAAGACGATGGAGCAGAAGCCACCTGTCAGTTCTGTGGCGAGATTTATCAAGCCAGTAGGGATCATCTAGCGCAGTTGATCGAAGATTTAAGAGCAGAATCCGTTTGAAGTGTCGCTAACTTCAATTAACTGGTAAAGAAGTCGAAAATTCAAACCGCTTTCGCTAAATGTCGTGGTAAGATCGAACACAATCTACTTCCCTAGGAAAATTTAGGGATAATTACTTAAATAAATAGGTGGCAAAACCTTTAAGTTTTATACTGAAAGGAAAAAAGCCACCTAAATATTATTGGAAGTTCTTAGAGCTTCTCATTCTAAAAGCGAAACTGCAAAAATTCTTGCTCAGTGGTGGGATGAATTTAGAGATTTTGAGTAAATCATGAGGACAGATCGGGAACAATTGGCACCTACAGAAATCCGTCATGCAAGCGATCGGCTTAACCCTGCCAACCCGGTAAGAAAACTGTTTCAAAACACTTTTGGCAAGCTGAGTTGGCAAGTTTGGGCAATTTTGTTGGTGCTGGCATCGGGAGGAATAGGATTTGCGGCTACGTCTTGGTTGTTGCAGCTGCCCAAAACCCCGAACTGTCCGAGGATTTTTTGGCCCGTCGCTTCGGCTTCGATGCGCCTTTATTGCGCCCAATTAGAAGCTGAAAAAGGGACGGTAGACGGTTTGTTAGCCGCAATTAACCTAGTAGAAGCTCTGTCTAAAGATCATCCCTTGCGATCGGAAATTGATAGTAATGTCGAGCAATGGGCAAAAGAAATCTTAAACATCGCCGAAAAGGAGTTTAACGAAGGTAGCCTGGTCGCGGCGATCGAAACTGCCCGTAGAATTCCCAATAACGTCCAAGCCTACAACCTCGTAGAGGAGCGGATCGAGAGCTGGCAGTCTACCTGGTCTGAAGGCGAGAAAATTTTTGCCGCAGCGCAGGAACGGTTGAGAGAATCCGAATGGAATATGGCGTTCCGCGAAGCTATCAAATTGCTCTATTTGGAAAATCAATACTGGGCAACCACTAAATACGGAGAACTTACCCAGGAAATCCAACGCGCCCAAGAAGAAAGTCGTCAACTCGATGGTGCTTACGTAGCCCTTCGTCGGGGCGGCATCGACAATTGGTTGAAAGCTGTAGAAGATGCAGAAAAAATTGGCTCTAACAGCTATGCCTATCAGGAAGCACGAGAGTTAATCGCCAAGGCAAAAGAAAAAATTGTCGGGCATATCGAGGGCTTAATCGATAAACGCGATTGGCAAACTTTGTTAGACGTTACCGACCGACTTCCCGCAAGCCTCGGTCTCAAGGAAGAAGCGAATGACTGGCAGACGATCGCCAGTGCAGGAGCGGATGCGCAGATAGGAACGGCTGAGAGTTTAGAATCAGCGATTGTCATCGCCCAACAGATCGAACCCAATCGTCCTCTCTATCAAGTTGCTCAAGACTTAATCGGTCGCTGGACATTAGAGATTGAAGATGTTGCCGTTCTAGAAAAGGCAAAGAACTTAGCACAACTGGGGACAATCGAAAACCTCAACGCAGCGATCGCGCAAGCAGAACTCATCCCACGGGACAATCCCCGCTATCGGGAAGCGCGAGAAGAAATCGGTCGCTGGGTTAGTCAGGTGCAAACGATTGAAGACCAGCCGATTTTAGATCGCGCCGAAGAATTGGCAATGAGCGGTACAGTTCCTGCTCTGCAAGCAGCGATCGCTCAAGCAAGTTTAATCGGCCAAAATCGCGCTCTCTACAATAAAGCTCAGGAAAGAATCGGTCAGTGGAGAAGCATCATTGAGGAACAAGAAGACCGACCCTTTCTAGACCAAGCAAACGCTCTAGCCAGTAGCAAAGATTATGGAGCTGCTATAGAGGCAGCCCGAAAAATTGGACGGGGAAGAGCGCTTTATCGAGAAGCACGCGCCAATATTAGGGACTGGGAGCAAGAAATTCAAGCGCAAAAAGATTATCAAGAAGCCATAATCGTAGCAGAGGCGAGAACACCAGAAGCTTTAGTAGCAGCATTGAATATTTTGAGGAGAATCCCATCTTCGACAGATGTAGGAGGAGAAAGCGCACAAGCACTCAATCGCTGGAGCTATCAACTGTTGAGTATGGCTGAAAACCTGGCAAACTCAGCCTCAATAGAAGAAGCGATCCGTTTAGCCAGAAGGATTCCCAGCGAAAGCAGCGCCTACGAATCGGCACGGGCACAAATTCAGACATGGCGGCAGATGTTAAACCCCGCTCCCAACCCAACACCCTCCTCACCTTTGCTGGAAACCAATTTCCCAAATCCGAGAGCAGGTTCTAGATAGTAACCAGTGATTCGATGAAAGGATTTTGGATTTTGGATTGGTTAGTAGTTAGTAGTTAGTAGTTAGTTGTTAGTTGTTTCCCCCTTGTCTCCCTTGTCTCCCCATCCCCCCACACTCCCCACACCTCCTACACTCCCCATTCCCAGTCCCCTCTCCTCCGTCCTCAATAGGCTCCCCTCCCAAACAGAACGACTCTAATAGTTTCAACTAAGATATCTAAATCTAAGTTCAGCGACCAATTGTCGATGTAATAGAGATCTAGCCGAGCAGCGTCGTTAAAATCTTCTATATCCGATCGCCCGGAGATTTGCCAAAGTCCCGTTACTCCTGGAAGAACGCGATGGCGAATGTGATGCCATTGCTCGAAGCGCTCGACATCCCTTACAGGTAAAGGACGAGGACCTACTAGGCTCATTTGACCCAAAAGAACGTTAAATAATTGCGGCAGTTCGTCAATGCTAGTGCGTCTGAGAAAGTGACCGATAGGTGTAATGCGGGGATCGTTTCTAAGTTTGAACATCACTTTATCTTGAATCTGATTTTGCGCTTCTAGGGAGGCTTGTAGTTCGGCTGCATTGACTACCATCGTGCGGAATTTCCACATCTGAAAAACTTTGCCGTACAACCCGATGCGTTCTTGACAGAAAAAGACGGGTCCCGGCGAAGAGAGTTTAATCGCGATCGCGACTGCTATTAATAAAGGAGACAAAAAAATTACCCCAAAGAAAGCACCGATAATATCCAGCCAGCGCTTGAGTCGGTAATCCCAGCCAACTAGCAAGGGCGTTTCTACTCGCAGTGTCGGCAATCCGGCAAAGATTTCTGGTACTCCCCGACGGTAGAGGATTTCTCGGCTCGATGGCAGCAATCTTAGGGCGATGCCAGCACGCCGCAAGTTCCAGTAGAGTGTTGAGGCGAGTTCTGTCTGGGGGATATCTGCCGCCAGAACCTCTGCTGCACCCGATCGCAGAATTGCCTGAAGCGTAGCGGTGGTATTGGCTGTCGAGGCGAGTGCTGCGCCGACGACTTTATAGCGAGAGCGATGTTTTAAAATTTGTGCTAATTTCTTTAACCGTCCTGCGGAAGCAATGAGGAAGACAGATACCTGCGGCTGTTTCTGGACAAATTGACCGAAGATGAGGGTAATAAACAGCCGAAACCCCATTACCATAAAGACGCTGCCGATCCAAGCGGTAAAAAAGAGCGATCGCGGCGGGTCGAGCTTGGGATCGTAGAAATAACAAATAACCAGAGATAAGAGATAGACGATGCTGACTAACTGAGCCGTCCGTACATAGTTGTGACTTTGGTTGGAAGTGCCATACAATCTCCCATAGGCAAAGAATATGAGCGTGATGGCGGCAAAGATCCAAAACAAACTCGGCATTCCCAACCAAACCCACCAAACTAACTGAGGAGGAAGGGGAGAATAAAAGTGATTGAGATATCTGGCAACCTGCCAAGCACCTGCTAGCGCTAACACATCGCTCAGCAGTAATGCCAAAACTTGATACCATTGCCAGCTCGCAAGATGGAATACGCGAAATTGATGGGGCGCTCGAATATCAAATTGAGATTTGCGCGTTTCGCCAGGAAGCTTTGCCATAGCGACGGAAGAATTCTAAATGCTGAATTTAATTTTACGTCTACCTTGAGAATTCCCGATGATAGTGTCGAACGCTCAGCTAAGAATTAAATTTGTTGGCGATGGCTTCTAATTCCGATCCAGCGATCGAGCAACTGTAACCCAAATAAGATCGAGAAGGTAGGATTATTAATGAGATATCGTCGCCATAATCGTTTAGGTTCTCTGGCAAGACGATACAACCACTCCCATCCTAATCTCATCATCCATCTGGGAGCTTGAGCCACTTCGCCGCTATGAAAACTAAAAGCTGCGCCAATGCCAACCATAACCGCTTTTAGTTTTCCTTGTTGCCTAGACATCCATTCTTCCTGTTTCGGGCAGCCCAAGCCAACAAAAACTACTTTAGCACCAGTAGCTTGAATGCGCTCTCTATCGAGCGCTTCTTCTTCTGGAGTGAGAGGACGAAAGGGAGGGGCATAACTGCCAGCGATTGTCAGTCTAGGAAAGCGTCGTTCTAGGTTGTTCTGAAGTTTTGCTAGCATCGCCTCGGTGCCGCCGTATAAGAAAATAGGAATGCCATATTTAGCCGCGCGATCGCACCACGCTAACATGAGATCGGGCCCATAAACCCGCGATTGTCTTTTAACACCCAGAAGACGCATTGCCCAAACCAAAGGCATTCCATCGGGAGTCACTAATGCGGCATTATTAATAATCTTTTGATAGTTTCGCTGCCAGTAGCCAGTCATGACGACATGCACATTAGCAGCAACGATATAACAAGAGGTTTGATTAGTTGCCCAGGTTTGGATGCGATCGCAAGCATCCTCGTAAGTGGTAGCATCGATACGAGTTCCTATAATTAATTTATGTTCGAGATCGGGATTTAACACGACGCGATCGCCTTACTCTTGACTAGCTAATCGTTTAGAATATTTTCAATCTTTAATATTCCCTAATTACGACAAAAAACACTCAAGATGAAATTTAAAGCTATTGTTCATCAGGCTGAGGAAGGCGGTTATTGGGCAGAAGTCCCTGCATTACCAGGTTGTATCACGGAAGCAGATACGTGGGAAGAGTTGATGGCTCGCCTTAAAGATGCGATTGAAGGATGGCTCGAAGTAGCTAATAGCAGTGAATCCATTCAATCTAGAGAAGATACGGATAAAGTAGTTGAAATCGCTATATGAAAGCTGTTTCTGGGAAAAAGTTATGTAAAATAGTGGAGAAAAAAGGCTGGATTTTAAAGAAAATTACTGGGAGTCATCATATCTATCAGAAGCCTGGAACCATGCAAATTTTATCGATTCCCGTACATGGAAATAAAGATTTGAAAATGGGAACCTTAAAGGCTTTGATGAAAATAGCTAGGTTAATTGAAAAAGATTTGGAGTAAGCGATCGCCTTACTCTCTACTAGCTAATTGTTTAAAATATCATGAAATATTGGTTAGTGGTAGAAAAATAATTTGGTCTTGATATTCATCATCAAAAGAGCCTTCTGCTATTAGCATTAACTCATCAATGTTTTGACCAACACTTAAATTCGGATTAAGAATAAAAATTCCTGGTACATGATGACCTCGATCGATATGCTCACTTAAGTGGACTGGCATCGATCTCCGGTTATTTGTGACTAATATAAAATCATACTCTTCACACCACAGTAAAATTTTTGGGTCTTTTGTGCCTTTTGAAGGAGTGTTAGGTTCACCAATGACTCGAACGATTAGATCGGGTAGGTTGAGCCGCAGTCGAGTAAAATAGGCTGGATCTATATTTTCATCCATGAGATATTTTAGAGACATCAGCTTTTTTTTGAGCTTCTTTTGCTTCTCTGAGTTTCTGAAGCCTAGCAGCAGCAGGATGGGGATTTAATGCCTGTGCCTTACGTTGTTGGTGTCCCCACTCTAACCAGTCGGCTAGGTATTGACTAACTGTTTCTTTGTTATGCAGGTAATAGAGAATTGTGGCGTAAACCTGTTCTAAGGTAAGAGTGTAAAAATGTTTGACAATTTCCTCTGGAGAACGTTGGCGATAGATATATTCATAAAGAATGCTTTCAATACCAACTCTCGTACCTTTTACTCGAATATCATCGGGAGCAAGAAACTCAAAGTAATCTTCTAGTTGCATGGGTTTATTCTCCTTTTAATTAAGAGATGGGTTAGGAGTTTTCCAGATTTGCTGGAGCATTCGACTTTTGTTAGCGAAGTTTCTCTCTCTTTTATTGTGACAGCGATCGCTTATAGATTTGACTGTAGCTAGCTAATGGAAGTAATCTAGGGAAACTGCGATCGCAAGCATCCTCATAACTGGTAGAATCGCTCCGAGTACCTATAATACTTTTTGGTAAACTTGCTCTGTTAATTGGGCTAATCTTTCCCATGTAAATCTTGATGCTACTTTCTGCTTGCCTGCTGTTCCCATTGCTTGTGCTTGGCTGGGATTAAGTAATAATTGACAAATAGATTCTGCAATTTCATTAGAAGTTTGGGAAACAAGATATCCATCAACGCCATCAGTAACGACTTCTGAAACAGCGGGAATATTGCAACCAATGACGGGTTTTCCAAAACTCCAAGCTTCTGTATAAACTCCACCAAAGCTTTCTTGATTTGAGGGAACGCAGAGTAAAGCACAAGCAGCTAGAGCATTAGTTTTTTCTTGTAAGTCTATTGCACCTAAACGGTGAATGCGTGGGTCTGTTATTTCTGCAAAAACTTTCTCAGATTGAGCTACAGGAGGTCCAATAAAGATAAAGTTTGCTTCTGGTATTTTTTGCCAAACAATCGATGCTGCTTCTAATAGTTGTTGATAGCCTTTGTAGGGATAATGTTGTCCTAAAAATAGTACTATTGGTTCATTTATTTGATAGCGTTTTTTAAAAGCTTCTGCATCTGCCTTCTCTGCCAAGATAGGACCGTGACCTGTAACATGAATTCGTTCTTCTTGTACGCCGAGATCGATTAGTACTTTTTTCTCAGCCTGAGTTAAGGTAATAACTGCATCAGCTAATTTGTACAATTTTAGATATGCACGATAGCGCCATCCAACCCAACGAGGATGATGAACGGGGGTAAAAACGAAGGGGATATTATAGTGTCGGGCAGCTTGTAGAGAAGCATAGCTAAGTCCCTCTCGACCAATACGTACATTATGAATGAGAGACGCTTCTTTTGCGTAGAGATGTAAATGTTTTTCTATACAAGAGGCAATCTTGGGTAATGCAAAACTCATCAAGGGATAATAGATAGGAATATAAGGTAGTAAGCTTAATTTTTCCTGTTGAGAAAGCCCAAATTGACGTACTTTAATTCCATCAATACTGTAGTCATGATTAAATTCTGGCGCTCTTATGGTTGTTCCTAGTAGCCAATCAGTTCGATTTTTACTCCAGTGGCTAACTACTTGTATTTCATATTGCTTTTGTAGTTGCTGTCCGATTAGATGTTGATGTAGTTGTGCGCCGCCAATTGCAGGGGGATAAGTAGTTAAAGTGTAAAGGAATTGCATTTATTTTGTAAGTTTTTATTGATTTGCTGCTACACGATAAACTTTAATGGTTTCTTCAGCACATCTTGCCCAACTAAATTGACTTACTCTTTCGATTCCTTTTTGAGATAAGCTTGCTCTTAACTCTGAGTCATTAATCACTTTGAGAAGTGCATCGCAAAGTTCATCTTCTTGTTTTGGATCGATTGTGATTCCGGCATCGCCTACCACTTCTGGTAAGGAACTGGTATTAGACGTAATCACAGGTGTACCGCACTGCATTGCTTCTAGAGGCGGTAAACCAAATCCTTCATAAAGGGAGGGATAGACAAAAGCCGTTGCACTACTATATATTGCACTTAAGTCTTCATCTGGTATGTAACCAGTAAAAATAATCCGAGATTTAAGTCTTGGATTTTCTTGTGCTGATTTAAAAATCTCAGAGTTTTTCCAACCAGCAACTCCTACAAGGACGAGATTAATATCGAGATTGGTATTATCAGCAATAATTTGAGAAAAACAACGAATTAGAAAACTTAAATTTTTGCGAGGTTCAAGTGTACATAGACTGAGTAAATAGGGAGTATTTGGAATTTGATAACGTCTAAGAGTAGTTTTGATAATTTCTGATTCAGTTACTGGATGAAAATAACTAGCAGTAGCTAAAGGAGTAATAAAAACTCGGTCGCTATTCATCCGTGTATATTCACAAAAATCATTTTTGGTATATTCAGAATTACAGATAATCCAATCATTATTTTTGTCAATGCTATTTAGGGTTTTAAGAAATTGATAATAAACTTTTTGGGTTACTAATTTTGGAAATTTAACTGGAATTAAATCATGAATTGTTAAAATTCTGGGAATGTTTCCTAAAATATTGTGTGGAGGAAGAGAAAAATAAGAAGAGTGGTAAAGTTGATATTTTTTTGACTTAAAGTCTAGAGTAATATCAAGTTTCTCAAGCCAATCAAAAAGAATTTTTAGTGCATGAGCAAATTTATATATTAAGATCTGGCGATCGACAGAAGATTGAATTAGTAAACGCTGTAACTGCACAGCTTTAGTATAAAGACTACTAAGATAAAAACGACTACGATAGCAAGAATGAAAATAATAATTTAGCTTAGAATTGACATTTGTGGAGTAAATTTCAG
This sequence comes from Hydrococcus rivularis NIES-593, assembly GCF_001904635.1. Taxonomy (GTDB): domain Bacteria; phylum Cyanobacteriota; class Cyanobacteriia; order Cyanobacteriales; family Microcystaceae; genus Hydrococcus; species Hydrococcus rivularis. The sequence continues at coordinate 50,567 of NZ_MRCB01000003.1, forward strand.
CACTTATGTTTTCCCACATACTACCTTTTTGACTGAGAGCAATTGCTTGTAAGTTAATGTCATCTCTTTTTATTAATTCTAGTAATAAAGATTCTACAACTCGAAAAATTCCAGTTCTGGCTTTTGGATTAATATATCCTTGTCCTAAAATCGATATATCATAAGCAATTTTCATGATCGCAAAAAAATAATTATATCAAGTTCAGGAGTTACGCAGTTGGAACGAGAACGAAAGAGGGAGCCGCTAAGTAGGCACGAATGGCATGGCGAACGATCGCCAACTTTGCCTCATACCAACTGATGCCCGTGGCGAACCAATGCAGTTCCAAGCGCAGGAAGGCGCGAATGGATAAACCAATATGATTGCGCTGGGTAGTTGAACGAACCTGGGCACGTTCGGCTCCACAACACTGCTTAAGTCCTCGATGGTACTCCTCAATTGCCCAAGCAAACTCGGCAAATTGTAGCCGTTGAAGTGGACCTAACTTGAGGTCATTGGTCGCCCAGTAATCAATGTCACCGTCTGGAGTGACGATCTTGAAGACTTTGACGAACCCATCCCCTTTGAGGTGTACTACAGTACCAGTCGCAGCAATGGCAACCTCGTGTACAGGACGGTTCCCAGTGTTATCTGGGTTAACGTGCCGATTCCGCTTGAGCCGAGATAACCAAACCCAACCATACTCTCGAATCAGTTTGAGATTGTCGAGGCTGCTGTACCAACTGTCAAACACCACACATTGGGGAGTAAATCCCCGTTCTGTAGCCCTTGCCAGCATGGCACGGAAATGGTCGTTCTTGGTTGCTCCATCGACATACTTTTCGTCAAACCGATAGTCCAACGGGATGTGACGGTCGCCCTCTGTCCACAACAGGGTAATCAGGTTGATGCCTTGCACTACCCGTCCATGCTTCCCAGACCAGTTCTCGGCATACAACTTATCAAGGGTTGAATCATCGACTACCAATATTCCCTGCTTTAACCTTACTTGCGGCTGTGCTTCTTGCCATAGTTGGTCGCTCGACGGTTCTATCCGATGCAGCAACCGAGTAATCGCTTCATGAGCGGCAGCCCGAGCGGACTCTGGTTGCACTCGTCCGGCTTCGCTACAGCTATATGTTTTCTGCGCCGCAATCAAAAAGTTGATGTAATCGTACTCGTTTACCTTTGGTGGATTCATTCCTTGGTTTTACCGCACATCCCCTTTTTTCTCAACTGCGTAACTCCTGAAGTTATACAAAGGCATAAGATTATTAACTAACTTTTGTTATGGTTCTGCCAATCTGTTTTAATTTAATTCGCAAATTTAATGGCAATGTAGAAACTAATAAAAAAATCAACCCAAATTTTATATAACGATCATAAGCGTAAAATAAAATTCCAAATAATCCAAGCATTTCTCTGTAATAATTAAGCTCTGCTTTCCAATAAAATGCAGATTTAATAGTAAAATATTCTTTCCAATAATCTAGCAGATAACCTTCATTTACCATCCATGAAACAGGAAAATGATCGTTTTTACAAAAAGTGATTGCATCACCACAAATTAGAAGTTTACATCCTTTTTTCTTAGCAGTATGAGTGTAAGTAGTATCTCCATGATAATGAGGAAACAACTTAGTATTAGGATAACCGATAATTTCTATAATTGTTCTGGAAAAACAAACTAAATTACCATTTAGTCCTTCACATTCTTTTAATTGATTTTTAGGTGCAGTAATAGGAATAATTTTTCTAAAGTTAGTTATGATTCCTCCATAACTAGGTTCAAAGGTATCTGGATCTAACGATTGACCACCTACAATTAGTTTGGAATCAGATTTACACAAATCTAATAACTTAGTAATAGCATCTTTCTGAGGATAGCAATCATCATTCAACCATACAAAATATTCAGCGCCTTGTTCGTAAGCATATTCCATTCCTTTCTTAATTGCACCCGTCCACCACAAATTTCCATCGCCAGCTAAGACGGTTATATTTGGATAAAGACAATGTATTGCCTCTGCCGTTCCATCTGTCGAACCATCATCCACGACGACAACGTGATAACTCTGTAAATCTCCATGCTGGTTAAGAGTTTCCAAACACTTTAATGTGGTACTCTTACGGTTATGAACCGGAATGATGATATAGACAGGCTCTTTAGATTCAGCATTCATATACTAATCGATCGCACGATCGCCCTTCACTTTGATGACCGATAATATACTTTTTCCCCAGATTTTCAACCCGAATGATTGGATCTGACATACTGCCTGCGATCGCTCTGGTTGCTCTTTTGAGTTACCTTGCTATTTAAATTACCCATTTCCTTCTCAAAAACGATCGCGTTGTGAAAAAAAAATTCTCAGTTTTTTCAACCGAGACACTGAAATCCTCCATGAGTAAGGCAGACAGCGCGATCGCAAGCAAAAGTCTTATACTACCTTGCTATTGAAGCGATCGCTAATTTTTGGTCTTGGTTGCTAGAACGAGCTAAGCTGTCTAGATCGCGGATAAATACCTTAATTACTTGGCGATCGCAGATTCTCTATACAGTAATACATTTGTTATCGACTCATTGGGGTTAAAAAGTCCTCGACGAAGGCGATCGCGATTCTTCGATTTAGATATCTGGGGTAGGATAGAATGTTTAGTAGGAAATTTTTTGCTTACTTTTTAGTAATACTATGCAGTCGCAAAAATTATCAATTTCCTTATCACCTTCCCTAGTAAGGTTTATTGAGAGTTATAGGGTTGCCAAAGGATGTAAATCTCGCTCTCAAGTGATTGAGGAAGCTTTAACCTTATTACAAGAACGAGAATTAGAAGAAGCTTACACAGAAGCCTCTCAAGAAATCGATCCAGATTGGGAGTTGACAGTTGCGGATGGGTTAGCTGATGAAACGTGGTGAAATCTACTACGCTAATCTTAGCCCCACTGTTGGATCTGAGATAGCTAAACGCCGTCCAGTGTTGATAGTCAGCAATGATATTAATAACCATGCTGCTTCTACAGTGACAGTTTTACCGATTACATCAAATCTCAATCGCGTCTACCCTTTTGAGGTTCTTCTTCAGCCATCTGATAGCGGTTTGCCCAAGCCTTCTAAAGTTCAGGCGCAACAGGTAAGAACGATTTCTAAACAGCGAATTACTGGGGAGATGATAGGAAAATTAAGAGAGGAATTAATGCAGTTAGTCGATGCAACTTTAAAGCTTCATTTGGCACTAGAGTAATTTCTCCATTAAAAGATCGCAACTTATAAAAATAACCAATAGATACATGCGATCGCTCCGCTGACTTCTTTGCTTAAACTACAACAAAATTTTGAATCCTTCTTGCATAAAGTGTTTGTCATGAGTTAACACTTCAGTCAATCCTCGCTCTCTCATAACCGTCATCGAAATGCAATCAACCATACTATAACCTTTGTCTAGGCGTTGTTCGTAGAGTGCCAAACTCGACAAAAACAGTTCATTAGTATGAGGAATCACCTCAATATCGGCACTACTCAAGATAGCACGCACTATATTTACTGCTACTTGACGCATTCTAGAACCATAAGAGCTGAAATAGTTAAGCAGTTCGATGAGGACAGCTTCTGTTGTTACTAGACGAATGACTGGATAATTTTCCCTTATCTCAACCGCTTTTTGATGCCACTGGTCTTTTGGGTTCGTTATCGCTATCCAATATAAAGTATCGACAAATACAGCGTTCACATTCCTCTTTTTGGGGTTCCGTAAAGGTAATGGTCGTGTTCTTGTGCGCCATCGGGAGGTAATTCATCCCACACTTCTTCTGGAACTTTTTTGACTATTTCATCAATCTTATCCCAAATCGTTTTGCGGGGCTGATTTTTGTAAATGAGAAACTCAATGTAGTCTAATACTTCCTGTTGTTGAGAGGGTGATAGTCGATCGAGTTTTTCAATAATGCGATCGCTAATAGTCGATTGAGATGTGGAAACCATAGCAAATTATCTCTAAAAGCTTGTCATCTCAATCTTAACTTTTTGCTTGTAGTCGGAGATCAAATAACATCAGCAAACGTCCTCTCCGTCTTTCGGAAATACCAAATCCCACTCATTAGTAATAACATCACTAATCCTAAAGATAAGAGAAATCCCAGCCAATAAATAGTAGCTCCTCCTCCTAAAATTGCCCATCGGAATCCATCAATTACCCCTACCATGGGGTTAAGAGAATAAAGCCAGCGCCACTGTTGCGGAACGATACTACTACTGAATCCAACAGGCGAAATATATAAACCAAACTGAACGATAAAAGGAACAATATAACGAAAATCTCGATATTGTACGTTGAGTGCCGACAACCACAAACCTCCTCCCATCGCCGCAGCAAACGCGATCGCAATAAATATAGGTAGAGTCAAAATGCGCCAGCTAGGAATAAAGTTATACCAAGCCATCAAAGCTAGTAAAATCATGCCGGAAATCATAAAATCAACAAAGCTAACCATGACGGCGCTTGTTGGCACGATTAGACGAGGAAAGTAGACTTTAGAAATTAAATTAGCGTTATCAATTAAGCTATTACTGCATTCGGATATTGCATTGGCAAAGAACTGCCAAGGTAGCATAGCTGAAAAGACAAGAATGGGATAGGGAGCACCATCAGAGGGTAACTTTGCTAGTTGACCAAACACGACGCTAAAAACCACCATCGTTAGAAAAGGTCTAATCAGCGCCCAAGCAATACCAATTGCCGTCTGTTTGTAACGCACTAAGATATCGCGCCATGCCAAGAAATAAAATAGCTCTCGATATCGCCACAGATCCTTCCAATATTGCCTTTCTGTGCGACCTGCTTCGATAATCAATTCTTTGTTCATAAAACCGCAGTTGCAATAAAAATGGTTATTTTATTGAAGGCTATGGCTACAGAGTTCCCTGAAGCTCTCTTAAAGTAACAGTTATTCCGAAATAATCGTGACAATATTGCGATCGCGCCTAGCCATTTTTCTAGGTACTGTCCTCCCCAAATACCCGATGTCACTTTCGGCGATGTTATTATTAGTCTCAATGGGCGATATTTTCGCACTCCTAACGAGCTAGCCTATTTTCTCTGGAATGCCCAACCTGGCGATTGCTTTCTCCTGGAGTTTCTGCGCGATCGCAAGTGCTACGAGCGAACCGTCGTTGTCGGGAGCAACGCAAAATGACGCGGGTATTGGTACATGCTACCAATCCGATCGCGCGGGCGGGATTAGAGAGCATCATTCGCGCTCAGCCCGATTTTGAGATAGTTGGGAGTTCTTCAGATTTAAACGCTCTCATGCAGCTCGATCGCGATCGACAACCCGATGCAATCCTGCTGGAGTGGTTGGAAACGGATGAGGAGTTTTTCTGGGAACCATTGCTTTCGGATGAAACCTCTGACCCTGCGATCGTTATTTTGACAGATCGAATTGAGGGCGATCGCGCTATTGAAATCCTCTCAACGGAAGTGCGGGCAGTACTCCCGCGAACCGCAACGCCAGAGGAAATTCTCGCCACTGTCGCGGCGGCAGCAGGACCGATCGTCTTGCATCCCAATCTTGTCGAGTCTTGGCTGAACGTCAATCCGTTTCGGACGCAGGCGCTGCCAGCCGAACCAACTGAAGCGCTCACTCAGCGAGAGGTTGAGGTGCTACAAATACTAGCGCAGGGATTGGGGAATAAAGCGATCGCCTCGCGTCTGAGCATTTCGGAACATACGGTTAAGTTCCATATCGGTTCCATCTCTGCCAAGCTAAATGCTACCAGTCGCACGGAAGCCGTAACGTTGGGACTGCGGCAGGGTTTGATCATGCTTTAAGACATGGTTTGGTAAACGACTTCTACTAAATCTCCCCAATCGACCTGTAATTGGGATTTGGCACTCCCGCCATTGACGGCAATTTCTACCCATCCGTGACTGCCAACGAGGGTGATAATCTCTCCGACTTTAACGTCGCTGTAGGTTCGACCGCAGGGAACGATCGAATTGGCGATCGCGATCGACCATCTTTTGTCTTCTACGGCTGTTGCGGGAATGTTGGTAATTAAGTTACCAAATATATCGATATACTGAATCGCTCCGATAATACTGTTCTCCGTCATCTTATAAAATCCTAGCGGTAGTTCAACTAGGCTTGTCGGATCGATAGGAGAGCCAAGTTTTTCGAGAGGCACGCCACTAGCGAGATGAGCGCCCACAGGAGCAAAAATATCTCGACCGTGAAAGGTTGAACTGGGATAGGGAGAAAGCCAATAATCGGAATTGGTTAATTCGACAGCAGCAATAGCTGGAGACAGGCTGAGAACGCCGCTAAACAGTCCATTATCGGGACCGACGAGATATCCGCCCGCAAACTGTACTGCGACTCCTCGTCGCTGACTACCTACGCCGGGATCGACGACGGCGACGAAAACGGTTTCAGGAGGGAAGTAGGAGAAGGCATTCATCAAACAAAATCGTCCCGCAGCAATGTTTTGAGGGGGAATTTGATGGGTTAGATCGATTACTTTTAGCTGAGGATTAATTTGAGCGATCGCGCCTTTCATTACGCCAACATAAACATCCTGCAAGCCAAAGTCACTGAGCAAGGCAATAATTCGATTGTCAGTCATCACGTCTGCGGGGAGCGACATAAGTTTTAATGAAATCTTAGGAGCATAGCATTGCCGAGCACAAGGCTAGGATTGTAATCTTCGTCAGGTTTGTGAAATTTCAGTAACAAAATCTACTGGGTTTCTCCAAAATGTTATGTTGGAGGTGTAGGCTATATCAATTAGCTTTAAAAAAAATGTCCATTATGAACAAAAATCGTCAGCAAATATTAACAGAAGCAGCGATCGCGCACAGAGAAACTTTGCGGAAGAATCTACAACACCGTTTAGAAGTCGCTAGAGCACAAGGAAACGAAAAACTGATCCGTCAGCTAGAAGCAGAAGCTGCCTATCTACACTTGAAGTAAAGTTTCTGTTGCAATAGCCATCAGCAAATTTAAGTGTGCGAGGAGCAAGCCAGGAAGAGGGCAACATTCCATTTTGTTTAAATTCTAACCAAAACTTGTTTACTTAAATTGCTTGTTTGTAAAAAATTATTTTCTCTTGCCAAGAAAATAAGGGCAGCACGGCGATAACTGGCAATTACTAGAGCCGTTATCCACCACTGTGCCCCTCAATTTAATACCAATTTTCAGGTTTTCGCGATCGACATCTTTTTCCCCTCTCCCAAACTGAAAGAGAGGTTGGGGGTGAGGGCAATCGACTATCTCTGTCATTAATGAATGAAAAATGGTATAATCCAAAATTTATAGTTCAAAGTTCAAAATGTTTGGATTACTGATTTTGAACTTTGAACCGTTTCTACCTAGCCGCTAAAGCAGGTTTTTTCGTTTGTAGATTTGTTGTCCCTTCAGCTAACTGGCGACAGTAAATTTCACAAGAATTATTGGGGCTTTCTATCAATTTAACCTTCTCAAGTTCCGCACCGAGTTCGCGAATGGGTTGTTGCAATAATTGCGCGATGTAGAGGGCAATATTTTCAGCCGTCGGTACGACTTTAGCAAAGTGAGGGATATCTTTGTTGAGAAAAGTGTGGTCGAAAGGTTCTACAACATAGTCGTCAATCGCTTTTTGGAGATCGCCTAAATCGACTATCATTCCAGTACGCGGGTCGATTTCTCCCACTACCGATACTTCTAAATGATAATTATGCCCATGACCGTTGGGACGAGCGCATTTGCCATAGATTTCGTTATTTTCTTCTTGGCTCAATTCGGGTAAAGCCAATTGATGAGCGGCACTAAAATGAGTTTTAACAGTCAGAGTCGCTTCCATACCGTTTCCTTTATAATCTGCCCACAGATCGGGATGTTCAAACAGTTGAATGTTAACCAGAGGTAGGTGGGGGGCTAATCGCTGCCAAATGACCCTAGCAATATTTTCTGTTGTTGGAAGGGTTTGTTGAAATTCCGACCACACGTCATTGAGATAGGCATAGTCCAGTTGACTGGTAACTTCTTGCTGAATAACCCGTTTGACATTGGATAGGTTTTGTACCATGCCATACTCATCGATTTCCCCGGCGAGAGATACATACAAGACATAATTATGTCCGTGTCCGGGAAATCGACTACCTGCCCCAAATCGTTCCCAGTTTTCTGCTTCATCGAGTTCTGGCAGCCAGTAGCGATGACTCGCTGAAAACTGCGCTCGACGGTGAATGACGCACTGCATAGTATTTTGTAAAGTTACGTAAACTGCGATCTATTCCAGCATAAACTAATTTAGCTAGTAATTGGGGATGAGTTAGTAGTTAGTGGTTATACCATTTTTCATTCATTAATGACACAGATGGTCGATCGCCCTCACCCCCAACCCCTCTCCCTATTTGGGAGAGGGGAAAAAGAATGTCGATCGCGAAAACCTGAAAATTGGTATTAGTAGTAATTTATTGCTAATTCCGACTTCCGACTTCCGAATTCTGACTTCTGCTCTCCGTCCTTAAAATCTAGTTTGCCTAAATCAGAAAAAACGATTAATATAAAAGAAGTTGAGCTGCTACGTTGGTGACTGCCAATCAAGTTTTTTGATCTATGCTTGAAAAATAAGGGAACCAACAGCATTGCGTGGCAGTAGACCGAGCTTGTACTCGGAAACGAAAACGCGAAGCGTCGGTGCCCACCTGGTTTATCCAGGTCATAAACTGAGGTAAAACGGCGTAGCGGTTAATCTATACAGAATCGCTTCAAGATCCCTCTAGCTGTCTGGCTAAGGGGTTTTGTTTTTCGGGGATAAGATAATGCTGAGACTCTGCCCAATTGCGTGCTTGATGCAAGAAGATTTTAACGGCAGGCGAAGCCGTTTCTAGAGAAGGCAGTGCAAAGGCTAATCGTCGCAATCTTTTTGGTTCGAGGTTCAAAATGCGAAATCCCGTCAGATTGTCAGGAAGTGACATTTCCGGGACAATCGTCACGCCCATTCCTTCTTGCACCATTGAAAAAATGGTTCGCAGGTCGATCGCCTCAAACTGGATTTTCGGATCGATCTTGGCTTGACGAAACATTTTCACAATAATGGGTTTGCATCCGACTTTGGACATGATGAAGGGATCTTGTGCTAGTTGGCGGATGTGAATTCTATCCCGTTCTGCCAAAGGGTGAGAAGCCGATACGACTGCTAGAAACTCGTCTTGCGCGATCGCGATCGTCTCTAAATCCTCGACGGGCAATGCAACTACGCCAACATCGACGGCGCGAGAATTAATCCACTCTAGCACTTCATCATCGGTTCCTTCCAATAAAACAACATCAATGCCGGGATAGTGCTGTCGAAACTGACGCAAAAGTCCGGGGAGAAAACGCGCAGTCACGCTGGGAAAACTGCCCAAACGAACTTTTCCCGTCTCCAAACCGACTGCTGCCGCCGTCTCCTGTCGAATTTGTTCTACACGAAACAAGATTTCTTGCGCTTGCACGAGAACTCGCTTGCCAATTTCGGTAAGAAAGATGCCGTTGCGATCGCGATCGAGCAGCGACACTCGTAACTCTTTCTCTAAGCTAGCGATGGAGTGACTCACTGCTGATTGCGTCATGCCCAGCACCTCACTAGCTGTGGTAAAGCTGCCGACTTCTGCAACCGTTGCGAAAGCTTGAAGCTGCGCCAAGGTTATATGATTTTTTTTCATTTAAAATGTGAATTTAATAAATTTGACTCATTCTACCGCAGCAACTATGCTGGTACTGAAAGAACGCTATAAATAAAGCTTATGAAAGCAATTCAAAAAAAATTACCGGATACGACGCTGAGGGGGAACCTCGCATTTTCGAACTGCCAACCCATCGCTTTTTTCTGGCAAGCTTATTCGTTCCTCAAACTTCATCGACTCCCGAACGACCACATTCACTTGTCAAAGGATTTTTGAACGCTTGTTGCAAAGATCGAGAATAATAAAGTAATTTCCCAGTTGCTCATTTTCAGTGACGAGCAACCATCTCTCACATCTTTCGTTCCTGGGATATTCTCAGGAGCCAATTCAGTCTTGTTGAGGATGTGAAAGAATATAGGAGTTAATCTATGAAAAAAGAATTATCAGGGCTTTATTCTGCTGGCGAGAGGAATTTTTCTGGGATCGATCTGCGTGGTGTTGATTTAAGCGATACCAAACTGAGAGGGATTGACCTGAGCGGAACTAATTTGGAGGAAGCTAACTTGGATGGTGCCGATCTCAGCGATGCCAATCTTAGCGGTGCTAACCTTAAAGGGGCAAGTCTGGAAGGAACCGATCTCAGTAGAGCTAAACTCGATGGTGCTAACCTGAGTTGGGTTTATGGGGATAAGACTAACTTTGATGAAGCTTCCTTAGTTGATGCAGACCTCAGCTTTGCCGTACTCTGCCAATGCCGTTTTAACGGGGCTAATCTTAATGGAGCTAATTTGAGTAATGCCAATTTATTGTATAGCAGCTTTAAGGATGCTAATCTCACTGGTGCTAATTTGATGGGTGCTGTTGAGACACAAGGATGCAGCGATGCTATCTTGCAATTCACGGTTATGCCGGATGGGAGTATGCGAAGCGATCGCGAGTAGGTAAGGATGAGAAGAATTCAGACAGAAAAGCTAACGTTATTTTAAATTAGTAGACTGACAAAAAGCATCGTCAATCTGGCGAAACAAATTTTCTAAGGTAGAAGAATTATCTAAAATGACATCAGCCCAAGCCACTTTTTCTTCTATAGGGATTTGACTTTGAATGCGAGCGATCGCTTGCTCTTTACTTAGCTTATCGCGTTCGATTAAGCGTCTAATTTGCTCTTGAGAAGAACAATAAACTAACCAGATTTCAGTAGTTAGATCGGTCATTTTCGCTTCAAACAAAAGCGGAATTGCTAAAACTATTGTCTGGGCATCTGTTCGCTCTATTTCAGATTGAAAGCGGTTGCGGACATAAGGGTGAATTTGTGATTCTAGCCAGTTTTTTTCTTCTAAGTTATTAAAAATAATTTCGCCTAGTTGCTGGCGATTTAGATTTCCATCAGGCAGTCGAACGCGATCGCCATAGCGTTTGAAAATATTCAATAAAATCGGCGAATTGGCTTGAACAGCTTCTCTCGCATAAAGATCGGCATCGAGAATAGGAAGCTGATAAGTATCGGCTAGATAGCGAGAAACCGTGCTTTTGCCAGTAGCAATTCCGCCTGTTAGACCAATTAATCGCCTCAAATTATTAGACATTTATTTAAATTGTATAAAAAACCCAAAAATTACCTTAAAAATTTACTAAGAAAAGGTTAGCGTTCTCGTAATGACTTCTGCTGCTGGCTCGGTTAATCTAGAAACAAAAGATTTATTCATAGATAAATAAATAACATGAAACCTATTACCTGTCCTAAGTGTAGGGCAAAACTGGAAAGCTTTGTCTATCAGGGAATAGAAATCGATCGCTGCCCTAAGTGCGCTGGAATTTGGCTGGACTCTTTAGAAGCCGAACGGCTCAAAATGATTCAGGGTTCCGAAAGCGTAGACATTGGCGTCTCTGCTACAGGCATGAGCTGCGCTTGCAGCGAAAAAGAACTCAAATGTCCCAAATGCCATGCCAAAATGATACGAATGCTGGATATTGACCTATATGCCATTTGGTACGAACAATGTTCCAAATGTCGCGGAATTTGGTTTGATGCTGGCGAATTCAAAAAATTTAAGCAAAATTTTCAGCCGAAAAGTATTTTCGATCGAACAGTACGAGTTTTTAACCCCAAACAGAAATGAATCAAAAAATCTGTAAAGATTGATAGACTAATTTCGAGAGAAGGAATTAGGGAGAAGAACAACCTTGCTAGACGAACAAGCGAAAAAAACAATGCTGCGCAAGATCCCCCACGGACTTTACATCTGTGGGGTGAAAGATGGGGAGGAACTCAATGGTTTTACCGCTAGTTGGGTAATGCAAGCTTCCTTCGAGCCGCCCCTAGTCGTCAATTGCGTGAAAAATGATTCTATCTCCCATGAAATGATTAAAAAAAGCGGGGTATTTGCCATCAGTTTTCTTGAAGATGGACAAAAAGACTTAGCTGCAAAATTTTTTAAGCGCAAACGTCGTGTAGGCAATAAATTCGATGACGTAGAGTTTTACGAAGGTGCAGCGACGGGCTGTCCCATTATTAAAGATTCGCTTGGCTATATTGAATGTCAAGTAATCGATGCCGTAGCCAAAGGCGATCACACCGTTTTTGTCGGTCAAGTAATCGCTGCCGGCATCCACCGCGAAGGCAATCCCCTACTGCTCGAAAGCACGGGTTGGCAATATGGAGGATGACCGAATAATTCGTTAATTACCAATTACTAGCTATGCCATTAATTAAAGTTCAATCATCTGTTGCCGCACCAGATTCAACTACTGTAGACGAACTGCTCAAAAGTCTTTCGGCGAAGTTGGCAAAGCATCTGGGAAAACCAGAATCCTATGTCATGACATCGTTTGAGCCAAATGTAAAAATGAGTTTTGGAGGAACGTTTGAGCCAACGTGTTACATCGAAGTGAAAAGCGTTGGCAAGATGTCTCCCTCGCAAACGCAGGCGATGAGTCAAGACTTTTGCCAGCAAATTCAAGAGAAGTTAGGAGTTGCTAAAAATCGAACCTATATCGAGTTCAATAATTCTGAAGGGTCAATGTGGGGATGGAATGGCTCGACTTTTTAATCGTACTCACTAATTCTCAACTGAGATGACATCAACTCCCCAACAACAACCGCCAACCTCTAAAAGATCCCTTCAGCGCTTCGATCGCATTGTTCTCGGTGCTATTTTAGTGCTGTGCGTGCTGATAGGCATCGTTCTTTTGCAAGGCGATCGCGTTCCCTTGCGCGTTACTGAGTTTAGCTGGGAAGATAAGATCGTAGGGGTGAACGACCGTTGGTTTACGCTGGGGTTTAATCGTCTTGTCGATCGCGAAAGCGTAGAAAAAAATCTTATCATCGAACCTCCTTTGCCGGGAAAAATTAGCTGGACGGGACGAAAATTAACGTATACGCTTGCCAAACCGCCAACTTATGGCAATAATTATCAACTCAGTCTGGCGAGGATAAAACAACTCAACAGCGATCGCGTCGGGGAATCTTATGCCAATGTCTTTAAAAGTCGCGATCGCGCCTTTGTCTACATAAGCATGGCGGACAAAGAGAGAGGGCAATTAGTTCTCGTCAATCTCACTCGCAAGAGAAGAGACGCACTCACGCCTGGCGATTTAATCGTCACCCATTTTGAAATTTATCCCGATGGCGACAAAATATTATTTTCTGCTTTCGAGCGAGGGAGCGGAAATCAAGGATTTGAAAAACAACAACTTTATACCGTCTCGACGGGACTAAATTTTCAATCTTCCAAGTCAGTCGAACGCCTGGGAAGAATTCAGCGCATTTTAGATGCCAAAGACTACCAAAATCTCAAATTTGACCTATCCGATAACGGCAAAACCATCGTCGTTCAACGGGTAAATAGAAACAATCCGGCTGACTCTGGATTGTGGGTAATTCCAGAAAACGGTCAACCGAGACCGCTAGGATTGTCAGGAAATAATTTTCTCGTTGCACCCGATGGCAAGACAGTTGCAGTTGCTCAGCGAGGAGGCATAGCGACGCTTCCCCTAACGCCAGAAGGGGGAGAATCGAAATTTTTGCCCGCTTATGAAGCTATCGTCGGGTTTTCTAAAGATGGCTCCCAGCAATTTCTCGTCAAAGATAATGCCGATTACACGCGATCGCTAGTACTCATCAATAAGGAAGGCGAGGCAAAACCCCTGTTTCAAACCCTAGCTCCGGTTGTCAATTGCCAGTTAGAACCGCGAGAAGAAAGACTTCTCTACTGTCTTAAAATAGGTTTAGTTCAAAGAGGCGAGCAACAAATCGATCGAGAGGCTTATATAGCCGCGATCGACCTAGAAACGATGAAAGAAGTTCCCATACTGGGATTGCCTAACTATCAAAACGTTAGCCTGAGCATGTCTCCCGATGGAATGGTATTGCTGTTCGACCAACTTTTTACTAACATCGCCGTTGCCAATGCCGAAATCAGAACTGATAGCGGAGAGGCAATTTTGAAAGGAAGCCTCTGGCTATTTCCCTTACCAGAACTCCAAACAATTCAAGCAGACTCGAAACCACCTAAGTTCGATCCGAAAAAACTAGAAGAATTAGAAGACCCTGGTTATCAGCCAAAATGGATTCCTTGAGTCAGTAATCAGTAATCAGTGTATGGTTGTCAATTGTTAGTTATAAATTATCGATGAGTAATGAAGAGTTAGCAAGCAGGAGTCTAATATATAACAAAGCCTATATGTTTGCTCTCAGAATTTTTAATGCCTATAAATATCTTAATCACCATAAAAATGAGTTTATTTTATCTAAATAGTTGATTAGAAGTAGTACATCAATTGGAGCTAATATTGCTGAAGCAAATGGTAACGATCGTTGATAACTGTACGGGCGGGTTTGGAGTTATCCCTATCGAATCAGATTGGTTGCCTTGACCATTAAACGCGCTCCTACTGATAACTGATAACTGACTATGCTGAGACCAGAACAACGCAATAAATTAGACGACACGGACGACACGCTTTTTTATTCTTTTCCCCGTCTTGTCACTCACGTCGATGAGGGATTTATCGAGCAACTGACAAATCTCTATCGAGAAAGACTCAAACCTAACACGCGCATTCTCGATTTGATGAGCAGTTGGGTTTCTCATTTGCCAGAAGAGATAGAATTCGCCCATGTCGAAGGACACGGCATGAACGAAGAGGAATTGGCAAAAAATCCTCGATTGAATCATTATTTCGTGCAAGATCTCAATGCCAATCCCAAGCTACCTCTCGCAGATGGGGATTTTGATGCCGTTCTCATTGCAGTTTCCGTGCAATATTTGCAATATCCCGAAGCGATCTTCTCCGAAATTCATCGCGTTCTCAAACCAGAGGGAATTGCGATCGTCAGTTTTTCCAATCGTATGTTCTATCAAAAAGCGATCGCGGCTTGGCGAGATGGCACGGACATGAGCCGAATTGAATTAGTCAAACGCTATTTTAGATCCGTCCCCGGCTTTAGCGAACCAGAAGTCATCGCTCGTGCCTCCACCATGCCCAGTTTTCTACAAATGCTGGGCATGATGGGAGCAGATCCTTTCTATGCAGTTCTTGCCAAACGTTTGTAAATTTGAACAGATAAATGAGTGGGCATTGCCCACCCATTTATTAATATTGCCTGTCTCGATCAACTCTTCCCATTCCCATTGCTAGCGCTTGCCAGAACGGTTTCCGTAAGTTTTTCGGGCACTTCTTGCAGGTGGTCGTATTGCCACGTAAAGGTGCCAACGCCCATGGTCAGCGATCGCAACTCAATGATAAAGTTGTGCATTTCAGCTTGGGGTAAGTATGCCGTCACGCGATCCCAACCTTTCCAGTCTTCTCGTCCTTCATAACCGAGAATTTGCCCTCGCCGTCCGCTGACTAGCTGTAGTGCCTTGGAGGTAAATTCAGAAGGTACGGATACAGCAATCATGAGAATCGGCTCTAGGAGTATCGGCTGGCACTTAGGCATCCCTTCTGTCATTGCGATGCGAGCCGCTTGTTTGAACGCTTGCTCGGAACTGTCTACAGTGTGATAGGAGCCATCGGTGAGGGTAACATCGACATCGACCACCGGAAAACCTAAAGGTCCGTGTTCGAGGTACTCGCGCACGCCCGTTTCCACGCCTGGAATGTACTGCTTGGGAACCACGCCGCCTACGATGGTTTCGTGAAAGTGAAAGCCTTCTCCTCGCGGCAGGGGTTTGATATCCAAATAGACATCTCCAAAAGCGCCGTGACCGCCCGTTTGATGTTTGTAGCGTCCGTGGGACTTGGTCGCCTGACGAATGGTTTCTTTATAAGGAACTTGGGGTAAATGGGTTGTCATGGGCAGGTTGTACTTGCGGCGCAGACGATCTAGAGCAACTTGGAGATGAATTTCTCCCTGTCCCCAGAGAATCACTTCCTTAGTATCCCCGTGTTGCTCCCAATATAGCGAGGGATCTTCTTCGATCAGTTTGCCCATCGCTGCGCTGAGTTTCACTTCATCTTTGCGGTTTTCCGGAGTAATTGCCAAGGCATAGACGGGTTCTAGCTTTTCTGCTTGAGGCAATTGGGGAACTTTTTTCTGATTCGAGCTAGTCAGGATATCTCCTGTTTGGATGCCTTCCAAACGACCGATGGCAATAATTTCTCCCGCAAACGCTCGTCCGATTGGCTGTTGTTGCTGTCCCATCATCCGATAGATGCCGCCCGCACGAACGCCATTAAGCGCCATGCCGTCGGTAACTTCCCCTTGCCAAACTCTGACCAGAGAGAGTCGTCCACCTTGGGGAGTAAAGTAGGTTTTGAGAACTTGTACTATCGTGTTGTCCTTGTCTGCGGCAGTTAGTCCGCGACGTTCGGCTGTTACTGTGGGGGCGGGAGCTTCTTTAATTAGGGCATCCAACAGGGGAAGCACGCCATAATCTTGCTCGGCAATGCCCAAAAATACAGGCACGATTTGGTCTGCGCCTAGCTCTTTCTTCAAGTCTTGGAGAATTTCTTCTTGGGGGGGGTCTATATCTTCGAGCAGTTCTTCTAGTAAATGGTCGTCAAAGTCTGCTAAGGTTTCCAGCATTTCAGTGCGGGCTGCCTTTTCCTCGTCTTTGAGGTGTTCGGGAAGAGGGACGGGATCGGCAGGACTGCCTGCGTGGTAGTGATAAGCTTGTTCGGTAACGAGGTCGATATAGCCAACTAGCTCTTCTCCCTGGTAAATGGGGTATTGTTGGGGAATTAACGGACGGCTCGACACCTCTCGAAGAGCGTGGAGAACATCCATAAAGCCGTTCTTCGACCGATCCATTTTGTTGATGAAAACCAGGTGAGGAATTTCCCAGTCGTCGAGGAATTTGAATAGAGGCGATAAGGTTAGGACGCGATCGATGACGGGTTCGCAAACGATAATAGCTGCTCCTGCCCCGACTAAAGCATTATAGGTTTCTTGAGCAAACTCGATGGAACCGGGACAATCGAGAAAGGTAAAGTTGATGTCTTGATAAGTTGCACTGGCAGCGGTGACTTCTACGCTCATTTGGCGTTCCTTGGCTTCTGGAGAACTGTCGCCAACGGTATTGCCATCTTTAATGCTGCCTTTGCGAGTGGTTGCACCCGCCAAAAATAACAAACTTTCTAGTAAAGTGGTCTTTCCACTTGAGTATGGACCAACAATCGCTACATTACGGGTATTTTCGAGGACTTTTTGGTTCATAAATTCACCCCCAAGAGTAAAACTCGATTGAATTGAGCTATACAATTTCTTCAGGATTTATTACTTCATTTGTGTGCTTACTCCTTACAAATCGCGCTCAAAAGTATTTACTATGATTTGTGAGCGTAGCGCATTCTTGGGGCAAATATGCAAAACTTGCAACTTCTTTTAAAGCAAACTCTATACAATATTAAATAAGTTAAACGAATGTTAACTATTAATAAAAAGCTTTAAGTTAAATAAAATTAGATCGGAGAAAAATCAAAGCTAATCTATGAAGATTAATTAAAAGTTTGGCTAGATAAAAGACCTTAAAGGTAGCGGTTCGAGCCTCTCAAGAACGCGATCGCGCGAGCAGCCCATACGGAGCAATAATTGGGAATTGAATTGACTTGCAGCATGTTGAAATCCTGTAAATTAATGTTTCATTATTAACGGTTGCGTTACTCTTAAAAAATTTTGGGGAACTTTAAATGTGATTGAAGTCACTATTTGGTAAAAATTCCTGATGCAACCCGAAGCTAGTCAAGTTCCCGAATCACAGGAAGAAACTCCCAGCGAATCTCAACAAAAGACTCAATTAGAATATCTTCTAGCCAAAACGGCCCTCCGCATTCGCCGTTCGCTCAAGCCAGGCAGAATTCTCGGCATCACCGTGGCAGAAGTCCGCAAGCTACTTAAAGCCGAGCGGGTAATTGTATATCGATTCAATCCCGATTGGAGTGGAGTTGTTGCGATCGAGTCAGTCAGCGACGGTTTGCCTTCGATGTTAGGGAGAAAAATTCATGACTGTTGCTTTGGAGAAAATTGGGTCGAACCTTACAAAAACGGTCGCATCCAAGTTACGACAGATATTTATACTGATGGGTTATCTCAGTGTCATATCGATCTGCTAGCTCCATTTCAAATTCGGGCTAACCTAGTCGTTCCGATTGTGTTAACAGGGGAAGAAGAGAATGACAAAATCTCCAAGCAACTGTGGGGATTGCTAGCCGTTCAACAATGCTCTGATAGGCGACAGTGGCAGTCATGGGAAATTGAATTTCTCCAGCAACTGACCACCCAAGTAGCGATCGCGCTCCAGCGAGCAGAACTTTACGAACAACTGCGAACCGAACTCATCGAACGCCAACAAGTAGAAATCAAAATGCGCAGATTGAATCGAGAACTCGAAGAACAACTGCTCGATCGCACCACCCAACTCGTCACCATTAACGAAGCCCTCAAAAGGGAAATTCGGGAGCGCCAACGCATCGCCGAACTTCTTTTTCAAGAAAAAGAACTGGCTCAAGTCACCTTGCAATCCATTGGGGATGGGGTCATTACCACCGATATGGCGGGTAAGATCGAGTATTTCAATCCGGTGGCGGAACAACTCACTGGCTGGGGAGCAAACGAAGTTCAAGGAGTGCCTTTAGCCGAAATTTTTAAGATCGTTAACGAAGTCACTAGAGAGCCAGTAGAAAATCCGGTAGAACGAGTCTTGCGCGAAGATCGCATCGTTGGTTTGGCAAACCATACCATTTTAATCGCTCGCGACGGAACGGAATATGCCATCGATGACTCAGCCGCGCCGATTCGCGATCGCAATGGCAAGACAATTGGTGCCGTGCTAGTGTTTCACGATGTCACCCAATCTCGACAGCTAGCCCGTCAATTGTCCTGGCAAGCAACCCACGATACCTTGACTGGATTGGTCAATCGGCGAGAATTCGAGCGGCAACTGATAGAAGCCATTGCCGATGCCAAAAATAGCGATCGACAACACGCCCTTTGCTATCTAGATTTAGACCAGTTCAAGGTTGTCAATGACACTTGCGGTCATATTGCTGGTGACGAACTGTTGCGTCAAGTGACCGCCCTTCTGCAAAAACGAGTTCGCACGACAGATATTCTCGCTCGCTTGGGAGGCGACGAATTTGGGCTGTTATTTTATCAATGTCCGCTACCAATGGCTCAACAGATCGCAGAGACTCTCAGGCAGATCGTCCAAGATTTTCGTTTCATTTGGGGCGGCAAAATATTTACTATCGGAGCAAGTATCGGCCTAGTTGCGATCGATGCCGATGCTAAAGATTTAAATGATATCCTCAGCGCAGCCGATGCGGCTTGTTATGCAGCCAAGGGAAACGGGCGCAACTGCATCCGCGTCTATCGAACTGACGATAGGGATCTAGTGCGGCAACGAGGCGAAAGACAATGGATCGCCCGAATTACCCAAGCCCTAGAGGAAAACCGCTTCCGCCTGCACTGTCAAAAGATCGTCTCGGTTACTCGCGCCTCCAGAAGATACCATTACGAGGTCTTGCTTCGTTTAGTTGATGAAACCGGAGAGTTAGTATCGCCGATGGCTTTTATTCCGGCAGCGGAACGTTACGATCTGATGCCAGCTGTCGATCGCTGGGTCATTAGTACTTTCTTCGCTAGCTACGAACGATACCATCAAGAAAACCCCGATCGCTTGCAGGAATTTTACGCGATCAATCTTTCCGGAGCAAGCGTCAATAATCCTCAGTTTTTTGATTTTCTCGCCGAGCAATTGACGCGATACCAAATCCGTCCGCGAACAATTTGCTTTGAAATTACCGAAACTACTGCAATTGCCAACTTGGATCGCGCTGCCAAGTTAATCAACTCCCTCAAAGAACTTGGCTGTCGCTTTGCTCTCGATGATTTTGGCAATGGCATGAGTTCCCTTACCTATCTCAAGAACTTACCCATCGATTATTTAAAAATTGACGGGAGCTTTGTTAAGAATATTACTAGCGATCGCATCGATTATGTCATGGTCGAGAGTTTCAATCAGATCGCTCATGCTATGGGAATTCAAACTATTGCCGAGTTTGTAGAAAATGAAGCGATTTTGAAAAAGTTGCAAGAAATCGGAGTCGATTATGCACAAGGCTACGGCATTGCTAAACCCAGACCTTGCATGTTTAATTAGTGAGTATGAAAGATTAGACGTTCTGACTCTGTTGAGCAGGAGATTGCCACTAAAGATGAGTTTTTTAGAAAAGTGGAGAAAGCGAAATTTATCGCTCAAAAGATGGAATGGCATCGCCTGGTGCAAATTCCCGCGCAACCAGATCGGTCTTTCCTGCTATGGATGTTTGGATTGAGTTTAATCATTCTGACTGTTGCCGAACCGATCGCGACAACCATCTTAAGCAATCCACCCCAATTTTCCGAGATTTCTTGTCCGGTAGGTACGGAGGTTGTCTATTTTCGGTATAGTCCCGGCTCATCTATTAACTTAGTCGCAGATGATGCCATGCGCAAAAGCTATGTCCCGAATATTCGCGTAAGTAATTTCCGAAGAATGTTAGACCAATATTTGACCAGAGATCCTAGAGTTCCCGAACTCGTTAAAGAACTAGCCAAACTTAACCCTAACACGACGCTAATTTATAAGCTCGATTTGAAAACCAACGAAACGATCTGGACTATAGCAGATAGCGCTTTAATTGCCAAAGAAAGCGGAATTGTCGGCGCTTGTGGGAGGCGAACGACCAATCCAGCAGCAACAAAGCTGCACAATGCTGATGGGGCTTACTTGCGATTTCTCTTCTATGCTAACTCGATGACTTTGGTGTCTCGTTGATCTTGCCGATCGCCATCAACCATTCACTATTCACGATCGACATCGGTTTGGTGAGTTTCTATCCATCTTTCCCAAAGATCGGGACGGCGTTCTTTCGTTCTTTGTATTTGCTGCTGTTTGCGCCAGCGATCGATCTCCTGGTGATTTCCCGATCGCAAAACCTCTGGAACTTCCCAGCCGCGAAAAATCGCAGGTCTGGTGTACTGCGGATAATCGAGCAATCCGTCCTCAAAACTCTCTGCTTTGAGGGACTCAACTTTTCCCACCGTTCCCGGCAACAGTCGCACCACGCCATTAATGATTGCCAAGGCAGGAATTTCTCCGCAAGTAAGGACAAAGTCGCCCAGGGACACTTCCCTGGTAACTAAATGCTCTACTACTCGTTCGTCAACTCCTTCATAATGCCCACAAATCAGAATCAGTTGGTCGTAATTGCTAGCTAACTCTTGCAGCAGTGGCTGATTCAAGGGTTGACCTTGAGGACTCATCAAAATAACCTCTCTTCTAGGCAAAATCGGCAACGATTCCACAGCCGCGAAAATTGGTTCGGGTTTGAGCAGCATTCCCGCCCCGCCGCCGTATGGTTCGTCATCGACTCGTCGATGTTTGTCCATTGCAAAATCGCGGGGATTAACTAAATTGACTTGGGCAATCTGTTTGGCTAAAGCTTTGCCCAGCAACCCAGATTCCAGCGCAGAGGTAAAAAAATCAGGGAACAGCGTAATCACGTCGAATCGCATGGAAATCCTCAATCAGTGTTCGGTGTTCGATAACCAGTAATTGGAAGGATAGGTGAGTGTGGGGAGTGTGAGGGTGTAGGAAGACTTCTGAGACTGGGGGACTGGGAGACGGGGAGACAGTTAACCACTAACTACTCCTTAATCCAAAATCCTTTCATCGAATGACCAATGACAAATTTTTTAGGGACAAGGGAAAAGAGGGAAAATGAAAATGTCTTTGCCCTTTGCCCTTTTCCCCTTTCCCTTTCTCCCAATCCCAATGACTAATGACTGGTAACTGATAAACAGTATCTTGTATCGATGTATCGTTGACTTTTCCTCTATTGTGTAGTAATTATAAAGGTTCTATACAAAGTGTGAACTAAATAATTACTTCATGCTAACCGAATCGAGCTAAGCTTTAAAGTCTAAAAAGGGGTGAAACCTGGTTAATACAAATAAGCTTGGCGATCGCAGAGGGTGACACTTAGCCAAGCAGTTATACAAGTCAATCCCGAAAAACTAGAGGAGGGGACGGAGTGATTCAAAGCCTCTGAGAAATCTCAAAAAATAGGAATTGTTTTTTTCAGCACCGTCACCCAAAATACCTTTAGACCATGCCTATGCTCAAAAGCGATAACATGCCGCAAATAGAGACTGAAATCCCAGCAAGCCATATGCCCCCGTCCACAAAAACTGCCATTTTGGTAATCGGCGGTGCTGAAGATAAAGTTCACGGGCGAGAAATTTTACATACCTTTTGGCTTCGTGCCGGAGGAAGCGATGCCGCGATCGCGATTATTCCCTCGGCATCGCGAGAACCTCTGCTCATTGGCGATCGCTACCAGCAGATTTTTGAAGAGATGGGGGCTAAATTTACTAAAGTTCTCGATATCCGCGATCGCGAACAAGGCGAAGACCCTTATTTCCAAGAGTACATCGAACAATGTACGGGAGTCTTCTTAACCGGAGGCGATCAACTGAGGCTATGCGGCTTGCTTGCCGATACGCCGCTTATGGAACGCATCCGAGGACGGGTGCAACAGGGAGAAATTACCCTCGCCGGAACCAGCGCGGGAGCCGCCATCATGGGGCATCATATGATCGCTGGCGGCAGTAGCGGCGAATGTCCCAATCGTGCTCTCGTCGATATGGCAATCGGTTTGGGCTTCATCCCAGAGATTATCGTCGATCAACATTTTCACAACCGCAATCGCATGGCTCGTTTGCTCAGCGCGATTTCTAATCACCCCGAACGGCTGGGGATCGGCATTGACGAAGATACCTGCGCCTTGTTTGAAAAAGATGGATGGTTGCGAGTCATTGGACGAGGAACGGTTACAATTGTGGATGCGAGAGAGATGTCTTACACCAACCAAACAGAGGTAGGGGCTACCGAACCAATCAGCTTGCACAACCTGCGAGTTCACATTCTCTCCCACGGAGATAACTATCATCTCCACTTACAAAAACCCGTCCCAAAACAGTAAAGGGACTAGCAGTCACAAAGTTCTCAAAAATTGTTCATAGCGAACAGTTTCTCGTTTCTGGCAAGCGAGAAAATTAAAAACTGTCTCTTCGCGCTTCTCATCAAGGCACGACAATCGACACTTATGAAGATTCTCAAAACCCAAACCCTGCGCGGTCCCAATTACTGGAGCATTCGGCGGCATAAATTAATTGTTATGCGTCTCGATCTAGAGGATCTGGCAGATAAATCCTCTAACGAGATCCCCGGTTTCTATGAAGGATTGGTTAAGGTATTGCCGACCATAGAAGAACATTTCTGCTCTCTTGGTCGTCGCGGGGGGTTTTTGGAGCGAGTGCAGCAAGGCACATACATGGGACACATCATCGAACACGTCGCCCTCGAACTCCAGGAATTGGCAGGGATGCCAGTGGGATTCGGTCGCACGCGAGAAACCTCGACTCCCGGCGTGTATAATGTCGTTTTTGAATACGTTGACGAACAAGCAGGACGTTACGCTGGCAGAGCAGCCGTGCGCCTGTGTCGATCGATTGTCGATACGGGAACCTATCCCAAAGCAGAATTCGAGCAAGACATAGCTGACCTCAAAGATCTTCGTGCCAATGCCTCACTCGGTCCGAGTACGGAAACCATTGTCAAAGAAGCCGAAGCGCGAAAAATTCCCTGGATGATGCTGAGCGCTCGCGCCATGGTTCAGTTCGGTTACGGAATTCATCAAAAGCGCATTCAGGCAACTTTAAGCAGTTATTCCGGAATCTTAGCTGTCGAACTCGCCTGCGATAAAGAAGGGACAAAAACGATTCTTCAGGATGCGGGAATTCCCGTGCCTTGCGGAACCGTCATTCAATATCTCGACGAACTCGAAGACGCGATCGAAGATGTAGGCGGTTATCCCATCGTCATCAAGCCTCTCGATGGCAATCACGGACGCGGCATTACAATTAACATCAAGAACTGGCAAGAAGCTGAAGCTGCCTATGACCTAGCAAGCGCGGAAGCCAAAAGCCGCTCGGTAATCGTGGAGCGCTTTTATCAGGGAAGCGACCATCGCATTTTAGTGATTAATGGCAAACTGATAGCCGTTGCCGAGAGAATACCCGCTCACGTGGTCGGCGATGGGAGATCGACCATTGAAGAATTGATTGAACAAACCAATCGCGATCCCAATCGCGGCGAAGGACACGATAACGTGCTAACGAAAATTACCATCGATCGCACCTCGATTTCTGTCCTAGAACGTCAAGGCTACACCCTCAAAACAGTACTCAGGCAAGGAGAAATCGCCTACCTGCGAGACACGGCTAACTTGAGTACGGGCGGGATTGCTATCGATCGCACCGACGATATTCACCCAGAAAATATTTGGATTGCCGAGCGAGTTGTCAAGCTCATCGGTTTGGACATTGCAGGCATTGATGTCGTCACCCCAGACATCACCAAACCCTTACGAGAAGTCGGCGGCGTAATCGTCGAAGTCAACGCGGCTCCGGGATTTCGCATGCACGTCGCTCCCAGCCGGGGCTTACCTCGCAACGTCGCGGCTCCCGTCCTGGACATGCTCTTTCCAAAAGGAACGCCAGTTCGCATTCCCATAATTGCCCTGACGGGAACCAACGGAAAAACTACTACGACTCGCCTGACCGCTCATATCTATCGCCAAACGGGAAAAGTGGTCGGCTACACCACAACTGACGGCATTTATATTAATGATTACTTAGTACAAAAAGGCGATAATACCGGACCCCAGAGCGCGAGCGTTATTTTAAAAGACCCAACTGTAGAAGTAGCCGTTCTAGAAACGGCTCGTGGCGGAATTCTGCGTTCCGGGCTAGCGTTTGAGAGCTGCGATATCGGCGTGGTTTTGAACGTGGCAGCCGATCACCTGGGAATTGGCGATATCGATACTATCGAACAAATGGCGAAAGTCAAAAGCGTAGTGGCAGAAACCGTCAGTCCCGATGGCTATGCCGTTCTCAATGCTGACGATCCTCTCGTGGCGGCAATGGCGGAACGCGTTAAAAGTAAGATCGCTTATTTTTCTATGAACCCCGATAATCCGATTATCCAAAACCATATCCGTCGGGGTGGTATGGCTGCCGTATACGAAAATGGCTATCTTTCAATTCTAGAAGGCGAATGGACGCTGCGCATTGAAGAAGTTGTCAATGTTCCCGTCACGATGGGAGGAATGGCTCCCTTCATGATTGCCAACGCGCTAGCTGCTTGTTTGGCAGCCTTTGCTAATGGCGTTGATATCGAAGCAATCCGTCAAGGGATCAGAACCTTTAGTCCGTCGGCGAATCAAACGCCCGGACGGATGAATTTATTTAAGCTGAGTTCTTTTCACGCTCTAGTCGATTACGCTCACAATCCTGCCGGATATGAAGCAGTCGGCGGATTCGTCCGCAATTGGAGTGGCGAGAAACTTGGAGTAGTGGGCGGCCCCGGCGATCGCCGCGATGAGGATTTGATTCTTTTGGGTAAACTCTCGGCGCAAATCTTCGATTGCATTATCGTCAAAGAAGACGACGATACGCGAGGACGAGAGCGCGGCGAAGTTGCCGATCTGATTGTCAAAGGCATGCTTCAAGAAAAGCCTGATGCTCGCTATCAAACTATCTTGGACGAAACAGAAGCGATTGAAACGGGTTTAGACCGCGTCGAGAATGGCGGTTTGGTGGTCATTTTCCCCGAAAGTGTCAGCCGCGCCATTTCCTTGATTAAAAAACGACAAAATCATTCAGATAGTTAACTTTCTCTGCCTTCTGCCTTAAATTTCACAGACTACTCGAAAGCCGACGGTACTCGATCTCAGATCGGGTTCGCAGCAATCGCGAAAAGCCGAACGGCAGTGTCTGGGATAAGAGAGCCAAAATCCCCCGCGAATTACGCGATCCTCGCCTTCTTCATCCTCAGACAACCAAGCACTTCCATCGGTCGGCGCACCTTCATAGTCGTCGTGCCAGCAATCGGCACACCACTCGTAGACATTTCCATGCATATCGTACAAGCCGAAGGCATTGGCTACCCCAAAAATTCCTACGGGCGTAGTTCCCTTTTCGTATCCTTGCATCGACAGCGATCCGTAACAATTGACGAGGTTTTTTGGCAGTCTCCTGCCAAAATGAAAGCGGCTATTGGTTCCGGCTCGACAGGCATATTCCCATTCGGCTTCGCTGGGCAATCGATAAATTCTTCCGGTCAATCGCGACAGTCGCCAACAAAACTCGACGGCTTCATACCAAGAGACTTTCTCGACGGGGCGATCGGCTCCTTTATATTTGGCGGGTTCTGGGTTGAGTGTCAACTCGACCGGATCGAGTGCCGCGATCGCTTGCCATTGAGCTTGGGTAACGGGGTATTTGCCCATAAAGAAAGGTTTCACTGTTACCTGGTGCTGGGGCTTTTCGCTGTCGTAGGCTTCTACTTCGCTTTCAGGCGAACCCATCATGAAGCTTCCTTCAGGAATAGATACCATTTCCAGAACGATCTGGTTTCCTAATTCTTCAGTGAAATACTGACTATAACTTCGATTCAAGTTAATTTTCGAGGCTTTTGGCTGGACGGTTACTACGTCAAATTCAAATTCTTGGGTATTCATTGTTGACGAACGTTCAACTTGTAATTGGAGTAAAAGATTAATCTTTAATGGTTTGACTCGCCTATTGATAACTCGCAGTAGTTTTCGGCTTTGGATCGATCCTGCCAGAGCGAATTGAGGGGGTCGCATCTACTCCTCCCTTTTACTGATTATTGACCTGTATGGTCTGTTTAGAAATAAATTTTTGAAATCCCCCAAGATAACTTCAGTGTAGTCTATCCGCGAGATCCGAAGGTATCGTAGAAACACTTAATTTTTGTCTTGAGATAATGTGAAGTTTTAATGGTCTAAGTTGCATAAATTCGGTAGTTTTACCGATGGCAATCTGCCCTTAATTAGATTGATAATTAACGCTAAATAATAGGATTTAGTGCATTAATTTTTTTTTTAAAAGTTGGCTGAGTTTAACAATTTGCATTTGTAAGGTCGAAATGGGTTCGGCACCTTTTTTGAGATTCATTTCGAGTTCTAGAAGAACTGGTAGGGTAGCAAGCAATTGACGAGAAGAAAAAGATTGAACTTGTTTGCGAAGATGAAAAACTCGATTGGGATTGGCAATATCTGCGGCTGTTGCGATCGCTTTTTCGTCCCGTTCCCCGGCTTCTAGTTTTAGTTTAACTATTGCCCAAGTCCGAAACTGTCCGACTAAGGTTGCAACAATTCTTAGTGCGGGTTCGTTGCGATTGATGAGATCGGCGACTATCCCCAAAGCCAAATCGGCATTGCCATTGCTAATGGTTTCTGCCAACTTGATGCTATTTTGAGCGCTTCCATTGACTAGCTGAGTAACGATGTCGGTGTCGATGGGATGAAAGTTTTCTCCCCTGTAGAGGCGTAACTTTTCCAGTTCGCCCCATAACTGTCTGGTATTATTGCCGAGTAATTCCGCAAGCAGATGGGCAGCAGCAGGCGTGAGGTTTACCCCAACTTGTCCGGCGACTTGCTTGACTTGCTCGACCAGTTCGGTCGTTTTCCAAGGAGGAATAAGAGAAAATTCGCGAATATCTGCATATTTTTGCAATAATTTGGTCGATTTTAGCCGTGCATCCGGTTTTTTTTGAGAAGTCAGCAGCAAATGCGAGGTATTAGGAATCGCAGGTAAAGTTTGCTGCAAACGAGACAACAACGCTTCAGAACAAGAGTGGCAGATAGAAGAATCGACTAACCAAACAAGCCGTCCTCCCGCGCCAAAAACCGGAGTCATCGCCTGGTTGAGGGCGAATATCGTCCCATCGGGTTCGTCGCCAGAAATCTTATCATAGTTAAAGGACGACCAGTTAGGATCGAGTACGGTTTGTTGCAGTTGTTTGACTGCTTGCGCGATCGCAAAATCATCGTCTCCCCAAAAAAGATAGATTGGCATATGAGGAATTATGAATTATGAATTCAGAATTCTGAGTCAAGTTAGATGAGAGAAAATGAGTATAGGCACTCATAGAGGAAATTAGATTGGACGAAACTTATCAAGTCTATGTCAATCGGATGGCAAGAATGACCCTGCCTTCCACTTATCAGACTCAACTTCAGAACATCCAAAAGTCTCCCAAATTTCGGGATGGAAAAGCAGTTCCTTTTCCAGGTTACAGCGCGATAACGCCTCCCGCAGAAGAAGACTCGGACAATTCAGATTTCTATAAAGATCTAGAGATCGCTCAAGAGGAGCTACTGAAACAATTAGACTCAAAATTGGTCGTAGCAGTTCCTCCAAGCAGTTTTCATTTGACGGTAGCCGACTTAATTTGGAACGATGCCTATAAGAACTCAATCGCAGAAAATCTCGACTTCGATCGCCAACTCCAAGCATGCATCCGAGAAAGCTTTGAAAATTATAAAAAAATTATTCCTCAAAACAGTCCGAGTCAATGGCAATTAATGGGATTAATTATTTTTCCCCGTGCCATCGCTGTCGGTTTAGTGCCAAGAAACGAGATAGATTATGAAAAAATTTTGCGGCTGCGGCGATCGATTTATCAAAACTCCAATTTAATTGCTCTAGGAATCGAACAACAATATTATTTAACCGGACATATAACTTTAGGTTATTTTGATGAAATTGCTGCCGATTTAGACCGCGATCGCTTGGTCGAACGTCTGTCCAATTTTAACGATCGCTGGTTGGGAACCGAACCCCAAATACTTACCATTCGTCAAGTTCAGTTGCGTAAATTTTGGGATATGACAGCGTATAAACGAGAACTCGATTGGCCCGTTGTCGAAATTTAGAGATAGGGAAGGTTTTTAAATCCAATTCAATTGCGAATTGGCATTAAAGGGGTTCCTTCAAGACAAGCCCCTTCGAGAATAGCGCCAGTCAAAACGGCTTGCTCGACTTGAGCACACAATAAATTGGCTTTGGTCAAATTTGTTCCTCGTAAAATAGCACCATTTAGGGTGGCTTCTTCTAAATCGGCTTGCGAGAGATCCGCTCCCGCTAAATTAGCGTTGCTCAAATCTGCTCCATCTAGCCTAGCTCCTGTCAGCGTTGCTCCCCGCAAGTCCGCCCCTCGAAAATCTGCACCGCTCAAGTCTAAATGACTGAGGATCGCGCCTCCTAAAAATGCTCCAGCAAAGCTAATTTGGGAAGATTGCGCGTCTAGAAGATTGGCTCCGCGCAAGTCGGCATTGCGACAATCTGCCCCAGTCAAATCGGCTCCGCTCAAGTCGGCTCCTCGTAGGTTAGCCCGCAAAATAGCTCCCTGTAAATTCGCTCCCGTCAGCGTCGCTCCCATTAAATTAGCTTGAGACAAATCCGCATTAGCTAGCTGCGCTCCCGCTAAATTAATTCCGGCGAGATTGGCATGGACGAGGTTTTTGACTTTGCCTTGACGGATGGCTATTAAATCTGGAGGTTGGCGATCGCTCATGGTCAAACTTTCTCAATCGTTAATTAACAAACCCGGACACTTAGCAATTCTTTTTAATAGATATACCAGAGGAAACTACAGAAGTGGTTCTAGAGATATATCTAAGCATCCCCAGGATTGAGATCGATCGTCTGCCAGGTGACGAAAGTCCCAATCGGACTCCAGATTAAATAGGGAAGCAGCAAAAAACCCGCCTCCCTCGAAACGGGAAAAACCAACAACCCCAGAATCAGCCCCAAGAAAAACCCCGTCGCCCCAATAAAGGTCCCAACTCTCAGACTGCGAAGATTGCACATCACGGGCATATAAGCCAGAATCGCCACCTCTACGAGTAAATAAAACGCCATCAGCCACCAAGTTCGACTGCTACCGGGAGCAGTTTCCCAAACCAGATAAGCCGACCAGGTTCCGCAGATAAAGATAACAATCCAGATCAAAGGGATTGCCCATTCAAAAGTAAGCCAGTTCGGTCGGCGCAGGCGGCTAAACCAGCGACGACCTCTAGGAGAAACTCGATTGAGTGCAAAAGCGATCGCAAAAGTAATGCTCGCGATCGCCAGCCATGAAGGAATCATCTAATCTATTTCTATCGACGTAGGACTAGAATCGGTTTCACCACTCCCAGTTAAGGGTTTGCGATATTGGGCATAAAGGCGATCGCGCCAGGAGAAAAACGGCTCGTAAGCACTTCGATCTGCCAACCCCGGAATTCCTTTGCCTTTGAGTTGTTCGGGAACATTTAAATAATTTCCGGCAGGAAACTTCAGGATCATACTTAGTCCCGCCACTGCTAAATCTGCCAAAGTCGGTTCGTCCCCCACCAAATAGGGACGATTCTGTAAAATAAGAGTAAGGGCTTCTAAATCTTGTTCGAGTCCTCGGCGTGCCTCTTTAATGGCATCCGGACCGAAGCCAACTCCCGTTCCCAACAACCCCAAAAATTCAGAAGGGACAGCCCCTACCAAGGATTTGAAAAAGTCAGGGACATTCTTGGGCAAAATTGAGATGCGAAAATTCTGATTTTGGTTTAACGCGCCGATAAAAGCCTTGCGACCTTTTAACCCGATCGATTCATCCGCCCATTCTTCTATTAAGAGGCATTGTCCCCTCAAAAGCGGCTCGGTTGGAATAATTGGTTTTTCGGGATACTTGCGATCGAGATAGAAAGCAATCTCTGTCGAATCGGCAACGAATGTCTCTCCATCTTTGAGAACGGGAACTTGCCGCTGACCCGAAAGTCGAAAAAGTTCTAATTGTCCGATACCGGGAGTTACTTCAATTTTTTTATATTCCAGTCCTTTGTAGTCAAGGATTAAACGGACTTTCTCCGAATATTGGGACAGTTCAAACTGATATAACTCCAGCACGAGATTTCCTCTTGTTTTGCAGTAGTGAACATTATTTAATGTAGTGGATTGCTACGAGTTCGGAAACTATCCATGGTTGGAGGATTGAATCCGATCGATAAAGAGGAGCCAAAATCCTGTAAAGATTCTGTAAAAATGATTCTTAACGAACCGATAACCGATTTAGCGTTACACTTATCTATATTTTTTACCGCTATGATATTAGATTAATTTCAGCAGTTAGTTAATATCGCTTAGTAGTACTTCTTAAGGAGGGCTAACGAAAATTGTCTCGCCGCTATTTATTTACTTCTGAATCCGTCACTGAAGGTCATCCCGACAAAATCTGCGACCAGATCTCCGATACGATTTTAGATGCATTACTCGCCCAGGACGACCACAGCCGCGTCGCCGCAGAAGTCGTCGTTAATACGGGTTTAGTCCTCATCACTGGGGAAATTACCACCAACGCTCATGTCAACTACGTTGACTTGGCACGCAAGAAAATTGCCGAAATCGGCTACACCGATGCCAATAATGGCTTTTCTGCCAATAGCTGTGCCGTCTTAGTTGCCTTAGACGAACAATCTCCCGATATTGCTCAAGGGGTAACGGCAGCTCACGAACAACGCGAAGAACTCAGCGATGACGAATTAGACCGCATCGGTGCTGGCGATCAGGGGTTGATGTTTGGCTATGCCTGCAACGAAACGCCCGAACTGATGCCCATGCCGATCAGCCTTGCCCATCGAATTTCTCGCCGATTGGCAGCCGTTCGCAAAACCGGAGATTTATCCTATCTACGTCCAGACGGGAAAACTCAGGTATCCGTCGTCTACGAAGACGGACGACCCATTGGAATCGACACGATTTTAATTTCGACTCAGCACACAGAGACCATTGGCGAGATATGCGACAACGCTGCCGTTCAGGCAAAAATCAAAGCCGATCTCTGGGAAGCTGTCGTTGAGCCAGTATTCGCAGACATTGATGTCAAACCCGATCGCGATACTCGCTATCTAGTCAATCCAACCGGGAAATTCGTCGTCGGCGGTCCCCAAGGAGATGCGGGTCTGACGGGTCGGAAAATTATCGTCGATACCTATGGCGGCTATTCTCGTCATGGCGGCGGCGCTTTCTCTGGCAAAGATCCCACTAAGGTAGACCGTTCGGCTGCCTACGCTTGCCGCTATGTCGCTAAAAATATCGTCGCAGCAGGCTTGGCAGATAAGTGCGAAGTGCAAGTGAGCTACGCGATCGGGGTAGCAAAACCCGTCAGCATCATGGTAGAAACTTTCGGCACGGCAAAAGTCGATGAGGAAAAACTACTAGAGGCTGTCAAACAGCATTTTGAACTACGCCCGGCTGGCATT
Source organism: Hydrococcus rivularis NIES-593 (assembly GCF_001904635.1). GTDB lineage: Bacteria > Cyanobacteriota > Cyanobacteriia > Cyanobacteriales > Microcystaceae > Hydrococcus > Hydrococcus rivularis. Next base: position 82,845 of record NZ_MRCB01000003.1, read on the forward strand.
ATTCAGACCTTTAACTTGCGCCGTCTCCCAGCAGAAAGAGGTCGCTTCTACCAAGATGTGGCTGCCTACGGTCACTTCGGACGGACAGATCTCGAACTGCCCTGGGAACGTACTGACAAAGCAGCACTCCTAAAAGAAGCGCTATCTTATTCTTTGTCGAATGCGACGGTTGCTATCTAAAATCGTGCCCTGAGTTATTTGACTCATGTTCGAGTTCGAGTTATGGCTGCCAGCGTGCGGCGATGTCATGCTGGTGGCTTATGGAAGCGCCAAGGTAGACATTCTCGGCTTTTCTAGGCTAAACTGGTAATGAGTTTGTCTTGGTACCTAAATAACTAGCCTCAGATATGAAAGAACAAGGGGCAAAAACCAAACCCATTCACTCCCTCGAAGATGCCATCGAACGCTGTCAAACGATGGGGATGCGGGTTAGTCGCCAGCGCCGCTACATTCTCGAACTGCTTTGGGAAGCGCAAGAGCACTTGTCAGCCAGAGAAATTTACGACCGTTTGAACCAACAGGGCAAAGATATCGGTCACACCTCTGTTTATCAAAACTTAGAAGCCTTATCGAGTCAAGGAATCATCGAATGTGTAGAGCGATGCGACGGCAGACTCTACGGCAATATTAGCGACTCTCACAGTCACGTCAACTGTCTCGATAGCGATCGCATTATTGACGTTCGCGTCGAACTTCCAGAGACATTAATCAAACAAATCGAAGAACAAACAGGTGTTAAGATAACTGACTATCGCATAGATTTCTACGGTTACGAGAATTAATTTCGGGATACTGGGATAAACTAAAATGACTGCGGTTGTCGCTCGAAAGTCGATTGTCCTTGACAAATGAACGATGACCGAGATAATGACAATCGATCGGTATTCCAGAGATAGGGAATTGTCGTGAATGGCTAATTCGTAGAAACTTTCCTCAGTGTCAGAAGTGCAAACTGACGGCGGGTTGTAAACTATGAAGTGTCAATCGAACCGATCGATGACTGACGACTAGCGATCGACGAAATTCTGTGAGCAATCGCCCGATTGAACTTCTGACCATCGACGACGATCCGATCTTTCGGCTAGGTCTTGCTACAGCATTAGAAGCCTTTGACGATATTCGGGTTATTGCCCAAGCCGACAGCATGGCTACCGCACTTGCCCGATTGGCAGAAAAAATTCCCGATCTTGTTATTTTAGAACCAGCTATGCCCGATGGCTGGCAACTCTGTCGGCAGACTCGACAAGATTACCCCGATTTACCAATTTTTCTCTTAAGCGCAACAACCGATTCAGAAAACCTGTTAGCAGCTCAAGCCTATGGCGTGAAAGGTTACGCCCCGAAAGGAACGGCGATCGAAGAAATTGTAGCAGCTCTGCGTCTGGTTGCTGCAGGCGAAACTCAATGGTATCCAATGCCCTCTCTTCGACAACCCATCCGCCGCAGAAATTGGCTCGTTCGCACGGGGGAGTCGGGACTGGCGCAAATTGAAGCAACGCTAAAAGAGGTACAAGCTCAGCTAGATAACCCTCAGCTACCGCTATTCGATTGGTTATATTGGAGTGGGAGAAGGCGAGAACTCCTAGCTTCGCGTTGGCTAGTCAAGCAACTCGTGCCCATAGAAGTTGTCGTCGTTCCGGAAACCGCTCCCGAACCGAAAAAAAACAGCGATCGCGGCGGCGACCTAGCCATCTCTCCCAAACGCGACCTGTCCCGTCTCTCCCTTCTCCCTACTGACTTGCTTGTGCCTGGGACATCTCCAACAGCAATTATATTAAATAATACGCTGGCAAAAATTCAACTGGGGATAGAGAATCGAACTGGCGTTCCGCTAGAAATCGATATTCTGCAAGCCAATAAAAAACAAGAAATATTTTATTTAGTTCTCGATCGCTTCAGAAAAATTTTAGAAGACTTGCGATCGCTCAATGTTACTCGCGAGGAGCTACCCCAGAAACGCTCCCTGGTTTTGCGAGAGTTATTAGAGTCTTCTTTATTAGATTTTTTTAGTCAATATTACACCTCGCTCGATTTGAATGCTAATAAAATTATCGAGATTTTTTCCCTAGATGCTAGAACGATTGAAGAAGAAATCTTAGAAAAAATTCCGATGATCGATGAGCTTTTGGGATATTGTTTATTCGAAACTCATTTGGCGATCGATAATGTTTTCTATCGTTCCGAATCGCCCGAAGCAATCGCCAGAGCAGAAATTATTTTACAAAACCTAATCGAGCGAATTGTCAATGCGATTGTCCAAACGATCTTGAATAATTTTTCTGAAATTGAAATTATCAAGCAAAATCTTTATCAGAAAAAATATCTGTCTTCTAGAGAGATTGCGCGATTTCGGAACGACATTTCTTGGCGATACCGAAAAGAACGCTACATTGAAGAGCCAAAAAATATTTTTGAAAGTCAATATCGGTTATTTTTCCTAAACGGAGGCAGCCTGAAAACTACTTATATCTATGCGCCGCGCCAAGACGAACTTTACCAACTTAGGGGAATTCCTTGGTTGGTGACAATAGTATTAGAATTGCGCGACGCGCTTTCCCCGCGCCTGCGAGCGGTTGTTGGGTTTGTTGGCAAAGGCGTTGTTTACTTGCTCACGCAAGTGATCGGCAGAGCCATTGGCTTGATCGCTCGCGGGATAATTCAAGGAATCGGCAATACTCTACAAGAAACGCGATACGGAAAAAACAGCGAACGAGGCAAATGAAAAGAACGCCAGCAGTCGTAGGAGCCAGACAAGGGATTGTCCGTACAGAGATTGAAAATCTAACAAACAACAAACTTTGACCAATGACCGATGACTGAGGCGATGCATAATGGAAAATAGAGTCACATCTACAGCAGTTGGTTATGAAGGAAAATTCTTGGCAGGAAACGCGGCAGGAGCAAAATAACGAACGAGTGAGAACAAAAAATCCCCCCAGCGATCGCAAACTCCCCAAAAAACGATCCTCTCCCCAATACCTCAAACCGCTCGTGACGGGTTTGATGATTTGCCAGACGATTTTAATGGGATTGCCAGCTCTTGCCACAGGAGAAAAAAATGCGCTTAGTTACAGCCAACTGCTAGAGAAGCTGGAAAAAGGTCAAGTTAGTAAAGTCGAACTCGATCCAGCCAATCAGATAGCAAGAGTTACCTTGGTAGGTCAGGGCGAAAACGAATCTCCCCAAGAAGTCCAATTATTCGAGCGGAACCCAGAATTGGATGCGCTGCTGACGACAGCAAAAAATGTTGAAGTAGAGAATCGCCCTACGGCAGATCGTTCGGCAGCTATCGGGTTAGTCACTAACCTATTAGTCCTGTTTTTACTCTTAGGAGTCGTCATTGCGATCCTGCGCCGTTCTGCTAGCGCCTCCGGACAAGCGATGAACTTTGGCAAGTCTCGCGCTCGCTTTCAGATGGAAGCGAAAACGGGAATTAATTTCCAGGATGTTGCTGGAATAGAAGAAGCCAAGGAAGAATTGCAGGAAGTTGTTACCTTCCTCAAACAGCCAGAAAAATTTACGGCAGTTGGAGCCAAAATTCCCAAAGGAGTATTGCTCATCGGCCCTCCCGGCACAGGAAAAACCCTGTTGGCCAAAGCGATCGCGGGAGAAGCAGGCGTTCCCTTCTTTAGTATCTCCGGTTCGGAATTTGTCGAGATGTTCGTAGGAGTGGGCGCTTCGCGAGTGCGCGATTTATTCAAAAAAGCCAAGGAAAACGCTCCCTGCTTGATCTTTATCGATGAAATTGATGCCGTCGGTCGCCAGCGCGGCGCTGGGATTGGCGGTGGCAATGACGAACGAGAACAAACCCTAAACCAGCTACTCACCGAGATGGATGGGTTTGAAGGCAATACGGGCATCATCGTGATTGCTGCCACCAATCGTCCCGACGTTCTCGATTCGGCGCTATTGCGTCCGGGGCGTTTCGATCGACAAACGACCGTCGATTATCCCGATTTGAAAGGACGGTTGGAAATTCTAGAAGTTCACGCCCGCAACAAAAAAATTGACTCGGATGTCTCTCTAGAAGCCATCGCTCGTCGCACGCCGGGTTTTACGGGAGCCGATTTGGCCAACGTCCTTAACGAAGCCGCTATTTTTACAGCGCGGCGGCGCAAAGAGGCGATGACCATGCAAGAAGTTAACGATGCGATCGATCGCGTTGTCGCCGGGATGGAAGGAACTCCCTTAGTCGATAGCAAAGCTAAGCGCCTGATTGCCTATCACGAAATCGGTCACGCGATCGTCGGAACGCTGTGTCCGGGTCACGATCCAGTGGAAAAAGTAACTCTAATTCCCAGAGGACAAGCCAAAGGGTTAACTTGGTTTACGCCCGATGAAGAACAAGGCTTGATTTCGCGATCGCAACTATTGGCTCGCATTACCGGACTCTTAGGCGGAAGGGTTGCCGAAGAAATTATCTTTGGCGAGTCCGAAGTTACCACAGGAGCAGGTAACGATTTAGAGAAAATTACTTATCTGGCGCGGCGAATGGTCACTCGCTTTGGCATGTCTGAGTTGGGGCTAGTCGCCCTTGAAGGCGAGAACGAAGCGGTCTTTTTAGGCAACGATCTCGTCAACAAGCGGGCTGAATATTCAGAAGCAATTTCCTCTCGCATCGACGCACAGGTACGAGAGATTATCAGTCATTGTCGCGAACATGCCCGATCGATTATCCAGGAAAATCGCGCCTTGGTCGATAAGTTGGTCGATCTGTTGATCGAGCAGGAAACTATTGAGGGAGACCAGTTCCGCCAACTGGTCGCTGAATACAGAAAGCTAACTCAAGAGCAGCTAGTCACTCCTGCGTAAACTAGCCTTATACCATTTTTCATTCATTAATGACACAGATAGTCGATCGCGAAAACCTGAAAATTGGTATTATCTCGCCTACCCCCCCATGCTATACCTAGTGACGAAAAACCCTGCTTGACAGCAGGGTGGATTGGCAAGAGGAAAACCGTGACAAGAGCAGAAGACTCGAATTCGATCCGATCGAGAAAAAACTTTTTGCGAGTAGGTTGATATTGTTTAGAGTAATTGGCGCGATCGCGTCATGTCAGTCCCAAAACTCAAAGAAATTCGACCGATCGAAGTAAGGTTTTGTTTCTTTGTCAGTGGAAAAAAGTAGAATATCCTCGAATCGCGAATCGACACAACAATCGTTACAATCAAAGAGAAGTCGGACAAAAGATAGAAACTCAATGATTCCTACCGTAATTGAAACTTCAGGTCGTGGCGAACGCGCATTTGACATTTACTCTCGACTGCTGCGAGAGCGAATTGTCTTTTTAGGGCAGCAAGTTACAGACGAGTCGGCTAACTTAGTCGTTGCCCAATTGTTATTCCTAGAAGCAGAAGACCCTGAGAAAGATATTTATCTGTATATCAATTCTCCCGGCGGTTCGGTATCGGCAGGTCTGGGAATCTTCGATACCATGAATCAAATTCGTCCAGATGTCTGCACTATTTGCATCGGATTAGCAGCTAGTATGGGCGCTTTTCTCCTCAGTGCCGGAGCAAAAGGCAAACGCATGAGTCTTCCTAATTCTCGGATCATGATTCATCAGCCTTTGGGAGGTGCCCAAGGACAAGCGACTGATATTGAAATTCAAGCCAAGGAAATTCTTTACCTCAAAAACTTGCTCAATGAGCATCTTGCCAGCCACACGGGACAACCTCTAGACAAAATCGCAGAAGATACCGAACGCGATTTCTTCATGTCTGCGGAGGAAGCAAAAACCTACGGGTTAATCGACCAAGTGATTAATCGCCGCCCCTCTGCTAGCCATCCACCCGCAGTAGTTAACGGTCAGTAATTGGGAATTATTTGGCGAGAAGGTGGCTCGGAGAGCGGGAGACTGGGGGACTCCGAAACAGTAACTGTAGGTAAATCTCTAGGTTTTTTTAGATAAACCCGCTTCTACTAACTACTATCGGCTAACCATTCCCAATTCTTTCATCAAATCATCGAATCACTGGTAATTGCCTTCTGCATAAAAGCCTTACTAACTGGGTAAACTCTCCAAATAGCGAAGAAAGTCGAGCAGTTCTTCATCGTTAAGCAAGTGGCGCGATCGCTTTCCGTAAGCTTCTATCAAGTATTCGCGCCCTTGTTTGTCCGTCCAACCCAAACGCTTCATTTGAACGGTGGTTTGGAGCATCATCTCATCAAAAGATAAGGTGGGCGATGGAGTTGCAGTTTCTTGCGGAAGTTGAGCCGATTCCGAGACAACTTCGCTCGCTTCGGCAGTTTCCTGAAAGCTTAAGCGAGCTTCCTCAGGATCTGAGGTCATAGATTCGCGGAAACTAACATTCTCCTGGGATCCCTCGGACTTGGCAAACGCGCCAGTGGTTTGAGCGGAAGTGACTCCGTTAGATAGTAAAGGTAGCGATTCGGACGATTCAACTTTATCTTGAGCTTGGACGAACGCTGGAGTGCGGTCTCGCCCGGACAAGCGAAGCGCATCCTCCTCCAAGTTGTCTCCCGAATTCCTTTGGGCGCCTGCAAGCGAGTCCGAAATGGTTCGGAGTCGGTCGGTTGTGGAACTTTGAGATGAGGAAATTTCGGCGCGATCGATCTTTTCAAGCGGTTGAGAAACGGCTGTTTGAGATTCTCTTGTTTTGACGCTTTCAGTTTTCGGAGTTTCTGTTGCTGTAACTTCTGAAGGAACGATTATTGCCTCATCGATCTCCAAAATGGCTAAAGCTCTACTTCTTGCCCGATCTTCTGCTTGTTCGACTGTATCGGCAGCAGCTAAACCTGTAGCGACGGTCATGCCTCCCACTTGTACCAAAGCTCTGACGATGTATTTGTCGCGATCGATTTGCACTAGCTCGCTGATGAGGCTGGCGTGAGGATAGCGTTTTCGGAATTGCGTCAACATAATACGATTTTTCTCACTAAAAAATTATCTCGCTCAAACAATGAGATCTTAGTACTAATTTAGTACTAATTGAGCTTAAAGGTTGAAGAAAAGAGAAGCAAAATGTCTCCTCTATTGGTAAAATTAAAGACTAAATGAAATGTCCTCTGGAAAAAAATGCTGAGGGGTTATCTACAGTTTGACAATAATAAAACCTCAGCATTAGCCCTTAAACCGCTTAAACTATTCTAGTTTGCTGAGAGATGGCTCTCAAAATTATAATAGGGCTACAACTCCCTGCGGACAAGGTCATTTTAGCTAGCTGCAACTTCACAAAGTTATTGCAGCTGCGCGAGCTTGGAGCGCACTGAACGATAACCGCCAGCTAGAGTCCTCCCTAGCCAAGTAAAAAGCTAGAAAATTTTTTTTGCATTACGACAGTTCTTATAGTCGAATCTTGTATGTCGCCTCTCGATCTGCCAATGATAGATTTAGAAAACTGCATGATGAGGAAATTTACCCGATCGCAAAGTTAGTTGGGAACAATCGGTTAACGCAACGGTCTGCGATCGATTGACGGCTGACATTTTTGAATTGGGTTTTCTCATTAGCAATGCTAAAAAGTAGTAGCTCATAAGAGCAGTTGCTCGGAAAATCAGAATTAAACACAGAAGGATTATTTTAGATGGAATTTTCAATCGCTACATTACTATCCCATTTCAGTGAAGATAAATTAGTCGCCGCTAAAGTTTTAGAAAAAAAACTCGGTTGTGAAGATGAAGAAAGTATCCAGGAGTTGCAAATTGTCCTAGATGCCTTAGAACGAGTTGGGATATTGGTTAAAGAACGAGGAAAATATCGTCGAGTCCAGGAAGAAAATGTCGTAGAAGCTAAGCTGCGCTGCTCCAGTAAAGGCTTCTGCTTTGCCATCCAAGACGATGAAGATGCCGACGATATTTACGTTAGAGAAAGCCATCTCAGCAATGCCTGGAATGGCGATCGCGTCCTCGTTAAAATCATCAAAGAAGGCAGTCGCCGTCGCTCTCCAGAAGGAGAAGTCAAGCTCATCTTAGAAAGAGCCAACCCTTCGCTGTTAGCGCAAGTCAAACGCGACGATAGCAAATACCGTGCCGTTCCCCTAGACGACCGACTCTTGTTCGAGTTAGACCTCAAACAAAATGGCAACAATCTAGAAGAAGCCGTCAATCATCTCGTTCACGTCTCGGTGGTGCGCTATCCCATCGGACAATACGGGCCGCTAGGAAAAGTAACTCGCATCCTGGGAAGCGATGCAGAAGCAGCCGCAGATACGGATATCGTTTGCTGCAAGCACGACCTGCCCCAAACCTTTATGCCAGAAGTTCTCAAAGCAGCAGAGAAACTGTCAGAAGCCTCCATATCAGCCGAAATCAAAAAACGAAAAGACCTCAGAAAGTTACTGACCTTCACCATAGAAGAAGACATAGAAAGAGATCATCCCCCCTTTATAGAAAATGCTTTCACCCTCGAAAAACTGAGAGGGAAAAAATGGCAATTGGGCATTCACATCAGCGACGTTGCTCACTATATCGAACCGGATTCTCCCTTAGATAAAGCAGCCAAAAAGCGCGGCACGGCAATATATCTCGGACAAAAAGTCCTGCCCCTGTTTCCAGAAGCCGTCACTCGTCTGTGTTCGTTTGCTCCAGATGAAAATCGGCTAGCTATCTCAGTCCTAATGACCTTCGACGAGACGGGTCAACTGCTTGAATATGAAATTTTACCGACCGTTATTAGGGTAGACCACCAACTCAGCTACCAGCAGGTGCAGTCTTTGCTCAACAATCCAGAAGCGATCGAACCGGAGATGGCAGAGGTCGTCGATCGCCTCAAGCAGCTATTTTTTAATCTCAGTCCTCTAATCAAAGCTCAAAGAATCCAGCGAGGCAGCTTTGAGATTCTTTCAGAAACGTCATGCCCTTATAAAGATGAGGGAAGAATCGGTGCCATTCTGGTGTCTTCCGCCCTGCCAGTTCGTTCTCTGTTGACCGAGTTGACGGTATTGACAGGAAAAGCGGTAGCCGATCACCTCTTTGCCCTCGGCGTACCCGGAATTTACTGCGCCCAGCCGGAACCGGATTGGGATGAGTTGGAAGATGTCCTGAAATTGGCAAACAATCTGGGATTAGACCAACGCTTAGAATCTGAGGAGGAGATTACTTCCCGCGACTATCAAAATTTAACCCAGGCATTCTCGAAAGCGCCTTGCGTTAGAATCTTGAATCATTTGTTGCTATCGACGCTCAAGTCAGCCAAATACAGCAGCCATCCCGCGCCGCATTTCGGACTAGCCTACGAAGATCGCTATACTCATTGCCTTTCGCCGGGACAGCGCTATGGCGATTTGTTAGTCCAGAGAGTGCTGAAGACGATATTTGCAGAAGGGCGCGATCGCCGTCAGAAACAAGCAAAAACAGGCGTTAATCTCGGCAGTAGCACCAGCCATGGCAAAATCAACTGGAATGTTTTGCCTCCTCAAACCCAAGAAAAGCTAGAAGAAGAATTACACGCGATCGTCTCTCACCTCAACGATAGAGAAAAACTTGCCGAGGATGCAGAAAAAGACCTCCAAGGCTTAAAGAAAGCCGAAAAAATGAAGGAACGCACCGGACAGGTTTTCCGGGGCTTAATCACCGGAGTGCAATCCTATGGCTTCTTCGTCGAAATAGAAGACCTGTTAGTCGAAGGATTGGTTCACGTTAGCTCGCTCAAAGACGACTGGTACGAATATCGTTCTCGCCATAGCTGTTTGGTGGGACGCAAAAATCGCATCGCCTATCGCTTAGGAGATGAAGTCGAAGTAGAAGTAAAAAGCGTCGATTACTACCGCCAGCAAATTGACTTAGTAACTGTTGGTGGCGGCAGCGCCGCGAGTAACGAAGATTTAGAAGAAGACTAGAAAGAAGGGATGGGGACGGAGGGCGGAGGAGAAGGAGTGGGGGAAGTAGGGGAAACAAGGAACTAATGACCAATGACCAATGACTAATGACAAACAACCAATGAAGACAGAAAAGAAGATAAGGAAAAATCCATTTAGATTGCTTTTGCCTTTTGTCTTGTGCCTTTTAACATTACTAACAGGTTGCGTTCGCTATGAAGTAGGCATTAACTTCGATCATCAGCATCGCGGAGAAATCGTTCAACACATCAAATTAGAACAACAACTCACTACGCTAGGCGGTTCGGAAGCAATTAAGTGGTTGAATAGCATAGAACGACGAGCCGAACAATTGCAGGGAAAAACCGAACGGATTTCCCCGCAAGAAATTATTGTCACGATTCCCTTTGGGAACGGACAGGAACTCGCGAAAAAGTTTAACCAGTTTTTTAAGGCTGACGAACAAGTCCCTTCTGGGACGGTCGCGAGCGAAACGCTCGACTTAGTTCAGCTCAATTCTCAAATGTCCGTACAGCAAAATAATTGGCTGATTGTGGAACGCAATAAATTAAATCTAAACGTCGATTTACGCGCTCTAGGCGTTCTCTCCAAGCAGGGAAATATTATTGTCAGTCCTGGGTCTTTGATCGATTTAGAGTTGGCTTTAAATACCCCTTGGGGCGCACGCACTACGGCAAATAATTTCTTGACTCCAGAAGTTGGTGAGACAAAAAATCAGCTAATCTGGCACCTTCAACCCGGTCAAATCAATACCATTGAAGTCGTATTCTGGGCACCAAACTATATGGGATTGGGAACAATTGGGATTGTCTTGTTGATGCTAGCGGGTTTCTATCTAAAATACGGGCGTTTGCCTTGGGTTGAGGAAGCGAGAGCAGCAATTGGCAATTAGAGCTTGATAAGTGCGAATTGACAATTGTTTGGTTATTGTCGCTGGAATACTACGAATCCGTTTGCTGGGGTGCCTGCAATTCGGTTGGCATTATGCGATATCGTGCGATCGCAACCCAGAATGAATAATACCAATTCGCAAGTCTATTTATTTTTACACTGGGGTGCTAGGATTCGAACCTAGGAATGGCGGGACCAAAACCCGCTGCCTTACCGCTTGGCTACACCCCAACGATATCGCCTTGTTTATAGTAGCAGCTAATCGCTACAGAGTGTCAAGTCCTTCTAAAAATTTTTTTGAGTTTGGGCAAAACCTTATAAAGTGAGTCAAGAGACGATAAGTATATCAGGCGGTTTGGTGTTTGGTCTGATTCCCAATGACTTCCATCAACTGGTTCAGTCGATCGAGCAGGGCACCTGGTTTGCTCGCAGTGCTGAAGTCATCGGCAGTCCTTGGATGCGATGGACGGTATGGCTGCGGATTCCAGGAGATATCATTTTTGCCATCGGCGCGCTGACAATGTTTATCTTTACCGTAAGGGCAATTGTTGCCCTCTTCCACTTTCCGGTACAAACCATCCCACCAAAGCTAGAGGCTTCAAGGTAATAATATCAATTTTCTCTTTTCTAGCTACCGATGAAGAGAGAGGTGTGGGAGGTGTGGGGAGTATAGGTGGATTAAACAAGGAATTCATAGCAGGCATTTTTGAAAACGGTATAATTTCGGAGCCAACACCGAGATTTTAGCGCCAAAAATATTCAAAAATTCCCATGCCACCGCGAACTTTCGTACTGTTGCGATCGACTTCTTCGGTGAAATTAAGATCGTCGATTTGCGTAACTCGCCCAAGCGATAGACCTTGGCTAGATTTGATAACTGAGGCGACATCTGGCTGTGCTTGAGTTGACTTACCCTGCAAGCAGTTATCTTTGAGCAGTCGATTGTAGGTGCGATAGGGAATGTAGTGAAGAGGATTGTAACCAGCGAAGCGTAGAATGAGAACGCATGCCCAAGAGTATTTTCCAGCCAAGATTGCTTCGACAATTTGCTCGAACTGTTCGTCAGTCATAGCTTTGGTCTGTTTGGCTTGGTTATAAGCTAGTTTTTGACCCATTGTCGCGTTTTCTCCTCAAAGATGACAGTTAGTTTAAGAGTTCTATTCCGTCAGAATTAACCACAATTGGCAACCGTAGCTTTCCGGATTTTTGAGAAATTTATCTGCTTTCCCAAGAAAAGTGTTATTTTCTCTACCATTTATAGGATTTATGACAATATCTGTTACAATCCTTGCGGTTACTGTTCCCTAAAAATAATTTATGACCGACTACTACGTTTCAACAACAGGTAGCGACACCAACAATAATTCTGGAACGATTGACCGTCCGTTTGCCACCTTAACCCGTGCTATCTCCCAAGTGAAACCAGGCGACACAATCTATGTGCGCGGTGGCGTTTATTATCCCGAAAACGGAATCTGGGTAGGTGAGAATCGTTCTGGCACCGAGGATGCTCGCATCACCATTCGCGCCTTCGAGGGCGAAAAACCTATCCTAGATGGCAGCAAGTTGACCGAAGGGTCTTCTCTCGTTCACCTTGACGGTCAATATATCGATTTTGAAGGCTTTGAAGTTCGTTACGCTCCGAAGAATGGGATCTCTGTTTGGGGAGGCGATGATATACGCATATTAAATAACACCGTACATAATACCGAAGATACGGGGATCTTTGTCGGTTACGATCGGTCTGACTCTCGCCCGACAGATATTCTCATTGATAACAACACGGTGTATCGCGCTACCCTCAAGAACCAAGACCGTGATTTTTACGGGGGTTGGGGTCAGGGAATCAGCGGCTTTGGCAACAACATTACGATTACCGATAACCGAGTCTTTAATAACTTTGGTGAAGGAATTGGTATTTCTGGCAGTAAAAATAGAGCCTCTGGAAATGTCGTCTACGACAATTACGCGGTTGAAATGTACGTGTTGAACGCGATCGACTCTGTAATAGAAAACAATCTCATCTATAACACGGGAAATCGCGAGTTTTGGCGCACTCAAGATGGAGGAAACACCTGGCATCCATCGGCAGGCATACAGATGGGCAATGAATTTTCTAGTACCAATGTGCTTGGGACCAATCTCGATCGCAATATTGTCCGCAACAACATCGTCATTGGTGGGTCAGCGGGTTTTTTCTATGGCAATTACGAAAAAGGCGGCGGTCTGAGAAACACCCAGGTGATTAACAACACCTTCTATCAAGGCACCCAGGAGTTACTTCACGTTGACGAGGATGAAGGTCACGTCAATACCACCTTTGCTAATAACATCTTCCATCAAACAAATGGAAGGACGATGGCTTATGTGCCTAGTCTCGACGGTCTCAATTTTCAGCAAAATCTTTGGTACGACAGTTCTACGACAGTAGAAATAGCTTCTGTATCGACATCCGATCCTGACGATCTCCAAGCCGATCCCTTATTAGTCAAACCGGGTGGCTTTAAAGCCGAAGATTATCAATTGCGGACAGGCTCCCCTGCCATCGACGCTGGAACTTCTCAAAATGCTCCCACCAACGACTATTTAGGCCGCGCGCGCCCGGTTAACGGTCGCCATGATATCGGAGCTTGGGAATTTACTGGCAGCAATCCTATTCCTGCTAGCACTGAAGCTAGTGACGGTACGCCCACGACGAGTGGCACGGGCAATGACACTCTCAGGGGCGAGGCTGGCAATGACACCCTCATTGGCGGCAGTGGCAGCGATCTTCTAAAAGGCGGCGCGGGCAATGACACTCTCATTGGCGGCAGTGGCAGCGATCGCTTCTACTTCGACATAAACAGTGCTTTCAATCGAGCCGTTATTGGCGTTGACCGCATTAGGGATTTTGCCTCTAAAACTGACAAAATTATTCTCGATCGCACTACGTTCGCGGAATTAAGCGGCACTGCAAAAGAGTTTGCTGCTGTTGCCAACGATACGACAGCAGCCACTAGCGCCGCCAAGATCGTCTATAGTCGCTCTACCGGAAATTTGTTCTACAATCCTAATAGCTCTGGCAACGGTTTTGGATCGGGAGGACAGTTCGCTGTGTTGAGTGATATTCCAACGCTTACCGCTTCTGATTTTCTCATTCAAGCCTAGAGGGATCGGAGGACTTGTATGTATACTTTTGGGTTTATTGCCAGGTGTAAGTCTAACGAAGCATCTGTCAGAATTCTTCAGTACACGAAGCCTGCCCTTGAGCGTTAGCGAAGGGTTCCGTCTAAAATGACAAACCATATTAAATTCGGTTGAACAAACATCATAACCAGTAGTACCAGCTTCTAGCTCGCCTTCGAGCAAGCATGAAAAGCGAGCAAGACGTATGCGCTTACGCGCAGGCTACGATGAGCGCACTACCTGATTGACTGACAAATCTTTGTTTCCTCATCCCTAAATCCCTTCTCCCACAAGGGGCGAAGGGACTTCAGTTCAAAGTCTTCAGTGGAAAGCCTCTCCCGCTCTGGGAGAGGCGTTGGGGTGAGGGCGATTTGAGTTTGGTCACTCAACTAGGCGCACTACATATTATGGTCAATTAATAAACGGATTTAATATCATCCCTAAATTCAGCAACGCTACTAGGGGATTTCTACTTCCGACCAGAGACGCTCTAATTGATATTGCCAAGCGGCTAAAAATCGTTGTCTTTCCTGGGGATCTTGCTGTAAACCGCCGAGCATTCCCTCCTCGTACATGCGCTTGAGGTTTTGTAGCGTTGCTTCGAGGCTTTGCCCCTGGAGTTTGGCAGCTTTGATAATTTGGCGGATGCGCTTTTCAATCAGTAGGTTGAAACATTCTTCCAACCCTTTTTCTTTTAAAGACACTAATTTCACGATCGCGCCTTTAAAATCTTCAGTCGTTAGAGTGGGGCAGCTATGTTGAAAAACTCCCCACAAAACATCCTGATAGAGCGCATAGCGAACTTCTTGGGTCAGATCGAAGTTAGCTTCGAGGATCTGCTCTAGAAAGGATTGTACTTCTTGTGCCGGAGCGATCGGCAGCAATAGCCTCAGCCAAGATTTATCTTCAGAAAGAATGACTAACAAGCGCATTTGAGGAGTATTCACCTGCCACGAGTCGGCAGTAGGCATCTCTACGGTATCGACACCGAAATATTCACTAAGGATGGTTGCGATTTGTTCAGATTGCACGATTAGATTTTTAGTTTTGAATCTAGAACGACTAATTGAGTACAATTTCAGAAAATAGTGAAATTATAATTTTCTAAAGTTGGCTATCTGAAATTGCGATCGCAGCCCGATAGAGAACTCTAAAGGGTTGAAATCTAATATGTTAAGTCAAATTACTTCAGCCCCGATCGATTATTTAAGTTTGGCGCTCCTCCTGTTGGGATTCGCCAGCTTCTTCTTAGGATATCTGATAAGCCGAAAACAATTAAAGGCAGCACTGACCCACTCAAAAAAAATTTTCGAGCAAGCGGCGGTAGGAATCGCTCAAATAGCTTGCGATGGCAGATTTTTAGAAGTCAATCAAAGTTTGTGCGAGCTTCTGGATTATACTGCCGAAGAACTTTGTCAGTTGCGATTTACCGATATTATTTACCCCGACGATTTTGAATCCGATTGCACCTGGAGACAAGGACTTTTAGACGACAAAACATCAAGCTTATTAAAAGAAAAGCGCTACATTCGCAAAGACGGAGCGATTATTTGGTGTCAGATCGCCATCTCGGTAGCACGCGACAAAGTAGGCAACCCCGAATACTCGATCGCCATCATTACAGATATTAGCGATCGCAAGCGAACAGAAGCAGCCTTGCAAGAAAGCAAAGAACAATTTCGCAACTTAGTCGAGACAAGCAGCGATTGGGTATGGGAAGTCGATGAAAACGCGGTTTATAGCTATGCTAGTCCCCAAGTGCGCGATCTCTTGGGCTACGAACCGGAAGAAGTCTTGGGCAAAACTCCCTTCGATCTAATGCCTGAAGCAGAAGCTCGTCGGGTGAGTGAGATTTTCACTACCTTTGTAACTCAACAGCTTCCCTTTCAATGTATAGAAAATACCAACCGCCATAAAGACGGTCGTTTCGTCGTCCTCGAAACCAGCGGAGTTCCGATTTTTGACGCTGATGGCAGATTCCGAGGATATCGCGGCATCGATCGCGACATCACCCAACGCAAGCAAATAGAAACCGAGCGCCTACAGGCAGAGCAGTTATTGAGGGAGAGTCGAGAACATCTCAACAATATTCTCAATTCCCTCCAAGATCTCGTCTGGTCGATTTCTCTGGAGTCTTATCAATACATCTATATCAACTCTGCCGCCGAAAGCATCTACGGTCGTACTATCTCAGAATTCTTAGAAAATCCAAACTTGTGGCTAGAAGCCGTTCATCCCGAAGATCGCCAGCAGGTTGAGACAGCTTCCCGCCTCGTAATCGAGCAAGGCATCAGCAAAGATCTCGAATATAGAATCGTTCGTCCCGATGGAGAAGTGCGTTGGATTCGCGATCGCGCCCAACCGATTTACGACTGCTCCGGGAAACCGATTCGGATCGATGGAATTGCTACCGATATCACCGAAAAAAAGCATGCCCAACAAGCCTTGCAGCACAGCGAAGCTCGCAATCGCGCGATCGTCGATGCCATGCCCGATTTGATTATGCGAGTTCGGCAAGATGGCGTGTGTCTTGACTTCATACCGCCAAAAGAGTCAGAGGCAAGGACTTTTCTTCCGATTGAGAAGTCCCTCTGTGAGGTTTTGCCGCCTCAATTGTTAAGGGAGCAATTACAGGCGGTCAAGCGGGCTATAGCTACAGGCGAATTGCAAGTTTACGAGCATCAACTAGAAAAATGCGGCAAACTCTCCTATGAAGAGATAAGGATTTCTCCGCTGAGCGAAGAAGAAGCGTTGATCGTAGTGCGCGACATTAGCGATCGCAAGCAAGCAGAAATAGATTTACAAGAGAACGAAGATCGCTTGCAGCAGATTATCAGCACAATTTCCGACGGTTTGCTCGTCGTCGATCTCGATGGCAAGGTGCGGTTTGTCAACCCGGCTGCCGAATCGCTTTTCGGACTTTCTATGGCAGAAATTTTAGACCGTTTGTTTGGCTTGCCATGCGTAGTAGGAAACACTGCTGAAATTTGTATCCAACAAAAGACAGGAGAACTGATTACTGCTGAAATGCGAGTGAGAGAAATTAACTGGCAAGGAGAAACCGCCTATCTCGTCTCTCTGCGAGACATTACGGAACGCTACAAAGCCGAACAAGCCCTACAAAAGAGCGAAGAAAAATATCGCCAGATCGTAGAAACGGCAGCCGAAGGGATCTGGGTACTCGATCGCGACGGTAACACCAGCTTTGTCAACTCGCAAATGGCTCAGATGCTGGGCTATACCATCGAGGAAATGATGGGCAAAAATTTATTGGCTTTTCTCGACGAGGAAGGTAGGGCAATTGCCATGGCTCATAGAAAGCGACACCTTCAAGGAATCCGAGAAAGTTTCGATTTCAAGCTCCGCCGCCGCGATGGAACCGATTTATGGACGATTTTATCTAGCAATCCTTTATTTGACAGCGAAGGGAATTATGTCGGAGCGTTGGGCATGATTACAGATATTACCGATCGCAAGCGGATAGAGCAGGCACTGTACGAGAGCGAACGACGGCTAGAAGGAATTCTCAACTCCATTCAAGATGTGGTTTGGTCAGCCTCAGCAACTACGTTGAAGACTCTTTATATCAACCCGACTGCGGAAAAAGTTTTCGGTCGCTCCGCATCGGAGTTTTACAACCATCCCACCCTCTGGTTTAAAATCGTGCATCCAGAGGATAAAAAACAGGTGAAGTATTATCTCAAACAGCTACACGAGACTGGCAGTCTCGAAATGGAATATCGCATCGTGCGACCCGATGGGGAGGTACGCTGGCTATATAATCGCAGTCAAATTATTTATGATGGTTCGGGCAAAGCTATTCGGATCGATGCCACCGATACTGATATTACAGAACGCAAGCAAGCAGAAGCGCAACTTCAGCGCAATGCTTTTTACGATCCCCTAACCGACTTACCCAATCGCGCTCTCTTTACCGATCGCTTGGAGCACGCACTTCAGCGCCTCAAACGGCACCCAGAGAGTCTATTTGCCGTCTTGTTCCTCGATCTCGATGGCTTTAAACTCATCAACGACAGCTTGGGACATTTGACGGGCGATCGCTTGCTACAAGGTTTTGCCCGTCGATTGAGCGAATGCCTTCGTCCCAGCGATACCCTAGCTCGACTCGGCGGCGACGAGTTTACAATTCTGGTAGAAGATATCAAGACGGTTAAGGAGGCCGTTCTCGTTGCTGAGAGAATTCTCCAGACTCTGACTTTGCCTTTCGATCTCGACGGTCAACAAGTTTTCACCAATACCAGCATTGGTATTGCCTTGAGTAACTCCGATTATCAAAGCTCGGAAGAGATCCTGCGAGATGCCGATACTGCCATGTATCGGGCAAAGGCACAGGGGAAGGGATGTTATGCCGTATTTGACCCGAAAATGTACCTGCTTGCCGTATCTCGCTTGCAGCTAGAAACCGATCTGCGACGGGCAATTAACCAGCAAGAGTTTTTAGTTTTCTATCAGCCGATCGTGTCGTTAAAAAGCGGGAAAACTACAGAATTTGAAGCCTTAATTCGCTGGCAGCATCCAGAGAGAGGATTAATCTTGCCTGCCGAATTTATTCCCATCGCCGAAGAAACGGGCTTAATCGTTCCCATCGGTCAGTGGATGCTCAAAGAAGCTTGCCAGCAAATGCGGACTTGGCAGGAGCGATTTCCACAGCAACTTCCTTTGAAAATTAATATCAATCTTTCCGGCAAACAGCTTCGAGGGACTAATTTCATCGAGCAGATCGATCGCATTTTAGCCGAAACGGGTTTGGATGGAAGTGCATTAAAACTAGAGATTACCGAAAGCTTGCTGATAGAAAATGTCGAAGTTGCTACCGATTTACTCTTAGAATTAAGAAAGCGAAAGATTGAGTTGTGTCTTGATGATTTTGGTACGGGCTATTCATCGCTAAGTTATTTACACCGTTTTCCCGTCAGTACCATTAAAATCGATCGCTCTTTTATAAAGCAAATGAAGCCCGAAGATGACAGCAGCGAAATTGTTCGAGCGATCGTTGCCCTGGCTAACATTTTAGGCATGAATGCGATCGCCGAAGGCATAGAAACCTCCGAGCAACTCGAACAACTCAAAAAACTTGCTTGTCAAAAAGGACAAGGCTATCTCTTCTCAAAACCGCTCAGTAAAGAAGATGCAGAAGCACTTCTTCAAAAAAGCAGGAGTCGGAAGTAGGGAAAGTGTTGGGAGACTGGGAGACAAGGGGACGGGGGATAATGAACTACTAACCACTGTACGGCCGGGTTTATCTAAAAATTCTAGAGATTTACCGACACTTACTGCAAAAAACCCGCCCCTACTACTAACTACTCCCCAATCTAAAATCTAAAATCCTTTCATCCACAATCCTTTCATTGAATGACCCAACAAGGAAATTTAGTCGAACTTGAAATCACCGACCTCAACAGCGATGGCGATGGAGTCGCACGAATAGACGATCGCGTCGTTTTCGTGCCAGATACCGTAACGGGCGATCGCGCTTTGGTGCGATTAGTTCAGATCAAACGTCAATATATCCTGGGCAAGCTTCACCAACTGATTCAAGCCTCTCCCCACCGCATTCGTCCTCGCTGTATCGTTGCCGATAAGTGCGGCGGATGTCAGTGGCAGCATATCGACGATGGCTACCAACGCATCGCTAAACGCGATCGCGTCATTCGGGCACTAGAACGCATCGGCGGTTTTTCTCGACCCAATGTCGCTCCCATTCTAGCCGATGAGGCTTCTTTGGGCTATCGCAATAAAGCTACCTATCCTCTGGGCCTCTCTGCAACTGGTAAAGTACAAACGGGATACTATCGACGCAACAGCCATCAAATCGTTAACCTCAATCAATGTCCGGTACAAGATCTCCGTTTAAATCCCCTCTTGGCAGAAATTAAGCGGGACATTCAACAACGGGGTTGGTCGATTTACGATGAAAAACGCGATCGCGGACAACTACGTCACCTCTCCCTCCGCATCGGACGGCGGACGGGAGAAATATTGCTGACGTTAGTTAGTACGGATTGGCATCTCAAAGGCATTCAAGAACAAGCGCAAATCTGGTTAAAACGCTATCCGCAGCTAGTCGGAGTCGCCCTCAATCGCAATCCAGAACGCACTAACGCGATTTTTGGCAGCGAAACGCGCACCATAGCGGGAAAGCCTTACATAAGCGAAATCTTTGCCGGACTTGAGCTGCAATTACGTCCCGAAACGTTTTTTCAAGTCAATACCGAAGTGGCAGAAGCCTTATTAAATAGGATTATTGAAAAACTCGATTTGCAGGGCAATGAAGTGTTAATCGATGCCTACTGCGGAATAGGGACATTTACCCTACCGCTAGCACGACGAGTCAAGCAGGCGATAGGGATCGAAGTGCAACCAACTTCAGTAGAGCAGGCAAAACTGAACGCACAAATTAACAACATTGCCAATGTCAGTTTTATAGCTGGAGCGGTAGAAACCGTCTTGCCTCAACTAGAAGCGAAACCCGATATCGTGTTGGTCGATCCTCCCCGCAAAGGTTGCGATCGCGCTGTTATCGATACACTACTGCAAATTCGACCCTCTCAATTAGTTTATATCAGTTGTCAGCCAGCAACTTTAGCGCGGGATCTCAAACTCTTCTGTCAAGATAGTAGCTATCGATTAATTTTTGTTCAACCCGCAGACTTCTTTCCCCAAACTGTTCACGTTGAATGTGCGGCTTTTCTTAGACACGAATCGACAAACATGATATGATCGTATTAGTCTAAGGCTAAATACTAATAATCTCTTCAGTAATCTTTCTAGTCGAGGAGAGATATGGATTAGATTTACTCATAAACTCATTGGCAAACCATTTAACGGTAACTCTAATGATGGTTTTCTATAGCATCTCAGACGAAAAAGCCAAGACTATTGAAACTTCTAAGATCGAATAGAAACCATGAGCAAGAAAATGGAGGAACCGTATTTACAAGTAGTTCCTGAAACCAACCCTCCCCAATTAAAGTCATTTAACTTTAAATAAAAAGGGCTTGAAAATAATGAATGCATCGATCGCTTTCTTTGGAACCAAAAAAGAACTTAAAAACTTTAAGGAGGGGGTGGGGATCGTATAAAGGTTTGCGTTTTTGCGTAATTAGCCTATGACTGATGGGAATCTTACCTAAAAATCTGCTGACAACAGACAACTCATCTTGCTGTTATGTTGCGGCTACTCTTATCGCTCAATTCGGTTCATTTAATCACAACTAGAGGTAAAGAGCGTGATTGCCATTTCACTGCCTGCCACTAGAGGAAGTTGGAGTACGATGAGCTTCACTTCTACCCTCTATCTTTATCCAGTTCTCGATTTACTACTTGCCAAAATTCCTTCCCAGTTGCAGCCAGAAATCCGACTCGGACTCCAAGAAGCCCTCGTTAACGCAGCCAAGCACGGCAATAAATTAGATCCCAGCAAAACAATCGTGGTTCAATTTGCCATCACCAAAGATGGATATTCTTGGATAATTTCTGATGAAGGCTGCGGGTTTTCGCCTGATTGCGATTGCGCTTGTCAACCAACCGAATTATTGCCTTCAGACGACTATGAAAGCGGTCGAGGTTTATGTCTTCTCCATCAAATTTTCGATCGCGTTCAATGGAATAGAGAGGGAAGCGAACTCAGGCTTTGCAAGCAAATAAGAAGAGGAAGACTCAATCCCCTTCTTTGTTAATTTATTTAGATAGTTATATTTTTCCTGCGAGCGTCTCGAACTCAGACTATTGCTTGGTGCTATGGTTTCCATGAGTCGGACAGGGAGGCGCAGAAATAGAACGGTCTAACCAACCTACTGCTTGATTCAACCGGACTAGCGCTTCTTGAGGTTGTTCTTTAAGCAGAAAGACTAATGCTGCCGACAATTGTTGTCCCGCTTGCGCTGGACGATTAGCTTTGAGACAATGCCAGTCATTCGGCGCGATCGCCAGACGTTCTGCTAAAGCTTGAGCAAGTTCCAGAGTGCTAAAAGCTTGGAGAGCCTCTGTTTTTGACTGTTGAGCGGGAAGAGTCATAGGAAAATTAAATTTTCGATTTTGGATTGGGGTAAGGGATAATTGAGAAACCTAGAGCTAACGATTTCTATCTCTAGTTTAAGTTCAAACCAGAATCGTGGAATAATGTCCCCAGAAAATCCCAGCCAGCCAAACGGAGATAATGAAGAATTCGAGCAAGAACTGATGAGAGTAGAGCGTTCTTTGATAGCTCTCAAACAGCGTTACGCTCAAGTACAACGGGATAGTCAGCATCAGACAGAACTTCAGCAACGCGAGCAACAGCTTCAGCAACAATGGCAAAGAATTCAGTCGCCTGAGTTAGAAAAAGAATTACAGCAAATTAAAGAACACCTTCAAGATTTAGAAGTTTCCTTAGAGAGCGCTTTACTGTCGGATCGCCATCTCAAAGCCTTATTCTGGGAAGGAGTGCGACGCGGCTTAATGGGAGAAGTCTTCTGGCAAATCGTTCGCTTCGGAGGACTAGGAGTTGTTCTAGGGTGGTTGCTCAAGTCCTGTGCCCGATAGCAGATATGACATCACATAGAAATGGAAAATTGTCAAGAAAAAATCAGCTTGTCTATCGCCGCTTAATCGAAAGTTTACAAATTCCTGCTAAAAACCGTCATTAATTTAAATTGTTAGTAAAGTTAGTCCACTTACGTAGCGTTTGCGTGGATTTACTGAATAAGACTTTCTATAATGAATTTCAGAAACGGACTAGGGCACATTACCTAGTCCTAAAAGAAAGATTTTTACTGTTGGGGATATTATAACTGATGAAATTCAGAAATGCATTAGCCTGCGTAGGCGTAATGGCAGGCACTTATTTTGTCCTTTCGGCTACTTCTGCTCAAGCTGCCATAATAAGCTCTGGAACATACAAACTCAAAAATCATCCTGTTGGAGCGTTCCAACCACCTGCATACGGTCTGCGTCTCGATGGGTTACTAACCAGAAATACATTTGTAGCAGGAGGTGCTACCTACTCAAATGAAATTTATACCTTCGATTTCGAGAATTCCCAGTCCGAAATGTTCTTGACTTATGATGAAGGAGCTAAAACTATCCGTATCTTCGGAAAAGCATTCGGCGGCGAGGATATCGGCGGCACAAATCCCAGCGATCCCAACAACGGTTATAAATCTGGTACCGCGGCAGTTTGGAATATTGACTTTACCTATAAAAACGTTACCCAGGTTTTAGGCGATGACGATTTAGAAGTGACGGGACTATCTAAAGAGTCTTCCTATACAGTTGGTTCTGGAACGATATCATCTTCACTGGGAACGTTCAATCTGTCCTCTCAGGCTGACGAATCTGGGCTGTTTTTCCGCTTAGGCAATGAAAACGACGATTTGGGACACAGAGGATTTTCGGGAATTTCTGGTTGGGGTTGGATCAATCATGTTAAAGACGATCCCCATCAAACCCAGCCCAATTACACAGATCATCACATCGCTGCTTCCGACTGGATATTCACGGTTGGACCCAAAGTATCGGTTCCCGAACCCACTTCTATTTTAAGCTTACTAGCAATCGGCACTCTAGGGGCGGGTTCTCTGAGAAAGAAGAAGCAGGATGCCTAAAATTTAGGAAGCTTCGCCAGCAAATTCCTTAATCCTCCAATCGATCCTACGCACTGATTTACAATACAAGGGTGGGCAATTGCTCGCCCTTATTTTTATTTTTACTAATCAATCTAGCGGAGGATAATGAGGTCGATAGCGTAGTAATATAAAATACAATTATATTACAATCGGGCTGTTATGACCTCTCAATTTGAATATGGCTCCATCTCCAGCTTGCAGGAAATACAGCGGCTGGGAGAAATTATCCAACAGTGTTTTGGCGGTTCTCCTAACGACTGGGAGCGTTACCTCAATCGCATCGGCGCTGAAAATTTCCGTGTCCTCCGCCAAGGGGAAAGAGCGATCGCAGGCTTAGGGATTTATCATATGGGGCAGTGGTATGGCGGTAAAATCCTATCGATGGCGGGAATTGCCGCAGTTGGCGTACCGCCAGAAGATCGCGGCAAGGGAATCGCCTACGAATTATTAAGTCGCGCAATTGAAGAACTTTATCAGCTGGGAGTTCCCATTTCCGTGCTGTATCCCGCCACTCAAGCACTCTATCGAAAGGTGGGATACGAACAAGGCGGAAGCTTCTGTCGCTGGGAATTATCAGTTGCTAGCATTTGGCTACAAGAACGCAATCTTTCCATCTATCCCGTCAGTCCAATTAACTATACGATTTTTGAGGACATCTACAACCAACAGGCTCAGGTTAATAATGGTAACTTAGTTCGCCATCGAGCGATTTGGGAGCAAGTGCTCGAACCTCCAAAAGAAGAGGCAATTTATGCTTATCTTATCGGTTCTGAGAACGAACCTGAAGGCTACATAATTTTTACTCAGAATCGAGAGAAACAAGAGTCAGCGATCGAGATTAGAGATTGGGCAATCCTAACAGCATCAGCCGCCAAGCGCTTGTGGACGTTTTTAGGCGACCATCGCTCCCAAATCGGTAAGATATCTTGGCGCGGTTCGCCATTTGACCCCTTCCTGCTGCTTTTACCCGAACAAACAGCCAAAATCATCGATCGCATGAATTGGATGCTGCGAATAATTGATGTGCCTTCAGCTTTGTCAAAGCGGGGTTATCCGATGGGGTTAGAGGCTGAATTACACTTAGAAGTTCGGGATGATTTATTAGCTGCTAACAATGGTAAATTCTGTCTAAGTGTATCCGAGGGACGAGGTGAAGTCACTAAAGGCGGAAAAGGTACTTTCCAAATAGATATTCGTAGTTTAGCGTCTCTTTATACAGGTTTCTTAACTCCCCAGCAACTGCAACTTCTAGATAGACTGAAGGCGACGCAAGAAGATTTAGAGACGGCAAGATTGTTATTTTCTGGTTCTCATCCTTGGATGGCAGATTTCTTTTAGATTTTGATAGGGGATGAGTGCGATCGCAACTATGATGAGTTGCTAGTTGAAATTTAAAAAAGTATTTAGCGAGTCAATTAAGGAGTAAGCGCGATCGCATGGATTTCAATCTCAACGATTATCCCTATCCTTCCCAACGCCGCGTGATTCTAGGCAAACGCTGCGCCGCTGCAACCAGCCAACCCCTAGCCACGCTGGCAGGGATGGAAATGTTTTTGGCGGGAGGGAATGCCGTCGATGCTGCCATTGCCATGGCGATCGCGCTTACCGTTGTCGAACCGACTTCAAACGGGATTGGTTCCGATGCTTTTGCGATCGTTTGGGATGGGAAACTACATGGACTCAATGCTTCGGGGAAAAGTCCCCAAAATCTTTCCCTCGATTGCTTTGCTGGAATGCTAACCATGCCGGGATTGGGATGGTTGACAGTGACAACACCGGGTGCAGTCTCGGCGTGGCGAAGTTTGTGGGAGAAATGGGGCAAATTGCCTTTTGAACAATTATTTGCGCCTGCGATTCGCTATGCAGAAGAAGGCTTTCCCGTGTCTCCCCTCACCGCACAAGCTTGGAAACGTGCAGCAGAAATTTATCTTCCTCTAACCTCGCCAGAATTTCAACCCTTCAAACAAGTCTTTTTTCCCAATAATCGCGCCCCAGAGACGGGGGAAATTTGGCACAGTCGAGCACATGGCAAAACCTTGAGAGAAATTGCAACAAGCGGCACAGAGAGTTTTTATCGCGGAAAAATTGCCGAAACGATCGCCAATTTTGCTTCGGATACGGGAGGTTTTCTAACCGCTGCCGATCTCGCCACTCACCAACCGCTTTGGGTAGATCCGATTTCCACCCAATATCGTCAGTTACAGGTGTGGGAAATTCCTCCTAACTGTCAAGGAATTGCTGCTCTCATGGCGATCGCTATTTTAGAAGGTTTCGATATGGCAAGCTATCCCCGCGATTCGGTAGAAAATTTTCACAGGCAGATTGAAGCAATGAAACTTGCATTCGCGGACGTTCATCGCCACGTCGCCGATCCGGATTTTATGGAAGTTGCTGTCGAACACCTATTAGACAAAACCTACGCCAGAGAACGCCAACAATCGATCCAACACCAAGCGATCGAACTCGCTCAATCGGGTTTGCCAAAAGGAGGAACTGTTTATTTATGTGCCAGCGATCGCGATTTGATGGTGTCCTATATTCAATCCAATTATGACGGTTTTGGCAGCGGCATTCTCGTTCCCGGTACGGGGATTTCCCTGCAAAATCGGGCCGCTGGTTTTACTTTAGAGGCGGGACATCCCAATCGAGTCGCACCTGCCAAACGTCCTTTCCATACGATTATTCCTGGATTTCTGACACAAGATGGGGCACCGCTGGGAGCCTTTGGTGTCATGGGTGCGCCGATGCAACCGCAAGGACACTTGCAAATGGTTGTTAATATGGCTGATTATCAAATGAATCCTCAAGCAGCCTTAGATGCCCCAAGATGGCGATTTTTGGCGGGTAAGAGCGTGCTTTTGGAGAAGGGTGTACCCCATCGCATCGTTGAGGGATTGATTAAACGGGGTCACGACGTTCAAATTGCTCCTGAATTCATGTTTGGGAAAGGTCAAATGATTCTGAGACATGGAGATGCGTTAGTTGCTGCTTCCGAACCGCGTGCCGATGGATTAGCTTTGGCCAGCTAGCGATCGCGCTTACCTCGAAAGAATAAACTAATTCTCCTACAGCTAATACCAATTTTCAGGTTTTCGCGATCGACTATCTGTGTCATTAATGAATGAAAAATGGTATACGTAGTGCGTTCGCGTAAGCACATACGTCTCGCTCGCTTTTCATGCTTGCTCGAACGCGAGCTAGAAGCCCGCACTACTGGTTATTATAGCGGTGTGCAGAGTAGTTAAGTACAGTAACAACAATGAGCAAACCAATTACGAACATCTTTCAAGGTAATAAGCTGTAAGCCATCACGAATCGCATCATGCAATGTATCTTGGGTTCGGGCTTCGACAGAACGAAGGTAAGCTTTGAGTTTAGACCACAGATTTTCAATCGGATTAAAGTCTGGTGAATAAGGAGAGAGATAGATAACCTTGGCTCCGACTGAGGCGATCGCTTCAGTGACCCCTTGAACTTTATGAGCAGGTAAATTATCCATAACCACAACCGCCCCTGACCATAACTGAGGAACTAAAATTTTTTCAATAAACCACAAATGTATGATAACGTTTGAGCAATCTTCTAACGCAATCTGGGCTGACTTTAAAACGTTTGGCTAGCTGACGAATCGAACCTTCTTGGTTTTCGTAAGCTATCACAATTTTTTGGCGCAAGTCTAGAGAGTAAGGCTTCATTAAAAAATCTATTTTAACTATTTAGTACAAATGATTGTACTTATTTGATCTGCACACTGCTGTATATTTGTTCGATCGGATTTGATATCGCGATGCAGATTTCCTAATTCTTGCCAGTCGTACAAGCAATCTTTGGATGATTGCTTTTTGCCGACAAAACGCTTGCTCTATCGGTCAAATTCTAGAAAGCTTAGTTTTAATTTCTAAATCCCCTCTCATCTCAGAAAAAATACGCAGAATTCTAAAGCCACTGACGATAAAACACTTATCAGTAAAAAGCAACGAGATCGGT
Organism: Hydrococcus rivularis NIES-593; assembly: GCF_001904635.1. GTDB lineage: Bacteria > Cyanobacteriota > Cyanobacteriia > Cyanobacteriales > Microcystaceae > Hydrococcus > Hydrococcus rivularis. The sequence continues at coordinate 110,318 of NZ_MRCB01000003.1, forward strand.
TACCGATCGCATGAAACAACCCTTTAAAAACCTACAAGCGGATTCACTTTAATAGATATTTACTGATGCGATCGTCAAAAAATATAATGAATAAAATCAGCTTAATGTAGTAGTTACCAATGGGAACGCCAAGCCAAGATCTTCCTTTCTCCAAACGAGTTATTCTCATCACTGGTGCATCGGCTGGAATCGGCGCAGCGCTAGCCGAGGCTTTAGCCAAGAACTTTTCTGGTATCCGTTTGGTGTTATCTGCTAGAAGACAAGACAAATTAGAGCAAGTCGCCACTCAATGCCGTCAAGCTGGTGCTAGCGTTCTCGTCGTACCTACGAATATGGCTGACGAAAACCAAATAAAAGCCTTGGCGCAAAGTGCCTTACAAACGTTCGATCGCGTGGATGCTTTAGTCAATAATGCGGGTTACGGACAAATGGGTCCAATAGAATTAATTCCTCCGGAAGCCGCCAAACAGCAGTTTGCCGTCAATTTTCACGCTCCTTTACTCTTGACTCAAGCGTTAATTCCTGCGATGCGCGATCGCGGGGGAGGAAGAATCGTCAATATTAGCTCGTTGGGCGGGCGGATGGCTTTTCCGGCAGGGGGATTGTATAGCTGTTCTAAATTTGCCCTCGAAGCCCTCAGCGATGTTTTGCGGATGGAATTAAAGGCATTTAACATTCAAGTCAGCGTGGTAGAACCCGGTCCGGTAGTGACGGAATTTTTTCGCGTCGCTTGGGAGGAAATTCAACACACCGTACCAGAACCCACACAAACGATTTATCATCCGGCTTTTGAAAAAATAGAGGCGATCGATAAGCAATTGCAACTCCTCGGTTGGACTTCCGAACGAGTTGCCAAAGTTATTATCAAAGCACTCACTGCAAGACATCCTCGTCCTCGGTATATAGCTGCTACAGGCGGCAGTATTTTTGTCCCCTTGATGACGAAAGTTATGCCTACCCGGTTTACCGATGCCTTCTGGAAGCATTTTTATGGAATCGATCGCGTCGAACGAGAATGGAGAGAAAAGGTCAGGATTGCTGGCAAGCAACTTTAGTCAAGGGATTGTACAGTCGTCTTTATGAGTTCCCTGTCGCCTCCGCCAGCTTTGAGCGGGTAAAACTATTAAATCCCCAATCGCTGATAGATTTCGTCTAGGTTTTTCAAATGTTGTTGCGGATCGAAGCACGATTCAATTTCTTGAGGGGATAACAGTTGCGTTACGCGAGGATCTTTGCTAATTAAGTCGTGGAAATCTCCCTCTGGGGTATTCCACGCCTGATGAGCGCAGGATTGGACGACTGTGTAAGCTTCTTCCCGACTCATTCCTTTGGCAACTAGGGCAAGTAATACTCGCTGACTGAAAATCACCCCGCCGTAAACGTTCATATTCCGCTTCATGTTCTCTGGATAGACCAACAGATGCTTGACTAGGTCGGTTATCTCTTTAATCATGAAATGGATCAGAATGCAGGTATCGGGAAGTATGACCCGTTCTACGGAACTGTGGGAAATATCCCGTTCGTGCCAGAGAGCAACGTTTTCTAATGCGGCGACAACATGACCTCGAATAATCCTCGCCATCCCCGTCAAGCGTTCGGAACGAATGGGATTGCGTTTGTGAGGCATAGCAGAAGACCCTTTCTGTCCTTTTAAGAAAAACTCCTCGACTTCTAGGACATCGGTGCGTTGCAAGTTGCGAATCTCTACGGCAAAGCGTTCGATCGAGGCAGCTAACAGGGCGAGTTGTTGAACGAATTCCGCATGGCGATCGCGGGAAATGACTTGAGTAGAAGCCGTATCGGGATCGAGTCCCAGTTTTTGACACGCGATCGCCTCTACTCTGGGGTCGATATTAGCATAGGTTCCCACCGCGCCAGAAATCTTGCCCACAGCGATATTTTCGCGCAGACGAACCAGGCGATCGCGATTTCTGAGAACTTCAGCCAACCATCCCGCCAATTTAAAGCCAAAGGTGATCGGTTCGGCGTGAATGCCGTGCGATCGCCCTACCATAACTGTATTGCGGTGTTGTTGCGCTTGATAGCGAATCGCTTGGATTAACTCTTCGAGGCATTCTAAAATTAGGTTCAGGCTGGCTACCAGTTGTAATGCCAAAGCCGTATCGAGGACATCCGAACTGGTTAATCCTAAATGAATATATCTGCCAGCATCGCCAACGTACTCGTTGACGTTGGTAAGAAAAGCAATTACGTCATGGCGAACTTCTGCCTCGATCTCTAATACTCGCTTGGGATCGAAATTAGCTTTTGCCTTAATTTCTTCAACCGCTTCCGCTGGTATGTAGCCCAATTCTGCCTGTGCTTCGCAGACTGCAATTTCGACTTGCAGCCAGGTTTTTAATTTATATGTCTCTGTCCAGATTTCGCCCATTTCGGGCAAGGTATAGCGCTCGATCACGGCATCGCCCAATACAACCGTCTTATTGTACAGAATTCTGCATCCCGAAAGCGGATTTTTGTAAAAGTTTTTACGCTGATACCAGCGACTACAAATTATCAAGGTTTTGAGAAGATCCACACTGTTTGCAATATGGCAAATGTTTGTAAGTCAAATTATTGCAGTGTTGACATTCAATATATTGGTAATAACCGCAGTGCGGACAGTAGCTATCGTGGGGCCGAATTTTCTTAGCACACTTGATACAGCGAGATTTTTGAACTCTACTAGCTGCCTGGGCTTTAGTATTAAAGACAATTTTTTGAAAAAACTTGATAATTCCAAAACCGATCGGTGGAATCAGCAAGATATAAACATAACTGAGCAAGAAAAGTAAACTGCCAAAAAGAGCGCGAATAATATCAAAAATGAATCGAAATATCGCACCAATTTGAAGAAATTCAAAGATTTTAAGAATCAGCGGGATAAAAAAGATGACCAGCAAATGCCAGCTCATTAGCGAGATGAGTCCATATCCTTTTCGCTGACCCAAGTTGTAAACCGACAAGGCGATGAGAATCAGCGGCACAAGAAAGAGGGACTGAAAAGCCAGTTGGATACTTGGATACCAAAATGATGCCTGCTGATAGCCCCCTTCGACTTCCCTAAATTTCTCGCCATCCTTAAGAAAGGCTATAAAACCAACGCTTTCGGGTTTGGTAACCAGTTTATTTTTAAGATTAGATATTTCTTTTTTCAGTGTAGAAATTTGGCGGTTATTGCGCTCTAATTCCTGTTTGGCTTTTTCAGCAGCAATGAGATTAATCGATCGCTCGCGAGGTTGACCCGCAATTTTTTCTAAGAGCGTCGAGTCATATTGAGCGCGAATATTGCGATTATTTTGTTCGAGCGTACTGATTTCTGATTGTTTGCGATCGATGGTTTTTATGATTTGTTGATTTTCAGAATTGTTAATTTTATCTTTGTAGTCGCCATACCTTAAACAGGTTTTAGAAACCCAACCTAAATGTTCTTCTTCAGCTTTTTGATAGGTTTGCTGAAAACTGAAGCGATCGCTCGTGTCGTATGAAAATGCCAGCCTGACAATCCGATAATCTTTATCGTTAGCAGCGTCTTTTCGATAATTTTCCCACTCGAAATAACAAGGATAAGCCTGGGAAGGGCTAATATACCATTGGCTAATATCATCCAATCCTGCAAAAACATTAATAGCAATAAAAATATCAATTAAAATAATGACAATTAAACTGACTTTATTAAGAGGTTCGTTGTTGATTGTCCTTGACTTACTAAAAAACTGGCTTAAAAGATGGCGGATTTGGGCAAGCATATTGTCTTTTTAATTCCTAATTTTTAGGGTAAATAGATCGGGGCGATCGCTTTTATTGACGATGGATGAAAAGAATGGGAACTCTGTCGCTAGTTAGCTTTCTGGCTGAGGGTTGTTGGCATTAGAAATTGGGTTTGCGATCGCCGTGCAACGAACGAGGGCAGATCCCAAAAATCTACCATAAGTTATACAATTCAAGATTTAAAATGAGGTAGTTTATCTTAGAATCGCACGCCAATTAACCCGATTGTTCTATGTCTTGCGCGATCTCTCAAAAACAGATTCGAGACGCAACTGAAGCCGACTTACCCGCTATCGTCGAGATTTACAATGCCAGCATTCCCTCTCGCATAGCAACAGCAGATCTAGAACCTGTATCCGTTGAAAGTCGTAAGCGCTGGTTTGACGAACATTCTCCTACCAGCCGACCGCTCTGGGTGATGGAAAATGATAATAATACAATCATGGGATGGTTGAGTTTTCAATCTTTTTATGGTCGTCCTGCCTATCATAAAACCGCAGAAGTCAGTCTCTACATTTCCGTGCCTCACCGCCGCCAAGGGATCGGAAAACAACTTCTGCAACAGGCAATCCAAAAAAGTCCCGAACTAGGACTCGATACTCTGGTCGGTTTTATTTTTGCCCACAATCGACCGAGCTTGCAACTGTTCGCCAAATATCATTTTCAGCAGTGGGGATATTTGCCAAAAGTGGCCGAATTAGATGGGATAAAGCGAGGTTTGGTTATTGTTGGCAAGAAAGTTGGTTGAGAGCCAATCTTTTTCATTAGATCTCAGTGAAGCTTCTTTTTTTGTTAGTAGTTAGTCGTTAATCGTTAAGAAAAATGGCCGCTAACTACCAACTACTAACTATTAACCACTAACTCCTTGCACGACCAAAACCGAACAACTGGCGTGGTGAATGACGTAATTGCTGACGCTTCCTAGAAACATTTCCGCTAAACCCCTCCTGCCGCGACGACCGAGAACGATTAAATCTGCGCCCCAAGTACTAGCCATCTCACAAATCCAGGGTCCCGCATCGCCAACCTTGTAATCCAATTCTGTCGGGACTTCCCGTTCGCTCGCTTTTTGAAAGCATTCCCTCAGCCACTGCTGGACTTGCTGGGTTTCTTCTTCTAGCCGTTGGTGGATAGCTTGAGCAAAATCAATCAGTTCTTCGCCATAGAGATTGGCATAAGGGGTCATTGCCGGAGTTTCGATTGGCAAACAATGAAACACCATCAAAGCAGCACCGAACTCTTTAGCGATTTCTAGGGCGCTGTCAAAGACAATTTCACTTTGCGGCGAGCGATCGAGCGCTACTAAAATTTTTTGATATCCCATAATTGGCGGGCAGCAATGGAGCGTTGCCAGTGAAAAAAAATCCCCATCGCCAGTACCCTATTAAATAGATATCAGACCTTGGTAGGATCGATCCCGACAGTTAGAAAAATTAATATGACTACACATACGGATGGAATTGCGCCTCATGGCGGTCAACTGATTAATCGCGTAGCCACTACTGCGGAACGCGAAGAATTTTTAGCTCAAGCCGAGTATTTGCCCCGCGTCCGACTCGACGAACGGGCGACTTCCGACCTGATCGCGATCGCCATCGGTGGATATAGTCCCCTTAAGGGTTTCATGGAACAGGAAGACTACGAGAAAGTCGTAGACGATATGCACATGGTCAACGGTCTTGCTTGGTCGATTCCCGTTACCCTGCCAGTAAGCGAGGAAGTCGCCGAACCTCTCAAAGAAGGCAACTGGGTGCGACTCGACGACTCCGACGGCAAGTTCATCGGCGTATTGGAACTAACGCAGAAATACCGCTACAATAAAGCCCACGAAGCGATTAACGTCTATCGCACTGACGACATCAACCATCCCGGCGTTCGCGTTCTCTACGAACAGGGAGCGATTAATTTAGCTGGTCCCGTCTGGTTGCTTCAGCGCGATCCCCACCCACTCTTTCCCAAGTATCAAATCGATCCGGCCGAATCGCGAAAACTCTTCAAAGAGAAAGGCTGGCAAACAATTGTCGGCTTCCAAACTCGCAATCCCATCCACCGCGCCCACGAATATATCCAAAAATGCGCCCTAGAAGTTGTAGACGGACTCTTTCTCCATCCCCTCGTCGGTGCGACGAAAAGCGACGACATTCCCGCTGACGTGCGGATGCGCTGTTACGAAATTATGCTGGAGAAATATTTTCCGAAAGAGCGGGTGATTTTAGCTATCAATCCCTGTTCGATGCGCTATGCGGGTCCCAGAGAAGCCATTTTCCACGCTATCCTTCGCAAAAACTATGGCTGCACCCACTTTATCGTCGGTCGCGACCATGCTGGCGTGGGTGATTATTACGGCACCTACGACGGACAAAAAATCTTCGACGAATTCGATCCCCAAGAATTGGGGATCGTGCCGATGAAGTTCGAGCACGCTTTCTATTGCACTCGCACCCAGCAAATGGCGACCAGCAAAACCAGTCCGAGTACGAAAGAAGAACGCATTCACCTTTCAGGAACCAAAGTCAGAGAAATGTTGCGGCGAGGCGAACTCCCTCCGCCCGAATTTTCTCGTCCGGAGGTGGCAGCCGAATTAGCCAAAGCAATGATGCAAGCCAACGGAAATTAATCGTTGTTAGCGCGTTTGCGTTAGAGTAGAGACGTGCCCGAGCGCGTCTCTATCGCATCCATTTTTTTCTAAATGAGTCAGCTAAAACGTAGGGATGAGAGACGATTGAGCCTGCTAGTGTTTGTTCTCCCAAACTGGCTCCCCGCCTTCATCCTTACAGGGGAGGATTTCTAATGGGATCGAATCGGCGGACTTTTTTGCAAAAGGCTGGGTTGGGGGTGCTGACCTTGGGAGTCAGTCATAGCCGACTGTCACTGGCAATAAACCGATACCATCAAACTCTGGCAGCGCCAACGCCTCGCAAATTAGCCCTGTTGGTGGGGATTAACGAGTATCCCGACAGCACCAGTTTAAAAGGCTGCCTGACGGATGTAGAACTACAGCAAGAATTGCTCGTTCATCGCTTTGGCTTTAAAGCGCAAGACATTCTAACCCTGACGGGGCAGCAAGCCAGGCGAGAAGCCATAGAAAGCGCTTTTCTCGAACATCTCATCGAACAGGCAACGCCAGGAGATGTGGTCATCTTTCACTTTAGCGGTTACGGCAGACAGGTAAAAGTTCCTGAGACGGTTGATGAATCTTATCGACTCGTCAATAGCTTGATGCCTAGCGATAGCATTCTGACTACCAAAGGCACGCCTGCAACTAACGATTTGCTCGAAGAAACGCTGCTTTTGCTGGGGCGATCGCTAGCCACCGATAAAGTCACTTTCGTTTTAGATACCAGCTATTGCAGTACGGGTCGCCTGCTTCAGGGAAACTTGCGGGTGCGTTCTTTCCCTACCCTGGCAGAAAACCCCAATCCAGAGGAATTGGCAACGCAAGAACAACTGCAACGCCGCTTGAATGCTACCTCGCCAACTTGGAAATCTACTGGAACGAGCCGATCCGGTACGATCCTCTCAGCCGCCGGAAGGGAGAGAATGGCAACGGAAATCGCGATCGATGGGTTGAATGCGGGCTTATTTACCCATACCCTGACCCAGTATCTCTGGCAAGTTGCCCCAGCCAGTAGAATTCTCGTTGCCATGACGAGAACTGCCGAGCAAATGGCAGTGGCGATCGGCATGTGTCAGGAACCCCAGCAAATTAGCGGCGATAAGCAACCTTTGTTGACTTATTATTTAATGCCTGAAAATCCTATCGGTGCAGAAGGAGTCATCACTCGTTTAGAAGACGATCGCGCCGTCGAGATTCTACTGGCCGGACTTCCTGCTTACGTTCTCGCCCATTACGGACTTAATTCCTGTTTGACGGTCGTCCCATCGCCCGACTCGAAAGAAGTCGTAGTGCAAATCCGCTCGCGGGAGGGCTTGAAGGCAAAAGCGAAGCTGCTAGAAGCTCCAGACGAGCGACCTATGCCGCTAAAAGTAGGGCAGCTCCTCCAAGAATCGATTCGCATCCTGCCGCGCCATTTAAGTCTGACAGTGGCGCTCGATCCCAGTTTGGAGCGGATCGAACGAGTGGATGCCACCAGTGCATTGGCGAGCGTTGCCGCGGTTGCTGGGGCGATCGCGGCGGGAGAACAAGCAGCAGATTGCGTGTTGAGTAAGGTTCGAGCCGCAGATTCTTCGGGCACGACCCTAGCCTCTACCCAAGACAATCCCAGCGCTGCCCTGGGATGGGAAGGGTATGGATTATTGTCTGCCGGAGGAGTTGCTTTGGCAAACGCTAAAGGGTCGAGCAGCGAAGCGATCAAATCGGCGATCGCGCGATTGGAACCCCAATTCAAACAACTGCTGGCAGTCAAGTGGTGGCGGCTCACGGCAAACGAAGGCTCGTCGAACCTCGCAGTTAGCGCGACGCTGGAAATCGCGGGGAAACCCCCTCAAGCTTTCATTCGGCGCGATACTCGCAGGCAAGCGTTTGGGGCGGATAACTCGTCTTTACCAGCGAGTACTACCTCGGTAGGCGAAACTGCTGTCTTGCCGCGCCTGCCGATTGGCACTCAGATCCAGTATCGACTGGAAAATTTGAGCGATCGCCCAATTTATTTCCTGCTGCTGGGCATTGATTCTGGGGGAGGGGCAATTGCCCTACACGCTCCGCGACGGGAGCGAGAATCGCTCCCGACTGAGACGAGTTCTAAATTGAAGGAGCGATGCCTTATCCCAGGCGAGCAACTTGTCGTTCCCAATCCTACTGCCTCGGTTAACTGGCTCGTATCGGCTCCGACAGGATTGGCAGAAATGCATGTCGTTTGCGCCTATGCTCCCTTTGTCAAGACCGTCGAAGCGCTAGGCTCTAAAGAATATCTTAAAGGCGATCGCGAACAAATCTTCAACGTACCCAATCCACTCGAAGTCGCTCTAGCATTGCTACAAGACTTGCATGACGCTAGTGCCGTCAAAAGCGAAATTATTGGCTCTCTAACCGATGTCTATGCTTTGGATACCAAGGCTTGGGCTACGTTAAGCTTTGTTTATCAAGTCGTCTCGTCACGTCAGTAGTATATTTAACTAGAAAGTAAAGTTAGGAACGGATAACTGAATTGGGAGTTGACATTCCCCCGAAACGTCTCTACGAACTCCGAACTCACGTTAAAGTAGAATCGGAACGTTGCCAGTCGATCGCACCTGAGTGCCAGATCTTTCCACACAACTCAATCGAGCAATATGAACACTCTCCCTCAGCCAACTAGACGTCGGCTCAAAAAAATTCCCCAAATTCCCAGCGTCTGGGAAGGAGATCGCCGTTCGCTATCGAGTTTCAGAGCGCATCTAGAGTCAGATACGGAAGGCAATGGAGAATGTATTATCTGGGTAGACGGCTCGGAAGGCTTCGTCAGGGCGATGGACGTAGTTTCTCCAGAAATGGGGCCCGAAGCCGTCGTGCGCACGTTACTCAGAGCGATCGAAACCCCTCACAGTCCGGCGAAACCTGCTCGACCGCAGAAAATCGTCGTCCGCAATCGAGAAATTCAATTCTTTTTGCGGGGAGCGTTGCAGAATTTAGATATCGCGATCGACTACGTTCCAGAATTACCCCTGATCGACGAGCTATTTCGCAGCTTCGAGGATCTCAGCGGGACAAGACCGCCTGCCATTCCGCCCCTCTACGATACCGCTCTCAAAGACCTTGCCCGCGAGCTATGGCAAGCAGCCCCTTGGGAAGTCCTCGCCGATCGCGATGTTGTGGCGATCGAACTCAATCGCTGGGATGTTGAGACAATCTATGCCTGCGTGATGGGAATGTTGGGCAAAGAATACGGCGTTATCCTCTATCGCTCTCTCGACTCGCTCAAGCGATTTCGGCTGGCTGCCCTAGAAGAAAAGTCGGTCGAGCAACTCGAAAAAGCCTTTTTAGCTCAAGATTGCTGGTTTCTCAATTACGAACCCGTCCGCGATGTCGAATGGGAGGAGGAAGAGTTCGACCTCGCCGATTTACCCCCTTCCCAGATTCGCTCCCTCTTTGGCAGCGTGCATCCCTATGAAGGCATCAGACCTTATTTGGACGAAGAAGAAGCTAAAGCCGTCTATGTATCGCTTCAGGCTCTTCTGCGCTTCTTTCGCGCCAGCAAGCGGGGATTAGACCGAGAGCCTATCGATAAAATTAGCAAGCGCTATCGGATTTCTACCTCTCCAGCACCCGACGCTTGTGAAACTATCCCCGTGACGGTTTCTACCTTACCAGAGTTATCTGCCGAGCTACTCGACATTATGGAAACCATAGAGGCAGAAGAGGACGAGAAGGAATCGCAATTGAGTTTGCCCTTGCGCGACGATTTAGTTCCCGATAATGCTTTTTTGAGCGTGGGAATGGTGCCTTGGGAATTAGTCGAAACGCTTCGCCATCATCCAAAAATTTACTATCAAAACCAAGGGGCTTCCCCCAAAGGCGAGGGAATGCCCGTTGTCTTGATTCAAACCTCTCGTCCTAAAGCCAAAGCTTTGATTGAAACGCTCAAAAAGGATGGAGGACTCAAGGCAATTTGTTTTAATCCAGGAGAAGATCCGTTGACGGGAGTCAACTACGATCTGGGGATTTTTCAAACCTTCAATGAAAATTTCTACATCTTTGGCGAGTTTGTCAGCGACGATCCCGAACACGTTCAAGCTCGCAAAAAGTGGGATCGGCGCTGTCATAAAACCGAGGGATATTGCGGTTTGATCGTCGCTATGGGAGTGACGGGAACCTCTCGCGGCAATCCTCAACTCCCGGATATGATGGCGCTTTTTGAGACTAAGGCACTCGATGCTAAAGAATTAGCTATGGGAGTGCTTCAATTGATGCCTGAGTTTGAAGAGCTTTGATCTGATGCTGGATGTCAAAATCAACGCGATCGCGCCGATCCCATCTGGCACATCGAGCATCTTTTAGCTGAAAAAGGTGGGCATTACCCACCTCAATCGCTTACGCTTTAACGCCTTCCACTTCTGCAACCATCAACAAAGTTGAGAGGACAGAATCGGGATTAAGGCTGATCGAATCGATTCCCAATTCAACTAAGAACTTAGCAAACTCTGGATAATCGCTGGGCGCTTGACCGCAAATACCGATCTTGCGACCTTTGGCTTTTGCCGCTTCGATTGCCATCTTCACCATCCGCTTTACGCCTCGGTTGCGCTCGTCAAACAGATGGGCAACTAGGGCAGAATCGCGATCTAATCCTAGCGTTAGCTGAGTGAGATCGTTGGAACCGATGGAAAACCCATCAAATACCTCGCAGTATTCGTCGGCGAGAATGACGTTGCTGGGCAATTCGCACATAACGTAGACCTGCAAGCCATTTTCGCCGCGTTTCAAGCCATTTTTTGCCATTTCTTCGATTACCCGCTGCCCTTCTTCCGGGGTGCGACAGAAAGGAATCATGGGAATGACGTTGATTAAGCCCATGCGATCGCGCACTTTGAGTATTGCCTCGCATTCGAGGGCAAAAGCCTCTTGATAGAGCGGATCGTAGTAACGGGATGCACCGCGCCATCCCAGCATGGGGTTTTCTTCTTTGGGTTCAAACTGACGACCGCCTAAAAGATTGGCGTATTCGTTAGACTTGAAGTCAGACATCCGCACGATGACGGGCTTGGGATAAAAAGCCGCCGCGATCGTGCCGATGCCCCGCGCCAACTTATCGACAAAAAACCGGGGTTTATCTTGATGCAGTTTGGTCAACTCGGCAATTTCTGCTTTTACCGAGTCGTCTTGCAACTCGTCGAAATGAATTAAGGCTAATGGGTGGGCTTTAATGTGGTTGGCGATGATAAATTCTAACCGGGCTAACCCTACCCCGTCGCAGGGAAGGCTGGCGAGAGAAAAGGCTTGTTCGGGATTGCCGACATTCATGAAAATTTGCGTGCGGGTGCGAGGCAGATTGTCTAAGGTAGTTTCTGTGACTTCAAAGTCGAGTAAACCTTCATAAACCCGACCTTCTTCTCCTTCGGCGCAAGAAATCGTCACTTCTTGACCCGATTTAATGACTTCCGTGCCATTTCCAGAACCCACAATGGCAGGAATTCCCATCTCGCGGGCAATAATAGCAGCGTGGCAGGTGCGTCCTCCCTGGTTAGTAACGATCGCGCTGGCTTTTTTCATAATCGGTTCCCAGTCGGGATCGGTACGATGGGTGATTAGGACTTCTCCGGGTTGGAAGACATTAAGTTTGCCTACATCTACGATAACCCTCGCTTTTCCCTGTCCGATCGCCGCCCCGACGCTGCGCCCCGTCGCCAATACTTGGGTGCGTTCTTTCAATCGATAGGTTTTGAGGACGTTACCGGATTTCTGGGATTGAACGGTTTCGGGACGCGCCTGAACGATAAATAATTCTCCTGTGATTCCATCTTTTGCCCATTCAATATCCATTGGGGTGTAAGTTCCCCGGACTTGAGAGTAATGGTCTTCAATCTGAATTGCCCACTGCGCCAACTGTAAAATCTCGTCGCTGTTGAGACAGAATTTCCCGCGATCGGCTTTAGGTACGGCGACATTTTTGGTCAGCTTCGATCCGCCCGTATCGTAAACCAGCTTAATCGCTTTGCTGCCCAGCCGCTTGTCCAAAATAGGACGATACCCTTGTTTGAGAGTGGGTTTGAAGACTAAATATTCGTCGGGGTTGACTGCCCCCTGAACCACGTTTTCTCCTAATCCGTAGGCGGCGGTAATAAAGACGGCATCTTTAAAACCCGTCTCGGTGTCGATGGAGAACATGACTCCAGAGGTGGCTAAGTCGGAACGCACCATTTTCTGAATCCCGACGGAAAGGGCAACGGCGAAATGGTCGAATCCGTTGTGCTGGCGATAGGAAATCGCGCGATCGGTAAACAGAGAGGCGAAGCATTTATGACAGGATTCTATAACGGCTTTGATCCCATAGACGTTGAGATAGGTTTCCTGTTGACCGGCAAAACTAGCTTCTGGTAAATCTTCAGCCGTTGCGCTAGAACGAATCGCCACATCGACCTGTTGGCGAGTTGCACTCCCGAATCGTTCGCACAAACTTGTATATGCATTGGCGATCGCTTCTTGCAAGTCCGCTGGGAAGGGCGTATTGAGAATTAGCGATCGCGCATATTGTCCCCGTTCCTGCAAATTATTAACATCATCTACGTCTAAATCGGCAAAAATTTTCCGTAATTTGTTCTCTAAACCCGCCGATTCAATAAAATGCCGATAGGCATAAGCAGTCGTTGCAAATCCGTTTGGAACGTTAATCCCTTTGGGCTTCAACTGTTGGATCATTTCGCCTAAAGAAGAGTTTTTCCCCCCTACTAAACCGACATCTTCTGCTCCTACTTCTTCAAACCATAGTATTAAAGCTTTTTCTCTTTCTATCGATCCCATTCTTATTTCACCTTAGTTTTCTATGTTTTATTTCAGTGTAGCGAGTTTTAATTTATTCATTTTTATTCCCGCGATCGCGTTTTTATTATAACTGGTATAAATGGACACTCTCCTTAATAAAAATAAACAATTCAACGGTTAAAAAATCAATTTTTTGATGGAGAAGATTGTATTTATTTATCTTCACTATTTCTCATCTAATCTGTATCACCTTGTCTTACCAAGTAGACAAAATTTGCAGGTAGTTAAATAACTTGTTAATAATTTAAGCGATCGCGCTAATCTTAACAATCAAATCTTACCTGGGGAGGCGCATAATTTGCAGAATTAATCGTATCAGTTGAGGAAGAAGTAGTTGAAGAAACTACTGAAGTAGAGTTTGTAGAAGAAACAGTCGAAGAAGTAGTTATTGAAGAAACTGTCAACTAAAACGCAATACCAATTTTCAGGTTTTCGCGATCGACATTCTTCTCCCCTCTCCCAAATAGGNGAGAGGGGTTGGGGGTGAGGGCGATCGACTCTCTCTGTCATCAATGAATGAAAAATGGTATAACAGATCGATTGCTTAGTATTGCCAAAAAAGTAAGGGTGAGTAATACTCACCCTTTTAGCTTAAAAAAGTACGAGAAAATTATATTCAATACCAAAAAACAATCGCTAACCTCTAAACTGTTTTTCCACTGCACTAACTAACCAATCGCGGGGAAAAAAGCGAGAGAGATTAACCATCAATTTATTGCCGACACCGCCAGTAACTATATGAGACTGATTTTGTTCTAAAGCTTTCAGGGCATCTCTGACCACTTCTTCTGCTGGAGTATATCGATTCCCGTTCTTACCAGCAAAAGATGAGGGAAACTTGGCAACTTTGAAGAACTCAGATTCTGTTGCTCCCGGACATAAGGCTAAAATACGAACGCCAGTGCCTTGATTTTCTGCCCAAAGTGCTTCGCTAAAGTTGAGAACGAATGCTTTTGTGGCAGCATAAACAGATAGATAGGGCAGGGGTTGAAAACCTGCAATAGAAGAGACATTGATAACTCCTCCCGAACCGCGTTGTTTCATGCCAGGGAGAAATCGATAGGTCAATTCAACCAACGTCGTAATGTTGAGTTGAATCATTTCTACCTGTCGCTGTAAGTCTGTGTCTACAAACGCGCCATAATCGCCAAAACCCGCATTGTTAATCAATAAATCTATTGTCAATCCTTTTTCAGAAATTGCATCGGCTACGGATTGTGTTGCTCCTGGCGCGGTCAGATCTTGGACGATAACCTCTGAGCGAACCTGAAATTGCTCTTGGAGTTGTTTGGCAAGTTGCGCTAATTTCTCTTCAGAACGAGCAACTAAGACCACATCGGTCTTGCGGGCAGCTAATTCTCTAGCAAAAGCTGCACCAATTCCAGAAGATGCACCAGTGATTAATGCGGTTTTCATGGTATTTAGTATAAGAGTTGCGGCTTTTGTTAAAAATTGTAACGCAAGCGTTCGAGTTGTTCTAATATCTAAGATCGATTTAAATGGTCAGGGATAAAGATATTGCCGCCGATAATCACCGATAGCGATGAAATTTGATAAACCGCTTTATTATTTGCTCAAGTCGCAGCTTGGTGGCATATCAATCATGGATCGCTATATCGTCACTGAGTCGATCGGGCCTTTTCTTTTGAGTGTTGGCATTTTTTCTTCTTTAGGCGTTGCGATCGGTTATTTGTCCGACTTGATTAACAAAGTTATTGAATCCAATTTGCCAATCGTGCAAGCAGCGCAAGTATTGCTGTTGAAAGTGCCCGAATTTGTCTCCTATGCCTTGCCGATCTCAGTTCTTCTGTCTTCGCTAATGGTATTCGGTCGCCTCAGCAACAATAGCGAGATAATTGCCTTGCGCAGTTGCGGTGTCAGTCTCTATCGAATTGTAGCTCCCGCGATCGCGCTTAGCCTATTAGTTACAGGCATAACCTTTCTCTTCAACGAATTAGTCGTTCCCGCAGCCAATTATCGAGCTACAGCTATCTTAGTGGAATCTATCCAGGAAGAACATCCCTTTTGGCAAACGAGAGACATTTTTTATCCCGACTACGAGAGAGTGACGTTGCCCAATGGCGAAACTAGGCAGAGACTCAAAAGCTTGTTTTATGCCAAACAATTTGATGGCAAACAGATGAAAATGCTGACTATTTTGCAATGGTTAGGAGAAAACTTAAACCAAATTATTATTTCTGACTCGGCAAGTTGGAACGGGGAGCAACAAACTTGGGATTTTTTTAATGGCACGATCTATAAAATCGCTCCCGATACTTCCTACGACGAGACACTTTCATTCGATCGCCGACAGATTCCCTTCTCCAGAGTTCCTTTCGATCTCGCCGTTCTCGGTCGCGATCCCGATGAAATGAACATTGCTCAAGCGCAAGCATATATAAAACTCCTCCGACAGACAGGCGATGAAAAGAAGCTTCTCATGTTTCAAGTGAGAACCCAACAAAAAATGGCATTTCCTTTTGTTTGTCTGGTATTTGGCGTAGTCGGATCGGCGTTGGGAAGTCGTCCTCAACACGTGAGTCGAGCAACCAGTTTTGGATTGAGCGTCGCGATCGTGTTTCTTTATTACGTGTTAGGATTCTCGCTGGGAAGCTTCGGCACGATTGGAATTTTTTCTCCCTTTCTGGCGGCGTGGTTGCCCAATTTTATTGGTTTGGGAGTGGGATTTTGGCTGTTAGGGAGAACCGACTCATAGTTAAAGTCGTCCAAAGACGACTAGATAGGCATCTGAGTCCATTTTAATGGACTTTATATATAAGACGGGGAATTCATTCCCCGACGGTTAATGAAACTTAGGCGAGAGTATGACAAGTATAATCCGAATACGGGTCTTTAGTCTCCATTGCTATGTTGTCAGTCAAAGAAGCAGAATCAATCATTCTAGAGCTAGTTAAGCCACTCGATACGCGAAAAGACACCGAAGTCGTTACTCTAGAAGATGCCACGGGTCGCATTCTGGCGCAACCCGTTACTAGCGAGCTAGATTTTCCCTACTGGGATAATTCGGCGATGGATGGCTATGCAGTTAAGTTTGCCGATGTTGAATCCTGTAGTGCCGAATCTCCCGCCGTTTTAGAAATTGTCGAAGAGATTCCCGCCGGAGTTCAGCCCAAAAGCGCGATCGCATCGGGACAAGCAGCCCGCATTTTTACTGGGGCGATGATGCCAGAAGGGGCAGATACTATTGTCATACAGGAGAATACCAAACGAGAAGGAAATTGCGTTTTAGTGCTATCTCCTCCAAGTAGGTCAAACGCCTTCGTCCGCCAGCGGGGATCGTTCTACCAGGCAGGCAATCCGCTACTGGAGCCAGGGATACTAATTAATGCGTCTGAGATTGCTGTATTAGCGACTGCCCAATGTACCCAATTAACGGTCTATCGCCGCCCCCGCGTCGCTATTCTCTCGACGGGAGATGAATTGGTTCCACCCGATAGAACCCTGCAACCGGGACAAATTGTAGACTCAAATCAATATGCTTTGGCTGCATTTGTGGCAAGTCAGGGAGGAATTCCCATTCGCTTGGGCATCGTACCCGATAAACCCGATCTCCTCAAAGAGAAAATGACTCAAGCGATTGCCACTGCCGACATGGTTCTCTCTACAGGCGGGGTTTCGGTGGGAGATTATGATTATGTCGAGCAACTCCTCGCCGAGTTGGGGGGAGAAATCCGTATCCGCAGCGTTGCGATTAAACCCGGAAAACCGCTTACGGTTGCCGCGTTTGCCAATGGTTGCACCTACTTTGGCATTCCCGGAAATCCAGTATCTGCCCTAGTCAGTTGCTGGCGTTTCGTGCAACCTGCTTTGAGAAAGTTATCGGGTTTGTCGGACAATTGGCTGCCGACTTTTATGAAAGTGCGATCGCGCGATCGTTTGATTTCTGATGGCAAGCGAGAAACTTATCTTTGGGGACAGTTGCAGTCGGTTGACGGTGTCTGCGAGTTTCAATTGGCGGGTGGCGCTCAAAATTCAGCCAATCTCATCAATCTAGCACGAACGAACAGTTTGGCTGTTTTACCCGTCGGTCAAACGGCGATCGCGTCAGGGCAAGAAGTCGATGTGATGCTGGTGGCCGGGGCATTCGGTCGTTGATAGTAGTTAGTAGTTGGGGAAAATGTTAGCGACAACTAACCGCTAACTCATAACCATTTTCAATCAATCCGCATCCAGGGATAGCGTTCTAAATCTTCTCGCTTCCAGCAAGCTAAACCCGCCCATTGACCCAAGGTTTCTACAATCGCGATCGCATCTGGATTCTCAAAGGTAATGCGTCCTGGCGTTCCCGCTTTCTCCAGTGCTTCTAGCAAAATTTTATCGAGAAAATGCTCTTCATCCAAACTCGAAAGGCGACCTTTAAAACCGCGACGGTGTATGCGCACGTGAAAACTTTTACCTGCTAGTTGGGGCACCCACTGCAAAACAATCTCTTTTGCCTTAGCTTCAAATTCTTCAGGCGATTGAAAAGTAAAGGTATCGGTTACGGGAACGATGCGAGCAATGCGAGTCAAAAAATCGGGATGGTTTGCGATCCACTCCTGTAAGTTTTCTAGAAATCGGTTGATATCGCCAACTTTCATCGCTAAAACATTAAAAAAGTCCGTTTCATTAACGATTCCAAATCCTTGAAGCTCTTTAAAGGCTTTTTGAAAGCTATGCTCGTGAAGATTGACGACTACATTCCAATCGTGCATCATCCTTCTCGCCTCCTCTTATTTTGCTTTTCTACTCCTATTCTCGCTCGGTTTAAAACTGTCCTGTAATTAAAAGAAATTAAAATAAAGGGTTCTCCGTACTAAAATTATTCAGTTTTCCTCACCTATACCAAAAAAATTTAGTTCGGTTATCGGGATTAATTAAGTGTTAAAAACCGGATTTACATCGGGTTTATTTATCAATAACATAGGGTTTCAAGAAAGGATTTAAAATCTCAAAAACAAAATCAGCGATCGACTAAATATTACACGAGGGAGAATTGAAAATGCTAATTCGTTACAATCCTTGGCAAGACTTTAACGTCCTACAACGTCAAATTAATCACTTATTTGAGGAAACCAGAGTGCCATCTAATATTTTGGAAAGAAGCTTCATCTGAAGTTAACTTCCAAAAGTAGACTAAACTGTATCTTTTGGGGAATCTTGACTTTATATTGCTAAATATTAATAAGGCTTTTGAATTGAAAAGTTTTCATCTATAATTAGTTTATTCCGTTTAAACTCAGATCTTGTATCTTGGGCATCAACGCCTAGAACTTTAGTTCTAGGTTCAAAGCTCAACTTTATTAAAATAAACTAAAATTCCTATCAAGCCTCGTTTAAAAGACTTTTTCGATCGAACGGGAAATTAATTACAAGAAAGTCAGCGATATTCTATTGCTGCCTCTTATTCAAAGTCGTCTTTAGACGACTGTATAAGCAGTTGATACAACTTAATATTTAGGTTCCAAGAATTTTAATTTCTTTGGGAAAACCAAAAGACAATCGCTCAAGTTGAATCATTCAGAAATTAATAATTATGTCAGTCAATTATCAAGGGAAAATCATTACCCTTTGGATCACTTTCCTTTTAGGAACAATTTTTCACACCGACCTAGGTTTAATGCCTCTGTTTCACGGAAAAAGCGTCGCTCATTCCCATGAAATTGGAGATATTTCTTGGGTGATGTGGTTAATGTTAGCTTTTTTTGTCTTGCCAATGTTTGCTATTATCGCTACGGCTTTTACTGAGTCGAAACGCTTCAGAGTTGCTCATTTTGGCTTAACAGTCTTTTATTCGGTGCTGAATTTACTCCACATCATCCTCGATCTATTTGTAACGCCGATCGCGTGGTATCAAATCACTTTAATGGTTATTTTATTCGCGATCGGACTTTTGTTAAACCTCGTCTCTTTTCAATGGATGCAACATCCTTCCAGAAGAAAAAGATGGCAAGAAAAAGCATCCTTTTAGTACAGAATACAGGAATAAAGAGTCAGGAGAAATATTCCGGACTCCGAACCCCGAACTCTTATAAATGGCTACAATTCTAAGACCCTTAAGCTATAAATATCAGTGGCTCTATGATGGCATTTCTCGTCTAGCTACTCTTGGCGTTGGAGGAGAAAAGCGATTTCGCCATCTTGCCTTGCAAGATTTGGACATTAAACCCGATACCGAGATTTTAGACCTTTGTTGCGGTGCGGGTCAGACCACTCGATTTTTAGTGCAATTCTCCAATCGCGTGACCGGATTGGATGCATCTGCTCTTGCCCTTCAAAGAGCTGCTCGTTCGGTCCCTCAAGCCAATTATATCGAAGGGTTGGCAGAAAAAATGCCACTGGCTGACGGACAGTTCGACCTCGTGCACGCTAGCGTTGCCCTGCACGAGATGGAAAGCGAGCAACTCAAACAAATTTTAAGCGAAGTTTATCGCGTTCTCAAGCCAGGAGGGATTTTTGCCGCGATCGACCTCCACAAGCCAACTAACGGCTTATTTTGGCTGCCTCTGGCAACTTTTATGTGGTTGTTTGAAACGGAAACAGCTTGGCAGCTACTAGAGGCAGATTTAGTCGAGCAACTTAAGGCTGTAGGGTTTTCGGAGTGCCAACAGCGTCTTTATCTCGGAGGAAGTTTGCAAGTCATTCAGGCAAGGAAATAAGATTAACAACGTCCCTATTTATATATATCGATCGATGTTGAAGGTAGATATTCTACAGCCCGATCTCATTTTAGGAGATACCGTGTTGGGCATAACGCCAGAGATTTTGCACCATTACCAACTTAAAGGTTTGGTTTTGGATGTGGATGAAACGCTAGTTCCCCTCAGAGTTAGAGAAGTATCTGAAGAATTGATCCAATGGGCGACTGAAATTAGACAGGTAGCGGAAATCTGGCTGGTTAGTAACAATTTAAGCGAAAATCGCATCGGCAAGATCGCTCAATCCCTTAATGCGCCGTATATCTGGGGGGCGAGAAAGCCATCTCGGCGGAAGTTGAGACAAGCCCTTGAGGCATTAAATTTACCAGCCTCGCAGGTGGCAATGGTTGGGGATCGCCTTTTTACCGACGCGATCGCAGGCAACCGCTTGGGAATGTTTACTATTTTAGTAGAGCCAATGGTCGATCCCGCCATGGCAGCACGTTCTTACGCCATCCGTAACTTTGAAGTTTGGCTATCCAAAAAACTTGGCGTATCTTTAACGACAACTCAACAAATGTTTACAAAAAGTGACGAGACTTAAGAAAAAGAAAGATAAAAAAATAATTAAGGAATTCAAGAATTCGGAAAATTTGGGGAATTCTATATATAGGTTTCAAATGGGGTCAGCCAATATAAAGACCCTAAATATAATAAAAATCAATAAGAAAATGGAGAGCGCTAGTTCTGGCATCAGTAAAGATGGATCTGGCGCTTTCTGATGTATTGCCAATCGACGGGAATCGGAGGAAACAAGTAAAGCTTAAGGAAAGGGATCGATAGAAAAGGTCAAAATAAAATAAATCAATAAGACTAAAAAATAATAAATAACTAAATTGCAATAACTGACAAAACACCAACCATTACTGTTGGCAATATCCAAGTTTTTGGCAAACAAATGCCATGAAATTTAAATTTGCTAAAAGCGAAATAATTGTGAATTGAAGTCAAAAGCGCGATTGTCATAAACCGTTACAGAAAGGCGATCGCGATACCGAATTGCGCACAAAATTTAACCCAAATCTATTCGCTTCTTAACCTGGGAATGAAACTCTACTAAATGGTAAACCTTACCAGCGCAAGAGTACGGGAAGTTGGTCATGACTTCTGTGCTAGGGTAGCTCTTTTTTAACCTTTTGAGGAGTTCTTAACAGAATTTGATAACTATGGCGAACACCAACAGCGTCATCTTCATCCACCCAGACGGCACTAGCCCATCTCACTACGCGGCTGCCCGTTTCCTCCATTATGGGCCCGATGGGCGACTCAACTGGGACAGGATGTCCAATGCCGGAGTATATCTGGGACACATGAAAGACCAGCTCACCGGCACTTCCAACGCTGGTGCAGTTACCCATGCCATGGGCGTAAAGGTACAGGCTAGTTCCTACGGCTTAGATGAAAACGGCAATCCCGTCGTTCCCGCCTCTGGCAAAACCGGACTGACCATCATGGAAGAGGCAATTAAAGCCGGAAAAGCTACGGCAGTGATAAACTCCGGTATTATCGCCGAACCGGGAACGGGAGCGTTTCTAGCACAAGCAGAAAACCGCAACGATTTTACGGGCATTACCGCTCAAATTGTCGAATCGGGAGCCAACGTCATCCTCGGCGGAGGCGAAATCCACTACCTGCCTAAAGGCGTTGTCGGACGCTTCGGAGAAGAAGGGGTTAGAAAAGACGGACGCAACCTGATAGAAGAAGCAATAGCAAAAGGCTATACAGTCGTCTACACCCTCGAAGAATTGCAAAATCTGCCCCCAGGAACTCAGAAAGTTTTAGGGATTTTTGCAGCAGAAGATACTTACAACGACCAGCCAGAAGAAGTCAACACCGCCGAAGGATTAGGAAATTACGGACAACCGGGCAATGAAACTCCCCCCACAGTAGCGCAGATGCTAGAAGCTGCCCTCTCCATCGTCTCCCAGAACCCCAATGGATTTATGGTGGTGATGGAAGAGGAAGGCACGGACAATTTTAGCAACAATAATAACGCAGCCGGGTTAGTTGAAGCAGCCAAACGAGCCGACGACGCGATCGGGGTAGCGCAGAACTATATCGATAACGTTAACCCCAATACGCTGCTAATTACGGCTGCCGATAGCGATGCTGGCGGTTTAGAAGTGCGCGATCCCCTAGCAGCCGATGAAACCGTGGGAACCGAGGAAGTCAATCCGACAACCGAACCGGGAACCGAAGTTCCCCTCGATGGCACCAACGGAGCTAATACCGAGCCTTTTGTCTCTCAACCCGACGCTAATGGCAATACCTATCCCTTCGGGGTTGGCTGGGCAACTCAGTCCGACGTTCCCGGCAGTATCGTTTCTAAAGCCTTCGGCATGAATGCAGATAAACTGCCCAGCACCCTGGACAACACCGAGATTTATCGCCTCATGTACCAAACCTTGTTTGGTGTTAAACCAGAGGAGGTGCCGCGTCCAGAGTTAGAGGGATTTGCTTCGCTTCCTGCCGATAGTTTTGCACAAGGTCCTCCGGCGGGTGCAGACAATGGCGAGGGACAGCCAATTGCAGCTAACGATCGCACCGGCCCTTTTGAAGGGCAGCCAATTCAAGGCTTTAGCGGCGTTCAGTTTGCCGATGGAGAAAACTTCTGGTTCCTCTCCGACAATGGTTTTGGCGCAAAAAACAACAGTGCCGATTATCTGTTGCGGATTTATAAAGCAGACCCCAATTTTGTCGGTTCGGAAGCTGGAGACGGCAGCGTTAATGTAGAAGAGTTCGTCCAATTATCCGATCCCAATCGGCTAATTCCTTGGGAAATTACTAACGCAAATACTGAAGACCGATTGCTGACGGGGGCGGATTTCGATGTAGAATCGCTCGTCGTTGCCGAAGATGGCAGCTTCTGGATAGGAGATGAATTCGGTCCATACCTGCTACACTTTGATGCTAACGGAGTCTTACAAGAAGCGCCTATTTCTACTCCCAATCTCCCCAATCTGAAAACCCTCAACGGACAAGAACCGCTAGTCATCGGACACCGAGGTGCTAGCGGCGAACTACCAGAACACACTTTAGCTGCCTACGAGCGAGCGATTTTACAAGGGGCTGACTTCATCGAACCCGATTTAGTCAGCACGAAAGATGGGGTATTAATCGCCCGTCACGAACCCATGCTTGCAGTTGTCGATCCGGCAACAGGCGAAGTCATCCCAGCCAACACGACTACCGACGTTGCTACTCGTCCAGAATTTGCAGACCGCCGAACGACTAAAACCGTTGATGGCGTAAGCTATACGGGCTGGTTTGCCGAAGACTTTACGCTAGAAGAAATTAAAACGCTGCGAGCCGTTCAGCCTCGCGATTACCGCGACCAGTCTTTTAACGGGCTATATGAAGTTCCTACGCTTGAGGAGATTATCGACCTCGTACAAGATATCGAAGCGCGGACGGGGCAAAAAATTGGTATTTATCCCGAAACCAAGCATCCCACCTACTTCGCCCAGCAGGGACTGTCCCTTGAAGAGCCTCTGGTAGAAACTTTACTAGATAAAGGTTTTACCGATCCCAATCGACTGTTTATTCAGTCCTTTGAAGTGCAGAACCTGCTGAAGTTGGACAAGCAACTTTTGCCTGGAACGCCGCTAGAAAATACGCCCCTGGTGCAGTTGTACGACGAATTCCAACTACAGCCCTACGATATCGTCGCCAATTTCAGCGATCCCAACTTCGATCCCGTATCGATCTATGGAACGGATTTAATTACGGCTGAGACGACTTACGGCGATTTAATTAATCAAGGCAGCAACCCAGACGTTAACCTCCTGAAGGATTTTGTGGCTACCTACGCCGATGGGATCGGACCTTGGAAGCGCACTTTCGTTCTTACCGAAAAGCTGGATACGCCAGTCGATGGCAATGGGGACGGCGTACCCGAAATTACAGAACAACTCACCGGAGAAGTGCTTCCGGTGGTTAGGGATGCCCACGAAGCCGGATTGCAAGTGCATCCCTACACCTTCCGCGATGAAGAACGATTCTTGGTGTTGAAAGAAGATGGAACGCCTCAAACCGCAGAAGAAGAGTACGAACAGTACATCCAGTTGGGAGTGGATGGGTTCTTTACTGACTTTCCCAAGACGGGAGATTTGGTACGCGATCGCGTTATTGGCGAATTCGTGCGATCGCCCGATAACCCTTTTTTGACCGACGACCCAGAAGAAGCTAATTTAGCCAGTTCTCGCGGCTTTGAGGGCATGGCATACAGCTCCGATCGCGCCACCCTGTATCCTTTACTAGAAGGATCGGTAGAGGGCGATTCCGATAATGCCCTGCGCATTTACAAGTATGACGTTGCTACGTCTTCCTATTCCGAGGATTTAGTTGGATATTACCGCCTAGACGATCCCAGCCACGCGATCGGCGATTTTACGCCCATCAACGACAACGAATTCCTAGTTATCGAACGGGATGGCAATGAAGGCGAAAAAGCCCAGTTCAAGAAAATCTTCCAAGTTGACTTCTCTAAAGTAGACGATAATGGCTTTGTCTTCAAAAAAGAATTGGTGGATCTGCTGAACGTGCAAGATCCTAACGACATCAACGGCGATGGCAGCACGACCTTTACCTTTCCCTTCGTCACCATCGAAGACTTGTTAGTCATCGATGAAAATACTCTTCTCGTTGCCAACGACAACAACTATCCCTTCTCTATCGGTCGTCCGCCAGAAATCGACAACACCGAAATTATTCAGATTAAATTACCCGAACCTCTCAATCTCGATCCCCGTCTTGGTGGGGCTAGCGGCGATCGCAATCCCTCCCCATCAGCGATCGCAACCGCTCAAATCACTCCGGCATCAGATCCTAGCGCTCAAAATAATAGCAAGGGAACGGTAGAAATTTCTGCGATTCAAGGCGAAAGTCAGACCTCCTCATTAGTCGGTCAAACTGTCAAAACGACTGGGATTGTCACGGCAGTAGACGAGCGAGGTTTCTACTTGCAAGATGCCGAGGGAGATGGCAACGATGCGACTTCAGAGGGGATTTTTGTCTTCACCGATTCAGCCCCCACCGTCGCAGTTGGCGATGAATTAGAGATTGAGGGCACAGTACAAGAATTTGTTCCCGGCGGCAAAGATACGGGAAATCTTTCGCTCACTCAGATTGTCAGCCCCACGATTGCGACAAAATCGACGGGTAACGACCTGCCAGCGGCAGTGGTTTTGGGCAAAGGAGGACGCACGCCGCCAACAGAAATCGTTGAAAACGACAATTTTGAAGTTTTCGATCCCCAGGAAGACGCGATCGACTTCTACGAAAGTCTAGAAGGAATGCGGGTAACGATTCAAAATCCCGTTGCCGTTTCTCCTACCAACGAATTTGGCGAAATTTGGACGGTTACGGACGAAGGAGTGCTAGCAACGCCCGGTTTGAATTCTCGCGGCGGCATTCCCTTGCAAGCTGACGATACCAATCCCGAACGCATTCAAGTACAACTAGACGCACAGGTATTGCCCGACTTTGAGGCAAGGGTCAAAGTTGCGGACAAATTGAGCGACGTGACGGGAGTGGTTAACTATAACTTTGGGAATTACGAAGTTGTCGCTACCGAAGCTTTTGAAGTCACCGATGGCGGACTCGGACAAGAAGAAACTACCTTAGTCAGCACAGAAAGCCAGCTTACCGTTGCCAGCTACAACGTTCTGAATCTCGATCCGTCCGACACCGAGCAAATCGCTCAAATCGCCGCTCAAATCGTCAATAATCTCAAGTCGCCCGATATCCTTGCCCTGCAAGAAATTCAGGACAATAGCGGCGCCACGGACGACGGCACGACGGCAGGCGATCGCACCTTACAAGCCCTCGCAGATGCGATTGCTGCCGCTGGCGGTCCTACTTATCAATTTGCTGAAGTCCCGCCAGCAGATGGCACTTCCGGCGGGCAACCGGGCGGCAATATTCGAGTTGCTTATTTGTATAATCCACAGCGAGTTCAACTTAACAAAAACTCGCTCCAGTCGCTGGATGTCGAGGCGTTTAACGATTCTCGCGATCCGCTAGTGGCTGATTTTACCTTCAACGGCGAGACAGTCACCATAATTAACAATCACTGGACATCGCGCGTCGGCAGTACGCCTATTTTTGGGGCAACTCAACCCTTTGTTCAAGCTGGGGAAGATGAGCGCAATGCTCAAGCAGAAGTCGTTAATAACTTCGTAGACGGACTTCTAGCAAAAAATCCCGACGCTAATGTCATCGTGACGGGCGATCTCAATACGTTTGAGTTCACCGATACGCTGTCGCGGCTGGCGGGTGAAGGAGACGAGCGAGTATTGACCAACCTTATCGGCAAAGCAACCGACGATGCTACCTACTCGTACAACTTTCAAGGCAATTCCCAGTCTCTCGACCATATATTTGCCAGCGATCGCTTGTATGAAAATGCTGAGTATGACAGCGTTCATATCAATGCCGATTTTTCCACCCAAGCAAGCGACCACGAACCCATCTTAGGGCGCTTCCGCTTGACAGAGTCAAAACCCGAACCAGCGTCAGAAGCTTTTACGCTGCAACTTCTCCATGGATCTGACTTTGAGGCTGGTGTTGAGGCACTAGACGATGCGCCGCGCTTCTCCGCCGTCGTTAACGGGCTACGGGATGATTATGAAAATACCTTGGTTTTGTCCTCTGGAGACAATTACATTCCCAGTCCTTTCCTGTTTGCCGCTAGCGATCCTTCCCTGGCTAATACCCCCGTCGGCACAGCAGGGATAGGACGAGCCGACATTGAAATTTTGAATCAAATTGGCATTCAAGCCTCAGCATTGGGCAATCATGAATTCGATCTGGGAACGAGGGAAGTCCAAGGATTGATTAGCCCTGACGATGCCTATCGCGGTACTCAATTTCCCTACCTCAGTTCCAATCTAGATTTTAGTACCGACAACAACTTGAGCGGGCTGGTAACGGCAAACGGGCAAGAAGCCAGCACGATTCCTAATACAATTGCCGAAAGTACCGTAATTACGGTTAATGGCGAAGAAATCGGGATTGTAGGGGCGACGACACCGCTTCTCCCCTCGATTTCTTCCTCTGGCGATGTAGGCGTGATTCCCTCCGATCCCAACGATGTTGCTGCCTTAGCTGCTGAAATTCAGAAGACAGTAGATGAGCTAACGGCAACCGGAATCGATAAGGTAGTCCTACTGAGTCACTTCCAACAACTCAGTATCGAGCAAGCGGTTGCCCCGTTGCTGAGGGATGTGGATATTATTGTTGCAGGCGGTTCCCATACCTTGCTCTCGGATGAGAGCGATCGCCTCAGAAGCGGAGATACTAGCGGCGGCACTTATCCCATCCTAACTATCTCTGCCTCCGGCGAACCGATCGCGATCGTCAACACCGATGCCAATTACCAGTATGTCGGGCGCTTGGTTGCCGACTTCGATGCCAATGGGGTTCTCGTTCCTGAAAGCATCGACCCCAACATCAGCGGCGCTTATGCTGCCGACGAGCAGGGAGTAGCCGATGTCGGCGGAACTCCCGATCCAGAAGTGGTAGCCATTACCGACACCCTAGCTAATGTAATTAACGAGCAAGACGGCAAGATCTTTGGCAAGACCAATGTCTTCCTCAGAGGCGATCGCACCTTCGTTCGCACCGAGGAAACCAACTTAGGGAATCTAACTGCCGATGCTAACCTGGCGGCGGCTCAAGCGGTCGATCCCAGCACGGTCATATCTATCAAAAATGGCGGCGGCATTCGCTCCAATATCGGCGCGATCGCGGCGGCGGGCGGTTCGACCGATCCCGATGATTTTACCTTGCTGCCGACCGCAGCTAATCCCGAAGCGGGTAAAGAAGAGGGCGATATTTCCCAGTTAGATATTGCCAATTCTTTACGTTTTAACAATGGATTGACCTTACTGACTTTAACCGCCGAACAGCTGCTCCAAACTATCGAACACGGCGTGGCAGCAACGGCACCCGGCAAAACGCCCGGTCAATTTCCTCAAGTTTCGGGCATTTCCTTTAGCTTTGACCCCGACTTGCCAGCGGGCGATCGCGTTTTGTCCTTAGCTGTTACTGACAATCGAGGCAACGTCACCGATGTCGTCGTCCAAAACGGCGAACTGCAAGGCGATCCTAACCGTACCTTCCGAACTGTTACGCTTGACTTCCTCGCCGGTGGCGGCGATAACTATCCTTTCGCGACGTTTGCCAACACTAATCCAGTGAAGTTGGTAACAGAAGACTCTCAAAATCCCGATCCTGGCAGCCGCACGGGTGTCGCTACCTTTGCTGCCGACGGTTCGGAACAGGATGCGCTAGCGGAATATCTCGCTGCCAATTTTAACGAACAGAATCCGTTTGATGTAGCAGATGTGGCTCCCGAAGAAGATACCCGCATTCAAAACCTGAACTTCCGCGAGGATAAGGTTTTGAGCGCTAATGTCGCGCCCGCCAGTACGGAACTCCCAGAAACTGTCTTTGGGACTTTTGGCGATGATGTATTCGATGCAGCCGATCCTAGCGGAAACTTTGATGGCAGTAAGGATATCGTCTCGGCAGGAGAGGGAAGCGATCGCTTTTTCCTCGGTGCGGGGGAGGGCGATAATTTACTAGCAGGTGGCATTGGAGCCGACCAATTCTGGATTACCAGCAGCGATGATGGCTTGCCTTCTGTAGCGAATACAATTACTGACTTCAATAGTACCGAAGGCGATGTTATCGGTTTTGCCGACACCAGTCTCACCTACGGGGCATTGGGAGGGGATTGGAATCTGCGTCAGGCAGGCAATGACGCGGTTATTGAGGCGTTCGGTCGAGATGTTGCCATTCTACAAGGCATTCAAGCCGATAGCCTTGCCGAAACCAATTTTGTCTTTGGCTAGAAAAAACAAGAGAAGTCGGAAGGATTTTTTCCGAATTCCGACTTCTCTTTATCAATTGAAGGCGATCGCGCAGCTTCTGGAATCATGATTGGTATTGCCCTCAAAAGCAATTGCTTTGACTTGTATGCCTGGTTGACTGACAAATCTTTGTCCCCTCATCTCTAAATCCCTTCTCCCACAAGGGGCGAAGGGACTTCACTCCAAAGTCTTAAGTTGAGAGCCCCTCTCCCAGAGCGGGAGAGGGGTTGGGGTGAGGGCGATTTGAGTTTTGTTACTCAACCAGCTTGTATGCTATATACTAATTGATTCCTTAAGTTCAGATCCAGGGCGATCGCCGCTTGGCTTAAGATCTTCCCCTTCAATAAAAGAACGTAGCATCCAAGCCATTTCTTCATGTTCTTCCATCAAGCCAGTCAAAAAGTCGGCCGTTCCTTCATCGTGAAATTCATCGCTGCAACGATCGACATGCTCGCGCAAGTTGCGGATAATTTGCTCGTGGTCGTTAACCAAGCTCATCACCATATCGTTCGCAGTGGGCAGCGTGCCGGGTTGCTCTTGAATGGTGCTATGTTGGAGAAATCCTTGAGCAGTACCAATTGGGTAGCCACCCAACGCGCGAATTCTTTCGGCAGTCCGATCGATGTTAGCAGTCAAAGTCTCGTATTGTTCTTCCCACAACTCGTGTAAAGAGCGAAACTGAGGTCCAATCACATCCCAGTGATATTTCTTGGTCTTAATTAGCAGCAAATAAAAGTCTGCTAAATCGATATTGAGAAGTCCAATTACGCCTTGTCTTTGTTCTTCTGTAAGACCAATATTTAATTTAGGCATCACTAAATACTGTACCAATGCAACTTCTCTTTTATTAGAGCAGGTCGATCTCGATCGAACATCTGTTAAATGTAAGAGTTCCCCAGTTTATTTTCTGCGTTTATCTACCTTTGGGAATAGGTGATACCATTTTTCATTCAATAGATCTCCTGCAAAAGTGTTACGCGATCGCTACATTTGAGTCAACAAAAAGCTCATAATTATAAATTCCAGCAATCAAATTATTCTGTAATACTTTTTCAGCTTCTAGGACTTTTACCATCTCTTTAAAAGTTTCTGGATACACCCCACACAGCTATTTAAACTCTGTCGGCTTTAAATTTTTTATCTGAGAATACGTCATGATTATGTCCGATCGCGCTACTCTATTTTACATAGCCATCTTAGATTTTTGCAGGAGGTCTAATGATTCTAGAGCAAACGCCTGACGACACAATCAGGGACAAGACGGGTTGGGTTGGATTTGACGATGGCGGAAACCCCAAATCGGATGGTTGGTTGGGTACTTAGAGAAAGAAAAAATGTTTACTTTTTTGCCACAAATATAGAGATTCGTCAAGAAAAAGATGCCTTTGCCCGAATGGCATTGACGCGCCGTTGCTTCAACGATCTAGGACTGCTGTAGGCGCTTTTGCAGAAAATCGCGGATTTCAAAAAAGTCGTTCCAGGGAATATAAGGTTTATTTTCCGATTCCATATAATCGATGAGGCGATCGCGAGCAAAAACCAAATCAGCTTTCAGTGCCATGTTAATATCCGTAACGGAATCGCCAATCGCGATCGTTTCTTGAGCGGGATATCGTGCCATCACTTGTACTTTAGCAACTAATTCTGTCTCTCCTTCATAGTCCGAGTAAACTTGCAGATAGTCTTTGCTGGTGTCGACGTCCACGGCAGAGATAGCAGCTACTCTTTCTAAAAGTCCATAGCGAGATAAGACTTTCGTTACCATTCCCCGCAGTCCGCCAGAAATAACGACAAAAGGCGTGTTTTGGCGATCGAGAAAGTCTAGTAAAGCCTCTAATCCAGGGCGAATGGGTTTGTCCGAGGCATACTTAAGGATTTCGGGATAGCGAGAGGAGGGAATCGATTCTAGCAGTTGGCGAACGCCTTCTCGTAGCGTTAGGGTGCGATTATACATTTGGGGCATCAGTTTTGCCGATAAATCTGGGGCAAACGCTTTAAGCATTCCCGCAAAGGTTTCGATCGCAGTAATAGTGCCATCAAAGTCGCAGAAAACAACTTTTTGGTAGATAGGGGATTGGGACATGATACCATTTGGGATTTGGGATTGAGAAAGACCGATCTTATAAAGTAAAGGTTTGAAAAATCTATCTGTAGCCAAGATTTTTCAGATTGGTATGAGGATTGTGTTGCAAAAACTTAAAGTATAAAAAGTATAATTTCAGACTAAAAGTGATGCCATTTGAGCCATTTGAAAAGTGACTTTGGGTTCATTTACAAAATGGGTTCAGAGGAGTCGAGTCATGCCACAATTTTTACTTCTACCAAACTACCGTAATTTTTTGCAACAGAACCGATAGATTTTCATGCCTTCTAGAGATGGCAGTTAGTGACGGCTACTTAGAAAAAGCCGATTGAGAACAAACTTTTAGCTTCTCTCGTTCTTGCGAATGACTGACTAAATAATCGTTCAACCACTTACATCCTTGTTCGAGAAGACCTTCCAATCTCGCTAATTCTTCTTCTACTTGCCAAAGTCTAACCGTGCCATTCCTGGAAACCGTTACCACCTGTTGGCTATCTTTTTTAGAAAACGGCGATCGCTCGGCTTGAAAATTGATTCCGTAGAGCAAATCTCGATCTCCCTTAAACTCTGCCCTGAGATTTCCTTGTAAGTCCCAAACCCTCGCCGTCCCGTCGCTAGAAGCCGTTGCTACTCTTTTTCCATCGGGGCTAAAACTGACGCTGTAGACGGGGAAGGGATCGCCTTTCAAATCGGCAATTAGGTTTCCTTGCAAGTTCCATAACTTAGTTGTCCCATCTCTAGAGGCGGTAGCAATGGTGCGCCCGTCGGGACTAAAAGTGGCTCGGTAAATTAAATCCTGATGTCCCTTAAACTCGGTTAATAGATTACCCCGCAAATCCCACAGCCTAGCCGTTCCATCTCTGGAGGTCGTGACGATTTGTTGTCCGACTTCCGGGGAAAGCGTCAGGCGGACGGGACTGAAACTGACGCTGTAAACCGCTTCCCGATGCGCCTTAAAACTCGTGACTTTTTTTGGTCGATCTCCTCTCACATCCCACAACCAGACATCGCCATCTCTAAACGCGATCGCCAGCAACTGTCCGTTGGGACTAAAATTGACACCATAAACGGGAACGGAATTGACTTTCAATTCTACTAACGCTTCGCCTTGCCAATTCCAAATTTTGACGATACCGTTGCTTGAGGCAGTAGCAATTTGCCGACCGTCGGGGCTGAAATTAATGCTGTAAATTCGATCGCGATGGGCTTTGAACTGATGTCTGAGATTGCCCTGCAAATCTTGTAAATAAACCATGCCATCTTTAGAAGCGATCGCAATTAATTGTTCGTCAGGGCTAAAACCAACGCTAGTGACAGTATCTTCTATAGTTTTAAACTCTCCTGGGGGTTTCTCTTTAAGGTTCCATAGCTTGACGAGAGTATCGCTAGAGGCAGTCGCCACTTGTTGCCCGTCGGCACTAAACGCCACATCATAGATAGGTTCTTGATGTCCTGCAAGCGTTGCCAACACGTTTCCTTGCCAGTCCCACAGCTTAGCGGTTCCATCGCTCGAAGCCGTTGCTATCCTCTCTCCGTTAGGGCTAAAGGCAACGCTATTGACTAATTCTCGATGTCCTATTAGAGTCAAGATCGGATTGCCCTGTCTGTCCCATATTTTCGCCGTACCGTCTCTAGCGGCGGCAGCAATATGCTTTCCATCTGGACTCCAAGCGACGCTGTAGAAGGCATTGGAAGCATCCTGAAAAATTGCCAACTGTTTGCCCTCTAAGTTCCACAGCCTCACCGTTCCATCTCTGGAAGCAGTTGCTATCTGTTTCCCGTCGGGACTAAAACTAATATCATCGACCGACCTTTGGTGTCCTACTAAGATCGCCAGCTGCCTGCCCTGCCAATCCCAGATCCTAGCCGTTTCGTCTCTCGAAGCCGTGGCGATTCTCGTGCCGTCGGGACTCCAAGCAACGCTATAGACGGAACTTTCGTGTCCCTTAAACGTGGCTAGTTCCTGCCCGCGTAAGTTCCAAAGTTTGACCGTACCGTCTTTAGAAGCCGTTGCCAGCGTCTGTCCGTCGGGACTCCAAGCAACGCTATAGACATCGCTGTGGTGTCCTTGAAAGATAACGCGCCCGTTACCTTGTCGATCCCACAACCGAGCCGTTGCATCCCTAGAAGCGGTAGCAATCCATTTCCCGTCGGGACTGAAGCTGATGCTGTTGACTGTCTCTTGATGTCCTTCTAGCTGATTCTTTTCCTGAATGGTGTCGAGAATTTGTTGCAGAGCGAGTATGGGACTGGTAGCGGGGTAGTCTTGCAAGGGACGATTGTCTTTTTGAATCAGGTTTTCTAATTCTTGTCCCGCTTTCATAGCTGTGAGCAAGGCTTCGATTTGCTCGAACTCGAACTGTCGCCACGCCGTATCTCCCATTTTTTGAAGCTGGGTGCCGATGCGAGCTTGCTGCTGCTTGTTGAAGGCATAAATTGCCGTCGAGAGCGCGATCGCCGATCCCACAACAGAAACGATTAAAATAGCAGAACCGATGCGAATCATGCGCGTGGCTCTTTCGTTGGCATCGGTCAAAATTTTGTTGGCTTTGCGTTCGGCTTCTAATTTGCGTTCGGCTTCTCGTTTGTCTAATTTTTGACTGGCGGTCAAAAATTGATAGTCTACGTTGCTAAGACTTTTTCCCACAGCCCAGGCTAGCGCGTCTTTTAAAGCTTGCCCTCGCAACAGGCGAGATTCATCTTGATATTGAGAAACTTGCCAAGCGACGAGTGCCTCGGCGTAAGGACGCAGCTTTTCTAATTGTTTGTCTACCCAAGGGCGATTGAAAACGGCTTGATAAATTGGGTTGTAGGCTTGTAATTTCCCATCGCGCTTGACGACTAACCCCGATAGCCGCAATTCGCTTTGTTCGGGACTGCCGTCTGCTTCGATGAATCCTTGTTGCAAGATTTGCTGATAGAATCCCAGAAGCGCGCCAGCGCGTTGTTCGTTGACCAAAAGGCGATCGCGAATTGTTTTGAGATGGACGGGTTCGTCTTGGGATTCCCAGTTTTCAATAATGCGATCGCGCGCTATTTTTTCGACAATTTCTGCTTCATCGCCTAAGGGAATGAAAGTGTCAGCCGTAGCGACGATCTGACAAAGCTTTTGAGTGAGAAAGGGTTGTCCTCCCGTCCAAGACAATATTTCTTTGAGAACGGCGCTAGGATTTTCGGCAATGTTTTTTAATCCTGGCTCTAGGGGTCGAACTTCTTCGATTGTAAAACCCGTTAGTTCAATCGCAACTCCGATATTAAAGGACGTTTGGGTTTTCTCTCGTATTAAGTCCGAAGGCGTGGCAACCCCAAATAAGGCAAACGCTAGGCGATTGTATTGCGGATTTTCAGCCCGCTGATTGTAGCAGAAGCGAATTAAGGAAAAGAAATCGTCTAGAGGGAAATCAAGACTGATAACCTTATCAATTTCATCGATAAAAATAAGAATTTTTTTCCCCGGACAGTTGACTAAAATTACCGCTTCAATAAACTGTCCCAATTTTTGAATGGGAGGAAGTTCTTCTCTCTGTCTCAACCATGCTTTTAAATTAATTTTTTCAGTCAGATTAAAACCCAAACATAGCTGCGTAATAATCCCGCTATACCACTGCTGCTGGCTAACATGGCTTCCCAAGCTGGTCAGATCGATCGATGCACAACTCATACCTTGGGCTTGAAGCCGATGCATGGCACGCACGCGCAGGCTAGACTTGCCCATTTGTCTGCAATTGAAGACATAGCAAAACTTTCCCAATCTGAGGGCATCTACAAGTTCTTTATCTGCCCTTCGTTCTACATAGGTAGGGTGATCGAATGCTAGACTTCCACCAACTTTGTATAGGCAACCGGAACTGAGGGCAGAAGGTACAGCAGAGAAGTCATGCATGGGCGGCAAAAAGGTCGATTAAGCCATTAGCTCTAGCTTATCTCAAGCGCCGCACCGAACCCACAAGCGCGATCCGCCTTCCAGGCGCTGCGCCCGGCGCAATTGCTCTTCCAAAATTGGAGTAGTTTAATGCTTCAAAAGTCGCATTAGTTTAGCGATCGCTTCGGTTTGCCCGTCAAGCGCCTACAATAGGAAGAAGAAAATGTTGAGAATTGTATAGCTTGTCCAAGCACGGAAACATTTATGGCTCCTGCCGTTATCATCGAACAGCTAAAAAAACGATACGGCTCCCTAGAAGCCGTTAAAGATATCTCTTTTAAAGTCCAAAGCGGAGAAATATTCGGCTTACTCGGACCTAATGGTGCTGGGAAGACGACGACGATTCGCTGTCTGTGTACCCTAACCAAACCCGATGCTGGCAAAATTGAGGTTGGCGGAGTTTCCGTCATCGATCGCCCCAAAGCGGCACGCAGGCGACTGGGTTATGTGGCGCAAGAAGTAGCCCTCGATAAAGTCCTGACGGGACGGGAATTACTTCAGTTGCAAGCAGCGCTCTACCACTTGCCCAAGGAGAAAGCTAAAGATCGCATCGCGCAATTGCTCGCATTGCTCGGTTTAGAAGAATATGCCGATAAGAAAACGGGAACTTATTCGGGAGGAATCCGCAAGCGCCTCGATTTGGCAGCAGGTTTGCTCCATCAACCCGAAGTCCTGGTACTCGACGAACCCAGTGTCGGGTTAGATATCGAAAGTCGTTTCGTCGTCTGGGATTTCCTGCGCAAGCTGCGAGAAGCCGGAACGACGGTGTTGATTACGAGTCATTATTTAGAAGAAATCGACGCGCTTGCCGATCGCTTGGCGATTATCGACCGAGGAGTGGTGATTGCTCAAGGAACGCCATCGGAATTAAAAAATAGAGTTGGCGGCGATCGCGTTACCTTGCGCATTCGGGAATTCTCGCCCGCCCAAGAAGCGCAAAAAGCTCAAGAAATTTTACAAGCTCTCCCATTTGTAGAAGAAGTCATTATCAATAGCGCTCAAGGAAATTCCCTCAACCTCATCGTCACTTCTGGGGGCAACCCTCTCAGCCAGATCGAACAATCCTTGCAAGAAGCTGGCTTGCCTATCTTTAGCATGGCACAATCGCGTCCCAGTCTCGACGATGTTTATCTAGCAGCCACGGGACGGACTTTATTAGATGCAGAATTAGCTGCTGTCGGCACTCGCGATCTTAAGGCAGAGAAAAAACAAGAAATGAAATGAAGTTAGAAAGAGAAAAATAAAGCTATGAGTCAAACGATTACACCGTCAAAATTTGAGCCGAGTTTAGCGCCGAATCCTTCGATGGGAAAGCAAGTAGATGAAGCCGGCAATGGGTTAGGAGAGTTTCTACAAGAAACTTTAGCCCTAACCAAACGCCTGTTTATTCAACTCCAACGCCGTCCTTCGACCTTAATCGCTGGGATTATTCAACCATTTATGTGGTTAATCTTGTTTGGCGCGTTGTTTTACAATGCCCCGCCAGGGTTGTTCGGAAATGACCTCGGTTATGCCAAATTTCTCGCTCCTGGAATCATCGTTTTTACGGCTTTTTCGGGCGCGTTGAATGCGGGTTTGCCCGTCATGTTCGATCGCGAATTCGGTTTCCTCAATCGCCTATTAGTCGCGCCCCTCGCCTCGCGCTACTCGATTGTCGCAGCTTCGACGATTTATATCATCGCCCTCAGCTTTATCCAAACGGCTGTTATCGTGGGAGCTAGCGCCTTATTGGGGGCGGGTTTGCCCAGTTTAGCTGGATTGGGAACAATTGCCCTCATCGTCTTTCTAATCGTTTTAGGCGTGACGGCATTGAGTTTGGGTTTGGCGTTTGCTTTGCCCGGTCATATCGAACTGATTGCCGCGATCTTCGTCACTAACTTGCCTTTGCTCTTTGCCAGCACTGCTTTAGCGCCACTTTCGTTCATGGCAGGATGGTTACAAATCGTTGCCAGTCTCAATCCCCTAACCTACGCGATCGATCCGATTCGCTATCTCTATCTCAACAACGACTGGACATTTAATAGCGTGGTGCTGCATACGCCCTGGGCATCGCTCGATTTTAGCGGCACGCTGCTAATTTTGGCGACTTTTGATGCGCTAGTATTGTTAGCAATTCAACCCTTACTCCGTCGCCGTTTTGCCTAAAAAATTCTCTGGGTTCCATGGTTTATCTATTATGAAAAGCTACAACTCTACCTTGAAAACACTAGCGATAACTTTCAGTCTCTGCTTGGGAGCAACAGTCGCTTTCGGACAGTCAACTTTAGCTCAGTCGGTCAATTCGATGGATAATCGCGATCGCGACGGCTATCAATCTAACGAACAAAATGTTTTGGGCGGTAATATCGGTAGCGGTTCTTTTAACGCTTTCGACCTAATTCACCGCGCCAATACAAATCGCGGTCGCAGTATGGGCGAGTTTCAGCAAGAGACGGATTCCGGCATTAGAAATGCAGCTGATGAGTTCAAGCGCCAACAAAACGAGCAATTGCAAAATCGACAGCCAGAAGCGGTGACCGATCCCAATCCTCAAAATTAGCTTGATTTAAGAATCATCAGGGTATGGCAGTAGCCATACCCTGATGTCAATAAGTACTGAAAAGAATTTTGCTGTCTTTGAGCGCAACTAATCGCAACTTAAGCGGACCTGCTGTGTAGGCTGTCTCCGATGCGATCGCTTTGATCTCATCGGGAACATCTTTAGATTGACTGAGTTGCTCGATGAAATTCAAAATCTTTTTAATGCGACCGTCCTCAACTTGAATATCTCCGACAATTCCAGAGCGACGAGCGCGAAATTGCGAAGCCGACAATAAAATATCGAGTCGATTTTGGAGATCGGTTTCGGTTAGCTCTTTTGCCTCAACCGAATCGACCGAGATAGTCGCAATGATATCATTTTGCTCGAAGACCTTTTGATTGAGAGCGACATCTGCAAAGACGCGCACTTCCTTTTCCCCTTGGACGTAGTTTCCTGCCGAGAGAATTCGTACTACATAATCTCGCCCATCCTTAATTTGCGCCATTAATTGTTCGACCTGGGCTTTGGTAATTTTAACGACTCGTTCTCGAACCTCTTCATTGCTGGGTTGAGTAGCAGAAATAGCAGTACGATTGGCTTGACTTAAAAGGCGATCGATCGCTCCCACTACTGCATTGGGATCGACAATGCGAACGGCAGCAAAGGAGAGAACTTGTCCTCTGACGATCGCAATTCTCCTTTCTCGTAATTCTTGATAAGTCTGATAATAGTCTTCTAAAACCTCGACTTCTCGCTTGAGAAATGCTTGCTGAGATTCTAATTCTTTGAGTTGTTCTTCTTTGCTTTTAAGACTTTGGTCTTTGTCAGAAATTGACTTATCTAATTGTCCGATTAACCGGTCTTGCTCGTCGATTTTTCCCTGAAGCAAACGTTGCTGTTTTTCTAACTCCTGAAGACGAGTTTGTCTTTGTTTTAAAATTTCAGTTTGTCGGGCAATTTTTTGGTCTTGTTCGCTTAAGGCTCGATCTTTTACTTTGAGCTGTTCTTGAAATCGAGCAATTTGTTGAGATAGGTCATTTTTTTGCCGAACTAGCTGCTGCCTTTCTGCCAGTAGCGTTTTAATATCTTCTTGCAGTGTCCTAGCTTGGTTAGAAATCGTTTTCAATTGCGATCGCGCGCGAGCGAAATTTTGATTGATCTGTTGAAGGCGACCTTCAACAGTTGTTTGTTCGCTTCTGGCGACAGAAAGTTCTCGTTCGACTTGATTTCTTTGTTGTTTGACTCGTGCCAACTCGCTCTCAACTTCTCTCTTCTCTTTGAGGATCCGATCTAAGTCAAACACACCCTGACGCAAAGATTTACTTAGGGCAAACAAAATTCCTAACGTCGAAAGAGCAATTAACGTTCCCGTCAAAACTGTGACTAACTGCGCCGTTTGACGAGGACGCAAACCGAATAGTGTCAGGCGAGCTTTACCAATTTTGCTGCCTAAGCGATCGCCCAATACAGCAATTAAGCCTCCCAAAATAACAATTGCTGTAATTAGGACGTAGGCGCTAGTCATTCGAGACGATCGGTTAAGTAAACTGTTGGCTGAGAGCGACTGGATTGTGAACGGTTATTTTTTTCTTGTGAATGGAAATCATCCCGCGATCGCGCAGATCTCCGAGCAGTCGAGTAATCGTCACGCGAGTAGAACCAATAGCTTCGGCGATCGCCTGGTGAGATAGCTTCAGATCGATGCGAATGCCATCGGTAGTCGGCATGCCAAAATCTCGACAGAGAATCAAAAGAAAACTGACCAACCGAGAACCCATATCTCTATGAGCGAGGGTTTCGATCATCATTTCCGTCTGCAAAATTCTAGAAGAAAGCCCGCGCAACATCAACATCGACAGTTCGGGATTGCTTTTGAGCGATTGCTCTACTTGCTCGATAGGGGCAGAAAGCAATTCTACAGGCGTAAAAGCAACGGCATGATAAAAGCGATCGGATCGCTGTCCCGTAATCAGGGACAATACACCAAAGACGCTGTTTTCTCGCAACAAGGCAACAGTAATTTCTTCACCAGCTTCGTATACTCTCGATAGCTTAACTGCTCCTTTGAGCAAAAAGTAAACTCTTTCGGCAGGATCGCCCGGAAAAAAAATCGTTTTTCCTCGCTCAAACGTTTCGACGACCGGAGAAAAGCCTCCGCTACCAATTTGTCGGAATACAGCTGCTAGCGGTTTATCTTGAGTCAGGGACAGATCCATCACGGGTTTAAAACAATGGAAAAGTGAGTTGTAGGCTATCCTTAAGGCGTTTTGAACTTAGGAGATAGATAAAACACTTTATCTAAATTGCCAAAGTTTTTGGTACTTTTTGCTTCAAAATAATTGTATTGAGAGCAATAATTTCCGCTTTCGTACAAAAATTATACATGCCAATCCTAGTAATAGGAGGATTGAGCGGCTCAAATTTAAAGATTCAAGATCATGTTAGATTTAACCGGAAAAAATGCGCTAGTCACTGGCATTGCCAACAATCGCTCTATTGCTTGGGGAATTGCCCAGCAACTCCACAAAGCTGGTGCGAACATCGGTGTCACTTACTTACCAGATGACAAGGGGCGTTTTGAAAAAAAAGTTGGCGAACTGGTAGACCCTCTTAATCCTAGTATATTCGTTCCTTGCGACGTGCAGAATGAAGCTCAAATTACCTCTGCCTTTGAAGCGATCGCGCAAAAATGGGGCAGGTTAGATATCCTCATTCACTGTCTTGCTTTTGCTGACAAAGAAGGACTGACAGGCGACTTTAGCGCGATCCCCAAAGCCGCTTTTACTCAAGCCCTAGAAATCAGCACCTATTCTCTCGTCAGCTTAACAAGGGCAGCCAAACCTTTAATGAGTCAGGGAGGAAGTATTCTCACTCTCACTTATCTAGGCGGCGTTAAAGTGATTCCCAACTATAATCTGATGGGAATTGCCAAAGCTGGTTTAGAAATGAGCGTTCGCTACCTAGCCTCAGAATTAGGTCCGCTCAATATCCGCGTTAATGCGATTTCTGCCGGACCTATCCGCACGCTTGCTTCCTCAGCCGTCGGAGGAATTTTAGATATGATCCACCATGTAGAAAAAGTCGCCCCCCTGCGACGAACTGTTACCCAAGTAGAAGTTGGCAATACAGCCGCTTTTCTCTGTAGCGATCTCGCCAGCGGGATCACCGGACAGATTATCTATGTGGATGCCGGGTACGAAATTATGGGCATGTAGCTGAAGTCGGCAGAAATTATATTACTTTGGATTTGGGATTTGGGATGAAAGGATTGGGAATTAGTTAGTGGTTAGTGGTTGGTGGTTAGTTTCCTCCCTTGTCTTTCCACCCTCCCGGTTCTCCCCGTCTCAGAAGTCTCCTTGTCCCCCTTGTCCCCCCACACTCCCAGCTCTCCCAGTCCCCTTCTCATCAATCCCTTGCTTTCTGCTATCATAAGCTTAACGAAGAGTTAAGTTTTGTAAAGAGCCTTGACTGCTACCTTTAAACCTCATGATGAAACGACGCGAGCATCTCAATGGCATTCTCTAACCCCTATCTGGGAGGGAGGTGAAGATGTTGTTCGCCAAGGATTACCTCACGCTCAACTAGCACCGACATGGCAAATATTGCTGCTAGGAGATGGTTCGCCGACTCGTCATCTACAACTCTTGACGAGAGAGAAAACAGAAGTGGATGTCATCGATATGTCTCTGATTGGAACCGAAGACGATGGGGCACCCAATCAGGTAAAAGCCGTTCCCGAACCGAGGTTGCGACGACAGGTTTGGTTGCGTACAGCATCAGGGCAGAGATTAGCATATGCAGCCTCTTGGTGGGATGCCAACCATGTAGACGAGTATCTACAGAATCGCTCTCTGCCGATTTGGGAAAGCCTCTCGCGCTTGCATGCCGAGTTATACCGAGATATTCAAGGCATCTATTACGGTCATTCCCAGGAATTGGAAGTCTCATTCGGCGAAAAAGGACCTTTTTGGGGTCGTCATTACCTCTTTTGGCACGATGGCAAGCCGATAACGCTAATTTATGAAGTGTTTTCTCCCTATTTAAGAAAATATTTAGGGCAGATGAGCGAAATTCCTCCTGACGCGCGATCGTCTGCGTAAGTGCTTCGCGATCGCGCTTGAACGACTTGGAAATTGCCAAGAGAAAAAATAATTGTTGGTAACTTCAAGGAAGATTCTGGGAATTCTGGTAAGTAGAGAAGAATAAACCAACTACAGAACTCACCCATCTTCTTTGGAGACTTGGAGACTACGATTATGGCATCTTCTGTCAATCTTTCCGAACGCCTGCAAATCCTAGAGAATTTGCTCGAAACATTTACCCGCGAATTTCAACAACTCAAAAGAGAGTTGGATGCCGTGCCAAAAACTTCTACTCAAAGCACTACTGTCAAAGAACCCGAAAGGAGACCCTCACCCAAAAGGGAGTTGGCAGTCGATAAAGAAGCTACCATGATTTCTGAAGATTTCTTCAGCCAAGAGTCGCAGCAGATGGGCCATCAACAGCAACCTGGCAGGGGATTGGCAGTCGATAAAGAAGCTACCATGATTTCTGATAATCTGTTTGCTGAAGAGTCTCTGATTTATGAAGAATTAAACGCTTCTGGAGAGTGGGAAGATTTACACAAAGAATTAGATCCTGGGAAAGCAACGATCGCTTTTGATTTTCCTGTGGGAGACCAACCTGCACCAAAACCCGTCGAACCATCCAAATCGCCATCTAATAAACACATGCCCGATCCTTGGGCATAAATCGAAATCTTAATTTGTCCGTTCGAGCTACTAAAAACCCGCCTAAGACGGGTTTTTGTGTTTTCAAACCTTCTTTGTAGAAAAACTTAACAATTAGCAAGACCAGACTTAATTTCAAGGAGTTCCCACTGTCTGATAGACTTTTGACTGTGAAGCGAACAAACAACGCCAGGAAAACCAAATAACTAGATAAGCTGTTGGGAGGAAAAATTCCGTGGAAAGTACGCTGGGTTTAGAAATTATTGAAGTTGTCGAACAAGCCGCGATCGCCGCAGCCAAGTGGATGGGCAAAGGCGACAAAAATACCGCCGACCACGTAGCCGTAGAAGCGATGCGGGAGCGGATGAACAAAATCCATATGCGGGGTCGCATCGTCATTGGCGAAGGCGAACGGGATGAAGCTCCCATGCTTTATATCGGAGAAGAAGTAGGCATCTGTACCCGCGAGGATGCCAAAGACTATTGCAATCCAGACGAACTGATCGAGATTGATATTGCCGTCGATCCCTGCGAAGGTACTAACCTAGTCGCCTACGGACAAAACGGTTCTATGGCAGTACTAGCCATTTCCGAGAAAGGAGGTTTGTTTGCTGCGCCAGACTTTTACATGAAAAAATTAGCAGCGCCACCCGCAGCTAGAGGTCATGTAGACATTAACAAGTCGGCAACAGAAAACCTCAAAATTCTCTCTGAGTGCTTAAATCGCGCGATCGAGGAATTGGTCGTCATCGTGATGGATCGTCCCCGTCACAAAGAACTGATCCAAGAAATTCGAGAAGCTGGCGCGAGAGTTCGACTCATTAGCGATGGCGATGTCTCGGCAGCCATTTCTTGTGCGTTTTCAGGAACAAACGTTCACGCGCTGATGGGAATCGGTGCAGCGCCCGAAGGCGTAATTTCCGCAGCAGCAATGCGTTGCTTGGGCGGTCACTTCCAAGGACAGTTGATCTACGACCCCGAAATCGTCAAGACTGGCTTGATCGGCGAGAGCAAGGAAGGCAACATCGCTCGTCTCAAGGAAATGGGCATTAGCGACCCCGATCGCTGCTACAACGCCGAAGAACTGGCAAGCGGAGAAACGGTATTATTTGCTGCCTGCGGCATCACCCCCGGTACTTTAATGGAAGGCGTTCGTTTCTTCCATGGCGGCGCGAGAACGCAAAGCTTAGTTATTTCCTCCCAGTCGATGACAGCCCGCTTTGTCGATACGATTCACATGTTTGAGAAGCCCAAGACAATACAATTGAGATAGGTCGTTAGGAATTAGTTAGTCGTTAGTAGTTAGTAGGAAGTAAACACTAACAACTAACCTCTAACTCATTAATTGAAATCGAGAATTAACGATCGCGTTGTCTGATTCATAAAGTTTGTTTTCAAATCCTTTCTCTAAGAACCGATCGCGTTTAAATTGCAAAGATTAGAGACTTGTAAGGTAAGTTCCTCTGTAGTTTTAATTCGAGCAACGGAAGACAAAAAACTCTAGGAGAACACATGAATATTGCTGTTGTGGGTCTGAGTCACAAGACAGCCCCTGTGGAAATTCGTGAAAAATTGAGCATTCAAGAAGCCAAGCTAGAAAGCGCCCTAGCTCACCTGCGAAGCTACCCTCACATCATTGAAGTTGCAATTATCAGCACCTGCAACCGATTGGAGATCTACGCGATCGCAACTGAAACCGACCAAGGCGTGCGAGAAATTAGCCAATTTCTCTCCGAAATCGGTCACATTCCCCTCGATCGACTGCGGCGGTACTTGTTCATCTTATTGCACCAAGATGCGGTACGCCATTTGATGCGAGTCGCAGCAGGACTGGAAAGTCTGGTGTTAGGGGAAGGACAAATATTAGCACAGGTTAAAAATACTCATAAATTGGCACAAAAATATCAAAGTCTCGGACAAATCCTCGATCGCCTCTTCAAACAAGCGATGACGGCAGGCAAGCGAGTCCGCAGCGAAACGAATATCGGTACTGGCGCAGTTTCTATCAGTTCGGCAGCCGTAGAATTGGCGCACATGAAAGCCGAGAATTTAGCTGCCCGTCGCGTTTGTATTATTGGTGCGGGGAAAATGTCTCGCTTGTTGGTCCAGCACTTGTTGGCAAAGGGAACACAACAAATTTGCATCGTTAACCGTTCTCATCGGCGTGCCGAAGAATTGGCAAGTCAGTTTCCAGAAGTGCAACTCAAACTTTATCCTTTGACAGAAATGATGAGTGCGGTAGCCGCATCGGATATTGTCTTTACCAGTACTGCCGCCACAGAACCGATTATCAATCGCTCGCAATTAGAAGCTTCATTAACTCGCGATCGCGAGTTAATGTTATTTGACATTTCCGTGCCTCGCAACGTCCATGCCGATGTTGGGGGAATGGAAAGCGTTCAGTCCTACAACGTAGACGATCTCAAAGCAGTAGTGGCACAGAACTACGAAAGCCGCCGCAAAATGGCACAAGAAGCTGAAGCCCTGCTAGAAGAAGAAATCGCAGCATTCGAGTTGTGGTGGCGATCGCTCGAAACCGTTCCCACTATTAGTTGTTTGCGCTCCAAAGTTGAAACCATCCGCGAGCAAGAACTAGAAAAAGCCCTCTCGCGCTTGGGTACGGAATTCGCCGAAAAACACCAAGAAGTCATCGAAGCGCTCACAAGAGGCATCGTTAACAAAATTCTTCACGAACCGATGGTA
Organism: Hydrococcus rivularis NIES-593; assembly: GCF_001904635.1. Taxonomy (GTDB): domain Bacteria; phylum Cyanobacteriota; class Cyanobacteriia; order Cyanobacteriales; family Microcystaceae; genus Hydrococcus; species Hydrococcus rivularis. Next base: position 155,040 of record NZ_MRCB01000003.1, read on the forward strand.
CAACTGCGGGCGCAGCAAGATATCGAAGCCCGTCGGCGATGCCTTCAGTCTTTGCAAATGTTGTTTAATCTGGAAATAGAAAAACAAGTAATCTAGTTAGTCGTCTCTGAAAAAAGTATTAAATAAAGTCAGGTAGAGACGCAATAAATATATCGCGTCTCTACGATTTCTCTCCCTTGAATACCACTCACTTATCACTAATACAAGTTTTAAGAAATTCCTCAACCCCATTGACGGGTAGAATTTTAATTCCTAATTGGCGAGCCACTTCTTCTACTGTCAAATCGTCTAAAAATTTATATTCATCATGTTTCAGCATAACCGATGGCAATAAAATCGCCTCTCCTAACTCCTTTTCTCTTAATCCTTCTATCAAATCCTGTCCGGTAAGCAAACCAGTTACAGTAATTTCTTGCCCCCAATAATTGCTGCGCAAAGGAGCTAAAGTTACTTCTAATCCTTGAACTTGATTGAGTTTTTCTACCAAAGGCTTAAAGGCAATTTCGACAGCATTTCCTACTACCCAAGTTAACTTTCTAGGTTTCTTTAGTCGATCGGGAAGAACCTTTTTCGCAGTTGTTTGGAATTGTTTGATAAACTGACGAATCGAACCTACTCCATTGCCAATTTGAGGATAATCTTCGTAGTGAGATTCTGATGGCAATTCTTGTCGAGCAATGAGGAACCATTCATCGGCTAGCCAAGCAAAATTACTTCCAAATTCTTGACGAAATTTTTCTTGCAATTTCTGCACTTGAGCGATAACTTCTGTGGCTTTTTCTTGGGTGACGGGAATTAACTCATCCTCTGTAGGACGAAAGCGAGTTAATCCGACGGGAACGACTGCAGCAGAAACAACAGCAGGAATTTCTCCTCGATGAAATGAGGCTAAATCTAAAAGAGTTTTTTCTAAATGAATTTCGTCGTTAATACCGGGACAAACAACGACTTGAGCGTGAATTTGTAAGCGCCTTTCTTGAAACCATTGAAACTGTTCCATGATTTGTCCCGCACGGGGATTTTTTAGGAGGCGAATGCGAACTTCTGGTTCTGTGGCGTGGACGGAGACATAGAGAGGAGAAAGGCGCATTTGCTCGATGCGCTGCCATTCTTTTTGGGTTAAATTGGTTAGCGTTAAATAACTTCCATAAAGAAAACTCAGGCGATAGTCATCATCTTTGAGATAAAGACTATCTCTTTTTCCTGGTGGTTGTTGCTCGATAAAGCAAAAAGGACAGCGATTATTACATTGAATGAGACCATCAAAAAGAGCCGTTTCAAATTCTAATCCTAGATCGTCATCGTAGTCTTTTTCTATTTCAATGTGATGAGTTTTTCCGGCAACGTCAATGACTTCAATTTCTAAAATTTCATCCGCGCAAAGAAACTGATAGTCAATAAGATCGCGGGGCTTAGTTCCATTAATAGAAACGATCGCATCTCCCGGTTCAAATCCAATTTCGGCTGCAATAGAGTTAGGAATAACTTTATTGATTCGAGCAGGACGAATAGAAGTTTCGCTCATAATAAAAGAAGAAAATATAGAAGTTCTCAATAGTATCAAGAAGACTAATCGATCCGAAGGGTCGAAAAATGGCGCGATCGCTCCTCAAATCCCACTGCCAAGAGTCAAGTAGCACGCAAATGTATAGTTACGTTGGCGAACTATCTTCAACACTGGCATCATTTTCAATTAATTCAAAAAATTGTGAAATCTGTTGAGTAGATCTAATGTGATAAACACTTTTGGTGCTTTGAGCCTGCTTGATATACTCACGATATCTTGGGGTTAAATATTTGTGGCATAACCAAAGCACACGATAACTATTAATCGAACTCTTTAAGATTGGACTCTTTTGGGGCCAGCCTTCGGGCGGTTTAAAGTAACCTGCGATCGCTCGTTTAGTCACCCACCAGAAATGTACGCATAGCGGTAGATCGACAAAAACTAGACTATCGGCCTCATTAAGTCGCAGCCAGACAGTTTCTATGCAACCAAACCCGTCAATAATCCATCGATCGGTCTCCAAGATTTTCTGATGGGCACGCTTGTAGTCTTCGTGTGGAACCTCAGTACCCCCCGATTGATATTTAATCTTGTCCAAGGCGTGAAGTGGCAAACCAGTAATTTCCGATAATCTCTTGCTTAGCGTTGATTTACCGCCTCCAGTGTTGCCAAATACTGCAACTTTTTTCATAGCAATCTTCTTTTGTGCGATCGAATCACCCCTTATACCTCTTATTTAGACTTATTATGCTGGGTTAATACTAAAGCAATTTAAGGTGCGATCGCGTTAATAACCATAAAGCGCGATCGCATACCGTTTTGAATTGCCCCTTAAAGAAACAAGTTTATGCCCCACCTCGCAACTTATCGAGTACGCTGCGGTCTTCTAGCGTCGAGGTATCGCCTGCCACTTCTTGACCCGATGCGATGCTGCGCAACAAACGACGCATAATTTTACCCGATCGCGTTTTAGGCAAAGCATCGGTAAAGCGAATTTCTCCCGGACGCGCGATTGGTCCAATTTCTTTACTCACGTGTTGTCTCAGCTCGTTTATCAGCCCTTCACTAGGACTATACTTACTTTCTAGGGTAACAAAAGCAACGATTGACTCGCCCATCACCTCATCGGGTTTGCCGACGACCGCCGCTTCAGCGACGGCAGGATGAGATACCAAGGCAGATTCGATTTCCATCGTCCCCAGACGGTGCCCGGAAACATTTATCACGTCGTCTACGCGACCCATTATCCAGAAGTAACCGTCTTTATCCTTTCTCGCTCCATCCCCAGAAAAGTAAACATATTGTTCGTTTTTGGGAGGAATGTGTTCCCAATAGGTGCTGCGGTAGCGGTCGGGATTGTTATAGACGGTACGCAGCATGCCGGGCCAGGGATGTTTGATAACTAAGTATCCTCCTTCTTCACCTTTAACGGGATTGCCATCTAAATCCACGACATCGGCAACAACGCCGGGAAAAGGAAGCGTCGCAGAACCGGGTTTCATGGGAATAGCACCGGGGAAGGACGCAATCATATGACCTCCCGTTTCCGTTTGCCACCAAGTATCGGTAATCGGACACCGTTCGCCGCCAATAACGCGGTAATACCACATCCACGCTTCGGGGTTAATCGGTTCGCCGACCGTTCCCAACAGTCGCAAGGAAGAGAGATCTCTGGCTTTGGGCAGATGTTCGCCCATCTTAATAAATGTCCGAATCGCTGTTGGTGCGGTGTAGAAGATATTTACCCCGTATTTTTCGACGATATCCCAAAAACAGCCAGGATTGGAGGGACGGGGCACGCCTTCATACATTAAACTCGTCGCACCGTTTGATAGGGGACCATAGATAATGTAACTGTGACCCGTAATCCAGCCTATATCCGCCGTACACCAGTAAACATCGGTATCTTTGATATCAAAGATCCATTTGGTTGTCATGTGGGTGTAGAGATTGTAGCCTCCGGTGGTGTGAACGACTCCCTTGGGTTTGCCCGTGCTACCGCTGGTGTAAAGGATGAAAAGCACGTCTTCGCTGTCCATTGGTTCGGCAGGGCAATCGGCAGATACTTCTTGTTTGAGGTCGTGCCACCAATGGTCGCGCCCCGGTTCCATATGAATTTGTTGTTGGCTGCGTCGAACGACTAAGACATTTTCCACGGTTGGCGCGCCGTTATCGGCTAGGGCGCGATCGACTTGTTCTTTGAGGGGAATGATATTATCTTTGCGATAGCCTCCATCTGCGGTAATTACCAGCTTGGCTTGCGCGTCTACGAGTCGATCTTTGAGGGCTTCGGCGCTGAAACCGCCAAAAACAACGCTATGGGGCGCACCAATTCTCGCACAGGCTAGCATTGCGATCGCGGCTTCGGGAATCATGGGCATATAAATGCCGACGCGATCGCCCTTCTTAATGCCCAATTGTTTCATGGCATTGGCAAACTGGCAAACTTCCCGATGCAATTGGGCATAGGTCAGCGTGCGCGAGTCTCCTGGTTCTCCTTCCCAAATCAAAGCCGCTTTGTTTTTGCGCCAGGTGGTGAGATGTCTGTCGAGACAGTTATAGGAAATGTTAATCTTGCCGCCGACAAACCATTGGGCGAAGGGAGGTTGCCAGTCGAGAACTTTGTTCCACTTCTGGAACCAGTGTAATTCCTGCTCGGCTAATTCTCCCCAAAACTGCTCTGGATTGGCTTTGGCTTTATCATAAAGCTGCTGGTATTCGCTGAAGCTGCCCACATAAGCTTGTTGAGAAAACTCCGGCGGGGGCGCAAATAAACGCTTTTCCTGAAGGATTGATTCTATGGTTGCTTGCGTTGCTTGTGTCATATTAATTTTGCTTGTCATAGAATACCTATCACTATTTTGTCATGAGAGAGCGATACTAAATGTTTTTTAAGCTCTTTTGGCACAGAAAATCATTCAACGCAGTATGCAAAGTTTTTTAAACAATAGTGAAGAAATAAAACACGATAGTTAAATTCAATCGTCAGTTTCGCAACAGGCCCATGGAAATTAATTTCCCAGCTGACGGACTGAATCCATTAAAATGGACTGCAACACTTCTTTAGTCGGATGAAGACGACTTGAAATATGAGGTAGCGATATTCTATCGCTGACTTCTTTCCTAAACGTCAAAGTCGTTTTTGACAGAAGAAACAGTGGAATTTTTGAGGTGTTTTGTTTGAGTTGAATAAATTTCTTTGATGGTTTCAAAAAACTAATCCAAATTAAAAATTGTAAATGCGACTTTTGCGGCGCGATCGCTATCTTTATTCATTGAATTTTTGTAATTATTACTATTGAATAAATCGCGGGGCTGACAAGCGAGCAGAATTGAAAAAATCGACTGTTTTCCGAACTTGTGTCTATCTTGTCAGTACTTATACCAATTTTCAGGTTTTCGCGATCGACATTCTTCTCCCCTCTCCCTATTTGGGAGAGGGGTTAGGGGTGAGGGCGATCGACTATCTGTGTCATTAATGAATGAAAAATGATATAAATGCTGCTTCAGTGTCTAACTCCTTACAGGTTGTCCCAAAAACGGTATTACTTACATCATCAAACTCACTTAAGTAAATTGCCTAGATTTTTTCAACATAATTTATGAGGTGAGTTATGTTAAATGGAAATAATGCAAATATAATTTGATAAATTTGGCATGTATCATCGGGGTTTTCGAGTACGAGTTATGCATACTATTAACACAAATAAACAGGAGAGGCTGCCGAGCCAAGTTATGCTTGAATGAATATTGCCTAAAATTACATGGAGTAAAGTTCCCTACCCTAATCGATCGATGAATTTTGAAGAAACCTTGAACTTTGTAGATGCTATCGTTTTTCAGCAAGCAGGCAGACACCTGAGCGCCCCAGAGGTAACTATCCTTGAGGGAACCTGGCAAGGAATGACCTACGACCAAATGGCAGAAAACTCCCAGTACAGTCTCAATTACCTCATGCGCGACATTGGACCTCGGCTCTGGCGACTGCTTTCAGAAGTTTTGGGAGAAGAAGTTAGCAAAACCAACTTTCGGGTCATTTTGGAGAGACGCTTGTTTTCCCTACCAGTCAAAACAACCCTATCGCAGCTAATCGAAGAAAATCCAAATGAGAAAAACATTGGCTCGACCTCTCATGAAGAATTGGACGGGCATGTCACCTCAGAAATAGCAACCTGCCACAATTGGAACGAAACGCCGGAACGATCCGTCTTCTTCGGTCGAACTGAAGAACTAGCCACCCTCAAACAATGGATACAAGATGGCTGTAATCTAATCGCCATACGAGGCATTAGCGGCATTGGCAAAACGGCTCTCGCCAGACAACTGGCAGAAGAAATTCGAGAACAGTTTGACTGCACGCTCTGGTGCTCTTTGAGTCAAGCTCCTAGGCTCAAAGAACTGCTTGCCAGCCTGCAAAAAGCTTTTTCTGGCGCACAATCGGAATATGAAGGCGATTCACTATCTTCGCTGATGAGTTATTTACGCTCGTCGCGCTGTTTGCTAGTCCTTGACGGCGTGGAAGCCATTTTACAACCCAATCAACTAGCCGGACGCTATCGGGAAGGTTACGAGAATTACGGCGAACTGTTCGCGCGAGTCGGAGAAGAATCGCATCAGAGTTGCTTGTTAGTCACCAGTCTAGAAAATCCGAGAGAGATTGGTTGGTTGGAGGGAGAATCAGCCCCCGTGCGTTCATTAATTTTATCTGGCTTATCGATCTTCGATGCCGGAGAAATTTTGCAAGCTGAGGGACTGAGCGATTTTAGCAGTTGGCGATCGCTTGTCGAACGCTATCAGGGCAATCCAGCCGCGCTCAAGCTGGCTGCCAAACTCATTCGCGACTTATTTAATGGCAATGTCGCCGAATTTTTAGAACGAGAAATCTTTGTTTTCGGGGATATTGACAAACTGCTAGCGCCGCTGAGGAGACGCTTGTCGGAGTTGGAGCGGGAAGTTCTCTACTGGCTGGCGATCGAGCGACGACCGATTTCCTTTTCTAGCCTAGCAACCAATCTGGGCTTACCTATCTCCCAAGGCGAACTCTTAGAAGCCCTTGCCTCTCTGGGGCAGCGATCGCTGCTCGAAACCACGACATCCGAAGCTGGAAAGTCTCTTTTCGCTCTCCCGACCATGGTAATGGAATACGTCACCAGCCAGCTCGTCGAGCAAATTAGCGGCAAGGTTTCCCATCGCCTCAAATTGTCGTCTGCATTTGAAGATACGATTGAATTAACGCCATCGCCCAAACAACCAACTAACCTCAGCCAATGGTTCGACCATACTTTTGAGGAAGCTTGGCAACCCGTAGAAGCCCTGATCGCAAACCCCAGAATTTTACCTCGGCTGCGCAGTATTTATCACCTGAGAGGAGAAGACACCATCAAACGATTCAAAGCGATTCGGTTGCCCGAATCTCAAAAACAGGTGGCTTTGCTAGTCGCGATCGCTCAAGATTGCGATCGAAAAATCGGTATTCGCATCCAACTTCAACCGATGGGAGAGGGAACCGTACTTCCCGATAACTTGACGCTAGCATTACTCAATGAATCGGGGCAAACGTTGCGGGAAGTGCGATCGCAAAATCAAGATAACTTCATTCAGCTACCGCGCTTTAGGGGCGAAGCCCAAGAACGCTTTAGCATTCAAATAGCCCACAATATCTTTAGCATCAAAGAAGATTTTGTGATTTGACGTGCTGGCACGATCGGTTATCAGTAGGGGTGGGTTTAATGGTCAAGACAACCAATCTGATTCCAATAAATCCAAACCCGCCCGTACAGTAATCAGTTCGTTCCCTGCGCGTTAGCCGCGATTGCGACTGGCATATTAGTTGGCGTTTTGCGGTTGCAACGCTGACCGTCTCTGCAACGTCCACCTTTTGGTTTTATATTTCCACCAAAGCAACCCCCGATCTGTTTGCAGATTTCGTTTTGTATCAAGGCGATCGCTTCGTTTACAAGCAACGCATACCTCTCTCCAAAACGCCTGGTACAATTAGCGTTCGCCTCGATCGCCTCCTAGACGCGAACAAGCAGTATCGATCGTTTTTCTCCGTCTCGATCAATCCCCAAAGCCCTTCTCAAAATCCCGTTGTCGGCGGCAAGATTCGACGGATCGTACCGAATGCCATCCTCAACCGCCAGCTAAAAGCTACAGTCTCGAAGCGAGAGCGCATCGCTATTTATGCTCGAAACGGCATTTGGCACGCAACGATCGCCGAGTTAGCCGAACTGCACCGCGCCAACCCAAAAGACGTTAGCTTGCAGGCTGATTGGTCGAGTTTGCTAAATTCTGTCGGGTTGGGATCTCTGGCAGAAATTCCCTTAGTCGATTGTTGCACTCCGAACCTAAAACCCTATTTAAATTCACAAAACATTACCTAAAAAAATCGCGTTTGTTCGCTCTCTCGATTGCTCAAAAAAAGCCACGGGGCTTCTAGCCGCCGTGGAGCATCACGTCCCTAAAGGCTCGATCTTTCCTAAAAGTTTTTGCAATCGCTGACCGATTTCTCCTAGCCCTAAGCTGCCATTGCTCGGAAAGCGCCCCTGCCGACCGGATTCGAGATAAACGTAATCGCCAATTAGCTCGTCTAACTGCGTCGCCTTGTCAATTTTCCAATTTTCCAGGCAAGCTCCGGTGAAAATTGCTCCTTGAAAATTGGTTCCGCACGCTTGCACGTCGATCAGAGAAGCTCCACTCAAGTCTGCGCCCGTCAGCTCCGCCCCCGTCAGGTTGGCTCCGCTCAAGTCGGTATTGGTCAAATCGGCTCCCGTTAAGTCGGCTCCCGCTAGGTTAGCTCCGCTGAGATCGGATCCAATTAAACAAGCCCATCTTAAGGAAGTTTTCGCAAAATTGGCTCTTTTGAGAACGGCATCTTGCAAAGATGCTCGACTGAGATTGGCTTCGGTGAAGTCGGCTGCGATCGCGCAAATATTGCACAGACGCGCTCTTCTGAGATCGGCGCGGCTGAGGTTGGCTTCGCTCAGATCGATGTTGTCGAGCCAGGCTCGTCTGAGAGCAGCACCCCTCAACTGGGCGCGAGAGAGGTCGATCCATTGGCTATTGCCCTTTCTCCATTGATTCCAGGCATCGACATCTTGTTTTAGTCGAGCAAGATAAAGTTCGTTTTCCATTCTTGTCAAGTTAGATTGGCGATAGAAATCGTGAAAACTACGAGAATTCTCGGCTAAACCAGAGTTTTCAATCGTTTTACTTTCTAGCTCGATCGTCCGATATTTAAAGGGAAAGGGCGGTGATTTCATAGTAAAGAGCGATGTGATCTCAGCCATAGAACCAAAAGAGTAAGGCTTGTTATCTTCTATGAAATTTCCTTTCGAGTCGTTAAGAGTCTTTATTGGAAAGAATTAGCTGCCTCATCGAGTTAATAACATTTAATTAAAGGCTCAATTCATGCTTCATGATTAAGGGGTAGGAGCGATCGTCATGAAAGACAGTAATTTTTTTCAACCTATCAATTCGCCTAAAGCAGCGCCAGAAATTATTTCTCAAGAGATTTTATTAGCCGATTTAATCGGAACCGAAGAAGCCGAGCTAATTTTTGAGGGCTTGGTCGATCGCAGTATGGGAATGGAACGCGCCTGGGAGAGGTTTACCTACGAGCGTCATTCTAGTACTAACGTGACGGGGGGCGATCTCGACGACGATTGGTATCAAGCTGAAGTCGTGGGAGAAGAAGCCGTCGGCGGACAGACTCCTACGCCCGACCAAAGCGTGACCGAACAACTACTTCAGTCGATGGGGATTGCTCCAGTCGATGGGGAACCTATCCGCACGCGAGACAAGTTGGAACGACGCGATCGCAGGCGCTGGGAACTAGAACCCGAGTCCTCAGAAGACTATTGGGAACGTTTTGAATAAGCGCCCCCATCATAAAAAAGATAATTCAGGCGAAGGTGTGGAGACTTCTGAGGCTGGGGAACGGGGGATAATTAACTGATAACCACTCACCACTAACTAATCTCTAACTGCCTTGCGAGTTCGGATTTACCAATAACAAGTCGCTAGTTACTAAGACTGAGCCTGCTTTTGCATCGCGTACTGTTTAAAGCGTTCGAGATCGGCTTGCAGAGTTGACTCGACGATCCGTCCTAAAAATAAATTATCCATTAGTTTACCTAAAAATCCAGGAATGGCATAGGCTGCGGTCATTTTAACGATACTGCTACCATGGCGATCGTAGAAACGGATTGCACCTCGGTTAGGCAAACCATCAACCGATTCCCACTGGATGATCTGATGCGGCACTAACTTGAGAATACGAGAAAGCCAGGTAAACTCGAAACCGCCGCTAGCCAGCTTCCAGCGAGAGAGTTCGGGGTTGTCTTCTAAAACTCTAACCGAGTCGATCCACTTCATCCAACGCGGCATTTGTTCTAGATCTGACCAGAGATTCCAGACAAGTTCGATAGGAGCATCAATCTCAATTTGGACGGTATGTTCTAACCAGTTCGTCATTTGATTTGGAATGGATGGGGAGAGATTTAACTATCTACTCTATTTCTATTCTCGACTACCAAGCCAGCGATCGGCAGATTATCCAGCTGTTGATAGTTGCGCGTTGACTTTTAATGTCTCAGCACCCTTTAAAATCGCTTTTGCCGCTTGCCGTCCAGAAATTGTAGCACCTTCCATGCTGTCGATATAATCCTGTTGGGTATAGCTACCTGCTAAGAAAAAGTTAGCGATAGGAGTTGTTTGCGGAGGACGATAGGGATCCATTCCTGGTGCTTCGCGGTAGAGAGACTGGGCTAGCTTAACGACGCTATACCAAGTCATATTCAACTCCCGCGAAGAAGGAAAGAGTTGATGAACTTGTTTGAGGACGTGTTGGGCGATCGCTTCATTTTTCTCTTTGATAAAAGGATCGCCAGGGGTTAACACTAACTGCAACAGCGATCCCTGTCCCTTTTTATAATAATCTCCCGGACTGGTGAGTGCTAAATCTGCAAAGCAAGAAAAATCAGCGTCGGCAGTGTATAGCAAATTATCGATTCCGACAGCTTTTTCTAATTGTTGGCGTGCCTGCGGATCTCGTAATTCTGTCACCCATCCATCAAAGCGAAGTTGCACTGTCGCCACAGGAACGGTATCGAGTTTATAAATATTGTCAAACTCAGTCCATTTGCGCCAAGCTGGCGGGAGAAGGCGCTGAATACCGGGAACGTCGCAAGCACAAACATAGGCATCGGCAACAATGGTTTCTTCCGTCTCGCCGTTGGCAACTGCCATCCCAGTTACTTGCATTTGTCCTGTTTTTTCCTGGTAGAAAATTTCCCGCACTCTCCGTCTGGTATATATTTTTCCGCCGCGCGCTTCAATGTAATCGATAATGGGTTTGTGTAAGTATTCAGAGGGAGACCCTTCCAGCATGCGCAGGATCGAGGCTTCCGTTCTTGCCGCAAAAAACTGGAAAATGGTTAGCATGCAGCGAGCGGAAATTTGCTCGGTATCGATAAATCCCAAGGCATAAGCGATAGGGTTCCACATCCGCTTGAGGCTTCCGTCGTTGCCGCCTTTCCGGCGAAACCAGTCGGCAAAGCTAATCGAGTCCAACTCTCGAATTGTTTTCATTGCCCCGTCGAAGTCTACTAAACCGCGAATCAATGGGCTAGTTCCCAACGCGATCGAATTGGCGATTTTATCGACCGTTGAGAGTTGGGAAGTGGTAAAAAAGGCTTTTAATCCGTTGAAGGGGGCGCCCGTAATAAAGCGAAAATCCAATTCTCCGACTCGTCCCCCATCGTTTATAAAGGTATGGGTGTGTTCTTTAAGCCGTAAGTTCTCGAAAGCACCGACTTTTTTCATCAAGTCGAACAGTTGATAGTAGCAGCCAAAAAAGACGTGCAATCCCATCTCGATATGGTTGCCGTCAGCATCGATCCAACTGCCGACTTTGCCGCCAACAAACGGCCGAGATTCAAAAATTTCTACTTCGCAGCCTGCATCGACTAGATCGACGGCTGTCGCCATTCCTGCTAATCCTGCACCAACGATCGCAATGCGCATTGAGTCTTTTCCTTTCAGTTTCTTAACATATTTTAAAAGAGAAGTTACCCGCTGAGGTCGAAATTTAAAGCTACCTCATCTTTATTCAGAATTCTCGTCTAATTCTTGTCGAACGACTGCCTTGAGCTTAGAGTAAAAGTCAGATTGATCGATCGCTGGGGTAAATTCGCGAATGGCTCGTCGCTTGCTTGCCAAGGGTCTAAACTCGTTGTCCGGGAGAGGGGGAGACTTCTGTTGCGGTTTTGCCTCTAGAAGGGTATTTTCTTGAGCGCTAACTAGACTTGACTGTTGAGAGGTAGAACGATTGAGAGTAATGGTTGACAACTCTTCTGGAGTAGAGTTAGCTGTAGACGGCTTCTTGGCGATCGCTTGATGGAAGCGGCTCAATCTCTTGGAAACTTCTTGCAGGCGAGCGACTAATTCATTATCCTCCTCTCGTTCTGAATCTTCTGTAGCGTCCGAGGCAGATTTAGATTCGCTAGCGGGAGGAAGAACCCGAAACACGAGACGTTCAAATTCATAGGAAAAGTGAAACGTTGGCTGTCCGCGTCGCAGCCATATGCTAAGTATATGTTCCACTGAAATCGCTTTGTAACGTCCTTGATAGAGAGCTTCTACGACAGCTAAGCGAACCCATTTAGCTGGATATAGTCGCAGCCACTGGTCGATTAATTCTAGTGCGGTATATCCTCTCAACTCAAACCCATAACGAGCCAGTAATGCGGCTATTTGGGTAGCTGTTAAGTCGTTAGCCAAGTCTGTCATCAACGGTTTGTGGACAGCTAGAAGTATTTTGGGGGCAGCGATCGATCTCTCCTAAGAAAATAGACTATTTTCTGAATTCATCAGGGAAATTGGGGTTGTGCTTATCTTGCTTATGTCAAGCACTCAGCTACAGCCTTCGATTTGCCAGAGACTTCTTCGTCTTGAATAAACATAGGGGTTTCATAAGGGCATAAGGGTACGATTGATGTAATTTATGATTTTACTCAATTGCGGATTAAATAGAAACAGACAATCGCTAATTTATTTTTCTTTCTTAATATTTTAATTTTGGGGGTTTCAGAAATTAAAAAGTGAATTTTAGATTTTCAATAGTTAATTTCTTCTTAAGAAACCAAACAAGTCTCTTAATAATAGGTTATTAAAAAAAGGCAAAAAAGCAAGGAAAAATTCAAGCAAAAAAAATGCCAATCTTTCTCTAAAAATTTTAGAGAAAAACTTTATTGACTGCAACCTCGCTAGTCTCTCTCCCATAATATCCCTAGCCAGATATTAATATACATATATTCCGGTTTTTGAAGGCGTATTTCAAATAAGCGTGTCCGACTCGCAAACTTATAAGTTGTTAACCATAAAAAAGACTTTTCTTGAACAATTGCTAGCTTTTTGTCAAATATCTCTGGAGAGTTGCGATAGTAAGCTTTTTGAGGTAAGATAATGAAATTATTTGGTAAGGCATAAATAATAAATCAAGACTCGCAGGAACCATCTTCCTTCCTTCTCTGTCTTTGTGTATGTCACTTCTATCGCCAGTCCGAGTCATCTAGTGAGATATTCCTGACAAAGACTGGCTTAAAGAATCTTTATATTGGGAATAATGGACAAGCTTCCTAATACGTTAAGCTTGAAAAACTCAAACTCAGCAAAGCAAGGAAAAACGCAAGCTACATGAGAGTTTTATTGTTATATCCCCTATTTCCTCAGAGTTTTTGGTCGTTTGAGAAAACTTTAGCCCTCGTGAATCGGAAGGCATTATTACCTCCTCTCGGTTTAATTACCGTTGCGGCGATTCTTCCGCAAGCATGGGAGTATAAATTAGTCGATCGCAACGTTCGTGAGGCGACCGAACAAGATTGGGATTGGGCAGAACTGGTCATCGTCTCTGGCATGATCGTCCAGAAAGAAGACATGCTCGCCCAAATCCAAGAGGCAAAGCGGCGAGGAAAGCGAGTAGTTGCAGGAGGTCCCTATCCTACTTCACTTCCCGACGAAGTGAAAGCGGCAGGAGCAGATTATTTAGTTCTTGATGAAGGCGAAATCACTTTACCATTATTGGTAGAAGCGATCGCGCGCGGGGAAGCGAACGGCACCTTTCGGGCAACCGAAAAACCATCCGTTACCGAAACCCCTATCCCTCGCTATGATTTATTGGAGTTCGACGCCTACGACAATATGTCGCTGCAATTTTCGCGCGGCTGTCCCTTCCAGTGCGAATTTTGCGACATCATCGTTCTTTATGGTCGTAAGTCCCGGACTAAAACGCCAGCACAACTTCTCGCAGAACTCGATCGCCTGTACGATCTCGGCTGGCGAGGTTCGGTTTTTATGGTAGATGATAACTTCATCGGCAACAAGCGCAACGTCAAGTTGTTACTGAAAGAGTTGAAAGTCTGGATGGCTCAAAAGAAATATCCTTTTAAGTTTCTGACTGAAGCCTCGGTAGACTTAGCCGACGATCCAGAACTGATGGAACTGATGGCAGAGTGCAACTTTACCAATGTCTTTTTGGGGATTGAAACGCCAGACGAGGACAGCTTAAACCTAACCAAAAAGTTTCAAAATACCCGCAACTCCCTAAGCGAAGCCATAGAAAAGATTACGCGCTCTGGATTGCGCGTTATGGCGGGATTTATCATTGGTTTCGATGGTGAAAAACCAGGGGCGGGCGATCGCATCGTTCGCTTTGTCGAACAGACAGACATTCCCGTCGCCATGTTCAGCATGTTGCAGGCACTCCCAAATACGGCTCTCTGGCATCGACTGGAGAAAGAAGGACGACTACTCGCAGAAAAATCTGGAATGAATCAGACGACGCTCATGAACTTCGTGCCGACTCGTCCCATCGAAGATATTGCCCGCGAATATATCGAGGGATTTTGGCAACTCTACGATCCGGAACGCTATCTCGATCGCACCTTCCGTCACTTTATGAAGCTAAGAGCGCCCAAGCATTCTGGAGAGTTTCGGCTTAGGTTGAGAGAAATTCGCGCCTTACTCATTTTAATTTGGCGACAGGGGATGCTTCGCAAGACGCGCTGGAAGTTCTGGATTAATTTGTTTAAGATCCTTCGATACAATCCCCGCGTTACCGATCACTATATAAAAGTTTGTGCTTTCATAGAACATTTTTATGACTACCGTCAAATTGTGCGCGACCAGATTAACGCCCAATTAGCCACTCATCTGGCAACCCATTCTCCCATAGTCACCAAGTTAGGCGGTGCGGATAGGCCCGATTGGCAAGAGAAAACAGCTGTCTAGAGCGCTTTTGCTCTCATCCCCTAATTCCCTCTTGAAAAAGGGGGAAGGGAAACTCACCAAATTCGTCAGTTTTTGCTTAAAATAACCTCAATTCGTCGGCGGTAACTCTAGAGGAATCGCTCCCATCAATCCTTTACGAAAATCATTTAATAACTGAAGCGCTGCTCTTTCAGCATCTCCTTGATAGCGACTGTTTGCCAACGCGTGAATATATTCTTCCCCAGTCATGGAGAGGGGATCTAATCCGTAGCGCGATCGCAATATTTCCTCATAGGCTAGCTCAACCAAGAGATCGACCAAAGCGGCGGCAACGTGCTGATTGTCGTAAGCTGCCTCGCCAATATCTTCACAAATGGCTAATTTGACGGCATCGGTTTGATTGTCTAGCTTAGAAGGAATGACCCCAGGCGCATCTAGTAGCTCGATTGACTCGGAAATCCGCACCCATTGCAGTTGGCGAGTCACTCCCGCACGACGGGCGCTAGCAACGGCTTTGCGCCCCAACAAACGATTAATTAGCGCCGATTTACCGACATTGGGAAAGCCGATGACCACTGCACGAACGGGACGGGGACGCATGCCGCGATCGCGCCGTCTCCGATTCATCTCGACTCCCGCCGCTTGCGCCGCTTTACTGACGGCTCTAATACCTTGACCTTGTTGGGCATCGGTAAAATAAGGTACTTCTCCCCGTCGCTTAAACCAAGCTTGCCATGCCTGACGCACCGATTCGGGAATCATATCCGCGCGATTGAGAATTAAGATTCGCGGTTTGCTACCAATCCATTCCGCTACTTGGGGATGGTGCGAAGCGAGGGGAATTCTGGCATCTAGCACCTCCAGCACGACATCGACGCGCTTGAGTTGTTCTTTGAGCTGTCGTTCCGCTTTGGCAATGTGACCGGGATACCATTGGATTTCAGGTGGCATGGAAGTCAGTAGGTAGTAGTTTGTCAAGTTTGATTCGATCGTAGTACGAGCGTCTCGCTCGTGCGAGCAAGACGCGAAGGAGCTTTCGCACTACCACAAAACCAGGCAAAACAAAATTGACACAGTAAGTAGACAAACAATTAATATAAGATTTACCGATCTTTTTGTTAAGCTATCGCCTCTCCACCCTCAGGCTTTCTAAAATGGAATCATCTCGAATCTGAATGCAAAAAGACTTTAGAGCATTCGAGGAGTCGAATATGGAAGCGATTCTGGGCACTCTGATTGGTTTAGTTTTTCTCTTTGGCGTTAGCGGCATCAAAATCGATCGCGAATACGAGCGAGGCGTTATCTTTCGTCTGGGACGATTCAACGACATCAAAGGGCCGGGCATGTATTGGATTATCCCCCTAGTCGATCGAAAAGCTCAAGTGGATGTCCGTACTAAAACCGTTGACATTGCTCCTCAAGAAACAGTCACGGCTGATAGCGTTACGATCAAAGTCAATGCAGTTCTCTACTATCGGATTCTCGATCCTTCCAAAGCCATTAATCGGGTTGAGAACTATCAAGTAGCTGTTTATCAGGCTGCGATGACCACGCTACGAAACGTTGTCGGACAAAACATTCTCGATGATGTCCTACAAAATCGGGACAAAATTAATCACGAGGTTCAACAAATTGTGGATGAGATGGCCGAACCTTGGGGCATCGAAATCGAACGGGTAGAAATGAAAGATGTAGAAATTCCCCTGGCAATGCAAAGAGCAATGGCGAAAGAAGCAGAAGCGGTACGCGAAAAACGCGCCCGCCTTATCAAAGCTTCAGCCGAACAAGAAGCTTCAGTTAAGTTAGCGCAAGCCTCGCAAAAAATTATGGAAAATCCGGCAGCGCTGGAGTTACGGCGATTGCAAATGCTAACGGAAATTGGGGCAGAAAACAACACGACAACAATTGTAATGATGCCGTCGGATATGATTACCCTTGCTAAGCAATGGTCGGAAAGTCTCCAAAATAGCGACAAACAAAAACAAAACGAGCAGCTAAAAAATGGCGATCGCCTGCGGATGTAAGATCGTTCAAGCTTTTACCTAACTATAGCTAGAAGCAAAGTGCTCCTCCAACAATTCTGGAATGCGCTCCGGTCGGACTTGGCAGTAACGCGCTTTATCGGGCATCATAACTAAGTTGGGACCCTGTTTGCATTGTTTGAGACAACCCGTTAATTTAATTTGAACTTTGTCCGCCAAGCCGCGATCGCGCAAGCTTTCTTCTAATACCTGACAGATTGCTCGACCTCCTCTTTTCCAACAACTCGATTTTTGACACACTAAAATACTGGCTTTGGACAGTGGCGGCGATTCGGAAACAGAAACTGGAATTGAAGTATTATTGTCGATCTTAACGGGTTTGACGGAATTCGCTTTCAGTTTGACTTTACCCGTCTTACGAGATTGCTGTCTCATTCCCCGTACTTCAACCCAGCTACCGGGGACAATAGTTTCTAAGATCTGCTCGCGAATTTCTTTAGCTGGCTTGACCCAATATTCGCGATCGGCAAAAGCAATTCTCAGATACTTAATCTTATAACTATCTTTAATAATAAAGCCTAGTAATTGTCCGACCAGACTAAAGTCCGAGACTTCGGGAATAACACTTGACATTTTTTCCACCAGACTTAAATTTCACTACTCGTTGACATTACTTTCCAGATGCCAGCAGCCATTTAACCAACGGACTAATTCCCAGCGAGGTGTGGCGATTTGTCTGACTGCACTCCATAGCTGAATGGCAGCTGTGGGACTGTGAATGGCTACTTGTAAAGGGCGATCGGTTTTGCAATGGCAAGGAATTTGTAACTCTTGCAAGCGGCGATAGATAGCCCACCGATCTGCCCAGTTGACATTGACAACATAACTTGATGCTAATTGTGAATTGACACCGTTCATTTTTTAATTAAATGATAATCTTTGGCATTTATATCCTCCAGTTTGAGTATATCTATAAATGCTAATTATTCTCAAGTAGTTTTTAAGAAGATATTCGGTGCTAGTTGGCTGCTTGGTAAAAAAGTTTTAAACTTTAAGACTTACAGTAATTTTCTTTACACTTTCGCGCGATCTGCGTAGACTAGAATATTTCTAAAGGCATTCTCAAATCGAGAGGAGAACGCAACTATGTCTACAGCTCAAGGTTTACTGCGTGCTTTTGGCGAAGTTGGCGACAATCCGGTTTTGTTAGACAAAAGTGTAACAGCACCAGTTTGTGAGGGGTTAAATATTACCCTTGCTAGCTTCCAGGCTTTATACCTTCAATATCAAAAACATCATTTCGTTGTAGAAGGTTCCGAATTTTATCAACTGCACGAGTTCTTCCAAGAATCCTACGAAGCGGTACAGGAACACGTACACGATCTTGGAGAGCGTTTAAATGGATTGGGTGGAATTCCAGTCGCTAGTTTTGCTAAGCTGGCAGAACTGTGTTGTTTTTCTCCCGAACCTGACGGTGCCTATGACTGCCGCCGAATGATAGAGCACGATCTAGAAGCCGAACAAGCGCTAATCCAACTCATACGCCGTCAAGCCGCTCAAGCAGAAAGTTTAGGCGATCGCGCTACTCGCTATTTGTATGAAAAAATCCTTCTAAAAACAGAAGAGAGAGCTTACCATCTCAATCACTTCCTCGTACCCGATAGCTTGACCCTAGCTTTCGTTAAGAATGGAAGCAGTCACTAAAAAGCCACAGATGTTAGGCACAATAATTTGACGGGCTTTGTCACTTATAGACTCAGCCCGTCAAATCATTTCTGTTTGATTTTCCAAGGTTCCCTCCGTAACCTTTTCTAATTGGAACCGATCGCCAGCTTCTCGCTTTCTCCTTACCTTAGTCGCCTCTTCCTCAGATCCTGGTTTGGCGTTGCCTCCTATAAGAGGCGTTGCCACTTCACTCTAGGGTTTAGGTCGATCCACTACGATCTCAATTACATACTAGCAAAACTTTTGGCAAGTGAGATCTTTTTTTCTCTTCAGTTTCTAATTCTTTCATACCTTCCCATTAGTTCTGCTTTGGCTAAGATGCGACCCTCCATTGCCCGTTCCACCTGCTGCTTGGTTGCTTTCTCTGGAAGGTTTAACTGAGTATCCAAAGCATAAAGCTTAAAAAAGTAGCGATGTTCTCGGTCTGGGGGACAAGGACCATAATAGTTCAAGTTTTTGCTGGTGCCGATGCCATGAACCCCCGGTGGTTCTTTGCCCTCTTGAATTTCCGTTAAACTGGGCGCAATATTAAAGACTACCCAATGATCCCACATCCCATCGGCTCGCAGGCGTTTTGGCACGTCGGGATCGTCCATAATCAACACCAAGCTTTTCGCTTCGGCAGGAACGTCGGATATAACGAGTGGGGGATTGATATTTTCTCCATCGCACGTGTATTTCGGGGGGATTTTCCCTTCATGCGCGAACGCGGGACTGGTCAATTTCATTGTTGATACCTCAGCGTTTACGGCAATTTTTATGCTAATACATTCTTTCCTACCATTGCTTGTGAGATCCGAGATATGCTATGCTTGAAAAGCACTTGCGGATGTGGCGGAATTGGTATACGCGCACGCTTGAGGTGCGTGTGGCTATTGCCGTGCGAGTTCAAGTCTCGCCATCCGCATTTTAATAAGGCAAAAGGTAAAAGGCAAAAGAGAAAACCTTACTTTTACCTTTTTGTTATCTAAAAGGGAAAACTGAGCTGGGGCGAGGCAGAAATGATCCCAGAAACTGGCGGAACGATGCGATCGACTTCTAGGATAAAAACTGTCAGCGATTCCTCTTTGTGAGAAATAACCGTGACGTGGCTGGCAATCTCCAACGTATCGGCGCGACGATAAGAAGCAGGTAGTGCCCGAATTTGAGAGATAGGCACGTCATGCAAAGATGGAGCTTGCCCGACCAAAATCCCAAAAGATTCGCCAACGCTATTCCTAGCAATAATGAGATAACCGCGCGCTCCAGATGGTATGAGTTGGCTGGCGTTAAATAGGCGCTTGTGTAAGTCAACTACCGTAATCTCGCGATCGTCAATGCGAGCTACTCCTAGATGGCTGAGTCCGCTTCCATAAATGGGAGTGTAATTGACAACTTTTTTGACGAGATCGACCGGTAGAGCAACATTCAGTTTGCCAACACCGAAAGTCAGTAATTTAATCGATCGTTGGCTCTGTCCGATTGGCAGTCCGATATTGGGAGATTGGTTGTTAGAGAGATCGTTCATCTTAGGGCGGTAAGAGCTTTAGAGGAATTTTGAGCGAGCAAGTCTTTGATAGCTGCTAAAAATTGTTGTTCGATAAAAGGCTTGGTAAAATAAGCGCTAGCTCCTAAATGCATAGCAAGCTGGCGGTGTTTGTCGCTGCTGCGGGAAGTAAGCATGGCGACTGGGATCTTAGTCATTTCGGGATCGCGGCGGCGCTGCCCAAGAAATTCAAAGCCATTCATATTGGGCATTTCCACATCGCAAATAACGAGTTGTATGCCCGCAGTTTGTTGCAGTTGCTCGATCGCTTCTCGTCCGTCTCTGGCTTGAACGACGCGATAGCCAGCTTTTTGTAAGGTAAGGGCAAGCGTTCTGCGTAGGGTGGCCGAGTCGTCCACCACCAGAATAGTAGTTGCCTGAGCAACCGTTGGCGCTGATTTTGCATTGGCAATTTGTTGTTTGTCCGAGAACGCCGATTTGATTGCTGCCTTGGCTGTTTCGGGTTCTAGGAACTGGTCTAGCAGGATGCCTCCGTTGATAACCGGAATTAGGGTGCCATCTCCCAAAATCGTACAACCATAAGTATAGCTAGGAGAAGCGATCGCGCTTCCGAATGGCTTGATAACTAACTCTTGTTCGCTCACCAAGCGATTGACTTCCAAGGCAAATAATTGCTGTCCTCGACGCAGCAGCAGGAGGGGTAGTGCCCAATCGTCCGGGGTGGGCACCGAGCTGAGTACCTTACTGGACGTAATTTCTGGCAAGGCACAATTATAGGTCAACAGTTCGTTTAATCGATAAATCGGAATAATTTGCTGCTGCCAATGCAAGAAGCGCTGACTGCCCGATTTTTTAATTTGCTCGCCAGTAGGAATAATAATTTCTTCGATACTGTCGGAGGGCAAAGCCACGGCAGTTGCTTGTCCGGTTACTTCCTGGTTCATCAAACAAACCAGCAATTTAGAAATCGTTAGGGTCAAGGGGAGACGCAAAGTAAAAGTCGTTCCTTTTCCAGGCGTAGAGGTTACTACGACAGTGCCTTTGAGCGATCGCAACTGAGAGCGAACCACATCGAGACCGACTCCTCGTCCCGACAGTTCGCTGACTTGGCTAGCGGTAGAGAATCCTGGCTCGAAAATCAGCTCGGCAATGCGATCTTCGGTCATCATTGCCAGTTCTTCCGGAGTTGCCAAGCCAACGCTAATGGCTTTCTGCCCAATTTTTTCCAGATTCAGACCCCGACCATCATCTTTGATTTCGATAATGGTTTGGTTGCCTTGGTGGAATGCCCGAATTTCGATTTGTCCTTCTTCTGATTTGCCTTGCTGTTTTCTCACCTCTGGCGGTTCGATTCCATGGTCGAAGGCATTGCGGAGCAAGTGCAGTAAGGGGTCGTAGAGCTTCTCCAGTGCGGCTTTGTCCACCAATACCCCCGTTCCGCTCAGTTTGAGCTTCACGGGTTTGCGATAAGTCGTAGATAGGTCGCGTAAGGTTCGCGGGAAGCGGTTGAGAACTTCGCCTAAAGGCAGCATTCTAGCCCACATCAACTCATCCCGCAAGTTGGTGAGCATCTGACGCTGTTGCTCTAGACTTTGGTTAGAGTTACGCGCGAACAGGACGATATCTTCGACGGCTTCTTCGAGCTGGATCATCTCTTCCACTAGCCCTTGCAGCAGCGAATAGAGCGCTCCGTAACTATCCATTTCCAGAGCGTCGAATTCAGCCAAGCTTTGAATTCTAAATTCCGAACTCTGACTCGAAGCGGCGGTTGAATCTCGATCCGATTTCAGACCTCCAAGCTCGTCATTCATTGGTTTGACTAACATTTGATCTGACAATTCTCGCAATTGCCCCGTCATTTTCTGGAACCGGGCAAAGCGAGCTAGTAGCTCTTTAACTCCCCCCTGGATTTGCTCGTTTTGTAACGAAAGGCTGTTGCGGTTGATGGAAAGCTCGCCGACTAGGTTATTCATCCGCTCCAAGCGGTTGAAGTCTACCCGAACTGAGAGATTAGAGGCTGCCTTGGCTGCTGGCACGCCGGGAAGTTCTGGATGTTTGTCCGGTTCGGTAAATGTTTCTCGATCGGTTTTATCGGCAATCGGCGCAGGAGTGGCAGAGGCAGAAAGCGGAAAAGAGAGAGGAGCAGAAGGTTCGGAAGTTTCCTCAATTGACGGCAGGCGATCGAAAATTTGCTCGACCGATTGAACGGCTGCGTCAATTTTCTCTGCTAGTTCTTCGGGTTTGGACTCGGTAAGATGCAGCATGGGGACCGCTTCGGCGGTTTCAGGGGCGACCGAACCGAAGACTTCATCGAGAGAAGGAACCGCTTCGGCAGTTTCAGGGGCGACCGAACCAAAAATATCATCGAGAGAGGGTGCTGCTTCGGCAGTTTCAGGGGCGACCGAACCAAAAATATCATCGAGAGAAGGGGCACTAAAATTAATCGGCGCAGTTTCTGGATCGGGTGCTGCGGTTCCGAAGATATTGTCTAGTGCCGGAGGGGTTGTTTCACCCCAGAAAGCTTCTAGAGGTTGAGCTTCAGAGCCAGATCGAGCTTCAATTATTTCGGAGTGAACGAGCGGTGCTGCCGTTCCTGTCGAATCTTGAGCCAGAGCGATGAGAGCCTCAGAGGGATTGCCACCACGATCGCGATCGCCTGCTAGGACTTGCTCTCGACTCATCTGCCAATCTGCCAGCGCCAGTTGGGCAATTTGTAACGTTTTATCGGGATGGCGATCGAGAGCTTGCAAAGCGACTTGAGCAATTTCTCCAAATCCAGGCAACCCGAGCAACTCCGCAAATCCAACAAATACTTCTGCTTGCGCCCGCAATTCTCCAGCCACTTCGTAATTTTGAGGGTTGGCAACGACATTGGCAAGGCGTTCTAATCCCTGAGCGACATCGACTTCAAAGATCGAGGAGACGATATCGATCCCCAAATCGCTAGAGGAGGGAATGTACCGATCTGCGTTAGCGAGACTATCTCCCAAGCGCTCTTCGAGCTGCTTAAAAATCGGTTCGGCAACTTGCAGCGCCGCGTCTGCATCGAAGCTACCCACTTGGATTTGCTCCATCAAGGGATTTTTGAGACAGTCATAGGCTTGCAGGAGCAAACTTTCTAGCTCGGTATCGATTTCGACCGATTCGCTGTAAAGTGCCTTGAAAGTATCTTCCAAGCGATGAGACAGAGTTTTGATGGCGTTCAGTTCCACGCTCGCTGCGCCTCCTTTGAGAGAATGAGCAGCTCGCATGATTTCGTGGACTTTTGCCGTACTGCGCTCTTCTCGAAGGGTAAGTAACCCGCTTTCGATGTTATGCAACAGTTCGGGCGCTTCTTCGATGAAAAACTGGTAAGCTTGGTCGCGGATATCGGAGTTGAGTGCCATCGTTTGCTCGTGAGTAGAGGATAGAGATGAGAAATAAGAATAAGTAATATTTCAATATTGACGATCGAATCTCGGAATTCAGCCTTAAAACTCCGTATTTACTCTACCTTGAACTTACCGACGCTCTTTTGTAGCGTTTGGGCTACTGTCAGCAGTTCTTTAAAAGAGTTGGAAACTTGAGTGGCTTCGCTTGAGGTTTTAGTCGAAATCGCTGCTACTTCATTCATGGTCTGGCTAACCGTTTCAGACGCTTGAGATTGCTCGTTGGCGGCTTTGGCGATCGCTCTAACCAACTGGTCGATCTGAGCGCTCGCCTCGGCAATCTTGGTGAGATTTTGGCGAGTTTCCTCCACCAGTTTCGTTCCCAGTGCCACTCGCTCGGTTCCCGACTGCATTGCCGTTGCTACTTCATTAGTTTCTGACTGAATGCTG
This sequence comes from Hydrococcus rivularis NIES-593, assembly GCF_001904635.1. Lineage (GTDB taxonomy): Bacteria > Cyanobacteriota > Cyanobacteriia > Cyanobacteriales > Microcystaceae > Hydrococcus > Hydrococcus rivularis. The sequence continues at coordinate 178,827 of NZ_MRCB01000003.1, forward strand.
GTTACTAAGTTACTGATTTCCGCCGTTGCCTCTGCCGATTGCGCGGCTAGAATTCTTACTTCATCGGCGATCACCGCGAAACCTTGTCCTTCATCTCCGGCGCGGGCAGCCTCAATAGAAGCTTTCAGCGCCAACATGTGAGTTTGAGCGGCAAATCGACCGATCAGACCGACGACTTTAGAAATCTTCTGGGTCGATTCTCCAAGGCGCTTGACTTTCTCGGCAGTCTCAACGACCGTTTCCCGAATCGCCAAAATTCCGTCTACGGTTCGGTTCATGGCAGCGTCGCCCGATCGCACTGTCTGGGAGGCTTGTTGAACTGCCATTTCTGCTTGCTTGGCATTAGCTGTCACCTCGCGAATCGATTTGGTCATGGATTGAATTCGCGCCAGGGCATCAGTAATTTCTTGGGACTGACGCACGGCTTCTTGAGATAAAGTTTGTACGGATACCTCATTTTGGCTAGTGGTGAGGGTCATCTGTTTGGCAGCCGTTTTTACTTGCCCTACGATTTTCCGCAAGCTCTCGATGGTGGAGTTGTAGGAGTCCGCTACAGTTCCGATTTCATCTTCGGTGACGGTAGCGCGAATTGTCAAATCTCCTTGACTGACGGGATCTACCTCCTTTAGTAACTCTAGCGCTCGTCGCTGCAAGTTTTCTTTTTCCTGGCGCTGGCGATCGAGGAGGCTGGCTCTCTCAAGCGACAGTCCAACTTGCGTAGCCAACTGAGCAAAAAAGTCCACTTCTGCCGGCTCCCAGTTGCGGGGAGCCGAACACTGGTGGGCAATCAATAAGCCCAATAAATCTTCCCCTACCACAATAGGTGCAACCAAGTTAGCTTTGACGCCAAAGGGTTCGAGTTGTTTGAGGTGGCATTCGGTCAAGCCAGCCTTGTAAATATCGGGAGTTGGTTGAACTCGACCTTGTTTGTATTTCTGGACGTATTTGTCGGCAAAGCAGGGGTCGGCGATCTCTGCTCCTAGCGCTTTGGGGAATTCGTCGGCAACGGATTCGGCAACTACGGTGCCTTTCCAGTTTTTGTCGAACTGATAGATAATGACGCGATCCGTACGAATCGCTTGGCGGATCTCTGCCACAGCCGTATCGAAGATTGTCTTGGAATCGAGGGACTGAGATATCTTGAGCGTAAGGTCTTTGATGGCTTGAGCGCGTTCTGCGGCGATCTCAGTCTTCTCGATTAGGTTCGCTCGGTCGATCGCTAGACCGAATTGCGTTGCAATCTGCGTTAGTAGCTCGATTTCACTTGGCTGCCAAACTCTAGATTCCGAACACTGGTTGACGGACAATAAACCCGTTAGGATGCGGCGACTGCCGCGCAGAATAGGCACCACCAAGTTAGCTTTGATGGCAAACGCCTCTAGCATTTTGATGTGGCAATCCGCTAATCCAGATTCATAAATATTGGATAGGGCTTGGATGCGACCTCGACGATACTCCTCAGCAAGCCGATCTTGGAAACAGTGGTCTGTAATTAAAGCCCCTAGAGCGCGAGGCAAGCCTTGGGCTACCGATTCAGCGACGACCTCTCCGGCTAAAGTTTCTTCATCGAAGCGATAGAAAAAGGCGCGATCGACATTGAGGTCGATCCGAAGCTTTTCTAAGGCGATCTCGAAAGCATTTTTCACTTGAGGGTATTGGCTCAGATCCAAGGTGACTTCTTTGAGAAGTTGTTCGCGAGCTTTTTCTTGACGCAGGGCTGTTAGGTTAGCCTCCATCTTGGTCGCCATGCGATCGAGTTCTTGAGAGAGAATTCCAATTTCATCTCGACGAGCCGTATCCGCTAACCCAGCGATCTTTTCGCCGTTAGCGATCCCTCTAGCAAAATCTTGCAAGCGCCGTAGCGGACGGGAAAATGTTCCTGCTACCGGGATTGCGATCGCGCCAGCCGCCAGCAAGAACACTAAGCCAATGCCGTAGCCGACGATGCGAACGCTATTCACGGCGCTATTTAAAGTCTCTGGGGCAGTTCCAACAGCAAGCATTCCGACTGGTTTGGCTTGCTGGGGATTCAAATCCTGTCGATAGTCGTATAGGGGTAGGTAATAGGTCAGATAGGGCTTACCGCCGATCTCTTCGCGCCAAGGGAATCTTTTTCCGCCGCCGAGAACGGCTTTCTTGACGGCTTCGGCAGCGCGATCGCCGATGGCTCGATTTTTTCCGTCGGCTGCGGCTATCGTCGTGCTGGCTCGCAAGTCGCCTGCATATAAACTGGCTTCTGAGCCGTAATATTCTCGGAAGGTATCGACTAAGATGTTGTTTCGGTTAAGAAGTACTCCTGCGATCGCAATTCCTACTACTTTGCCGTTGACCTCGATCGGTTCGACTGCCATCGCAGTCAGTCCTTTTATCCCTTTGTTAGCATCGGAAGCCTTAAACTGCTCTCCCAACCCCAACTTTTGGATGACCGAGCGATCGAGCAGTTCGATTCCCTTGAGCGGGCGTTTGAGGCGTAGGGATTCTTTAACGATCGCAATATTTCCGAGATCGATTCCTGTGGGTAAAGAGACATTTTCAATTGCCTCGCTGCGATCTTCGGCAGCGGTTCCTAGGGGATAATCTTTATGAACTCTCAGGAACTGAGCGATCGTTTTTCCCTGGGCGTTAGCGATGATTCTGAAGCTTTTCCATCCGTCAAGTCGCTCTTGTTCGATCTTGGAGGGAACGATCAGACTTTGCAATAGCGTTTGGTTGGCTTTGATTTGTGCGGGATTTTGCAAATCTATTTTGCTTGCCCCAAGTACGTCGGCGATCGCCTGAACCTGTCCCGAACTCTCCAGTCGTAGCCAGTGAATATAATCTTCTTGGAATCCGCTTGCATTCGATGCAACCGTTTCTTTGAGCGTGTCTTGAGCGGTCTTTTGACTGTACCAAACAATTCCCTGAGTTACGCCGATTGTTGGCAGGGCAGCCCCAGCAATCAGCAATATCGCCAGTTTCCATCGAAAGCTCAGGTTTTGCCAAAGGTTGGCTTTACCTTCTTTAGGCGCGTCTAATAGCTCGATTTGGCTTGGAGAAGGCACTAGCTGTGGCGATGGAGTCCGCGTCTCTCTTTGAGGAGATTGAGATATTAAACTGCGATCGTTAGCGATTTTTTTGAAATTGGGCTTAGGAGGGGTCTGGGTCATGCTTAGCGGTTAGTAGTTGCTGGACGATTGGTTGGCGAAGGTTAGTTGCCGATGGTTGGAGTGAGAAACGACTGCCGACTCACAACTCACTTCTCGCGCTTAACTAACTTTGAATTTGCCGACGCTTTCTTGGAGGGCTTGCGCGACTGCGAGGAGTTCTTTGAAGGAGGCTGACACGTCGGTCGCAGAGGATGAGGTTTCATTGGCGATCGCGGCAATCCCCGTCATGGATTGGCTGACGACTTCGGACACTTCGGTTTGTTCTTCGGTTGCTTTGGCGATCGCTTCTACTAACTGACCGATCTGTTCGCTGGCTGAGGCAATGCGGTTGAGGCTTTGACGAGTTTCTTCTACTAGTTTGGTTCCCATAACCACCTGTTCGGTGCCTTCTTCCATCGCCGCGACTACATCGTTAGTTTCTGCCTGAATCTCCGCTACGACTTTTTCGATTTCTGCGGTTGCTTCGGCAGACTGCCGCGCTAGGTTTCGCACTTCATCGGCGACCACCGCGAAGCCTCGACCTTGTTCTCCCGCATGCGCCGCCTCAATCGAAGCGTTCAGCGCAAGCAGGTTGGTTTGGTCGGCGAAGCTACTAATCAGATTGACGACTTTAGAAATTTTCTGGGTCGATTCGCCGAGACGCTTGACTTTTTTCGCCGTTTCTGCTACCGTCTGACGAATTGCCATAATCCCTTCTACGGTGCGGTTCATGGCAGCATCTCCCTCTTCTACTGTCTGAGCTGCTTGGTCTACCGCTTCTTCGGCTTGCTCGGCGCTGAGGGCAACCGCGCGAATGGAGTTGGTCATCGCCTGAATGCGTTCTAGGGCGGCGGCGATTTCTCCGGTTTGCTGCATGGCGCCTTGGGAGAGGGCAGCGACCAAGGCATCGTTATTACTGGTGGTCAGGGCTACTTTTTGAGCGGCTTCTTTCACCTGGGAGACGATTTTGCGCAAGTTTTCGATAGTGGAGTTGTAGGAGTCGGCAATGGTACCAATTTCGTCTTCGGTGACGGTGGCGCGGATGGTCAAGTCTCCCTGGGTGAGCGGATCGACTTGCATGAGTAATTCCAGCGCTCGCTGTTGCAATTTTTCTTTTTCTTTGCGCTGTGCTAGCTCGGATAGACGCTGTTTGTCTAGCAAATTGGTGCGATCGAGTGCCAGACCGATTTGCGTTGCCACCTGAGCCAAGAAGTTAATTTCCGCTTCTTCCCACTGGCGAGTGCCGGAACACTGGTGAGCGATCAACAAGCCCAGCAAGTCGCCGCTCGTCACGATTGGCGTAACCAAATTAGCTTTGACGCTGAAGGGTTCTAGCTGCTTGAGGTGGCATTGGGTCAACCCGGCGTTGTAAATATCGGGCGTTGCCTGAACGCGACCTTTCTTATATTTCTGGACGTAGTTCTCGGCAAAGCAGGGGTCGGCGATTTGCGCTCCCAAGGCTTTAGGAAATTCCTCGGCTACCGACTCGCCAATGACCGTTCCTTTCCAGGTTTTATCGAATTGGTAGAGAATGATGCGATCGCAACTGAGGGCATGACGAACCTTATCGAGCGGTAGTTGCGCGAGAATTTCCTCCTTCGTAACTTTTTGAGCCAGTTCCAAGGTAATATCTCTAAGAGCTCCTGCCCGTTCGGCTTCGATTTGCTGTCGCTGCAAGAGGTTAGTACGATCGATCGCCGCACCGACTTGGATAGCCGCTTGAGTGAAGAAGTCGATCTCGCCGACTTGCCAATTGCGAGTCCCGGAACATTGGTGAGCGATCAGCAAGCCTAGCAATTCTCCACTAGCGACGATAGGCGCGACGAGATTGGCTCTGACGCTGAAGGGGGCGAGTTGTGCGAGGTGACAGTCGGTCAACCCGGCATTGTAAATATCGGGCGTTGCCTGAACGCGACCTTTCTTATATTTCTGGACATAGTTTTGGGCAAAACAAGGATCGGCGATTTGCGCGCCTAGCGCTTTGGGGAAGCCCGATACCACCGATTCGGCAACGACCGTGCCTTTCCAGTTTTTGTCGAAGAGATAGACAATAACGCGATCCGATACAATTGCCTTGCGAATTTCTTCTACAGTCGTCCTAAAAATCGTATCGACATCCAGCGCTTGAGAAATTCTAACTGTAAGATCTTTGAGGAGCTGAGCTTGTTCGACCGATACGGCTTGTTCGTGCACCAACGTTTCTAGCTGAGCCGCCATGACGTTGATGTTGGCTCCCAAAGCCGCTAATTCGTCTTCCCCGGATACCGCCACGCGAGTATCCAATTCGCCGCGACCGATTTTTTCTACGGCTTCGGCTGCCGATATAATCGGTCGAGTGAGGCGTTCGGCTAGGAGAACGGCGATAATACCAACTGCGATCGCAGTTGCTCCCGTTCCCAACAAAGTAGTTAGCAATAACTGTCTCCGAGCGGCAAAAGCAGTCGATGTTGGAGTGCTCAATAATATGCGCCAGTCAAAATCAGGTAGGTCGGTTCGTTTTTGTAGGGTTGAGTAAGCTAAAAGAACGTTCGAGTTTTTCTGAGCATCTCGCAGGGTAGTAAGACCCGTTCGATCGGTCAATAGTTTCGCTTCAAATTCGGGGTATTCTTTGTCTAAAGACTGACCCACCAGTTTTTGCTCGCCTTCTGGAGCCAAGAAAACTTTACCCGATTTATCTACCAAATGGACTTCATTGGCTTCATTAGTAAAGGGTTTAATTAAATCTTCGACCACTTTAATCGGAACGAGAGTGCGAATAACGCCGATGGTTTGCCCCGTTACCGAGTCTTTGATTGGCGCAGCGAAAAACAAAGCATATTTTCCAGTTACAACTGATGGACGTTGCGAGTGGGCAGGACGGCCGGTCTTGAGAACTTCCATATAGTAATCGACTTTTTTCTCAAGAAAATTGGCAGGTCTGTCATTCGATCCTGCTTGCACGATGGGATTGCCCTTCATATCTATGACGACAATGCTCTCATAGACTTTATAGCTCTTGATGTACTGTTCTAATCTGGCTTGCTTTTCCTGGAGCGATGTCGTGTTTCTAAGTCGAGGATCTGCCAGAACTGACAAATCAGCCATCACCTGGATATCCCCGTAGCGTTCGGCTAAGAAGTTGGTCAAGACTTGTGAAAGAGCATCGACTTGGGTTTTTTTGGCAGTGTAAACTTGTCGCGTTTCCGATTGTGAGGCGGCGTAGTAACCGATCGACCCGATCGCCACGGCGGGAATAATTCCGATCGCCAGTGCCAGCACTGCTGCTTTCGTCTTGAGATTCAGCTTTTGTCCCCAACCTGACTTGCGCGGCATTGCTTGATGTTCCCAAGGCTCGATCGCTGCTTCTTCTGACTCTAGGAGCGGCTCTTTGTCATCGGCGATCGCTTCTGATTCGGCGTAAAAGGCTTGAGTTGGCAGCTCGTCGCCAGAGGCTGTTTGGTCTGTCAGAAACGCGCGATCGTCTTCTGGCAGACGACTGTTAACAAAATCTTTAGGATCGGATTTAGGAGGAATCTGAGTCATAAAGTCAACCTCGTCAAAAATTCAGTAAATTAGTCATCTTGCGATCGCAATGGAGAGCCTTGAGCAACTTGGAGAGTTTCACTTAATAGAATTCCCGTATTATCTGCCGAATTAACATCATCGGCTAAAAAATCTCATTATTTGTTATTTATAATCCGAAAATAATAACCTGAAAATACAAGCCTTAACCTTGCCCTTTCATTGTTGTCGGTCAGGCTCGTCTGAGATAGTCATCTATCTGTGTTTAGTGAGAATTTACGATTTGGGCATAGCTGCCATAATCGCCTCTCCTTCGAGGGCGACGAGAATCTCGCCATCGGGTTTTACCCAAAACCCTCGCAGAAAAGGAGCCAATCCTGGCTCTACTGCTGAGGCTGGCGGCGATTGGATTTGTGCTGGGTCGCACCATTCTATATCATCGACTCTACTGATAACTAAACCGAGGGTTTGGCTTTTAGCTGCCGTTTCGGATTTGCCAGCGCTCTTAAGAACAAAGGCTCTGTAAGTCGAGCCTTTGAAAGATTGCTGATGCCAGGGAGTCAGTCCGACCAATTGTCCCAAATCTACCATCCAAAGAATTTCCCCTCGCCAGTTATAAACTCCCATTACCCAAGCGGGCATGTGGGGAATGGGAATAATCTGACCGAGGGGAATGGTAAGTACTTCTGTCAATTGAGCCACTGGTAACATCACTTTCGTATCTGGCTCTAGATAAAATCGCAAAAACTGCTCTTCTCGTCCTCGCCCGCCCGATCCTGAGGCAGTTTGTCCGAGATCCCGCAGGAACGCATCGGACATCATATGTATTTCTCCTTTACTATTTTTCGATAGATAGGCTATTGATTTTCAGCCTTATTGCTTAATTAGTTGCTTGACAGTTTGCACGAACTCTGCTTGATCGATCGGTTTGGGAATGTAGGCATCTGCTCCCTGCTTCATTCCCCAAAATTTATCCATTTCGCTCCCTTTGGTCGAACAGATGATAATGGGAATGGTGCTGGTAGAGGCTTCGGCTTTAAGTTGGCGGCAGATTTCAAAACCGCTTCGCCCCGGCAGTACCACGTCTAGGACGATAACATCGGGGCGAGTGCTTTTAACTTTCTCTAGGGCTTCTTCTCCGCTAGAGGCGATCAGAACATTGATGCCTTCTTTTTCCAAGCAACTTGTAATAATTTTTTGTTCTGTCAGAGAATCATCAACAACTAGGGCTGTACCCATGACATTTACCTCAATTAACGCGCAAAAGAACCAGAGCAGGGATTGGAAATAATGGCTGCTGTTAGCTAGTCGATTTCAAGAGCTACGTATAGCATTCCCAGAAATTTTATCGGCGTAACAGTTTTTATAGAATTTAAAATTTAGTCTACCGTTAAATCTTGATTTAGGTAGAGAACTAGGCGAGACTTTCTTGTCTGAGATGTTTGCGAATCGTACCGATCACTATCTCCGGATCGACGGGTTTGCTGATAAAGTCCGTAGATCCAACCATCTTGGCTCTAACGCGATCGACGATGCCATCATTGCCGGTGAGAATGACGATGGGAGTATCTTTGAAAAAAGTCATTCGGCGCAACTGACCGCAAATTTCATAGCCGTTGGCGTTGGGCATGACGAGATCGAGAAAGATCAGATCGGGTTTGCGGGCGAGCAAAATAGCGATCGCTCTGAGCGGATCGTTAATGCCGACAAATTGATAATTAGCAGCCGTGAGGATTTTCTCCATTGTCTGGCACATCAGGGGACTGTCGTCCACGCAGGCAATTAAGGGAGCTTTGCCAGAAGTTATCGGGGCTGGCGTACCTCCGCTAGGAGTCGGTGGAGGAGCAACGGGAGAGGCAAGATCGGGAACGCTAATCAATTCCACCAAACCCATTTGGATGTATGGTAGCAGCGAACTAATCACTGGCAAGACATGTCGCTTCATGCGGATTGACAGGTCGCGCAGCGTTTGTTGCCCGTCGAGGAGTTGGCTGAGGGTTTGATAGACTTGGGGAGAGGTTTTTTGTTGCAGTTGTTCGCTTTGGCGAATGATTGGTGCTGAATTGGGAGAGCGATCGGCAATTTTGGCTTCTTGCCAAGCTTGCCAGGACTGCTGGGATTCTGCGATAACTTGCTCGCCATCGATTAAAACCAGTCTGGGAGGAAGCAGGATATTTGGCTTGATTTCGCACGCTACTGCCATTCCTTGAGTGATATCGAATAGGATCTCGACGATGGAGGCGCGAATCATTTTGGCGGCTTGTTCCCGCATGATTTTTTGCTGTTCTACCCACAGACACAATAGTTCGTATTCCCAACAAATTTTTAACTTATCGGGGGCGATGTTGGCGAGATCGACCTGCACGGTTGAGGGTTGGGAAGCGATTTGGGGAAAATAAGTAATTAGGTTTCGTCTCCAGCGTCTGACGGGGTGAATTCCACCTGTTGCATAGATAATTCGACTCAAGTAGAAATAGAAGAACCACCTCTCTCCCTTAGGGTTTGTCAGCACCAATTGACCGCTAAATCGATTCTGTTTAAGCTTTTCAAAAAACTCAGCCTGTTTTTCAGCATTAAAATCCCTGATGATTAGGGGACTTTGAGAGGAAGGGTTAGCAGTCGTCATGGCTACGTTTTACTTAAATAAACAAGTTTTAGAAGCTTCAACCTATAGAATTCCCTAAAATCCTATCAAACTAACACCAGGCTCATGCCAAATGGTCACATCGTTCGGGTAGGTGAATCGTAAGACTTTCGGAATTCTTGGATATTCTTTTATATCCTGTATATCTTGAATTGTGCTTTCCCCTTTAGTTTTATACGTTTTGTAAATATCTTTCAATCAACAGAATTGCAACGATATCGTCAACCGGACGCGGCGGTACTCTCATCCCTTGCGGAATTAAGCGTTGCAGTCCCTGGGGCGGATACATTTGCCAGTAGCGATCGCGTGCCTCCAGGGAACTATTTCGCTCGTCTACCATCTTTATCGATACTGAGGGGGGTAAATGTTCTTTTAATTGCTGTCGCCACTGTTTGGCAGTCGTTTGGTTTCCTATGACTAGCCGTTCGATAGCAAATTGCTGACATAAAGATTTAATAGTGTCAAGGGCTACAGCCGCACTCACTACTTGATGATAGAGAAGTTGACGATCCAATCCTACGATCGCCACGCCACATTTATCTCGCCCCGGATCGAAACCTAGAATCATCTTAAAAATCGGAAATCAGAAATAATCTACCATATTACTAACTTTGGGCTTATATCATTTTTCATTCATTAATGACACAGATAGTCGATCGCCCTCACCCCCAACCCCTCTCCCTATTTGGGAGAGGGGAGTGTCGATCGCGAAAACCTGAAAATTGGTATTAGCTAATCGATCGTGCCTATCAGATTGAGATTGAGATCGACTTTGATGGACGAACAATAATACCAATTCGCCGATGCTCCTCTATTTCGTGGGAGTCCGCGTCGGTTCGCAATTAGTCAGCAGATCTGTGTATCAGGCTTTTTCCTCGATCGTCTGTAGCGTTCTTTGTTATACAAATTTGAAATAAGAAGGCGATAGATGAATTTACACAATTCAATCGTAGAAAGGGGTTCCCAATCCTTTCATCCAAAATGGTATTAGAAATGGTATGACTTGTCATACTTTTCCGGCGTTGCTGAATTTATATTAAATCTGTTTGATTGCCCGCAATATCGGTAAGGGCGGGTTTAGCTAGGATTTTTAGTGAAATTAGTAACTTAAAAACAAAACCCGCCCCTACAAGCAATATGGTTGTTTAACCGCACTACCTCGCATGCGAGATGGTGCAGTCCTTTCAAACTCGTTAAGTCAATGGACATTTTCGAACGTTTCCAAATCCCTTCAAAATCTTTTAGGGTTTTAATTCGAGCAGAATCGTCGCTGCTGGTTATAAAAATTTTCTTATAAAAGCCTAAAAGCTTTAGGGTACTTCACTCAAACTTAACTAAATGCTAAATTAAAATGTTAATTAATCTTTAATCTCAGATTTCATCCGTTCTAGGGTCATATGCATTTGATCGAACATTTGCTCGGGTGTCACGCCAAATTGACTGAGTTGAGTTTTAAGCTGCTGTACCGTCATTTGCGCCATAAAATCTTCCGATAGCTCGAAGCGCTTCATAAAGATTCTATAGCGCTCCATAAGCTGCTCCATTTTTTCGATAAAGATTTTTTTCCCTTCTCTGTCAAATTTCCCGTACTCGCTTCCAAGTTGCATCAGGGATTGATAGTCTTCAAATAACTGTTTAGCTTCTTGCTGAACGACTTCTGAATCAAAAAATCCCATATTCCCTAGCCTTTATAAGAACCCGTTTAAAATTTATATCATGCTACTCCTGACGGAGTTCATTAACTATTTTAGAGGAGTTGAAAGTTCTGTGGAGATACGGTTTTCCGTATTGTCGCGGTTAGGGCTAGATTTTGACACTGACTTTATTGTCAAACTACTTTGATTTAGATTGCTAACTACAAAACTATGTTTTTCTGAGACAATCTGAGTAATTGCCCGCAAAAACTGTAAGACTTTTGTGGTATCGTCATAGTTGATGAGTTAAAAGGTATTTTTTCAAGCTCTAGCTGCTGCGATCGCTTTTCTAGGATTTTTTAACTCGGATTTAACTCGAATTTTTCTTGGGTTTCTAGCTATTATTTTGGTCGTTTCTAAATCCATTCAAGTGGATCGAATTTATAGTAATGTTTTAGTTCGGCATAAAGTTCGGGGTGTTTCTGTTTCATTTGTTGAGGTTTTTCAAAGAAAGTTTCTGTCGCAACTGCAAAAAATTCTGCTGGGTTAGTTGCGCCATATGCATCGATCGCTGTCCTCAAACCTAATTCGATATCGCTGCACAATTGCTTGTATTCTCTTTCAAAAACACGCGCCCAAGTCATATAATCCGATTGGCGATCGAGAAGGGGTACGCCATTTAAACTTCCATCCTCTCCATCTAGCTGATGAGCAAATTCGTGAAGGATAACGTTATGTCCGTCTTGCCAATTTTTTGTATCGTATTTTATCTGTTCCCAGGAAAGGACAATTCGATCTCTATACCAAGATTCACCGAGTCTAATTTCTTGCTTTTCTTCTACTAAGTAATCGCTAATAGGAGTTGTTGTTTTTACAATATATGCACCTGGATAAACGAGAATTGACTTAAGTTTTGGATAATAATTTCCTTTTTGATTGAGTAAGAGAAGGCAAGCTTGAGCAGCAATAGTCAGTTTAATTTCATCAGTTATCTGTAATCCTCCACAGCCTAGAAATTGTTTCTCGGCTAAAAAAACGTTTATGTGTCCATGAAGTTGTTGCTGTAAGGAACGTGGAAGGGTTTGATAGCAAGGAATATTTTGCTCGATGATTGCTCTCCAATGTAATGGGAAAAATTTATTTTTTAAGCGATCGCGTCTAATTTCTCTCAGAATAGGTCTGAGCCAAATTAAAGCAACAACGATCGCAACGATTAAAAAGACAATTATAGCATTTAGCATTCAACATTAATTTGATTTAATTGCATAGCATAACTATAAATAGAAAATTTTTTGTAATAATTAAATTAAAATATTTTTCTCATGCCGCTACTATCCATTAAGAGCTAAGATTGAATATATCTTTAAAGCTTTAACCACTAGCAGTTAAGACCGATTACATGAGTAAAGGAACGTTATTTGATAAGGTTTGGGAAGCACACGCCGTTAAAATTTTGCCTTCAGGTCAGACTCAGTTATTTATTGGCTTGCACTTAATCCACGAAGTCACCAGTCCCCAAGCTTTTTCCATGCTGCGCGCTCGCGGACTAAAAGTATTGTATCCAGAACGCACCGTCGCTACAGTCGATCATATCGTTCCGACAGAAAACCAAGCCCGTCCCTTTCTAGACGATCTCGCCGAAGAAATGATGGTGGCGATCGAAAAAAATGCCAAAGACTACGGAATTCGCTTCTATAATATCGGTTCGGGAAATCAAGGGATCGTCCACGTCATCGCACCAGAACAAGGATTGACCCAACCCGGAATGACGATCGCTTGCGGCGACTCTCACACGTCTACGCACGGCGCATTCGGCGCGATCGCGTTTGGGATCGGCACATCTCAAGTCCGCGATGTCCTAGCCTCCCAAACTCTAGCGCTATCGAAACTAAAAGTTCGTAAAATTGAAGTTAACGGCACTTTAGCACCAGGCGTTTATGCCAAAGATGTTATCTTGCACATCATTCGCAAGCTAGGGGTGAAAGGCGGAGTCGGCTACGCCTACGAATATGCTGGCACGACTTTCGAGCAAATGTCGATGGAAGAGAGAATGACCGTTTGCAATATGTCCATCGAAGGCGGCGCCAGATGCGGCTATATCAATCCCGATGAAGTGACGTTTGAATATTTAAAGGGAAGAGACTTTGCACCCAAAGGCGCAGACTGGGATAAAGCCGTCGAATGGTGGAAAAGTATTCGCAGCGACGACGATGCGGTTTATGACGATCTCGTTACTTTTGATGCGTCTGAGATCGAACCGACGGTAACTTGGGGAATTACGCCGGGTCAAGGCATTGGGGTCAGCGAATCGATTCCCACTCCTGAAATGTTAGCAGAAAGCGATCGCGCGATCGCTCAAGAAGCCTATAGCTACATGAAATTAACGCCCGGACAGCCAATTAAAGGCACCAAAGTGAATGTCTGCTTCATCGGTAGCTGCACCAACGGACGCATTAGCGACCTGCGCGAAGCAGCTAAATTCGCTAAAGGAAAACGCGTGGCAGAGGGCGTTAAAGCATTCGTCGTTCCAGGTTCGGAACGGGTGAAAAAGCAGGCGGAGGCGGAAGGATTGGATAAAATCTTCCTGCAAGCAGGGTTTGAATGGCGAGAAGCGGGATGTTCGATGTGTCTGGCGATGAATCCCGACAAACTCCAAGGCGATCAAATCAGTGCTTCTTCATCTAACCGCAATTTTAAAGGTCGTCAGGGTTCGGCAACGGGACGCACCTTACTGATGAGTCCGGCAATGGTGGTTGCCGCTGCTGTTAAAGGGGAAGTGGCTGACGTGCGAGAGTTGATTTGATTTAATTGTCACGATTGTCTTGGGACGAGTAAAACTCTAGTTTGCTGCGATCGATGAGATTGGGAAATTCTTGGACGATCGCAGAGCAGGACTCGACGAAGTTATTGACCCATCTATAGCCATACTTTAATTGGGCAAAAGTCAGAGGCTCTGTCGTACTGCCAGAAAACGAAATCTGACCGGAAGAACTAACCCGAAACTTTTGGTGGAGCCACTCAAATTCGGGACGGGAAGACTCCCAATATCTCGCTGTCATTTTAGGGCCGATGTAACGACTAGCAGATTCGCTCAGATGCTTGAAAGCGCTTAGAAGTTCTTCGAGAGTCGTCTTTTGGACTTTCCGCAATCCCGCACCAACGGGGTCAAAAGAAGTATCGAAATTCGTTTTATCGGTGTAGTAACCGCCGTGAAAATTGGCTCCTCTCAAGCTGGCTCCACTGAAAAACGCTCCTATCAAACTAGCTTCTTCTAGATTAGCTTTTTGGATGTTGGCTTGGATCAAGTAAGCGCTATCTAGATAGGCATTGCTGAGATTGGCGTATCCCAAATCGGCTTCGTTCAAATGAGCGCCAATTAAATGCGCTTCTTTTAAATTAGCCCGACTCATCAACGCCTTAGTCAAAAAAGCGCCTTCGAGGTGTGCTTGCTCTAAAGAGGCTCTAGTTAGATTGGCTTCTTTTAAGTTAGCTTTTCCCAAACGAGCGCCTTGTAAATTAACTCGACTTAAATTGGCTTTGTAAAGATCGGCTCCATCGAGACAAGCGTCTCTCAAGTCAGCACTACTCAAATCTGTTTCTCTGAGATTGGCATAACTGAGATCGGCTCCTCTGAGGTCGATCTGTACTAGATTTGCACCTTTGAGATCGACTTTTTTAAGCTGTACCTGTCTAAATTTTCTTTCCCCCGCTGCGTACCTCTCTAGGAGATGGGCGGCAGTCAGTGGCGTTTTGGTTTCAGATTGGTTGCCAAGAGTTAAATTATCTGTTGCGTTTGACTGACTTGTCATGATAGAGCGATCGCTGTTTGGTTTCTTATCGAGATTTCTATTAATCCTAAGCGTTCCCAATTTACGCGCTTGGCGTTACATCTGGGTCATAAAAATTTTCAACTTCTTAGTTAGTGGTTAGTGGTTAGTAGTGACTTCTTTCTAATTCCGACTTCTGCCTTCCGACTGCCGTCCTTAGAGGTGTCCCCTTGCACTAGACTGAATATCTCATCGACAATAAAACTATGTCCGAGATTTCTTTTCGCGATCGCTTAGAGAGATTGCCACTGATTCTGGCAGGTCCGATCTTGCAACATACCTCGTCAGAGTCGGTGACGGTTTGGGTTGCCCTTAAAGAACCGCGTCGGGTTGCGATCGAGGTGTACGAGACTGCTGACAGTGGGAATGTCGTCGGTGCGTTAGCAATGGCTGGAGAGCGGACGACGGTTGCCCTCGGTCGGTATCTACACATAGTTGCAGTAACGGCTCAATCGCAGAACGGCGATTTCTTGCGATCGGGACAAATCTATGCTTATGACTTAAGCTTTACTGGGACGGAAGGCGATCGACAAACCTTGCAGCAAGTGCTAACTTCTCCGAGTTTGTCTTTAGTTCCGATTAGCTATTTCCCACATCAACTGCCCACGTTCGCCTTACCGCCTGAAGACCTAGATCGATTGCAGATCGTGTATGGATCTTGTCGTAAACCTCATGGCAAAGGTTACGATGCGCTGCCCATTTTGGATAGTTTGCTCGAACACAATGCAGCCTTACCCGATTTTAGACCCCATCAACTTTTTCTGACAGGCGATCAGATTTATGGCGACGATGTTGCCGATCCCTTGCTGTATGCGCTGACTGAAGTTGGCGACCTTTTACTCGGTTGGCAGGAACAACTGCCATTACTGCCATCGTCAAAAGTCTCTCATCTAACCTCAAAGCAGTTAAAGCCGGGACAGCGCAGTAAAATTGCATGCGAGCAAGCAGGATTTACCGCAGGGATTCGCGACAAAGCAGAATTGGCTAAAAGTCATTTGTTTGGATTGGGAGAGTATTACGCCATTTATCTGTTCGCCTGGTCCCAGGTTTTTTGGTTGGAGCCATTTCCTAAAGGGCGCGAGATTTGTCAGGATCGACAAGCAGCTAAGCAATGGGATCGGGAATTGAAAGACTTGCAGCAGTTTGCTAGCACGATCTGGAAAGTACGACGGGCGCTTGCCAACGTTCCCAGATACACTATCTTTGACGACCACGATATCAGCGATGATTGGTATTTGAATCAAGCGTGGTGCCTGCGGGTATTGGGAAAACCGCTAGGGCGGCGTGTAGTTCAAAACGCTTTATTGGCTTATGCCGTCTTTCAAGGGTGGGGAAATACGCCAGAGCAATTTCAAGATGGGCAATCGGGAGCCAAACTCCTGGAAGCAGCGAGCAAGTGGTCGGCATCGGCGGGAGGGGATAAGACAGCAGAGGAGGCGATCGCGTGCTATCTTGGTTTACCCGAATCCGATCCGCTGACAAGTCTTCCCAAAATGCGTTTGGACGGACAGTTTTTGGTGTTAGACCGCTCGCCAGAAGCCCTTAGATGGCATTATACAGTTAGAGGCGGCAGCCATGAGGTTATCGTTCTGGATACTCGTACTTGGCGCGGCTACCCAGCCGATCGCGACCCCATTGCTCCGCCAGCCTTACTCTGTCCGAGTGCCTTCGAGCGGCAACTGCGATCGGTATTGCAGCAAGCGCGATCGAACATTAAAGCGACTCTAGTTATTTCGCCAACTAATATATTTACCTTGCAGGCGATCGCTGGCATTCAACAATGGTATTTAAAGCAGGGCAAAGTTTTTAATGCCGATGTAGGGGATGGCTGGAATATGAACGCCTCTGGCTTAGCTGCGTTTTTAGCTACGCTTTTTGAAGGACGCGATCGCGTTATTATTCTTTCTGGCGACATTCACTACAGCGCCACGGCACGTTTGGATTATTGGTCGCGCCGCCCTTCCGATTCAGTCGTCTCAGACTCCGAAAAGTCTTTCAAGCCGCATCTTTTAACTCAGTTCACTTCAAGCGCCCTGAAAAATTCAGAGTTGATGACTCAACTCATTCATACTAAAGCGAAGTCAATTTTGATGCCAGAGCGTCGGCGCTTTTGGATTGGCTGGACGAATCTGCCAGAAATGATTGAGGTTAGGCATACAGATCGCTCGTTGCCAGATTGGAAATGTTCCCTTGAATGGATTCCCCGTCAACCCATACAAATCCCTGAGTGGGGAAAAAACGTTCCTTGGCTTAGGGGGCAACAGAAACCGAATTGGCTGTATAACTTTGTTAAGTGGCTATGGCAGAATCGCTGGTTTCAAGAGGGCAAAGAAGTAGTCGGCACGAACAATCTAGGACTCATCCATTTCGATTGGTATGGTAATCCTAGTGAAAATGCAGCTATTCAGGATATTTACTGGTATACTTCCTGGGGTAAACCTCGCGTTGGCTTTAGTCGCTTTCGGGCATCGCTGCACCTGCGTCAGTTGCCAAAGAATATTTAAATGTGGTATGCGATCGCTTTATATAAATCCGTTTAATTGACCGTAATATTATGTAGTGCAGTGCGCTCATCGTAGCGTGCGCTCGACAAAGCGCATACATCTCGTTCGCTTTTCATGCCTGTTCGAACGCGAGCTAGAAGCTCGCACTACTGGTTATTGTGTTTGTTCAACCGGATCTGATATTAAATTAATTTATTGGCATTCTTTTCAATAAAAGCATTGTATTATTTAGCTTCCTCCTGTTTTAATTCCTTAGCAAGACCTTCAATTCCTCAGGTCAAATAGATCTTATACCAATACCAACTTTCAGGTTTTCGCGATCGACGTTCTTCTCCCCTCTCCCTATTTGGGAGAGGGGTTGGGGGTGAGGGCGATCGACTATCTGTGTCATTAATGAATGAAAAATGGTATTAGATGCGATCGCCATGACTGTTAGAAAAATTGATAGTCGTAGCACAATCTTACGAGAGTAGAGCATCTTTTTTCTTTTTGTATGTTGTGCCATTTTTTCTGGCATATGGAGCTTTTAATCTTGAAGTCTAGAAGACATCTTCAAAGAGTCAGCCCTTCCATCTAAACTCAATGGTCCCGAACCAAAGGAAACGACCATTAACAAGCCTCCCAAGATGGCCAAGTTTTTCATGAAATCAATTGTCTGAGTTGGATCGGCAATTGGATTGTGAAAAACAAGGGTGGCAGGAACTAAGAAAATTATCAGTAAAATAGCCCCAATTTTAGCCTTGTATCCCAGGATTAAAGATATGCCCCCGACAATTTGGAAGGCGATTGTAAAAATCAAAACGACAAATGGAATTGGGATTCCTGCTTCAGCCATCTGCTGCTGAGTACTAGCGAAATCAAAGAACGCTTTACCAAATCCAGAGTGAACAAAGATTATAGCGAGAAATGTTCTGGCTATCAGGGGAATGAATTTTTGCATTTTTGTTCTCTTTCCTTTGATTGCCTAGTTGTCTGCCCGATTAGTCAATGCGATCGCTTTGCCATTGCCGTCTGCTATTACGGGTTCGGCGATTTCTCCCTTGTTGGGTTTGGATGGCTTGCGACCGGAAAAATCGCCCAGCAGTCCCATCAGTGCGGGAACGACGGTGGGAGTCAAAATCGTCGAAAAGGCAAGACCGCCCGTGAGGACGATCCCCAACCCTTGATAGAGTTCCGCCCCTTGTCCCGGAACGACGGCTAGCGGGAGCATTCCTAAGACGCTGGTTCCAGCGGACATAAAGATAGCCCGCAGGCGATCGCGCGTTGCATGATACAAAGAGTCATCGTAATCTTTACCTTCCTCTTGAAGCTGCAAGGCTCGGTCTACCAGTAGAATCGCATTATTGACCACCACGCCCGTTAAAATAACGAATCCCAGGGCGGTAATCATATCCAGAGGGACGATTAAACCGGGAATTCGATTGGCAATCACCAAACTCAACATCGCCCCACTCATCCCCATCGGCACGGTTGCCATGATAACGAAAGGATAAAGGAAAGAGCGGTAGAGCGCCACCAGCAATAAGTAGGTAATCAGTACCGAAAGCACGAAAGCAGAAGCGAGTTGAGATACCGTTTCAGAGAGGCGATCGGCAGAACCAGCTAGTTCCAAGCGATATCCTGTCGGTAAATTGGCTCGCAATGGGGCTAACACTTCGTTTTCTGTCTGTTCGACCAGAGTTCCCAGCGGCGCGTCTGGCGCTAGTGTAGTCGTTAAGGTAATCGATCGCTCTAAATCGACGTGGTTGATAACATCGGGTCCGGTCGTCTCGCGTACTTCTGCCACGTCCGCTAACTGTACCTGTCCGCGACTGGTATAGAGAGGGAGTTGGCGCAATTGTTCTGGGGTTTGTACGAAGGTGTTTTTTAACTCCACCGAGACATTTAGTTTTTTCTTGCCATCGATGTAGTCCGAGGCAAAGCGACCGCCAAGGGCTGCTTCTACCATCGTTCCTACTTCGGCTTCGGATAGACCAACCTCTGCGAGTCTCTCTCGATTGGGAATCACCCGAAGTTCTCCCGCACCCGAAGTATAATCGGAGCGAACATTTTGCACGCCAGAGAATGCCCGCAATTTATCGGTAATTTGCTTCTCCAGCTGACTCAATCTCTCCAAATCTTCGCCTACGATTTGAATTTCAAATTGTTTGCCCGGATCTTGGAAAATCGAGAATCTAGTCGGAAATAGAGTACGATAGCCAGGAAAATTATTACTTTGCGATCGCATTCGGTCTACCATATCGGCAAGTCCTTGCGTGGTAGCAAACTCTGGCTTGAGGATGGCGGCAATTCCGCGCCGTCCCGATCTGTTTATATACATAACGCGATCGACTTCTGGTTGCTCTCTCAAGAATCCTCTGGGACCTTCTGAGAGTCGAATCGCTTCGGGAATGCTAGTTCCCGGTAAAGGATCTGCCACCCAAAATACGAGGTTCCGGTTTCCTTCGGGCAAGTAGTCGGCAGGAGGCAGCAGGAAAAAGCTAGCCAGCAAAAGCATGACTGGAACAGACAAAACCAACAATCGGCGTACCATGCGACCTCGCCCAAGCGACCAACTTACTGTAGAAGCGAGGAAATTTTCTAACTTGCCTTGAAACAGTCGAAAAACTGCCGAAGTTTTGGCTACCGACCTCTCAAACCAATTGCCGCCTCGATATTCACCGCCTTCAAACATTTGCATCGCTTCCTCCTCTTTGAGGAATAAACCGGAGAGCATGGGAACTAGAGTCAGTGCGGCAAATAGAGAGAATAGCGAGGAAGCGGAAAGCGCGATCGCCATATCGGTAAATAACTGACCTGCCTCGCCCGTGACGACGACTAGCGGGATAAACACCACCACGTTAGTCAGAGTCGATCCCAACATGGCTCCCCAAACTTCCTGAGTGCCGTCGATCGCTGCTCGAATCGGTCTTTTGCCTTGCTGCAAGTGGCTGAAAACATTCTCGATGACTACGATCGCGTTATCGACCACCATGCCAACGGCGAACGCCAATCCGGCCAAACTGATAATGTTGAGCGTCCGCCCTAGGAAGGACATGACGATGAATGCGGTAATCAAAGTCGTCGGGATAGTCAGGGCAACGACTGCCACCGTTCGCATCGAACCGAGGAAAAGGATAAGTACTGCCGTCGCCAGCAATGCGCCAGTCAGCAAGTTTCCTTCTACCAACGCGATCGACTGCTCGACGTATTCGTTTTCGTCGTAGTTGTAGACAAAGCGAATGCCTTCTCCCTGTCGGTCAAACTGTTGCTGAAACTCCGATATAATTTCGCGTACTCCCTTCGATACTTCCGGTACGTTTGCCCCGACTCGGCGAATAATCCCGATCGCCACCGCAGGTTCTCCATTAAAAATTAGAGCGCTATCCTGGATTGTGCGTCCCATCCGCACCTCTGCCACATCTCGCAGAAAGACCGTACCCGACTCATCTCGACGCAGGATAAATCCTTCAATTTGTTCCAATTCTTGCGATCGGCTTACAGTACGAACTCGGTACTCTCGCCTGCCCAATACCAAAGGACCGCCTCGGATGTCGCGGTTATTCTCTCGCAGAACTCTAACCACGTCGCCAATGGTCAGGTTGCGGTCTGCAATAGCTCTTGGATCGACTCGTACTTCTACTTCCCGTTCGCGCCCGCCAGGGGTAAGGAACTGTCCTACCCCCTCGACTCGGCGCAATCTGGGGACGATGAGATCTTCTACTAGATCGCGGTAGCGATCGGGATCGCTGTTAGTGCCTTCTTTGGGAGCAAGTACTATCCACATCATGGGCGAACTATTGCCGCCTACCAGTTCGACATCCGATTCGCTGGCTTCTTCGGGGAGATCTTCTACCTGTTGTAATTTATTGAGTATGTCTACTAAGCGCTCGTTGACATCGCTATTCCAGGTAAATTCCAGGGTAATCGCGCTATTACCAGGACGAGAACTGCTGGTGATTTCCTGTACCCCCAGAACTTCCTCCATGCGTTCTTCGATGGGACGGGTAACTAGGTCTTCGACTTCTGTTGGTCCCGCACCAGGATAGGGCGTAGTAATGGTAATTTCCGGGCGATCGCCCCCCGGTTGCAGTTCCAGTGGCATGTTGAGTAGCGAAAGAATGCCCAATATAGCTAGCAGGCAGAATAAAACGAAGGTTCCGTGTCGCCAGCGAACGGCAGTTTCAATAAAATTCATAATGAGTAGGGCAAAAGTTAAAAGGCAAAAGGCAAAAATGAATTTTTAGATTTCACGATCCAGAATTCATTACTCTTACAGCCGCTCCATCGGTCAGCCCATCTCCACCTCGTAAAACAATCGGTTGTCCTGCGCGTAATTGTTCGCTGTCGATCGCAACTTCTTGTCCCATATCGGCAACCATTTCCACTTCAATTGGCTTTGCCTTGCCATCGACAACAGTAAAAACGAGCCACCGATCTTGTCTTCTGGTCAGCGCATCGCGAGATACCACAAAGCCCGACCGATTGGATGGTAACGCCAGAGTTCCCGTCACTGCCATGCCGGACAATAATCCTGGCGGAGGATTGTCTAAGCGAACCCTCACTCGCTGTCGCCTCGATGCGGAATTGGCTGCTGGCACGACTCCTGTAATCGTGGCGCGTTCTCGCCATTGCGGTAAGGCGCGAGCGCTTAATTCTACGGATAAACCAGGTCTAATCGTGCCGCTCAATTCCTCCGGCAATTCGAGGAAAACATCGAGGCTGTCTCCGGCAACTAAAGTCGCGATCGCGCCCGAACTTTCTATATAGTCTCCCGGACTGACCTGTCTTTCTTGTACGACTCCAGAGGTCAAGGCGTTCACGCGAGTTCTTTGTAGAGATAATTCGGATTGATTTAAAGCTGCCACTGCTGCCGCCACATTCGCCCGTTGTGCGGCAATTTCTTCTCGAATCGGACCTGCCACGGCTTCGGCTAAAGCGGCTTCTGCCTCTAATCGTTCTCCTCGCGCATCGTCTACTGTCGCTCTCGCTTCGACTAGATTGCGTTGGGAGAATGCGCCTTCTGCGACGAGGTTAATCAGGCGATCGAGGTTGTCTTGGGCTTCCTGTTCTCGCGCTTTTGCCGATTTCACGGCTGCTTGTCTCTGGGCGATGATTTCCGGTCGCGTTCCTACTTCCAAGCGAGCGAGGTTACTGCGTTCCTGGGCAAGTCTTGCTTTTGCTTGGGCAACGGCTAACTGTTGGTCGGAGTCGTCGAGGATGGCAATGGTCATTCCCGCCGTCACGCGATCGCCTGGTTGTACCAAAATCCGTCGAACCACTCCGTCTGTTTGAGCGCGAATCGTTGCTTGCTCTCTCGATTCTACCTGACCCAACAGTTGTATGCGCCTCGTCCCGTTTCCGGTTGCAAGTGCTACGGTTTCGACGGGTTTGGGCGGTTGTCCCTGCTGCTGGGCGCTAGCAGGTTGAGAGGTTTGACCCGAAGGTGCGATCGCCCGCCAGAAAACGATTCCACCCGTCGTTAGAGCTAGTATTATTAATGCCCAGAACCAGGGTTTTCTAGGCGGTAAAGGCTTGGAATCCGTTTGTTCTGAAATGTTCGACGGCTTATCCGACTCGGGCTGCTGAGATTCGACAGGATTCATAGTTGGACGGCTTTTACGGGTTTGAAAAAATGTGTTCTAGATTCTTGAGCGAGCCAAATATTTAATAAATTCTTTATTTTTAGTATGAGGCGCAAATGTGACACGGGAATGTCAAGCCAATTTGCAAATCGTCTACATAACTTCTCTAGCTCAAGTAAAGCTTAAGATCGTCGATTGACGAAGTGCTTTTCAGGCTCCGCCGCCTCGCGGCGGAGTACCTTGCACAACAATTTAGTATGGGATTGTCGTATGATTGCTAATAAAGCCAGCCAACTAAGTTGTCCGAAACTTCGGTAAAGAATATGCCCAGTACCACGCACGCCTTCAAAGAATGGGCAGTTGCTGTCAACGCCTTAGAAGCGGGTAAAACCATCATGCTGCTGCGTAAAGGCGGAATTCGAGAAGTTGGAGGGCGTTTTCAGGTTCAGTACGAGCGAGTGCTGCTTTATCCGACTTACGAGCATCAAAAACCCTATCTACTTAAGCCAGAATACGCGGGACGAGTCACGCCCGTCGCTTCCGGTTGGCATCCAGAAACCGTTCGCATCGGCAGTTGGGCAGAGATTAGCGATGTTTTTTGTGTCAGCAAAGCATCAGTTGTCGATCGCTTGCTTCCCTATCATATCTGGAACGAGCGATTGGCGAGCGATCGCTTTAACTGGAAACCTCGCCAACCGCTATACGTTCTCCTGCTGCGAGTTTATCGACTTCCTCAGCCGCAGATGGTTTCCTACTCTCAAGAATACGGCGGCTGTAAATCTTGGATCGAACTGTTACAATCTATTTCTCTCGAAGGAAGCCTTCCAGTTTTCGATGACTCTCAGTACGAGCAACGGGTAGAAGAAATTCGCAAGATAATCACTTAATCTCTCGAACTCTCGAACTCTTAAACTACTGGGGTTTCTTAGGAACGAGAAGTCGAATGTCGGCTATACATTTTCTGAAGCACTAGGGCGGGGTCGATGTATTTGTCAGCGTACTTTAACTCCCAATGAAGATGGGGTCCTGTCGTCCGACCCGTCATTCCCACGCGGGCAATTCGGGCACTAGCGGGAACGTTTTGCCCTTGCCCAAGGATAACTCCACCTTCTCGATCGATCAAATAACGACCTTGAGGTGTTTCTTCAACGTGCCCCATAAGATGACAGTAAATATGTTTCCACTGTCCCGATTGAATGGCAATTCTAGTACCGCAGCCCGTATCGTCCGATAGTTCTACTACTTTCCCGCCCCACCAATTGCGAACATAGCTTCCCAAGGGGGCTGCCATATCCAAACCATAGTGAAATTGAGTCGTTCCATCGACCGGAGAGGTGCGATAGCCAAAAGGAGAAGTGTAAGCCTGAAAATTTTCTACCGGAAAAGAAGCGTATTGCCAAGGATTGTTCCTTGTGGCAGCCGGGACGGTTTGGGCTTGGAGAGGCTGTTGTTTAACTCCTCCAATGATAATGCAGGTTGCCATAACCAGAAGGGTTAAGAGGAGAAAATAATGTTGTCGCAGACGAAGACTTTTTGCTGTTCGTCTCAGGGAGGCAATGAGTTTCATAAGCTCACTTCTCACACCTACAAACTGGATCGGAAGATTTTTAAAAGATCGTCAAAGCCGATCGCTGTCCGATATCATATCAGCTTATAGAAAGATTTTGTTAAAATCCAGAAACAGTAAGTAAATTGCGCTTGTTTATCGCGCCACTCCGCTTATGCTCGATGCTTTTTTTCCCTTTTCGCTCAAGCTAGATCCGATTGCGATCGCTGGTAGTTGTCTTTGGTCTTTGGCTTTATATTTGGGATTCTCATCGGCTAGAGAATGGATTATCGAAAAACTCGATCGCTGGTTTAACTTTGCCGAGCGATCGCTGTACACTTCGGTTGAAGAGTTTGAAAAAACTCGTCGGGCAAGAGAATCGCAAAACGCTTTTTATGCTTCTCTGTTTAGCATCGTTCCTTTTCTTGCCCTGGGAGGACTCTGTAACTGGGGCGTAGAAATCGGTTTGGGCCGTAGCTGGGCAGTTAGTGTAGGAATTTTAGCTTGTATTGCTAGCGGAGTCTACGAACTCGGACGCCGAGACGGACTTGGTTAGGACGGAAGACTGGAGGTGTGGAGGAGGTGTGGGGGGAGTGGGGGGACTTCTGAGATGGGAAGACAAGACCAACCACTCACTACTAACTACTATCGACTAACTAATCACCACTAATAATCCAAAATCTAAAAGCCAAAATCCAATGACCAATGACCAAACTTTCTAGTTCTATTGCTACAATTTGTCGTCGTGGGATAGCAATTGTCCTAGGGATACTCGTTACAGTCTCTCTGGGGGCTTGCAATCCAGCCAGTTTCAGAAGCCAAGCGGCTCAAGTTCCTCAAGTCGTCTTCTCAATCATAAGCGATCCTAAAACGTTTAATGCCGTTCTCTCGGCAGAGTCGCCGAATGTGTTTGGTTATATCTACGAAGGTCTAATTACCGAAAATCCTATCACGGGAAAAAAAGAACCGGCTTTAGCCGAATCTTGGCAAGTTTCCGAGGATAAACTGAAGTTTGTTTTTACGCTTAGAAAAGGGTTGAAGTGGTCGGACGGACAACCGCTAACTGCGGACGATGTCGTTTTTAGCTACAATGACCTCTATCTCAACCAAAATATTCCTAACAATTACAAAGATAGCCTAAAAATCGGTCTCAGCCAAGCTTTTCCTAAAATTCGCCAACTAGACGACCGACGAATAGAATTTATTTTGCCAGAACCCTATGCACCTTTTCTCGATACGGCTGGATTGCCTATTTTACCTGCCCATATCTTACGAAAAACATTAAAAACAAAAGATGCAGAGGGAAGGCTAAAATTTCTCTCTACTTGGGGAGTCGATACGCCCCCCGAACAAATTATTGTTAATGGTCCCTACAAACTCAAAAATTTTGTTACCAGTCAGCGGGTTATCTTCGAACGCAATCCTTACTATTGGAAAAAGGATAAACAAGGAAATCAATTACCTTATATCGAGCGAGTGATTTTAGCAATTGTAGAATCTCAAGATACTTCTTTATTGCAATTTCGGTCGGGAAGTTTAGATTCTTTGAGCGTTAATCCCGAATATTTTTCCTTGCTCAAACGAGAAGAAGATCGAGGCAAGTTTACTATTTATAATGGAGGTCCTGCTTATGGATCGCAGTTTATTTCTTTTAATCTTAATAAAGGCAAAAGGAATGGGAAGCCGTTAGTTAATCCGATTAAATCTCGCTGGTTTAATAATGTTAAATTTAGACAAGCAGTTGCCTATGCGATCGATCGTCAACGAATTATTAATAATATCTATCAGGGGCTGGGAGGTCCAATTAACTCATTAATTTCTATTCAATCTCCTTACTATGATAAAACTCTGAAGGGATATAATTATAATCCTGAAAAGGCAAAGAAATTATTGCAAGAAGCCGGGTTTAAATACAATAGCAAAGAACAATTATTGGATTCAGAAGGAAATCGAGTTCGTTTTACTCTAATCACTAATTCTGGTAATAAAAGTCGGGAAGCGATGGGGGCACAAATAAAAAATGACTTAGCTAAAATAGGCATTCAAGTCGATTATACCCCTATTGATTTTAATGTTTTAGTAGACAAATTGAGCAATAGTTTGGATTGGGAATGTTATTTGCTTGGCTTGACAGGCGATAACGAACCTCATATACCTAACGTTTGGCTGACTGATGGTAATTTGCATACTTTTAATCAGAAACCCCAACCGGGACAGAAACCAATAGAGGGCTGGGAAGTATCGGAGTGGGAACAAAAACTGGCTCAATTGACTATCCAAGGAGCTAGAGAATTAGACATAGAAAAACGCAAAGCAATCTATACTGAAATTCAACGACTAGAGCAAGAATATTTGCCCATGATTTATTTGGTTCAACCCTATTCTTTGGGGGCAGTACGCGATCGCTTTGAAGGAATTCAATTTTCTGCACTCGGAGGCGCTTTTTGGAATCTCGATGAAATTAAAATCTCTTCTAAGAAATCGAGGTAAAATTTGCTCCTTTCGTTAATGGGCTACTGCCTTCAGTTTGGGAGCATCTGCAAGGACACATTTTTCTTTCAATTGAGTTAACCTACATAGATGAAAGATGAGATTCATCTATTGAGATTACCGATGACAGTTAACGTTCAATTTCTGCCTGACGATGTTACGATTGACGCGCAACCAGGAGAACCCCTGTTAGAGGTAGCCAAACGGGCAGGAGTTTTTATTCCCACTGGTTGTTT
This sequence comes from Hydrococcus rivularis NIES-593, assembly GCF_001904635.1. Classification (GTDB taxonomy): domain Bacteria; phylum Cyanobacteriota; class Cyanobacteriia; order Cyanobacteriales; family Microcystaceae; genus Hydrococcus; species Hydrococcus rivularis. The sequence goes on from NZ_MRCB01000003.1 coordinate 205,898, forward strand.
GATGGGGTCTTGTTATGCTTGCGAGGTCGAACTGGGCGATGGAACTCCCATTTGTGCTTGTATTAGTTCCGTTCCAGACGGAAAGCAACATTTAACCATTTATCTATATTCCGATCCAGTGTGGTAAAACGGTTGCCAAAGTTAGAGAAATATGTAAGTTTGGATTGATATTTTTAGAGGATAGAGGTTTGGGGCGCATGAGGATTCTGGTGTTAACATGGGAGTTTCCCCCGCGCATTGTCGGCGGTATCGCGCGCCATGTGGCGGAAATTTACCCAGAACTGGTGAAATTGGGGCATGAGGTTCGTTTAATTACAGTGGAGTTCGGTCAAGCTCCCGGTTATGAAGAGGTAGAAGGAGTTCGCGTTCATCGGGTTCCCGTTGCCCCAGCTCATAACTTTTTCCATTGGGTCGTCAACATGAACGACAGTATGGGATATTACGGGGGCAAGCTGATTGTAGAAGAAGGCCCTTTTGATATTCTCCATGCCCATGATTGGTTGGTATCGGATGCCGCGATCGCGCTCAAGCACCATTTTAAGATTCCTTTAGTTGCTACCTTTCACGCTACGGAATACGGTCGCCACAACGGCATTTACACAGAGGAGCAGCGTTACATCGCCAGCAAAGAAGGAAACCTGGCTTACAATGCATGGCGCATCATCGTCTGTAGCGACTACATGCGTCAAGAACTGCAACGAGCATTGGGAACTCCCTGGGACAAAATAGATGTTGTTTATAATGGCATCCGAGCCGAGAAAAAGCAACGCGATCCTCACTTTGACTACCAGGCGTTTCGCCGTCGCTATGCCGAAGATAGCGAAAAAATTGTTTATTACGTCGGTCGCATGACTTATGAAAAAGGAGTTGCCGTGCTGTTAAATGCCGCTCCCAAAGTTATTTGGGAGATGGGCGGCTATGTCAAATTTGTGATTATCGGCGGCGGCAATACCGATAAGCTTAAAGAGCAAGCTTGGAACTTGGGGATCTCGAACAAGTGCTACTTTACAGGTTTCATGTCCGAGGAGGATTTAGATAAGTTCCAAACTATAGCCGATTGTGCCGTCTTCCCCAGTCTTTACGAACCTTTTGGAATCGTTGCTCTAGAAAGCTTTGCCGCCCGCGTTCCCGTTGTAGTATCGGATACAGGCGGATTTCCAGAAGTGGTACGACATACGAAAACGGGAATTGTGACGCATACCAATAATCCCGACTCTCTGGCATGGGGAATTTTGGAAGTTTTGAAAAATCCCGGCTATGCTCAGTGGTTAATCGATAATGCTTATGAAGACCTAGAACGCCGTTTTAGCTGGCCCAAACTGGCACGACAGACCGAAGCCGTGTACGGTCTAGTATTGCATCAGCGATCGCAAACCGTTTGGTAAAGCGCAAGAAACCGATAGAGTTGCATAGCTAGCCTAGTCAGCATAGGTTAGTCTCAATCCAAAGAGTATGATTTTGGAGACGACCCGATGAGCGAAGACGAATACTGGTAAGCCGTTGTCAATCGCGATCCCCCATTCGATCGCACCTGCGTCTATGCCGTCCGTTCGACGGGGATTTACTGCCTTCCTTGCTGTCCGTCGCGCCAACCTTGGCGAGAAAACCTGCTGTTTTTCCCAACCTGACGAGGCAGAACAATCCGGGTTTCTTCCCTGCCAGCGCTGTTATCCCAATCGGATTTTACCCGACGAACCCCACCTCGATCTGATTCGACAAGTCTGTGGGGCGATCGCCCAAGGATTCGAGCCTCCACCAACGCTTGCCCAACTATCGAAGTGAAAGAAAGTGCGGACGAGTTAGCCGTTCGATTACGTCAAGCGAAAACGCCAAAAGAGGAGGACACGGGTGCGCCGTTCGGAAGCAAGACCCCGCCAAGCGCGAGGCATTTAAGCAAACCTTGCTGACGACCTCGAACTGTTAAGTCAATTTGAGCGCCAAACCCAAAGCGACCCCCGACCGATTCGTTTTTTTTGCTCAAGATGAGAGTCGATTTGGATTGAGAACCATGATGGGCAAAGTGATTGCGGCTTGCGGGGTGAAGCCGATTGGAGAATAGATGAAAAATTAAGCGGAAACTTGTAGTTTATTTTCTCTCCGATCGCTGAGCTTCCCTCGCTTTATAATTCTTTGGATTCTAAAAAAACTTGCACGACTTCCTTGAACGCTCGCTCTTGGTTATCTACTTGATAGTTCAATTGTTGCATATCTGAGGCAGAAATTTTTCCCACTAAACCATTAATTACTGTTATCAGTTGAGGATATTTTTCAAGCGTTTTTTGATTAAAGATTGGCACGGCTTCATAGGGTGGAAAATATCGTTTATCATCTTCCAAAATGACAAAATTTAAGACAGGAATAACCCCATCAGTAGAATTACCTGCAACTAAATCGACTTGCTTTTCTGACAATGCCTTATAGACTAATCCCAATTCCATTGCCTGTGGAGTTTGAGCGAACTTTAATCCATAGGTTTTGGATAAACCTGGATAGCCATCTTGCCGCTCAAAAAATTCATAACCGAATCCTGCTTTCCATTGAGGCGTATATTTAGCAGCTTCGGAAATTGTTTTCAGGTTATATCGGTCGGCATCTTCTTGGCGAATGACGATCGCAAAGGTATTTTCAAACCCTAAAGAGGGAAAAAATTCTAACTGGAATTTCTCTTGATAAGCTTGTTTGACTTGTCGGAAAACTTCTTTTGGATCGCTAATTGGTTGTTTTTTCAAAATAGTAGTAAAAGCCGTTCCTGTATACTCGATATATCCATCAATTTTGCCGGCTTTTACAGCTTCGTGACAGATAAAAGTTCCGCCTAAATTAAAGCGGCGATCGACGTTTAAATCTGTTTTCGCTTCAATCGCTTGGGCGAGAATTTCTCCTAAAATAACTTGTTCGGTGAAATTTTTTGAACCAATCACAATCGTCCCTTCTGTCGTGAGAGCAAGGGGTTGTTGAGAAGCGATCGCCCATAGACTCAACCCCAGTAAAATCGCCGTGCCTACAGATAGTCCGACTACCAACCGCTTGCGTTTTCCTGGCTGTTTTAGCTGACTTTCCAGCCAGCCGATCGCTCCATCAGCAATAATGGCGATAGTAGCTGAAGGAATTGCCCCAGCTAAAATAAGCTGATTGTTGACAGTGGCAATGCCTTGAAAAATAAAGACTCCCAAACCCCCGCCGCCAATAGCCGCAGCAATGGTAGCAATGCCGACGCAAATGACGGTTGCCACTCTCACGCCAGTTAGGATCGTGCCTAATGCGAGAGGAATTTCAACCCGCACCAACATCTGCCTATCTGTCATCCCCATTGCTCTCGCCGCTTCGCGGATGGCAGGATCGATACTGGTAATTCCAGTATAGGTATTGCGAATGAGAGGAAGTAAGGCGTAGAGAGAGAGGGCGACGATTGCTGGCGCTTTGCCAATTCCCCCTAGAAAGGGAACGGTGATGAGAAAGCCAAAAATCGCCAGACTGGGGATGGTTTGAATGGCGTTGGCGATAGCGAGAATCGGTTTGGCAAGTTTGGGTTGGCGAGTGATGAGAATGCCTAATGGGATGCCGATCGCGATCGCTGCCGTCATGGCAATAGCGACCAAAACTAGATGCTCGCCAGTCCGCAGCCAAATTTCTGGAAATAAATTCCCCATCTACCTACTCTAACACTCGCAAACAAGCCAAAAAACGCTGTGCTTCTGGGTGGGGATCTTGCCGAAATTCACTAGGCACTCCCAAACTCACTAACTTGCCTTCCTCCATTAAGCCAATTCTAGACGCGAGAAGAAAAGCTTCCTGAATGTCGTGGGTGACAAAAATGACTGTTTTCTCCAGTTGTTTTTGTAAGTAGAAAAACTGTTGCTGCAACTCCAGACGAGTGATAGGATCGAGTGCCCCAAAAGGTTCGTCCATTAGAAGAATTGGGGGATCGGCAGCGAGTGCCCTAGCAACTCCGACTCGCTGTCGCTGTCCGCCTGAAAGTTGATGGGGATAGCGGCTAGCAAATTTTTCCGGTTCCAGACCGACTAAATGCAATAATTCATAAACTCGCGACTTCAGGCGACTATTTTTCCAACCTTCTAGGGAAGGAACGAGACCGATATTTTCTTCGACGCTCAAGTGAGGAAATAAACCAATTTCCTGAATGACATAGCCGATGCTGCGGCGCAGTTGAATCGCATTCCAAGCAGTAGTCGGGCGATCGCTGACGATGACTTGTCCTTGCGTTGGCGATAGCAAGCGATTGATGAGTTTTAAGGTCGTCGTTTTGCCGCTACCGCTACGTCCGAGTAAGACTAGGGCTTCACCTCGATAGATACTAAAATTGAGATCGGATAGAAGATATCGCTGTTGAACTCGATAGCTAACATCTCGAAATTCAACAGCAATTTTTTGTTCGTCAGTCATTAGTCACGCGCGATTAGACCTCAGTTTCTAGTCTAATTGACGAAGTGCTTTTCAGGCTCCGCTGCCTCGCGGCGGAGTACCTTGCACTTTGTTATTGGTTCTCAACTCCTCAATGTCAGTTCTTACACCACACTTTTGATTGGTTTTAATTAAAGATTTAATCCCTATCCGATTCGGATAAATCAGTTTTCCCACCTTCAGGATATCTCGCCAGGGGGTATTATTGCTTTAAAGGAATTGTTAATCAGGGTTATTTCATTCTGATTGCAGTTAACCAAGAAATGAATTTCTTGGCTCAAAATTTAAGTCTGTCTTATAGGACTTAAGGGATTAGACAGAGAATTTATTCTCTGGCTTTCTTCGTCAGCGAACGCTCGAATTAAACTAACATCGATTAATTCAGTTTATAGACTTGAGATGAATAATTTACAAATTAAACAAGTTAACTATTTTGAAGAATCGACAAGAATTCATGCTATTCGACGCTCGGTTTTTCAAGAAGAACAAGGGGTAGCGCCAGAAATAGAATTTGATGGTCGAGATGAAACTGCCATACATTTTTTAGCGTATCTAGACAGTCAACCAATAGGAACGATAAGAATTAGATTCTTAGATCGAAAAACAGCCAAAATAGAAAGATTAGCGCTTTTACCTTCAGCTAGAGGCAAAGGAATCGGGAAAAAATTAATGAAAGCAGCGACAGAAATTGTTGAAAAAAACAAGGATTATGAAGAGATTATTATCCATGCGCAGGAATATATTAAAGAACTACACAAACAACTAGGATTTGAACCAGTAGGAGAGCCATTTTATGAAGCGGGCATTCTTCACATAAAAATGATTAAAAGGTTGGTGCGATCGCACTGATAATTATAGGACTTAAACGGTTTCCACAACTCGAGCGGATTTTTCTGATTTGAGTTCTTCTACAATTGCTATCAATTCGCGCTCAAAACTGACTTGGGCGCGATTGGTTTTTCCACCGATATAAAAGCGTTCTCCCTCTTGCAATGCCCAAATTTGGGAATGAGAAACGTAACTCATCACTACCCCCGCCATCAACAAAGCAAACCCAGCATAAACGATGGGTACGCCTGGATCTGCCTTAATTTGCAATCCCGTACTGCCAACGAGTTCGAGGATCTTCAAATTTACTCCATTGATTGGTATTGCCATTCCAGAACGCACTGCACCGACTAAATTGCCTTGATTGTCGTAGACTACCATCGTGCCTTGCAGATCCCTTGCAATCAAGGAAACCCCTTCACTCAAATCGGTCTTTGTGGGAATCCACGTTCCCCAAAGGCGACCTCTTCCATTGGTATTCAACTGAGCCATCGGCAGTTGGAAAATGGGGCTATTATTAATTTGCACCCTTACTCCAGCAATTCCCCAATCGGTTTGATAAAAAGTCACGCCGCGATAACGCAGGGGTTGGTTAACATAAATTGTCTTGCGGTCTAATTCTTCTCCTTGCTCGTTAATAACAGAAAGATCGGAATAAAACTGATCGATCTCTCCATTAGGCGTGTAATCGATCCAAAAACGATTGACTTTAACTGCCCAATCTTTAGGAATTTGTGGCGCTGCTAGAGGACCTGACTCTAAAATATTTCTGACCTGAAATGTCTCTCCACTCGCTACCATTTCCTGTGCCAAAAAACCCGTGAGAGTTCCCCAAATTCCTCCTGCCAAAATAATCAAAATACCTGCATGAACGATAATAGGACCAATTCGTCCAATAATCCCTTTACGGGCATAGAGAGCCTGATTTTCTTGAAAAACTTTATAGCCGCGCTTTTGTAGCAAAGGAAGTAGAGATGTAGGAGAACCTGTATCTAATTCTGCGCTAAGGACGAGTTTTTGAAACTGGCGGGATTGCTGATACAATTTCCAATGTCGAGCTGCTTTGAGAGCAGGAATTTGACGGGTAAAAGTACAAGCAGTTAGACTCGTTCCAAATAAAATTAATAAGGACAAAAACCACCAAGTACTATAAACATGATTCAGTCCTAAAATCAAAATAAACTTCCAGGTAATAAATCCAAATAATGCAGGATATGTCGGATAGTTTTCTTGATAAAATTGCAGCGATTGCCCCTGTTCTATAACGGTTCCACTAACACTAAAAAGAGCAATAACCAAAAGTAAAATTATTGCCAGGCGAAGGTCTGTAATGACTTTTATAAGAGAGCGAAATCCTTGTTGAAGTAAAGATAGTAACTCAGAGGTATTCGATGAATCTGAAACTGTCATTTGATTTTAGATTTTGAATTTTTGATTTTTGGAGTAATGCAGGTAGTTTTTGATGAATTTCTTGGTAAAGATCGGGATATTAAAATTAGGATGAGATCGGTTTAAAAACTTCCTACAGGAAGCCGAGATAAAAGAGAAAAGACCCCAAATACTATCAGAAGAACTCCACTCGCCGGATTAATCCAATCCGACCAACGACGTAGTTCTAGTAACTTTTTAATAGAAGCCGTAAAAGTCCCCGCTACAATCAGGGGAGTAACATATCCGCCAGCATAGGAAAGGAGCAATCCCCCTCCCAGTAATAAGTTTTGCGTCGAGGCAACCCAAGCGAGTAGACTTGCCAAAACGGGGGTGCTGCAAGGAGAAGCAACTAAACCAAAGGTTAAACCTAATAAATAAGAGCGCAAACCAGTCGGAAATTCTTCTTTAATCCAATCGGTAGCTCCCAAGGAAGGAAAGCGCAAGGGCAGCAATTCTAGTAAATTCAGCCCCATGATAATCGCGATCGCGCTCACAAAAATAGGCACTCCGATGCCGACTTGTCCGTAAACTCGTCCTAAAGAGGCGGCAACAATTCCCAATCCTGCCAGCGTAGTTGCCAACCCAAGTGAGAACCAAGCAGACTGAACGGCAGCCTGAAATCTCCCTTTTGCCTCATAACCGCCAATGTAGCCAATCGTGATGGGCAACATCGATAACATACAAGGTGTCAAGCTAGTCAGCAGTCCTGCCAGGAAAATAATCGCAAGGCTAAATCCACTTAGATGGGTTAACTGTAGAGAGACCAGGCGATTGGCAAATTGTTCGAGTTGGTAAAGTTGAGTTTGTAGATGTTCGAGCATTTTTATAAAAAGCTTACCCTGGTTGAATTGTACCTCAGCGAGCCGATCGCTAACCACGCGATCGCATTTGTGCAAAGGAAAACTGGGAATGATAGATTTAATCTATCATTGGCTAAGTTAACAAAGCTCGGTCAAACTGCAAAAATTAAGGATTAACCAAAACAGTTTAAAATTAGCCAGCCAAACATTTTGGACGTTGAACTCTAAACTTTAAACTTTGAACTAATCATGACACCAATTGATTCTAACCTTATTCTTTATTTTCCATGCTGTTAGCCTTTCGATTTCAATCGCCCGGTCCTATCATGTTTGAGATAGGACCCGTAAGCATTCGCTGGTATGGGTTCTTAATTGCCTCTGCCGTCTTGATTGGGGTGACTTTATCGCAATATTTAGCCAAGCGTCGTAATATTAATCCAGATTTAATCGGAGATTTAGCTATTTGGCTAATTATTGCTGCTATTCCCTCTGCGAGACTCTATTACGTAATTTTTCAGTGGCAAGAATACGCCCAACGTCCCGGCGATATCTTGGCTATTTGGAAAGGGGGAATTGCCATCCATGGGGCAATTATCGGAGGAACATTAGCAGCAATGATTTTTGCACGTCTTAATAAAATTTCCGTTTGGCAATTGCTCGATCTAGTCGTTCCCGCACTTGCTTTAGGACAAGCCATTGGACGCTGGGGCAATTTTTTCAATTCGGAAGCTTTTGGTAAACCAACCGATTTACCCTGGAAACTTTATATTCCCCCTAGCAATCGCCCACCGCAATATCTTGATTACGAGTATTTCCATCCTACTTTTCTCTACGAATCAATTTGGAATTTACTCGTTTTTTTGTTGCTGATGTATATCTTTTTCTGGGGATTGAAACATCGAGAACGCCTAAAAGTAGGTACGATCGCCTTAGTCTATTTCGTTGCCTACAGTATCGGTCGCTTTTGGATTGAAGGATTGCGTATCGACAGCTTAATGTTTGGTCCTTTAAAAATGGCTCAGATGGTTAGTCTAACTCTAATTCTTCTTAGCTCGATCGCACTTGTATGGGTTTACTGGTTTAGGCGTTCCTTACCAGATGTAGTTCCCAGTAGCGACTAACACTATCCAATGACTAATGACAAAGGACAACTGAGCGATCGCCAAAATGACACAAGTTATTGAAATTCTATCAGCCGAAGAGATCCGTCGTACTGTTACCCGATTGGCTTCTCAGATAGTAGAAAAATCGGGGGATCTTTCTCAAATTGTTTTATTGGGAATTTACACTAGAGGCGTTCCCTTAGCTGCCATGCTAGCCAATCAAATCGAGATCCTCGAACGAGTCAAGGTTCCCATAGGAGCGATCGATATTACCTTTTATCGGGACGATCTCGATCGCATTAAAACGCGAACCCCAGAAAAAACCAAAATTCCTTTCGATCTCACTGGCAAAACAGTTATTCTAGTAGATGATGTTATTTATAAAGGGCGCACTATCCGCGCTGCTCTAAATGCCGTTACCGAATACGGCAGACCCCAAGCTATTCGCTTGCTAGTTTTGGTCGATCGCGGACATCGAGAATTGCCCATTCATCCCGATTTTATTGGTAAAAAACTTCCCACCGCTTCTGAGGAACGAGTGAAAGTCTATCTTCAGCAAGTAGACGGACGCGATGCAGTCGAGTTGATTAAAGGATAAAAACTAGCTCTATTCGCCAGAGCCAGTGCCGTTATTTAGCAGGGAAAAGATGGCCTGATGCTCTTGCGTTTCTTCAAAATTTGGCGTTTTGCGAGTGTCGTTAATGAGCCAATCGAGGGCAGCGGCTTTCATATCGATTGACGCTCCGGTTTTATCGACGCAATAGCGACCAAAGACTAATTTATTCTCCAATCTGACTCCCGATCCCAAACGGGAATAATCAAAAATGATGCTGTTATCCACTGTAGCGCCGCTACAAATCCTACAATTCGGACCGATCATAGAAGGTCCGATAATCTTGGCACCATCGTCGATCTTCGTCATTCCCCCGATATAAACGGGACCCGTAATCTCTACTTTATCCCAATTAACTGCTACGTTGAGTCCGGTATAAATACCCGGTTTGACCTCAATTCCAGGAATCTCGACATTTTTAATTTCTCTGAGCAAAATAGCTCGAATCGCGTGCCAGTAGTCGGGGACTTTCCCGATATCTACCCATTCAAAATCCATATTGACAGCGTAGAAAGGAGCGCCTTTCTCGACTAGCTTGGGGAATAGCTGACTGCCGAGGTCGTATTCTATCCCAGGAGGAATAAAGTCAATGACTTCTGGTTCAAAAATATAAATTCCCGTATTGATCTGGGTGCTTAAGGCCTCTTCAACCGAGGGTTTTTCTTGGAAAGCGACGATGCGATCGCTTAAGTCTGTGACGACTACCCCATAGCTAGAGACAACTTCTTTAGGCACGGATTTGGTAACGATTGTAGCGATCGCGCCTTTTTCTTTATGCCATTTGACGGCTGCGGTTAAATCTAGATCGATGAGTGCATCGCCGCAGAGAACCACGAAAGTCTCGTCAAAAAACGGATTAAAATCCTGAATGCGCCGCAAGCCTCCTGCCGATCCTAATGCCTCTCCTACCAACTTCCCATCGTCAACGATCCGCCCTTCAAAGGAATAGGCAATTTGAACGCCAAAGCGCTGACCGTCGCGGAAATAATCTTCGATGCGATCGGCTAGGTGACTCACGTTTACCATTATTTGGTCAAAGCCATGCTCTCGTAGAAGTTCTAGTAAAAACTCCATTACTGGCTTTTGAAAGATGGGAATTAGTGGCTTGGGAATCTCATAGGTAATCGGTCTTACGCGAGTTCCTTTACCAGCCGCCAGAATCATGGCTTTCATGAATACTTGTTCCTCACCTATGGCGCGAATGACAATGACTATGATGAATAATAATGCCCAGTTTAGCACTTACCTCGCACAAATCGAGAAAATCGTTTTCAACGAGGGGACAATCTAGCGAACCACTTGAATTGTAAGGTCTTGATAAAATTCAGCTTGAGATAGCTCCACTTTAGACTGAGAACACAGCAACAACAGCGCCCAGAAAACGCCAACTTTATCCTTCGCTTTAGGAGTTTCTCCCATAGCCCTGGCATCGTTGAGCGAACTTTGCGCCCACCAGTTCAACAGTTCTTCTAGCTCGATTTGCGTCTTTTCGGGTGCTAGCTGCGGCAACTCAAAGGTGAGAAACTGTTCTAATTGGCTAGCTAACTCGGTCAAATTTTCCTGATGAGCGAGTTGAGCGATCGTGCGAATGGCTTCTCGGCGAGATTGAGGACGAGAACGCTCTACCACAGCAGCAGAATCGGAGACTTTCTCTAATTCAGCAGCAATTTGCTCGATTTGCGCGATCAGCTCTTGCAACGTCACCCGTCGCTTGCGAAGCGGTGGTGCTGAAGCTCGCCTGCGGATATGGCGTTCTAAATCCCTCGGTAGGGAGCGTTGGGAATTTTCTTCTTCTAATAATAATTCTAATTCTTCCGGAACAATGTCTTCTTCATCGGCTTCGAGACTTGCTAAGGTATCGGCTTTGAGTAACACTAGCATTGATGCCCACAAGAAAGCTTGCCCGAATTTAGGTAAATTTGCCTGTCCTCGAACGGCATCGATCTCGTCGGGAAGTCCCAACTCCCTCAAAAAACGGTCAATGATGTCGATCGCGGGAACGTCCCAAGGGTTGATTTCTCCATTTTGTGCCAATTCGATTAAGGTGGCGATCGCTTCTTGAGCAGGCGTTATCATAATAAATTTGAGAACTGCGAAAGATTAACGATACAAAGTTAAATGGCGAACATCTCGATAGCCGATCTACGTCAAAATTATACTCTTGCAGGCTTAAGCGAAGCCAATGCCGATCGCGATCCCTTCCAACAGTTCCAAGTCTGGTTGGCGGAGGCAGTCGCAGCTCAGCTGCCCGAACCCAATGCCATGACTTTAGCAACGATCGCGCCAGATAGCAAACCTTCAGCCCGTATGGTCTTGCTCAAAGATTTCGACGAACGGGGTTTTACATTTTATACCAACTACGACAGTGCTAAAGGACAGCAGTTAATCCAAACTCCTTGGGCGGCGTTGGTATTTTGGTGGGCGCAACTAGAACGCCAAGTCCGCATCGAAGGTAGAGTTGAAAAAGTCTCCGCCCAAGAATCGGACGAATATTTTGCCAGTCGTCCCGAAACGTCCCAGCTAGGGGCTTGGGTATCCAATCAAAGCCAAGTCATTGCCAGTCGCGAGGTTTTAGAGAAGCGATTCGCCCAACTCAAGGAAAAATATGCCGGACAAGCAATTCCCCGCCCGCCCCACTGGGGAGGGTTTCGAGTCATTCCCGATTCGATCGAATTTTGGCAAGGTCGCCCCAGTCGCCTGCACGATCGCCTGCGCTATCGCTTGCTCGAAGATGGTAGCTGGTTGAGAGAACGGTTAGCGCCGTAGTAGGGGTTAGGCGTTACAGAGATTCTTGAAATCGGAATTAGATATCCAAATCGGTAAATTCGAGTCGAGGACCGTAGGTTTCGATGAATTCTCGCCTGGGAGCCACGCGATCGCCCATTAACACCGTACAGATGCGATCGGCTTCCGCGGCATCCTCAATCTCGACTCGCTTGAGGGTGCGGGTTTCTGGGTTCATCGTCGTTTCCCAAAGCTGATCGGGCATCATTTCCCCCAATCCTTTGAACCGTTGGATAGTGTAATTGGCATTGGCAGGAAACTGATTGATTATTTGCGTTTTTTCGCGATCGCTATAGCAATAGTAATGATTGCGACCTCGCTCTATTTTATAGAGGGGAGGACAAGCGATATAAATAAAACCGCGATCGACCAATTCCCGTTGATATCGATAGAAGAATGTGAGCAATAAAGTGCGGATGTGACCGCCATCCGAGTCAGCATCGGTCATAATCACGATGCGATGATAGCGCAACTGCGACGCATCAAATTCTTCTCCTTTGATTCCCAATCCCAGTGCCGTAATTAACGACTGAATTTCGTTATTTTTGTAGATCTTGGCATCATCGGTTTTCTCGATGTTGAGGATTTTTCCCCGTAGCGGCAGAATCGCTTGAAAGCGCCTGTCTCTTCCCTGTTTGGCGCTGCCACCAGCTGAATCCCCCTCCACGAGGAAGATTTCTGACTCGCTGGGATCTCTAGAACTGCAATCGGCTAATTTTCCTGGCAAGGGAGAAGATTCTAAGACCGATTTGCGGCGAACTAATTCGCGGGCGCGACGGGCAGCTTCAGCTGCTTTGAAAGCTTGAATCGCTTTGTCTATAATCGCATCGGCAACTTGAGGATGAAATTCTAAGTACTCGTTCAAGGCTTCCCCGACGATGGAATCGACAATTCCTCGAACTTCTGTATTGCCAAGTTTAGTTTTAGTTTGTCCTTCAAATTCGGGTTCGGGAACTTTGACGGAAATGACCCCCGTCAATCCTTCTCGAACGTTTTCTCCAGCAAGGTTAGGCTCGTTGTCCTTAATTTTATTTCGTTTGCGAGCAACGTTATTGAGCGTGCGCGTCAGAACGGTTTTTAATCCTTCTAAATGGGTTCCCCCGTCAATGGTACGGATATTGTTGGCAAATCCTAATAAGTTGTCGCTGTAAGCATCAACGCACCACTGCATGGCAACTTCGAGTTGAATGCCATTTTTTTCTCCCGACACATAGATAATGTCTTGGTGTAAGGGTTCTTTTTCCCGACACATGTAAGCGACGTATTCTTTGATTCCGCCTTCATAGCAATAGGTTTCGACGTGGAGTTCGCTCCCTCGCTTGTCGGAAAAGGTAATTTTGACTCCTGCATTGAGATAGGCAAGTTCTTTCAATCTTCCGGCGAGAGTGCTATAGTCGAACTCAATACCGCCCGTAAAGATTTGCAAGTCTGGTAAGAAGGTGACAGATGTTCCCGTGCGTTCTTCCTCCTCTGGCTTGATTTCTAACTCGGTAACGGGAATGCCCCTTTCGTAGCGCTGGGTGTGAACTTTGTTGTCTCGCCAGACAGTAACTTTTACCCATTCCGATAAGGCATTGACGACGGAAATGCCAACACCGTGCAGTCCGCCTGAAACTTTGTAACCGCCGCCGCCAAATTTCCCGCCAGCGTGCAAGACTGTCATGACAGTTTCGAGGGCTGACTTGCCAGTGGTAGGATGGGTATCTGTGGGAATACCACGTCCGTTGTCGGTTACGGTGACGGAACCATCGGGGTTAATATCGACTTCGATGTGGGTACAATAACCTGCTAACGCTTCGTCAATAGAGTTATCTACCACTTCGTAAACGAGGTGATGGAGTCCTCTCGGTCCAGTCGTACCAATATACATCCCCGGACGCTTGCGTACAGGATCTAGACCTTCAAGAACTTGAATCTGTTCTGCACCGTAGTTACTCGTGCTCGTCATAAAATTCCTCAAATCAAGCTAAGAGCCACCGAACGACTCTCTTGACAGCAAAATCCTCAAAAATTCTAACACAAAAGGGTTACAGACGGCTTTAGAGCAGTTCTAAGGAAAGTTTGTTAAGGGCTGAACCCCTAAAAACTTTTTCTCGAACTTCTTTTAATTAATACAATTGTACCATAAATCACCTAGAGTTAGAGGAGGATCCGCCGTGAGACGGCGGATCCTCCTCTAACTTCGTAAAAACGCTCCTCAGACTCCACTGAGTTTATGCAATAAAAAATCTTTGTGATGCTAAAAATGCATTAAAAATCACTATCTGTAACAAAAAATACAATCTCCTTCATTAAAGATTGTAAATTGAAAACCAAGTACCCCTCAATGATTTAAAAAATCCAAACCTCAATGGAATTATTACCCAAATTTACTGCCGAGAAAAATTGTCTAAAAAAGTATTTAATAGACGTTTATTTCTCACAGAAATTCTGATTGATATCAAATCCGATTGATTGCCCGCAATATCGGTGGAGAGGGGTTTTGTTTTTAAGTTATTAATTACACTCAAAATCTTAGCTAAACTCACCCCTACAAGCAATATGGCTGTTTAACCAGATTTGATATTACCTATGCGATTAAATTTCGACAATCTAAATCTTGCCTATTTTCTAACAGCTAGAAATTATCGAGAAAACATGAGCAAACTATCTAGACGCAAATTTATTTTAACCGCAGGTGCTACTGCCGCAGGCACAGTGATTCTTCATGGCTGCACCAGTAACAATACTCAGACAACTACGCCGACATCTTCTCCCGCTGCAACGACGAGTCCTGCTGCTGCCTCAGGTGACGGACCCGAAGTCACGACCGCCAAACTCGGTTTTATCGCGCTGACCGATTCGGCTCCCCTAATTATTGCTAAGGAAAAGGGTCTTTTCGACAAATATGGCATGACGGGAGTAGAGGTTGTCAAGCAAGCATCTTGGCCCGTCACGCGAGACAATTTGGAACTGGGTTCTGACGGTGGCGGCATCGACGGGGCGCATATTTTGACCCCCATGCCTTACTTGATGACGATGGGTCTAATCACCAAGACCAAGCAACCTCTACCGATGTATATCCTCGCTCGCCTCAATACTAACGGTCAGGGAATTTCTGTTGCGAATACCTACAAAGATCTAAAAGTCGGTTTGGATAGCAAAGCCCTCAAAGGAGCCTTTGAAAAAGCAAAAGCAGGCGGCAAACAAGAAATTAAAGTAGCGATGACTTTCCCAGGCGGAACTCACGATTTGTGGATTCGCTACTGGCTAGCTGCTGGAGGAATCGATCCGAATAAAGATGTTTCCCTCATCCCCGTACCGCCACCGCAAATGGTAGCCAATATGCGAACTGGCAATATGGAAGCTTTCTGCGTCGGCGAACCTTGGAATGCTCAGCTAATTAACCAGCAATTAGGGTATACAGCTATTGTGACCGGAGAACTTTGGAAAGATCACCCAGAAAAAGCTTTCACCATGCGCAAAGATTGGGTCGATAAAAATCCCAAGGCAGCTAAAGCACTTCTGATGGCAGTAATGGAAGCCCAGCAGTGGTGCGATAAGCCAGAAAACAAAGAAGAAATGTGCCAAATTATCTCCCAGGATAAGTGGTTAAAAGTTCCAGCAAAGGATATTTTGGGACGCATGAAAGGCGATATCGATTACGGTACGGGTGTCGTCAAAAAAGACTTCCCAGAGTTGATGAAATTCTGGTCGAATAATGCGTCTTATCCTTTCAAGAGTCACGATCTCTGGTTTTTAACCGAAAATATTCGCTGGGGATATATTAAGCCAGATACGGATACGAAAAAATTAGTCGATGAAGTCAACCGCGAGGATCTTTGGAAAGAAGCGGCTAAAGCACTAAAAGTTGCCGATGCAGAGATTCCTAAAAGTACTTCTCGCGGTGTAGAAACCTTCTTCGATGGCGTGCAGTTCGATCCAGAAAAGCCAGAAGAATATCTCAAGAGTCTGGCAATTAAGAAAGTATAGAAAGTCAGTTGTTAGTAGTTAGTTGTTAATAGTATTTTATTCTACTAATTGCTAAGGCTAGCTACTAACTACCTCATACCAACTAACTACTAACCAAAAAACAATAACCGATCGAAATGACTGCTAATTTACCATCCCGCTCCCAAAATAATAGATTGGCTTCTCTGCTACCAGCCCTGCAAAAATCGCCCAGAAAAATTATTGCGCCCATCGTAGCGATCGCAATTTTCTTAATCGTTTGGCAAATTTTAGCCGGGGGAGCCAAGTCTGGGATTCCCGCACCTTTAACGATTCTCCAAGAAACTTGGAATCCGCTCATTATCAATCCTTTCTTTGACAACGGCGGAACGGATAAAGGGTTATTTTGGCAAATTTTAGCCAGCTTGCAAAGGGTTGGGATTGGCTTCTCTCTATCCGCTATTGTTGGGATTGGTTTGGGCATTTTGATTGGTTCTAATCGCCTGATGTTCGATGCCCTAGACCCAATTTTTCAAGTGTTGCGAACCGTTCCCCCTTTAGCTTGGTTGCCGATTTCTTTAACGGCATTTAGTCAGGCAAACCCTTCCGCTATTTTTGTGATTTTCATTACAGCAATTTGGCCCATCATTATCAATACTACGGTAGGAGTTCAACAAATTCCTCGCGATTACCAAAACGTCTCGCGAGTTTTGCAACTCTCTAAAGTTGAGTATTTTTTCAATATTCTTTTTCCCTCAACCGTTCCGTATATCTTTACGGGGTTGCGAATTGGGATTGGTTTGTCTTGGCTGGCAATCGTCGCTGCTGAAATGTTGGTAGGCGGCGTTGGCATCGGCTTCTTTATTTGGGATTCCTATAATAGCGGCCGTCTCAGCCCGTTAATTCTCGCCCTCGTTTACGTCGGCATCGTTGGTTTCTTACTAGATCGCTTGGTTGGCTTTATTGCTAGTCTCGTCGTTCCTGAAGAACAGAAGTAAATTTCTTTGTTAGTGCGAGCATCTTGCTCGCGCGGGCAGGATGCCCGCACTACATTCAAATTCTTTCTATTGAATAATGTCTTCTTTTATCGAAATCGATCGCGTTGATAAAATCTTTCCCCTGCCAAATGGCGACAGTTATATCGCCCTGAAAAATATCGATCTAAAAATCAAAAAGGGAGAATTTATTTCTCTAATCGGACACTCCGGTTGCGGAAAATCTACTTTACTCAATATCATTGCCGGATTAGATAGATCGACGGCGGGAGGAGTAGTTCTTGAAGGTCGGGAAGTGCGAGAACCGGGTCCCGATCGCATGGTTGTCTTTCAAAACTACTCCCTCTTACCCTGGCTGACAGTACGCCAAAATATCGCCCTGGCAGTCAATCGAGTTCTGGGCAATTTGCCCAAAGGGGAACGGCGAGGCATCATCGAGCATAACATCGATCTGGTCGGTCTGAGGCACGCAGCCAACAAGCGTCCGGGAGAACTATCTGGGGGAATGAAACAGCGGGTCGCGATCGCCCGCGCCCTAGCAATCCGTCCCAAAGTGTTGCTACTAGACGAACCGTTTGGGGCGTTAGACGCGCTGACCAGAGGCAATTTGCAAGAGCGATTGATGCAAATTGTCGAAGAGAACCACGTCACGACGATTATGGTGACGCACGATGTAGACGAAGCACTATTGCTCTCGGATCGCGTGGTGATGCTCACCACTGGTCCAGAGGCACATATCGGACAGATTCTCGACGTACCGATTCCTCGTCCCCGCCATCGTCTGGAAGTGGTCAACCATCCCAGCTACTATGCGATGCGCAACGAGATCGTCTACTTCCTCAACCAGCAGAAACGCGCCAAAAAAGTCGGACAAGTTCCCCATAAGAAAGTTGCGATCGCTCGTCATGGCTTAGAAAAAATTAACCTCGAAATCGGCTTTATTCCTCTAACCGATTGCATACCGCTCATCGTTGCCCAAGAAAAAGGTTTCTTTAAAGAAGAAGGCTTAGAAGAAGTTAACCTCAGTCGCGAACCGAGTTGGAAAGCGATCGCGCAAGGCGTGGCAACGGGACGTTTAGATGCAGCGCAGATGGTCGCCGGAATGCCTTTGAGCATGACCATCGGTGCGGGAGGCAAACCGTCTGTTCCCATCATTACCGCGTTGGTACTCAGCCGCAACGGCAATGCCATCACTCTAAGCAAACAGTTCCAGCAGTGGGGAGTCGAGACTTTACGGGATTTGAAAGCTGCCCTAGCCAACAATTCCGATCGAGTGCATACCTTCGGAATGGTTCACCCATCGTCGATGCACAATTTGCTTTTGCGTTACTGGCTCGCTTCTGGCGGTATCGATCCCGATCGCGATGTCAGCCTAACCGTCATCGCGCCCCCGCAAATGGTCGCCAACCTCAAAGCCGGAAATATCGACGGCTACTGCGTCGGGGAACCTTGGAACTCCCGCGCCGTTTATGAAGGACTCGGCTACGTCATCGCCACCGACTTAGACATTTGGGCGAGTCACCCAGAGAAAGTGTTAGGAGTACGGGAAGACTGGGTAGCAAAATATCCCGAAACCCATATCGCCCTTGTCAAAGCCTTACTGAAAGCTTGCGAATACTGCGACGATCGCCGCCATCGGGAAGAAATCCTCGACTTACTCTGTCAGCCGCAATACGTCGGCTCCTTACCAGAATACACTCGTCCCGGCTTCCTCGATCCCTACGATCGCGGCACAGGGGCACCCCCAGAACGGATCTTGCGTTTCAATCAGTTCCATGTAGACCAAACCAACTGTCCCGGACGGGTAGAGGGATTGTGGATTCTCACCCAACTTGCCCGTTGGGGATATGCGCCTTTCCCCAGAAACTGGATCGAAATTCTAGAGAGGGTACGCCGTCCCGATCTCTTTGGCGAAGCCTGTCGTCAGTTGGGCTTGCCCGATATCGAACCCGATCGCCATAGCTTTGCGTTATTTGATGGCATGGTGTTCGATCCAGACGATCCGGTCAGTTATGTCGAACGTTTTGATATTCGACGGGAGTTCCGCATCTCGGAAATTCTCATCGATGAAACTATAGCAGCACAGCAGTAACGATTGATAACTAAAAATGCAAGCTATTACCAATACCGAACAAAAGTCAGTTCGAGAAAATAAAACTTTGCTCTCGATTAATGGAGTTTCCAAGGTTTATCCCACGCCTAACGGTCCTTATCCAGTCTTGGAAGGGGTCGATCTGACCGTTTCTGAAGGCGAATTTGTCTGCCTTATCGGTCACTCTGGTTGCGGAAAATCGACTCTGCTGAACATGGTGGCTGGATTCAATCAACCGACGACGGGAGAGGTAAAGCTACAGGATAAACTGATTACCAAACCCGGTCGCGATCGCATGATGGTGTTCCAAAACTACTCCTTACTGCCTTGGAAAACTGCCTTTGAAAACGTTTATCTGGCAGTCAAGGGGGCTTATCCCGACAAAACCAAAGCCGAGAAAGTGGCAATTGTCGAGGAACATTTGGCAATGGTGGGATTGACGGAAGCCGCCAATAAAAAGCCAGCCCAATTGTCGGGGGGGATGAAACAGCGAGTCGCGATCGCCCGTGCCCTCGCAATTCGTCCGCAAATCTTGATTTTAGACGAACCCTTTGGGGCATTAGACGCGATTACTAAAGAAGAATTGCAAGACGAACTGCTTAAAATTTGGCGCGAACATCGCCTAACGGTGTTAATGATTACCCACGACATCGATGAAGCGTTATACTTAGCCGATCGCTTAGTCATGATGACCAACGGTCCTGCTGCTAAGATTGGCGAAATCCTCAAGATTCCCTTCCCCCGTCCTCGCGTTCGCGCCCGCATCCTCGAAGATCCTGCCTACTACGAACTGCGTAACTACGCCCTCGACTTCCTTTATCACCGCTTCGCCCATTCAGAAGATCCAACGGAAGCGGATACAACCTCGCAACCAAAAGTCAATTCTGCCCTCAAAGCAGCAGCGATTGTTGGCGGACTGGCAGCCGTTGCTGTAGTTGGGTTTGGATTGATGCAATTGATTCCCAAACAGCCACAAACGTCAACGCCAACGCCCCAAGAAACCCCTATCGGTTGGTAGGATTGGAGTCTAGACTATAGCTTCAACGGGTCGCGGTAAGGAGTCACCTGCCGCGATTTTTGATTGCCAATTCTCGATTGGCAAATCTCAGTAGGGGCAGGTTTAGCCAACACTTCTGAACGGCGATCGTAACTTGAAGACAAAACCTGCCCCTACAGGTACATCTGGTGACAAATCTGAAAAGCACGCGATCGCTCTCCCAATTGTGAAGCTTTGTTACCAAAGATGTTAAGCTCTATTTCAACTTTGCTCGAAATCGACCAAAATCGGTCGTAGAGAGCGGAAGTCCGTGGTACGATGCAATCCGTAACTTGCTTACGGATTAGGAGAAAAGCCTTGGTGTTAAGGGTTGCTGTTGTTGGTTCGGGTCCGGCTGGCTCTTCGGCTGCCGAAGTACTAGCAAAAGCCGGAATCGAAACCTATTTATTCGAGCGCAAGCTAGACAATGCCAAACCTTGCGGCGGTGCGATTCCGCTGTGCATGGTAAGCGAATTCGATCTACCGCCAGAAATTATCGATCGGCGCGTCAGAAAAATGAAGATGATTTCGCCGTCGAATATCGAGGTGGATATCAATTTAGAAAACAAAGACGAATATATTGGCATGTGCCGCCGGGAAGTTCTCGACGGTTTTATGCGCGATCGCGCTGCCAAATTGGGCGCAAACCTGATTAATGGCACCGTTTATCAATTAGATATTCCCAGCAATAATACAGACCCTTATACTCTTCATTACGCCGACCATTCAAATGGCGATGCTCAAGGAGTCATCAAGACTCTCAAAGCTGATGTCGTCATCGGGGCAGATGGTGCTAACTCTCGCATTGCCAAAGCCATCGATGCCGGGGATTATAACTACGCGATCGCGTTCCAAGAACGCATTCGCCTGCCAGAAGACAAAATGAACTACTACGAAGAATTGGCAGAAATGTACGTCGGTAACGATGTTTCCCCCGACTTCTATGCTTGGGTTTTCCCGAAATACGACCACGTTGCCGTAGGAACGGGCACGATGAAGGTCAACAAGGCAATCATCAAAGACCTGCAAATGGGGATTCGTACCCGCGCCGCACGTAAACTAGAAGGCGGACAAATTATCAAAGTAGAAGCACATCCCATCCCCGAACATCCCCGTCCCCGTCGCGTCGTCGGTCGAGTTGCCCTCGTAGGAGACGCAGCAGGAACCGTTACCAAGTCTTCTGGCGAAGGGATCTACTTTGCGGCAAAATCGGCTCGCATGTGCGCCGAAACCATCGTAGAAACCACCAACGGCGGACAGCGCCTTCCCACCGAAGACGACCTCAAGCTTTATCTCAAGCGTTGGGATAAGAAGTACGGCATGACTTATCTCGTGCTGGATATCCTGCAACGAGTCTTCTATCGCACCGATGCCACCCGCGAGGCGTTTGTAGAGATGTGTGCTGATAAGGATGTACAAAAAATGACTTTTGATAGCTATCTCTACAAGACGGTAGTACCCGCTAATCCTCTCATTCAGATGAAGATTACGGCTAAGACCATTGGCAGCCTTCTGCGGGGTAATGCCTTAGCGCCTTAGAAGAACTGTATTCGGTCACATCAATTCGCAATACAATCAGTAGGCAGTTTAGACTCACCACTGATTGAGAGCCAGTGAAATCAAACTTTCAGTGGGAGCCTGTACTCCCTAATTTATTAATTGCGAATTGCCAATTGCCAATTGGCAATTGTTTTGGTCAACTCAACAACTTGAGCCACCAAGATACAAGGGCATTTATTGGTCTTTCTGTCTTGGTGGTTGGTTTTTGTTGGAGCGCGATCGCGACCCGACCAGCCTATCATTTGTAAAAAAGAGTTGATATAGAACAGTTTTTTTAGATTTAACTGGTTAAGATCGAATCAAGAAAAGTGTTTTGATATAAATTGTTTTCAGAGTCCGTTATGTCCTATTCCTTCGATTTGGTTGGAGTAGTACCAGTTTTAAAATTCTTTGAACATCAACAACGAGTCGAACAAAATCCCCATCGAGGAAAAGCTTATTTGGGAAGCTATCAATGTACCCTCGATGCTTTCATTAAATCGACTCAAGCCATCCCCTACAAACCCAATTGGGATTGGGATGAAGTAGTTCGGACAATCGTTGACTTTTGGTTTAAGCACGAAGCCAAGGTACGATACTGGAGGAGCGAATTAGAAATCTTGGGACAAGAAAATGTTATCGTTGCCCAAGTTGTAAACTTTGAAGCAATGCGTACCGAGTTAGAATCTTTGTTTGACTTCTAATTTTTAAAGATAAAGGAGAATTTTTGACAATTCTGGATAATCCTAAGCATATCGAAAAAATCGATGGAATAATGCACGAGTAAATAGCGCTCGATAATTACACAAGAGTCGGGAAAAAGGCATGAAAGCTACTTTTGGAGCCGGGTGTTTTTGGGGTGTTGAGGAAGCTTTTCGGAACGTTGAAGGAGTAATTTCTACCTCAGTAGGCTATATGGGAGGACACTTTCCCAATCCCAGCTATTTGGATGTTTTATCAAGAATAACCGGTCATGCCGAAGTCGTACAGCTCGATTATGACCCCGATCGCGTCAGCTACGAACAACTTTTAGAAGTATTTTGGTCGATTCACGATCCGACTCAGCTCAATCGCCAAGGTTCCGACCGAGGCGAGCAGTATAGATCTGTCATATTTTATTATGATAACGAACAAGAAATGGCAGCAAGGCTCTCTAAACAAAACCTCCAGCGATCGGGTCGTTTTGACAAAGCAATTGTCACCCAAATTCAACCCGCAACGGAATACTATCTAGCTGATGAATCTCATCAGCAGTATTTGGCAAAGAAAAGACAACGCGAGAGTTTGTTGAGAGAAGTTTGATTGAGATGCACCTACTCGAAAATTCCTTGCTAATCTTAAAGTAATTTCTATTGAAAATCTTAACGATGTTGCTAAAACTTCTAGAAAAATTGGGTCGCATGCGCATTATTTACGACCGAGATAACGTGCAGCCTTATATGTACCGTTACTATCTATTGTTTAAAGATAAGTTGACCGACGAGGAAAAAGCGCGAGATCTTCCCTTCAATATCATGCTGCACAAAATTTGTTTGAGCGACCCCGACGAACTTCACGATCATCCCTGGTGGTATGCAACGCTGATTTTAAAAGGTGGCTACTGGGAAATCAAGCCCGAAGGCAAATTTTGGCGAGGTGTTGGGCATTTCCGCATCAGTTCGCCTCAATCTCTGCATCGGTTAGAAATTCCAGAAGGTTCGGATGGAGCTTGGACATTATTTTTCAGAGGTTTTAAGGTGAGAGATTGGGGATTTATCAAAAATGGGCAATGGATTTTTCATAGAGATTATCTCGAACGCAGGAAGCTCGCCAAACAGGAAACAGCACAATCTCTAAACGAGCAAAAAGAGTTTAAGCAAGTATGATGACTTATTTTATTTAATATCCGCTTAAATAATAGGCATAGTCGGGAAATTTAATGGCTTGCAAAACTTTATGACTTGAAAAAATCATAAAAGCAAATGCACCGACTAGCAAACCAATCGCAGCCCTGTGGACATCGACAAGATTAGCGCAAAGATAACCAACGGTAAAATTGAGTGCAAGAGCGGGCAATAAAGCTTGCAATGCTTCCTTAGCCCGATTCAAACTAAACAGTAAAATTCCGTTGAACAATCCGATCGCAAAAAACAAATATCCAAAACAGCCCAAAAGCGTTTGTGATGTTTCTTTGGCTCCTAAATTAAGGGGTTTGAATCCACCAACAACCAATGTAAATGAGAAGATAAAAAACAGCACTGTCAAGAGGAGCGCTAATCCATAGAGATACCGTAATTTCTTGACAAAAGCGCGGCTTGTTATTGGAGTTAATCGTTTAGCGCGATCGTACCAATAACGAATAAATTTATAGCTCAAATATTCCACCCAAGGAACGAGCATTAGGAAATTAAGCAGCGCTAAATCCATATCTCTTTGATAGTCGGAATTAATCGCAAAAATTAACCCTGAAGCCGGATCGATCGCCCAACCCGCTATTAAGCGATCGGCAAAAATAAAACTAAAATAACCGATTCCGTAGAAAAAATAAGGAGCCAGTAAATAAATAAGAGCGCTCAAATGGGGTAATTTGACATCAGCACTGCCATCACAGGCATGTTTTCCCTTGTTAAAAGCGATCGCAACTAAAATAATAACTGCTGCCAAAGCAATCGAAGTCGTTGCAATTTGAGCCGCGATCGCGTCCATGCCCAAACGCACCCGAAATAGAAGAAATAGCAGGCTGAATCCGATCAGAACGAAAGCCTCGGCTTTAGAAAATAGAACCGAAAGCATCGCGATCAGCATCCAAAGCAAACTGAGCAATAAATAGTAAATAGCAGCCAAAATCAAATATTCATCGGCGACGAGACTGCGATAAAAACCAAACCAAAGTCCAACCAAACAAAAGAGAATGCTTGCGGCAGCACCTAAGTAGAAAATGGGCAGGCAAACTCGACGCGCTTGCAACGGCTCTCCCAAACCAATGTAGAATGCGCCTCGGCGGCTAATCATCTGCACGAAACCGCCGCTGGTACATAGACTCGCCAACGTTGCCAGCGTAATCAGAGATGCTAGCCCAAGCGGCAGCGATCGCACTTTCCCCTCCAGTCCGATATACTCCAAAAGCAACGTTAGAATTAGCGGGATGGCATAGACAAAGCTGCGAGAGAACTGATCGATAAAAATCCCGATTTCTGAGATCGCCCGCTTCCAAAACCGCTGGCGCGCTTGCAAAGGCTTGGGAGAGGGAAAAGGGCTATGGCGCTCGTAGATATATTTGCCCAAACAGAGCGCATCAGGAAAATTAAATTCTTTTTGAATAACGCGATCGGTGTAGCCCAAAGATTCAATAATGGCAGTCGCCTGCCAATAGTCCACCAGTTGGGGATTGATGTCCTCGACTGCCTCAAGCAATTCCTGTAACTTTTTCTCTGGCAAATTCATTGGTTTCCTCGTCTGTCCTCAAACGCTCGATTAACTGGCCATAGGTTTTCAAATGTTCTTCGAGGAAGCGCTTCTCGGTAAACAACGCCAAAGCGCGATCGCGTGCCCGCCGACCATATTGCTCTCGCTTCTCCTTGGGGAGTTCCAGTAGCTTGAGAATGGCTTGGGCGAGTTCCTGCGGGCGGTGAGCTTGTACTAGCAATCCCGTATCGCCCAGCGCCTCGCTGACTCCGCCAACATCGGTAGAAACAATAGTCGCGCCGGAGAGCATCGCCTCGATCGCAGCATAGGGAAAGCCCTCAGAGATACTTGCCATGGCGACCACATCGGCTTCGCTGTAAACGCGCCAGGGTTCGTTAGTAAACCCGGCAAAATTGATATTTTCCTCTAGCTTGTAGTCGCGCACCCGTTGCTGACATTCGGCAAAATACTCTTCGTCGGAGGCTTTCCCGTAGAAGCGAAACTCCACGTTGGGAATTTTATCGCGAACGATCGCGGCGGCTTCGATCAAATCGAGTTGACCTTTGAGAGGAAAGATCAAGCCCATATTCATCACGAGCGGGCGTTCTTTCTCGACGCTTGGAGTTGGGTGAAATTTGTCGGGATCGGCTCCGTTGTAGATGACCTTAATTTTCTTGTCCGGCACGCCCCACCACTTTTCCCAACGGGAATTGTACGCGCAAACCGGAGCAACGCGATCGGCAAAGTGATAGTTGAGTTTTACCACTGCCGCCATCACTCGATACATAAACAGGCAGACAAAAGGAGAATCGATGCTGCGATTGAGGTTGAGGTATTGCTCGCGGATATTGATCCCGTGTTCTGTCAGTAAATAGGGCGTACCCCGCTGCAATTTAGCGATAACGCAGGGCAAACCACAAAAAGCGGCTGCCGACGAGTGAGTTATATCCGTTTCGGGGACGGGGAGGTGGATAGAAATCAGGAAATGGTACAACAAGCGCATGACTTCCGTCAGTTCGGCGATCGTCAGGCGCTTGGGATCGTACTGCTGCTGCCAATCGGCAAGCGCCCATCGCCCAAAAGCCGACCACACCAGAGGCGATTTCATAGTCTTGTGGTAGTCGTAGCGCAGAAAATATTCGTGGATCGATAGAAGCAAGCGTCCAAGCGCTTCCATATCCGACTTGCCAAAGAGAATGGCTTGCACAAAGCGATCGAACAGGGGAATAAACCGCTTCTCAATCGTCCGTTCTGTCGCCTTCGTTTTGCTCTCGATCGCCTTGGAAAAGGGAAAGCGCCAAGAGTATTCCACGGGATCTTCGATTCCCCACAAAGGCACTTTGACTACCTGGCGAACATTCGAGGATAGCTCGTAGCGCAGCGGCAGATAGGGATTGGCGACAAGGGCAAAGAGTTTGAAATCGACTTCGGGCATTCGCTGGGTGAGAACGTGACACCACGTACTCACCCCTCCTTTATGAAAGGGATAAGTGCCCTCTGTGGTCAATAGCACGCAAGGTTTCATTATCAGTGATTAGTGATTAGTTATTGTTACCAGTTAGTCAGTTATTCCGCGAGCGGTCAATAGTTTATTTTTCACTGGTAGCTGGTAACTGCTTACTGTAAAAACTCGACGGTTGCTACTTGACCGATTAGCAAAGCTTGCTTGGGATTGGCAAATTGTATTTCTACTGCATGATTTAATTCGCCATCGGGTAAGGGATCGATCGAGACGATCTTGCCTGTAAACTTTTGGGTGTTTTCGCCGACTCCAACTGCGATCGCGGCTGACTGTCCTGGATAGAGGGCGTTAATCAGGCGAGCGCTGACAGGAACTTCAACGGTTAGGTTAGATAATTGCGCCAATCCGATCAAGGGATTGCCCGTATAAATTTGCTCTCCGACGGCGACTGGCAGTTCGATCGCAATGCCGTCGCTAGTGGCTTTCACGATAGTCCTTGTCTGGGGAGTTTGACTGGCAGATAGCTGAGACGTTTGTTTTCGCAGCAGTTCTAAGCGATCGGTTGCTTGAGCATATTCCAAGCGAGCGGTTTGGAGTTGTTGTTGCAGTTGTTTGAGTTTTTCCTGCTGCGCGTTGAGAGCCGAGCGAAGCTGGTAGCGAGATTTTTCTTGTCTGGCAGCTTTGAGGGCGGCCGTTGCTTGGGCGGCTTCCCGTGCTACCTGAAAATCGGCGCGGGCGACCTGAAGGTCTGCTTGAGCTTGCTCTAGTTGATCTTTGGCGATCGCGCCTTCTTGATAGAGTTCGGTAAAGCGATGGACTTTGGAGAGAGCGCGTTGATAGATTGCCTGGGTTCGTTCTATCGAGTCCTGCCGTTGGGGTAAAGGAACGGTATCAACTTGGCTCTGGGCAAGAGAAACCTGCAATTCTGCCTCAGCGATTTGACTGGCTAGGGGGATTTCAGTTCGAGAGATGCGATCGATTTCTTGGGTGAGTTCTAAGATACGCCCTCTAGCGGTTTGCTGTTGTTGTAAGGCGATCTGCTGCTGCTGTAGCGCCGCTTGTAGCTGCTGTTGCTTTTGTAAGAGCGCATTTTCTGCTTCCAAATTTTGCACGGCCAATAAGGGTTGGCCCGCTTTGACGGGTTGACCGATCTTAACGTAAATATTTTCTACCACTGAAGGAGTTGTCGCCGCGATCTTGAAAGTTCTAGCTGGTTTGATTTTTCCAGGAAATTTTGTATCGGCAAGGGTAGCGGCTTGTTGCGATAGGTTTAGGGAAGGTAAAGGCTGT
This sequence comes from Hydrococcus rivularis NIES-593, assembly GCF_001904635.1. Lineage (GTDB taxonomy): Bacteria > Cyanobacteriota > Cyanobacteriia > Cyanobacteriales > Microcystaceae > Hydrococcus > Hydrococcus rivularis. Next base: position 233,607 of record NZ_MRCB01000003.1, read on the forward strand.
CTGAAGAATTGACGCACCAGATAAATTCCTCCCGTCAAGCCAACTCCTACTATTAGCATGGCAAGCACTTGCCACCAGCTAATTTCTTTGACGTTCGGGCGTTCGAGCGGTTCGTTTTCCTTGCGTTCGATCGCCCTTCGATTCTCTCTCTCAAGTAACTGGAGAGCAGAGCCATTAGAAGGAGCGCTTGTGGCTCCTAGCTCTAAGGAAAGTTTCTCGGCTAACTCGACAGTTTTTATGGTAGAAGTCATGCCTTTAAAAGTCGGAACTACTTGGGCGTAGAGTCCCGGCCTTATGCGAGCATATCCCTTGTGAAGAAACCGAATCGCTTTTCGGAGTTCCTGAGCGGGGATAGTCTTGAGCAGATAGCCCATCGCCCCGGCATGGAGCGCTTTAGCGACGTACTCGTCGTCGTCGTGGTTGCTGAGAACGAGAACTTTACAACTGGAAAAGCGCTGGCAGATGGTTTTGGTAGCGCTCACGCCATCTAGCTTAGGCATTTCCATATCCATGAGTACCACGTCGGGGTGCAGTGTCTTGACTTGCTCGATCGCGCTGTAGCCATCTTTGGCAATGCCGACGATTTCTAAATCTGGCTCTGACTCCAACAGAGTTTTGAGCGCCTCTCGAAACATTTTCTGGTCGTCTACTATAAGAATGCGAATCATATTATAGTGATTTTGAATTTTGCATTTTAGCGTTTGGATTAGGGAAGCTAAGCGATAAATTTTTCAAGCTGCTAAATGTTGCTCGACGGCGCTGACGAGCCGATCCGACCAGTAGCTGGCGAGTTCTAGTTCGGTGGCTTCTACCATGACTCGGATGACGGGTTCGGTGCCGGATGCGCGAATCAAAATTCGTCCTTCCTCTCCCATCGCCGTTTCAGCTTGTTGGATTGTCTGTTGCAGGGGTTCGCAAGCTCTCCAATCCAAGCGACGATCGCGATCGCTGACGCGGACGTTTTTGAGCAATTGAGGATAGGGAGCGAAGCTGCGATCGCGCAGTTCTCCGAGCAAAGTTCCCGACTGCCGCACCAGTGCAGCCAAATGTAGGGCACTCAGCAAGCCGTCGCCAGAAACGCCGTAATGCCGACAGAGGATATGTCCCGATTGCTCCCCGCCCAGCATGGCTCCCTGGCGGAGCATTTCTTCCCAGACGTAGCGATCGCCGACTGCGGTTCGGATCAGTTGACCGCCTAACCGTTGCCAAGCCCTCTCAAAACCCAAATTGGACATCACCGTCGCGATGGTCGTTTTTCCGGGCAATCGCCCCGCTTGCATTAGCTCCCGACCCCATAAATAGAGGATGTAATCGCCATTCACCACCCGTCCTCGTTCGTCTACTGCCATCAGGCGATCGGCATCACCATCGAAAGCCAGACCGAGATCGGCTTGAGTGCGCCCGACGGCAGCTTGCAAGAAATCCAGATGCGTCGCGCCGCAGTTAACATTGATGCGATTGCCATCGGGGCGATCGTGGAGACAGATGACCTCGGCACCCATTGCCTCAAAGAGTTTTGGGGCGAGATGAACCGCAGCACCCCAGGCTAAATCGAGGACGATCCGCATGCCTGCCAAGCTTTCGCAGCAGGGGAAGGAAGCTTGTAAAGACTGAAAGTATTTATCTAATAACTCCGGTCGGTAATATTGCCGTCCCCAAGACTCAGAGACGGATTCTGAGAGCTTCCCTCGCAGTCCGGCTTCGATCTGGTTTTGTAGCTCGTCGGATAGTTTAGTTCCATCCACCCCAAAAAATTTGATGCCATTGTCTTCGGGAGGGTTGTGGCTTGCCGAGATAGCGACTCCCGCGATCGCGGGGGAGATACTGGTGAGATAGGCAACGGCAGGGGTGGGACACAACCCCACATGCCACACCTCCATTCCAGCTGAAGTTAGACCAGCCGAAAGCGCCATTGCCAGCATATCGCTGGAATTGCGAGAATCTTGACCGACCACGATCGCTCCCGGTTGAGAATGGTAGGTTTTTAAGACTTGCCCCGCCCAAAAGCCGATTTGCAATGCCAGCGGTGCGGTCAAAAGTGCGCCCGCCTTGCCGCGAATGCCGTCGGTGCCAAATAAGGGCGAAGCGGGTAAGGACATGCCCTCCAGTCTCGTTTCTGTTGGGTCTTGCGTTGTCATAAAAGACGATGCCATCGAGAAAATCCTCCCAAGTACTAAACGAAACTAAAAGCGCTGCTATTGAGATTTAGGTTGCTAACCCCTTGTACGATGCCAATCAGTTCGTCCTGTCCCGAAGTCTTTAAGAAGATAGCCGTCCCGCTAGGCAAACCGCTGGGAGAAGCACTCAGGTTATAGTTAGAAGCATTCCCGCGAAGTTGGATCGTATCTCCCTGAGTAGCCGAGAAATCAACGATTCGAGCATAATCGGCTAAACCGCGATCGCCGTCGTTGCCGTCGTCGTAATAAACTCGATCCCACTCTCCTAGAACAAAGCGATCGCTGCCTTGGTTGCCTCTGAGAATATCTATCTCGCCCCTACCTGCGGTCGATTGACTGGGATCGACCCCAATCAGTACGTCGCGTCCGCCGCCACCTTGGAGAGAGTCATTGCCTGCCCCGCCAAAGAGAACATCATCTCCCCCGTTGCCGGCGAGCGTGTCATTTCCGCCCAAACCGTAGATAATGTCTCGACCTGCGGTGCCTGAAAGGGAATTGTTGCTAGCCGTTCCATTGATGACCTTGCCGACTGGGTTGACGGTGACACTAAAGGTATCGTCAACGGTTTTGCCGCCAGATGTGCCGCGAATGGTAATGTTTGAAGTGCCAAATCGATTGGGTTGGTAATCTAAGGTAAGGGTATTATTGGCGATCGCGGCAGTAACTAAGCTGGGATTCGTATTAGTCAGAACGGTTTTCGCGATCGCGGCAGGATCGTTATCGATATCGGTAAAGACGTTACTGAGATCGATGCTGGTGTTGGGTGCATCTTGGTTGGCACTGACATCGGCAATCGGATTGGCGACGATAGGTGCATCATCGACGGGATTGACGGTAACGATAAAGGTGTCATCGACGATCGAACCATTAGATGTACCGCGAATGGTAATTTCTGCGGTGCCAAAGCGATCGGGTTGATAATCTAGAACCAGATTATTATCGGCGATCGTAGCAGCGACTAAATCGCTATTGCTGTTGGCAAAGATGGTTTTCTCAATGGCTGCCGGGGGGCTGCTACCGTCGCTAAAGACGTTACTGAGATCGATAACGGTATTGGCTGCATCTTCATCAACTGCAACATCGGCGATGGGATTGGCAACGGACAGGGGACTTGCAACCGTTGGAGACAAGCTGACGCGCCCTGTATGTTGCTTGACGGTATTGAATCGCATTCTCAGGATTTCTCCATTGAGAGTCCAACTGCTTGCCCCTTCGATGGAATAATTTCTTCCATTAGCAGCTTTCAAATCGAGGACGACTTCACCTTCGCCAACGAAGGTAAACTCTAAATCGGTGCCATTTCCCGTCAAAGACAACAATTCAGCCCGCATGGGCAAGTTAGTAATCCGCGTGACATCATCGGGTGTCGCACCCAAATTGATAGTAAATTCGCCGCCATTTTTGGGAAGAAATACCGTATCTCTGTCGTAGGCATACCAATTGTTTACACTTTGAATGGATTGGTTATTACTAACGTTGAGCGAAAATTTTCCCACATCATTGGAAGCGACTCTCGCAGTAATAGTATTGCCAGCATTGTTAATAAATAACTGAGATTGCTCGAAGGTTTTGATGCGCTGATGGAGATCGGCAAAAGTAACAAATTCTGTGTTGTCGTTGTATGCCCTAGCGATAAAATTGGTAAACATTTCCTTGGTATAACCAGGCTCGGCTAAAGTAGGACCATAGTCATGCCAAGGAAAGAGAACGATCGGTTGGGCAGCTTTGTTAATTATCTCTGCATATTCTTGCGCCCAAACTGCCTCGGCTTGTTGTGCCGTTAATTGTCTAAATCCAATTAAGGAAAAATCGAAAGACATGTTGGGAGCGAAATAGACATAATCATCTTCCGGAAACATGAATCCAAATGCCCCTGGATATCCCGCACCAACGCTTGCATATCCACCCGTTACATAGGAAAGATATTTTCTTAATTCTTCACTGACGGCAATTCCTTCCGGTTGACCGGGAATTGCCGCACCAATAACTTGAAAACCCGGAACGTATTTTCCTAATTCTTGCTCGATAACTAATTTGGATTGATTGAATTCAAATTCTAATTGAGCGGGAGTTAAAACATTGGTATCGTTAGGAGGCGTATAGTCGAATTGCAGATGAGTATAAGAGTGAGTTCCGATTTCATTGCCCAGAGCAATATAATCTCGGTATAAGGGACCAGAAACCGTCCAATCCGTAACGGCTCCTTGGTTTGGTCTATTCCCAACATTGATGTAATAAGAACCGACAAAATTATAGTTATTCTTCCACTCAGCAATGATGTCGTACAGTGGAACATTTACGCGAGGAACTTGATCGATATACTGCGACTGATCCATGTCATTTCGGGAGAGAAAAATACTTGCATCCCGACTCATATTCAGTCGAACGGTTGGCTGGTTATTAGAAATAACCCATTGCAGTGCTTGCCAAACTAAATTATTATCTCCGAGAAATCCTTCAGTCGCAAAATGAACGTTTCTACCGCCTGTTTGCGTTGCTAAAATGGCATTATAACTCTGACCGTTTGCTTCAAAATCTGCCAAAACGATGGGTTGTTTGTTGTCGCCAGTAATTCCGTCGCCATAGGCGTTAAAAAATATGCCATTATAGGCACGAATTGGCTCGTTAGAGGCATAATTCTGCATTACCGGATGGGTAATATCCTCAGCTCTGAGAGTACCATTAATGGGACCGCCGCCCGTAGTACGAGTGACATCTAAAAGCTGCTTCATGCGAATGTAGGAATCGCCCGGTAAAGCATTATTATTTTCGTCATTGCTTAGGAAATCTCCGGCAGTAATAATGCCGATATTGTATTTATAAACCGCGTCGAGTAGAGTATCTGTAATTGCGCCCAGTTGGCTAGTTTTAACGTTGCGAAAAGAGGGAAAGATTATAGCATCATAATTGACCAGATTATTGATATTGGTCAGATCGTTTTCTGTAATAATGTCAAAGGGAATCCCTGCCATCATCGCCTGGTATTGCATGGACATGAATAGCTGGGTATATGCCTTTTTATCAAAAAAGTTATTAGCAGTTGTTTCAGAAAAAACAATGGCGACTTTTTTACTAAAGTCAGTTCTCTGCGGTAAATTGGTTTTAATCGTATAGGGGGCGGCAGAATAATCTGATGGTAAGAATACCTGATTATTAATATCGGCTAAAATATCGATCGCGCTATTGGGAGAAACTCCTTGCAACTGCGAGATGGGAACGGCAAATTCAACGATTTGATTGTTATTGCCAAAAGCATAATTTAAAGGGATGCCAGCAATCGTATCTCCAACCGGAATTTCTCCGTCTGCACCCGTATAAAGATAGGGTTGATTATCGGTGAAAAAATTGACGTTATATTCTGCACCGCCGGCAAAACCAAATATTTGATAGCCCGTACTTGTATTGCGGTCGGTATTTAGCCAAATAGTCGTTCCAGTAGCAATTTGAGTACTATCTGATTTAATCGCAAATATATAGGCATTGCCTGCATATTTGCCATAAATTTCATATCCTGGTTGTCCCGTTCCTGGAACTGCATCTAAGCGGAAAAAGTTTGTCCAGTCGCTTAAGTTTCCATCGAGAGTAATATTGCCAAAACTTGCCGCAAGTTCTACCGTTCTCGTTTGTCCGTTAATGGTAACAGTAGTCGTATCATTTTCGGTTTTTAGAGCGTTAAGTTCCGAGTCAGATAGAGATTTTCCTTGAACAATTGCCGCAAAAATTGCTCCTTCATCTCCCGCCGAATCTGTAGGATTAATTTGAGAATCAATAAAATGACCGATTTCTTCTAGAAGAACGCTTTCAATAGAATCTAAATTACCAGCATTGGCAATTAAAAATTCCTGCGATAAATAGATAACATTATCGACGCGATCGAAAGCTCCTTTGCCGCCATTAATTTGCGTAGACGAAACAATTTTAATCTCTGGTAAATTGTTACCGCTTACTAAGTTTTTTAGTAATGCTTTAGCGCGATCGCGATCCCAAGCATTGCCAAAAGCAAGACTCATTTTTTCAAGAAAAGTAGAGTGCAAGGTACTCCGCTGTGAGACGGCGGAGCCTGCTTGCACTTCGTCATTACTCAAAAATTTAAGTTTTTCTAAGGCGCTCGGTAAAACTGTAGTCAATGCTGATTCGATTGATTCTAACAGCCAATAATTAGACATTATTGCTCCTTTTTATCTAATAAACTAAAAATTTTAATTGAGAGAATTAAACATAGATTCTAGAACTCCTAACTATTCCAAGATTGCTCGAAGTAAGGAGTAAGAAAAACTATTGGTTTTCAGAAAAATAATTTTTAGGTTGAAGGGCTAGGAAAACAACAGATAACTCGTTAGATCAAACTGCAATTGGTAACTTTAACCAAACACCTTTCTTTCGCCAGCTTTGCTCTTTTAGAATGCTCTCTAAATGATTTTGGCACAAAATTCCTTTCTGAACTAACAGTTCGCCTAACTTCATTCCGTTAGCCGATTGTTCTTGTAAGAATTTCTCTAATTCAGCTGCAGAAATAATCTGTTTCTCAAGCAGGAGAACGCCTAGCTTAAAATTTTGTTCGGCTAGGGTTTTTTCTAATTGGGCAAGCGCAATTAATTTTTTCTCCCAATTCAAAGCCGTTCTAACAATTGTGTCCAAACTATTAAATTTAGGTTCCCAACCGAGCATCTGACGAATCTTGTCAGCGCAGGCAACGACACAAGCAGGATCTCCTGCTCGTCGCATTGTTGCGATGACAGAAAAATCTACGCCAGAAATCTCTTTTACTTTGTCGATAACTTCTCGGACGCTGTAACCTCGACCATAACCGCAGTTGAAAATTTGGCTGTCACCGCCTGCTTCTAAGTAGCGCAGTGCATCGATATGCGCTCTTGCCAAGTCTTCTACGTGGATGTAATCTCTAATCCCGGTGCCGTCTGGAGTAGGAAAATCCGTTCCAAAGACCTTGACACAATGACGACGACCCAATGCAGCATCGCAAGCCACCTTGATTAAGTGTTCGGCTTTTTTGGCAGACTGACCGATTTTTCCGCTCGTATCTGCGCCAGCTACATTGAAGTAGCGCAAAATAACGTATTTTAATCCAGAAGTGCGACTGTAGTCGCGAATTATCTGTTCGCTCATCAGTTTAGAGCGACCGTAGGGATTCATCGGTTCGGTTGGCGAGTTTTCTGTCACCGGATTTTCTTTTGGCTCACCGTAGGTAGCAGCGGTGCTGGAAAAGATGAATTTATCAACCCCGTAGATCTGACAGCACTGCAATAAATTTAAGGTGTTGCAAGTATTGTTGGTGTAGTAATCGAGGGGTTGAGCGACGGATTCCGGGACGGAAATACTGGCTGCAAAATGGATGACGGCATCAAATTGATGTTTGGCAAAAATATGCGATAAAAATTTTTTATTTTCTAATCCGCCAACAATCAATTCGCCATTAGTTACTGCCGATGCCGAACCAGTAGAAAGGTTGTCATAAACCACGACATCATAACCAAATTTTCCCAATTGATACACGGTATGAGAGCCGATATAACCAGCTCCTCCGGTAACTAATATTTTTTTAGTCATCGGATTTTACTTAAGAGAATATACTTAAATGTTTTCAAAAATTATTATGACATAACAACTTACAGCTTTTATAAAGTTTCTGTCAAGTTTTTTACGATTTATTGCTATTTTTCTATGAATATTGAATTGCTTTTTTTAAAAGAAAATACTTAATCTTTAATTATAGTCACATCCTAATTAAAACATCAAGAGTCTAAAATCAAAATTTATAATAACTAAATCTTTATTGGGTAAAATGCCATAATTTTCAAGGAGTTTGGACTTCGCGTTACCTAGTTTATGGCTTCTGCTGCACCTTAAAAAGAGTATTTTTTGAGGCAAAAATGTTATTTTTTTAGGATATAAAATGTACAAATTTAAAAACTGTAATCGATCGCCAAAATGACATTATTTAATTTGCATTATAGAGTATGATGGATTTGCCTGTAAGCTGAGAATTAACTGGTTAAATTTTTAACGTTTAAATTTGCGATCGTGTCAGTTATTCAAAACCTTCTCCTCGATCTAATTGCTGCTCTCTGGGTAAGTGCGCTATTTATCGCCGTATTTTTTTGGTTGCCCGGTCAGTTGATGTCTTCTGCCAAAGCCAAATCGCCTGACAGTCGAGCGATCGCAGCTTGGGCGCGAATGACGCTAGTTGCAGTGGCGGGAGTACTGAGTTTAAGCACATTGCGCCTATTTAGCTGGTTTACCCTAGTGCTTTTTTGCGGTTTGTGTTTTCTGCTGGGCTGGCTGTTCCGCCATCGCCGGGGTGCGATCGCGCAGTTGACCTTAGCGTTGCAACCCTTGGCGTTTGCTACCGTAGATTGGCTCGATCGCGGCTTGTTTGCCGAACTTCAGCAGGTAGCTCGTCAGAGTGGGCGATTCCTCAAAATTTGGCTGGTTCGCTCCCTTAGATCGATCCGAATTGCCATAGAACAGAACAAGCTGGCCGTGCTGGCACTGTTAGTCATTTTCACCTTTGCTATCCTGCTTCGTCTCGAACATCCCCTACTCGAACTGCGTTTCTCACACCCCGATAGCTATCGCACCTTGCTGATAACCCGGCAATTTCTGGCAGGAGAACAGCCCCAGGTCAACTATGTGCCCGTGTTACCTGCCTTAGCAACTGTCGTGTCCCTATTAGGGGCGATCGATGCCATGCAGGTGATTCGCTTCTTAAGTCCGCTATTGGGGCTACTCTTAGTGTTGAGCGTCGGTTATCACGTGCGCGTTCTCACGCAGAATACAACAGCCGCACTGATAGCGACCTACAGCTTGGGAGCTTATTTATTTACTTGGCACAAAGAGATTCATAGCAATTTACCCGACTGGTTGCAACAATGGCTGAGTACAATTGTAGAGAGTTTGAATACATCGCTGATTCGACAATGGGCAGCAGGCGAGTTAGAAATCGGAGCGACTTTTCTTCTATTAGCGATCGCCTGCTGCTGCAATGCCGGATTCGGAAAACAAAGACAATCTGCTGGGATCGATATTGTTTGTTGCTTGGCGATCGTTACCATGACAGCTCCGCTACTACTAATTCTGGCATTCGTTGGCGGGATCGGACTGCTAGGCGGACGCAGGTTTGCCCTGGCCGTAGTTGCGATCGCGTGGATAGCCTTGGCGCTACTCGCGGCTAGTCCCGAAAATCAGCAGCACTGGGGTCAAAGCTTTCTCTTGACGCTGCCAATAGGATTGAGTTTACTTTGGGGACTTCTGTCGCTCTTGGCAATCTGGTTATTGAGTTTAATATTGCGTCGATGGTCGCACGCCGTCTGCTTAATACTCGTTTTTGCCTTTTCGCTGAATTTCTTACTTCCCCTGCCGCCCCAGATTCCTTATCTAGAATACGATATAGCTGCTCGCAAAACCTTAGAACTCCGCATGCTCTTTCCGAACAAAAGTTGGGCGATTGTCGCTCCCGTCGAGCAGTTTTCCCAAAGTTATGGCGCAGGATGGTATCAAGATCTGGCACAGGTTGTCAACAATTATGTCAAAAAGGTAGGCAATCCGGATTTTAAATTTCCGTTTTCCACGCCTCATCTGTTTATTTTCGTGGAAAAAAAGCCCTTTATTACCTCAGCGATCGCTCCTCAAAATGTTCCCTACTCGCTCCTGTCCGATCCTACCTATCGCTACTATCGATCGGCAGCAGGTCGAGCTAGCGTGCAGTACGAAGCCTTACAGATGTGCGAGGCGTATCGTCGCACCCATGCCAATACTTCTATTTATTATGAAGATGACGAACTGAGAATCTACTATTTTCTGCTTAGTAGCACTTCCTAAAGTTCTAGCAAGCATCGCCGTCCGTGCCTCCAGGAAAGGCAACTGAGAACTCATTTCTTAGTTAAGTTCAACTGGATTGTTGCGCGATCGCCACCTGCTCGGCGGTCACTTAAAAAACAGTTACAACGCGATCGCGCACGAAAACGGTATCCACACCAATACCGTGTATGCTTGATTAACTAGAGCCATTACCAAGCCACCAAAAAGCTGCCCCAGTTAGCAAAGTTGAAGCGCAATAAAGCGATCGCTGAAATCGCAGAACTAACCCCTGCCGTATCAGAATTAATACCAATTTTCAGGTTTTCGCGATCGACATTCTTCTCCCCTCTCCCAAATAGNGGAGAGAGGTTGGGGGTGAGGGCGATCGACTATCTCTGTCATTAATGAATGAAAAATGGTAGAATTTGCGATCGCGCTCAAGAGAAGATCGCAAAAAAAAGACGGGTAATAATTACCCGCCCTAGATAGGAATTATTAACGCTCGAATTAAAAGTTCATTTCTGCTGCTTGAACTCTTTCGACTTGCTTCTTCTTGAGAATCAGCAAGATTTGAGACAGCATAATACCAGCAACGAACACCATCAACCACTTAATGCGGTCTGGACTTTGCAGAACGACTTCTGTATCTTTCTGACCGAATCCTCCCACGTTCGGGTTGTTAGTAAGGGCTTCTCCGGCAGCAACCCGTTGTCCTTCGGAAACGATTAATTCTGGTCCGGCAGGAATCTTGTCTACCACGGTGCTGCCATCTGCCGCAGTAATCGTCACTTCGTAGCCGCCTGCTTCTTGCTTGCTAATTTGTGAGATCGTGCCAGCCGCAGATGCTTTAAAAACGTTATTATTGCTAGCTTCTCCCGTAGGATAGAGTTGACCGCGACCGCGATTGGCACCTAAGTGAACGGAATATTTACCGAAGTGAATATTTTTATCAGTTGCGGGATCGGGAGAGAGAACGGGGAAAACGATTTCCTGATATTGTTCGCCAGGGAGAGGTCCGACGATAACGACGTTTTCTTGGTCTTCCCGATAGGGCTGAAAGTATATGCCACCGACTTTTTCCTTCATTTGTTCAGGAATTCTGTCGGGGGGAGCGATCTTGAATCCTTCTGGCAGCATGAGAACTGCGCCAACGTTGAGACCGCCTTTAGAACCGTCTCCTAAAACTTGTTGGACGCTTGTGTCGTAGGGGATTTTTACCACGGCTTCAAAAACGGTATCGGGCAGCACCGACTGGGGAATTTCAATTTCCGCAGATTTTTGGGCTAGGTGACAGTTAGCGCAAACGATGCGTCCGGTAGGTTCGCGAGGGGTTTCCGGTGCGGTTTGCTGCGCCCAAAACGGATAAGCTGCCGCCGATTGAGGAAATGCTAGATCGCTGGCAAGGAAAAGGGCAACAGAAACGATCGCCAGCAGGGTTGCTTTGAGCATTACCTGCTTGCCAGTTCGCCATATTGCCGAGATATAAGGGGTTCTCATCTCTATGTCAAATTACTCAAAAACTGAAACTTCAACAAATCGTTATTCTATCGAGACTAATTAAGCCCACCAGGGGTCTTCGCCAGTTCGGAAATCGGTTTCCGTCCAGGGGGTAAAGACAACTTTATCGTTGTCTACCGTAGCATGTGCCAAGGCAAGGGATAGCGGTGCGGGACCGCGCACGACTTTCCCTTCAGCATTGTACTGGGAACCGTGACAGGGACAGATGAATTTTTCTTCAGCGGCGTTCCAAGGAACGACGCAACCCAGGTGCGTGCAAACGGCATTAATACCGTAGTTAGCGATAGTTTTGTCTTCTTGTACGACGATGTAAGTAGGATCGCCTTTGAGTCCTTGTGCTAAAGTGCGATCGCCTGGGTTATGAGTCGCTAAAAATTCGCTGACGATGATATCGTTACCGAGAGCGTCTTTAGCGGTAACGCCGCCGCCAACTCCGCCGCTAGAAGGCGGGATAAAGTACTTGACGACTGGGTAGAGTGCGCCTGCCGCTACGCCCGTAATCGTCCCGAAAGTCAATAAGTTCATGAATTGGCGACGACCCATATCTGGGACATCGGATGCTCCTGACATCTGAGTCATAACTAACCTTCTTTATGTTTATCTTTTCAGTCTTTGGACTCATCTCAATTGAGGGATAAGGCTTTTAGGCTTTCCCTGCAATTTCTGTAAACCTTTTTGAAATTCCTCTCAGGATTATTGTCTCTGCTGACTGGTAGAGAACACTGATAAGTAACCTTTAAACAGAGGTAGTGACATTTTCTTTAAAAAGGTTTACAACTCTTCAGTATTAAATTATTACAGATTTAATACCCTTCCATACCGAGCAGCCAGAAAGTTATCGAGATTTTCTCGACTGTGCTGCCACGCCCACATTTGATCGCCTAGGGAAAAATGCCACCATTCTCCCGGATGACGGCAAAATCCAGCCTCGCGCATGACTTCATATAACAGCTGCCGTCTGGTGCAATAAAGGCGTTCTTTTTCGCTAGTCATGTTGGCATAGTAATCGGGATGCGATCGCGGCGAGAGTTCGTCGATTTCCCCTCCCATATCCAGCGTATTTCCCGTCGCATCGACTAAAGTAACGTCAACTGCCGCTCCCGTACTGTGTGGGGGAGGCGTAGCGGGATTATCGCTTGGAACTGCCCAAATTTGGTAGACTTCTTCCAAAAGCTTCTGACGCTGTTCGCTCGATAAATTTTCTTGCTTTAATCCCCTCTCTCGTAGCAGCCTAGCTAAGGTATAACCGACCATAAATTGTTGCACTTCGACGGGTCGATAAGCATCAAAAATTTTAATTTTCCATCCCGGATAGCGCTGATGTAAGTAAGTTTGGGCGTTAATTAACGCTTCAAGAACGCCTTGGCGAAGAGAATAGGGCGATTGCCCTCTGTAATTTGCCCCCAGTTTTTCGTAGGGATGGGGAGACTCGATCGCGAATTTTCCAAGTGGAATGGCAACTAATGGTTCGTCGCACTCCTGAATGGGAATTTTTTGATAAGGTTTCATAGGCTGGGAACTAGCGAATCGGAAAATATTTTACTCACTCTGCAATTCCGAGCGATCTCAGATTCACTCAAGCACCTCCGCTATCTGGGTTATTAAGGCAGACAGCTTAAAGGGTTTGGCAAGTATTTTTACAACCCCTAGCTTTGACAGTTCCTGGGGATCGAGCAAATCGGCAATTACCGTCAACAACACCACTGGAATTTTCTGATGTTCGGGGTTCGCGCGCAGTCGTTGCAGAAACTCGATTCCATTCATCCCGCCCATCTCTATATCTAAAATAATGGCATCGGGTTTTCGGGTTTGTACTTCGAGCAGCCCCTCCTCACCCGAAGCGGCTTCGAGTACTTGCCAACCCCCCAGATCTTCTAAGCAACAACCGATAACCATTCGGTTGTCAGCTTCATCATCAATAATCAAAATTTGCTTGGAGGGTACTACAGCTTTCCTGTAACTCCTATATTGCTTAGCAATCGAGACCATAAACCAAAACCGAGTCGGGTTACTTATCATTAAACCGAAGAAAAATGAAGAACTGTTGAAGAAATCTAGCGATCGCTATAGTTAAGAAAAATGAAGCTTTGATAATTTATCAATCGATTTCCAGAAGTTTAAGACAAATTTTGTTGATTTAATTTGCATATATCCTAAAATAGAAACATACAATACATACTCAATCAAAACATCTTTGTTCTTCTCAAAGATCGTTCGCTTCTGTTTTCCCTAACAAACATTCAAAAGAACTTTCAAAGGAACCATTTGTCTTTGCTAAAGCTAAGTGGTTTATTAGGAGTGCAATTGGAGGACACAGGATTCTAAGAACCCAAGAAGTTTTTTGATTTTGGCGGATTGAAAGCGCTGCATACTTATCTTGCCAACATCGTTCGCTTCCCAAATTAAGAGGGTAGCGAAGGAGTTATATTGTCTTGCAGTGACAACAACCGCAATATGCAAATTAAATTAATAATTTTGGCGATTGGCGCATCGTAATCACGGGCAGTTTTTGAAGAAGAATCGCTACCGTGCGAACTCTCAACTGAGCAACCCATTGAAAGTTGCCCAATTGAATCAGGAGACGTGAAACATGGCTAACAATAATGACATCATCCAATTAACCAACAACAACTTTGATGACTACGGTCCGCAAATAGATGGCAATAAAGTAGCTTGGATTGGTTATCCCGACTTTAATGACAGTGAAATTTATTTCTACGATGGCAGCAAGATTACCCAACTGACCAATAATAACTTCTACGACTACAGCCCACAGATTTCAGGCAACAATGTAGTCTGGAGCGGCTCTGACGGCAACGACGATGAAATATACCTTTATGATGGTAATAAGACTACTCGGCTGACCGACAACAATCTCTACGATTACAGCCCTCAGATAGATGGCAATAAAGTAGTTTGGTCCGCCTATCCTCCCGACTACTCTGACAGCGAAATCTACTTCTACGACGGCAGCAAAATCGTCCAATTAACCGATAACAACTTCTCCGACTACAGCCCACAGATTTCGGGCAATAAAGTGGTTTGGAGTGGCTATGACGGTAACGACGACGAAATCTACCTCTACGACGGCAGCAAAATCGTTCAATTAACCGATAACAACTTCTCCGACTACAGCCCACAGATTTCAGGCAACAATGTAGTCTGGAGCGGCTCTGACGGCAACGACGATGAAATATACCTTTATGATGGTAATAAGACTACTCGGCTGACCGACAACAATCTCTACGATTACAGCCCTCAGATAGATGGCAATAAAGTAGTTTGGTCCGCCTATCCTCCCGACTACTCCGACAGCGAAATCTACCTCTACGATGGCAACCAAACCATTCAACTAACCGACAACAATTTCTACGATTACAGTCCACAGATAGATGGCGATAAAGTAGTTTGGAGTGGCTATGACGGTAACGACGACGAAATCTACCTCTACGATGGCGATGTCATCCAACTGACCAATAACAACTTCTCCGACTACAGCCCACAGATTTCTGGTAATAAAGTAGTCTGGAGCAGCTATGACGGCACCGACAATGAAATTTATCTCTATGAAATTCCGCCTGGTATCGAACTCATCGGTACTGAGGGCGATGACGTATTAACTGGCGGCAGAGGACCCGATACCATTTCTGGTTTGGGTGGCAATGACGTTCTACAAGGTCTAGCTGGCAACGACCAAATTTTAGGTGGCACAGGCAATGACCTGATTACTGCTGGAGATGGCAAAGACAAAGCGGAAGGAGGGAGCGGTAATGATACCATCTCTGGGAATGGCGGCAATGACATTTTAATCGGTAATGAGGGTCGCGATGACATTCTCGGTGGCGAGGACAACGATTCCATTGATGGCGGCGCTGGTCGAGATCGTTTGCTCGGACAGGCAGGCAATGATACCATCGTCGGTCAAGGCGGCGACGACACCATCGACGGGGGAGATGGCACTGACTCGCTTTCTGGCAATGTGGGAAGCGATCGCATCTTAGGAGGCAGCGGCAGTGACAGTCTCAGCGGCGGCACTGAGGCTGATACCTTGGTGGGAGGATTCGATAACGATCTCCTCGATGGAGGAGCCGGAAATGATAATTTAGTGGGAATCAACCTCGCGGTAGTCTCCGGCGCGAAAGTTGGTTTTGGTGCGGGCGAGATCGATACTCTCTCTGGCGGTACGGGAAACGACACTTTTGCCCTTGGCGATAACGATCGCGTTTACTACGATGATGGCGATCCGCTGACGACGGGCGAGTCTGACTATGCTTTAATTACAGACTACGACCCCAGCCAAGATTCCCTGCAACGCAAAGGCTCAGACGACCTGTATAAATTAGACTACTTTACCACTCCTTCGGGACGGGTAGATGCAGCCATGATTTACGATCCAGGAGTAGAAGCCAGAGGGGAAACGATCGCGATTTTGCAAGGAGGATCTGGTGCTTCATCTGTGTCCACCGCATCGCTATCCGCCCAACGAACGACAAATAACGCCGATGAAAGTCCCATCCCAGAAAATACTAGCCCCTTAGCAAGACTAGCTGGTTTGGCAGAAGGAAAAGACTATGCCTCCGGCGAGCTGATCGTTAAACTCAAAGCTGGCACAGAAGCAAACAAAGTTAGTCTTCTCCAAGAAAGGCTAGGAGCTACAGTTCTAGAAACCACCAAGACGCTGGGAATTCAACGTTGGAAGATAGCGGGAACGAGCGTCAGAGACGCGATCGCAAGTTTTAGTGCAGATCCCGCGATCGAATATATCGAACCTAACTATATCCGCTCTACTACGGCAACTATTCCCAACGATCCGCGTTTTGGCGAACTCTGGGGTTTAAACAATACCGGACAAACAGGTGGCACCTCCGATGCCGATATCGATGCCCCAGAAGCCTGGGATCGGCAAACCGGAAGCGACGTAGTAGTGGGAGTAATTGATACGGGAGTGGACTACAATCATCCGGATCTCAACGACAATATGTGGACCAATCCGGGAGAAACTCCCAACAATGGCGTTGACGATGATGGCAATGGCTATGTAGATGATTACTACGGCTATGACTTTGTTAACGAAGATGGCGATCCCTTTGATGACTTTTTCCACGGCACTCACGTCGCGGGGACAATTGCTGCTGAAGGTAATAACGACACTGGCGTGACTGGTGTCAATTGGAACGCCAAGATTATGGCGATCAAGTTTTTGGATTCTGGAGGAGGCGGAACTGACTTCGATGCGATTGAGGCAGTGGAATATTCCACCCTCATGGGAGTGAAACTGACTAGCAATAGCTGGGGAGGTTATTTCTTCTCCCAAGGTTTGTACGACGCGATCGCTGCCGCAGGTAAAGCAGGGCAGTTGTTTATTGCGGCAGCAGGAAACGGAGCTAATGACAATGATGGTCCAAACCCTGCTTACCCTGCTAGCTTCGATTTAGACAACATCATTTCTGTCGCAGCTACTGATGCTAGCGACCAATTGGCGTGGTTTTCTAATTACGGAGCAACTTCCGTCGATTTAGGTGCTCCAGGGGTGAGTGTCCTTAGCACTGTTCCTGGAGGGGGATATGCATCCTATGATGGTACGTCAATGGCTACGCCTCACGTATCGGGAGTTGCCAGCTTGCTTTGGTCGGAAGACCCCAGCCTCAGCGCACAAGAAGTCAAAGAACTGCTTCTGACGACTGTCGATCCCCTCACGGTTCTAGAAGGAAAAACTGTCTCCGGCGGTCGGCTCAATGCCTTCAACGCTCTCAGCGAACTCGGTCCTCCCAATGAAATTGTCGGCACCGAAGGCGATGATATCATAACTGGCACCAACCGTCGCGATCGCATTTCCGGTTTGGGCGGCAATGATGTGATACAAGCGCTGGCAGGTAGAGATGAGATCTTCGGCGGCGACGGCGACGATCTAATTACTGCTGACGAAGGAAACGATACGGTCGAAGGAGGCGCTGGCAGAGACAGAATCTTTGGCAACGACGGCGACGATCGCCTCAAAGGCAACGGAGGACGGGATAATATTCTCGGTGGCGGCGGCAACGACTCGATCGAGGGCGGAGCTGGCAACGATCGCCTTTTAGGCGAATCCGGCGACGATACCATTCTTGGCGATGCAGGTCAGGATACTCTCGATGGAGGAGAAGGAAAAGACTCCCTCAACGGCGGTACCGACAACGATCTCATCTTTGGTGGTAAAGGCGAGGATAGCCTGGTTGGCGAAGCTGGCGCAGATAGCCTTACAGGCGGAGCGAGCAATGATTCCCTCGATGGTGGCGCTGGCAGCGATCGCTTAGTTGGAGTCGATCCGTCTGCTGGTTATGGTGCTGGCGAGTTGGATGTTTTAACTGGCTTTTCAGATAGCGATACTTTTGTATTGGGAGATGCCAATCGCGTTTTCTACAGCGATGGCGATCCGCTGACCACTGGCGAGTCTGACTATGCGTTAATTAGCGATTTCGACTCCAGTCAAGATATTATTCAGCTGCATGGCGCGATCGCGCAGTACAGTCTGGACTTCTTCACGACTAGCAGCGGCAGTATCAATGCAGCCTTGATCTACGATCCTGGAGATGCAGCCAGAGGAGAACTCATTAGCATTTTGCAAAATGTTCCGACCGATTTGAACCTTGGCTCTCCAGCATTCTCGTTTGTTTAAAAAAAGTAAAAATCGTTTGATTTTTGCTTGACAAACAGTCGATTCAGACCAGCCTTGGGAGCGATCGCTCCCAAGGCTAATCGCTGTCCTTGATTTCTCCTAGTTCCCGATCGCCAGCCTTCTCGAACTTTTTCTCAGACTTCGCGACACAATTCTTAATAATGTAACTCACAGAGCGCGAAACATTCTAATCTAGATGCTGACGCAAAAATTTAAACATCTGATTTTAAATCGAGATGTAGCAAGCATCTTTACTCCAATCTGGAGTTCACTAAACAAATTTTTTAATGGGAGATAGTTGAAATCCAATGACTGTCAAGGCAAGTGGTGGAAGCTCGTTAGCCCGTCCTCAACTCTATCAAACCGTCCCAGTTTCTGCGATCTCTCAAGCAGAACAACAAGATCGTTTTTTAGAAAAGGCAGAACTCAATCAGTTAACCGAATATTTTCGCTCCGGCAGCAAGCGGATAGACATTGCTCAGACGCTGACGAAAAACTCCGACCTAATCGTGTCCCGTGCTGCTAACCGGATTTTCACCGGAGGGTCGCCGATGGCTTACCTGGAAAAACCTTCGGTCGAAGAAATGGCAGTGGCTGGCGTAGCAGCTGGAGGTGCTCGGCAAGCAACGGGCATGGATGTCACCTATGTCGAAGGCGGTGGCGGTGGCGGCGGCATATTTGGCGGTCTGCGCTCCATTTTTAGTTCTACAGGTCCCATTCCGCCAGGATTTCGCCCCATTCCTATTTCCCGCTACGGTCCGAGCAACATGCAAAAGTCTCTGCGGGATTTATCTTGGTTCTTGCGCTATACTACTTACGCGATCGTCGCTGGCGACCCCAATATATTGGTAGTCAATACGCGCGGACTGCGAGAAGTAATTGAAAATGCTTGCTCGACCGATGCGACTATCGTTGCCCTCCAAGAAATGCGAGCAGCTTCTATCGATTACTTCCAGCGCGATCTGGAAGCGAAAGAAATTGTTAAGCAGTATTTCGACGTTCTCATCAGCGAATTTAAAGCGCCAACGCCTGCTAATAAGCTGCGCCAAGGGCCTTCTGCGGACGTGCAAGGATTAGCGCTGCCTCAGAGTTATTTTAATGCAGCGGAGCGGCGGCAGAAATTCGTTATGAAGCCCGGTTTGTCGGAATTAGAAAAGCAAGCTGTTATCAAAGCTGCCTACCGACAAATTTTCGAGCGCGATATTACTCGCGCCTACAGCCTGTCTATCTCTTACCTAGAATCTCAGGTTAAAAACGGCGACATTTCCATGAAAGAGTTTGTTCGCCGCCTATGTAAATCTCCCCTGTACCGGAAACAGTTCTTCGAGCCATTTATCAACAGCCGCGCTCTCGAACTGGCGTTCCGTCATATTCTAGGTCGCGGTCCTTCCTCGCGCGAAGAAGTTCAGAAATACTTCGACATTGTTTCTCGCGGCGGACTTGCCGCGCTAGTAGATGCTTTAGTAGATTCGCAAGAATACTCTGACTACTTCGGCGAAGAAACCGTCCCCTACCTCCGGGGATTGGGTCAAGAAGCACAGGAATGCCGCAATTGGGGAATGCAGCAAGATCTGTTTAACTACAGCGCTCCCTTCCGCAAAGTCCCTCAGTTTATCACAACTTTCGCCAAGTACGATCGCCCGCTACCCGATCAACACGTTTACGGTTCCGGTAACGACCCGCTGGAAATTCAATTTGGCGCGATCTTCCCTAAAGAAACTTGCAATCCCAACGCCAGACCCGCTCCATTTAACAAAGATACCAAGCGCATCCTCATTCACCGGGGTCCTGCTATCAACAACCAAAATAGCAATCCCTCGGCGCGAGGAGAGATGCCAGGATCTCTGGGACCGAAGGTATTTCGCCTCAATAACGAGCTGCCAGGAGCGAGCAATGGAGTCAGCGTCAAGTATGGCGAAAGCTCGACTCAGGCAGTGATTCGGGCTGCTTATCGCCAGGTCTTCGGACGGGATGTCTACGAAGGTCAGCGCCTGAGCGTTGCAGAAATCAAGCTGGAGAACGGCGAAATTACGCTGCGCGAATTTATCAAAATGCTGGCGAAGTCGGAAACTTTCCGCAAGACATACTGGACTCCATACTACGTCGTCAAAGCGATCGAGTATATCCATCGTCGCCTGTTAGGTCGTCCGACCTACGGTCGTCAGGAAATGAACAAGTACTTCGATCTTTGCTCCAAGAAAGGCTTCTATGCTCTCGTAGATACAATTATCGACAGCCCCGAATATACCCAGGCATTTGGGGAAGATACCGTTCCCTACGAACGCTATTTAACCCCTGGCGGTCTGCAAATGCGCATGGCACGAGTAGGAATGCTGCGCGAAGATATCGGGAAGCGAGTTGACAAAGAAGTTACGCCTCGCTTTGTCGAGTTGGGTCAGACGACGGCAATGCTGACGGAACCCGAAATTCAATTCCGCATTAATCAAGGCGTAAGCACTCAGCGTCAGCAAACCAAGATCTTCAAGCTCACCTCTTTGGCTGACAAAGTGGCGGTTGGAAACCTCATTCGAGCTGCCTATCGTCAGATTTTCGAGCGCGACCTCAATCCCTTTATCGTTCAGACTGAGTTCTCTGCTCTGGAGAGCAAGCTGAGCAATGGAGAAATTACGGTTAAGGAGTTTATCGAAGGATTGGGGTGTTCGGATCTCTACATCAAAGAGTTCTACGCGCCTTTCCCCAATACAAAAGTAATCGAGTTAGGTACGAAGCATTTCTTGGGGCGTGCGCCCCTCAATCAGCGCGAAATCCAGAAATACAATCAAATTCTGGCTACGCAGGGCATTCGTGCTTTCATTGGCGCGATGGTCAACAGCATGGAATATGCCCAAGTGTTCGGTGAGGATGTGGTGCCCTACCGTCGCTTCCCAACACTTCCGGCGGCAAACTTCCCCAATACGGAGAAGCTCTATAATAAGCTGACCAAGCAAGATACGGAGATAGTCGTACCTAGTTTTACACCCGCAAAATTGAATGTGTAAGGCTGTAAAATCAGTCGCATAGATAGAATGGAGGCGCGAGCGATCGCGTCTTTATTTTTATTAAAGAATTTTATCAAGCTCGATATACTGGATGCAGCAAAACTTCTTCAATTGGAATCGGCTTATGACGACTTTTGCACGACCAAATACACCGCCTTTAGAAAGTGGGGATAGACTCACTCGCCACGAATTTGAACGCCGTTATACCGCGATGCCCCATCTTAAGAAAGCAGAATTAATTGAAGGAGTCGTGTACGTGCCCTCCCCATTGCGTTTTAACAGTCATGGACAACCTCATGGAGACCTAATTATCTGGTTGGGAGTTTACAAAGTTGCTACCCCAGGCGTTAAATTAGCCGATAATGCCACAGTCCGCTTGGACTTAGATAACGAACCGCAACCAGATGCGGTGTTGTTGATTGACGAACGTCTCGGCGGACAAGCACGTATTAGCCAAGACGATTACATCGAGGGCGCACCAGAGTTAGTCGCAGAAGTAGTCGCCGCCAGCAGTGCAGCCATTGACTTATACGACAAGAAACGGGCATATCGTCGTAATGGTGTTAGAGAATATATTGTTTGGCAGATTTTAGAAAATAAACTCGATTGGTTCAGCTTGCAAAATGACGAATACGTGCTACTCGAACCCGATGCCGATGGTATCATTAAAAGTTTTGTTTTTCCTGGTTTGTGGTTAAATGTGACGGCATTACTCGCAGGAGAGATGACAACAGTTTTAGCACTGCTGCAACAAGGATTGAATAGTCAAGAACACGTAGAATTTGTGCAGTATTTGTCACAGCATTTTTAGGTTGGGAAATATAGGCAGGGTTTGCGATCGCGTCTCTATTTTTTTAGATCGTTTGGGCACTCTAGATACAGAGACCCAGAGCAGTCGTTTTTGCCTCAGCCTATGAGCTTCGTCAACCTATCCAATCCTGCTAAATTAGCTATTTTAATTGATGCAGATAATGCTAGTGCCAATCTTGTTGAGCCTTTACTTGAAGAAATTGCTAAGTATGGAACGGCAAATGTTAAACGCATCTATGGCGATTGGACGAGTATTCATCTAAACGGTTGGAAAGATAAATTGAATAAATTTGCTATCCAACCCGTACAACAGTTTCGATACACTACCGGAAAAAATTCGACTGACAGCGCCTTAATTATCGATGCAATGGATTTACTTTATACAGGTAAATTTGATGGGTTCTGTATTGTTTCTAGCGACAGTGACTTTACCCGATTAGCTTCTCGCATTCGCGAAGCAGGATTGATTGTTTATGGCTTTGGAGAAAAACAAAAAACACCCGAAGCTTTCGTGGCTGCCTGCAACAAGTTTGTTTATACAGATATTTTAGGTGAGTCAAAGACATCTAGCCAGAACAATAAGATTAATCAAAATCAAAAATTGATTAATTTACTTAAAAATGCTTATGAGGCTAGTTCAGGTGAAGATGGATGGGCAGATTTAAGTCAACTAAGAAATCAACTCAATAAGCTTTCTCCTTCGTTCGATCCGAGAAACTATGGTCATAAAAAAATTAGTGAACTTGTTAGAGTAGTAGAAATTTTTGAGATTTAAAAATCTCCTCATATTTATATCAAACTGAAATAATATTTAAGCAACTAGCAAGTAGTATTGAGTGCGATCGCCAATCCCCGAATTTTTCTCTTGAGTCCTGGTTGTCAAATGGCTTCAATCGTGCTAAGCAAAAAAACAATAAGCGATCGCTTTTCTGAGTTCAGACCTTATTTCTGAGGGAAAATGTTAAAAACTGTTAAGGAGTAACAGCGAATGTGAACGCAATGCCTCAGAATAATTGCGGTAAGACCTATCGGGACATAATTCCGAGTCAAGTCAAACCACAGTCTCAAAAAGCAAAAGCTACCCGCTAAAGCCGAATTTTTATTCAACTTCGAGCATTCGGGTGGGTCAATAATGTGTTAAAACACAAGATTGTTAAGCCGTTTTAACGGAGCTAATAGTTTAAAGAGAATCCGCTCTTTTTTAGTCTCATTTTTTTTGGGAGGAATCCATCGATGAGTATTGTCACGAAATCAATCGTGAATGCAGATGCAGAAGCCCGCTATCTCAGCCCTGGCGAACTAGATAGAATCAAAGCGTTTGTTACTGGCGGTGCCGCTCGCCTGCGCATTGCCGAAACCCTGACTGGCGCTCGCGAAACCATCGTTAAGCAAGCAGGCGATCGCTTATTCCAAAAGCGTCCCGATATCGTCTCTCCTGGCGGCAACGCCTATGGCGAAGAAATGACCGCCACTTGCTTGCGCGACATGGATTACTACCTGCGCTTGATCACCTATGGCGTAGTTGCTGGCGATGTTACCCCGATTGAAGAAATCGGTTTAGTTGGCGTTCGCGAAATGTATAAGTCTTTGGGAACCGACATCGGCGCTGTGGCTCAAAGCGTCCGCGAAATGAAGGAAGTCTCTCTAGGACTGATGTCTGCTGATGATGCCTCCGAAGCAGCTTCTTACTTCGACTACGTAATCGGAGCCATGTCATAGGGACTACTGCCCCCTAATTCGTCAAGAAAGATCTCGCGTTTGTTCGTAAAGATTTATAAGACTAGGCAAAATAAGGAAGCAAAACTATGCAAGACGCAATTACTTCTGTCATCAATTCGGCTGACGTTCAAGGAAAGTACCTCGACGGTGCTGCCATGGATAAGCTCAAGAACTACTTCGCTAGCGGCGAACTGCGCGTCCGGGCAGCCAGCGTTATCAGCGCTAATGCTGCTGGAATCGTCAAGGAAGCTGTCGCGAAGTCCTTGCTCTACTCCGACGTAACCCGTCCTGGCGGAAATATGTATACCACCCGCCGCTATGCTGCTTGCATCCGCGACTTGGATTACTACCTGCGCTATGCAACCTATGCAATGCTAGCTGGCGATCCCTCTATTCTCGACGAGCGCGTTCTCAATGGATTGAAGGAAACCTACAATTCTCTAGGCGTTCCCATTTCCTCCACCATCCAAGCTATCCAGGCAATGAAAGAAGTTACTGCTAGCCTAGTTGGTGCTGATGCTGGCAAAGAAATGGGTGTATACTTCGACTACATCTGTTCTGGCTTGAGCTAGAGCGACTAATCTGGCAACCGAAGAAAAGTTGTCTATTAGAGGTTCGGGAAGTCTAGAGTGAGTGCTAGCTCCTTAAAGGCTTAATCTTAATAAAAAGATAAGTTTTAAAGATCTAGTATTGACTCATGACTCCCGGCCTTTGTTGTAAATAAGAAAAGTACAACCCTTAAAATATCGGATAAATAGATTGGGAGAATCTAACTTATGCGGATGTTCAAAGTAACTGCTTGCGTGCCCAGCCAAACCCGGATTCGGACGCAGCGCGAATTACAAAACACCTACTTTACCAAGCTAGTTCCCTATGATAACTGGTTCCGCGAACAGCAGCGCATCATGAAAATGGGCGGAAAAATTATCAAAGTTCAGCTGGCAACGGGCAAACCAGGAACAAATACGGGCTTGCTGTAATCAATTCAATAGTCAGCAGACCGAAGAGAGGTCAGTGACGACCTCTTTTTGCTTTGTCAAGGGCTGGAGATAAAAATTTACTGTGCTGCGGTATCTCATTCCTATTTTTGACCCAGAAGTAAAAAATTGGTCGGTTGAAGCGCGTTTGCTGCGCTGGTTAACCCTGTTGTGGCTTGGCATCGGTTTAGTCGTCTTATTTTCTGCCTCCTATGCCGTGGCTGCCAATCCAGATAATGACGCGACGCGAGGAGATGGATGGTATTACGTCAAACGCCAACTCATCTGGATCTGGATAGGCTTAATGGGTTGCAATGCGATCGCGCGATCGCCGATTCGTTTGCTATTAAAAATCGCCCCTTGGCTGGTTTTGCTTTGCTTGGGATTGATTTTGTTAACCCTAACTCCCCTGGGTTCGGAAGTCAACGGAGCCACCCGGTGGATTAAACTTGGACCGATCCTCCTGCAACCCTCAGAGTTTATGAAACCCGCGCTCGTTCTGCAAAGTGCCTGGTTTTTTGGGGAGTGGAGGCGATTGCCTTGGAAAATACGCCTGACTTGGCTGGGAGTTTTCGCGGCAACGCTTGCCGGAATTTTGCTTCAGCCCAATTTAAGTACTACGGCTTTGTGCGGCATAACTATATGGTTGATTGCATTAGGGTCGGGATTGCCCTCGATCTATCTCGGCGGAACTGCCATTACTGGCATGTTGACCGCCTTTGTCAGCGTCACTATTAACGAATACCAACGCCAGCGGATTATTTCCTTCCTCGATCCCTGGGCGGATCCGAGGAACACAGGCTATCAACTGGTTCAAAGTTTACTAGCGATTGGTTCTGGGGGAACCTGGGGCGAGGGTTTTGGGCTATCGCAGCAAAAGCTCTCCTACTTACCGTTTCAGGACACGGATTTTATTTTTGCCGTCTTTGCCGAAGAATTTGGTTTCGCAGGCGGTATCCTGCTGCTACTCTTGCTCGTCAGCTATGCCACACTGGCTTTGTTCGTTGCCATGAAATGTAACCATCGCGTCAAACAATTGGTGGCGCTTGGTGCGATGACGGTAATGGTAGGACAAGCCTTGCTCAATATCAGCGTAGCAACTGGAGCATTGCCGACAACGGGCTTGCCTTTGCCCTTATTTAGCTATGGCGGGAGTTCTAGTCTGGCGAGTTTGATTTTGGCTGGATTGCTGATTCGGGTGGCTAGAGAAAGCAAGGAAGCTGAGATAGTACCGTTGAGAAAAGGTCGCGAAATAGTAAAGATGCCCAACAAATCTTAACAGCGATCGCGCCCTTTTCCCATTTAACTATCCGGAGCAGGTATTTAGGAAATTACTATAATGCTCTCGTTAATTTTCCTGAAGTAGGGGATCGGAGAAATCAACAAAAGAATCGAACAAAGAAAGATTGGCTTTAAGGAAAATTTCAGTTCGAGGACTTAGATAAAAGAAGCACCAGCTCGCTCGGCACGAGCTAAAATAAGATCAAAAGACCCGCTCGCTCGCGGCATCTTTCATAATCTCAAAAAAACCAGTGACTAATTACCGTACCCGATTGACTCTATCACCTGTCGGTTTGTCCTTCACCTTTGGTAAAGAGCCAACCTATATCGCGAAACTGTATAACTGGTCTTATCATTTCAACGACGGCAGTCGCCTAGTCGGTCGGGTTAGAGGAAAGTTAGGCGAAGATGGCAATACGTTGGTCGAGCCAACCGACCTAGTAGCTGAATATATTGGCACAGATGGTCAGAGCGTGCTGTTGAGTTGGCAAGAGCGAGATTTTGCGACTTTTGAGGCTACTTTGGATGGAACCAATCTGCTCGTGGTTGCCTCTAGCGATCGCTTCGTTGAAAATAGCATCTGCATAGTGTCTTCGGAATCTTCCCCGCGCGCTCAAGTCACCCATTGGGGAATACAACTGTTAAAAGAAGAGTTTAATCGAGAAGCTTGGTCGCTGGCTCCTTCCATCTCTCCCTCTCCTGCGGTTAAAGAGAGTTTGGTTCTCGATTGGGTTTTTTCTCCCCTCTTTCCCTTTTGGCAAGTCAGCTTTAACCTCTGGCTGCCTTTTCCCCGGCTTAGTTATCACTGGACGTTCAATCCCTGCTTTCCCTTCTTTCCCTCGCTCCGACTGAAGAAAGCGACTGCTAGTATATAATCCAAACTATTAAGGTATAGTCATATATAGTCAGACATAATCTTCTATGTTAATATAAGAATATGAAAC
>NZ_MRCB01000030.1 GCF_001904635.1 Hydrococcus rivularis NIES-593
TTAACACCATAATACTCTAAGCATTTTTACTCATTGCGAAAGTGGGATGCTCCCAATTCAAACTGTTTTAGTAAGTCTAATTCATTTAGTTCTAAATTTGTTGTCGGAGTGCTAAACAATTTATTGATGAGGTGATAATTGCGAAGTGCAAACCGATAATTGCGAATTGGGCTGACCAATTGGCGAACTCTTGGCTGAAGTCTGTGTCTGAGGCGTAACTCGGCGAAGTTTGGCTCCTAACTGACTTAGCTTTCCTTCTAGATTGTCGTACCCTCGGTCTAAATGATGCAATCCTTGAACGATTGTCTTGCCTTCGGCGGCTAAACCTGCTAGTACCAAAGCGGCTGAAGCGCGTAAATCGGTTGCCATGACGGGAGCGCCCAATAACCTGGGCACGCCTTTGACGATCGCGTGATTTCCTTTAACGCGGATGTCGGCTCCCATGCGATTTAATTCTGCCACGTGGCGCAGGCGGTTTTCAAACACCGTCTCGCTAATGACGCTGTTTCCTTCAGCAATGGCGAGAAGTGCCATAAACTGTGCTTGCATATCCGTGGGAAATCCTGGATAGGGAAGCGTTTCGATATCAGTCGCACGCAGGGCGCCAGGTACGACGCGCAGGCGATTGGGGGCATCTGTAACGATTTGAGTGCCAATCTCTTGCAATTTGGCAATTACGGGAGCCAAGTGTTCGGGAATGACGGGATATAGGCTAATTTCTGAGTCAGTAATCGCTCCAGCTACGAGAAAAGTTCCCGCTTCAATGCGATCGGGGATAATAGAATAATCCGTTTCGTGCAGGCGATCGACTCCAGAAATGAGAATCGTATTGGTGCCAGCGCCGCTAATTTGCGCTCCCATTGCTCGGCAGAAGTTAGCCAAATCTTCGACTTCTGGCTCTTGAGCGGCGTTTTCAATGATGGTTTCGCCTTCCGCTAAAGTGGCTGCCATCATCAGCGTTTCTGTAGCGCCAACGCTGGGATAGTCTAAGTAAATTTTTGCTCCCTGCAATCTGCTTCTTCTTCCTCTGACGCAAGCATGAACCATGCCGTGTTCGATGCAAACGTCTGCTCCCATCGCTTGCAAACCGCGAACGTGGAGATCGACAGGTCTCGCTCCGATCGCGCATCCCCCTGGCAGTGGAACGCTAGCAACGCCTAGTCTAGTCAACAAAGGACCGATGACAAAAAAACTAGCTCTCATTTGAGAGACGAGATCGTAAGGCGCTTGGGATTTCCCGATATTGCTAGCATCCACATCTAAAATGTTGCCCTGCCTGTTGAGCTTGACTCCTAGAGCTTCCAGAATTTGCTCCATCCGCGTCACATCTACTAAGATCGGCACATTCTGAAGCCGGCATTCATCGGAACATAGGAGTACCCCTGCCATGATCGCTAGGGCAGAATTTTTGGCACCGCTAATTCGGACTTCTCCTTCGAGAGACGCTCTACCCCAGATCTGTAAAATGGGTTGCTCGTCTTCGGGCTGGGAGAGGGGATGATTGGAACTATGCAGGGAGTTTATGGCTTTATCCTCCAAATATTGGGAAATCTTAATGTTTTTTGGGACGTACATTTTGCCTATTAGATTTTACCGAAAAGATTGTAAAGATCCCGATTAATTAATTGGCTTTCAAATTAAGGACATAGACCATTAATAATGTTTCCAGTCAATGGTTGACGAATCTTATTCGGTGAATCATAATAAGAGATCGGGCGTTCTATTTGCGGAACTGGCGGAATTGGTAGACGCGCTAGATTCAGGTTCTAGTGTCTGCAAAGACTTCCGGGTTCAAGTCCCGGGTTCCGCATTGGCAAGGTAAAAGTAAAAAGGTAAAAGGCAAAAGTGCAACTTTTTAACCTTTTATTTTTGCTTCCTTATTACTCAAAACATGATTACGAGTCTTCAGAATCCTCTCGTCAAACAGATGCGCAAGCTACACTCCTCCAAAGGTAGGCGCGAGCAACATCTGTTTTTATTAGAGGGAACTCATTTGCTAGAGACGGCGTTCGAGAGCAATTGTTCCTTAGCAGCAGTTTGTTGCACCGAGCAATGGCGAGATCGCTACCCACAATTATGGGAAAAAGCGTCTAAGCAAGCTCAAAGAGTGGAGATAGTCTCCCCAGAAGTTTTAGGCGCGATCGCAACGACGGTTCATCCCGATGGAGTAGTTGCCACTGCTTTACGCATAATAGATCGACCCGCAAAGCTAGCTCATCTAAAATTGGGATTAGTTTTAGAGCGATTGCAAGATCCTGGAAACTTGGGAACGATTATTCGTACCGCCGTTGCTGCCGGGGCAGATGGGTTATGGCTAAGCGACGATAGCGTCGATGTCGATAATCCAAAAGTTTTGCGCTCGTCTGCCGGGGCGTGGTTTCGCTTGCCAATTATCGTCAGTTTCAATTTAACCGAAATCGTAGCAGACTATCGATCGCGGGGAGTACAAATAGTCGCGACGCTGCCTACAGCCAAGAAATTGTATTGGGAAATCGATTTTACCTGCCCAACTCTAATTTTATTGGGAAATGAAGGGGCAGGACTGACACAAGAGTTGGTTTCCCTATCCAACTTGCAAGTAAAAATTCCTCTGGGTGAAGGAGTAGAATCGTTGAATGTTGCGATCGCGGCAGCCTTATTATTGTACGAAGCTCGGCGACAAAGAAGGGAAGTCTAAACTGTCTTGCAAGAGTAGTTAGCTTTGGGGATCGATATTTTCGGGTGTAAGTTGAGTATCTGGGTTGGGTTGTAGATCGCGAAAACCGAGGACACCTAAACAGGATTTAACTCGGGCTTTTCTATAGGAGGAATTCCAGCGAGATCGAGGATCTGAGGAATTAAATCTTCTCGCTTAACTGCCATCAGATGAACGCCTTGGCAGAGTTGCTTGGCTAAGCGCACTTGTTCGGCGGCAATGTTTACGCCTTCTTGAAGAGGATCGGGCGCATCGGCTAAGCGTTTAATAATGTCTTCTGGAATCTGAACGCCTGGAACATTTTTGTTGATAAATTGAGCATTTTTAGCCGATTTGAGCAAGAAAATTCCTGCTAAAATAGGTTTGTTGCTTCCGGCAGCGATTTGATTCATAAACTTATCCAGTCGCTCGAAATCCGTAATCAATTGGCTTTGGAAAAACTGCGCCCCAGCTTCTACTTTGCGATCGAATCGTTGCTGCAAACTCGACCAACTCTTTAATTGCGGATCGACGGCAGCGCCTGCAAATAAATCTAGCGGTTCGTCGGGCAGGGGTTGATTTTTGAAATCTAAGCCACTGTTGAGGTTGGCAATTAATTTGAGGAGTCTAACCGATTCCAATTCAAACACCGACCTCGATTCTTTGCGATCGCCTGCTTTAACCGGATCGCCTGTTAGCGCCAGAATAGTGCGGATTCCCAAAGCATGTGCGCCCATTAAATCTGCTTCTAGTCCAATGCAGTTGCGATCGCGACAGGCAATCTGACAGATAGGTTCGATGCCATGCTGCAATAAAATTACTGATGCTGCGATCGAAGACATTCGCACGACAGCGCGACTTCCATCGGTGATGTTCAAGGCATGAACTCGATCTTTGAGCAGTTTTGCCATTTCCAGCATTCGCACTGGATTTCCCCCTTTCGGAGGAGTCACCTCAGCAGTAATCAAAAATTCTCTATCTTGAACGGCACGACGAAATCTAGTTGTCATTAGTGATTCGATGAAAGGATTTTGAATGAAAGAATTGGAGATTAGTTAGTAGTTAGTGGTTGGTGGTTAGTTTTCTCTCTTGTCTTCCCACCCTCCCACTTCCTCCCACAATCCCCGTTCTATAACTAAAGGGGTGGTAGATAACCAAGGGCATTTTTAACTCGCTCTAGGGTTTTATTGGCAACCGCCTCGGCTTTTTGGCGACCTTCTCGCAATATAGAGTCTAAATAGTCCCTATTATCCATAATTTCTTTATATTTGTCTTGGATCGGTCTGAGAACTTCTATGGTAACTTCAGCAAGCAATAGCTTAAACTGTCCCCAACCCATATCCCGACATTCTACTGCCACCTCTTGTTTCGTCTTTCCTGACAAGATCGTGTAAAGAGTTAATAAATTATTGCATTCGGGGCGTTCTGGATCGTCAAAAGTCAAACCTTTGATAGGATCGGTTTTACAGCGCTTAATTTTCTTCTCAACCAATTCTGGCGGATCGAGAAGATTGATCCGACTCATATCCGAAGGATCTGACTTAGACATCTTGCTTGTGCCATCCGTCAGACTCATTATTCTGGCCCCTTCTTGGCGAATGAGAGGTTCGGGAAGTTTCAGGACGGGTTTTTCTTTGCTACCGTATTTATCATTAACTCGTATGGCAATATCGCGCGTCAGTTCCAAGTGTTGCTTTTGATCTTCGCCGACAGGAACTCGATCGGCATCATAAAGTAAAATATCGGCTGCCATCAAGACGGGATAATCCAATAAACCAACGCTAACGTTTTCGCCTTGTTTGACGGCTTTTTCTTTGAACTGGATCATCCTCTCCAACCAGTTTAGAGGTGTGATACAGTTAAGCAGCCATGTAAGTTCGCTGTGCGCGCTCACGTGGGATTGGACGAAAATAGTAGAGTACTGTAAGTCGATGCCGCAAGCTAAATAGAGTGCGGCGATGGTATAGGTATCGTGGGCTAGGGTTTTGGGATTGTGTGGTACTGTAATGGCGTGTAGGTCTACTACGCAAAAGTAATTGTCATAATTGCTCTGAATCTCGACCCAGTTACGAATTGCCCCTAGATAGTTGCCTAAATGTAAGTTGCCCGTGGGTTGAACCCCAGATAAAACTCGCTGTTTTGCCATTATTCGCGATCGCATTGGTCAGGAGGATGACAGAGGGTTTGTTATCCTACATAATTTTTTACAATTATGCCTTATGCCAGACCTTCATAGAAGATGTACTATCATTTTGAATTTCGTCCCTATCGACGCCGTTTCCGTCAACCTTTGAAAACCAGTCGCGGGATTTGGGAAATTAGAGAAGGCATTATTCTTCGTTTGACTGATGAGACAGGTAGGATGGGTTGTAGCGAGATTGCCCCTTTGCCTTGGTTCGGTTCGGAGACTTTTGCACAGGCGTTGGCATTTTGCAAGCAATTGAAGGAAAAATTAACACAAGCAACAATACAAGCGATTCCAGAGGGTTTACCTGCTTGCCAGTTTGGGTTTGAGTCGGCGTTGGAGGATTTATTTGGTGCAGAGGGGGAGAGAGGGAGACTTTCTTTGAGTTATCTATTGCCTGCTGGGGAAGATGCTTTACAAGCGTGGGAAATTCTTCAGTCAGCAACTACCTTCAAATGGAAAATTGGCGCGATCGCGATCGCAGAGGAAATTACAATATTTAAGAAGCTAGTTCGCGCATTACCAGCAGGGGCAAAGTTACGATTGGATGCTAATGGGGGATTGAGTATAGAAGAAGCAAAAGCTTGGTTAGAAGTAGCTGATGAGACGCAGATTGTTGAGTTTATCGAACAACCTTTATCGCCTCAAGAGTTCGATTTAATGTTAGATTTAAGTGCCAATTATTCTACTGCGATCGCACTAGATGAATCTGTTGCTACTCTACAACAATTAGAGAATTGCTATCAAAAAGGATGGCGAGGGATATATATTATTAAAGCTGCGATCGCGGGTTCTCCTCAACGCCTTCGTCAGTTTTGTCAGCAGTATAAAATTGATGCCGTATTCTCTTCAGTCTTTGAAACTAAAATTGGTAGAGAAGCAGTATTGCGCCTCGCAGCAGAACTTTCTAACCCAAATCGCGCTATAGGTTTTGGGATAGATCATTGGTTTGAAGAAGATGATGGATTCTGAGATAAATCAAGAGGGATTTCAAGTGTTTCCTTATTTACAAGGAGAGAGAGTTTTTTTGAGGCTAGCAACTGTAGATGACATTCCTCAAATTATCTCTTTCTATCAAAATAATGCTGCTCATTTTGAAAAGGTTGCTTCTGCGAAACCTCATGAATTTTATACCCTTGAATTTTGGAAGAATACAATTATTACCTCTCAACAAGACTATCAAAATGATAAGGCTTGTAATTTGTTTATTTTTGACCTCACTAATAATATTGTTGGATTTATAAACTTTTTCTCTTTTATTCGTGGTGCATTTCATGCTTGTATTTTAGGATATGGTTTAACTGAAACAACACGAGAGAAAGGACTAATGACTGAGGCACTAAAACTGGCAATAAATTTTGTTTTTAACGACCTAAATATGCATCGTATCATGGCTAACTATAGTCCTACTAATGAGTGCAGCGGTAGATTGCTTCGACGACTTAATTTTGTTGTTGAAGGATATGCTATAGATTACTTGCGAATTCATAGTAAGTCAGGGTTATTTCATTCTGATTGCAGTTAACCAAGAAATGAATTTCTTAGCTCAAAATTTAAGTCCGTCTTATAGGACTTAAGGTATTAGACAGAGAATTGATTCTCTGGCTTTCTTCTGACTAATCATGCATGGAAATCACCCTAATCCTGAGTATTTCTTAGAATATTTAAAACAACGCACTAAAGAAGATTGGCTTATTGGTTATGATAGTCAAAATTTTTATTTACTTGTAGAACAATTCTTGATTCAATTAACTCAACTTTCAACAGAAAAAAAATTGCCAAATATTCTTATAGCAGAAGAAGATCCCTACAAATTTCTTTCTGCCTTGCTTGCTGCTGTTGCTGCTAACTGTCACATTTTTCTCTGCAATCGAGATTGGCAACAACAAGAATGGCAGCAAGTTCTCGATCTAGTTCAACCCGATTTAATCTTAGGAAAATCGTCATCGGTTGCCGCTATTTCGTCATTATTATATATTCACAAAAGACAAAGGACAAATGAGCAAGGACAAAAAATTATGATTCCAACTGGAGGATCGTCAGGAAAAATTCGTTTTGCTATTCATACCTGGGAGACACTGACAGCTTCAGTAAAAGGCTTTTGCCACTACTTTAATATCGATACTATCAATTCTTTTTGCGTTCTACCACTTTATCACGTCGGTGGTTTAATGCAATTTATCCGTTCTTTTCTAACGGAAGGGAAATTAGCCATTCTGCCATATAAAGCTTTGAAAGCAGGAGAAAGTATTGATATAAATCCCTCAGATTTTTTTATTTCATTAGTGCCAACGCAGTTCCAATTTCTCTTGGAATCTAAGCCAGATTGGCTATCACAATTCCATACTGTACTACTAGGAGGTGCTCCTGCATGGCAATCTCTTTTAGAAACTGCTAGAAAGTATCGAATTAAACTAGCACCAACCTATGGAATGACAGAAACTGCCTCCCAAATTGTTACGCTTAAACCCGAAGGATTTTTAAGTGGCAATAATAGTAGCGGTCAAGTTTTACCTCATGCGAAAGTTACTATTTGTAGCGATCGCAATGAGTTATTAGAACCCAAGCAAACGGGTATTATTACTGTAGAAGCAGAGTCTCTTTTTCTAGGTTATTATCCAGAGATCGATCGCGATCGCAAATCTTTTCAAACCGACGATTTAGGATATTTTGATGAAAAAGGGAACTTGCATATTGTCGGACGTAGCAGTCAGAAAATTATTACGGGTGGAGAAAATGTCTTTCCCAAAGAAGTAGAAGCCGCTATTTTAGCAACTCAATTAGTTACAGATGTCGTCGTAATCGGTTTATCGGACTGCCAATGGGGACAAGTAGTAACTGCTATCTATGTTCCCAAACAGAAGAATTTATCTCTCAAAGAACTTAAAATTGCGATCGCAGATAAGATCGCTAAATTTAAACAACCCAAATATTGGATTCCAGTAGAAAATATTCCTCGCAACCAGCAAGGTAAAGTAAACTACCGACACTTGCAACAAATCGCTCTAGATAAAATAATTCATAATTGAATTATGGGTGCATGCGATGACTTGCGATCGCAAAAGGTAGGGCTTGATGGAATTAATGACTTCAAAAGTTGAAAAATTCTGCTTAACGGAGGAAGCAGAGTGCTGCTTGACGCGATAGGCTTCTCAAAGTTGGCGTTCGAGTTTTTCTTGCCGGATACCGATAGCTTGGCAACTTAGTTTGGATTATAATTTAAGAAATAAATATGCAAAAGAAACAGCCTTTTACAGTTTATAAAGCCTTAGAATGTCGTCCAGATAACTATCAAGACTGGTATCGTATGGGCGATGCCTTGCGCTTGCAGGGGAATCATAAAGAAGCGTTACTTAGCTATGAAAAGGCAATAGAATATTATCCCAGAGATTACTGGGCTTGGTATAAGCACGGTATGACGCTAGAAGAATTGGGACGCTACGAAGAGGCAGCTGCTAGCTACGAAATCGCCTCAACAGTACAACCCAATAATTACTGGTCTTGGTACGATCGAGGTTGTCTGTGCCTAGAAAAGTTAGAGGATTACGAAGGCGCGATCTCCTGTTTTGACAAAGCACTAGAAGCCTATCCCAATGATTACTGGGCCCGCTATCGCCAAGGAGAAGCCTATCGCTTTGCCGACAACTATGAAAGCGCGATCGCCTGTTACGATAGAGCCTTAGAAAAACGACCAAACGACTATTGGAGTTGGTATCGTCGCGGCGACGCCCTTCGCAGTTGGGGCAAACTAGAAGAGTCCTTGACGAACTATCAAAAAGCGTTAGAAAGCAAACCCCAAGATTATTGGGCTTGGTATCAGCAGGGCGTTATTCTACAGCAGCTACAGCGCTACGGCGAAGCGATTTCATGCTACCAGCACGCCTTAGAAGTCGAACCAGAAGACGACTATACTTACTATAACCAAGCCTGCTGTCAGGCGGCACTAGGTAAGGTTAATGAATCTCTCGATAGCTTAGAAAAGGCGATCGACCTTTATCCAGAAATTTATATCGAATTAGCTCATTCCAACGTAATTTTTGACGATTTACGCCAAAAATCTAGGTTTGAAGCTTTAATGGCAAAATCATGCCATTATCAAACTGACTGACAAAACCCCTCAAACCAATGATAGCTACTAAATTAATTGAGCAAGTCAAACTCGACTTTAACGACGTAAATCCTTCAAAATCTATCCATCAAGATTTATCCGCAGTTGTATTTACCTCGCCAGATACGCTTTGGGTTGCCTCCGATGAAATAAATGCGATCGAGCGACTAAAAAAGGTTGATAGGAAAACTTTTGGAGAACATCAATCTTTTTATTTATCGCAATTGCTAAATGATTTTAATGATGAGGAAAAAGAGGTCGATATCGAAGGAATGGATTATGATGGAAACTATCTTTGGTTAATCGGATCTCACAGTAGCAAACGAAAAAAAGCGAAACCAGACAATATCAATAGACTTCAGACAATTAAACAAGATAAAAATCGCTATCTTCTCGCTCGAATTCCTTTGGTTGGAGATAGGTTAGAATATTTGATATTCCTTATACTAGCGGCAGCGATCGCGCTGAAGGGTTAACCTCATTTCCTCATGCTAATTCGTCTAAAGCTGTCTTAGTCGTCTACGATTCGCCCGACTCGAAGAGAATTATCGAACCTGCCGGAGTTTTAGCAGATGTGTTTGCCTGGGAATAGGTTCTGGCACAGAGGAATTGGCGATCGCGCTTGGGCTTGTTTGTTACAGTTGCAAAAACTAGGAGAAAAAGTCCATTTAAAGCTACACTAACTTACGAAACTATCTTATCTGTTGGGGCGATCGCCATAGATAATAACTCTGATGAATATCATTCCCACAGAAATTCCTGAAGTTTTAATCCTAGAACCCCGCGTTTTTGGAGACGAACGCGGGTTTTTCTACGAAAGTTATAACGAACGGGAATTCGCTGAAAAAACTGGCATAACGGCACATTTTGTTCAAGATAATCATTCTCGTTCTCTCAAAAACGTCTTGCGGGGGTTGCACTATCAAATTCAACAGCCGCAAGGCAAGCTAGTCCGAGTTGTTGTAGGAGAAGTGTTTGACGTTGCCGTCGATCTCAGAAAAACTTCACCCACCTTCGGACGATGGGTAGGTTGCCTTCTAAGTGCGGAAAATAAGCGACAATTTTGGGTTCCAGAAGGATTTGCCCACGGCTTTCTAGTCCTCTCGGAAGTAGCAGAATTTTTGTATAAAACCACCAATTACTACGCACCTCAATACGAGCGAACTTTACTGTGGAACGATCCCGATCTTGCGATCGACTGGCACCTAAAAGCCGAACCCATCCTATCGACCAAAGATCGAGCAGGTCAACCCCTCAAGCAAGCTGAAGTTTTTCTGTAACTTTAAAGATGGGCAGAAGGGGAGAGTGGGGGACGGGGAGTGTGGGAGCAGGGGACAAGGAAAGACGGGGAGACAATTAACCACTAACAATTATTTGAGTCCCCAATCCAAAATCCGCCGTTCTCCCGGAAGTGGTTCCGGGAGCGTGCGGCGGCTTCGCCAAAATCTAAAATCTAAAATCGAATGACAAATGACCAAACGCATTTTAGTGACGGGAATTCACGGACAATTAGGGCAAGAGTTAAAACAAACCCTAGCCCCATTAGGAGAAGTGATTGGGGTGGGACGCGAAACGATGGACTTGACTCAGGCGAATGCGATTCGTCAAGCTATTGCCGAAGCAAAACCCGATCTCATCGTCAATGCGGCTGCCTATACAGCAGTGGATAAAGCCGAAACCGAAGTAGAACTGGCTAACACTATCAATGCGATCGCGCCTGCCATTATGGCACAAGAATGCCAGAAGCTAGGAGTAACTCTGCTTCACGTTTCTACCGATTATGTCTTTGACGGCAAGAAAAATACGCCTTATGTCGAAGAAGATAGTCCCAATCCTCTGAGTGCTTATGGCAAATCCAAGCTAGCAGGAGAAGCGGCGATCGCGCAAGCTTGCCAATCTCATATCATTCTAAGAACGGCTTGGGTTTACGGGACGTATGGCAAAGGTAACTTTGTCAAAACCATGCTGCGCCTCGGCAAAGAACGAGAAGAAATCCGAGTCGTTGCCGACCAAGTTGGCAGTCCCACCTGGGCGCTAGATATTGCCCAAGCGATTGCTAAACTCGTTCTCTCTTCAGACAAAATGAGCGAAGCGACGAGGGGGATTTATCACTTTACCAATAGTGGCGTTGCCAGTTGGTACGATTTTGCGATCGCTATTTTTGAAGAGGCAAGACAACTTGGTTTCCCGCTCAAAATCCGACAAGTCGTCCCGATTACGACTGCTGAATATCCCATGCCTGCCAAACGTCCTGCCTATTCAGTTCTTTCGAGTCAAAAAATCTCAGCCATTCTGGGAAGTCATCCCCCTTACTGGCGAGACTCTCTCAGACAGATGCTCGAACAACTTGCTTCTCAAGCTTGATAAATGCCGAGCCACGCCAATCCAATTTTATTATCGCTCTTTATGGCAAAGCTACTCGCCCATCAAAACGGCTAAAGTAATTTATCGGGAATGGAAGCCTTCAGCCTTGTAGAAAAGTCCAGCTTCTGAAGTCCAAAACCTAAGCCAAATTTGATGTCTAAACAGTTGAATTTAGCCGTAATTCCAAACCTTAAAGTCGAACTATTGCCCGGCGATCGAGTTGCGATCGAGCAAAAATTTTTAGAGGGAATCCTCAAGTACGATGGTTTGTGGCCTGGCTCTGTTACAGTTTTGATGGAGAAAAACCCCGACCGGGATCAAAATTTTCATAAAAAAATCTTCAAACGAGACGAATTGCCATTCAAATTGGAAATTATTGCTCCCGAAGAAATCACTCCGCAAAAACTGTTGGAAAATAAGATTTCTGTCGTTCTAGCTAGTGCAGATTATCGAAAAAACCACCTCAGTCAAGTTTGTCACTCAGCTAATCTCCCGTGTATCTACATCACCGAGTACAGCCTACAAACTAGGAAACAGATAATCGCTGCCAACACCAATAACCCATTGCTTCGCTTGCGCAGAAATCTATGGGAAGAAAATCAGGAACGGAAGCAGCGCAAGGCAATAGCACTGGCAGAGGGAGTGCAGTGTAATGGGACGCCAACCTATGAAGCCTATCGTACCATCAATCGCAATCCACTCCTCTATTTTGATGGTCGCGTAACCGAAGCGATGCTAGCCACAGAGGAGGAGATCGAAAAGCGTTTCCTCAACTGCCAGGAAGATAGTCCGTTGCGATTGCTTTTTTCGGGACGGCTTATCAAAATGAAAGGAGCCGATCGCTTGCTGGATGTAGCGCGAGAACTTAAGCGCTTGGGAATTCAGTTTGAGATGTTTATTTGTGGAGATGGCGACTTGAGAGAGAAAATGCAACGCGAGATCGTTGCTACCCGACTGAGCGATCGCGTCAAAATGATGGGAGTGCTCGATTTTAAGACAGAGTTAATTCCGTTTGCTAAAGCCAATGTAGATCTGTTTGTTTGTTGTCACCCACAAGGCGATCCCTCCTGCACCTATCTAGAAACGATGTCGTGTGGCGTGCCGATTGTGGGATATGCTAACGAAGCTTTTGAGGGAGTGGTGAAATATTCGCAAGCAGGATGGCTGATTCCCATGGATCGACCCAAGCTAATGGCGCAGCAATTGGCAGCTTTGAGTCAAAATCGCCATTCGATTAAAGCGATGTCCCTAAAAGCCTTAGAGTTTGCCCGCCAGCATACCTTTGAAAAGACCTGGGAAGCACGGATTTCTCATCTAAAACGGGTGGCAATGAGGAAGATGGCTCTCGAATCGAGTATGCTTCACTAATAGAATACTTTCATTAACTCCCAATACTGAATTTATGAAAGCACTGATTCTCTCAGGCGGTAAAGGAACGAGATTGCGTCCCCTAACGCATACAGGGGCAAAGCAGTTAGTTCCCGTGGCAAACAAACCCATTCTCTGGTACGGTATTGAAGCGATTGTCGCCGCAGGAATCACGGATATTGGCATTATCATCAGCCCGGAGACTGGCAAAGAAATCCAGGCTAAAACTGGCAATGGCGATCGCTTTGGAGCCAAGATTACCTATATCCTGCAAGATCGACCGCTGGGTTTGGCTCATGCGGTCAAAGTCGCCCAACCCTTTTTAGAAAATTCTCCCTTTATTATGTATTTGGGAGATAACTTGATTCAAGACAGTCTCGATATTTTTCTAGCCGAATTTGCCAAGGAACATTTAGATGCACTGATTCTCTTGCGCACAGTCAGCAACCCTACTGCCTTTGGCGTAGCTAAAGTAGACGAGAAAGGGCGCGTCTTGCAGTTGGTAGAAAAACCCAAAAATCCCCCGTCTAATCTAGCTTTGGTAGGAATTTACTTTTTCTCTAGCGCCATTCACGGCGCGATCGCATCTATTCAACCCTCTGCTAGAGGGGAGTTGGAAATTACCGATGCCATTCAATCCCTCATCGATCGCGAGAAACCCGTAGAAGCCCTGCAACTTCAAGGATGGTGGCTCGATACCGGCAAGAAAGACGACCTGCTAGAAGCCAATCGCATTATTCTCGATACCTGCTTGCAGATTGCCGTTGACGGACAGGTAGATGCTCAAAGTCAAGTAAGCGGGCGCGTTCAGATCGGGGCTAACTCCAAAATCATCAACAGCACGATTCGAGGACCGGTCATTATTGGCAACGACTGTCATATAGAAAATTGCTTTATCGGTCCCTATACCAGCATCGCCGATCGCGTTACGCTGATCGAGGCAGACATAGAGCATAGCGTTATCTTACAAGATGCTAAAGTCACCGGCATTCACCAAAGAATTGTAGACAGCGCTATCGGACAGCGTGCCAAGCTAGAAATCGCGCCGCCACGACCGAAAGCTTTACGTTTGCTCATCGGGGACGATTCCCATATCGAGTTAGTTTGATCGTTACCTCGGATTTACGGCTTTGTAAAAATATCTATGTCCACTGCTAACCTGAGAGTCCTCATCGTAGCCGAACATGCCTCTTTCAAACTAGGGGGCGAAGCAGCACTCCCCTTGCATTACTTCCGAATTTTGCGCCAACGCGGTATTGAAACTTGGTTAGTCGTTCACGAACGAACTCGCAACGAACTAAAATCCCTCTTTCCCCAAGAATGCGATCGCATTTACTTTATCGCCGATACGATTTGGCATAAATTCTTATGGCAAGTCTGCCAACTGCTTCCCGGTCAACTGGGTAACTTCACCACGGGGTTCGTCATGCGATTTCTCACCCAGATCCTTCAGCGTCGCCTTGCTAAGCAAATCATCAAAGAAAAAAATATCGATATCGTTCACCAGCCAATTCCCGTTTCCCCTAGAGAACCATCGACGATTTTCGGCATGGGCGTACCAGTTGTCATCGGTCCGATGAATGGAGGCATGGATTATCCCCCCGCTTTTCAGAGACGGCAAAATCCTCTAGAATCTCTGATGTTTATCGTTGGTCGTTTTCTCTCTAATTTTTTCAACCTTTTGATTCCCGGCAAGCGCCGGGCTACCATTCTACTGGTGGCTAACGCTCGCACCAAGAGGGCATTGCCAAAGAGCGTGTTCGACGAGCGCAAAATCGTTGAATTAGTCGAAAATGGAGTAGATCTGTCGATTTGGCAAAATCAAGACCCGACTCGTTCGTTAGCAGACAACGAAGCGATCGATTCTCAACCGAGCCAACCACGACTGACGAAATTTATTTATATTGGCAGGCTGGTAGATTTGAAAGCCGTCGATCTCCTCCTCATCGCTCTCAAGCAAGTACTCAAGCAAGTCTCAGTAGAAATAGAAATTATTGGCGATGGTAATCAAAAAGCCGCTTTGCAAGAACAAGCTAAAAAACTGGGTTTGCTACAATCGGGTTCGGTTCATTTTCTGGGTTGGCTGTCTCAGCTCGATTGTGCCAAACGGCTTAAATCGGCTGATGCCCTAGTTCTGCCAAGCCTATGCGAGTGTGGGGGAGCGGTGATTTTAGAAGCGATGGCAATAGGGATCCCGGTCATTGCTACTAACTGGGGAGGACCGACAGACTATTTAGATGAATCTTGCGGGATCCTGGTCGAACCTAGCTCGCGCGAAGGATTTATCGATGGATTGGCAACAGCAATGGTTAAATTAGCAATCCATCCAGAATTAGCGCGACAAATGGGTCAGGCGGGGAAACAAAAAATCGTTGACTGTTTCGATTGGGAGATTAAGGTGGACAAAGTATTAGAAATTTATCAAAAGGCGATCGCCCTCAAATCGTTTGATGATTGTCTAAAACTTTGAAATAATGAAGATCGAAGCTCTCTCTAGCTCAATTTTATTGGGATTGCGACAGGAAAATTGTTGAAGTTGCTACAAAATAGCGATCGCCAAGATATTAAACAATGACTGATTCTCAACAGGAACGAACTCAATCTAGAAAACCTCGTCGAATTTTAATTACGGGTGGGGCGGGTTTTATTGGTTCTAATTTCGTCCATCACTGGTGTACTAATTACGAAGGCGATCGCGTCGTCGTTCTCGATGCCCTCACCTATGCGGGCAATCGCCAGAATCTAGCCTCCTTAGAAGGAAAAGCCAACTTTCGCTTCGTTCGTGGCAATATCTGCGATCGCGCCCTAATCGATTCCCTACTTCGAGAAGAAAAGATCGATACGGTTGCTCATTTGGCGGCAGAATCCCACGTAGATCGCTCGATTTTAGGACCCGATGCCTTCATTCAAACCAATGTCGTCGGAACTTTTACCCTACTAGAAAGTTTTCGCCACCATTGGATAGAAGAGAAACAACCAGCAACCTACCGCTTTCTTCACGTTTCCACCGATGAAGTCTACGGCAGTCTCGAACCCGACGATCCGCCTTTCAGAGAAACTACGCCCTACGCGCCCAATAGTCCCTATTCTGCCTCGAAAGCCGGAAGCGATCACCTCGCTCGCGCCTACTATCATACTTACGGTTTGCCGACGATTATTACCAATTGTTCTAATAACTATGGCCCCTACCACTTCCCAGAAAAATTAATTCCCCTAATGTGCATCAATATTCTGTTAGGCAAACCCCTACCCGTATACGGCGACGGACAGAATATTCGCGATTGGCTGTATGTAGGCGATCACTGCCGCGCCCTAGATACAGTCTTACACCGAGGTAGACCGGGCGAAACCTACAATATTGGGGGAAACAATGAAGTCAAAAATATCGATCTCGTTTATCGCTTGTGCGAACTGATGGACGAACTCGCCCCCGAATTGCCCATGCGACCTTCTAGACAATTGATTACCTTTGTTAAAGATCGTCCCGGACACGATCGCCGCTACGCGATCGATGCGACTAAGATGAGACAAGAATTGGGTTGGACTCCTCAAGAAACGCTTTCAAGCGGTTTGCGAAAAACTATCGAATGGTATTTAAATAACCGCAATTGGTGGCAACCCCTGCTCTCTCAAGAATACCAAACCTATTACCAAAAAGTTTACGGACAGGTCGAACCAGTCAACTAACAGGTTGTCCCAAAAGTATATAGTATGTCATGTTGAGCGGAGCGATCGCGAAGCGAAACATCTTATACCAATCCGCAATTGGCAATTCACAATTCGCCGATGCTCCTCCACTTCGTGGGAGTCCGCGTCGGTTGGCAATTATCAGTTCGCAATTAGTCAACGGCTCTGGGGATAAGGCTTGTTCCTCGATCATCTGTAGCGTTCTTTTTTAGAAATGGTAATAAGATAGTATGTCAGTAACTTGAGTTTGTTTAACTGCAATGTCACAATTGCAAATCCTGCTCCGACAAACTTCGTCATGGTTGTACAGCAATAATTCGTTTGTCAAAGAGTGGCGCTATAGGCGTTTAAAGCAATTCTTGTCACTGGTCAAACCGCCTAATCGCGCTCGGATTATCGACTTAGGAGGAACTCCTTACATGTGGGAGTTGCTCGATTGCGGCTTCAATGTTACTCTCGTCAACTTACCTGGTGCGATTCGGCAAACTGACAAGGTACGGGGTTATACTTATGTCGAAAGCGATGCAACCAATCTTATCAGTCTGTTTGACGACAAATCTTTCGATATCGTATTCAGCAACTCCGTCATCGAACATGTTGGCGATGAAAAAAAACAAGCGGCTTTCGCGGCAGAAGTTCATAGATTGGCTAACGCTTACTGGGTGCAAACACCGAGCGATAACTTTCCTATCGAGGTGCATACTGGCGTTCCCTTTTATTGGCAGCTGCCTCATTGGATACGCGATCGCTTAATCCGATCGTGGAAGACAAAATTGCCCGCCTGGACAAAAATGATTGAAGAATT
Organism: Hydrococcus rivularis NIES-593; assembly: GCF_001904635.1. Classification (GTDB taxonomy): domain Bacteria; phylum Cyanobacteriota; class Cyanobacteriia; order Cyanobacteriales; family Microcystaceae; genus Hydrococcus; species Hydrococcus rivularis. The sequence continues at coordinate 17,192 of NZ_MRCB01000030.1, forward strand.
AAGGGTTATATCTAAAAGTTCGATGAGACGATTGTTTCCCGATGCAAAGATATATGTCGAACGCAAATTGTGGTTTGAAAAGTCGTACTCTTTCTATAAACCTTTTCACTAAATGATAAATATTCGTATTGGTAATGGTTATGATATTCACCGACTCGTAGAAGGACGACCGTTAATTCTCGGCGGCGTAGAAATCTCTCATACAGTCGGACTACTAGGACACAGCGATGCTGACGTGCTAACCCATGCAATTATGGATGCCATGCTGGGAGCATTGAGTTTGGGAGATATCGGGCACTATTTTCCTCCAACCGATCCCAAATGGGCAGGGGCAAATAGTTTAATGCTCCTCGAACAAGTCAATCAGTTAGTGCGATCGCGGGGTTGGCAAATCGGGAACGTAGACTCGGTAATCGTTGCCGAACGTCCCAAGCTAAAGCCCCACATTAAAGATATGCAGAATAAATTAGCGCAAACGCTATCTATCGATCGCGATCGCATTGGCATCAAAGCGACAACTAACGAACAACTAGGCCCCGTAGGGCGAGAAGAAGGAATCGCCGCTTATAGCGTTGTTTTGTTAGTTGCCGAAGAAGGATAGATAATTCCGCTGGCGATCGCTTTTCTTAACATCACGATCGTCCCAGAACTTCCAAAATAAATATAAGAACGAAAGACTCGGTGACATGAGATCCTAGAGATAGTGAACTCGAACGATGGAGTCAGAACGGTATGGAACCCAATCAAAAAACGGTTGTAATCACGGGTGCTTCTTCAGGGGTCGGTTTGTACGCTGCGAAAGCACTTGTCAATAGGGGCTGGCATGTAGTGATGGCTTGTCGGGATTTACCGAAGACGGAGAAAGCTGCCCAAACTCTCGGAATGCCGAAGGACAGCTACACGATAATCCGTCTCGACTTAGCCGACTTGGTGAGCGTGCGTCAGTTTGTCAAGGATTTCAGGGCAACTGGCAGATCCCTAGAAGCTTTGGTGTGCAATGCTGCAATTTATATGCCTTTATTAAAGGAGCCATTGCGATCCGCAGAAGGATATGAATTGAGCATGGCTACGAATCACCTCGGACATTTCCTCTTGTGTAACCTCATGCTTGAGGATCTGAAAAACTCACCCGCCTCGGATCGAAGGCTCGTCATTTTGGGAACCGTGACCCACAATCCAGACGAACTTGGTGGGAAGGTTTATCCGCGTCCGGACTTAGGCAATTTAGAAGGCTTTGCAGCCGGATTTCAGGCGCCGATCTCGATGATTGACGGCAAAAAGTTTGAACCCGTCAAAGCTTATAAGGACAGCAAGGTTTGCAACGTGCTGACCATGCGGGAACTGCACCGTCGCTATCACGAATCCACCGGGATTGTCTTTAGCTCTCTCTACCCTGGTTGCGTAGCGGATACGCCGTTATTCCGAAACCACTATCTTCTGTTTCAGAAACTCTTCCCGTTATTCCAGAAGTACATCACGGGAGGGTATGTGTCTCAGGAGTTAGCTGGCGATAGGGTTGCGGCGGTGGTTGCCGATCCCGAATACAAACAATCCGGTGCCTATTGGAGTTGGGGGAATCGACAGAAGAAAGAGCGCAAGGAGGCATTCGTTCAAATGGTTTCTCCCCAAGCTCGCGATGATGCTAAAGCCGAGCGCCTGTGGGAGTTAAGCGCCAAGTTGGTTGGACTGGTGTGACGGGACGCAACTGTGCGTTACCATCGAGTGATTTTTTAGGGGCGATCGCGAAAACCTGAAAATTCCTTCCCAGAACTTCCCGATTGCTGCCATCTGCGCCAGCCGCTCCAGACGGGAAAGCCATTGTCATCGCGCAGGGTCAAAACGCGATCGCCCCTCCTGACTCGGGCGGCTATAATGGTGGGTTGTCCTAAAAACGTCACTCTGGAGCCTTTTATCTCAATCCTATCTCCGACTTGAATCTGGACATCCTGGTTATCTAGATACCAAGCTGGACCGAGGTGAACGGAAACCTCTCGATTATTTTGGCTGCGTACCCTTAAATGCACGCCACCAGACATCCTCCTCATCGGCGTAATGGTGTCTATGGCAACCACTTCTCCAGTAAGAGTTTCAACTGTTTTGGGGTTATACATGCGCTGATACTGTCCCCCCCAACCCCAACCCCCGCTGCCTCGGCCCATTCGAGGTTGAGCGAGGACGGTTGGAGCTACAAGCAGGCTAACCAGCGAAAGCGTTGCAATTAGAGTTCCAATCCTTTTCATAAATTTGTCCCTCACTAAGATCTACTGACAATAGAAACTCGGAAAAATGAGGAATTTGTGAGGTTGTAGGGCGTTATACCAATTTTCAGGTTTTCGCGATCGACTATCTGTGTCATTAATGAATGAAAAATGGTATTATCCATCAAGCTGTTGGATGACTGAGACTGAAGTCAGCAGGCAAAGGCTCTACTAGCATCAGTCCGCTTGCCCGCAATATCCAGCGCTCGAACCACGGTATTGCCCACCCCACCCGCATCTTGTCTAGGAAATATTTCTCGAAAGCAGTCTTCATCCACGACACCCACCGACCTTTGAGAGCAATGGCGCGATGGCGACCTCCCGTAGTGCGAGAAGGAAGAAGTGGGTCGGCAACAAACAGAATTCCAGTATCGCCAAAATCGGCGAAACAAACTGCCTCAAGAGTCGGGACGATAGGTTCGCCTGCAACGACTCCCAACTCTAGGGCAATATTGCGAGCCACTGCCATTACCATTTCTTCGGTCATTTGTCCCACTTTGGGCACGCCGATAGGAATTGGAGTTGGTTCAAAAGGCTTGAGTTGGGTTACGACTCCCACGGCATAAATAGAGTCAAAGTCGGGATGGCGATAGGTAGGCAGCACGGGCACAAATCCTTTCGGGTCGGTCAATCCCGGTACTTCCCGCAAGAAGCGCGGTCCCCGAAAAGGCGGCAGCAGCATCGAGTACTTAAAAGGTAGCGTCCGCCCATCCGCCAAGTGGATGGTATCGGGTTCGATGCGGGCGATCGCGGCGTTTGCCATTACCTCAATCTCTCGCGCCGCCAATACCTGTGTCATCAATTCGCGGGAATTCGCCATCCCGCCAATGCCTAGATGTCCGATGTAGGGTTCCGGCGTTACTAAGGTAATTGGCACCTGAGAGCGCAATCCTTTACGCCGCAAAACACGATCGGCTAGCAGGGCAAACTCATAGGCGGGACCAAAACAACTGGCTCCCGGCGCGGCTCCCACCACTAACGCTCCTGGTTCCTGGAGGAATTTCTCCCAGGCTTCGCGAGCTAGCAGGGCATGAGCGGGAGTGCAGACGGACTGGGTATATCCCGTCTCTGGTCCCAAACCGGGCAATGCATCTAGTGCTAATTCGGGTCCGGTTGCAATTACGGCATAGTCATAGCTAAGAATCTCGTTTCCTACAGAGATCTGGCGAGACTGGGGAACGATGGCTGTTACTGTTCCGTGAATTAACTCAATTCCATGTCGAGGCACAAATTTGTCTAGATCTAACTGAATTCGTTTGAGCGATCGCAAACCCAATCCAACCCAGGGAAGTGAAGGGACAAAAGTAAACTTGGGGCGATCGGAAATTAGCGTAACCTGATGCTGGCGAGGTAACAAATGCCGCAGTTCGTAGGCGGCAGGCAATCCTCCCAAACCAGCACCAATGACGACAATGCGAGCCATAATATTAGCTCCTAAAAAGCGTTTTTAAAGATCGATGCGATCTACTTTTATTTTATTCTTATATAGTTATCTATTCGAGACGATTAATGTCTCTTGCAATAATTCGTGACTTCGATCTGTTCGTATCTGAGCGTCTAGCAGGTGGTGCCGATGACTGGTTTGTCGGCACGGGGCGGGAAGTCTGGGACGGACGAAAGGCAGTTCGGTTTTGCCAAAGGATAAAAGCAGCCATTGCCAACAGGAAGTAGCCAAAGGCTTTTTGCAAGTGTCGAGCATGAACAAATCGTACTAGATAGGCTCCGGCGACAATTCCCAAGCTAGCAGCCACGGCAAACGATGCCATCAAATTCCAATTGAGGGCGACGTGTCCCAGATAGCCTAGAAATCCAGCCGCAGAATTGAGGGTAATCACGACCAAAGAAGTGCCGATCGCTTGTTTCATCGGGACATTTGCCAGCAATACCAATGCAGGTACGATCGCAAATCCACCCCCCACGCCGACTAAACCAGTTAAGGCTCCTACGCTCAACCCTTCGGTAATCAGCCACAGCCAGCAATATTTGCAAACCGGTTTGGGATAGAGGGCTAAATCGGGACCTGTTGTTGGGGGAGGCGCTTCTGCCTGGGGACGCTTGCGAATCATAAAAACGGCTGCCAGCAACATCATGGTGGCAAAGAGCAACATTTGCATAGTGCCAGTCACGAACGGCAGGGTAGCTAGCCGCGCCCCACCGTAAGCTCCTAGCATGGTAGACAACCCGAAGGTAGCAGCCGTCCGTAAATTGACATTGCCCAGCTTCCAGTGAGGAATTGCGCCTAAGAGGCTAACCGTTCCTACAACCGCTAAACTCATCGCGATCGCCGATTTAGGAGGTACTCCCATCACGTATACCAGGGTAGGAACTGCCAAAATCGAGCCGCCCCCACCGATTAAGCCCAAGCTAATGCCAATCGCTGCTGCCAGAATATGACCGAAAATCCAGCCAATCACATGCTTACCTCCTGCTTACCTCCCTCGAACTGGTCGGTTCTCGGAGAAAATAAAATTCATAACGTTTTGTTTATTAAGCAGCAAGGTTCGCCAAGCGACCGCACATCTCATTAGCAGGAACGGCTTCCATCATTTTCTTAGGATCGGGCAAGTTTAGGTTGCCCATAAATTCGATAAAGCCTTCGCGAGTGCGCCCTACAAATCGGGGATTCCATCGTTTTTCCTCCCCGATTGTGGATACTGTATGACCTCGGTAATCGTGAGCCGGATAAACTAAAGTATTATCTGGCAATGCAAACAATCGTTGCGTCACCGAGTCATAGAGCGTACCTGCATCGCCACTCTGGAAATCCGTGCGCCCGCAGCCGCGAATGAACAGGGCATCTCCCGTCAACACGCGATCGCTGTTGACTAAATAAGCCATGTGGCTATCGGTGTGTCCTGGGGTAGCGATCGCTTTGATTGTCACCGATCCTAGTTGCAGTGTCTCTCCATCTTTAATATGGCGATCCGCACAGCTAGCCTGGGCGTGTTCGGGAACGATTCCCAAACATCCCGTCATCTGACGTAATTTATCGGTTCCTGTAATATGATCCGCATGGATATGAGTTTCTAGGCAGTAGCGCAGGGTTAGTCCTAGTTCTTGGAGAAGTTTGCGATCGCGCTCTACTTGCTCCAGTACCGGATCGACGAGAATGGCTTCTTTAGTATCGGTATCTGCGATTAAATAAGTGTAAGTACTGGTTTCTTGGTCGTATAACTGTCGAAATAACATCTTTGTTTCCTCCTTTTTTGAAAATTCAAGCCGCTTGCGAGTATTTTTCGACATAAGACTTGAAAAATGCTTTCATTTGCGGATAAGCACTGCAATCAAAACCAATTTCGCCTGCTTTCTCGAAAGCTTGCTCTGGAGTCAGCCCTTGCCGCGTCGCTAGGTACATCAATGTTATGGCACCTGCCCGCAGGGAAACGCCGCAGTGAATTAAAGCGGGTTTCGGCAGCGCGTCAATTTGCTGGAGTACTTGAGTTGTTATTTCCTCCGTCAATTCCTCTGCCCTGGGCACCGGAATGTTAGCGTAGTGCAATCCCAAGGCTTCCGCTTGTTGCCCCTCTTCGCTCCAATAACCCTGTTCGGCAGGCGATCGCAAGTTGAAGACAGATTTGAAGCCTTCCTGGGCTGCTTGTTGCAACTGCTCTGGCGTAATCTGTCCGGCTATAGCGAGCTGGTCGTTAATCTGCTTGACATTTTCCATAGTTGCCTCCTTTAATCTACGCAGGGATGAGCTGTAGAATTTAAACAGATCGCCAAAACAATTCACAATCGGCAATTGGATTGACTTTTAGTCATGAGTGAATAATTGCTCGTTGCAAATTAGAATGACTCTTCCTCTATTTAAGTCACTTAATTACTGTCCGAGGTACGATCGCTACCTCGACAGCCGCTATATTTATTTTATCGCTATAAAGTCATATAATCAATTTATTGATATTTCTTGAGAAACTAACTTCTGGGATTGTCTCTGAAAGCAGATGCTTACCGAGCAAGACTGCGATCGCCTATGACTAATATTCAAGCTTGATAAGATAAATAGTTTTTAAGAGTCAACCGAGCGCGCCATTGTTCCTTGTTTGATAAGCGATCGGTTATAATTGGTTTTATTTTACTAAAAAACGAGACAACTTTTCATAAAATTAACTATGCTGTAAATAGTAAAGATAGAGATTAGTATCAACAATTAATTGGGTATTTTTTGATAAAGTATTGTCACTTAAATTATGGTCGATCTTCTGAAAAATCGCTATCGAATTCTCCGTAGTTTGAGTCGCGGGGGCTTTGGGGAAACATTTCTAGCAGAAGATACGGATATGCCTTCTGTCCGTCGCTGCGTCATTAAAAAACTTATCCCGATCGCTAACGATCCTCAAATCTATCAGTTGGTTAAAGAACGATTTCAGCGAGAAGGTATTATCTTAGAAAAATTGGGCGAAGGCAGTTCGCAAATTCCCAGCTTATATGCTTACTTTGAAGAATCCGGTCAATTTTATTTAGTTCAAGAGTGGATTGAAGGGATTACTTTATCAGAGAAAGTTCGGCAGGAAGGAAAGTTGAATGAGGGTGTAGTTAAAGAAATTTTAATCAGTATTTTGTCAGTTTTAGATTACATTCACACTCAGCATATCGTCCACCGAGATATTAAACCAGATAATATTATTATTCGTGCATCTGACAATAAACCCGTTTTAATTGATTTTGGTGCGGTAAAAGAAACGATGGGTACGGTGATGACGACCTCTGAACACAGTACCTATTCAATTGCGATCGGGACTCCTGGATTTATGCCAAGCGAACAGATAGCAGGTAGACCCGTTTATGCTAGCGATTTATATAGTCTAGCCCTAACGGCTATTTATTTGCTAACTGGGCAATATCCCCAAGAGTTCGCCACTAATCCAGCAACAGGGGAGATTCTATGGCGACAGCATGCTTTGGGCACCAGTCCAGCTTTAGCGACTATTTTAGATAAAGCGATTCAACCCCATCCGCGCGATCGCTTCTTAAGTGCAAAGGAAATGCTCGCTGCGATTAAAAATGAAGTTAGAGCAATTCAAACTAGTTCTGCAAGTCCTACTGGTGTATCCACAGCAGTTGTATCGCCTGCTAGAGGCAATAGTAATTCACCGGTAACTAATACAAATTCTGGCGGTTTGAAAGATTGGCAAAAAGCTACTATTGTTGGTAGTATAATCGGCTCTTTTGTCATGGGAGCCTCGATCGTAAATAGCTATTTCAGTCGTCAATCCGAACTACAAATCTCTTCTTCAAATTCACCTAATAATTCTGAAGTTCAACCGCAAGAACAAAATACTTCAGAGGTTAATACTTCCCCTATTATTGAACCGACACAACCTAGCAAACCAGAAGCTGTTAATTCTCCTGCCGCACAACCGACACAACCAAGCGAACCAGAAGTTGTTAATTCTCCTACTTCACAACCGACACAACCAAGCGAACCAATAACTCAGAATTCCCCTCCCGTTCAACCGCCCAACGATCGCAACGAGAATTCAAAAACAGATAATTTACCTCCCAAACCGCCCAGCGATCGCAACGAAAATTTAACTAATGCGATCGAGGAAAATCAAGCTGCTGAGTTTGTTGAGAAGCTTTATGCGCTACTTTCAGACAAGAGATTTGATGAAGCTAGACTTGCCTATGGACCTCCATTAGCTGCTCAATTCGATCCCAATTTTTTTACTCAATTTGAAAGAGTGACAGTAGAAAATCTACAGGTAATTTCAAAGACAGATTCTTTGATTAATTTGATTGGCGAAAACACGTATTTTTATCCGGATGGTTCGACACAAAGAGAACAAAGAACCTATACTGTTAGAAATTTAAATGGAAAGTTAAAAATTACCAATTCTAAATTTGTTAAAGTGACTAAACTTAGACAAAATTAACAATTTTCCAAATGGTTTAGGGGGTTATTATAATAAGACTCAGTAATGATAGGCGAGCTTCTAGCTCGCACTACCTACCTATTATGACTAATTAAACAGATTTGATATTACTAGCCCAATCTTATAGACAAAGCTTCTCTTGCTTGTTCTCGGTCGTCGAAATGAATTTTTTCCGTGCCGAGAATTTGATAATCTTCGTGACCTTTTCCGGCAATAACTACTCCGTCGCCTGGTTTGGCATCCTGAATCGCCTGATGAATTGCCGTAGCGCGATCGCAAATTACTATCGGTTTAACCGATGGGGGAATGCCTGCCACGATATCTTGCAAAATCCCTTCGGGGTCTTCGGTACGGGGATTATCAGAGGTAACAACCGCGACATCGGCAAGTTTTGCGGCAATTTTCCCCATAATAGGACGCTTAGTGCGATCGCGATCGCCCCCACAACCGAACACGCAAATCATCTTTCCTGAAATAAAAGGTCGTGCCGCTTTGAGTAAATTCTCTAAACTATCGGGCGTATGGGCATAATCGACGATAACACCGATATCCTGGTTCTCGCTAATTTGTACCCTCTCCACTCGTCCGGGAACGCCTGGAAACTTGGGTAACTGTTCTATAACGGTTTCTAACTTCAAACCAAGGTGTAATACTGCTGCGACAGCAGCGAGAAGATTGGATAAATTAAATTGACCGACTAAGGGCGATCGAAAAGAGACTTGACCTACTGGGGTATGCATGACCCCGCTTACACCTGTAGATTCATAATTGAGTTGTGCGGTGTAAAAATCGGCAGTAGAATCGCTAACGCTATAACTCCAAACCTTGTCCGAATCTAGCGCTTCAATCAAACGCTTGCCATAGGGGTCATCTAGGTTAACGATCGCTCGACCTTTAAGATAATCGGGGCTAAATAACAATGCCTTGGCAGAAAAATAATCTTCCATGTCTTTATGGAAGTCTAGATGATCTTGAGTGAGGTTGGTAAACACGCCCACGTCAAACGAACACCCTTTCACGCGACCTTGTGCTAGTGCGTGAGAACTGACTTCCATGACTGCATATTGATTGCCTGCATCCCTAGCGGCAGCGAGTTGTGCTTGCAGTTGGGCAGCAAAAGGCGTGGTGTGAACCGCAGTTTGTTGAAAACCCGCCCACCGAGTATATAGCGTTCCCAAAAGGGCAGTCGGCAATTGAGACTGATTGAGGAAAAATTCGATTAAATGGGTGATTGTGGTTTTGCCATTGGTTCCCGTCACGCCAACCATCTTTAATTGCTGGGAGGGATAACCGTAGAAAGCTGCCGACCCGTCCGCACAAGCAGAAACCGGATCGGCGACTTGGATAACGCAAGCATCGGGCGTAGGCGGGTATTTGGCAGCTGATTGAGGGCTAATCAATGCTGCGATCGCACCTGCTTTTAGGGCACTCTGCCAGAATTCTCCCCCATCTACCCGCGTTCCTGGCATGCCAATAAATAAATCTCCAAGCTGACAAGCATGGGAGTTGGTACTAATTCCTTTTACTTCTTTATCTAGTGCCGGATGTTCGGGAATCTGGGAGATACCGGAAACCTTGGCTAACAAATCGCGCAGCTTTATCATAGCAAGACTCAGAGTGAGGATTTTTGATTTTAGATTATTAAAGAATTGTGCAAGTTCCGTCTAGTTTTATGACTCTGGCGATAAATATTTTTGTAACAATTGCTCCAATTGTTGCACGGAAGCGCGAGGAGAAGGTCGGGGAAGCGGTTTTTCGACTCCTGAAAGATTTTGACACAACACGGGAACTTCATATTGATATGCCTCGAACCATTCCGGACGAGTGGTGATATCTCGGACCTCTAGTTCAAAAGCGATCGCTTTTACCTGTTGTAACTTTTCCAGTAGCCCTTCGCATAGATGACAACCGGGTTTGCTATACAAGATTAACTGCATTGGCTTTTTATATTATTCCGTTGAATTGATTTTCTTATGGTAGGGTAGGTTTCCAAGCTTTCTTTTACGGGTAATGCTAGCTTTTAGACCAATTTGAGATTACCTAGCGCGACACAAAAACCCAATGTCATTTTAAAATTGCTTGGGGATGTTTCTTTTAGCTTATCCCAATGACTCGACCCGTTCTTTACTTCGCCATTACTAGCCATGGTTTCGGACATGCCGTCCGCGCCTCCTCTGTTGCTGCCCAGATTAAACAGCTTTATCCCGACATACTCCTAGTTCTGGTGACGACTGCGCCTCGTTGGTTGCTAGACTCTTACATCCGGGGAGATTTCATTCATCGCCTACGCGCTTTTGACGTGGGAGTTATCCAATCGGATAGTTTGACCATGAATAAAGCTGCCACCCTGGAGAAAATGAAGCAAATTCGCGCCGAACAAAGGTCGATTATTGCCAGTGAGGTAAACTTTCTGCGCACCAATCGAGTCGGATTAATTTTGGCAGATATTCCAGCTTTAGCGGCACCAATGGCGAAAGCGGTAGGTATTCCCTGCTGGATGATGGGCAATTTTGGCTGGGATTTTATTTATCGCGATTGGGGAGAGGAATTTACAGAAATTGCCGATTGGATTAGCGAGTGCTATCAACAATGCGATCGCACCTTTCGCCTTCCCATGTGCGAACCGATGACTTCTTTTAACAATATTACCGATACGGGCTTAACGGGCGGTATGCCTTGCTATAGCGAAACCGAACTACGAGAAGCATTTAATTTAAAAGCACCTCGCGAGAAAACCATTTTGCTTTCTTTTGGCGGACTGGGACTGCAACAAATTCCCTATCAAAATCTACAACAATTTCCCGATTGGCAATTCATTACCTTCGATCGCAATGCTCCCGATTTGCCCAATTTACTAAAAATTACAGGAGAATATTATCGACCCGTCGATTTTATGCCTCTTTGCGGGCGAGTCATTTCCAAACCTGGCTATAGCACCTTTGCCGAAGCTATATGTTTGCAAGTTCCTATCGTTTCCTTAACGAGAGAGGATTTTGCTGAAACCCCCTTACTCTTAAACGGGATTCAGAACTACGCCCATCATCAAATTATTGCACCAGAAGAATTCTTCCAAAATAGCTGGGAGTTTCTCCGTCGCGATCCCGATCCTCCCCTTCAATCTGCATCTCTCCCGACTGATGGAACGGAAGTCATTGCCCGCGCCGTTATCAACTATTTTAATCTTGCCTGAATAGGGATTAAGCTAGAGATGGGAGTTTTTTAGCAAGGTTTATTAAAAGAGTAGAGCGATCGAAAACCAATGACGGTCATCCATCATATTTTTGCCCAAAAGGCACAACAGTTAGACGAAATACAACAGTCCAAAGAACACAAGAAATCCGAAGAGCTACAAGGAATTCGTTCCTCTGCTACCCTAGAATTAGCAGCTCAGGATGTTCGTACTGTAATCGAAGAGCAAAAACAGCAAAGCCATCTTTTGACCACTAAGCTAAATATTTTATTTGTTGTCAATGGTGCTTTACTAACTTGTTTAACTATTACTCGGTTGGTTTTGCAACCCAGTGTATTTAGTTTTGGAGAAATTCTGGGATTTTTTATTAATTTCTCGTTGTTAATTAATGCTTTTCTGCCTCGCCAAGTAGCAGTTAGTCCCAATTTAGGAGATACAAAATTTTTGGAAAGATATCTTGCTTTAGCACCCGAAGAATATAAATTGCAAATGATAGTCAATCAGGTAGCAACCTACAACACCAATAAACAGCGACTCGATGATATTTCACAGTCTTTAACTTATTCGGCTTATGTAACTTGGACGATAGCTTTTATAATCTTATTGCACATGGTGTCATTTTCTTTTGCCCGAAGAATCTAAGAGAATAAATTGATAGGAATAGCTTATAAGTATGACTTCCAAATTTACTCATACCAACTCAGAAAAAGATGTTAGTAAGGAATCGGAAGAGATAACTTCTGCATCTGTAGAGGAGGTTGTATCTGTAGAACCAGTTAAATCGACACCAACAGAAACTCCGGAAAATCGCATCGAGTTACCCAAACCCGATGCCGAAAATATTACAGTGTTGACTGATAAGCTACCAAATAAGCCAATTTTGCCTTGGAATCGCTATGATTCTCCTTGGGAAGAGTCAGAAAATCAAGAAGAAACGGGATTGAATTCTCCTGAGAATGCAGCAGAAATTTCTGAGGGAACAGCATTAAATAATGCTACCGAGGCAGAAACAGGCAACTCAGTAACGGATAAAACTGAGTCCGACGAAGTGGATTGAAGAAGGCTTTCATGCAAAAGGCAGAAGGCAGGAGAGACTTCTAAGACGAGGAGACTAGGAGACAAAAGGGAGTTGGGAGAGTTGGGGGGCAATTAATCCAAAATCCTTTCATCCAAAATCGAAAATCCAAAATTAAATGAATCACTATCAAAAAATTCTCTCAATCCAAACTACAGGCAAATCTCTACATAAAATCACCCATAAAGTAGAAGCGATTGTCGCTCAATCGGGAATCGAAACGGGATTGTGTACGCTTTTTGTCCGGCATACTTCTGCTTCTCTAGTGATTCAAGAAAATGCCGATCCCGACGTGTTGAAAGATTTGGCAAACTTTTTTGCTAAATTAGTGCCTGAAGACCCTACGCTTTATATTCATAAAGCTGAGGGATCCGATGACATGCCAGCGCATATTCGCTCGGCACTAACCCATACTTCAGAACAGATTCCCATCGCTAGAGGAAAATTAGTTTTAGGGACTTGGCAGGGAATTTACTTATGGGAGCATCGTCAATGGAGCCATCATAGAGAAGTTGTAGTACATATCAGCGGAAAATGAACGATCGCAAAATTATTCGCACTGACAATGCACCCGCACCCGTTGGTCCCTACAATCAGGCGATCGCAGCTAGCGGTCAAATGCTGTTTGTAGCTGGACAAATTCCCCTCGATCCTCAAACTGGAGATATTGTAGGAGCAGGAGATGTCGCCAAGCAAACGCAACAAGTAATGGCAAACCTGGAAGCCATTCTCAAAGCAGCGGGTGCGAATTGGGAAGATGTAGTGAAAACGACCGTCTTCCTAACCGACTTAGAGAATTTTGCCGCTATGAATCAAGTTTATGGCGGGTATTTCAGCGAAGGCAATGCCCCCGCACGCGCCTGCGTCGAAGTTTCTCGCTTACCTAAAGATGTTTTGGTAGAAATCGAGTGCATCGCCGTTGTCGAGAATCGATGAAGGCGATCGCGAACCATTTCTCGTAGGCAAGAATCGCCCGCGATCCCAACAAAAACTCTGCTATCCAGAAGACAGTTGAAATTTGGACATCATACCATTTTTCATTCATTAATGACAAAGACAGTCGATCGCCCTCACCCCCAACCCTTCTCCCTATTTGGGAGAAGGGAGAAGAATGTCGAGCGCGAAAACCTGAAAATTGGTATTAGAACTGAAAGTAGTGCATTAATTGAGAGATTAATCGACCATCTAAAACAAGTCGGCGCTGTAGATCGGCTAAATTGCGATAAACGCCATTTTCTTGTCGATTTTGAACGATTAATTCAGCTAAAGAAGGTTTGAGACCAGGAATTTGTTCGAGTTGTTCTGTCGAGGCAGTATTGGGATTGATGCGCCTAGGAGTTAAGAGACTCTCCGTGTCGGAGTAGCCGAAGAATAAGATAGGTTTGAGGGGTTGGAGACGTTGTACGGGTACGTTAATGGCTGCGGCAATATCTTCTATGCAGAGAAACTGAACGCCCATGCCTGTAAGTTCTACTAACGTTCGTGCTTGGTGGATAGAAATACCGGGCAATCTGAGCCAATCATCGACGCTGGCATGGTTGGCATCGATTTGAATGCCAAGTTCGATCGCGATCGCAACTTCTTCGAGAGATTGAAAGCGATAGTAGGGATCGCTCAAAATTTTAGCGCGGATTTTTTGCCAATTCGGGTTCAGCCATTTCATGCAATGCGATCGAGCAGTTGGCGGCGTTTTTGTTCGAATTCGTATTCCGATACCAATCCATCTTCGCGCAAGCGATCGAGTTCTCGCAACGCTTCGGCAACTGCGCCGATTTGCAAGGGAGCGAATCCGCCTAAATTAGTGCTAGCGATGGGTTGGTTATTGAACTGACTATTAAATTGCTCTGAATCTTGCACTAAATACCATACCGCATCGATCGCGCTAGCAATTCGCGGAATTGGCGTACTCCATAACAGAAGATAAATTACTCCCCATAGCGGCTGTCCTAGATAAAATTTATGTACTCCCGCGATCGGTATTGGCAAAACTGTCGCTAATAGTGCCAGGATAACGGCGACTTTGCGACTTTTAGGCTGGTTGAGTAGTTTCCCGACAAATTCCATGAACCCTCATGTCTCAAAGCGATCTTAATTAATAACTTTAACGCTTTTGGACAAAACAAACTCGGCGAGTAGTGCGAGCTTCTAGCTCGCTACTTCCTTAAAAGCGAGCTAGAAGCTTGCACTCCCTAACTCCCTTATCTAGGACTGCTATGGCAGCCTCACTCAAACAGTAAATTTGGCAGAAAATAGACTAAATTGGGAAAAATCATCACTAGAAGCATGACTGCCAACTGTAGAGCCATGTAGGGATACATGCCAGCAAAGATCTGATTAATCGTAATGTGTTTCGGGGCAACTCCCTTGAGATAAAAAGCTGACATGGCCACAGGAGGAGATAAAAAAGAGGTTTGTAGATTCAGTGCATTCAAAATCCCAAACATCAGCGGATCGATATCGAAGCGATCTAGCAGGGGCAAAAAGATAGGCATGAAAATGACGATAATTTCCGTCCATTCCAGGGGCCAACCGAGTAGGAAAATAATAATCAAGACGACAATCAGGAATAAGGTTGGCGGTAAGCCCAACCCCGTCACAAACTGCTCGATCGCGCTCGAACCGCCCAACAAAGCAAACACGGCGGCAAAGATGCTAGAACCGATAAATAACCAGCAAACCATTGCCGAAGAACGCATGCTTAGATAGACGGATTCTTTGAGATTTTGAAAGGTTAGCTGGCGATGGAAAGCTGCTAGCACTAAGCCACCAATTGCGCCTACGGCAGCCGCTTCGGTGGGCGTGGCGACTCCGAAGAGAATTGCCCCTAAAACAGACAGAATCAGGACTGTAATTGGCAAGAAGGAGGTAGCCAACATCCGCAAAAGCTTCGGCAGGGGAACGGTGCGCTCTTCTTTAGGGAGCGCTGGTCCCAAGTTGGGGTTCGTGTAGACTCGAACCAATAAATAGATTAAGTAAGATAGCGACAACAATAAACCGGGAATGAACGCTCCCGCATAGAGTTTGGGCACGGAAACGCCCGCAGTAGCTCCGTAGAGGATCAGCAAGACGCTGGGAGGAATGAGAATTCCCAGCGTTCCTCCGGCGGCAACGATCCCAGTGGAAAATTTCACCTCGTAGTTGGCACGCAGCATTGCAGGTAGCGCCAGCAAGCCCATCAGAGTAACGGCAGCCCCGACGATGCCAGTCGCCGTCGCAAAGATCGTGCAAGTCAGCAAGGTTGCGATCGCAAGCGATCCCCGAATCGGTCCCATCACAAGCTGAATGCTTCTGAATAAGTCATCCAAAATGCCAGCCCGCTCGATAATGTAACCCATGAAGATAAACAGCGGGATCGCCAACAAGACATCGTTGGTCATGACCCCATAAGTACGCTGTACCAACAGCTCGAATACGAGCGGTCCAGCGCCGATGAAGCCAAAAATCACGCCTAAGCCCATGAGGGTAAAAGCAGTAGGAAAACCCAGCAAAATCGCCAATACCATCACGATTAGCATGATAACGCCGAGAACTTCTTGACTCATAGCTGGCTCTCCTTGGTCAATTTGCTTTCCGTTTCCTCAACATCGGCGAGGCGTTCGGGCCAAGCGCCCGTCCTCAGAGCTTGAATGCAGCGAATAATTTCCGCAATGCCCTGAAGAAGCAGTAAAATGCCAGCCACCGGGATAACCGCCTTAAAGAGATAGATAGGCGTTCCCACTGTCGTGACGCTAGACTTTTCCTGAATGCTCCAGGAATCTGCGGCAAAGTCGAATCCATACCAGACCAGCGCTAGAACGCCGGGGATGAAGAACAGGAAATAGAGCGCTAAATCCAAAGCGGCTTGCGCTCGCACGGGCAGGCTGCGGTGAAACATATCCCCTCTGACGTGACCGTTGCGAGACAACGTGTAGGCTCCACCCATCATGATAAAGGTGCCGTACATGATGTAGCTCGAATCTACCGACCAGTCTAGCGGCACCCTAAAGACGTAGCGGGCAATGACACTGTAAGCAGTCACGACCGTCAAAGTCAAAATCAACCAGGAGAAGAGTTTCCCAATCCAGCTATTCAAGCGATCGATCCAAAATAAAAAGGGTCTCACGAATGCCTCCTAGAAGATGTCTTAAGCCTTCAACCCGTGCGATTGTTCTAGGTACGTACTGACTTATTGATAGCAAGGAGTCTTGCTACGCTTGCGCTTCTTTAAAGAAATGATCGTAAGCAGTTTTGTTCTCAACCATAATTTCTAGGCGACTGGATGCAACTCGCTTAGCCCAAGCCCGTTGAGAATCAATGACTTTCTTGAAGAAGGGATCGGCTGATTCTTTGGCAATCACTTTATCCCAGGCTTGGAGTTGAGCCTCCAAAATCGATTTAGGCGTTATAAAGACTTTAACGCCATTCTTCTCAATTGTTTCGAGGTCTTTGCTATTGCGATCCATCATCTTCCAGGTAAAGTCGGCAGACTGAGCCATGGTGGCATACTTGATAATGGCTTGTAAGTCCGGCGGCAGGCTGTCATACTTGCTCTTGTTCATCTGAAGTTCCAGCATCTCAACGGGTTGGTGATAGGACTGTAACATCAAGACTTTGCGAACGTCTGGAAATCCGAGTCCTTCATCGGAAGAGGGATTGCTGAACTCGGCTGCGTCAATTACACCCCGCTCCAGACTGGAAACAATTTCACCGCCTGGAATAAACTGGGATGCGGCTCCCATATCCTTAAAAACGTCGAGAGCAATGCCAGCGGTACGATACTTCAAGCCTTTGAAATCTGCTGGCGCTTTAACCTGTTGCTTAAACCAACCCAAGGGTTGAGTTGGTACGGGCCCGTGGAAAAAGGAAATAACGTTCTTTTTAAGTTTTGTCTGGATCAGCTCGTTGTAAAGCTCTTGACCGCCGCCATAGTGAATCCACCCCAGCATCATCTCGGCATCCATCCCAAAAGAGGGACCCGTTCCAAATAAGCTCGCAGCCCTATTTAAGCCAAACCAATAGGCTGGGAAGGCATGTCCGCCATCCAAGGTTCCTTTATCTACCGCTTCTATCAACTGAGTGGCACTGGCAACCGATCCTGCTGGTAGGATGTTAACTTTTAGTCGTCCGCCAGACATTGCCTCGACTTTCTTGCCCCAATCGAGGAAGATTTCGTGGAAGATATCTTTCACGGGCCAGCTACTCTGCATCCTCAAAGTAATCGTTTCTCCGGTTGCAGGACTATTTGTAGTCGATTGAGTGGTTTGAGCAGACTTATTTTGTCCGTTTTGAACGGCACCGCTGCACGCTGCTACAAAAGCACCTACTGCACCTGCTGGAATTAGCTTCAATATTTTTCGGCGAACTGATTGAATAGACATGGCTTTTTCTCGGAAAAATGGCTATTAATAACGACAAACCAGACTGGATTCAAACTTTTTTGTCAAAATGAATTTCCAGTGTTTGTAGATAATCTAGTACGATTCCAAATCGATCGGGTTATCGAGGTGGACGTATTGCGTCAATAGCGAATTAAGATACTCGAAAATATGCATCATAACTATCGATCGCGTTGTAACTGTACGGTCTAACTCTGCAATTTTTGGCATCTACTGGATGAAAGCAGTTGAATGCCACGCTAGGTTTGAATTTTACCGTATCAATGCAACAAAAATAGACGATCGCTCCCAAAAAGTTTTTTTAAAATTCAATATTCTCTAACGTCTTCAATGGCAAATTCTTTATTGTTTTCTCCTTCTAACATTTTTATCGATCGATTTATCATTGTTGTCCGATCGCCAAAAAAGATTCACATTTATAGCGATATTCGAGCGCGATCGCAAACTTCTAAAGAACCTTTTCTAAAGCAAACAATCTGAATTCGAACGGCTCGCTCACTTCCTTAACTTGAGCGATTTTTTTGCATAATTCTAATCTCTCTTTTGCGATCGCAATTTGCTTGCGGCAGCCCCCCAACAAGTCACCAATCTTGGCATTGCTTTCTAACTCCCATGTCCCTACTGCTTCAATGGGTTGAGCCGTGCGATCGCCTTAATGGATGTTTGGAAAATCCAAGATAAGTATAATTTGTCATTGGTCGCGCAATGAAATGGAGCGAAGAATCCCGATTTTTTCGGCATCGGCTGAGATGCTTGACTTCGCTGCACTACGTTAGGAAAAAGCCTTACTCCCAGAGATGCTGACTAATTGCGAATTAGTATTACTCTTTGTTAAGAACATGTCTCTTCAAAAGGGATAGTATTTCACCAATCTCGGTGCGCATAATCTTAAGTTCGCTTTCAATTGCATTGAGGCGTTCTGGAACTGAAATTTTGGAGCGATCGACGGGAAACGGGTTTGGGGCAGATACAGTGTTAAGTTTCTTGACAAGTTCTGCCCAGCTACTCGCTTTTAGTCTAAAATGGGTTTTTGCTTCACGTAATGTTTTAAACTGTTGCTTAAGTAAGTCAACAGTATAAATTTTTTTCTGATGCACCTGAGTTTGCCGATCTATATCTTCCTCAACCATATCGACAACCTCATCAATAAGTCGGTCATGATTTTCGGCAATTTTAGCTGCCGCGCTCAGTATGCGTGAAGTTGCTTTGATTTGCACTTCGGTTTCCTGTTTGAGTCGATCTGCAATACTGCGAACTCGATCGCCTAACTTCTGTTTGCGTTGTGTACGTGCGATCGGTACTGGTTCTTGACTCATGGACATATTTCCTATTCGGCAAGGATCTCTTTAATAGCCAACCAGATACGTTGAAATTTTTGTAGCAGACCAACCGGAGTGTTTGTTGATTCTTCTTCAACGGAATCGACTAATTGTTGAATTCGATCCATTCGCTCGGCAAGAATATAGAGATTATTTACTGCTTCCTCCTTTCTTTCGAGGGAATCGCGTAACACAATAGTCATTTCACCTATTTCTCTCTTCAAGCGTTCGTTTTCACGCTTGCGACGAGTTTCCCATCCCTTAATGCTGGCTTTTGAGCGTCGTTCGTATTTAAGTTCTTCTTTAACCTCGTTGTACAGAGTTAAATACTGCTGCCGTTGAGCGTCTGCCTGTTGGTATTTAGTTAGCCATTCAGTGGCTTTGGCTTTTTCTTCATTGTAAAGGCAGAGAGTTTGTTGATGCTTTTGTTGTTCCTCGATATAGAGTTGATAATTCTGGGTTACACGTTCCTGCCACTCATTAACCTTTAATTGATAAGTAACGAGTTGCGTGGCAGCTTCTTCATTCTCTTTTGCCTTCTGTTTCCACTCATCTCGCTGTGCCCGAACGTTCGCCAAAAGCTGTTCTAGTTCGCGAGGAGGTATAGGCTCTTTCTTCCGAGAGCGGGGATTGTTGAGAGCGTTGTCATCATTAGGTGTTCGGCGATCTGCTCTTCGCATTGGCTTAGCGCAATCTCCAATGTGAATATTTTTTTTACATCATTCTTTTAAATCTAAAATACTTAGGTTTAGTCATTACCGTCATCAGTATTTATTCTGATGATTCATCAACGATCGCAACTCAAGTCAAAACTCTACAATCTATCACCCCTTAAAAAGGGGGCAGGGGGAATCTTTTATGACCAAGTTCAATAATGATAACTTTTATCTGCCCTACAATCGAAATCTGGTAGAGCGAGCGAAGCAACTTCGCAAAAACATGACTGCTGCCGAGAAAAAACTATGGTACGGGTATTTGAGAACTTTTAAATTGCGAGTATTGCGACAAAGACCAATCGACCATTTTATTGTCGATTTTTATTGTCCTAGCTTGAAGCTGGTTATAGAAATTGACGGAGAGAGTCATTTTACAAATGATGCTCAAAAATATGATGCAGCACGAACTCAAAAATTAGAGGAATACGGTTTACAGGTTGTGAGATTTACGAATCAGCAGGTTTTGAGAGAGTTTGAGATTGTATGTGAGAACCTTGGAAGTTTGATCCCCCCTAACCCCCCTTAAAAGGGGGGGATATTGAGAAATCTGTTTCAGACAAGCGACAGCGACCTTGTGTTGCACACTCAAGACGCTTTTGACGATCGGCGACAATCGTTTCTAAATTCGATCGCCCGGTAAGAGCAAGTCGCCAGTCAGCCCAAATTCCATAGATAAGATCGGCGATCGCGCCGATGATAGGTAATTTAGTAAAAGAATAGACCCAGCCCATGTCGAGTATCTCATAAACTTGGCGAAAGACTTCCATGTTTTTGATGATAGTTCCGTCGGGAAGCAGAGCGTGGATTCTTCCCATCGCCGTTTCAAAGTCAATCCCGCCGTTTTCTTGGGGAGTATAATTGTCGTCGGCAATGTTGACAAATGCAATTAGCCCTCGACCTGCATCTCGTTTTTTGAGAAAATTAACTTCTCGTACGCACAAGGGGCACTCGCCATCATAGAGCAGCTTGATTTTCCATGATGGTGTTGCTGCTTTAATTGGTTTATTAAGCTGAGTTTCTAAAGGTTGCATAGGGGAAGTGCGATCGCTTGATTTCTCTCGTTAATATTTTAAGAAATATTAAGAACAATTGAGTTGTTTCATCGATAAGCCAATCCGCTTTAGTTGCTCATTCACTTCTAGGACGCGCACTTTCACCACCTGTCCCACTTGGACGATTTCTTTGGGATCTTTAACAAAGCGATTCGCCAGTTGCGAAATATGCACCAATCCATCCTGATGAACGCCGATATCGACAAATGCGCCGAAATTGGCGACATTAGTGACAATTCCTTCCAATTCCATTCCTGGTTTAAGATCGCCGATTTCTTTAATCCCTTCTTTGAAAGTGGCATATTTGAACTCAGATCTCGGATCTCTGCCAGGTTTTTCTAATTCCTTAATGACATCTTGAAGAGTAGGTAAGCCAACCGTATCGGTAATAAATTGTTTGAGATCGAGAGATTTAAGTCGCGCACTCACTTGGGTAATTTGCTTGAGAGGAACTTTTAGAAATGCCGCGATCGCTTCTACAACCGGATAACTTTCGGGATGGACGGCTGTATTATCTAAAGGATTATCGCCATCGCGAATGCGCAAGAAACCAGCCGCTTGCTCGAAGGCTTTGGGTCCGAGTTTCGAGACTTTTAAAAGTTCTTGGCGATCGCGAAAGGCACCATTGCGATCGCGATAGGCAATAATATTGTTGGCAATGGTTGGCGTAATCCCAGATACATAAGTCAGCAGTTCTTTGGAAGCCGTATTGAGATCCACTCCCACATAGTTAACGCAGCTTTCTACCGTCTCGGCTAATTTTTGCTTGAGGAGCTTTTGCTCGACATCGTGCTGGTACTGCCCGACACCGATTGACTTAGGCTCGATTTTGACCAACTCGGCAAGGGGATCTTGCAACCGTCTGCCAATACTGATTGCTCCTCGGACGGTTACGTCGAGATCGGGAAATTCCGCCCTTGCTACTTCACTGGCCGAATAAACGGATGCTCCCGATTCATTAACGATGACTTTAATCGGCTTCTCTTCTATTGTTTTCAAAACTTCTGCAACAAACTCGTCGGTTTCCCGCGAAGCAGTGCCATTGCCAATGGCGATTAACTCGATGCGGTACTTCCTCAGAAGCTGTTTGATAGCTTCACTGGCTTTAGTTCGCTCGCCCGGGCCAGAATGGGGAAAAATGGTTTGATATCCCAAAAATTGTCCGGTTGCCGAGAGAATAGCGACTTTGCAACCCGTGCGGAATCCGGGATCGATCGCCAGTGTTGGCTTCATTCCGGCAGGAGAAGACAATAAGAGATGGCGTAAATTCACCTCAAAGGTTTTAATCGATTCGAGATCTGCCCATTGTTTGCGTTCCGATCGCACTTCTCGAATGAGAGACGGCTTTAACAAGCGATTAAAAGCATCTTTGAGCATTCCTCGGTAAAAATCTCGAATAACGGGATTTTTAGTGCGAATTTCTTGCGCCTCCAAGTAGGACAACGCTGTCGCTTCATCGAAGGCAATCTCTAGCGAGAGAATTCCTTCCGCTTCTCCCCGAAACAGCGCCAGCAGATTGTGAGGGGCAATTTTACTAACGCTATTTTGGTAATCTCGGTATAGCTCAAACTTAGTGCTGCCTTCGGGATAATCGGCTTTGATGCGCGAAACAAACATGCCCGATTTGAGGATATAATCGCGCAAGTAAGCACGTAATTCGGCTTTTTCGGCAACTTTCTCGGCTAGGATGTCGGCAGCGCCTCTGAGGACATCTGCTACTGTCTCTAGTCCTTTGTCTTTAGATAAGTATTGAGTAGCTTCTGGTTCTAGCGCTTTAATAATAGCGTCTGGACGGTTGAGCGACTCGATGAAGGCGGCGAGTGGTTCTAATCCTTGTTCTCGCGCTACTGTGGCTCTGGTTCGGCGTTTCGGCTTGTAAGGCAGATAGAGATCTTCTAGTTCGGTTTTATTCAAGCAGGCTTCTATCTTGCTCTTAAGCACGTCAGTAAGCTGGTTTTGCGCTGCGATCGCGTCTAAGATAGTGGCTTTGCGATCTTCTAACTCGCTTAGATAATTAAAGCGATCGCATAGATTTCGCAGTTGCACTTCATCGAGAGAACCCGTCCGTTCTTTTCGATAGCGAGCAATAAAGGGTATGGTTGCTCCTTCGGCTAACAAGTCAAGAACATTGGCAACCTGTTGGGGTGAGTAAGAAAACTCACTAGCAAGAACCTGAGTCAGATTGAGCTTGGGCATACTAGCAATAATATCGTTACTCTCCTCTATTGTGGCGGAGAATTGAGGATTTTCGCTCGACTCGCCAACATCGCCTGCCTGCGATCGCCTTACCTATTCCCCACACTGTATCAAATGTAGTTTGATGCTAGCTGCATTCTATTTAGCATCAAAACTTTACACAAAAATCAAAAATTTAATTAACAATAATCAATAATTTAGTTGGTAATTTTTGCCGTTTTCTTGCGTCAAATTAAATATTTTTGCCAATTTGGCATCTAATCATTATTCGATTAGTTTACATTAGATATTGTCAAAACAAAAGGGATTTGCACCCGAAACCAAAAAAATAAAAGGAGAAAAAACAATGATTATTGCCGATATCAACTACATCGAAGCTATTGAAACTAACGAAGTTCAAGGAGGTTCTTTGATTCTGCCTCCTTTCTATACCGCACTGGCTAATGGTGCGGGTACGTCAACAGCTTTTGGCACTGCTTTAAGCTTTACCAATGTTGCAGTACTCACTAATAGCCTTGCTCTGCCCAATCACAAAATGTCTGCTTCTGGTGTTGTAGCGATCGCCGGCGCAACCGTATAACCAGTCGAGAAAGCTGCCCAAACCTAGAGGCGAGAACAGATGAAGAGCAAAATTTCTCAAACGTTAATCTCTAGGTTGGCTGGGTATTCTTACCAAATTAACAACTAACCATTAACTGGATTAGTTCTCTTTATTGTCAAAGCTAAAAAGTTTCCTCAACTCAAAACCTAAAAACTAGAAGGAGAAAAACAATGATTATTGCCGATATCAACTACATCGAAGCTATTGAAACTAACGAAGTTCAAGGAGGTTCTTTGATTCTGCCTCCTTTCTATACCGCACTGGCTAATGGTACGGGTACGTCAACAGCTTTTGGCACTGCTTTAAGCTTTACCAATGTTGCAGTACTCACTAATAGCCTT
This sequence comes from Hydrococcus rivularis NIES-593, assembly GCF_001904635.1. Classification (GTDB taxonomy): domain Bacteria; phylum Cyanobacteriota; class Cyanobacteriia; order Cyanobacteriales; family Microcystaceae; genus Hydrococcus; species Hydrococcus rivularis. The sequence goes on from NZ_MRCB01000030.1 coordinate 41,191, forward strand.
GCTCTGCCCAATCACAAAATGTCTGCTTCTGGTGTTGTAGCGATCGCTGGCGCAACCGTATAACCAGTCGAGAAAGCTGCCCAAACCTAGAGGCGAGAACAGATGAAGAGCAAAATTTCTCAAACGTCAATCTCTAGGTTGGCTGGGTATTCTTAAGCAAAAAGGCAACTAACCATTAATTGAGCTAGTTGCCTCTACTACCAAAGCTAAAAAGTTTCCTTAACTACATAGAAGTAGTTGAAGCCAACGAAGTTAAACAAAACTCGATCCTTCTTGCTACTTCTATCTTTACTTTACTATCTACTGGTATGGGTATGTCAACAGCTTTTGGAACGGCTTGGGACTTTACCGATATCCAAAAAGTTACCAAAAGCTATGCTCTACCCAATCACAAATATTCTGCTTCTATTGTTGGAGCAGTTTCAAGCGTAATCGTGTAACCAATCGAAAAATCTTCTTCAACCTGGAAATTATTGCACAGATGCAACTTAAAGCATTCCTCGAACATTAATCTTTAAGTTGGCTAGATATTTCTGCCAAATTGGCAACTAACTATTAATCCGATTAATTACATTAGATATTGTGAAAACAAACGAGTTGCCAGAACTCAAACCCCAAAAATAAAAGGAGAAAAAACGATGATTATCAACGATCTTAACTACATCGAAGCAGTCGAAGCTAACGAAGTTCAAGGAGGCGCTCTTCCTACTGTTCCTACCTTCACTGCCCTAGCTCTTGGAAATGGCGCTTCAACCGCTTTTGGAACCGCGTTGAGCTTCACCGACATCAAGTTGAAAACCGACAGCGTTGCTCTCCCCAACTACAAATTCTCTGGTTCCCAAGTTGCTGGAATCGCCGGAGCCACCGTATAACCAGTCGAGAAGGCGGCTTAAACCTAGAGGTTATTGCACAGATGAAACCAAAGAATTTCTCGAACATTAATCTCTAGGTTAGCTAGATAATTGTGCCAAATTGGCAACTAATTAGTGACTGGATTCATTCCTAAAAATAATTGTCAAATCTAAAGAGTTTTCCGAACTCAAAACCCAAAAATAGAAGGAGAAAAAACGATGATTATCAACGATCTTAACTACATCGAAGCAGTCGAAGCTAACGAAGTTCAAGGAGGCGCTCTTCCTACTGTTCCTACCTTCACTGCCTTAGCTCTTGGAAATGGCGCTTCAACCGCTTTTGGAACCGCGTTGAGCTTCACCGACATCAAATTGAAAACCGACAGCGTTGCTCTCCCCAACTACAAATTCTCTGGTTCTCAAGTTGCCGGAATCGCCGGAGCCACCGTATAACCAGTCGAGAAGGCGGCTTAAACCTAGAGGTTATTGCACAATTGAATATCGCTAGGTTTATTCGACAAAAGCCAAGCAAAGGCTGGAAATCTTAACGAGATAAAAGATTTCCAGCATTTTTTAAATCTAATTAAAACTCTGAACACTTAGAGAGGTAGCTGTGATTATTTTCGATTTAGAATACGTAGAAAGCATTCCCAAAAATACCAATTTGCGGGGAGGAATGATAGTTGCTAACGCAGCAGGTATGCTATTTTACACCGAAGCCTTAGGAGGAAGTATTTTAGGTACTTCTGGTATCTTATACGGCGCCTCGGCGATAGGTAGTAAAGCTGCTTCAGCAACGGGTACAAATAACAGCTATATAGTTGTGAGTGAAACTGGGAGTGCATCTGGCTCATCTTCAACTTCTATGTCAATTGCTAGATGATCGATAGTTTCTATTCGATAGAAATTTTAGAGAGGACTCTGCAAAGATGACAATAATAATATTTTTAAATTATTGTCTCAAATGCAGAGGCTCTCTTTTTGAATCAAATTAGTATTTCCAAATATTAGAGGACAAATGCAAATATTCAGTCTTCTGAAATGGAATTTAGCTACTTAGATAAAGAATAAATTATCTAGCTACTAGAATAAAATAAACCTGTATTAAGCTTAGGAGCAAAGAATGATAATTGCTAACTTAGACTATTGGGAAGAACTCGATCGCCAGATCGATGTATCAGGAGGAATTTCTATAGCTCAAATATCTGTCAATGCTTTGGCTAGGGGAGCCAATCTATCCCTTAGCAATGTTGAAAGCAAAGCCTTTGTCTTTTCATTTCCTGAAATTAAGGTTTCTCAAGTTTTTGTATCTTCTTCCTCATTGGCTGGTTAATTTAAATTTTTCAGGGAAGTAAACAATCGAAAGTTGATTTAATGCCAAAATGGCAACCTTATCTCTAGTTTCCTGTTTATATTATAAGAACATAGATTGTTATTGAAATTCACGGAGAAACCACAATGATTATTTCTGATTTAGAGCATTTAGAAGTTGTTGCCGAAACAAAAGAAGTTGAAGGTGGAGCCGCAATCGTAGGAATTGGGAGTTTTACAGGTCTAGCCCTGGGATTTAATAATGCTGCTATGGTGTTTCCAGTGTTTGAGCCTCTTGCCGTTAGCTCGCCAGGAAGCAATATTGCTGGTCTTAAATTCTCATTCTTGGCACAAGCCGAGTAAAGTTTGGAATGTAGACTCAGACAATGTTACTAAACCTGAGGAGGTAGTCTGCACGTATGCTTCCTCAGTTATTCTTGCAAGTTGAAGGTAGGTAAACAAAGCATGATTATTTCCGATTTAGAACATTTAGAAGTTGTATCACAAAAAGCCGAGCCTGACGAACTCAACCAAGTTAATGGTGGCTTGATTCAGATAGCCGCATTCGGCTTTAGTCTCGCTCAAGGGCAGAGCTTTGCTGGAAGTATCGTTAATGTTAAGACTGTGGCGATCGCTCTAGCACCCAGCTTCCCCGCTTTCGGTTTTGGATCTTAACATAATTCGTAACAATAGGGAGACAGCTAATGAGTCATTTAATTATTGAAGATCTCAATTTCTGCCAAAGGGAATTGCCCGAACAAGAACACATTCAAGGTAGCGGTATTAATAGTGCCTCTTTCTTTGGATTTGCTTTTGATTTCGCTAAGGATTTTGCTTTTAAGCCATCTGGGGAAGCTGCTGCTGGTTCGGCTATAGCAATCGCCCTAGCGATTGGCGGTCACTCATTCAACATAGGAGTGGGCACTGGAACCGCATCGGGCTAGACTCAAACAGAGACACACCCGCTAAACTAACATTTAGTTGTGGTGTCTTCTGTCAAAAGAAAACAATAAGGAGACACCCAGCTAGTTTTTCACCTTCCCCAATCGTAAGGGAAAATGAAAATTTTATTTAAGAGTCCGTTACTCAAAAGCACGGGAGGGGATGAATTAGGGGAGATAATTCAGGGTGGACTTAGTGGTGAAAAGTAAACTCATTGGCAGATGCTGATTAGTAAGGGTAAAAAATAAAAATTCATCCACTAATTCAGGCTCCCCAGAAGTTTGTCTACTTTTTTAGGTACGATCGAATCGGGGAGATTTTGTGTTTATTATGGCTAACGATCTGACAGCATCAATCGAACTCATAGAGATTGTCGATCACCTCAAAAAAAATATCCAGCTTAAAGAAGCCTGCAATAAAATTCTTTATCAAAGGATCGTTAATCGGGCTGCACGAGAGCGAAATCTAGTGGTTACGCCAGAAGAGATTCAAGCCGAGGCGAACCGCCAACGTCGCGAAAAGCGTTTGGAGAAAGCTGCTGACACCTTTGCGTGGCTGACGGAAGAAAAAATTACCCCCGAAGATTGGGAAGCCGGAATTCGCGATCGCATTCTTACTAAAAAGTTAGCAGAATCTCTTTTCTCAAAGGAAGTCGAGAAACTTTTTGCCCAAAATCGTCTGAATTTCGAGCAGGTTTTACTCTATCAGCTCGTCGTTCCCTACGAAAGACTTGCCTGGGAAATCTTTTATCAAATTGAAGAGGAGGAAATGAGCTTTTATCAAGCAGCTCATCTCTATGACATAGACGAAAGACGCAGGCATCAGTGCGGTTATGAAGGAAAGCTCTATCGTTGGAGCCTCAAACCCGATCTTGCTGCTGTCATATTCAATGCTCGTGCCAGAGAAGTCATTAACCCCATAAAAACCGAGCAAGGATATCACTTACTCTTAGTAGAAGAATTCATTCCTGCCGAACTAACCCCTGAAATCTATCAAGAAATCATCGACAAGATGTTTGCAGAATGGTTGGCGAGCGAATTAAACTATCTACTTCATAATTCTTCTGAGCAACAATACGCTACTCAAGCCCAATAAGCCTATTAAAGCAAACTGATTTGAGGGCTCGGGCACTTTCACGCAAATATTTAACTTTTTAGAAGACTCACCACAGGATTTGTTCCTCGTTACAGCTACTAAAGTGAGTTGGGTACTTTCTGGAAAGTAACGTTGAAATGACCCTTGAACTAAAACTTGATAAGATTCTTGAATCCCTCCTAAAAAGGGCAATTCAGATACTTGATTCAATCTGAAGTTATTTCCCGGTGTGAGGCTAAAAAAATCAGAATCGCTAATTTCGGTTAAATCCGTATTTAAATTAGCAAAAAGGTTAAAAGAGTCGAAAGCTTTCAGGTTAAGGCTGTCGATTAAAAGAATAGATATATCTGCATACGTACTAGCAGCTTCATCTTGTCCTCGCTCGATCGCGTTAACTAAGCCTAAAAGAGCAGTAAAATCAAAGCTAAATTGCCGATCTGCTGCTATAAAGAATTGACCGACAAATCTGGATGATATTTTTAAATCTCCCAAGTAATCGCTACCCGATCCCAAAACTTGAGATTGAATATTCGATTGTGCAAAAACTAGGGAATTTTCCGCCTTAAAAATACTATCGACATCAAGCTTGGCTTGGACCGCTCCTTTCCCCTTATCAGAAATGGTTTTTGAGTTAAAATCCTCATAAAAAACCCCAATATCTTGAGGAATTTGATTAAAATTATCGAGTTTTAAATAAGTTTGAGAAGCGCTAAAAATAGCAGCATAACCGGGCAATGTAGCGACAGTAGAGCCAGTTACGATTGAAGCAAAAAACAACAATAATTGTTGGTTTATTTTCAAGCGATTTCTCATGGGTTTTTCTTGAAAGATAATACCATCCTAGATATTTAGAGCTTTCCAAACATGAAGCCTCAGTAAAAATGCAGTTGTTCTTTATGAAGCTCGTGTAAACTTTTCAGGAAAACCGCTGGGCGTACCGAGCGCTATCTCAGTTTTTTTTACTCGTCCGAATGCTCCTCGATCTCACGATACTTATTTTTTGTAAATTTCTAGAGAATTTCTTAACGATGACTCGATCGCGCCCGGCGAGCCTAACAATAGATTAGTCGGTCACGAAAAGCAATGATATGGGCGAGCGAAAACGAATAGGGATTCTCACCAGCGGAGGCGATTGCGCTGGTTTAAATGCCGTTATTAGAGCCGTTACCCGCTGTGCTGTTGACGTTCACGGATGGGAAGTGCTCGGGATTTGTAGGGCAACTCAGGGCTTGATGAGTCGTCCTCCGCAGGTAATGCGCCTAGAACCACACAAAGTCGATCCCATCCTCATGATGGGAGGTACGATCTTGGGCACGACAAACAAAGGCGATCCCTTTGCCTTTTCCATGCCCGACGGTAGCGTGCGCGATCGCTCTCCAGAGATTATCGAAGGCTATCATTTGCTAGACTTAGATGCCCTCATTGGCATTGGCGGCGACGGCAGTTTAGCCATTCTTCGCAAACTAGCACAACAGGGAGGCATCAAACTCGTCGGCATTCCCAAAACCATCGACAACGATGTCGGCATAACCGAACGATCCATTGGCTTTGATACCGCCGTCAATATTGCCACAGAAGCGATCGATCGCCTGCACTTCACGGCGGCAAGTCACGATCGCGTCATGATCGTCGAAGTCATGGGACGCGATGCCGGACATATTGCTCTCAACGCCGGCATCGCGGGCGGCGCTCACATTATTCTGATCCCAGAAATTGCTTATAAGATAGAAAATGTCTGCCGCTATGTCAAAAAACGCCAAGCCCAAGGACTAGATTACTCCATTGTCGTCGTTTCAGAAGCAGTTTGTACGGAGGCGGGAGAGACGATCGAGCAGACCAAGTCATTGGGCGAATGTCGATTGGGAGGAATCGGTCAGTATCTAGCCGATCGCATTGCCAAAGGAACGGGTGCGGAAACCAGAGTCACCGTTTTAGGACATACTCAGCGAGGCGGCATCGCTTCTCCCCTCGATAGAATCTTAGCCTCTTCTTTTGGGGTTGCTGCTGTAGAACTCATCGCCGAGGGCAAGTACGACCATATCGTGACTTGGCAAAACCGACAAATCATAAGCGTGCCAATCGCACAAGCCATTCAAAATTACCGGGTTGTCGATCCCGAAGATACTTTAGTTAAAACAGCGAGAGGCTTAGGCATTTGTTTGGGCGATTAACAATCGGCTTGTCCCTTACGAAGTAGCTCCCAGGCACAACCACCATGAACGTAAAACCCGAATGGTATGATTAATGAGCCGATTTTTTTCATCTGTTCGATTCAACTCATCCTGTCATGACTGCGACTCCTCCTTCTCCCGACGAAATTGTTGCTGCCTTAGAAACTCCGGTAGACTTTGACTTTCAGCTACCCGATCCGGAAGATGAGGAGATACAAGAAGCTGAGTTTCAACAGCAGTTGGATGCGATTTGGAAACTCTGCGATCGCTTCGATCTGCAAACCGACATTTGGCGAGGACGGATTTTACGGGCAGTGCGCGATCGCGAGAAAAAAGGCGGCGACGGACGGGGGACGGGGTTTCTCAATTGGTTAAAGGCGCGAGAAATTACCAAAAGTCAGGCATATGCCTTAATTCAACTAGCCAATAGTGCCGATACTCTCTTGGCAGAAGGAACGCTAGATCCTAAGTCGATTAATAACTTTAGCAAGCGTGCCTTTTTAGAAACGGCGAAATCTGCCCCAGAGGTACAAAGACTGATCGGCGAAGCCGCACAAAAAGGCGATCGTATTACTCGTCGAGAAGTGAAGCAACTTTCCGATGAATGGACGGCGATGAGTTCGGAATTATTACCAGAGGAAGTCAAGGAGAAAGCCGCGCAAGGATCGCTTCCTCCTCGACACCTCGCCCCTCTCGTCAAAGAGATGGAAAAGTTACCCGATATTCATCTCAAACCCATTCAAAAAGAAATTGCCGAGAGTCCCGATCTCGATACAGTCAAGCATATGACTTCATCGGCAAGAAGTTTAGCCAAATATCTCGATGCGGCGGCACAAGTCCAAACCCTGAAAAACTCTCCTATCGATTTGGAAATGGCACTAGAAGAGGCGTTGCGGCTAGATTGCTTGAATACAACAGCCGACTTAGTCAAACAGGCAACCCAACTCGAACAAACGGTAGCCAAACTCTACACGACTTGGAAGCGTCTCGGCAGCCTCTCAGACCGATTATACGTAGATACGGGAGCAAGCAATCCAAATTTGCGATCGCTCCTTACTACCCTAGAAGTCCTCACTAGCGAAGTCATTGAAGTCTCATTAGACGAAGCCGGCGATCGCGCGGTACGTCTGAGAATAATGACACAAGGAAATTCTTAAACCCCTCACCATTTCCTCCTCCCGTCGCCTATCTAACGACAAAAGGCGACGGGACAAGGACCTCGGTCTTATCTTGTTAAACTTCAAAACAGATACAATTAAATCTGTTCCATCAGTCAAAATCTCTCATGTCCGCTCCCTTTTCCGATCGAGAAATCGCCGACGAAGGTATTAAGCCCGAAGAATACGAAGAAATTGTCAAACGCTTAGGTCGCCATCCCAATAAAGCTGAATTGGGAATGTTTGGCGTAATGTGGTCGGAACACTGTTGCTACAAAAATTCCCGACCCCTATTGAAGCAATTTCCCACAACGGGCGAACGCATTCTCGTCGGACCCGGAGAAAATGCAGGCGTAGTAGACTTAGGAGACGGACTCAGATTAGCTTTCAAGATTGAATCCCACAATCACCCCTCCGCCGTCGAACCCTTCCAAGGCGCAGCAACCGGAGTCGGCGGCATTCTCAGAGATATCTTTACCATGGGGGCGCGCCCCATTGCGATTTTGAACTCCTTACGCTTTGGTTCCCTAGACGATGCCAAAACTCGCAGACTATTTGCTGGCGTAGTTGAAGGGATAGCACACTATGGTAACTGCGTGGGAGTTCCCACTGTTGGCGGCGAAGTTTATTTCGATCCCGCTTACTCTGGCAATCCCCTTGTCAATGCCATGGCACTCGGATTGATGGAAACGCCGGAAATCATCAAATCTGGCGCGTCAGGTGTTGGCAATCCGGTTTTATACGTCGGTTCTACTACGGGTAGGGACGGCATGGGAGGGGCTAGCTTCGCCAGTGCGGAACTATCAGATCGGTCTATCGACGATCGCCCTGCGGTACAAGTCGGCGATCCTTTCCTGGAAAAATCCCTCATCGAAGCTTGTTTGGAAGCTTTTAAAACAGGTGCAGTCGTTGCCGCACAAGATATGGGTGCGGCAGGAATTACCTGTTCTACCTCGGAAATGGCAGCCAAAGGCGGCGTAGGTATCGAACTGGATTTGGATAAAATCCCCGTCCGAGAAACGGGTATGATTCCCTATGAATATCTCCTCTCGGAATCCCAGGAAAGAATGCTTTTCGTAGCCCACAAAGGACGAGAGGGGGAGTTAATCGATATTTTCCACCGCTGGGGACTGCATGCTGTCGTCGCGGGAATCGTGATAGAAGAACCGATTGTCCGCATTCTTTTTAAAGGAGAGGTCGCTGCCGAAATCCCAGCAACCGCTTTGGCAGAAAATACTCCTATCTACCATCGGGAACTCTTACAAGAACCGCCAGAATATGCCAGAAAAGCTTGGGAGTGGACGGCGGATTCTCTTCCTCCCTGTAACGCCCAAGGAATTGTCTCCAATTGGAGACAAAAATCTTGGAATGAGATTTTATTGCAACTGCTAGATACTCCTACCATTGCCTCGAAACGTCGGGTATATCGGCAATACGACCATCAAGTTCAGAATAATACCGTTATCGTTCCTGGCGGCGCAGATGCGGCAGTTATCCGAGTTCGTCCCGTCGATGGGAAACCGGATGCGTCAAGAATTGGCGTGGCAGCTACAACGGATTGTAACGCCCGCTATGTCTATCTCGATCCCTTTGAGGGAGCAAAAGCGGCTGTAGCAGAAGCCGCCCGAAATCTAAGCTGCGTCGGTGCCGAACCGCTAGCCGTTACGGATAACCTCAATTTCGGCAGCCCAGAAAATCCCATCGGCTACTGGCAGTTAGCCTCGGCTTGTCGAGGAATTTCTGAAGCTTGTCGAGAACTAAAAACGCCAGTTACAGGGGGAAATGTCTCTCTCTACAACGAAACCTTGGATTCAGACGGAAAACCCCAACCGATCTATCCTACTCCCGTTATTGGCATGGTAGGACTCATCCCCGACATTACCAAGGTCTGCGGGCAAGGGTGGAAGGCACAAGGAGATTCGATCTATTTATTAGGAGTCTGGAATTTATCGCTAGGAGGTTCGGAATATTTAGCAACCGTCCATGGAATCGTTGCTGGCCAGCCGCCCGTGGTGGATTTTGAGCTAGAACGTCGCGTCCAGGAAGCTTGTCGTTATGGAATTCGTCAAGGATGGATAAATTCGGCGCACGATTGTGCCGAAGGCGGTCTAGCCGTGGCGCTGGCGGAATGTTGTATTAGCGGTCGATTGGGGGCAGACATTCATCTCCCAGAAAGCGATCGCCGATTTGATGAAATTTTATTTGGAGAAGCGGCTAGTAGAATTGTGGTTTCGGTCAATCCTCAATGTAAAGACGGATGGGAGTCCTATCTGAACGAACAGTTGGGCAATAATTGGCAGCAAATTGGCGTGGTAACGAGCCAAGACAATAATTTTAGGGTTACTACGGATGATAACCATCGGGCGATCGACGTTACAATTAGTAACATGATGGAATGTTGGGCTACTGCTATAGAGCGTCGCTTAAAACAGATTTAAGCCAGCGGCGATTTATTAAAAAAACTGATACTAAATCCCTCAAAATCTTGACTATATTCCTGCTAAGGTAGGGTTAAAGAAATGTTAAGCGAGCTGAATCATTTATCGATGGCTTGCTAGTTGCTCTCTATTCCAATTGCCCAACGATTGACTGCCATTACCAGGAGCTAAACTATCAGATGATCGCCCAAGAACTTCCTAACCCTGACGAATCTCTTTCTAGCGCTCATTGTTGCGAAAGTCAGCCCGCCGATAAACCCGAGGAAGCTTGCGGAGTATTCGGCGTCTATGCGCCAGAAGAAGAGGTTGCTAAGCTAACTTATTTTGGTTTATATGCGCTACAGCACAGAGGACAAGAATCGGCAGGCATCGCTACTTTTGAGGAAGACCAAGTTCATCTCTATAAAGACATGGGGCTTGTCTCTCAAGTATTTAAGGAATCTATCTTAAACAAAATGCCTGGAATCCTGGCAGTAGGACATACTCGCTATTCAACTACGGGTTCGAGCCGCAGGGCAAATGCACAACCCGCCGTCGTTGAGACGCGCTTGGGTTCGCTTGCCTTGGCACACAATGGTAATCTTGTCAATACTCCAGAGCTGCGCCAGGAGTTAGAAAAGCGCGGGGGTAATTTTAATACAACCACAGATTCAGAGATGATTGCCGTCGCGATCGCTCAAGAAGTCGATCGCGGTAAAGAGTGGCTAGAAGCGGCAATTAGTGCGTTTCAATTGTGTTCGGGCGCGTACAGTTTGGTAATTGGCACGCCTGTTGGGTTAATGGGCGCGCGAGATCCCAACGGCATTCGTCCCTTGGTCGTCGGAACCATTGGCGAAGATCCGGTGCGTTACGTTTTGTCCTCAGAAACCTGCGGCTTAGATATTATCGGGGCAGACTACCTGCGGGATGTAGAACCTGGGGAATTGGTCTGGATTACCGAAAAGGGATTGGCTTCTTTCCACTGGTCGCCAAAACCGGAGAGAAAGCTATGTATCTTTGAAATGATTTATTTTGCCAGACCCGATAGCATTATGCACGACGAAACCCTCTACACCTATCGGGTGCGATTGGGTCAACAACTAGCCAGAGAGTCTTATGTAGAAGCCGATCTAGTTATGGGAGTGCCCGATTCCGGAGTTCCTGCGGCGATTGGGTTTTCTCAGGTTTCTGGAATTCCCTACGGCGAAGGCTTGATTAAAAACCGCTATGTCGGCCGCACCTTTATTCAACCGACGCAGCACATGAGAGAATCCGGCATTCGCATGAAACTCAATCCTCTCAAAGATGTTTTAGCCGGAAAACGAGTGATTATCGTCGATGATTCGATCGTGCGAGGAACGACTAGCCGCAAAATCGTTAAAGCGTTAAGGGAAGCAGGAGCCAAAGAAGTCCATATGCGAATTTCTTCTCCTCCAGTGACTCACCCCTGCTTTTATGGCATCGATACCGACACGCAAGATCAACTGATTGCGGCAACCAAATCGGTAGAAGAGATCGCTCAACAACTAAGGGTCGATTCGCTTGCTTATCTTAGCTGGAAAGGAATGTTAGAAGTCACCGGCGAAGATCCCAATAGTTTTTGTTCGGCTTGTTTTACGGGAGACTATCCGATTCCCGTTCCAGAAAATGTCAAGCGTTCCAAATTAATTCTAGAAAAGATCGAAGCTTAAACGCGGGCAAAGAACCCGACTTTCGAGCGAGAGACGGGTTATCTAACTCCTAAAACTAGCAACTAGGGGAAAGCGAGTTGTAGAAATGCAGATAGATGGGAAGCTAGCCTTAGATATTTTTGGGTGGCTTAGAATTGAAAGATTCGGAATTCGACCAAGCTGCCTCTAGATTTCGGCGTTGTTCTATTTGAGAGAGAAAGTAACCTGTCATCATGGCTGAGGCAAGAAGATTTGCCAGATTTTCTCGATCTGTCGTAATTTGAACCTGAAAATCTTCCGAAGGCAACATCCCAACTAGCCCTTGTACATTTTGGGCGATCATTTGTTTAATTTCTGGACTAGCCGATTGAGCAACCCGTTCTAAAACTTCAGGATTCTGTCTCTGAAGGTATTGCATCAATGAATTAGATTCCTGTTGTTCGGCTTGCTCTGATTCGGAAGAGAAGAAGTCAAAATTAAAGATCATTAGCACTCCAAGGTAACTGAACTTATATTCCTCTCTATTCTCACTATAACTTTCGCTCGATGAGAATGGAGGGGATTCCCCTTGTTCTATCATGTTAACGCTATTGGCACTCAGTCGGGGCAGTGAGGGAGGTGGAAAGATGAAAGAGTGGGTTTGCGATCGCAACCCACTCAACAAAACCATAGAGAAAAATTAAACGGCAACTAACGCTTTTTCCCGATCTTCTATTGGTGCAGTTAATGCCTCTTCTAGATCGGCGCAACCCAACCTTTGTTCGAGAATTTTCATCACTTCTCGCCCGAAATCATTAGGATTGTGTTGCCAAGCTTGCAAGCAAACTTCGCCAAAGAAAGAACCCAGAGGTTCTGGATTCCAAAGTAATTTCTTCGCCGTCCAAGGCATCAAACTCATGGGATTGTAGCCCGGTTTGAGAATATTATTCTTGAATGCATAGTCTTCTAAATGGGTATGGGGTTGCAACCCAATAAAGAAGATGGCAGGTTCGACTTTATCTACCCCAAAAATTCGCTCTAATTCACGATGATAAGCGATGGTTTGGCGGATGGTATCGAAGGTTTCATCGATGACGTTAAAGGAATAATTCACCGAGACGAGATCGTTAAATCCAGCCGCCTTTAAATCTCGACAATTTTGCAAGACGGTGCGAAGGTTGTATCCCATGCGCATCTTGCGGACTAATTCTTGCGAACCGCTAGTGATCCCGATTTCAAAATAGTTCATTCCGGTTTTCACCATCAGATCGCACAATTGGGGAGTGAGATTGTCGGCGCGAATATAAGCTGCCCAGTGAATATCCTTCATCCGGGCATCGACGATTTTTTGCAGGAGTTCGATCGCGTCGTCGATAAATTTTCGCGCCGGGATAAATTGTGCGTCGGTAAACCAGAAATTGCGAATGCCGCGATCGTAGAGTTGCCGCATCTCCTTGACTACCTCGTCGGCGGGATTGATGCGTACCTGTTTTCCTTCTACAACAGTATAAATGCAATAGCAACAATTGTGGGGACAGCCGCGCTTGGTTTGTACGCCGATGTAAAAGTCATTTTCTTGCAGGTAATAATTAAATTCCGACCAGATCTTTTCGATATAGTCGTAGTCGCACGCAGTTTTCTCGAAGGGAGTCGGATTTTCGTGGATCATGCGCGATCGCGGTTTGGTTTCTCCTACGACATAACAGCGTTCGTCTGAGAAATCTTGCCCCCGCAATAATTTTTCTAGAAGGGCTTCTCCTTCGCCTACCGAAACGATCGTTCCTTGAGGCAACTGCGTTTCCAGTTGCTCGTAAAATACGCTGACGGCACCGCCGCCAACAACGACGCGAGCATCATTATTATACCTTTTCGCCCGCTTGAATCCGCGCTTAATCAAGCCCAAATTGCGCCAGAGTTCTCCGTAGTAAGCCGTTGTGACTTTGAGTCCTCCCAATGCGCCTCGCAATCTGATAAGAGGATTTTTGGCATAATAAAATTCAAAAGCATTTTGTAGGGGGTTGCCGCCTCTTCCGCCGACTGGGGCATAGATTTGGATGTCTCGCCAGGAAAAAACGAGTAAGGTAGGTTTAAATTCATCGATACAGCTATCTAAAGCGCCTTTAAAATCTAGCGGCGGTACGGTTCCCAAATCGAAGATTTTTTGTTCGATCGCTGGAAAAACCTTATGAACGCGATCGGCTAGATAAACGACTCCGATGGGAAAAATCGGGTTGCAAGGAAGACGAACATAGAGAATTCGCTGTGTCATGGTTCTATAAATTTGTTATAGAGGTTTGGAATCGCTAAAAACAAAACAGCTTTTTATAAGTTCTATTTATATTTGCTTCTATTGTTGTTTTTTTTAAGGAGTCGCCGGGTTAAGCGTTATGTTATCGATAATAATTTTAATATAACTTAACCATAGGACAAGTAAAGGCTGTCATCTAGTCGATCTATCTACCAAAGCTACCAATGAGTAAAAATCAAGGCAGTCGATAAGAAAAAGTTAAGAATGGTCTGATGGCGATCGATCGTTAGCTAACAAGAGCCTGAATGAATAAAGTTGCTGTAGATTTGGCAAAATCTAAAAATAATTTAAAATCTAGTGGAATTGTAGAGAGAGCTGAAAATTAACCTTGAGATGGAGATCGATTGTAATAATCATTACAGCTAACGGGGATCGCGGAGTGTTAGCTTAGTGGGGACATAACAAACCCAATAATAAAATTTTTCCGATTGCTATGGCTCAAATCCTCGATTCCATACCCAACGGACATAGGAATAGCATCCTTTGTTGCTACGTGAACGCTACCAGCCATATTCAAGTAGCCCGCATCGCTAATGTTGAAAATTGGTATTTCGAACGAGTAGTTTTTCCCGGACAACGCTTAGTATTTGAAGCGCTACCAGAAGCTTTGCTAGAAATCCACACGGGAATGATGGCAAGCGCCATTCTCTCAGATACGATTCCTTGCGATCGCCTTTGCATCAGCAAGGACAGCGATGATGAGAGGGAAGGCGGCAGTGGGTTGGTCTCCAGCGATAGCGATAACAATCAAAATATTAATGCAACCGATAATAAAAGCCAAGAAAGCGAACTTTCTTTCAATCAAATTTTAGTTTCCGCCAGTTAATCGCCAAATTGTTAACGCTTTCAGATTGCCTATCCGGGCAATCTTTTTTTTGCGATTTTCCTCAGAAAAAGCATAGGCTAGTCAATAGAGTTGGGATGATAAAGTTTGGATCTGCCTTCGTTTCTCTGGCTGTGGAAAATTGCCGCTTGGTCGATGGGGTTATCTTTACTTACCTATGTTCTGCTAGGATTCTCTGGAATCTGGATGTTGAATCGCAGGTTGTCTAAGCGTCCTCGTCCCGCTTGGTTAAGACCATTTCACTACATTGTAGGGGCTATTTTGGTTTTTCTCGTCTTGCTGCTACTGGCGATTGGAGTAGTAGGAACGTTAGGCTACTATGGTAGCTTGGGTCATTCGCCCCATCTCGTGGCAGGTTTGTTGGTAGTCGCGTTGGCGTTAACCTCGGCAATTAGCGCAACGCAAATTAACCCCAAACGGACCTGGGCGCGATCGCTTCACATCGCAACCAATCTTCTTCTTTTTAGCGGGTTCGTCTTTGTAACGCTAACGGGTTGGACTGTGGTACAGAAATATCTACCTTAAGAGAGAATAATGGAGTAGAGTGGAACGAGATCTTGGGAACCAGTTATTCGATTTTGGATGAAAGGATTTTGGATTGATTCCCTTATATCTCCTTCTCTCCCTTCTGCATAAAAGCCTTCCGAGTTCCGACTTCCCCAAGTTTCCCCGTCTCTCCTGCCTTCCGAATTCCGACTTCTCAAAGACTTCTGAATTCCGACTCCGAAAACAAATGACTAATGACATTCTCATTATTGGTGGCGGTATTATCGGATTGGCGATCGCGATCGAGCTAAAACTTCGCGGCGCAAAAGTTACCATTATCAGTCGCGACTTTGGGCAAGCAGCTTCCCATGCCGCTGCCGGAATGCTAGCCCCTGGTGCAGAAAAAATTGCATCGCCTCCAATGCGATCGTTGTGTCTGAAATCTCGCTGGCTGTATCCCGAATGGATTCGCAAAATCGAAGACTTGACGGGATTGGATGCGGGCTATTTGCCTTGTGGCATTCTCGCCCCCGTTTACGAATTGCCCCAGGCAGAAGAAATAACAGCCGCGTGGTTGGATAAAGAGGCAATACAACTCTATCAAAGCGGACTGGGAGCGGATGTCGTTGGCGGCTGGTGGTATCCCGAAGACGGACAAGTCGATAATCGCATTTTAGTCAACGCCCTTCTGCAAGCTGCCCAAACCCTGGGAGTCGATTTGCGAGAGGGAATCGCCGTTCGCGGCATTCAACAGAAACAAGGAAAAGTTAGCGGCGTTTTTACCTCAGACGGAGAATTGCAGGCGCAAACCTATGTCCTGGCAACGGGATCGTGGGCAACACAACTCTTACCGATTCCCGTTCGCCCCGTCAAAGGACAAATGATCTCGCTACGGATGCCCAGAGAACCCCATCAGCCCCTACCGCTTCAGCGAGTGCTATTTGGTCCCGAAACTTATTTAGTGCCCCGACAAGACGGACGATTGATTATCGGGGCGACAGTAGAAGAAGTTGGTTGGACTCCTAACAATACGCCCAAAGGCATTCAAACTCTACTCGATCGCGCGATTCGCCTTTATCCTGCCTTAGAAAATTGGGCAATTGAAGAATTTTGGTGGGGATTTCGTCCGGGAACGCCCGATGAATTGCCGATTTTGGGGACGAGTTCGTGTGACAATTTAATTTTGGCAGTCGGTCACTATCGCAATGGAATTTTACTTGCCCCAGTCACTGCCTCTCTATTAGCCGACCTAATTTTGCAGCAAAAATCCGATCCGATTCTGGAACATTTTCGCTGCGATCGCTTTTACAAAAAATCAACGCCTGTACCTTCAGTTATGAATTTACAACCCAGCACTGTCAACGGTTCGTCACTCTATCCAAAAATCGAGGAAAAACCAACGCCGACGCTACTCCCCAAAGATGATGAATTGATTATTGCAGGACGCAAGTTTCGCTCTCGCTTGATGACGGGGACAGGGAAATATCCCAATATTGAAAGCATGCAACAGAGTATTATCGCCAGTGGCTGTCAAATCGTCACAGTGGCAGTTCGCCGGGTACAAACAAAAGCACCCGGGCACGAAGGACTAGCAGAAGCGATCGATTGGACGAAAATCTGGATGCTTCCCAATACGGCTGGCTGTAAAACGGCAGAGGAAGCCATACGAGTCGCGCGATTGGGACGAGAGATGGCAAAATTATTAGGTCAGGAGGATAATAATTTTGTCAAACTCGAAGTGATCCCCGATCCTAAATATTTATTACCCGATCCGATCGGAACGTTGCAAGCAGCAGAACAGTTGGTGAAGGAAGGGTTTGCCGTCCTGCCTTATATCAACGCCGATCCCCTCTTAGCCAAACGTCTCGAAGAGGCTGGATGTGCGACGGTGATGCCCTTGGGATCGCCCATCGGTTCGGGGCAAGGAATTAGAAATGCCGCCAATATTGCCATTATTATTGAAGAGGCGAAAGTTCCCGTGGTAGTGGATGCAGGGATCGGTGCGCCCAGCGAAGCAGCACAGGCGATGGAAATGGGGGCAGATGCTTTGTTGATCAATAGCGCGATCGCGCTTGCCGAAAATCCAGTACTGATGGCGCGGGCAATGGGCATGGCAACAGAAGCTGGAAGAGTGGCTTATCTAGCGGGACGAATGCCAATAAGAAACCATGCCAGCGCGAGTTCGCCTTTGACAGGAACGATTAGTTAAAGAACCTTCGGCTCGCTTTCTTCCCTACACCTGGCATCTCGAAATCCGGCTTGCATGTAACGGTAATATCAAATCCGTCTAATTAATCATAATTATATCATGTGTAGTGCAAAAGATCCTTCGCTATCGCTGGGGACAACGCTGGGCTTCGGCTTACCAGGATGCCGCGAAGCCGTCTTGGTCGCTTCTCGGGACGTATGTCCTAACGGACATGCTACGATGAATTCACTACTTGTTATTGTGGTCGTTCAACCGGATTTGATATAACTTTCCTCTTTACTGACTCGACAATGGCAGTCTCATCCTGAAACTCAGAATTATCAATCTCTAAATCCCACGGAAGCTCAACCAGCAACGCACGTTCGTTAATTTTTTTTAATCTGTGGTCTGAAACAGGTATGTGGGCGGATGTATCTCTCATCATAACTCGCTCTAGGCAAGTATCTAATGGAGCCTTCACATGAACAATTAACACACGGAAGCCTTGACCCAGTGGCGGCTCCAACTGATAGCACAACACCTGCAAAACACCAACACTAGCATGGCCAAGATTGCTGCTCAGGTAGGTTATGAATCAGAAGCTGCCTTTAGTCGAGCCTTTAAGCGGTATGTGGGAATGTCGCCAAGCAGTTGGCGGCGTCATCAGATGGTAGGGTAGTTTGGACAGCTAAGCGCGAGCGTTATTATCAGAAATAACTCTCTGCCAAAGATATAGATCTTCCGGACGATCGACATCGTCTAGACAAGGCAAACAATGAATGCTCAACTTTAATTTTTGTGCGATCGCTTTTGTTTGGGCGAAGACTTCTGACGTTCCCCAAGCAATCTCTTGAAACAATTGAGGAACTAAACGGCTTAAGCCAATTAAATAATATCCCCCATCCCTTGCCGGACCCAACACTAAATCATAGCGTTTCAGTGCAGTAAATGCCTCAGACAAGATCGCCACATTGAGTTCGGGACAGTCGGTTCCAATGATAACAGCTTGCTTTATCCCCACAATAAATCCTTGCTCGAAAGCTGACTGCATTCTTTGCCCCAGATCTCCCTCGCTTTGCTGTTGATAGATTAGATCGCTGCCCAACCAATCTTGTATTAAAGATTTATTTCCTCCGGTAAAGTAAATTGCTACAGATAGCGACAGAAGACTTTGTAGTTGTCTGGCGTGCGTAAGGGTATATTCTGTCATCTGATGCTGAAGCGTTGCTGCTCCTTCTTCTCCCAAACGGGGTATCAGACGAGTTTTCGTTTTTCCAGGTTCGGGATAGCGAGTAAAAATGATTAATTGGTTGGACATTGAGATTAGAGTCTTTATTCAGAAGGATCGGACTGGGAACGCTCGGAAAATCCCCAGATAAAAATTACTGCGATCGCCGCTACGATAATCCATTCAGGAGGGACGAATTCTGGTTTGATGGCTTTTATCAACAGGCGCAAACCGACAAAACCGACAGTAATAAACCCAGCATCCTCTAAATGGGTAAATTCGCTGAGCCAGCGAATAAATAAACCTGCCAAAAATCTTAAGGTAATGATGCCAATCGTACCGCCGCTCAGAATCAGCCATAGCTCGTCGGAAACAGCAATAGCAGTGGTGACGCTATCTAAGGAGAAGGCTAAATCGGTTATAGCAATTGTCGGGATCGCTTGCCAAACTGAGAAAAAACGAATGCTGTGATGGTGATGTTCTTCGTCTTCTTCGGAGGTAAAGTAGTTGAATACTAGCCACAGCAAATAAGCCGATCCTAACAGTTCAAATTGCCAAAACTTAATCACCCAGGTTGCCGTAAGGATTAAGATGATGCGCAAAACGTATGCCAATAATAAGCCAAGATTGAGAGCCTGACGCTGAAGTTTGCTATCTCCTAATCCTTGGGCGATCGCAGCTAGCGCGATCGCGTTGTCGGCTGAAAGAACTGCTTCTAAAGCAATCAAAATGAGTAACAGCAAAGGCGTTTTTACGCCGAGATTGAGGGAAGAATCGAGAATTTGGTCTAGCATCAACGCTCTTGGGCAAAAAAATTATACAGACATAAAATGGCTAATATACTTAATATGACAGGTTAATGCCCAGCCCGGAAAGTCTTGCGATCGGATCGAGCTTCTTCCCTGTTTGACCTATTATGTGTAGTCTTGTAACAATACATTTCGCAAAATGCCCATCATTGCTCAAATTAATGATGGAACGTCTTTTTAAGGAGTTTATTGACATATGGCAATAACAGATACTCAAGTTTTAGTCGCTTTAGTGATTGCTCTGCTGCCAGGGATCCTGGCTTTTCGTTTAGCAACGGAACTTTATAAGTAATTTTTTCGTTTAACAATGCGAGTGGGAAATTCCTGCTCGCAATTTGTTAGGTCGCTGCTGGTTTCTTTTGCTTTTGTCTTGTATGAATGCCCTGCAAACTCCCCAAACTTTAAAAAATCCCCCTCGCAAGCCGCGACGGCATCCGCAATGGTACGCTCGTCGCCGCCTTAAAACCGATCGCGCAGTTGCGGTTGAGATAACGATCAAACTTGTCGCCAACGCGATCGTGTCGGCAGCGGCTATTGCAGCATTGATTAGACTATTGCCCTATCAGTCTATACAACAAGCGAACTTGCAGGAACTTCGAGACGAAGTCCAAGAAACCGAAGCGCTAGTCAACAACCAACGACATGATTTCAGCCGTTATTTCGATCCCATCCAAGCTACAAAAGTCATGCAACAACAAAACCCGCGACTCGATCCCAACCAACGTCGCATTATTTTGACGAAGTTAGAAGAGGCTCCGCCGTCAGAGAGCAAAGGAGCTTTAACATCGCGATAATGGGTTAGGAATCCATTAGGGATAGTAATTCATTAAGCCATTTTTCGACTTTTTGTCGATAGCGATCGCTCGATGGCAAATGTTCGAGAGCACGGCAATAGTCGCCCATGGCACAGTTCCAATCTCCCCTGAGATAGTAAGTATATCCTCTTTCTGCATAGATGCGTCCTTGGAATTTTTGTCCCAAAATCAGCGCAATCTCAAAATTACCGATCGCCAGATCGTATATTCCCAACTCCCGAAAGGTAATGCCTTGATTGATCAAAGCGCGAAGATTGGTAGGATTTAAGTCTAGCGCTATCTCGTAGTCGGTCAGGGCAGCGACAAAATTGCCTTGAACGGCGTGGCAATTGGCTCGGTTATTGTAAGCATTGTCGAGTCGATCGTTGAGGGCGATCGCGCGATCGTAATCTTGAAGTGCTCGCAGAAATTGCCCCAGATAGAAGTACATCAGTCCCCGATTGTTGTAGTCAACGGCACTGTCTGGATAGCAAACAATTAATCGGTTGAGGAGCGCGATCGCGGTTTCATATTCTTGTCGGGCTACTTTTTCTTTAACTGTACTGCGCAACTGGCGAGCAGCGAATATAGATTCAATCGAACAGAAGGAACTCCCGCGAGAAGGTAAGGCTGATTCCTCGGTATTTCTTGGATTTGGCATCTCGAAAATATCAGTCGTCATAGCAAGCTCTACAACCCCTCTAACTTCACCATACTAGATTGCTAATCTATCTGCCAGATAAGGTGTGTCACTGCTCGAACCGATCTCCAGTCTAGACTGGACTCAACCTCTCTAGCAGAAAACTACAGCTCCTTTAGTTCTAATTTCGTAAGCTTGAACTTAACGTGCCCAATTGACGAGCTGAAATTACGATCGTCTAACGTCCCAATAATTTTTTTTTGTCAATTTTTGTAATAAGGTCGAGGGCGATAAATCTTCAGCTTTTCTCCTGACTTAAAGAATAAAGGATTTTAACCTGGCGATTAGTAAATCTTCGTTTAGTTTTTTTTAAATAACTATTAACTAATATTTATGCTAATCTATCCTTTTCTCTTGAGCTTCATGAAAAATTAAGAATGTTTGATACAATCCAGCATATGGGTTTGAGTTCTATCCACATCCACACCAAGAAATTTTTATGGCAACTACAACGTTATTTCCCAATGCACCCGACATCTGTGCGGATGACTATTGCGTATTCGGTTTAGCCACCTGCTTTGTCAAAGACGAGGGAGAATACCGACAAGTCGAAGTTGTCGAACCAATCCCTTCTGCGGCGCTAGAAGCCATTCTCAAGGGAATTCCTACCTCCTATCAAATGGCTTGTGCCAAATCATTGGGTGAAATCTTCTCCAACGAGAGCGTCCAGATTCCTGCTGAATTTCCCCAACACGCTCAACTGTGCGATGATTTTGCCGAGCGAGTTGTCGCCGCCGTTCGCACTTACAAAAGCCGTCCGGAGGCTAAGACGCATATTCCGCTAGGTACAGTTCGCAATGACTTGAATCACTCTCTGGAAAGAAAACGAGTGCTCAATGCTATTAACGTCGTTCGCACCGAAGACAACGTAAAACAGCACACTTATACCCACAAAACTTTTTAACTCAGGCAGCATTATGTTAAAACTTTACGGCGGCATTCGTTCTAGGGCTTCCATCGTCCAGTGGTATTTGGAAGAATTAGGGTAGGCAGCAGAACTTAAATAATTAGACATAGTTGGATAATCCTAGACATATTTTTATGTTATACTGGCTCTATGTCCAACTTATTAACGG
>NZ_MRCB01000031.1 GCF_001904635.1 Hydrococcus rivularis NIES-593
GCAGTAATAATTACAGCCTTAGCGTAAGTTTCTGTACGGTTGCTACCAAAACGCCATCGATTAACTATCATCGCGGCGATCGCGTTGTCTATCGTCACGTTTTACGAGGCGCTCAAACTGGAAAGTTTATGGGAGTTCCGCCGACGGGTAAGTGGGTGAGTGGGAATGGTTTTACTCTCCTGCGCCTATCTGGAGACAAGATTGTGGAAATGTGGTACGAAACAAACTTGTTAGAAGTCATGAAACAACTAGGAGCGATTTCTTAGACAACGCGATCGCTTTTTTTAGTCAAGTAAATTTTGACCGTGCCTTTAGCCAGAAAAGGTTCGATAGCGCCATTTATTAAGCTGCCAAGACGCGATCGCCGACGGACTTTGCAACTCTGCCACTTGACTTTTCAGTCTAACAATCAATTTAGCCTGTTGTTCGCACTGCTGTTGCAAATTCCCATAACTTTCTGCTTTTTCTTTGGCTAGCTTTCGCTCAAAGGCTAACTGATTTTGTAAGTAGCTAATATCTCGCTCCTTAACTTCCAACTGCTGTTGTAAATAGCTAATGTCTCGCTCCTTGGCTTCCAACTGCTGTTGCAGTGCCTCATAGCTTTCTAAGCGTTCTTTGGGGGGGGGGGGTTGCTCGACAGCCAATCGCTCTTGTAACTCTTTAATAATACGGTCTTTGGCTTCCAACTGCTGTTTGAGCAGATCGCTTTCGTCTGCTGGTGCTGCTTTTGCAGAAGTCTGGCCGCTGGAAGTATGGACAGAATTAGCTTCGCTGGATTCAATTGTTGGCGAGTCGCTTGCGTGCGATCGCACTTCAGGTTTTTGTGCGACTGGCGTTGGCGAGTCATCTACGTGCCGCACTTCATATTTTTCTTCAGCTTTGTCTGAGGCTGGCTTTTCACCATTGGCATTAGGCACGGTCTCAAAACCCATCAAAGCCATCCAGCTCATCCACACTTGAGCCATTGCTTCAGTCCAAGACTGAGCGGATTCTTTTGCTGCTTTATTCCAAAAAGCCATATTTTTTTCCATATATCCCTCCTTTCGATCCGAGTGCGAGTCTATTTAAGATGCAAAAAAACGGATTTTGCTAGTTCTCCTTTGCCTTCATTTATAGCTCGTTATGCCAACCAGTATCTCTCGAACTCGAATAGAGTTTTCTATCCTTAGTTTAACTTTTATTATTTTTTACAAAGGCGAGATTTTTTTATGATTATGCTTTTAGAAATTACTCTTTGCTAAAGACGAAGCCAGTCGCGATCGTGACGGCAAATATAGGAATTTTCGCTCGCGCCAAAGCTAAAATGGTTAGAGCGAGCGATTACCTTACGAAACCTTTTTCTCGTTCGGAGTTTCTCGAAATACTTTCTAAATACTCATTCTAATTAAACTTTTAAAAGACGAGAGATCGATCTTCTCTTCATCCTCCAGCCTGCTGTTTCAGTTTGCGAGATTCTCGCCAATAGGTTACGGTAACCCAGGCTACGACCAACAGCAGAGCCAGAATTCCAAATTGGGTAATTCCATGTACCAATTGATGCAAAGGAATTAACCGCCCGCAGAAAAATGATAAGGTTACCATAATCGATGCCCAAACAGCAGCCCCACCGAAATTACACAATAAAAATTGCGAGTAGGGCATTTGAGCGATTCCTGCCATTGGTCCTGCAAAAATCCGCAATAACGTGACAAATCGACCGAAAAATACAGCTCTAGGAGCGTTGAGACTAAACTGTTTCCTCGCTTTTTCTAGTTGGTGTTCGTGAATCCTAAAAAAGCGTCCCAACTGCAATAAAAATTGCCAGCCACCGATCCTGCCGATCCAGTAACCTAAATTATCGCCAAAAACCGCTCCTGCGATCGCGCTTGCCAGCACGAGCCAGTAGTTTAACTCCCCACTCCCCGCTAAGAAGCCTCCAACTATAGTGATTGTCTCGCCAGGAATGGGAATCCCCATATTTTCTAAAGCGATCCCAATAAAAACAGCCCAATAACCGTATTGACTTGCAAGTTCCTGGATATTATCTAGCGACAAAAGCTCTAATGACATTTAAACCGTTCTTTACAAAGGTTTACTTCTTATCACATCTTGACGCGATCCAGGCATAAGTGTCAATTTCAAAGAAAAAGGAAGAAGTAAAAAAAATTGACCTTTTACCTTTAAGTTGGTATTGGTTCGCCGGGGCGAAGTTTTGCCCATTTGCCAGTTTCGCGCAAGAAACTGTTGCAGCCAACAACATCCCACTCCATTTCAATGTATTCGCCTTTAGTACGAATATTAACATTGATAGTAGGTTCGTTTGGCTCGAAATCAGGATTTTCGGTTAAATGGGGTTGTTGATGCTGATGTTCTACCGAGTGGTAGGTTTGGCAGCGATCGACAAAGTAGCAGTTCACACAAATACACATGGCTCTAACTCGATCCCACTTTTTTGTTAATCTAGCTCAGGCAAGCCATTGATGACCAACTCTTTAGATTGATTTTTGTAAAGTATTGATTTTTCTAAAGTTCTGAATTGAATGTTCTGGCAAAAAAAATTAGCGCTTTTACTTGGGAACCATTTGCCTTTCAGCATAGATTGTCTGCCGCCGACGGCTTGTCTGGTTGGCGGTGCGGTGCGCGATGCGCTGCTCGATCGTCAAAGAGATTATTTAGACTTAGACTTTGTTTTGCCAGAATTAGCGGTAGAGGTGGCACGAAAAATTGCCGAGTGCTATCGGGCTGGATTCGTCGTCCTAGACGAACGGCGTCGAATTGCTAGAGTAGTCTTTAAGCAGGGGACGGTAGATTTTGCCCAGCAGGAAGGAGACAGCCTAGAAACCGATTTGCGACGACGGGATTTTACTATTAACGCGATCGCTTACAATCCCCACCGACAAGAGTTAATCGATCCGCTAGGGGGATTAGTCGATCTAGAACAAAGAAAGCTAAGAATGGTGTCGCCAGGCAATCTTAAAGACGATCCCCTGCGTCTATTACGGGCTTATCGCCAAGCTGCTCAACTGAATTTCACCATCGAAGCGACTACAAGAGCAACGATTCGTCAATTAGCGCCTCTGCTGGGCACAATAGCGGCAGAAAGGGTACAAAACGAGTTGGGGCATTTACTGGTGGCTCATCCCAGAGGAAATATTTGGTTGGCGACAGCTTGGGAAGATGGGTTGCTCAAACCTTGGCTTAAAAATACAACGGCAGAAAAATTACAACAAGTCGAAAGAATAGAAAGGTCGGCTGACATCTTGCCAGATCTCGTTAATAAACCCTTTTCCCTATCTCCAGAAACCATCGAGATGGCAAAGCTTGCCTGCTTGTTGGCTTCTAATCCACAAGAAGCCGAAATGGAGCTAGTTAAATTAAAGTACTCTCGCGCCCATATTCGGACGATTACAACGGCTTTAAAATATTTGCCTCAATTGCAGCAGAATGCTACTTCTATGAGCCTTAGAGAACAATATTTTTTCTTTTTAGGCGTGGGAGACGTTTTTCCAACTTTAGCGTTGTTAGCCATGGCTGTAGGAGTCGATCGCGATGCAATTGCCATGCTAGCTAATCGCTATTTCGATAAGAGCGATCCCGTTGCTCATCCCAAGCCATTAGTTAAGGGTCACGACTTGATAAAACATCTTTGCCTTGCATCTGGTCCGAAGATCGGCAAATTACTCACCGAGCTGCAAATAGCCTACATTGAAGGCAAAATTTCCACGGCTGGAGAAGCATTGCATCTGGCTAAGATTCTCTTGCAATCTAACAATTTTTAGATTTATGGAGCATTCGATTGAAAGATAAACTTGGACTTACTACTATATCAATTTCGTTAAGGTAGAAATTATGTAGTATTTGTAGTATTTAAAGAATCCCAACAGCAGAAAGACGAACTTTTTTTATGAGAATATTAGTAGCCAGCCATACCTATATCGTTGCTCTTAATTGCGAAAAATTAAGAACTTTGGCGCACTTAGAACCAGGAGTTGAAGTAACTGTCGTTGTTCCAAAGCGATGGCAACCGGGTGGCGTTCAGAACCAAATTATTGAAACCAAAGCTTGGAGCGATGGTAGCTTTCGCGTCATTCCTATCTCAAATTTCAGTCAAAATAATCAAGGATTGCTAACTTTTGGTTGGGAGATTATTAGTTTACTAAAACAGTTTCGACCGCAAATTATTCAAGTCGAACAAGGATCGAAATCTTTTGCCTATGCTCAATTAATTACGCTCAATCGCTTATTAGGATTGAAGGCAAAAAATGTTTTCTTTACTTGGTGGAATATTCCCTATCAATCCAAATTTCCTGTTTCAGTATTAGAAAATTACAATCTCACTCATACCGATGGACTGGTTGCTGGCAATCTAGATGCTGCGGAGATTCTGCGGGATCGTGGCTATAAAAAAGCCGTAACAGTCATGCCTCAACTCGGAGTAGACGAACGGCTATTTTCTCGTCGCCTCCAACCCGAATTAGCTTCTCAATTAGGGATTAAATCTGAGGAATTTGTTGTTGGATTCGTAGGACGTTTTGTCCCAGAAAAAGGGATCTTAACGCTAGTTAAAGCCTTGACAGGTTTACAAGAATTGCCCTGGAAGCTTTTGTTATTAGGAAGAGGAAGTCTCAAAGAAACAATTATTACAGAGGCTAGCAAGGCAGGAATTAAAGACAGATTAATTATTCTAGAAAGTGTTCCTCACCATGAAGTTCCTCGCTATATTAATTTAATGAATGTGCTGGTTTTGCCATCAGAAACAACCGATCGATTTAAGACGCTAACGGCTGCCGGTTGGAAAGAACAATTCGGTCATGTTTTGATTGAGGCGATGGCTACTAAAATACCAGTAATTGGTTCTAATTCTGGGGAAATTCCTAATGTTATTGGCGAGGCAGGTTTAGTGTTTCCCGAAGGCAATGTTGAAGCATTGCGTCATTGTATTCGACAGATAATAGAACAGCCAGAATTGTCGCAGAAGTTAGCCGAAATGGGATATAAGAGAGTTATAGAAAAGTATACTAATAAAGCTTTAGCTCAACAATTATTAGCTTTTTATAAAAAGCTTTTAGTAGCTAGAGAAGAAAATCTCTAAATTCAACTCAATTTTAGGATTAACGAATCATTTTAAAATCAGTGCGTTTGCCGATACAATTGCTTGTCGGCGAATTAATTTAAGTATTTTATCTAAAGATTTCAATTAAAATAAAATGCGATCGCATCATAAAAAATATCTATGGCTCGATCGCTATTTTGCCAAAAGAGTACTTATGAAACTTCTCATGCACCGTACTAAGATTGTTGCTACTATTGGTCCGGCAAGTAGTTCTCCAGAAATCCTCAAGCGAATGATCCAAGCTGGGATGAATGTAGCGCGGTTAAATTTTTCTCATGGAAGCTATGAAGAACACGCCCGTAGGGTTTCGTTGCTGCGTTCCGTTTCTCAGGAGTTAGAGACTTCTATAACATTACTTCAAGATCTTCAGGGACCTAAAATCCGAGTGGGCGAACTGCCTGACGGTTCGATTCCCCTCAACGAGGGCGAATTTCTCACCTTAGTTCCAATCGCCGAATTTACCGAGCAACCTAATACCGTATCTATAGATTATCCTTATTTAGCCCAAGAAGCCGAACCGGGGACGCAAGTATTGCTCGATGACGGTTTGTTGGAATTAAAAATCGAAAAAATTCAAGGGAATGCCCTTATTTGTCAAGTTATCGAAGGGGGTATCCTTAAAAGTCGTAAAGGGGTGAATTTACCCAGCGTAGATTTGCGTCTACCGTCGATGACGGAAAAAGACGAACGGGATCTCGAATTCGGACTATCTCAGGGAGTAGACTGGGTTTCCTTGAGTTTCGTTCGCAAAGCAGAAGATCTTCGCACTCTCAAAGAATTTTTGGCGGCAAAAGGAGCAAATGACTTGCCCGTTATCGCCAAAATAGAGAAACCCCAGGCGATCGCAAACTTAGAAGCTATTCTAGCAGAGTGTGACGGCTTGATGGTGGCGCGGGGAGATTTGGGCGTAGAAATGAATCCCGAAAAAGTGCCGATGTTGCAAAAGCGGATTATTGGGATGTGCAATCGCAAGAACATTCCGGTTATCACGGCAACGCAGATGCTCGATAGCATGATTCGCAATGCCCGCCCCACTCGCGCCGAAGCTAGTGACGTTGCTAATGCTATTGTGGACGGAACTGACGCTGTCATGCTATCAGGAGAGTCGGCAGTGGGAGATTTCCCGGTTAAATCGGTAGAAATGCTCGTCAAGATTGCCAATGAAGTCGAAAAAGACATTCAATTCGTCAATCATCCACCAGCAGAAACTGACGAAACCCACGCCTTGAGCGAAGCCCTCAACGCTATTGACAAAATTCTCAATCTGCGCTATGTAGTTACCTTCACCACTACAGATTATACGTCTCGAATTGCTGCGGGAGAGCGTCCTAGAGCGCCAGTAATTGCTTTTACATCTAGCCCCAAAGTATACCATCGCTTAAACCTGATTTGGGGAGTCATGCCCATCCTGCTCGATCGCGAGGTGGAATCCTTTGAAGATTTGGTCGAGCAAGCTGAAACTTATTTAATTCAACAAAATTTAGCATCTGTTGGGGATTGTATTTTGATTATGGCAGGAATTCCCACACAACATTCGCGAGGAACCAATTTTCTCAAAATTCACAAGATTGGTCAGTAGCCAGCAAGCAATGACTGGACAACAAAGGACAAATGACAAATGGCAAAACTCATTCTCATTCGTCACGGCGAAAGTATCTGGAACGCCGCCAACAAATTTACAGGTTGGGTTGACGTTCCCTTAAGCAGGCGAGGTCGTGCAGAAGCAACGATTGCCTCCGCGAAATTAAGACACTACCGGGTAGATGTCTGCTTCACCAGTCTCTTAGTTCGGGCAATGGAAACGGCAATCCTGTGCCTGACTGAATATGAAGAAATCTGCGGTGGAAAGACTCCTATTTTTCAACACGCAGCAGACGACCCAGAATGGCACGGTTGGGATAAATATGAAGGCAATCCCAATGAAGAACTGCCCATTTTTCTCTCTCAGGCACTAGACGAACGCTATTACGGTCAGTTGCAAGGCTTGAATAAAGCGCAAACTGCCGAAAAGTATGGCAAAGAAAAAGTACGCGAGTGGCGGCGTTCCTACTATACTCCACCTCCGGGCGGGGAGAGTTTAGAGGATACGCAAAAACGAGTCATTCCTTACTTTACCAGTCGCATTCTCACCCATATCAAGCACGGCGATACAGTGCTAGTGGCGGCTCACGGCAATTCCTTGCGTGCCATGATTATGAAACTGGAAAATCTCAGTCCCGAAGAAGTCCCTAATCTCGAACTCACTACTGGCGTTCCTATCGTCTACGAACTCGATTCAGAAACGAATATTGTTGATAAAATCATTCTCAACTAATCGGGGAATTTTTCTTGTTTAAAATTTAAAGCAAAAAATATGAGCGAACTTGTTGCAATCGGATTTCAAAATAAATTTGAAGCAGATGAAGTAATGCTCTCACTGCTAAAACTAGAACAGGAGCATCTTGTCGATCTCGAAGATGCCGTTGTCGTAACTAAAAATTCGGCAGGTAAAATCAGAATTAAACCTTATTACGATCTAGTAGTTGCAGCTAGTGGAATGAGTGGCAACTTTTGGGGGAGGTTACTGACGACGCTAATGGAGGGATCCGATCCTGAGACATTAGCCAAAATCGGCATCGATAAGTTATTTATCCAGAAGATCGAACAGACAATGAAGCCAGACACCTCTGCTATTTTCGTCTTAGTGAGAAAAGCCGAGCCAGATAAAATTGTAGAAGAACTGGGAAAATTTAAAGGCAGAATCTTGCGAACCTCTTTATCGAAGCAGGAGGCGGCAGAACTGGAGGCACTTTTATTTTAAAAACAATACAAACTTTTGACTTTATCTGATAAGAATGTTTGAGTATTTCTGTGAGTAAAACTCGATAAATTCTATTAGCTTATGAATATACGCACTGTCTCAACCACTCCTTTCCCCGACCAAAAACCCGGAACTTCAGGACTGCGAAAATCAGTTAAAGTCTTTCAGTCGCCCCACTATCTAGAGAACTTCGTCCAGTCCATCTTCGATACCCTCAATTGCCAAGGTCAAACCCTAGTTATCGGCGGTGACGGTCGCTATTACAATCGCCAAGCCATTCAGACGATCCTAAAAATGGCGGCAGCTAATGGCGTAGGACGAATACTGGTCGGTCAGGGTGGCATTCTATCAACGCCAGCTGCTTCCTGCGTCATTCGCGAGAACAAGGCTTTTGGCGGTATTATCCTTTCAGCTAGCCACAATCCCGGCGGTCCGGACGGCGACTTTGGGATCAAGTACAATGTTACTAATGGCGGACCCGCACCCGAAAAAGTTACCGAAGCCATTTATGCCCGGACTCAAGTTATAGACAGCTACAAAATCTTAGAAGCAGCAGATATCAATCTCGATCGCCCCGGTTCTTTTGTGCTGGGAACGATGGACGTAGAGGTTATCGATCCCGTCGCCCCTTACGTCAAATTAATGGAGTCCCTCTTCGACTTCGATCGCATTAGCACTTTGCTGACCTCTGGAAACTTTCGTATGTGCATGGATTCCCTCCATGCCGTAACCGGACCCTACGCCAAGGCAATTTTTGAGCAACGTCTGGGCGCGCCCGCAGGAACGGTAATCAACGGCGTTCCCTTGGAAGATTTTGGCGGCGGTCATCCCGATCCCAATTTAGTCTATGCGCGCGAGTTAGTAGACATTCTCTATGGCGACGATGCGCCGGATTTCGGGGCAGCTTCCGATGGAGACGGCGATCGCAATATGATTTTGGGTCGCAAGTTTTTTGTCACTCCTAGCGACAGCCTCGCCATCCTCACGGCGAATGCCCATCTCGTGCCGGGATACCAAGATGGATTGGCAGGAGTTGCCCGTTCTATGCCCACTAGCGCAGCAGTTGACCGGGTAGCCTCTCAACTCAGTATCGATTGCTATGAAACCCCGACGGGTTGGAAATTCTTTGGCAATCTGCTAGACGCAGGCAAAATCACTCTCTGCGGCGAAGAAAGCTTCGGGACGGGTTCTAACCACGTTCGCGAAAAAGATGGCTTGTGGGCAGTTCTTTTCTGGCTCAACATTCTAGCTGCGCGGGGCGAATCGGTCGAACAAATCGTTCGCGGTCACTGGCAAAAATACGGTCGCAATTTTTATTCCCGTCACGACTATGAAGAAGTCGATGCAGCGAGGGCTAATGAAATGGTAGAACGCCTGCGTTCTCTACTTCCAAATCTCAAAGGAAAGCTATTTGGCAACTATCAAGTCGCCTATAGCGATGACTTTAGCTATACCGATCCTATAGATGGCAGCGTCAGCCAAAAACAAGGTATTCGTATCGGTTTTACCGATGGTTCGCGCATTATCTTTCGTCTCTCCGGTACGGGAACGAAAGGGGCAACCGTGCGAGTGTATCTAGAAAGCTACGAACCCGATGCCAGCAAGCACGATCTCGATCCCCAAGAAGCGCTCGCACCCTTGATTGGCATTGCCCAAGAAATCGCCCAGATTAGAGAGTTTACGGGAAGGGAAGCACCGACGGTAATTACGTAACCTCAACTCCTATCATGTTAATCTTTTCGAGAGGCGGGAGGGGCTGGGGGAGTAAAAGTAGAAGCAGGAGGGGGAACTGCTGGAGCCGTCGTCGGTTTGGGAGCAGCAGGAGCGGGTTCTGGCGCTCGATTGACTGGCGCTGGCGCTACCCGACGAGAATATCCCGATCGCGATCGCCGAGGGCGATAAACTTTTCGTTCCGGTCGAACGTAGGTAGCAGTGCTTCGATCGCGTCGCAAACGCCGTCTCCTGCGAGGGACGCTAGCTTCGCCTACCGCACCGACGCGTTCGCCATCCGGGTTAGTTGCTGTGGTGTAATTATAATAACTGCGCCTGGGCTTAATCGGTTCGGCTTTGATGGTTCCTTGGCGACCCTCTATTCGACTGGGAAGATCTGGAAAAGATTCGCTAGGTATGTCTTCAGCCGCTTCTAACATAAATTGCCGCCAGGTAGCCGCCGCCGTACTGCTTTGACCCCAAGTGGCTTGATTGTTGTCGTTTCCCAACCAGACTCCGGTCACTAATTGAGGGATATAGCCAACAAACCATAGGTCGCGAGCTTTGTCAGAGGTGCCCGTTTTCCCCGCTACGGCTCGCCCGATTTGGGCAGCAACGCCGGTTCCGCCATCGACCACCCCTCGCAACATCCAGGTTACGATCGCTGCCGTATCCGGATCGATCGCTTCTTGAGCTTTAAAGTTCGCTTGATAGATAACCCTTCCCCGGCGATCGAGAATGCGACTAATTCCGTAAGGGGGTTGGCGAACGCCTCGATTGGCTAGCGTGCCATAGGCGCTGGTCAGTTCTAGAAGATTGACTTCGGACGCGCCCAAGGCAAGCGAATAGGTGGGGAAAAGCTTCGATTCGATGCCCATTTTTTGGGCGATTTTGATAATTGGATTCCAACCGACCTCTACCAGCACTCGCACGGCTACGACATTCAGCGAGTCAGAAATCGCGTTGCGCATAGAGACTTGAGCGCCGCTATATCTGTCGCCATAGTTTTCTGGTTTGTAGCCATCGACGACGTATTCCGCATCTGGAAAACGACGATTGGGCGAAAAACCCGCCGCGATCGCCGTTGTATAGACAAAGGTTTTAAAGGTCGAACCGGGTTGGCGTTTGGCTTGCGTTACGCGATTGAATTCATTTTTGCCAAAATCCGTTCCTCCAACCATCGCTTTAATTTGACCGTTGCGGGGATCGATGGCAACAATAGCCGCTTGCTCGAAACGCTGCCATTTGCCGTAGCGCTCTACGGTTCTCTCGATGGTTTCTTCGGCATGTCTCTGCCAGCGAGGGTTAAGCGTTGTTTCGACGACAATTCCTCCCGCCTTGAGTACCTCTGGGGATACGTACTTGGGAAGTTCTTTTTGAATGTATTCGGTAAAGTAAGGCGCTTTCCGTTCCAAACGCTTGAGCTTGCCTTGCTTGACTTCTAGAGGCGAGGCAATCGCCGCTTCGGCTTCTTGGGCTGTAATCAATCCTTGAGCTTGCATCTTTCTAAGAACTTGATTTCTACGTTCCTTGGCGGCTTTCGGATTGTCTAGCGGCGAATAAACGCTGGGGGCTGGAACGATTCCTGCCAGCGTTGCCGCTTCCGCCAGGGTTAGTTCGCCTACGGGTTTGCTAAAATAAACCCAGGCTGCGTCGGCAATGCCATAGGCGCCCGACCCCAGATACACGAGATTGAGATAGCGCTCTAAAATTTGCTCTTTATCAAAATCTTCCTCAATTTTTTTTGCCAGTCGCATTTCTTTGAACTTGCGTCCGACGTTGCGCTCTTGGTTTAAGAATGTGATGCGCGCTAGCTGCTGGGTAATAGTACTGCCTCCCTCTACCACTCTCCCAGCTTGCAGGTTGGTAACGATGGCTCTGGCAATGCCCAAGAAATCGACTCCTTGGTGTTCTTGAAAGCGGCGGTCTTCGCTGGCAATAAACGCTTTGCTAACGCGATCGGGAATTTGCCATATTTTTAGTTTTTCGTGAGTCACCGGACCGATTTCTTGCAAGATCGTGCCATCGGCTGCTTCGATCGTTATCGTTCCTGGCCGAGTATAGGTCAAGATTTCATCTACCGAATCCGGCAATCCGCTTTCTATATAGTACGCTCCTGCACCAAGCGCGATCGCGCCGCCGCCCAGGGCAACCCCGGTACCCATCAAAAACCAAAATCTGGGACGATAATGGCGAAAAACTCCTTGAGAAAGTGCTTTGAAACGACTGGAAAAATTAGCCAACAGGACGGGAAGACGCAATGATTTCGTTCTTTGTTTCTGTTTTTTTGCGGTAGGTTTTCGTCGCCTCCGTGAGTTAGGTTGAGGAGGAGAAGGCGATTCCGAGCGAGTTTCGGAGTTAGACTCCAATTTCTCGGCGGTCGCGCGAAGAAATTGACTCAACCGTTTTTTTGCCTTGGGGTTGAACTTTTTGAACACGTTACCTTCTCAAGCGATCGGGACTGGTAAAATTCCAGTGTCGAGCTGTCTAGTACCGCTTATCATAGCTCATTTTTTGAGGAGCGAAAGCAAGCCTTACAACAAGGACTGCCACCAAAGACTTTCAGTTCCAAACACGCGCGAGAGGCGCTCTACATCTAGTTACTATAATTAACGATTGAAAATAATTACTTTTGATATTCCTCCACAAACTACATTCGTAAGCGGTCAAACAAGTGCAAGCAGTGATGCTGTACGTCAACAAAAGGGCAAATCCATTCAAACCACCGCCATCATTGCCGGTAGCCAATCGGAGAAGTTTTCTGTGACTCGATGGGAATCAGTCGGATAACAGGTAGATTAGCCATCGCAGTTAAAGAATTCCTCCCAAATCTAACACAAAACCTGGTAGCACATTCTCTCCATCCAACTGAGTTGGGTTGGTTAAAACTTCTACGGGTTGTCCGATTCTATAAATTTCCACGGTTTTGAGCATCGGGTCGAGCAACCATCCCAATCGCACCTCATTATCGAGATACTCTTGCATTTTGTTTTGCAGTTCTTTGGGGCTATCCGATGGAGATCGCAATTCGACGACAAAATCTGGGGCGATGGGAGGAAACGTTTGTCTTTGTTGGTCGGTTAAATTTTCCCAGCGAGAACGTTGTATCAAACTAGCATCGGGAGAACGGAAAGCACCACTGGGCAATTGAAACATGGTTGAAGAATCAAAAGCTACGCCCGTACCGTCTTTTTTTGCCCAAACCGTCAATTGAGCTGTCAGCCAACTATTTCTCATTCCGCTTTCTTCACCCGTGGGCGACATGACAACTAATTCTCCTCGCGCGGTCAGTTCTAGTTTGGCATCGGGATTGGTATAACACAGTTGGATAAACTGTTCGGCGCTCAAATGAATGACTGGTTCTAACTTCAACGTAACCATTGCGATCGCTCCAAACAGGTAAGCGGGCAAAACCCCGTTCCCGGATAGAACAAATATACCATAAGGCGAGGGAGATGAAAAAGAAGGAATCATTCTTTTACATCCGATTAAAACTATGATTAAAATACGTTTGTTCTTTTCTCCGCTCCTCGTATAAACTAAGTATATACTTAGAATTAATAAAGTATAAATCATCCAAAAGGAGATCGTTTTGTCTACCAATATCGGCAAATGGGGCAATAGTTTAGGGCTAAGGATACCGGGATGGGTAGCCGAACAAATTCATCTCAACGAAGGGGACGAAGTTACCTTTTCTGTTGAAGGCTCCCGATTAGTTGTTACACCAGTTCGTCGCAGGAAATACACGCTTTCCGAACTCCTCGATGGGATGAGCGAGGACAATTTACACACGGAAATTGATTGGGGAGAGCCTATGGGACGAGAAGTATGGTAGAAGAATATGTTCCCAGCAGAGGAGATATTATTCGGCTTTCATTTAGCCCGCAACGAGGGCGAGAGCAGGCAGGAGTTCGTCCAGCTTTAGTCGTTTCACCACAAGCT
Source organism: Hydrococcus rivularis NIES-593 (assembly GCF_001904635.1). Classification (GTDB taxonomy): domain Bacteria; phylum Cyanobacteriota; class Cyanobacteriia; order Cyanobacteriales; family Microcystaceae; genus Hydrococcus; species Hydrococcus rivularis. The sequence goes on from NZ_MRCB01000031.1 coordinate 13,545, forward strand.
TACAATCAGATTTCTCATTCGATTCTGGCTTGTCCAATTACCAGCCGCCTCAAAGGATGGCGATTTGAAGTACCTCTCCCTCAAGGACTGACAACTTATGGCGTAGTTTTATCCGACCAAATTCGCGTATTTGATTGGCAAGTTAGAAACGCTCAATTTGTCGAAAACGCTCCCCAAGAGTTGGTTGATGAAGTTTTAGCTCGATTAGCACCTTTAGTAACGTGAGTTTAGTAACGCGAGCGATCTCAAAACACCCAAGCTTCATCCCAGGGTGCGCCACCGACTTCCAAACCGCATAAAAAACTCTCTGCTCTCAGAAGCGTTCTCCCATTAATTTCTCGCAATTCTAACAATAATCGCCCATTCATCGTATCCCGACAGCGAAAGCTTAAACCGTCTTCTGTCGGCACGCGCACCAAAGTTCCAGGGCGATCGCACTTGCCAATAAGCAATATTTCAAATTGATGATTTCTTGCTTGTATCTCCCACCTTCCCCACGGCTGAACTCGCCAACTGACTTGGGAATTCCAAGGCACGAACTCATAAAACTTGCCCTGGTAGTGAAGGCAAATTAACCCAACTGACTCCATCCACCACAAGACTTTTCTTCTTCCCCCGCCGGCAGTTAAAGCAAGATCGGGATGGCAAATAAAACTATTACAGTTAATCCAGAACCATTTTTGCGGAAAAGAACGACCCCAGTTTTTTTCGCTATAGGCTGGGGCATTGGTAAAATTGTAGCGATCGCCATTCCAATCGATCCAACCCGTCGCTAAGCCATGAGCCATCAAAATCTGCCATCCGGGTTCAAAAATAGGCAAATAAGACATTAAACCGCCAGTCGCTTGTTGCGGTAAATTGGGATTGCCCCAGCCATAGATTGGCTGAATTTCGTAGTGCCATCGGCAATAAAACTGACTGCCCGGATCTCGAATATAGCCTTGATTTAACCTTGCAGTGGCTTGATATCCCTCCTGCATTTCCCGCTCAAACGAGGCAGGAGCGAGTCGTTGGCAGGAATGTTTTCCATTAGTTCGTCTGGTGTGCCCCAAACCTAGATAATCTCTCGCGCCCCAAAAACTCCGCACGTCGGGAAAGGTGCGCCAAAGATAGCGATCGCCCGCACCGAGGATTTGAGCCGCACCGCCACTGTGAGGTTTACCTCCGATGGGATCTTCGATCGAATACATAAAGCCAAAGCTTTGCCCCCATTCGGTAAGAGTGACTCGATAGTACCACCCTTCAAAAAAGCGATCGCCATTACCATCCCAGTGATAGCCGCTATGCGGGGTTTGGAGTGAATTTGCCATATCGCAAAGTTGACAATTTAATTTTTTTTTGACATAACTGTAACTAATCTAAGATAATAAAAGATCGTGTGTCTAACTCCTGCTCGGACCAGGTTAAGACATCAACCAAAAGCAAAAAAATATTTTCAGAATTGATTTTCTGCTACCTGTACGGCAATTTACTGGAACTAGAGAAATGACCTACGCAATTATTGAGACTGGCGGCAAGCAACTACGGGTAGAACCGGGTCGCTTTTATGATATCGAACTTCTTCCTGTCGAAGCGGATAGTAAATATACCATAGACAAAGTTTTACTGATAAACCACGATGGCGAAGTTTCCATCGGTCAACCTTTCGTCGAAGGCGCGATCGTAGAAGGTACGGTAATGAGACATCTGCGAGGACGAAAAGTCATCGTCTACAAGATGAAACCAAAGAAGAAAACCCGTAAAAAGCGGGGACATCGCCAGGAACTTACTCGCCTGATGATTGATTCGATCGGTCTTAATGGAACGGTTATCGCTTCTGCATCCGCCCAGGCACAGACAGCAGCAACACCCGCCAATGAAGAAAGTTCTGCAAGCGAGTCTGAGACCCAAGAAACAACCAAAGCCTAGGCGAAACAAATAAAATAGATTTGGAATAGTCAAGTAGGAAATTAAAGTTAAAGTAAGAAACTATGGCTCATAAGAAAGGAACTGGTAGTACTCGTAACGGGCGCGACTCCAATGCCAAACGCTTAGGGGTTAAGCGCTATGGCGGTCAGTTGGTCAAAGCTGGTAACATCCTCGTTCGCCAGCGCGGGACCAAATTTCATCCCGGAAACAATGTCGGTAGAGGCAGCGACGATACTCTATTTGCTTTAGTCGATGGGATCGTAACTTTTGAATACAAAGATAGAAGCCGCAAGAAAGTGAGCGTTTATCCGGTTGCCCAGGAGACTACGGTAGCTTAAAATAGGCGTTGGAGGGGCAGGTTGTAAAACCTGCCCCTCATCAGTCGGAGACAATCGCGGAGACTAAGACTACTAAAAGCTGGATCTAACTTGCGATCGCAGCTGAATGATTAGTTTGAGAAACAACTGGTCGGCGAGTTTTCAGGTTAAAGCGGAATCCGTGGGGCAGAACGTGCAATTTGACTCCACACACAGCCATCGGTTCGTCTTTTAGCACTTCATCCAAATTATTATAAGTTGCTTCAGATTCATCCACAATTGTAACAGACATAAAATCCTCTTATACAGTTATCAGTTATTAGCGACCAGAAATTCCGTACGGGCACAGGATTTTGCGCCCGTACGATTGTTTAATTTGGGTCGCAGTGCATCTGTAGAGCGATCGCTCTTTTATCGCTAGAAATCCTTAAAAAAACTAAAACAACTTAGATTATAGAAATAGTGCTGCTTTGGTAGAGTCCGCCAATAGTCATAAATTTTTCTGGCTATGAAAATCAAAGCTTTCTATCTTTTCTATCTAAAGATAGAAGAAAAAAGTCTTTCCGATTGGTAAGCACACTATATAGCAATCCCAAATCATTTGTGAATGTAGTGCGCAAAGCAAAGCCTGTCCTTCTTTACATCCGTCGCGATCGCGAGCGAAAGCTCTCCTGCAATACAATTTTTATGAATCAATTAGAATTGCCATGTTTCCCAATCGGCTTGCCACACGCGCTACTACTAGAAAAAATAGTCAAGATTTGTATCCTACTGTATAAAAACAATCTGGCGTTCCTTGTAATTTTGAAGAGTTTGTTAGCCTAAAAAAGGCGATATAAAGGTTTTTTAGAATGGTTCTGTTGGCTTAAATTTTCTAAAACTTTAGATATTGCGCCTATCTACGGGATTAGTTCCTAAGTATATCTTCAATGCTAGAACTGTTGCAAAACTTCTTTTCTTCTCGGCAGTTTATTCCTCACGGACATTGCTACCTCTGGAAGTCGGAGTTAGTATGGCTCCATCTGTTGTCGGATTCCCTAATCGCGCTAGCTTATTATTCCATTCCGATTATGCTGGTCTACTTCGTTCGCCAGCGACGAGATGTTCCCTTTAAAGGAATTTTCTGGATGTTTAGCGCCTTTATTACTGCCTGCGGCACGACTCATATGATGGAAGTTTGGACGCTTTGGCATCCGACCTATTGGCTTTCCGGGTCGATTAAAGCGATTACAGCATTAGTTTCTCTCTACACTGCCTCAGAACTGTATCCTTTAATTCCCCAGGCACTTTCCCTACCGAGCCCCGAACAATTAGAGATTGCCAACCGAGCGCTAGCTGAGGAGATCGAAGAGCGCCAGCAAGCAGAAGCCGAGATCCGCAAGCTTAATGCCGAGTTAGAACAACGAGTTAGCGATCGCACTGCCGAGCTTGAGGCGGTTTCACTAGAAGCCCAGAATTATGCTGCCCAACTTGTATTAGCAATGGATATTGCCCAAATGGGAGCTTGGAACTGGGATATGAAAGCCAATAAAGTCGAATTGACGGTTCGAGGCAGACAGATTTTTGACTATAACGACACAGAAGAAGTTACCTATGAAAATTGGAAAGAGCGAGGGCATCCTAACGATATAGAGCGAGTTGAAGCATTAGTTCAAAAAGCTTTGAACGATAGAGAAGATTATAAAGCGCAGTATCGGGTAATTGGGTCGGATGGCAAGGTGCGCTGGGTGGATGCATTAGGGCGATTCTACTATGATACCGAAGGTCGTCCGGTGAGAATGGTCGGCGTCGTTTCTGATATTAGCGATCGCAAGCTGGCCGAGGAAGCCCTCAAAAAGAGCGAGGAACGCTATCGGGTACTAGCTGAAAACATTCCGCCAATGGTTTGGATTGCCCGTCCCGATGGGGTTGTGGAATACATGAACCAACGCTGGTTCGACTATACAGGACTGCAACCGCACGAAACCCTGGGGTGGGACTGGCAGCAAGTTCTGCATCCCGACGATCGCCTCTTGACCTTCCAGCAATGGACGACCAGTCTGGCGACAGGCAACCCCTATGAAGTTCAATATCGCTTGAGACGCTACGATGGCGAGTATCGCTGGCACATCGGGCGGGGCATTCCCATCCGCGACGATCGCGGGGTCATTACTTATTGGTTCGGAACCTGTACCGATATCGACGATCGCATGCGTGCCGAAGCCGTCGTGCACGAAAAAATGGCAATCCTGAATGCGGTCAATCAAGCCACAGCCACCCTAATCTTTGCCAAAGATCGGCAGGGGCGCGTGCTGATGGCTAATCCAGAGACGCTCCGCCTGATGGGCAAGTCGGAAAATGAAGTTCTCGGTCGCACGGATGTGGATTTCCAGATCGACCGCGAACAGGCACGGCAGATTATGGAACACGATCGCTCCGTGATGGAAACCGGTCAGATGCAAGTCTTCGAGGAACAAGTGAGCTTGCCCGAAGGAATGCGCACGTTTCTGGCAACCAAATCGCCTTATCGGGACGAACGGGGCAATGTCATCGGCACGATCGGCGTAGCAACTGATATCACCGATCGCAAGCGAGCCGAACGAGAGTTGCAAGAGAGCGAACGCCGCTATGCTACCCTCGCTCAACTATCACCCGTCGGGATCTTTCGCTGCGATCGCGAGGGCAACTGTATTTATGCCAACGAGCGCTGGCTCGAAATCGCCGGACTCTCGTCCGAAGAAGCACGCGGCACGGGTTGGAAGGGCGCGCTTCACCCCGACGAGCGCGAGCGAGTCATTAATGAATGGAAGCAAGCGGTTGAGGAAAGTCAGCCTTTTTATTCGGAATATCGCTTCCAACGCCCAGACGGAACGATTAGCTGGGTGTTGGGACAAGCGCTGCCCGAAACTGAAGCCGACGGTCAAGTTATTAGCTATGTCGGAACGATTACCGATATTACCGAACACAAGCAAATAGAAGATGCATTGCGCCAGAGCGAGGAAAAGCGTCGATTAACCCTAGCTTTAACTCATATCGGTAGTTGGGATTGGAATATTGAGGAAAATATTTTAACTTGGAACGAAAACCATTTCCGATTGCTGGGATTGCGACCAGGAGAAATAGAAAGCAGCTATCAGACGTGGCGCGATCGCGTTCACCCCGAAGATATCGAACGGGTCGAGCAAGCCCTTGCCCGTGCCGTGGTCGATCGAGCCGATTTTGAAGCCGAATACCGCATCATCTACCCGAATGGAACCGTTCGTTGGCTGATGAGCAAAGGTCGGGGGCTTTATGACGAGCACAGAAAGCCAATACGGATGCTTGGGGTAGTTTTCGACATCAGCGATCGCAAGCAGGCGGAGGAAGCGCTGCGAGAAAGCGAAGACCGTTTCCGGCGTTCGATTCTCGATGCGCCGCTCCCCATCATTCTCCATGCCGAAGATGGAGAAGTCTTGTTCGTTAACCGTATCTGGACAGAAATAACAGGCTACGCACCAGAAGATATTCCCACGATCGCCGATTGGACTCGACGCGCCTATGGAGAACGCTCACAAGAGGTCAAAGCTATCATCGATCGCCTCTACAGCTTGGACAGATCGGTCAGAGAGGGAGAATTTACCATCAGAACGCGCACGGGAGCGACCCGCATTTGGGACTTTTCTTCTGCTCCCTTGGGAAAACTGCCCGATGGCAGGCGTTTGGTCATCAGTACGGCACTTGACGTGACCGGACGAAAGCAAACCGAAGAAGCGCTGCGAGAGAGCGAAGAACAATATCGCATGACCTTCGATTTGGCAGCGGTTGGCGTTTGTCACGTAGCTCTCGACGGTCGCTGGCTACGATTTAATCAAAAAATTTGCGAAATCACAGGCTATAGCCGCGAGGAGTTGATGGGGATGACCTATCAGGAAATTATCCATCCAGACGACTTGGAAAGCGATCGCAATTACGTTCGTCAGTTAGTAGCCGGAGAAATTCCCAATTTTTTGATGGAGAAACGATACATCCGCAAAGATGGCTCTACCGTTTGGGTCAATCTCGCCGTCTCGCTAGCCCGCGAAGCCGTTTCCAGCGACGGTGGCGATCGCCTGGGAAGACCGAAATACATCATCGGAGTCGTCGAAGACATCAGCGATCGCAAGCAAGCCGAACTCCAGCTTCAGCAACAAGCAAGCGAACTCAGCCAGTTGAACGCAGCCTTGACGCAAACAACTTCCCAGTTAGCAAAACGCAATCAAGAGCTGGATCGCTTCGTCTATGTCGTCTCGCATGACCTCAAAGCTCCATTGCGAGCGATCGCCAATCTCTCTCAATGGATCGAAGAAGACCTCGAAGGGCAACTTCCCGAAGAAAACCAATACCAGATGGAGCTTCTGCGGCAAAGAGTCTATCGCATGGAGAGCCTCATCGACGGATTACTACAATATTCTCGCGTCGGTCGTAGCGAAGTTACCGCAGAAACTGTGAACGTTGGCGAACTGCTTGACGAGGTACTCGATTCCCTTGCTCCTCCAGCTACTTTTACCATCTCCGCACCACCCCAGATGCCAACAATCGTCGCCAAACGGTTGCTTCTCACCCAGGTGTTTGCCAATCTGATTGGCAATGCCATCAAACACCACCATCGTCCCAACGGGCGCATTGAGATTGCTGCTACAGAAAAAGGAGACTACTATGAATTTGCCATAACTGATGACGGACCTGGCATCGCTCCCGAATATCACGAAAGGATTTTTGGTATCTTTCAAACGCTCAAAGCCAACCACTCCCATGAAAGCACTGGAATCGGTTTATCCATTGTTAAAAAAATTATTGAAACTGAGGGAGGCGAGATAGTCCTGGAGTCAGAGTTAGACAAAGGAGCGACTTTCCGCTTTACTTGGCCCAAGTCAAAAAGTTAATGCAGATTTTTGCGAATTGGTATATAATCCAAACTATTAAGGTATAGTCATATATAGTCAGACATAATCTTCTATGTTAATATAAGAATATGAAACTATCTGACTATGCCAAATCAAAAGGAATAAGTTATCAAACCGCCTGGAGGATGTGGAAGAGAGGCGATCTTAAAGCTACTCAACTACCTTCAGGTACTATTATTGTTGATGTTAATCAACCTATTATTCATCAGTTACCTTCTGCGATGGCGGCATCCCCTTTAAGGAAATCAGCGCTTCCATAACCAATTTAGCAACGGGTGCTGCGACAGTAGAGCCAAAGGTATTTTCGCCCTTGGGTTCGTCCACGACGACGAGAATGACGTAGCGAGGAGATTCAACCGGGAAAATTCCCACAAAGCTGGTAATTTTGGCGCCGGGAATATAGCCTCCACTCGCGCCCGCTTTTTGTGCCGTTCCTGTTTTTCCGGCGATGCGATAGCCGGGAATTCGAGCGGGTTTGCCCGTCCCGTCAGTCACGACGGTTTCCATCATTTCTACAACTTCTCGGCTAGTCTTGGGCGAGAAAATCCGATGAGTCTTAAAAGAAGGTTGCCAATGGAGATATCCTTTAGCATCGACTAATCCTCGCACTACGTGAGGCGTGACCAGCTTGCCGCCATTAGCTAGGGCACCATGTAGCTGGACTAATTTTATCGGAGTTAGGGAAAAGCCTTGACCGAAGGAAGCGGTAGCAGCTTCAATCGCCTTGGCACTAAATTCGGATTCGCTTTTGAGAGATCCGGCAACCTCGCCGGGGAGATCGATTCCTACTCTTTTTCCGAGTTCGAGTTTCTGGAGACTTTTGTAGTAATCTTTGCGACTCAGTCGATTCATGATTTGAATCATGGCGATATTGCTAGAAGTTTGCAAGACTTCCGCTATACTCAACGAGCCAAATTTTTCTCGAGTGGCATTGTAGATCTCCCAGCCATCGACAGTAATCGAGCCAGAGTCATAGAAGCGACTGTTGGGTTCGATCGCGCCTCGCTCTAGCGCGATCGCGATATTGATTGGCTTAAAGGTCGAACCGGGTTCGTAGCGATCGGCAACCGTCCAATTTTTAAACAGTTCGACTTGAGAGCGATGGTACTGATTGGGATTAAAGATTGGCTCGCAAACGAGCGTTACCAGAGAGCCATCGGTTGCATCCATAACGATGACCGCACCTCGTTTGGCATGATATTTTCTCAGTTGTTGCTTTAGGGCAGAACGAGCTACTCTTTGCAGGCGCAGGTCGATAGTGAGTTGCAACTGCAAATGGTCGAAATTCAAGAGATTTTTAGGCAGATAGGCTGGCACGATCGTCCCATCTCTAGAACTTCTAAGCGAGAAGCTCGTCGAGTTTCTCTCTAGCAACGGTTGCTGGCTGCTTTCGACTCCTGCCTGACCTTTATACTCGCGATCGACGTAACCTACTGCTTCGGCAGCCATTTCTTGTTGCGGATAAAAACGGGAATAGCGTTCTTGTACGTCGATGCCATTAAAATTTAATTTCTTGATTTTCTCGGCAATATCTTCTGTCAAACTCGCAGAAAGGAGAATTCCCGTTTTTTGCCGTCTAAACTGCTCTAGCAGGTTTTGCTCGGTCGTGTCTCCTAAAGACTGGGCAAGCTTGGTTGCAACTTTCTCTTTTGGTGACTCGAACAGTTGCGGATGCACGAAAAGGCTATAAGTTAGCCGACTGGTAGCGAGTACGTTTCCTTGGCTATCGACGATCGTTCGTCGAGGAATGTAAGGACGGACGTTGATGACTTGCTGCTGTCTTGCTTTTTGCCGCAGTTCGTCAGCCTGAACTATTTGTAACTGATACAGCCTCCATCCCAAGCCGACACATCCAGCTACCATGACTCCCCAAACGAGAAGTAACCTGAACTTCGGTAACTTAGTAGGGTTGAGTTCGGTTTTGGCTTTGGAAAGAGAGCGACGGGAATTCTGACGGGGAGAAGGTCTTTTTTTGTGTGATGGTTGTTTTTTCGCGCGATCTCTGGCTCTTGAGAATGTGACTTTGGAGGTTGAATCAGTCATTGGTTGTTGTTTGTTTGTTACTGGTTATTAGTTATTTGGAGAAAATTTTTTGCCAACTAACTACTAACCACTAACAATTTAGTAGGCTACGGGAGTTTTACCGATGATGGGTTTATATTTAGCAGTCGCTTTTTGCGGTTGGCTTCGAGAAGGCACGGGTGTTGGAGAAAGAAAGAGGATTTGACCCGGATGAAGATTAGCGAGTCCTGTTTCCGGTTTTTCGGCTTGTTGGGCGAGTTGGTTTTTTATCGTTTCATTCATCGCTGTTAGATGACGTTCGTGCCGCTGCAAAGTTTCTAGTTTTTTATACTCCTGACCCCAGATCCTGGGAGTATAAACGCTCCAGGCATAAATTCCCAATACGGAAGCTACCAGGCAAAAAGCAATCCCAGATGACAGCTTTTGTAAGAATAGGAGCGATCGCCATTGAGGAGATAATCGATGCGATCGCGGGGGCAATGGTTTGACATTTGGCTGCGATGCTGACGAAGCAGCCAAAGGACGAGTTGCTCTGTGGGAACGAGAATTTCTCGGTAACGTTACCGATCTTTTAGAATGATTGTGCAAAGACATATCCGACCCTACGGTTAATGGTGTATATTTTAGGGGCATTATAACCGTCAAGAGTCGGAATTCAGAATTTAAGTTTCCTTGAGTCTTGTTAAAATTCTTTAGAAAAAACGCGAGAGAATTAAATAAATCAAGCGAAAAATTGCTGTAATCGCGATCGCGGTTGCTCCTCCCAAAACGGCAATAATCGCGACAACCGAAATGGCTAACCCGCCCCGCAGGGCTGGGATCGACATGAGTAGGAATGTCAGAACCGCCAAAATTGGTAAATCCTTGCCCTCAATTCCCCGGCGATATAGCGTATAAATCAGTCCTCCCAAGCACATTCCCCATAAACCAAGAGCGATACCGGGGAAAGGCAATAAGCTGGTAAAAGCAATGTATGATAAAGCCCCCTCAAATCCCATAAAAGCTGCACTACCAAGCACTTCTAGCAAGGAAAAAGGCTTTCGCGTTGACAGTGCAGCAGCAGTTGGATTAGCGGGCGAGGGTTGAAGTTGAGTTTTAGTGACCGACTGCGGTCGTTCGAGGGCATTGAGGACGTCCTGGGCTGACTGAAAGCGATCTTTGGGGGTTGGTAAAAGCATGCGATCTAAGATGGCAGCCAAGGAATCGCTCACTTGCGGGGCATGAGTCCGCCAATTCCAGCCATGATGATAAGAATCGTAAAGTTCCTCCGGTTTTTTCCCCGTCAGTAAATTCAGGCAAGTGGTTGCCAAGGCATATAAATCGGTCGAGGGATACACTTGAGAACCTGCCATTTGTTCGGGCGGCGCAAATCCCATCGAATAAATCCCTGTAGATTTTCCCGACGACGGGCTACCTATTGCCTGTTGCTTGACAGCACCAAAATCGAGCAGATACAAGCGCCCGTTGCGATCGCGCATGATATTAGAAGGTTTGATATCTCGATGGATCGAGCCATTTTCGTGAACGAATTTGAGAACTTTCAGCATTTCTGTCAGGAGATGGCGGATTTGGGCTTCCGAGAATTGTCCTCGATCGATCAGTTCTTCTTCTAACGTTTGTCCGTCAATAAATTCCTGTACTAAATAAAAAAACCGATCTTGTTGGCCGCTAGACCGATTGGGAGCGATTAACGGAAAAAAAGCATATAAATCGGGGATTTGCTCGTGTCGGTTGCCTAAGTTTTCTAGTACGATGGCTTCCCTTTCAAACAGATTCTGGGCAATTTCTAGCTGCTGCTGATTTAAATTTCCGCTAGGTTGAAACTGTTTGACAACGCACGATCGCAGGGTGGGAGAAAAGCGATCGCAAGCCAGATAGGCTGCCCCAAATCCCCCCTGTCCCAACAATCGTACTGGTATGTAATGCCCTCCCAAAATTAGTGGCATGCCGCAGCTAGTACAGTATTTCTGCTGAACGCTTTTTAGCGTTGAGGGATCGTCGAGATCGGCAAAAAGATTTTTAGGGCGAGGACAACCCGGACGAGTGCAAAGAATTTCCATGGATGCATAAATCCAATTCGCAATTCACAATTGGCAATTCGCAATTGTTATCCTATTACCGATCAATTGTGAACTGTGAACCGATAAATGCCAATTAACTCAACTTCCTGCCCCATTGGCAGCTACTTCTTTGTAATGCTCGCTATCGTGGGATAGCCGTTCGATATTCAAATACTCTGGGTGACTAGAAAACTGAGGCAGTACCTCCCGGATAAATGCTTCTGCTGCTTTAGAACGGTAGCGATTGGGATTGATCGCCACAGAGAGGGTTCGTCTGACTTCAACGTCTTTGATAGGGGCAATGTGAAGTACGCCCATTTGTAATTCTTTCTCAATAGCTGTCACGGAGACGAAGGCAGCACCCAATCCGGCTTGAACGGCATTTTTAATCGCTTCAATAGAATTCAGTTCCATTTCGACTTTTAAACGCTTGGTATCAATATCGCAGCGACTCAAAACTTTATCGATAACTTTACGAATGGTCGATTGTGAATCTAGGGTAATAAATTTGAGTTTATACAAATCTTCTTTTTGAATCGTGTCCACTTTTGCCAGGGGATGAAAAACGGGGAGGATTAGCGCCAATTCATCTTCGGCATAGGGAACGATTTTAAGGGTTTCTTGGAGTTCTGGGGGAACCTCACCGCCGATGATTGCCAGATCGACTTGTCCGTTGGCTACTCCCCAGGAGGTACGCCGCGTCGAGTGAACTTGCAATTGAACCGTAACATCGGGATATTTTTGCCGAAATACTCCGATCATGCGCGGCAGCAAGTAAGTTCCCGTCGTTTGAGACGCACCGACGATTAAGGTACCTCCCTGAAGATTTTGCAAATCTTCGATCGCCCGACAAGTTTCCTGGCAAAGGGTGATGATTTTCTCTCCGTAGCTGAGTAGCAAGTACCCGGCTTCTGTTAGTTGGGCTTTGCGTCCGCCGCGATCGAACAGCGGGACGTTCAATTGTTTTTCGAGATTCTGAACTTGCAAGCTAACGGCAGGTTGGGAAACATACAGAGTATCGGCGGCTCTCTTAAAACTTCCCTCAGCGGCGATCGCTTTAAGAATCCGAAGTTGATCTAAAGTAAAAGGAATGTCAGACATAGAACATTTGAAACAGAGAATATGGAGTCAGCAGACAACCAACAACCACAAAACTAATGGCTCTACACAATTGAGCGAGTCTAGCAGAATCGAATTGGCTGCTATCTGGCAGGACAGTTAGCCCGACTCAATAACAGATAGCGTTTTACTTATTGCACTTCCTTGGCGAGAAGGATTTTACTTGACAGTAGCATAATAAGGGGATCAAATTTCCTTTAGGATAATGAATAAGTAAAACGTAACAAAGAACTATCTTTAATTTATCTATAGATCTATAGATAGAAATTAATGGTTAACTGGGATTGGTTGACATCGAGTCATTGGGTTATGTTGGGATTGCTGTTGGGATTTGCGATTGCCCACAGCGGTTTAGCGGCTTTGCGACCTTGGGGAGAACGAAAAATTGGGGCTAGACTCTATCGCGTATTTTTTGCGCTAGTCAGTATCCCGCTAGCAACTATTCTCATTATCTACTTTTTCAATCATCGCTATGACGGTTTAATTCTTTGGCAGGTACAAAACGTGCCGGGAATATCGGTTTTGGTCTGGATAATGTCGGCGATTTCTTTTCTCTTTCTCTATCCCGCTACCTTTAATTTGCTTGAAATTGCTGCTATCCAAAAGCCTCAAGTTCATCTTTACGAAACCGGAATTATTCGGATTACTCGTCACCCCCAAATGGTTGGGCAAGTTATCTGGTGTATCGCGCATACTCTATGGGTGGGAACGAGTTTTACGCTGGTGACTTCTCTGGGACTGATCGCCCATCACTTGTTCGCCGTTTGGCACGGGGATCGTCGCCTATATCAACGCTACGGCGAAGCCTTTGTTGCTGTCAAGGAAAGAACTTCAATAATTCCCTTTCTTGCCATTTTCGACGGTCGTCAAACTCTTAAATGGCAGGAATTTCTTCGTCCAGCCTATCTAGGCGTTCTTGGATTTGTCCTGCTATTTTGGTGGGGACATCCTTGGCTAATTCTAGCAACAGCTAGAATTAATTGGTGATTTTGGCAAAATTTTCCCCAGTTAGTCGAACTTATAATACAGTGTTTTACATAGTAAAACCCAAAATTTGAGGCTAAGCCAATAAAAATGAGTGAATTTGCCGATCTTAATGCAATTGCTGAAAATAGTTTTGCCAAGCGATCCCAATTGGTTGTAACATGATTCAAAGTCTTAAATCAAAACTTAAATCTTTCGATAACAAATTTTTTCGATCGTGATGCTGTCAGCAAATGAAAAAACTTTTTCTAAAGTCGTTTTAGAGTCTTCTCAACCCGTTCTCGTTCATTTTTGGGCGCCTTGGTGCGGTTTATGCCGTTTAATCGTGCCCTCACTGCTTAAATTCCAGTCAGAATCAGCCGGACAGATGCAATTAGTGGGAATCAATGCCGATGACAATCTCAAATTAGCCAATACTTATCGTCTTAAAAGTCTACCAACGCTGATTCTCTTTGAAAAAGGACAGATAGTTTACCGACTTGAGGGTTTTAATGGACGCGACGAACTACAGCGAAATCTAAATTTGCTTGCATCTAATTTTTGGGTTAAATCTGCTTAACAAGTAAAAAGGAAAAAGAGAATCCCCCGAACGATCGCGAAATGGAGTCGGGGGAGTGTCAAACACGGCAGTACTAAAAACTAGCGATCGCCCGCTTGTAAGAGTCAGACAAAAAAGCTTTTGTCTCCGACTCGGCAGCTTTTCGCAACTGTCTGGTCATCTGGAAGCTAACCAGTCCGATCGCCAGCCATTGCCCCAACAGCGACAGGAAAAGCGTCGTCGTGCTGACGTAATCGACTGCCCAGACTGAAGCTAGAGAAAAGAGGCCGAATGCAGCCGTTCTGCCCGGTTCGCCGCCGCTAAAGAGAGCCATAATGGCTAAAGGCAAGAAAATCAGCACGGTGACCGTCGCCGATGCCCAAACCGTTCTTTTTTGACTCTTCATCATTAGCATCAGTTGAGCGATGGCGGCGTAAATCAGGATCGTCCCTAAATTGAGCAGCACGCCTGCTAGAAGGCGAAGTTTGTGGTCTTCGAGGGGAAATAAAAACAGCGAAGGGGAGATAAAAGCCATGACAATTAATAAATTCAGCGCGATCGCAACGGTAGAAGGACTTTTATCTCCCCAAATTAATTCTTTGAGCAAGTTGCGGCGATCTCGACTCATCTGATGGCGATATCTTACCCAATCTTGCAGTGTCTGGCGATGGGGACTCAAACCTGCCATCAAAAGCAAGAACAGAAGTAACACAAAAGCTTGCAACATGAAGAAGTTCTCGTAGAGTCGGTAGGATTCGGTCGTTTGTAAAGTAAATCCGAGAATAGTTGCTGCAAAACAGCCAGAGATCGCATAACTCTGTCCCTTACTCCACAACGTAGCTAGTTGATTGTGGAAACGGCGTTTTAGTCCCTGTCCGATCCAGTAAATCCACAATCCATAGTTGACAAGCATAAAGCCAACGCCAGTCCAAACATTACGCCAAAGCGATTGCCCGTACCAAAGCAAATTGCTTAACCCCCCAGTTCCCGATTGGTAGCCACTTTCTAAAGCTAAATAGCCAACTGTTTTTGGCGGGAGAAAGGTAGCATGAACCAGATAGGGCAGGACAGTACCGGGATAAAGTAAAGCTAACCAATCAAAAGGAGTGTGAGTTGCTACAGTCCCTAACCTAACAAAATTCGTTAAGCACGACAGGAAAAACAAAACAACCCCGCTACCCAACCAAGCTTGAAAACCTCCCAACCCAGTCGTAACGAGTCCGAACAACAAAGCAGCACTCCAGAAGAAAACGCAGCTTGTTGCTAAAACGCCATAGAAACCCAAGATCGCTCCTAACGGAATGCGTGCGGACAATCCTGCAACTAGGTGCAAAGGCAGTGCCAGTCCTACTGCTAGGCACAATACCACTGGCACCCCTAGCATTTTCCCCAAGAGAATAGTTTTGGCAGACTGAGGACTGAGGCGGATAAAATTGAGCGTTCCCCGCCTCTGTTCCTGAGACAAGTCAGCAATGAGCATCCAGGTTCCTGCTGCCAGTAAAGCAAAAATGGCGATGAAACTCAAACAGACAAATATATCTAGCCACCACAGTTGCCAGTTGAGCATCCAGTTGCCCAGCAAGTCTTTGACGCAGAAGTTGTCGATACTGTAGGGATAGGGAGTGTAGCCATTCCAATCTATCGGGGGACTGCCAATGCAGTAGCGATTGAATAGATCGTTTGTTGTTAGGTTGGCACTAACCGCAGGAAGAGATGCTCGATAGTAGAAATAGACTAATAGCTGTACTACCAGAGAAATTCCAGAAGCGATGACGAGATTGCGAGGTTGCAATCGTCCTTTGAGTTCTCGAAACAGTTGAGGATTGATCTCGCCCAAGCGATCGATTAACGTTGATATCATTGTTTGCTATTCCTCACGACTAGAAAAATAACCATCTAAAAAAGACACAAAGCGAAGGGTTCTCTATCTGCGATCGCTAGTTACTGGTAATAGTTTCCTTGAGACAGCAAAGCTTTTGTGCCTGACTCCCCTACTTTTTGCAACTGTTGAGTCATTAGGAAACCCAGTAAAGTAATAACCATTGACAGACAAACCATCGTTGTCGTGACAGATTCGGTTGCTACTCCTGGAAGACACGAGAGCAACCAAACCCAGGTTAACTCATTTGTATTAGTTTCTTTCAATAGAGATGCAATATTCATATCATTAGACCTCCTGAATAAATGTTTTTTTCTTACGCCAAGACGCAAAGACGCAAAGGATTCCGCTAAGTTAATGACTTTTGCAAAAAGTTTATTTAAGAAACTTGCTTGTGTCCGAGTTTGAGAAAAATAGATTCCAAATCTTCGGCGGTACAGTGAAACTCTTTTAGAGAAATTCCCGCAGCGACAAGCGATCGCAACAGTTCGGCACTCTCTTCATCTCCTCCAGAAAAATCGACTCGCAAACTATTTTTTTGAGACAAAACTTCCCAACCTTCTACGCAGGGATGATTTTTTAACTCTCCCTTTAGCGCCTCTAAATCTCCCAACGTTGAGATAACAATTTGCTGGCGCGATAGACGCTTATATAACTCTTGTAGCGAAGCACTTTCGACCAGAAAACCCAGTTCCATAATCCCCACCGAAGAACATAATTCTGCGAGATCGCTAAGAACGTGGGAAGAAATTAAAATGGTCATGCCTGCTGCTTGCAAAACCTTGATAATTTCCCGAAACTGCATCCGTGCAATGGGATCTAAACCAGAAACGGGTTCGTCTAGTAACAATAAAATCGGTTCGTGAATAATCGTGCGTGCCAAACTCAGGCGTTGCTTCATTCCCCGCGAGAGAGTGGCAATGAGACTGTGACGCTTGCTGGTTAGTTGAACTAATTCCAGCACTTCCTGCAAGCGACGGCGACGATGAGGCTGCCTGAGTCGATAAAGTCGTGCGAAGTAGTCTAAATAATCCCAAACCGTCAGATCGTCGTATAAAGGGAAGTCGTCGGGAAGATAACCGAGGCGCTGTTTCAGTCGAGGATTGCTGTCATCGCGCAGCAAGCGATCGCCGTGGATATAGATTTCTCCTATCGTCGGTTCCTCTGCTGCTGCTAGCATTCGGATCAGAGTGGTTTTTCCGGCACCATTAGGACCGATCAGTCCGTAAACTTCTCCACTCTCGACCCGTAATTCTATGTTATTGACTGCGATGTGCCGATCGAATTGTTTGGTCAGTCCATAGGTTGCGATCGCCAGTTCCCGTTCCATCCAACTTTCCTCTAAAAAGGTTGAAATATGCCAACTGAATCGATTACAGCCAGCTTAGCCTTTTCTTCAACGACTTGTTAGAGAATTTCCAAAATTGAAACGATCGGGAGTCGTAGAGATGTTCCCTAAAACGTCCCTACTCGAAACAAAAATTTATGAAAATTATACGTTCAGAAGACTAATGTAAGCATTGGCTAGAGAGATTATACGATCGGAATTTGACAATATTGAGCAATTGTGTCTGTGTTAGTGTTAAATAACATACCCTAAACTTAGGTGTTGATAAAAGTTATACACTTTGCCTCCCAAGTTATACGCGATGGAGACTAACACAGATGAGTGACATTGCCAAAGAACAGATGAGAGACAGACTGGGCAACATAGACCAAATTCGCAATTTATTATTCGGAAAACAGATTGAAGAATACGAACAACGATTTAAAAGTTGCGATCGCCGCCTCGACAGGCTTGAATCAGAACTAGCCAGTTTTCAATCAGAAATGCGCGATCGCCTTACTCAGCTTCAAGAATCTCTCTCTAGTGAAATCCGCTCTGGGCTTGATTCTCTTGAGAAGAAACTTAAGTATCTTAGCTTAACAACTCACGAAGAAACTAGCAAACTTCAACAGGCAGTTAACTTGACCAATCAAAAACTCTCTCAGGGAGTTGAATCTTTGGATAGAAAAGTTAACCATCAAGCTAATTTTTTAAAAAATGAAATGACTCAAACTAGAGAAAAATTAGAAGGAGAGTTTCAATCATTAAAAACACAAATTTTTGCCGAACTTGAGAAAGGAATGTCAGAACTCAAAGATAGTAAAGTTTCTCGCGTAGATTTAGCAGAAGTTTTATTTGAATTATGTCTAAAGATTAAAGGAGCTGAATTCATTCCCAACCTAAAAGAAGCGGCAGAAAATCACGTTCAAGCAGAGTTTTTGTTGCCAGAGCAATCCCATTAATCTGAGCGACGGAAAGCGAGATCGGGAAGCAGGATATGGCGCGATCGCAAGAAAATTCGTCTAGTAAAAAATCTGAATCCGCTAACTCCAATCCAGAAGCAACAGACTCGTTAGAGGAGTTAATTGCTTTACTGAGGAATCTGGGATTAGCAAAGGAGGATTTAACTAAGTTTTCTACTTCTTCAAAACAACAAGCCAAACAACAGTCTCAGTCAAATCCCTCAACTCCTCCCCCAGAGGATCCCGACTTATTATCTTTGCATCGGGCAGTCGTCGAGCTAAAAGAAAAGTTAGAAAGTCTAGAAAATCAAATTTACGAACCAACAGATTTAATTAATCCCCTTCTTCCCTTAATTACAGAACTGCTCAATCTTAGATCGATAGAATCGCAAGAATCCCTGCTCAAAGCTCTCATTCCGATTATTGACGAGGCAATTAAACAGCGATCCGGGCAGGATTTCCAAAAAATGGGAGAGGCAATTGCCCCCGTTCTCCCAACGGCAATTGCCCACGAAATTAAAAATTCGCCCACAGAAATCGCCAAAGCGATCGCGCCAGAAATGGCGATCGCCATACAAGAACAAATTCGACTCGATCCCGATGCGATCGCAACGACTCTGGGACCGCAAATGGGCGAAGCGATCAAAAATCAAATCAAGGTCGAACAAAATGCGATGGTAGATGCCCTCTATCCCGTCATCGGCAGAACTATCTCTAAATACATGGTCGAACTCGTTAAATCCATCAACGAAAAAGTCGAATCGGCTTTTAGTTTTGAGGGAATCAAACGCAAAATTCGCGCCCAGCTTCAAGGTGTCTCAGAAGCCGAACTGATTCTCCAAGAAGCGATTAACTATGAAGTGCAGGCAGTTTTTCTGATTCACAAAGCGTCGGGTTTAGTCATCCGCGAACTTCATCCATCCTTAGAGTTGAGGCTGGAAGCCGATATGTTGGCGGGGTTGCTAACGGCTATCCGCAGCTTTGTTAACGAATGTATCGTACAGCAAGGAGAAGTCTCCGAACTCAACCAAATCGAATACGATGCCTCCACAATCGTTCTAGAAGTTGCGGGCTACTGCTACATCGCCGCCGTCATCCGGGGTTCGCCCTCTAAACGGTACATGCAAAAGCTCCGAAAAACTCTCGGTAAGATTGTCCTCAAGTACGGCAAGCTCATCGCTGCCTACAATGGCGATCCCGCAATGATTCCCAATTCTATAGAACCGCTGCTGGAAAAGTTAACGAGAACCGAAGCACAAGAGAAAGCCTCTAAGCCGCCCTATGCACTGTTAGCGATCCTGGGTGCCATAATTTTCTTCTGGGGATTCGTACTCTATCGAGGTAGCGTTGCCAATCGCATCGAAGCTAAAACCAGTGCTGCTTTGGATGCTGCGCCAGAACTATCCATCTATCGGATCTCTCCTGAGATGCATTGGGGTAAATTAACGCTCGCCGGAAGAGTTCCCAATCAAGATCTAAAAGACAAAGCCGGAAAAATCGCCAGCCAAGTCGCACCAAATCTTAAAATAGACAATCAAATTATCGCTGTAGAAGTCCCAGCCGATCCCGTACTAACCGCAGGAGAGATAGAAAGAGTCACCTGGATTTTTAATCAAAAAGAAGGCGTGGCGATTACTGCCCATCACGATTACAACACCAAGACAGTCGCAGTTGAAGGCCTCGTCCCCGATCGCAGCGCAGCCGAACAAATTACCCAGGCATTCAAAAAGATTCCAGGCGTTGAAACCGTCACCAATACAGTACAGATCCGACCGATTCTTGAGACTCGCATTTACTTTGAATCGGGTTCGACTAAATATAGTTCTCCAGACACCGCCGATCGCCTCAGAGCCATTCGGCTATTTCTCGATCGCAATCCAGGGGTTCATCTGAGAATTATCGGTCATACCGATTATACGGGATACCAACCTAAAAATCAGGAGTTGGGCATCCAACGCGCTCGCGTTGTGCAACAGGCATTGATTGCCGAGCAAATCGAGCCTTCTCGATTGCACGTTTCTGACAGTGCCGAACTTCCCCCCGGCGTTACTCCAGATCGACCTCTATGGTTAAGCCGTTGCGTCCGATTTGAAGTCTTTATTCCTTCCCCAGGCGATCGCTAAAAGACCATCCGTGCTAATTTGGAGCTTTAGATATGCGGACTCGATAAAATAAAAAAATTACGGGAATTTTCTCATCTTAAGACGATATGCAAGTTAAACTTTTATAAGTTTATAAAAGTTTTATCTGATTGTTGATATGTCCGTCATCTCTAAAAAGATTTGTTTTATTGGCGACTACGGGGTTGGCAAAACGAGTTTAATTCGTCGTTTTGTAGACCGACAGTTTAGCGATCAATATTTGTCAACGCTTGGGGTAAAAATTTCGCGAAAGCTAGTCGAAATACCAACTCCGAAAGGGATAGAACGGCAAAAAGTCCAATTGCTGATCTGGGATCTCGAAGGACGAACCAAATTTCATGCGATTACTTCGAGTTATTTGCAAGGAGCAACCGGAGCGATTATTGTCGCCGATCTCAATCGTCGGGATACGATCGCACGCATCCAAGAACACGTCGAGTTGGTGTCTTGTGCCAATCCCAGAGGAATCAGCGCGATCGTAGCCTTGAATAAATCGGATCTTATTGATGGAGACGGGTTGGAAAATCTCTCTGAGATCGCTCGATTTCAAGACCATTCTCACATTCTCCCCACCTATATCACTTCTGCTAGGACGGGCGAAAACGTCGATGAAATGTTCCAAAAATTAGCCCACCGTATGTTAGAAGGCGTAACTGCATAGTCGAGTAACCTCAGCTGTATCTTTATGACCGTAGACAAGGCGATCGACAAAACCCCCCCGATTGTTTCTGCCCAAGCGTCAGTAAAAGAAGCGATCGCGCTGATGAAACAAACGCAAGTCGGTTGCGTCTTGCTCGTCGAGCAGCAAAAGTTAGTCGGGATTTTGAGCGAACGAGATGTCCTCAAATTAATCGACTCAAGACAAGATTGGCAAGAGATCGCGATCGCCCAAGTCATGACTCAAAACTTGGTTACGCTTCCCGTCAAGGATGTAGCGGATCTTTCCTCCCTACTGCACCCATTGCGCCAGCATTGCCTCGAATATCTGCCCATTGTGACGGAAGATAATCGAGTTTTCGGTCTCGTTACCCGTGCGACCATCCTACAAAGCTTACCGCCTAAAATCGCCGAAGCGATCGATACTAGTGCCCGACTCAAGCAAGAACTAGAAGCTTATCGGGAGATAGAAGAAGAACTGCGGATAAACGAACAAGCACTGCAACTCAACCAAAATCGCTTAGATAGCATCCTCAGTTCGATTGAAGATGTCGTTTGGTCGATAGAACCCTATAGCTTGCAGTTACTTTTCCTCAACACGGCAGTCGAGCAAGTTTATGGTCGCAAGCTGGCAGAGTTTATTGAGAACATCGAACTGTGGCGAGAAGTTATTCATCCAGAAGATAAAGAACGGGTAGAAGAGGCACTCAATGCCTTGTACTCCACTGGCAGAGAAGAATTAGAATACCGAATTTTATTACCCGACGGCGAGAGCCGCTGGATTCGCGTTCGCGCTCGTCTAATTACCGATGAAGAGGGCACGCCTATCCGCATTAATGGCATTACTACCGACATCACAGAGCGTCACAAAATTCAGGAGCAATTGCGGCACGATGCCTTTCACGATGGACTGACAGGTTTACCCAACCGGAATTTGTTGATCGATCGCCTCAAGCAAACCATTCGCCGCAGTCAACGACGAGATGACTATCGCTTTGCCTTGCTCTTTTTAGACCTCGATCGCTTTAAGATTATTAACGACAGTCTCGGTCACGTATTCGGCGATCGCCTCTTGGTTTCCGTCGCCCATCGCCTGGAAAAATGTCAGCGTGCCGGAGATACAGTGGCTCGTTTTGGAGGCGATGAATTTGTCATTTTGCTTGAGGAAATAGCCGATGCGAACGACGCGATTCAAATCGCCAATCGCGTCCAAAATGCCTTAAAAACACCCATTCTTATTGATAATCAGGAAATATTCGTCGCCGCTAGCATTGGCATCGTCATCGGCAATTCTAGGACTTATCCCAATCCCGAACAAGTGACCGATCTGTTACGAGACGCGGATATCGCCATGTATCGGGCTAAGAGTCGCAGTCAGGGAA
Source organism: Hydrococcus rivularis NIES-593 (assembly GCF_001904635.1). Lineage (GTDB taxonomy): Bacteria > Cyanobacteriota > Cyanobacteriia > Cyanobacteriales > Microcystaceae > Hydrococcus > Hydrococcus rivularis. The sequence goes on from NZ_MRCB01000031.1 coordinate 35,742, forward strand.
ACTACGAAGTATTCGATCCCTCGATGTATACTTATGCTCTCAAGCGATTGCAGTTAGAAAATGACCTGCGCCGAGCGATCGTTCGTACGACTTCGCCAGAGGCAACACAGCCGGAATTTTCCGTTTACTATCAGCCAATTTTTTCGATTGCAACTCAGCAAATTGAAGGCTTCGAGGCGCTGGTGCGCTGGCAACACCCAGAAAAAGGGACGATCTCGCCAGTCGATTTTATCGCGATCGCAGAAGAAACGGGGTTAATCGTCCCTCTCGATCGCTGGGTTTTAAAGACGGCTTGCTACCAGTTACGCGCTTGGCAAGCACAATTTCCAATGCCCGCACCGCTGACTATGAGCGTCAATCTCTCTGGCAAGCATTTTTACCAGCCCGGTTTAATCGAATTCCTCGATAGCGTTCTTGAGGAAACGGGTCTAGACGGCAGTACTTTGAAGTTAGAGATCACTGAAAGCATCGTGATTGAAAATACCGAAGCGGCAGCAGTTATGCTCAAGCAGTTGAGGGATCGCAAGGTTCAAGCCTGCCTCGATGATTTTGGAACGGGCTATTCATCTTTAAGTTATCTGCACAGTTTCCCGTTTAATACGTTAAAGATCGATCGCTCCTTCATCAAACAATTAGGCATGGAAGAAGAGAATGATGAAATCGTCAAGGCGATCGTTAATTTGGGTTTAATCCTGAGAATGAACGTCGTTGCCGAAGGCGTAGAAACCCCAGAACAAGTAGCGCAATTGAAAGACTTGAACTGTCATTACGGGCAAGGGTATTGGTTCTCCAGACCGATGAACGGTGAAGCCATGACCGAGTTTTTGCTCGGCGCGATCGAGGGTTGACCTTAATATTATGCAGATTTTCAGAATGTGTTATTTTATTAGAAAGTTCAGAGTAAGTCAGCCTAATCCCTTGCGCGATCGTGCACAAAGTTGCTTGAAAGATCGAGCAGGAACGGGGGAACCAAACCTGGGGCGAACCTTAGAAGGTCAAGGGGGACATCTCTCAGTCCTAGCCCGTCAGCTAACCTCGTCGGCATTGAGAGGAGATTGAAGAGGCAGAATTTCAACTTTTGCCCTCATCAGCATTCCTGGTTGGTACTGCTCTGTGTTGTCGTACCTACTTTTAATAATTGAGGGTAGCTTATATGAACATGCTAACGCTTGCCATTGCAGGTCAAGGCGCGTGGAAACGTATAATCCGAATAGGGCGAGATTCTATTTCATTCGATGCATTGAAGTCAGCGATTTCCTGGGGAAGCGCTTTGCCGATCGCTAATCCTATTAATAAAATACTCATGCTACCCAGAGTTGTAATGATTTCTAAAGCAAATCGTTCGTCTAGTTTTATTAGTATCAAATAAATACTTAAACGGTTATTTATGCTGGTGGGACGCAAAGAATTTTTGGTTAAATAGTCCTCCGATATATGTTTTTGTCGATCTTACAGTTTGAGGGAGCAATGGAATTACACGCGATCGTTGCAGCTTCGGTTTTTACTGGTGTAATCGTCATCATTATGTTTGAGTGGTTACACCTGACAGTTGCTGCATTATTAGGCGCACTAATTTTAGTTTTTGCCCATGTTATGACCCTGCCAGAAGCGATTGGCTACATCAGCAAAAGTTATGCGACATTAGCCTTGTTTTTTGGGGTTATGGTCTTGGTTCGTGCTTTTGAACCGACTAAAATTTTTGAATATTTAGCCATGCAAATGGTGCTGATTGCTAAAGGTAGCGGGAAACTATTGCTTTTGGGAATCGTAGCTATTACTACGCCTATTTGTGCGGTTTTACCCAATGCTACTACGGTAATGCTATTAGCGCCTTTAATTCCCCCAATTGCTCAAGATATTGGTGTAGATTTTGTTCCTTTGCTCATCTTGATGGTATTTGTGGCTAACAGTGCTGGTTTATTGACGCTAGTAGGCGATCCGGCGACGTTTATCGTCGGAGATTCTGTCAATATTACCTTTACAGATTACCTAAAAAACTTGAGTTTAGGAGGCGTGTTAGCCGTTGTGTCTGTTGTTGCAATTATGCCTTTTTTATTCTCAAAAATTTGGCAGACTAAATTTGAAAATTTAGAGCAAATACCGCACCCAAAAATTAATCATCCCAGAGTATTAGCCGTGGGAGAAATAATTGTTTTATTCGTTCTCATCTTTTTTGTTATTGGCGAGGAGGCTTTGCCAATTCCTATTCCTCCCGCTGCCGTAGCATTATTAGGTGCAGCTTTAGCTTTGTTATTAGCTCATCAGACTAAAATCGATACCGTTCACAATATTTTGCGAGATGTAGATTGGAGTACTTTGCTCTTTTTTATGTCTATTTTTGTCTTGATTGGCGGACTAGAAAAAACAGGAATCGTTAGTAATTTATCGAGATTATTAGCAATAATTTTAGGACAAAATATTGCCTTGGGTGCGATTCTTTTAATCTTCGTTGTTGGGATATTATCCAGCGTCGTTCCTAATATTCCTTTGGTCGTAGCGATGGTTCCCTTACTCAAGGAGTACCTTGTCAATGTCGGATATGTCGGACAGGAAGTGCTCAATAATAATTTTGATGGGCAGTTGCCACCTGAAGTTTTACCGCTTTTCTACGCGATGATGTTTGGAGCAACGTTAGGAGGAAATGGAACGTTGGTCGGTGCTTCTTCTAACATTGTTGCAGCAGGAATTTCAGAACAACACGGGAAAGTTATTTCCTTCAAAACATTTCTGCAATATGGAATACCCGTAATGGGAGTGCAATTGCTAACATCAGCATTATATATCTTGATTTTTCATCTGATTTAGCAAAGCGCATCCCATGCATTTGAGGTTTTCTCAAGATATCGAGGCAATTTTAAAACGGTTAGCAACTCATCCGATAACGCTGCAAGATATTTTAGAGGAAACCTCCGAACGAGGATTTAGTTTAATAATTTTTCTGTTGGCTTTACCTTTTTTATTTCCCATGCCGCCTGGATTGCCAGGTATTATAGGTCCAGCATCGCTTTTATTAGCAGGGCAAATGGCATTGGGAAGGCATAAACCTTGGTTGCCGAGAAGAATTGCTCGTTTTCGCTTTCCTCAAAAGGTCGCACTGCAACTGCTATCCAAACTGAAACAAATTACTAAAATTATTGAAAAATTTATTCGTCCTCGATTGGCGATCGTAGCTAATAATCGCTATATTTGGAGAGTGAATGGACTTTTAATTGTATGGCTGACGATTTTGTTAATATTGCCAATTCCCGGTACTAATCCTTTGCCGACCATCGGTATTTTACTGCTGAGTGTAGCGACTTTGGAAGCCGATGGTTTATTAATGTGTATTGCCTATTTGTGGAGTATTTTGATTACTGGTTTGATTATCTTCCTTGGCTACTCCCTCCTGCGAACGTCTATTTTAATATTTAACTGAAGAATTCTAGTTGAGTGACAAAACGCAAATCGCCCTCACCCCAACCCCTCTCCCAGAGCGGGAGAGTGGCTCTCAACTTAAGACTTTGGACTNGAAGTCCCTTCGCCCCTTGTAGGAGAAGGGATTTAGGGATGAGGGGACAAAGATTTGTTTCACAGGTTGTCCCAAAAGTATAGAATATCATGTTGAGCGTAGCGATCGCGAAGCAAAAACTTAGTATACCAACATGACCGTAACCGTTGCTAAATGGACAATAGACGAGTATCATCGCATGATTGCAGCGGGGATATTAACCGACAGGCGCGTGGAACTGCTGAAGGGAGAAATTGTAGAGATGCCACCTGAAGGCGAATCCCACGCCTACTTTAGCACCGAAGCGGCGGAATATCTAATTCGGTTATTGGGCGATCGCGCTACGGTGAGATCGAGCAAACCGATTACGCTTCCTAACAACTCCGAACCCGAACCCGATCTTGCGATCGTGCAACGGTTGGGACGCGAATATCTAGAGCATCACCCTTATCCTGAAAATATTTTTTGGCTGATTGAATATTCGGATTCCAGCTTAGAGAAAGATTTAGAAACGAAAAGCAAAGTCTACGCCGAGGCTAATATCCTTGAGTACTGGGTAGTCAATCTTAAAAAGAGACAACTGATAGTATTTCGAGATCCTCAAGATGGAGAATATGGTTCAAAGTCTACGCTTACTGGAGGAATAGTTTATCCATTGGCATTCCCAAAGGTAGCTGTATCGGTAAATTCAATTGTTAGCACATAATCATATTTCTAATAAGGCAAGACTAAAGGCAGATGTATGGATCGAAACCGATCTGATTAACTGTCTATAAGCTAGTTGAGTGACAAAACGCAAATCGCCCTCACCCCAACCTCTCTCCCAGAGTGGGAGAGTGGCTCTCAACTTAAGACTTTGGACTGAAGTCCCTTCGCCCTTTGTGGGAGAAGGGATTTAAGGATGAGGGGACAAAGATTTGTCAGTCAACCAAGTCTATAAGCTAAAACTTGGATTGATTTATCGGGATTAAAAACAATGTCAGCAGCAAAACCACTTCAAGGAATAGAGTTAATTAACTGCGCTCAAGCTAATGCCAAGCTGGGTTTAGAAACCGCTACCTGGCAATGTGGATACGGTGATGATACCCAACTTTTTCTACAAAATCTTCAATTTGCTTGTCATAGAATTGGAATAGATATTGAGCACTTAAAAATCGGACGTTTCGATCGCGGAATGACAAATCGTTATTGAGTAGCCAGAAAATAAAAAATAGCGTTTTGGTCGATCTGTCCAAAGGTATAGCAATCCTAGTTGATTCATAAAAATTGTAGTGCGAGCGTCCCGCTCGCGCGGGCATCTTGCCCGCACACTGCTATAGAACTAAAAAAACTAGGTATTTAACTTATGTCTGTCTAAAGTTAGAGCGCGTTTTGTTAAGGATGCTTTTCACGCGATCGAGTTAATTAACTATTCCTTAGGATTGAAAAAAAGTCCTAAAAAAGGAAGATGTGCGAATAGCTGTAATTCCTATAATCTTGAGAAAGAAATGAAAATCAAGTGAAGGATTCATGCATTTGTTAATAGAAACTTACACCAATACTCCCCATTTTCCAGTGGCAGCAACATTGTCCTTGATAGTGGGATTTATTGCTGCTACAACGATTGGATCTATCGCTTGGTATAACTCTAAGCGTCCTGTAGGTTGGGAAAATAAAGAACGTCCCGATGTCGTACCCGAACTCGATACGTCCGATACAGTGCCAAAAATTGAGCAATAAAAAATTTATCTTCGATCGCAAACATTTTCTAGGAGAAATTTATCATGAAACCAGAAGCAAAAACTAACAAAAATTACGATGCGCATATCACTCCTGCTGAAACTGCGGCACGCGAGGAAAGAGAGGGAGAAAACTTCAAGAAAACCCCCGAACCAGAGAAAGAACTTGACACTACGGCAGGATATACTGTAGATAAAGAAGGACTCCTCAACAACTATGCGATCGAACCTGAAATGTATTATGAAGAACCTGGCGATCGCAGAGAAATCGAAGAAGCTGAAAAAGCCGAACGCGCTCAAGAGTTAAAAGAAATCAACGAAGAAGGCGGACAAGGTAGAAAAGGGCAGGGAATTATCTAAGTTTAATTGCCGGTGAGTGTAAATAGCTTCGTCTATGTCTGAGAGATTGATATGAAAGCCTAGTGCATGTGCTAGGCTTTTTAATTAAAAGATAAAAATTTTTCAAAGCGAACGAGTAGCGATCGCGTCGGTTGTAAATGTTGGAGATTTGCCCTCCAAACAATCAATAAAAACAGTCATGTCTTGCATTTGTGCTGCGCCAAAAATTGTCGCAAAAGAAATATCAGCAGCATCTCGTCCCGTACCGATGCGAATCATTCCCTCCAGAGGTGCAAGGCGAGTCGGATCGAATAGATACCAGCGATCGCCCAAATAAGCCTCAAAAACTGCATGGAAATCCGGCGGTTGTAGCTGATGTGAATATACTGACACAAATCGTGCAGGAATGTTTAAGGCACGACACAAAGCAATCCCCAAATGGGCAAAATCCCGACAAACTCCAGCTCTTTCCGTTACGATGTCGAAAGCAGAAGTCTGGGAATTTGTGCTTCCCGATAAGTAAGTAACATTGTCATAAATCCAGTTGCAGATTGCAGTGACTCTAGAATAGCCGGGTTGTAGCTTGCCAAATTCTTGTTGTGCCAAACGCATTAAGCGATCTGATTGGCAGTACCGCGACGGAAACAAATAATGCAACTTATCTAGAGGTAACTCCGCCGGCGCAACTTCAGCAATCGAGTTAGGATCTTCGTCAAGGTAAGATAGTTCGACAGTTGCCTGATAGGAAACTTGTAGATCGCCTTCTGGTGCATTTACCCGAAGATATCGGTTCTCAAGCACAGGAGAAATATATTCTTCATAATCTAGCGACGGTTCAAATTTTATGGTTTCCTGAAGAATATTTTGATAGTTGTTTTTAGCTGCACAAATATTGAAAATTAAAGTACTAGGTGTGGAAATACTGTAGTTTAGCTGACATCCAAGATTAAATTTCATAGACTGCGAACCGTTTTTTATTTAAGCTTTGCAAGTGTTTCTCGGAAAAAAGTAGCGATCGCTTGGGTTAAAAAGCGATCGAGCTACAAATGTCGTTTATGCCTCTTTGCAATTATTGCCAAACGAATACTTTGGCTTCATACTCTGGCAAATCGATGAGAATATTGTCGTCTCCAGACTCAATATCGTAGTCACCCGTCCACTCGTGCCAAGTACCGTTAGCCGGAAAATGGGGAACTTGGTAGCCAGCGAGATAGTTGTCTGAGAAACTTGCCACGACAACGATACGAGATCCTTCATCATTCCAGCGAGTGTAGGCAAGAACCTTTGATTCCGGATCTTCGTGGAAGAAGTCAATATTTTCAGTGTAGAGGGCATGATTATTTTTGCGCAGATTAATCAAGCCTTTGTAATATTCAAACAAACCGCGATTGAGATCGTTTTCTAGCAAAGACCATTCAATTTTGCTTTTTTCAATTGTTTTAGGCTTATATTCGCCAAATTCTTCGCCCATCCAAATCATGGGAACTCCTACGGCTGTCATCAATAGGACGGTAGCCAACTTGACTCGTTTGAAAGCCGCCTCGTCAAAGATATTGCGATTGGCTAGTTCTACCATCAGGCGATCGTGGTCGTGGTTAGTCACATAATTAACGATATTAGTCACTCCCATAAACCCTTGACGCTTGCCGTCGATCGCATCTTTAAGTCTCTCTATATCAAAGGTGTCGCCGCAAACGTGTTCTTTGACAGCATGGTAAAAACTCTCGTGCCAGCAGCCATCCATCGGACCGTCGAGGTTAGTGATGCTAGGGGTTTCGGGAATGTGTTCGGCAATATTATAGAAAGGTTTCATTCCTGCCGTTTTCTTGGCTTCTTGGACGATCCAATTCATGAAGTCATAGTTGGCAATTTGTCTTGCTGCATCGTAACGGATGCCATCGATGTGATATTCCTCGATCCAAAAGCGTACCGTATCGCCGATAAACTGCCATGCCGGTTTGACATCTAAGTTTTCGTCGTAGTGTTCGTAGTTGAATTCGGGTCCCCAGTTGTTGTCGGGATCGCGAGGGGAGTGGTGATACCAGTAATCGTGGTCAATCTGCGTTAAGGGACTTTCTGCCTCTGAGTGGTTATAGATCCCGTCGATGATGACGCGAATGCCTCTGGCATGACATTCATCAATCATTCGTTTCAACTGTTCTGTCGAACCATAGCTAGACTCGGTGGCGAAAAAATGGCGGGGATTGTAGCCCCAACTGTAGTCGCCGGGATATTCTTTAAGGGGCATTAGCTCGATCGCATTGATACCCAGTTCGCACAGATAATCGAGTTTTTCAATAACGTGCTTGTAGGTGCCTCGCGGATTGGGATCGTCCTCGCCGCCGGAGAAGTCGCTAATATGCATTTCATAGATAACTAATTCGCGATCGGGAGGCAATGGTTTGTCGTCGTGCTGCCACACGTAGGTATCGACTATCTTCCGACCATTTTTAATGCGAATAACGCCATTTTGGTTTGGTTCGTCAACATCCGTGGCATAGGGATCGATGACATCTACCAATTGGTCGGGTTCAAAAAACCAGCTTTTCGAGCGAATGCGGAATTTGTATTGATAACTGCCATCTTCTAGTTCGACTTTAGTTCGGAAATAACCTTTGTCGTCTTTTTCCATCGGAATGGCTTCCCAGTTAGAAAAAGAGCCAATTAAAGCAGCTTCTTTATTGTAAGGAGCAAATAATTTAAATTCAATTAAGTTTGCCATAGGTTTTCTCAGTGAATGATTAAGTTACAAAAAAACGCTTGGAATTGCGCTACTTTATTTTGGATGTGAACTTGAAGATGTTCCTATTAAGCGACCTCAGTAAATCAAGACTCTCTTAATCATTAAAATTTTGAATTTTAATAGCATCCTTCTTGCGTAATAAATCCTAATTTAAAATTTATTTCCTAAGATATATTTCAGAACAAACATATATCATTTTTCATTCATTAATGACAGAGATGGTCGATCGCCCTCACCCCCAACCCCTCTCCCAAATAGGGAAGAAGAATGTCGATCGTGAAAACATGAAAATTGGTATTATTCGCTATACAGCCTTTCCATTTCAAAGGTGCGTAGGAGCGGCGTTGACTTCGTCGAGGTCAAACCTCGATCTTCTCGCTCGTTTGTGGAAATGCCTATGCGCGGGCAAGATGCCCGCACTACCAGTAATGATGCTTGTTCGATTCGGATTCTAACCCTCGCTACTAGGCTGAGCTTGGTAATATCAAATTCGTTTAATTAGCCATAATTATGTAGTGCGAGCTTCCAGATCGCGACCAAGATAGTCGCACTCCTATTTTTAGTGGTTGTCTAACCGGATTCGATCTAATGAGAAGAGTGAGGTTTTACCTCAAAAAACCAAGAGACAAAGTGTGAAAAAAAAGAGGTATTTTTATCCCTTATATCTACACTCTTCAAACAATACCAATTACTCCCGCCACACCTCCGCCAGCGGCAGCCGCAGCCGAAATCAAAGCGGTCAAGAAAAGCCACCAAGCGGCTGTCGCGGCTGCTTTACGGGTTTCTTCCATTTGTCGCTGCGTTTCTTGCCTAACTTGTTCGAGGCGAAGTTGTGCCTGTTGTTGAAGACGTTCCGCCTTTTGGAGGATGCGATCGCGAGTGCCTTCAATTTGTCCGATGATGCGTTGGGCATCCTCTTTGGAAATATCTGGGCGCGAACTGAGGATGGCAACTAGAGTATTGCGATCGATTTGGGAGAAGCGATCGCGCAACGCTTCAAATCCCGCTTGCGGATCGTCAAACAAGGTACGCAGATCGCCTTTGATCCCTTCATAATTGAGTTCGGGACGTTCTAAGCTATTGAGATAGTCGCGGATTTTGAGGAAAATCCCGTCGATAATAGACTGAATCCGGTTTTGGATGCTCTGCAACTGGATGAGGAAGCGATCGCGAACGAGAAAAATTTGGTCGATAATGCGATTGACCTCCGCTTCGGAAATATCTTCTCGTTGGGATAGCAAGGCAACCAAAGTATCTCGGTCGAAGTGCGCGAGGCGCTCTTTCAAACTCTCTACCCCAGCGCGACGGTCGTGGAGCAATAACTCGATGTCCCGCTGAATCCCTTCGGGGTTGAGTTCTTCTCTGTCGGTAGAGCGCAGGTAATCGGCGATCGCATCTCTAAATTCCCGAACCTGCTGCTGAGTTCGTCTTGCCAAGCGGCGAGGCGCTCTCGCAAAGCTGCGCAGGGTTTCCTGCACTTGGTCGATAATTTGGTTGACTTGTTCTTCGCTGAGATCTTCTCGTTGACCGAACAACTTCACCAAGGTATCTCGATCCATCATTGCCAAACGCTGTCTAATCGCCTTAGCACCAGCTTTCGGATCTTCTAGCAGTCGGGTTAAGTCTCGCTTAATCCCTTCGGGATTGAGTTCTTCCTTACCCGTGGAGCGCAGGTAATTTTCAATCGCTGAGGTCGTTTTCTCGTACTGCTCTTTTGCTTTTCCAGTCAGTTGTTGGGGCGCGTAGCGAACGCGAGTCCAAATTCTTTCGACGCGATCGACAATTTGCGCAGCTTGCTCTTGGCTGATGTCTTGACGCTGAGCGAGTAACTGCACCAGCGTATCGCGATCGAAGTGAGACAGGCGCTCTCGTAAAACTGCCGCTCCTGCTTGGGGATCGTGCAACAGCAATTGTAGCTCTCGTTCGATAGCTTGTGGGTTGAGTTCTTCTTTGCCCGTATCTCGCAGATAGGACTGAACTTTGAGCCATTGCTGCTCGGCTTTGATTTTAATAGCTGCCTGCTGCTCTTGCGCTTCTTGGAGAACCCGCTCCCGTGCTATTTCTAGCTCGTCGATAATCGCAGCAGCCTCCGTAGGCGAGAGGTCTTGCCGTTTTGCCAAGGTGCGCTCAAAAACCGGACGGTCGAACTGAGCTAGACGAATGTTTAATTGATCGTAATCTGCATCTGGGTCTTCTAAGATAGGTCTAAAGTTGAGCTGAATCTTTTCGGGGGTCAGATCTTCTTTAGGAGTATTAATCAGATAATTTTCTATATCTGCCAACAGAGCGATCGCTTTTTGTTCCTCCTGGGCGGCTTTCGCTACCGACAACACTTCTAGGCGAATCTCTTCGAGCGAGTTAGCGATTTGTTCGATCTTGTTGTGGGTAAAAATCCCTTTCCTCTCCAGCAACTCGACAAAATCCGAGCGATTGATTGGCTCTAACTCGCGCTGGACTGCTCCTGGGTCTGCTTCGGGGTCATAGAGCAAGTCTCGGAAGTCTCGCCTTAAGTTTTCTGGTTGTAGTTGCCAGGGGTAGGCATCGAGCAAGAAATGTTCGATATCCGCTCTCACTGGGCTATAGGTCGTGTCGCCGCCCGTTAGCTGGGCAACTTTCTGCGTCTGTTCCTCTACCTGGTCTTTGAGCTTATTGAGCCGAGCGAGAATTTTTTCGACATCTAAATCGGAGAGATCCGTCCGTCCCAGTACCATTCCTACTAAGCTATTAAAACCAAGCGACATCGCTTGCGCGATCGATCTTCCCGATTGCTCCTTGGAAGGTTCGGAATCGCGGCTTTTGCGGGTTTCCTGGATGAGAGTGTCGAGTTTTTGACTCAGTTCGCTTCCCAATAATTGTTCGCGGGTAGCTGACTGAAGATAATCGCCGAATTCTGAGAAGACATTTTTTCTGCGCGATCGCTTCACCTTGGTCTTCCAGGCAGATTCGAGGCGATCGGCAATGCGATTTACTTGTGCATCGGACAAATCGCTGCGGCTTCTAATCAAATCGACAAAAGTCTGTCTGTCAATACTCGCAAGGCGATCGTCGTCTATTTCTTGCAGCCTCGGATCGGCAAGTAAATCTTCCAGGTCGGCATAAATCCTCTGCCAGTTTAATTCTGGAGGTCGCAGTGCTTCCAAATAATCCTGAAGGTTTTCCCGTAGGCTTGCCGCATCGATCCCCGTTCCCAGTTCTCGACGCACTGCCGCCGCTGCTGCTTCTGCCGTGGCGACTACTTGTTTGTTAACTGCTTTGCCGCCAATGGCAGCCGTTGCCGTTCCTATTAAGGCTTGTAACCCAGAAGTCGCCGCGTTGACGACCGATCCGACGAAAGACCCAACGGTGGCCGAACTTGCCCAAGCCATCAAACAGAAATAAATTGCCCAGATCGTTAACCCTACGATCGCGCCCGCAGCGGGGGAAACATACAAGCCCAGCCTTACAGCAAGCAGGCTGGCAAAAAATAGGGCGATCGTGACGCTGACGAGCGTTCCTAGCCCTACCGTCCAGCCAATTTTATTGATAGTGCTGCCAATACTGTCTGATTTCTCGTGAGAGTGGGAGGACGAATTCCCTCCCCCGGCTAGAGAAATCCCAGCAGCTACGCCGAGATTGGTTAGCAATAGCTGAAAGGCAAACGCGAGTGCTACTCCAGCTACCAAAGCAGCAAAAAATTGTGCGCCGTTAAAAACTAAAGCTGGTGCAACTGGGGCTTGTGCTAGCAAAGATGGTGAAATATTAAGTCCTGTCGTTATTAAACTGCTGGAAAACATAGGATTTTTGGTCTAATTTCTATGGCATTTGAGGTCGCGATCGCTGACTGGAAATACTTTGCAGCTTGAAGCTAAATTTTAATTAACCCTTTGCGATCGACTATGACAAAGTTTTAGCCAGAGGATAGGAAGTTGCTTTCTAGCAAAAGTGGTGTCGCTCTAGCTAATTTTTCTGCGGCGTTGCCTAAGTGCAGTGAAGCGAAACAAAGCATCTGTCGGTATTCTTCAGTGCATAGAGCCTGCCCGAATCGCCAAGTGCGAAGGGTTCCGTTGGGAATGACAAATCCTCCCTAAATTCAGCAACGCCTTTTCTGCAAGCTATGAAAAACTAAAATTCTTATCCGAACTACTGCGGTAGCTCTTTATTCACAGATGTAGAATTCATAGTTGCTGGGTATTTTTCCGCAAAATATTTGCTAATGAAAGTGTTGACAAAGGATAAAATTACCGGGCCCAGTATAAAAGCTAGCAAACCACTGACCCGAAATCCAGGAATGAGCACTGAAGCCAGCCAAAAACATAAGCCATTGACCACCAATGAAAAGCTTCCCAAACTTACGAAATTAAGCGGCATAGCAAGAGCCGACAGGACTGGTTTAACAGAAGCATTAACCACACCAATTGCAGCTGCGGCAATTAAAGCAGTCGGAAAGTTAGCTAAATCTACTCCTGGAAAAATTATGTCAACGACAAGTAAGCTCAGAGCGGTAGCTAGTAATGTTAATAGGTTGCCAAGCATAACTTCTCCTTCAAATTTACAAAAAGTAACATCCAAATTTTATTTTGAATAGCATCAATATACTGAAACCGATCGACCTCCTGCTTCTCCAGCGAGATAGATTTTCAGCCGATAATCAAAGAGATGTAGCCGATTTTTTTTATAAATTCTCTTTCTCAAGGTAGAGGCAGTTGCTTTCAATTATTGAGAGCATATATCTATAAAATTGTTAGGTAGGAAGATTACCAAAAGATGAGACTCGTACAAGTTATCCTAGCTATATTGTTGCCCCCTGTAGGTGTATTCCTCACAGTTGGAGCCGGGCCGACTCTCTTGATTAATATTTTATTAACTCTTCTAGGTTGGCTTCCCGGTGCTATCCACGCACTTTGGGTCGTTTCTAAGCAGTCAGACAGAGCTACCGTTTAGGATTTATCGATATAGTAGCCAGTAGCCAGAGTAGCCAGAAAATAAATTCTAATAAATTCTTTTGTTAAAGCATCAACGCCTAGAACTACAGTTCTAGGCTCAAAGCTCAACTTGATTAAAATCGACTGACAGAAAATTAATGACAAAAACGGTTGTTGAAAATGGTGCAAGCTCTCAGTTTAAATAGACTTTATATTTAGGTTACAGAAATCTATTGCTTAGTGCGATCGAGCCAGAATAAAATAACGCTCGCAGAAATTGATTTAGAATACAATAATTACATATTTTCAGAAGTTACTGGCAATAAACAATTCTTGAATTGCCCGATAAATATTCTCCCGAAATGGGTTGGATGTTACCCAGATTTAACGTAGTAACCTGGGTAAGTTTTCTGTTTATTATTCTTTGTCCTTATCGCGAAAAGCTTCGATTAAAGACTTCCAAAGGTCTCGCAAAATTTGTTTGATTTGCCGTTCTTTTTTGGCAACCGTACTTCCTGCTTCACTAAGTTTGGTTTCAAATTCTGTACGCTTTTGTTCTACTTTTTTGGTAAAAACCTCTGGATCTTCTTTAGCACGTTCGTACCAAACTTTTGCTTCATCTAAATAATGCTTTACTTCATCAAAACGTTCGCCATAACGTTCTGCTAAATTAGCTTGTACGATCGCCAGTTGAGCTTTAAGCTGAGCGTAGCGCTTCTTCAAGATAGCAACTTCTTCACTATCTCTGATAGTATTAATCGCTGATTCTATACTATGTTTTATCTTTTCCGATCGCCCTTGTCCCGTTTCTTTTACTTCGCTAAGAACGCCTTCAATTTGTTCTTGCAGTTCTTGTTCTTCATTGTCTAGCTTCGCTTGTAGCTGTTTAACTTCTGTTTGAGTTTGGGAGAGTGCTTGACGTTTCGAGCGACTAACTCCTTCAATAACTCCTTCTATAGCAGCAGTTATTTCTTCTTGGATTTCTTCTCCTTTTTCTTGAAAGGCTTCGATTGTCGCTGTAATTGCTTCTCGAATAAAAGACCGAATTTCTCCAGAGCCTTCTTTAACTTCCGAAGCTGCTTGCGCTACCGCAGAGCGAATAATTTCTCGAACATGTTCGGCTCTAGTTTTTCCTTCTTGTTTTGCTTTTTGAAGCGCTTGTTGAAGATTGTCTGTAATTTTTTCTTTGGTTGTTTGAGACATGATTAATTCCCCGACATAAAAAGTAGAAAGAAAGCTATTTTTGATTTTAGCTAGAGAATAAATTCTCTGTATAAGAGGCTAAAGTTTGTCTTATTAGGACTTTATTAACCCAGAATGAAATATCATCGGCTAACGCCAATGTCGGCAATCTTGTTTTCTTGCTCTAGATTTTTTGCGATCTTCAAATTGATTTTTGTAAATTAATTTAACGAATTTTACAATTCATTTCTACTATTTAGGTTAACTCATTCATTTCTAAATGATTTGCTGTTCTATAGAAAAATCTGCCTTGGGACATATCGCCTCCATCTAAAGATAGATTAGATTTGTTAATTTTAGGTTCTAATCGCGCAATAAAAATTTAATTTCTATAAACAAAAATGTTAAAAAAGTAACTTCTCTCTAGAGAAAGATAAATAAAAAATGAATCTTTGTTAGCTTACAGAATAAGACCAACGAATTTAAATTTTTGAGTCATGGCAGATCTTGAAGATAACATTCAACAAATTAAAGAAACTATTACCCAAGCTTTTCCCAAACCGCCAGGGTTAAAAGAAAAATCCAGCGCGAATGCCCTCAAAGATCGTCTGGATTGGGGAGAGCCTGCATTGACGATTATCGACGTGCGCGATCGCGAAGCTTTCAATTGCGAGCGTATTACAGGGGCAATGTCCATGCCGCTAGACGAGTTAGTCGAACAAGTGCGAGACAGTCTCGAACCCGTGCGCGATATCTACGTTTACGGCGAAACCGACCAACAAACTGCTGAGGCTGCATCTTGCTTGCGGGAGGCGGGATTTAGAAATGTAGCCGAACTTGAAGGAGGACTTCCTGGTTGGAAAGCGATTTCGGGACCGACTGAAGGACAAGGGTTTAACGCTGCTTTTAGCGACCAATAATTGCTAGCCGCTACCTTTACCCTCTACCAAGAAATATAAATATTTCGGAGTATTACCATGAACAATACGATCGCATTTGTAAAACGTTTACGATTAGCGCGAATTTTAGTTGTCTGCTTGGCAGGAATTGTCTTATTCGTCAGTACGGCTTGCAGTCAGTCGCCTTCTGTTAGTAGTTCTAAATTGGGTGCCGATAAAGATACGACTCCCTATGAGCTAAAGACACCCCAAGCAGAGCATCTCAAAGAAAGCTATACTACCGAACCTCGCCGAGGGGAAATGAACGCAGTAGAATCGAGAGCTAACGAACTTGTCAACCAATCCCAGCGAAATTTGCAGAAACGCGCTGCAACTCCTGCTGAAGCTGTTGACAATTTACTCAGAGAAAGAGAATCTGCGGCTCAAACAGCAGAAGATAAATTAGAAAAAGCCTCTGAAAGAGTTGGTAGCTCTGTAGAAGAAATGAAAGAAGGCGCTGAAAGAGGCTTCAGAAATTTGCAAGAAAACGTTAAATCTGCTGCCGAGGATGTCTCGGAAAATGTCCAACAAACCATCCGCTAGATTTCTCAATCAGAAAACTTGCTTGTTTTCGCATTCCCGATAATCCCTGCTACGATTGGCGTTAAGCTCGATCGTAGCTTTTTTATTTTTCTTTACTAAAGTTTACTATTCTTAAGCAAATTTTATTTACAAAAATATTTCGAAGCAAGCAAATTTATTCTATCATTAGTAAGATTTTTGAAAACCCTAATTTCTACTACTAGAAAGATGTGTATAGATTGCTACCGAACGTAGATTATTAATAGCTAGAATAAATCATGGTTTCCTAACAATTGATAGGGGATCGTTAAGCTTTTTTTACAGCTTTCCTCAATAATTAATCAATCAAAAATCATTTTACTTATTGAATTAAAAAACATTAAAAATCATGAGCAACTGTCCCATATGCTCCGCAAAAATTCTCCGGCATGTTAGCAGCCATCGAATTTATTGGTATTGTCCGCAATGCCACGAAGAAGTGCCGGATTTGAGCGAATTTTCCACCCTAAAAACAAGCAAGCTATTGCCTTCTTACCAAGACTATCAGAAACGCGCGATCGCGAAAGCCAAATTCGATTCGTAAATTAAAGTGTTGATTAATTGCCGATCTAGGCATCCAAGGGATTTAGGCGCATCATCTGCCAAGTTACCAGAGTTCCGATCGGACTCCACAGCAAATAAGGAAGCAGAAGCAAACTTGCCCAGCCGGAGATCGGCAACACCATTAACGCCAGAATTAAAGCGAGAAAGAAACCCGGAAGTATGGTTCGCAGATAATTTTCGCCAACCATGCCAACTACTAATATAACCTCTTCAACAAAACGCTTTCACCGCCAATGTACCAAATGTACAGAAGTTGGTACATCGGCGATGAAATAATAGCCGGACAAGATTTAGGGGTGCGCTTACAAGCATTGATTGGTTGGTTGGGAAATTATGCTCACATGCCATATGCAAAAATTCGTGAGTTGATTCAACAATGTTGCTAAATTAAGCTAAACTCTTCCTTGATTTTTGGAGTTAAGAATCTGTTATCTAATAACGTTTTCCATCTTAGAAATCTACTTTTCAAGGATATTTTGTGATGTTTGTTACCCACAGCATAATAAGTATTTTCTCCATGATGAACGATATAAACAACGCCTTTAAAAGGAAGTGGAGCTAAATGTACTCTCTTATTTTCCAAATTCTTCTTAATGATTTTATGTCGATAATACTTAAATAATTTATTAACATTTTCTTCATTGTAGGTATCTACATCATATATATCCGCTCTTAAAATATTACTAGTGCCACAATACTCATAAAAAGCTTTACGCATTACTTTAACAAAGTTACTACTTTCGCGATACCAGTAACCACTAGTAACAAGCCAACCTGGCTCGTTTGGATGAGTTTCAACATAATCCGCTAGTCTATTGCTCACGCAGTCATCTGCATCTACTAGCATTATATGAGTAGTGCCTTCTAGCTTCTTAGCATATATAATTCCTGCTAACATCTTTCTGGTTCTATCCAATTCTTTAGAAAAACCAACTTCTGGTTTAGGAATGGGGAAGGTATCTACTAGATAAATAACTTTAGGATGATTGTAAGTAATATCAGGCTTTTGATTGCAGACAACGATAACTTTAAAATTAGAAGATGTCTGATTGCATACAGATCTTAGCGTTCTTTCAAATATAGAACACACATTCTCCCAAGATTTAGATACTTGAGGACTCTTTAGGGGAATGATGAATACTAGCATTGTCTTGCCTCAACAAATCTTCAGCGATCGCGTGAGTAGACTTGTACTCTTCACTAAAGAGCCTATTTAATTTTGATCGTTGTGTCAAATAATAGAGTTGTCGCTTAATAAGGTAAATTAATTTTTGTTAGTGAAAACCAAGTCAAACCCAGCGAACATCTTCAGGAGAGAGGAGATTGCCTGCTAGGGCGACTAGAAGCGTAACGCCCGCGATCGCAAGCCAAGAGGGAATCATGATTGTTTCGGGTTGATTTTCTCTAAATTATCAATTGCTGGTCCGTGGAGAACCTCTCCATCACAGCTAAAACGAGCGCCATGACAGGGGCAGTCCCAACTTTTCTCGGCACTATTCCAGTTCACAATACATCCCAGATGGGTACAGGTGGCTGAGACGGCATGGATAGTACCGCCTTCATCTCGGTAGGCAGCTACCTTTTTCCCATCGACAGTGACAAGCTTTCCTTCGCCTTGGGACACTGAAGCTAGAGAAGAAGTAAGCCCTTTGAAGCGATCGCCAAGCCAATGCACGGCTACATCGGCATTTTCTTTAATCGAAGTCTGGGAGACAAAAGGCGTGGCGCGAGTAGCATCGCATAAGTCTGCCCAGGGATTATTTCTCCCCAAGATTAAATCCGATAAAAGCATGCCCGATAGCGTGCCCTTCGTCATTCCCCAAAGACTAAATCCGGTTGCCACGTAGATATGGTTGTTAAAAGGTGTCAGTTTGCCGATGTAAGGTAACTTATCAAAAGAAACCATGTCTTGAGTTGACCAACGGTATGCAAAAGAGTCAACGCCAAAACGAGAGCGAGCGTATTCTTCTAAGCGCAGGTAGCATTTTTCCGTATCCTCAACCGTACCAGTTTTATGCCCTTCGCCACCGACGAGTAATAGCAAACCGCCATCGTAAGGAGTCGTGCGAATCGAACGATAGCGGTTGTCAATACCGATAAACATTCCCTCTGGCGCTTTAGCAGGGTCGATGGGTGCAGCCACGATGTACGAGCGTTTGGGATAGGTTTTAGCAAAGAACAGTCCCTCGTTTAGGATTGGCAAATTCGTTGTCACGATGACATCTTGCGCTCTGACTACGCCTTTGTTGGTTTTGACTTGAGATGGATTGCCTTCCTCAACAGCCTCTACCCGCGTCTCCTCAAACAGATAGCTGCCGTTACCGAGAATATTTTTGGCTAAATGAAGCAGGTATTTGCGCACGTGAAACTGGGCTTGGTTGTCAAATTTGACGGCTCCAGCAATGGAAAAAGGAAGCGAAGTTTCTTTGACAAAAGAAGCAGGAAGTCCGAGTGCGATCGCGGCTTCGACTTCAGCTTCGATTTTTTTTAAATCTTCCGGAAATTCTGCAAACGTATAGGCGCTTTGACGGCTAAAATCGCACTCTATTCGTTCTTCTTCCACGAATTGAGCAACGCGATCGATCGCCGCCTGGTTAGACTCAGCATAGATACGGGCTTTTTCTTTGCCCAATTGTTCGATTAAATCGGCATAGATGAGTTGGTGAAGAGAGGTCACTTTAGCCGTTGTATGACCGCTCGTTCCCGTTGCAATTTGCTTGGACTCAATGACGGCAACGGTTTTCCCCGCTCGCTTGAGTAGCGTAGCAGCCGTCAGACCAGCGATACCAGCTCCTACGATCGCCACATCTACTAATAGATTATCGACAAAAGGTGAAAAGTTATTTTCAGGTGTTGAGTCTATCCAGTAGGAGACAGGTGTTCCAGAAAGAATAACCATGAAAATTCAGATGAAAAATTGGTTTACTCGTCCAATTTTGCTGAGAAATCCCGCTTATCTTCATCTCTCTAGTGGTGGAATTTTACTGTGGCATTAGACAAGCCAAGAATTCTATCCATAGAGTTAATTTTTATTGAATGTTTCTATCTCATAGGAGAGGCGATCGCGCTTTCTAATTGCTAGTCTAAAATTTGTAGATCCTACGAGCAGAAATTGTGAATGTTACTTTATTAGAGCAAGCAAAGCAACTCAAAGAAACCTTGGTCGATTTTGTCTATGAGGCGGAGGGAGAATTAGCAGTCGCACTAGAAAAATATGCTGCTGAGAATAGCAACAAAGAACGCTACGATATCAAACAACAGAATTTAATTATCGATACTTTTATTACTGAGGGGAGAGTTGGAGAGCAAACTCCGCTAGAGCTATTTTTAGAAAACGAGCCAAATTTAACACAAAGCGATCGCGCCTTAGTCAACCATTGGAAGCGCAGTTTTACTGGTTTATTTGAAATTATCCAAACGATTCCCAATGGGTTAGAGCTAATGAATTGGCTGAGTGCCAAACATTACAACGTCTACCCCAATGCTCGGATTTCTGAAGCAGAGATGGCACGGTGGCAACCGGGAGAAATTCTATTGACTCGTATTGCACCGATTGGCGATCGCGACTGGATGATTTTTAGCGATTGTATTCCTAAAGGAAAATTGAGCCAACCCAAGTTAGCCGTTGCCATTGGCGAATTCAAAAAAAAACACAAAGAGTCTCTTTATAGCGACGCACCAGAATTATTAGAACAAGCTTGGGAATCAGTGGCTCGATACCATCAAGAATTTGTTGACTTTTTTGGCAGCGATCGCATTACCCTTTCTGGAAGCGAACTCAATACTAAACTCGCCGAACTCCAGTCAAAAATGAGCCAAAAAATTCTAGCTTCAGCAGGAATCGATCCCTCTAAATCCCTCAAAGAAGTCATGCAAGAATCTGGAGCAAATGAAGAAGCGATCGCCGAAGCAGCAGCAGAACTCGGTACTGACGCAGAAGCAGTCACCGAAGCAATGAACAGTCAAGAAAAACTGGCAATGGTTACTCCGAAAGTTGAGTTACCCCCAGAAATTAAAACAGCCGAACAAGTAACAGCTTTTTCCCATCCCAAATGGGGTCAAATGTTTATTCCAACCTACACGAAATTTCAGGCAATGCTGGAAGCAGAAGACCCCCAAAGCCAAGAAAATTGCGCATTTCTCGTTCGCAAATATTTAGAAGAACCTCAGATTAACTTTTTTATCTGGCAGCAACTCAAAGAGCAATATCCAACCCAACTAGAAAAAGTATTACAAACTGTTTTAGAACGTCGAGATTTTAATCTCGATCGCGATTTAGAAGCCACACTTAAGAAATTTAATAAATTACCAGAAACCGAGTTGCCAGAGACAGCTAGCGTTCCTCGACATTTACACGATTTGTTTGAAGAAGCGGTAGTGCAAGTAAGTAAATCTAAGTCCAAAGGGAAGAAGAGACAAAAGACAGCAAAAGGCTTTAAATAGTAGCGTTTTTGTTATTTGAGTATTCTGGTCATTGAAACGGATTGAATATAATTGATGTAAAGCATAGGGGCGATGCCTTGCGATCGCCCCTAAGAGTGAGAATTAAATGTGAAGCTACTTTTAGGGTAAAGTTCCCAAAGTTACGTTAACCGAGTCGGTGGAACCGTTAATCGGGTCGGTTGGTTGGCTGATTGGATCTTTCGGCTGACTGATTGGGTCGCTCGAACCCAAATTCCCAGAGATGGCATCAGCGACAGTCCGAGAAACAAAATCCTCGATGGCATTGGTTATGTCATCGATAGTCTCCTGTGGAATCTCGACATCCGTAATAAAATCGGCAAAATCGCGAATGGCATCGGCTAAAGGCTCTTCTGGTCGAGCCACCGCATCGATGCGAGCGCCACCAATGTCGGTTCCTGCCAGAGACTCGTTGCCCAACAGCGAGGCTAATTCTGGCGAGACTAGCAAATCGCTTCCAGCAATGGTGAGGTTTTCTCCGTCAAAGTTAGCCGTCTCCGGGTCGCCCAAGTCGAACAGAATCTCATCGGTATCAAGGGTATCGGCGATAAAGAAACCGCTAGCAGTATCGGTATCCCGACTGGGGTCGAAGCCAATCGAGAAGTCGCCGACCGTCCCCAATCCCTCAAAGGTCAGAGAGCCAGAGTGTTCAATGGTTCCATCGACGGGAGTAAAACCATTTTCTTGGGTAAAGGTAAAGTCAGTCTTTGGCGTAATCTCAAAACCAACTGCTGGTGCGCCTTCGGGAAAGCCTTCAGTGTTGGGTTCTGCGGCATCGGTTTGCGTTAGTTTGAGGTTGGCATCGGCGAGGACGCTCTCGTCGAGAAATACACTCGTCAATCCAGATTCTACTTCAAAAACCTCTTGCTCGGTTCCCTGTGGTGGAGCCATTTCGCCCGGCGGCGTTGTGCCATCAGATGGAGGATTTCCACCTGGTGGCGTGGTTCCATCGGACGGAGGAGTTCCACCTGGTGGCGTAGTGGCTTCTGGTGGCGTGGTTCCATCGGACGGAGGAGTTCCACCTGGTGGCGTGGTGGCTTCTGGTGGCGTTGTGCCATCAGATGGAGGAGTTCCGTCTGGTGGCGTGGTAGCTTCTGGTGAGGCAGTTTCGCCTGGTGGAGGAGTTCCTTCTGATGGAGGTTGGACTGAAGTGTCAGTTGATGAATCGGTTCTACTTCTATCCCTATTCTCAACGCTAGTACGATCGACCTCAAAGCTTGGTTTAGCACTCGATCCGTCTGGCATGTCTCTACCTCCTTTGAGTTTATCTACTGATTTTGTAACTTTAGTAACTATAGAGGGATAGTGTAAAAGCTGTCTTTCTGATTCTTGCGCTTTTCTTCGGAAAATTGCTGTTGTTTGAAGCATCAGAAAGGATAAAAAAATAGATCGCTTTTACAGAGCGGTGCGGTATTGTTTTGGCGTGACGCCAGTATGGCGCTTGAAGAGCGTAGCGAAGTGACTGGGACTTTGATAGCCTATCTCCAGCGCTACTTCGGCGACAGAAAGGTCGGTTTCTCGGAGCAAACGCCGCGCTGCTTCTAAACGCTGTCGCATGAGAAACTGATGCGGACTCTCTCCAATTGACCGCTTGAATAGGCGGCAGAAATGATAAGCGCTCATTTGAGCGACTGATGCTAAGTCCTCAAGGCGAATTTCTCGATCGAGGTGCGATCGCACGTATTCTAGAACGCGCCGCAGTCTTGATTCTGGCATGCGATCGCGATTTTTACCCAAGCAATCTTTCTCGACATCGCGATGGCTATAATGGCGGAACAAATGCGCTGCTAGCATAGCGGCAGCTGTCTCGCCGTAGAGTTTTGAACCGGAGTGCTGCGTTTCTATTTCATGCTTAAGAGACAAAGCAATCTGTTGTATGAGCGGATCTTGTACCCCAAACTTATCGATGAAAGTAATACACTCCGTTTCAATCGAGCGATTGAGCGTGCGTTCGACAAAAACGCGATCGAGTTCGAGAACGAGAATCTCGGTAGATTGATACCAGCAGGCTTGAGACGCAACCCCACTAGGATCGATACAAATGTCGCCAGGAACGAGCTGTCCGCTATTGCGTTTGCCTTCTCTCCACCAATCTACTTTAATGGCATCGCCGAGATGAAGTGTAACATTGTGAGTGGCAGGAATTAGCTCCAGCTTTTCCATTGGAGGCAGTAGGAAATGAGCTACTTGTAGCACGTCCTGCCAAGTTGCTTGCAATTTTAATCGGGATGCGGTTGGACGCGCAAAACTCCGACTGCTCTGAAGATCCTTAACTACCAAACTTTTCTGCGACATTGCCTCGACCTACACGAATCGTTAAAATCGCCATTACCTATTTAGGCTATAACACGCCACTAATAGAAATCTTGTTGGCTTCTTCATATTACTAAAGTAAAAAAAAGATTCCGTTTATGAGGTAAGCTTGACGACACCTAGGCATAGATAGCTAGTTTTGTAAAACTGTTGGGAGCGATTTTTAAAGCTTATGTAAAATTTCCTTCTTTCAGTGAAACTGACTAGACGATCGGTATTTTTATTGGCTATAAATAAAGAAAATATACAAGAAAACTATATAGACTTTCTCTATCTATATTGCAGACTTATCAAAGATGAAACTTCAGACAGAAAATCTCCCCCAAACTTATCAAAATATAATGGAATTGCTCGTTCGAGAAGAGCTAGAAAAACAGCTAAAGCAATGTCCTGAAACTCTCGCTCAATATATTAATCCAGTAGAAGTTGCTACCTACGCGCTCAATCGTTTGCCCGCGCTATATGCCTCTTGCGAAAAAGGTAAAAATATGCAAAAGCTATTGGCACAAAAACAGTACAGAGAAGAGATTAAAAAGGCCGTGCGCCAAGGATTAGCGGCTATCCAACGCGATCCCTTAAGAATCTCTGCGCCGCTAATTTCAAAAAATGACGAACAATATCACGCTGCTAATACCGCCCTCAAAAATTTGCAAAGCTTATTAGAAAAGACAAATTTGTTAGACTATCAGGAACTAACCTGGGACAATCTCGTAAGTGTTGTCTGCCACGCTTTAGCTAAAACCGCTTGGACTGGAGTAGCTCCCCAAACATGCTATCGAGTGCCGGATGGTTCTAGCGACGAAGACCCGACTCAAGTAGCTGATTGGACGGATAGTCGTTATCTTCGCTAAAAAGCGTTTTCATCGGTTCCATGGTTGCATAGGAGTGATTTTCTCTGAATTTTCCGCTTTCCTTAACAAAAAAACATTGACGAAATACGGACTGCGCCCTACTGTTATGGCTATACTGCGAGATGTGGTTCTAGTTGTGGTGGCAGTTTAGTTTGAAGGAACGGAGTTGCAAACTCGGGGCTTTAGAGGAAACAGTAACTGAAAGAATTTCAATTATCATTCCGGTTCTCAATGA
>NZ_MRCB01000032.1 GCF_001904635.1 Hydrococcus rivularis NIES-593
CTGGCAAGCTTTACAGCCTTAGCGTAAGTTTCTGTACGGTTGCTACCAAAACGCCTGGTACGAACGTTTAACTCCTAATATCAACTCAGGTTAACGCCAAGCGAGATAGGGCACTCTACTTTGGTTCCTCCCAATCCACAATATCCATTGGGATTTTTTGCCAGGTATTGTTGATGGTAGCCTTCTGCATAATAAAATTCCGGCGCATCCAGAATTTCAGTGGTAATCTTTCCATATCCGGCTTTGCTGAGAGCTTTTTGATAAAGATCCCGCGACGCTTCGGCTAATTTTCTTTGCTTCTCAGAATAGACATAGATGCCAGAACGATACTGAGTGCCGACATCATTTCCCTGACGCATCCCTTGGGTGGGATCGTGGTTTTCCCAAAACACTTTCAGGAGTCGTTCGTAGCTAATGACCTTCGGATCGTAAACAACGCGAACTACTTCATTATGACCCGTCATCCCCGTACAAACCTCTTGATAGGTAGGATTGGGAGTAATTCCAGCCGCGTACCCCACTGCCGTGATAAAAACGCCTTCTAACTGCCAGAATTTTCTTTCTGCGCCCCAAAAACATCCCATGCCAAACATTGCCATCTCTAATCCATCGGGATAGGGAGGTTTGAGAGGATTGCCGTTGACGTAGTGAAAGGCAGGAACTGGCATGGGTTCTGCCCGTCCGGGTAATGCTTCTTCAGGAGTAGGAAGGGAAAGCTTTTTACCAAATCCGAATAAAGCCATAAGATTAAAATTTCTACAAGTTTTGTTACCTTACTTAATATTCTATCGAGTTTGCAGATAACCTAACAGCCAATTAGCTGCCGTAGCGCGGCGCGTCTGTCTGGGTCCAAATTCTCCTACTTTATAGCCTTGAAATCCCAGTTTTTCTTTTAATAATTGTTTGTTTTCAACTGGAATGGACCGGGTAAGTTTTACAGTTGGAGGTCTGTTGGCAATAAAATCTGGAGGTTCTGGATATTCTTGTTTCCAATCCTCTGCTACTTGGCTTGTATCCCATTTCTGACTGGATTGGTCATAGCGATAGCCGAGATAGTGCCAGACTAATTGATTGACAGTAGCATCATCGATTTCTTCATTCAAAATTGCCCAGATGGTATCTGTATTTAAAGGCGGTAGCGCAGACATTGTTTATTTATTAAGTCAAGAGCATCGGAGTTTTAGGAATAATTTTACAGGCTTATTAGTTTTTGTCATTGGTCATTGGTCATTGGTCTTTAGCGATCGCCAATCGGTTAGTAGTTAGTAGTTATACCAATTTTCAGGTTTTCGCGATATACATTCTTCTCCCCTCTCCCAAATAGGGAGAGGGGTTGGGGGTGAGGGCGATCGACTATCTCTGTTATTAATGAATGAAAAATGATATTAGTGATTCTTCTCAAAAAAATTGCCTAAAAGACAAATAATTTATAAATAGTTTGACTAAAAGGCAAAAAAGAATTAAGATAGAAGCTATGCATGCAACAACAGACACTCAACTCAAACCCGAACTTACCAAGCTCGGTAGGCGGCTGCGTGCCCTGCGTAACGAACGGGGCTGGACGCTTGAAGAACTGGCTCGTCGAACTGGCATTTCTGAAGCGTATCTTTCAAGACTCGAAAGTGGCGATCGCCAGCCATCTTTAGCCGTTCTCTTGAATCTCGCTCAAACCTATGGACTCACTTTACCATTATTGTTCGAGCCAGCCTTAGAAGCCGCTTCCCAAGAGCACAAGGCGACTGCTGGAGTCATCATCCGCGCTAAAGATGCGGCAACAAAAGAAGGCAATGGTCTGTTTTATACTTCTCTAGCGGGTAGCCTTCCTACTGCTAACCTGCATCCGATTCGAGTCAAAGTCCCGGCAGAACGCAAGCAAGAGCAGCTTTATCAACATGACGGCGAGGAATGGCTTTACGTTCTCTCTGGCAAAGTGGTGCTAGCACTCGCTGACGAAGAGTACTTACTCCATCCCGGCGATGCCGCTCACTTTGATGCCAGCACTCCTCACCGACTCTTGGCGAAAGGGGAACGCGATGCAGAAATACTTCTAGTTGCTTGTGCGACTCCTCGTTCTCTTTTGAAAAGTTATTTGTAAATTAGTGCTTATGAATGCATTACCTTATATAATGAGCATTCACATTTATCCGGTGAAGTCGCTTGATGGAATTTCTTTGACACAAGCAACGATACTCGAAAGTGGTGCGATCGAGCACGATCGCGAGTTGGCTTTGTTTGACGAGAATGGTAACTTCGTCAATGGCAAGCGCAATGCCAAAGTTCATTTACTGCGATCGCAATTTGACGACGAATTAAATTACATCTCTCTACAAATCCAGGGCACCGACCAAAAAGCGACTTTTCATCTCGATAAGGAGAGAACTAAATTAGAAGACTGGTTAAGCAATTACTTTGGCATTCCAGTTAAATTAAAGCAGAATTTAATAACAGGCTTTCCAGACGATCTCAATGCCAAAGGACCGACTGTAATTAGTACGGGGACGATTGAGGAAATTGCTTCCTGGTTTCCTGGACTGAGTGTAGAAGAAATGCGGCTGCGACTGCGAGCTAACTTAGAGATTGCTGGAGTCCCGCCGTTTTGGGAAGATCGGCTCTTTGCCCAAGCAGGGCAGTGCGTTCGCTTTAAAGTAGGAGAAGTGCTCTTTGAAGGAATCAACCCCTGTCAGCGTTGCATCGTTCCTACGCGCGATTCCAAAACGGGAGAAGCGACCGCTAATTTCCAGAAAGTATTTATCAATAAACGCCAACAATCTCTACCCTCGTGGACAATTCCACAGCGTTTTAACCATTTTTACCGATTAAGCGTGAATACCAACGTCCCTACTTCGGAAGCTGGAAAAGTCGTGCGAGTCGGAGATGCGATCGCGATTTTAGGCGCAAGCGAGAGCCAACTTAGCTAGAGCAATCAGATTTCCATGCCAGTTTTTTTGCGAGTTCCTTTGCGCCTTTGCGCGAGATCAAAATCATTTATGCCAAAAGATTCATGAAAGCAGCCACTCGCCCCAAGAAATGGCAAGTTAGGATCGATCTTATACCAATTTTCATGTTTTCACGATATACATTCTTCACCCCTCTCCCAAATAGGGAGAGGGGTTAGGGGTGAGGGCGATCGACTATATCAATGAAAAATGATATTATTTATCGGTATCCTACTTGCTATTTTTATTCGCTTATCAACTGAAAGTGCAGGGGTACGAGGAGTTGGGTTTAGTTTATTTCTAGCAGCTTCGCGTTTAATAATAAACGATTAATTACAACTCCAGTATTACCTAGAGCTTATTGCGGCTGGGACAGGATTGTGCTTGGCTGCACATTTTGCGACATGGATTACTTCCCTGTAAAACTATTGTCGAACCGCCAGTCCCGCTTGGCAAGCTATCTAGCTAAAAACTCTAAAACCAAATGATTAAACTCATCTGGGCGTTCTAAATGGGGGTGGTGCCCGCAAGGATCGAAGATATGCAACTGGCTATTCGGCAGATATTTGGCGGCAACATAGGCATGAGCGACGGGTAGAATGCGATCTTGTTTTCCCCAAACGATCAGGGTTGGCGCGGCGATCTTACTCAGTTGCTCGACTAATGGGCGGTAGACAGAATGACGAACGCCCAGTAAGCTTAAATTTGTTCGCGCCAGTTGTTCGAGTGCTTTTTGCCGCCCTGGCAGCGCAAAGATCGGATAGCGAATTTCGAGCCATTCTTGGGAAATGCAGGTTGGGTCGTGAAAATCATGGCGTATCATTGGTTCAAAGATGCGGCGATTGGGACGGAGCGATCGCACGACAAAGGGAATCGAAGCTAACCGCAGACCGAAGGAGATTTCCCTGCCCAGTCCAAAACTATCTACTAGCACCAGCTTGTGCAAGCGTTCGGGAAACAGGAGGGCAAACTGCAAAGCAGCACCGCCTCCCATCGAATTACCAATCAAAGTAGCGCGATCGATCCCCAAAGCCTCCATAAAATCTTTGATAAATTGTGCCTGATAGGTGAGGCAATAGGTAGCCGATGGTTTATCGGAAAGACCCGAACCAACCATATCGAAGGCATAAACTCTGTGATGCTTTGCCAGAACGGGGATATTATAAAGCCAAAATTCCACCGATCCCCCACCACCGTGTAGCAAAATGACCGGAGAACCTTTGTTTCCTGCCCGCCAGTAGCGAGTCTTAACAGAACCAACTTTGACATACTCGTCTTGCGGGATTTTGAGAGTTGTACTAATCATATGCAAGTTCGATTCAGATTTAGCTCGTTCCGACTTCTGACTTCTGCCTTTCTTCTGCCTTTTGCCTTCCGAGTTTAAGGGCTGGTTTTTATTTAGCTATTGGGAAGTTCCCAGAGTTTCGAGATAAATCCGCCCCTACTTGTAACTTCTGGCTTCTAAGTTCCGAACTCACATTAATCATCTTCTGTCTGTGGTTTTGCCTGCCAGATTGCAACGGTATTATCCAAGCTACCGCTAGCTAACTCCTGTCCGTCCGGGCTAAACGCAATGCTTTTAACCGCTTTGGAATGCCCTTCGAGAGTGCGTTCTACGCTGCCGTTGCTCAGATTCCAAAGTTTGATAGTTTTATCTTCGCTGGCACTAACTAATTGCTGTCCGTTGGGGCTAAAAGCGACACCGTTTACGCTGTCGGCATGACCGTTAAGCGTTTGCTCTAAGCTGCCCGTACTGACATTCCAAATCTTAATCGTCTTATCCTTGCTAGCGCTAGCCAATCGCTGTCCGTCGGGACTCAAAACAACTTTATTTACGCCTTGGGCATGTTGTTCGAGGGTTTGCTCTAAGCTACCCGTCCTGACATTCCAAATTCTGACGGTCGCGTCGTCGCTGCCGCTAGCCAATCGCTGTCCGTCGGGACTAAAAGCCACGCTTTGCACCGCACCGGCATGACCGCTGAGCGTTGTCTCTAAAGTTCCAGTCGCTAAATTCCAAATCTTAATGGTATTATCTTTACTACCGCTAGCCAACCGTTGCCCGTCGGGACTGAAGGCAAGAGACATCACCCAGTCTGCATGGTCTGTTAGCGTCAGTTCTAAGCTATTTTTAGTCAGGTTCCAAATTTTGATGGTTTTGTCTTCGCTGCCGCTGGCTAGCTTTTGTCCGTCTGGACTAAACGCGATCGCGTTGACTCCGGCACTGTGCAGTTCGAGCGTTCTTTCCAATTTCCCATTCTTTGGATTCCAAAGTTTGATCGAGTCGTCCCAACTGCTACTTGCTACTTTCTGTCCGTCGGGACTGAAAGCAACGCTAACGACGGGCCAAGCATGACCTCTCAGCGTGTAAGCCAAGGCATAATTTGAGCTGGGGACGTAAGCGATTTGGGTATTATTATTGCTGGGCGGGAGCGTGGGAGTGGGTTCGGGTTCTGGCGTAGGTGGAGGGGCAGTACTGCTGCTGGGTTCGGTTAGCGAGTCGTTGGGAAGAGGCGTTACTGCGGCAACCGGGTTTGACACAGTTGAATCGGTTTTTTGCCAACTCGTGTAGGTGTCGATTGGGATGCCATAAAACTCGACTGCGTTAGAGTTGGGGTCGGTGAAGCTTTGTCCGTTGATGCCTATTAAGCGTCCTTGGGCATCGAGAATCGGACCGCCACTCATTCCCGGTCTGCTTTCGCTGGTGTGAACGATCGCGTATCCTTTTCTAGCATGGGGCTGAATTCCCGCGATCTCGCCATCGCGAAACCGATAGCCCCGTTCGGGATTGACGGGATCTCGGTCTACCCAACCCGCAATATAGATAGCAGTCCCAGTCGTCAGTTGGGCGGAATCTCCGATCTCTGCTACTAAATAGTCTTTTCTCGCGTTAAACTGCACGACGGCTAAATCTGCCTCCCGATGACAATTAGCCTGACGGATGTTAATGAGGTGTTGCTCGCCATCGGAGGTGACAATCGCGTAGCTTCCCGGCGTATCGACGACGTGACAGTTGGTCAGAACTCGGTAAGTATCGCCTTCTCTAGCGACAATTGCGCCGGAACCGTTTTCTTGTCCGTCTATGCGCACGGTGATGTCTGCGGCGATTTGAGCGACGGCTGGTGGCGACGAACTCTCCGCGCCAGAAGACTGCACTGGGGAAATCGTTGTCGTAGCCACGATTAACGCGACAGAAATTCGGGTGGCGACTTTCACCATAGTTGGGTTGTTGCTGCTGGCTGGACGATTCTTTCGGTAGGAATTGCCCAATTTGAACGAGCGATCGTTTGTTGCAAAGGGGAAGGGGGCGCAGAGCCATCTTCGTAATAGTCGGGAGCTTCCCATAGGGGATAGGCTTGCATGCCATGCACGCCTACCAACTCTCCGGCGCGGTTCAGTAGCGGTCCGCCACTCATTCCCCTCTCAATTTCGTTAGTATAGCCTACTTGATAGCCTCCTTCTAAGGCTTTGTCCAACACGAGAACGACGCGACCTTCTCTGAAGGCAAAGCTGCTGTCAGTGGGATATTGGGGAGAAGAGACGTTTTTTGATGGGGCAGGCACAGAAGTTCCCTTCTCCAGGGAAAAGGGAAATCCAGCCGCAAAGACTTCTTCTCCTTGAGTTAGCGTAGCCGACGCGCCCAATTTGGCCGCCGAGTAGTCAGGTTTGGCGGCGCTAAACTGTAAAACTTCTAGATCGTTCTTTTGGAAGGAAGCAGGCGTGATGACTGCGGCTTCGTAAATCGCACCGTCGGGGGTCTGAATTTGATAGGGAGATGGGGCAGCGCGGAGAACGTGAGCGTTTGTCAGCACGAAATAGGTGTTGCCTTCGGCACGAACGATCGTTCCCGAGCCGACGAGCGATAATGAGGATAAGACTCTGACGGTAATGGCTTGGGCTTCTCGATACAGTTGTTCTTCGCTCAGGCGATCGCGTAATTGCTCGGATTGGACTTTTTGATTTGCCAGATCCAGTTCGGCATTATGGGTGTTTCCTGGAAGTCCTACCACCAAACTCCCAATGAATAATGAGAGTCCTAGCGATCGCCATCTTACCTGCATCACTCTCTTCTTCTTTACCATAAAGGTCGAGTAGTTTCTGTATTTCTCGATTCAATCGGCTGGATTTTCCTCTCCGATTCCACTGGCAAAGCTTGGATGAGGTTTTCTATATCGGCGTAGAGTTCGCCTTTCTCGTCATAGGAAAAAATTTGCTCGTTGCTCAGTTGAATTGGCGTACTCCTACCAGCACCGCGACGAACATCTAAGAGTCTTGTCAGGACTTGTTGGGCATTTGTTCCCGCTCGCAGGGTAAATAATACATCTTTAGTCTGGCAACTGCCCTCTTTATTCTGCGCTACGCACAGGACGGGAAGTCGATTGATGCTACTCGTCCTAATATATTTCAGTCTACCGCTTTCGTTGTACTTCTGAAAGCGACCAGTAACCTCTAGGCAACGCTTTTCATTCGTCCATCCCGCTTGCTCGAAAGCACCAGAAGTCCAAAGAATGAGCGGGACGTTGCCTCGCGGGGTACGAACAAAAGTCGTATAGTTTCCGTTGAGTACCGCACAGAAGAAACGTTGAGTTTCTGCCATGCTGGGTTCGGCGGTCGTTTGGTTGAAAGCCAGAACGAGTGCCAGTCCACTGAGAATCTTAGTCAGGTTGTAAGGCTTCACCGTTCGTTTTCTTAACTTTTTCAATTAGAATTTTAGGAGAAAATAAAAAGGATTTTTATAGTTTATAATAAAAACTTTATTAAGAGGCTTCACTGAGAAAAATCGAAAGAGTTGACGATAGATTGTACGGTGGATTCGTGGGTTTTATATTGCTCGACTTTTGCTTCATAAGTCAGAATGTATAATCGATCGCTATTTAAAACTCCAATTTGCATTCTTTGCAAGGCATTTTTTTTATCCAATCCCGTATAAACTAATAAATAAGCTGGATGCGATCTCAACTGGATCTTTTGCTTTTCTATAATGTTGGAGTTGGGTAAATATTTTTGGATTTCTTCAGTAGCTCCTTGCATAACTTCATCGATTGAATAAGAATTAGTCAGTTCTCTAAGTTCGACAAGAACTTTGGGTTGAATCGATTCGGTCGAAGCGCGATCGCTAGGGGAAATTAATTCAGCTACGATTTGAGTAAATTCATTGGGTTCGTATTGCTTAATCGTCCAGTCTTTTGGATATTTAAATTTAATTCCATAGTGGGAATACTCGGCTACTTCTCGATTGTCAAACTCAACACTCGAATGGCTATTCGAGTCAATTTGAGTGGGTCGTTCTAGGATTCTTTGTAGAACCCCGATCGCGCCTATACTGAGTGCGATCGCGCTCAACGCTCCTGCAATAATCCAAACCAGATGTCTTTTAGATTTTCTGCCAAGTTTTCCTTTTTTTAAAGGTCGAAGAACCGATTGATTTGGATGGCTGTTTTGACGGTGGTTTGCCGCGAGTTTTAAAGTTTGCTCTCTTTCTAATTCATGAGAAGAATTTGGTAAAAGGTCGAGCCATTCTTGTATGGTTTGAGGTCGATTGGCTGGATAGATCTCCATCCCTTTGCAAATTGCCCGATCCAATTCGGCACTGATTTCTGGATTAATTGTCCGAGGATTGACTAAAATATCGGAGCGATGGTTAGCTAAATTAATGACTCGACTTTGTGCATCTTCAGGATTGGTTCCTGTCACGAGATAATATAAAGTTGCTGATAGTCCATAAACATCAGTATAAAACCCCGCTTTGTTTTCGCGTTCGTTGGGATAAATTTGTTCGACAGGCGTATAACCTCCCGACATAAAAGCTGTCAGCGATCTTTCCACATTAGGATTGTATTCGCGAGCGATGCCAAAATCAATTAAAACTGCCTCATCTCTATCGGCTCGAATGATAATATTTTTCGGCTTGATATCTCGATGCAGCAATCCTTGTTGGTGGACGGTAATTAATGCCGCGCCAATCTGTCTGATATAGCGCAAAGCTTCTTCAGGCGATAGGATCTTTTGTCTGACTATCGTTTCTAAATCTTGACCGGGAATGTAGTCCATGACAATGCAGGGCCACCCTTCCTCTTCAATCAACTCAATGATGCAGACGATGTGAGGATGATGGCAACATTTTGCCAACCGAACGGCTTCGTTAAGAAAATCTTTACGGAATCGCTCGAAGCGATCGGGCGGGATATATTCTATGCTGAGGGTCTTGACAACTACGCGATCGCAACTTCTATTATCCTGCGCTAAATAAGTAATCCCAAAACCGCCACTGCTCAATTTTTGAACGATCGTATATTTCCCATCTTCTAATTGTTTGCCAGGGGGCCAATAATTAATCGTTCGATCGAGATGGTAAGCATTCAATCTACGATTCCTCGCTGTCTCGGTCGAGCGATAGTCATTGCTCTCGTTGAGATTGTTATTAGCCATCCTCACCTACGATTAATGACATAAAGAGCCGCTCTTGAAATCTCATTTTCTAGTCAGTATCCCCATCTTCTATTCGTTTACAAAAACTTAGGCTCTCAAGAATCCGATTCAATTTTATTACGGATTTTCTAAATCGGACGGCTAATATCGCGATCGATCGCACCCAAAATTTTTCATGGCTATGCCGCAGAAACAATGGCAATGAGGAGCGCTTCAATCCTGGACTTGGAACCGAGCGCTTGTTCTCCTATTTTTTTGAGCCAATCAAACAAATATAAAAGAAGAATCGCTAAGGCTCAGTGTTGAGGATCTAGAGAATTTAACGATGACGGAAGACTGGCTCGATGCTATCGTCGATTAATGGGAGTAAGACATACCTTGCTCGTACAGAGTAATTTATGGAGACGGTAATGTTAGACCAACGCGATTGTACGCTCATTATTGACAAAAGCGGCAGCATGTCAATTAAAGACCAGCCAGGCGGCAGAAGTCGCTGGAGTTCGATGCAGGAGTCAACCCTGGCTTTGGCAAGCAAATGCGAAGAAGTCGATCCCGATGGCATTACCGTCTACACCTTTTCGGGAAGGTTTAAGCGCTACGACAACGTTACCTCTAGCAAAGTCCGACAAATTTTTCTCGAAAACGAACCCCTCGGCGGGACGGACTTGGCAGGGGTTCTGCAAGATGCCGTCAACGGTTACTTTCAGCGCAAAGCAGCCGGACAGACAAAACCGAATGGAGAAATTATTTTGGTCGTCACCGATGGGGAACCCGACGATCGCAAGGCAGTGATGCGCGTCATCATCGAAGCGTCGCGGCGTATGGAAAAAGATGAAGAACTGGCGATTTCTTTCATTCAAATCGGCAATGATGCCGAAGCAACGCGCTTTCTCAAGGCGCTAGACGACGAAATGCAAACCGTCGGGGCAAAATTTGATATCGTCGATACGATAACTATCCAAGATATGGAAAATTACACCTTAACGGAAGTTTTGCTCAACGCGATCGCTGACTAATATCAGTAATCAGTCAATGAAATCCCCTACGCTGTACTAGCCCAAGGGTAAGTATTATGGACGAAATGGAGAAATTACTCGCCCAACTAAAAGCCGAGTACGAACAAAATCAGCCAGCATCGCCATCTTCGGAACCAACGCGATCGCAACCGCTTATCGATAATTTACTAGCACAGGTGAAGGCTGAATTGGAAGACCCGAAAAACCATTCCCCACAACCCCTACAATCGACTCCTCCAGCAACCGTTGCGTCCTCATCAGATAATAGGTTCTTACAAGACATTCAAGCTGAATATCGAGAAAAAGAGCGCTTGGAACGAGAACGCCAACAGCAAGAACTCCTGGAACGGCGGCAGCGAAAACGACGGGCATTGAGGCAACAAGCGCAAGAGTGGTTAAAAAAACTCAATCCTCGTTCTGAAGAAGGAATGTGGTTTGAAGAATTTTCCCATGCTTACGACAATAAGCTAGAAGCGGCGATAGATTATCTAGAAGCGTTGCGAGAAAGCTATTTTTAGCGATTAGGTTATAAATAGTTAAATTTTTGATGCATTGCGCGATCGCATTTCACCTCCAAATCGCTAAACCTCTGTAAAATTAGTTAGGCAGTGGCATTTCGCGATCGGATCGTTCCCGATCTATGCTAATAACAGCCATTAAAAAACAAAATTTTATCGATCGTCCACTTTAATAGGAATTCCCTGTGGCACAAGCATCGCACTGGTGGAAACAAGTTCGCTATTCGATTGGCAACCCGTCATTCAATCGAGTCGAGAGACAACTGATTAAATTCCTCTGCAAAAAATCAATCCGAAAGGCAATTGGTTGGTTTCTTGCCGCTTTGGGGGTTACCGCGATGCTGTTGTGGAACTGGAAACTGGTACTGGCAACGGTTGCTGGGGTAGGATTGATGTTGCTTGTCTATTTTATGCAGGGATGGAACTGGCAAGCCTACTGGTTCCATTGGCGACAGTTTTTTAGAGGATCTCAGGGAAAGTTGACTGTTGCGGTTGGAAGCGGCGGATTGGCTGCCTTGAGTACCTACATTGCCGCTTCTATTTGGGCAGACTCTGAGAACCGCTGGCTGGCAACGGGGACGATTTTACAGGGGTTTGGGACTGTCTTGACGCTTCTCCTTTTAATTTGGCACCTTATTAGCGATCGCGATCGGCGAGATGAGGGAAAATTCGAGCATCTCTTGCCAGATCTAACAGCGGCCGATCCCCTCAAACGCTTGATAGCCGTGCGACAACTCTCCCATTTGGCTAGCCAACCTCGTTGGCGTCAAGTCTACCAGCCTCAGCTGGTCGAATATTTCTGTCTGATGCTCTCTAGGGAGCAAGAACCCGTCGTTCGAGAAGCCGTAATGAAAAGCCTTCAGAAATGGGGAGCGCAGTTGCCAAAAGAGCGCAGCAATCGCCCCGTAGCTATTGCGATCGACCTCCAAAGTTCTCCCAAACGAGTGTATCGAGAAATTTAATTTATACTTGTTACGACCATTCGCAAGCTACCAGGTGCAGCAATGGTTAAACCGCGACGAACTGGCTTCACGGGACGATTGCTAGTCAGTGCCAGTTGATAGTCAGATAAAATTGTCGCCAGTACCAATTTCATCTCCATCATTGCCAATGCCATGCCGATGCAGCGACGATTGCCGCCGCCAAAGGGAAAATATTCAAAGGGAGAATATTGTCGCTCCAAAAAGCGCTCTGGCTTGAAATGCTTGGGTTCTGGGTATAAATCTTCGCGATGGTGGGTTAGATAAATACAGGGAGCCAGCATCGTACCCGCTTTAAACTGATAGCCCATGAGTTCTAGCGGGGCTTTTAAGATGCGAGGAAAGGCAGCTAAAGCAATGGGATAAATTCGCAGGGTTTCTTGGCAGACGGCAGTCAGATAGGGAAGTCGGACGATCTCGCTGGGATCGGCTTCTTCTGGGAGAGTGGCTAGCTCGGAGCGCAGCTTTTCTTGCACCTCTGGGAGATACTGAATCCAGTACAACGCCCAAGATAGTGCAGATGCAGTCGTCTCGTGTCCGGCAAACAAGAGCGTCATCAATTCATCGCGCAACTCTTGGTCTGTCATCGGCTTTCCTTCTTCATCGCGAGCCGACATCAGTAAGGTGAGAATATCTTCACCGTCTAAATTCCCCCGTTCTCGACGTTCCCGAATCTCATCGAACAAAAGGTGATCGACTCGTTCCTGTTGGCGTAAAAAGCGACCCCACGGACTCCAGTTTCCCCAATCTTTTCGCAGCGCTGGAAAAAACATCGTGGTAGAACTGAGGGGAGAACTGATGGAATCGAGCATCGAACCGATAAGTTGCCTCAAGCGATCGCAACGCTCTCCTTGCTGCAAGCCAAAGACGGCTTGTAAAATGACTCTCAAGGTAATTTCTTGCATGTAGGAGCGAACTTGAAAGGATTTGCCTACTTGCCAAGATTCCGTTACTTGTCGGGTAATCTCGCAGATGAGATGACCGTATGCCCGCAAGCGATCGCCGTGAAAAGGTGGCATTAAAAGCTTTCGCTCCCGTTGGTGTCTCGCACCGTCGAGGGATAATAGCGAGTTTGCCCCTAGCAATAAGTAAATAAATCCTCCCCTCATCCGAGTATCAAATCGATAGGGATCGCCTGTAAAAATCTCTTGGATTGCCTGGGGGTTGCTGACGTAGACGAAGGGATTTTTTTCGCTGCCGACAGTAAAGAAATCGCCATAGCGTTTTCCATAATTGTCCATGTAGTCTACGGGACGAAAAATCAGATTGAGCATCCGCAGTAGTTCAGGCGTTTTCGGACGAGGCGGTAAGGTCGCCAAATTTTCTGGCTCCGTTTGCTGAGACTTGGTTTTTAGCATGGCTCTACATCAGTTCTGTCTGCCGTTTAGACTTTTTGTCCCACCGGAGAGTTCATTAAACAGTTCGCCGCGATCGCGATGCTTAACATGACGAAGTGCTTTTCGGGCTCGGACGTGAGGCGGCGGAGTACCTTGTACCTTGCACCTTCTATACTTTTGGGACAACCTGTTAGCTTCTAGTTCCCAAAAAAAGTAGCCATCGAGTAAAGATGGCTAACCCCACGCTAATACAATTAATCCCAATGCTCTAAGCGCTATCTACAATCTTTTTTGGTGAAATTACGGAATTGAGAAGATTTTTTTTCTGTTCTGGCATAAAGTTTTGTAAAGGCGCTAAAAGGCGAGAAGAGAGAGGGTGGATGCATCGTTATTCCTTGCTGTATTCCGCTTTAGCGATAGAACGAGTAAAGGATTCTAGAGTTCCCCGAACTTGGCGCGATCGCCTGTATCGCAGGGCACGCGACCCTGGCGACGCTCAAAAGCGAGACTACGCTGGCAGATCGGATCGAGCGCGAGATTTTGCTTGATCGCCTGCCGAGTCTGACCATACCGAACCCGCCAACACCATTATCTCGTCCCTGCTCTCTCTAATCGGCTAACTTAATAATCTGAGCGGTAACGCTCATGCTTTCTTCGTAGAGTATGTCGCGACCCCAGCGATGAAACTGCTGACTTAACAACGTTTCTGTCTTTTGATCCCATAGGGGCGTTACTTGCTGGATACGACAAGCTTGAGCGCCGCCGCCTGCTTCCATGCGCATGCATCCAGTCGTTCCCGAACACAGGACAGTGCAGCAATCGGCTTCTAGGTTGGTAGAGCTTAAGCGCAAGCTAATTAAGTCGCCCGCTACCTCTCCCGAATCGGCTAAAGGAATGCCAGCCAACTCGGCTTCGATAGAGTGGCAATCTTCGGAGAGCAAGCTAATCCGCCGGATGTCGTAGTCGCCGCCTTCTTTTCGGTAAGAAACGGGTCGCCATTTCAAGCGACTGGCAATCCAGCCTAAGAACATGAGCGCCTGGGATGGGTTGCCTTTCTCGTAATCGATGGTAACGCGATCGATTTCTGAGAGCGCCTGACGGCGTTCTGGCGGATCGAAGGCTTCAGCCGTCAATTCCTGCCAAGCAGCAAGCCG
Source organism: Hydrococcus rivularis NIES-593 (assembly GCF_001904635.1). Taxonomy (GTDB): domain Bacteria; phylum Cyanobacteriota; class Cyanobacteriia; order Cyanobacteriales; family Microcystaceae; genus Hydrococcus; species Hydrococcus rivularis. Next base: position 14,368 of record NZ_MRCB01000032.1, read on the forward strand.
TCCCCAGTTCAAGTCAGTCATGGGAATGCCTTTAGCGAGGAGTTCGCCAATCCGCAACAAGTTGGCCTCTGGTTCTTTAAAGGTGCTCGAATCGACGATAATCGTGTCGCACAGAGAAGACAGTCGCTTGAATAGACCGTATTCGGGTTCGGGGCTGGCTTTCCACCAGAGGAATTTGGGCAGTCCGTTAATCGTCAGTTCGGACACGATGCCGCCAATTCGCTCTAAGGCATCGGCAGTTCCCCGCAACATGATGTACTCGCAACAGATTAGCTTGTTATGAGTCCGTTTTTGAATCGGACAATAGGCGGAAACCTGAGCCGTTACCCCTTTGTCTTCCTCGGTAGTGGGGCACAGGGTAATGATACGACAAGGGTTAGAAGCCGCGATCGCGTCGGCAATGCCCGCTCCTTCCAAATCGGGAGAATACTGCTTTTCCATTCTCTGGGTGGCATCGTCAAGTTTGCCTTCGGCTTTGGCTTGTTGATATTCCTCTTGTAATTTCTTGAGAAATATTTCGTCTGATTTGCCCGTTGCCTCCAAGCCATAAGCTTTTTGAGCAGACTTGATTGCAGCAGTCGTTCGCGGTCCGGCAATCCCGTCAATCGGTCCGGTGTAGTACCCCAAAGAGGCTAGCATCTGCTGCGTCGGCGTGGGTTCGTATACCAACAAGCTAAATGTAGCCGCCCGCGTTGCGGCTATTCCTTCTTCGTTTTCGCCATAGAGTTTCCAGATTTCTCGCAGTTCTGCCTCAATTTCATCGATTGAGACATCTTTGGGAGCTTGCAAGGAAACTAAAGGGGAGATTTCTGTGGTAGTCATTTGTCTTTAGTCCTCTGTCTTCTGTCCTTCATTACAGTCTTCTCCAACGCCGACCGTCTCGGTTGATTAACAATTCGGCTTCTGGGGGTTCCCAGGTTCCCGCTTCGTATTGGGGAATGGTTGCAGGGTCGGCGGGTGCATCCCAAGCGGCTAAAGCGGGGGTAACGACTCGCCAAGCTTCTTCTACTTCGTCGGCGCGGGTAAAGAGGGTTTGATCGCCTAACATCGCATCTAGCAGCAGTCGATGATAAGCATCCGCTCCTGCCATGCCAAAGGACGATCCGTAATCGAAGTCCATTTCCACCGTTCGCGTCCGCAGTTCGGAACCGGGCATTTTCGCTTCAAAGCGCAGCGAAATCCCCTCGTTGGGCTGAATGCGCAGGCTTAATACGTTGGGGTTGGTTTGATGCGCTACGGACTGGAAGATGAGCAAGGGAACGTCCCGGAATTGAATGGCAATTTCGCTTACTTTTTTGGGCATGCGTTTGCCCGTGCGCAGATAGAAAGGAACGCCTTGCCAGCGCCAGTTGTCGATGGTTAGTTTGAGAGCTACAAAGGTTGGGGTTGTCGAGTTAGGATTTACGCCGGGTTCTTCTCGATAGCCGCGAACGGGTTTGCCCTTCATCCAGCCTGCTTTGTACTGACCGCGAACTGCCGATCGCTCTAGGTTATGAATATCGGCTAGATGGGTAGTTTGCAGGACTTTGACTTTTTCGTTGCGAATGCTGTCGGCATTGAGGGCGTTGGGCGGTTCCATCGCTGTAAGGCTAAAGAGTTGGAGTAAGTGGTTTTGCACCATGTCCCTCAACGCGCCGGCGGTGTCGTAGTAACCCGCCCTGTCTTCTACGCCGACGGTTTCTGCTACCGTAATTTGTACGTGATCGACAAACTGTCGATTCCACAGCGGCTCAAAAATGGCGTTGGCAAATCGAAAGACTAGGAGATTTTGAACGGTTTCTTTGCCGAGGTAGTGGTCGATGCGATAGACTTGCTCTTCTTTGCAGACTTTTTGCACGACTCGGTTTAGCGTCTGTGCCGAACTCAAATCTTTCCCAAACGGCTTTTCAATGACGAGGCGAGTTTTGAGCGGCTCTCGAAGCATTCCTGCTGCACCGAGTTGTTTGATCGCCGGGGCAAAGAAGTTGGGCGAGACGGACAAATAAAAGACGCGGTTGCCCCTAGTTCCTCGCCGTCCGTCGAGTTCTTCCAACAGGGCTTTTAGCTTTTGATAGCTTTCTGGATCGTCCATATTGCCGGAGCAGTAGTACAATCCCTCGGCAAAGTCTTGCCATAAGGCTTCGTTGCCGATGCCATTGGAGAATTCTTCGATCCCCTGGCGCATCTGTTCTCGGAAATAATCATCGCTCCAATCTCGACGAGCAACGCCAACAACCGTCATTTCTGCCGGAAGCCTGCGTTCCCGTTTGAGTTGATATAAGGCGGGAATGAGCTTGCGCTGCGTTAGATCCCCGGAAGCTCCAAAGATAACTAAAATGAGAGGTTCTGGAGTTCTTTCTTGGCGCAGTCCGACGCGCAGGGGATTTTCTAGGAACGTTACCATCTATTCTTTTGCTCCTTCTATCGCTTCGAGTCTTGCTAGAACGGCTTCGTATTTGGCGGTCATCTCGGCAAGTTGTGCTGTCAGCCAATCAATGATTCCTCGATATTTAGCCTCCATCTGAGCTTCAACTTCAGCCCGAATTTTTTCTCTCTCTACTGCCAGTCGTACTTCCCAATCCAAATCCCGTTGTCTGAGTTCGGCTTTGAGTTGTCTATTTTCTTCTCGTAATTGCTCTAATTCTGCGGCTACTAAAGCAGCGCGTCGTTCTCTCTGTTGAGCTTGTCTTTTGAGTTCTTCTTTTAAATGCTCGTTTTCCTGACGTAATTGCTCTACTTCTGAGAGAGGTTTTTTCTTTGCGGTGGAGTTTTCTTGTTCTTTGACCAAACGTTCGACTATCTTCGCAGTTGGAGTGCCATTGGGCGATTCTTCCACTGCCTTTTGCCAGATTTCTAACTGCTGTGCTGGGGGAAGTTTAGTAAGGGGACGAACTTGACGTTCGCTCGTCGGAAATTTGTGTACCATGGTACACAAATTTTGAATGACCGCTGAGGCATTCATGAATTGATAAGCCCTTCGTTTCGTCAGACTCCACTTCTCCTTGCAATACGCTTCAAAGGTTTTGTGGGGTTCGCCGTAGAGTTTTCTGTCTCGAATCTCAATGAGCGCTTGACCGACTTCGTAAAACGTCTGAAGTCCTTGAGCGACGATCGCTTCGAGTTCCTGCAATCGCACTTTTTCTGTCTCGTCTAGCGGTGCGATTTTCAGATGGTACTTGGTTTCATCTGAAGGCGCTTCGCAAACGCGGAAAGCTCGATCGAGCTTGAATAGGGAATAGGCACTTGACATGGCAGTTTCCAAAAGTATGAGGAGCGATCGCAGGGGAAAGGAAATTGCCCAATCCCCTTCTCACTACTGATTAAACAGTAGCTAACTGCTTGACTTTAGTCTCTAAAGAAGACATTAAGGACTCGAAAGGTTTGACGAATTTATCGATCCCGTCTTCGAGCAATTCATCCATCACTTCTTTAAGATCGATGTCGATATCGGGATCTTTGAGACTTTCCATCAGTCGATACGCGCCTTCGACATCGCTTTCGATGCGATCGCCGGGATGGCAATGGTCGGCACAAGCTTCGATGGTTTGCGGCGGTAGCGTATTAACCGTGTTAGCGCCGATCAGTTCGTCAACATACATCACGTCGCTGTATTCGGGGTTTTTGGTGCTAGTAGAAGCCCAGAGCAAGCGCTGCACTTTTGCTCCTTTTTCTGCCAAGGCTTGCCAGCGATCGCTGCTATAGATTTCCTTATACTTCTGGTAAGCGATTTTGGCATTGGCGATCGCCACTTTACCTTTGATGGCTCGCAATTTTGCCTCTTGCTCGATGCTGTCTGCACCGGCTTTTAGTTTGGCATCGATGCGGTTGTCGATGTTGGTATCGATTCGACTGAGGAAGAAACTCGCCACCGAAGCAATTTTACTAATCTCCTTGCCTTCAGCTGCTCGCTTTTCTAGTCCCCTTATATATGCCCAAGCGGTTTCGACATAACTATCCACAGAAAAAAGCAAGGTGACGTTAACATTAATGCCTTCGCTAATCGCTCGTTCGACCGCTGGCAATCCTTCCGGCGTGCCCGGAATTTTGACCATTAAATTCGGGCGATCGATGGTTTGAAAATAGCGTCTGACTTCTCTAATAGTCGCCTCTGTATCTCTGGCAATGGTTGCCGGGACCTCGATGCTGACATAACCGTCTAACCCGTTAGTTTCTTCATAAACTGGCTTCAAAATATCGCAGGCATTGCGGATATCGGTAAAAATCAAAGACTCATAAATCTCTTCGACCGACTTTCCGGCTTTGATCCCGGCTTCGATATCGGCATCGTAGATTTTATTGCCCGCGATCGCTTTCTCAAAAATGGCTGGATTGGAGGTAATTCCCACAATTCCCCGGCGCTCGATTAATTGCTTCAATTCGCCCGATTCGATAAGGTCGCGGCTTAAATTATCCAACCAAATGCTTTGACCGTATTTCTTCTCGATCTCAAAAATGGGATTCGTTGCTGTCGTCATAATTAACTCCCTCCAATTCACCTCGTTCGATCCTTCATCTCTCACTCAAGAATGCACCGGAACGGCGATCTCTTGACCTCGCCGTTTCCAATCCTGGATAAATGACTCGACCAACTTAACATCCTCGGTACTGCCAATAATCAAAGGAGTCCGCATGTGCAGTTTATCGGGCACGATATCGAGAAGGTTTCGCGTTCCATCGCTCGCTCGTCCTCCCGCTTGGTCGATTAAAAAAGCGAGGGGGGCGGTTTCGTAGAGCAAGCGCAATTTTCCTTCTGGTTTTTTCACCGTTCCCGGATAGAGAAATACGCCGCCTTGCATCAAAATTCGGTGAATATCTCCCACTAGCGCGCCGCTATAGCGTGCCGTGTATCCTTCATGGCGATGCACGTAGCGCGTGTATTCCCGAAAGGGTTCTTCCCACTGCCAAAAATTACCCTCATTGGTGCTATACACGGGTCCGTGTTCTGGGATTTTGATATTTTCTTGGGAGAGAATAAATTCTCCCAAGCTCGGATCGAGGATAAAGGAATGCACCCCGTGACCGAGAGAATAAACCAGTATGGTAGCGGGACCATAGAGAATATAGCCGGCGGCAATTTGTTGGCGACCGTCTTGCAATAAATCGCTCGCTTGTCCGTCTAAATCTTCTCCTTGTTGTTGGCGAATCGAGAAGATAGAACCGATGTTCAAATTGATATCGACATTAGAGGAGCCATCGATGGGGTCGTAAAGTAGGCTGTAGCGCCCGATGGGGCAGTTTTCTGGAATGTAATAGGGGTTTTCCATCTCTTCCGATGCCAAGCGACAGACCAAACCGCTTTGCTTGAAGACGGAGATAAATACCTCGTTGGCATAGACATCCATCTTTTTGACCGATTCCCCTTGGACGTTAACTTCGCCCGTAAAGCCCAGTACGCCTGCCATTAATCCAGCGCGACTGAGGCGACGGGAAATCAGTTTGGCAGCCAGGGCAATGCGGCTCATAATCGCGCTGAGATCTTGAGCTTCTGGGGAGAAACTCTGAAATTGTTGGAGAACGTGGCGAGAGAGGGTCGTGCAATCCCGATCCAAGCTGTGCTCTGGAATGATGAGCTGTTCGGAGTTATACATGGTTTTCATCTTTCCCTAGGGTGTAGCAACGATCTCTCTAAGAGCAGTGACACCGACTTTACTAAAGCCTCTGAGAAGGTTTTTTTGTCGCTTCTCCTATGATAGGAAAAGTTTTTTCGCGAGCCTGGGAACTTTAGACAAGCTTCAGGGTTGCTTCAGAGAAATCGCGTTGAATTAAGCTCTGATGCCTTAGTTAGTTTAATTCTAGCGATTTCAAAAAGCGGTCGGTGCGATCGCAGCCATCCACTTAATTCAAAATCTTGTTTTTATGCTACTCTAGAAAAGTTGTCTAATATCGCACATCCAGGCTTTCGGGTTTGTTATCGATCATTGGTCATTTGTCAAAATTGGAAACCAATAAAGGACAGAGGACGAAGGACAAAAACAACATTCCTGGATGGAGGAGCAACCCGAATCGGAGAAGAAATTTACCTATGCCAGTTGTAACGCTTGCTGAATTACTAGAATCGGGAGTTCACTTCGGGCACCAAACCCGTCGCTGGAACCCGAAAATGTCTCAATATATTTATACGGCTCGCAACGGAGTCCATATTATTGACTTAGTGCAGACCGCCCAATTGATGGAAGAAGCTTACGATTACGTACGTAAGTCAGCCGAGGCAGGGAAGCGGTTTTTATTCATCGGCACCAAGCGTCAAGCTGCCGGAATCATCGCGCAAGAAGCCTCTCGATGCGGCGCTAACTACGTCAACCAGCGCTGGTTGGGCGGAATGCTCACCAACTGGGAAACGATCAAATCGCGAATCGAGCGATTGAAAGAACTAGAGGCACTCGAAGAAAATGGCAGTATTGCCAAGCGACCCAAAAAAGAAGCCTCCGTTCTGCGCCGAGAACTCGCCAAACTTCAAAAATATCTTAGCGGTCTCAAAACCATGCGCAAGCTTCCCGATATTGCGGTCATTGTAGACCTGCGACGGGAGTATAATGCTATCCGAGAATGCCAAAAATTGGGAATTCCCATCGTATCGCTGTTAGATACTAACTGCGATCCCGATGTCGTTGACGTTCCCATCCCTGCCAATGACGATGCGATTCGCTCGATCAAACTCGTGATCGGAAAATTGGCGGATGCCATCTATGAAGGTCGTCACGGGCAACTCGACACCGACGAGGATTACGAAGAGTTTGAAGAAAGCGTTGAAGAAGCCGATTACGAAGAAGAAGGCGAAGACGAAGAGGATTACTCGGACTTAGCAGCAGAGTATGCTAGCGAGGACGAAGACGAAGATAATTAACTAAGAGTTAGGAATTTGGTGTTCGGAATCGATTTTACTTAAATTAAAAACTCCGAACTCCGAACTATCAATATTATGTAGTGTAGGAACACGAGTAAAATGGCGGAAATCTCGGCACAACTGGTCAAAGAGCTACGCGAAAAAACTGGCGCTGGCATGATGGACTGCAAAAAAGCGCTGCAAGAAACTAACGGCGATCTAGTGGCTGCTGCCGAATGGCTGCGCAAAAAAGGTGTTGCCTCGGCAGAGAAAAAAGCGGGTCGAACTGCCGCTGAGGGATTAGTCGGTAGCTATATCCACACGGGAGGTCGGATTGGCGTTTTAGTAGAAGTCAACTGCGAAACCGACTTCGTAGCCCGTGGGGAAAAGTTCAAAGAATTGGTTAACAATATTGCCATGCAAATCGCTGCCTGCCCCAACGTTGAATACGTGAAGGTTGCGGATATCCCGCCAGAAGTTGTCCAAAAAGAGAAAGAAATCGAAATGGGACGAGAAGATCTGGCTAACAAACCCGATAACATTAAGGAGAAGATAGTCCAGGGTCGGATTGAAAAGCGCCTAAAAGAGCTATCTTTGCTCGACCAGCCCTATATTCGGGATCAGAACATCTCCGTTGAAGAGTTGGTCAAACAAAGTATTGCCGAACTAGGCGAAAACATCCAAGTACGACGTTTTGCTCGTTTCGTTCTAGGAGAAGGCATCGAGAAACAACAAACCGACTTCGCCCAAGAAGTCGCTGCTCAAACCGGTCAAAAGACGAAAGTAGTTGAAGAAAAAACCGAGCCAGAAGCCAAACCCGATACCAAGGCTACAACCGTCGAAAAAGACAAAAAGTCCAAAGGAGGCAAAAAGAAAAAATAAGGCACACCCCAAAAAAGAGACGCGATGAATCGGGTCTCTCCTAAAAAAGGCAAAAGGAAGGAAACTTGTTTCTCAACTTTTGCCTTTTTACGATTAATGATTATATTTAAAGAATCCCTGAAGAAGCGCACAAGGGGGTATCTCGATCGGATTGCTATTGAATTGACAAATTGATATGGCCAGAGCAATGCAACAAATCAAGCAAGATCTAGCAACACTAGAAGAGAAAGTTGCCAATCTTGCCGTTGAACTACGGGCGCTCTATGGCAGATATCTAAAATTATTGAGTCATTCAGCCAGAAAACAGTTAATTTTGGCAAGCTATCAGATTTGCACCCAAGCCTACCCAGAATCATTTTTAAAATTATCTGGAAGAGATCGCCAGAAACTACAAGAAAATCTGAGAAAACTAGGAAAAAATCTTCAGTCTCAACTACTCGCGCTTTTAGCTCTTCCCATTCATTCTAGCGATGTCACTCCCCTAGAAGCAGAAGAGCTTTTATTGCCGCCTTCCGAGGAAGCATCGCCACCAGAAACAGAAGTCCGAGCACAAGAACCAGAATCCGAAAAAATAGCCAATCCGGAAGACCTAATTCGTTGGTGCCAACAAATAGAGCAAGGCATTCAAGAGACCTTAGAAACTTTATCTCAAGAAGTTAATTTCTTTTTGCAAGAAGCCCAAATTTTACCCGCTCAAGTGCCAGTAAAAATTCTAGAAATGGCGATGCAAACTGAAGCAAGCGCTGCCTCGGCGAGCGGTTCCCCCAATCTCCTAAGCTTATTAGTCGAAACCGAACGAGAAGGCGAACAAGAATCGCCAGCGCCCAAAGAGAATGCCAAAATAACCAAGCTAACAGCCATTCATCTGCGACTTGTAGAGATTGAATTTTCCGATCCGACCTTAAACATCGAACGCGATCGCGTTCGCACTTGGCTAGAAAAACTCAAAAAAATTCGGCAACAATATCTTCAACTACAACGCGAATCGGCCATTGCTGAAGCTGAAGCAGCATGGCGTGCGACTTGGTACGAAGATTAAGGAATTACGATCGATTATGAATTCTGAAATTCCAGACTGGGTACGGTTGCAAAAAGCGCTTTCGATAGAAGCACAACGGGGTTTTACCGACCTCGCGGGCAATCAATATCGCTTTAGCGAATTTCTCTGCCTGAGTTTCGGACAAGCGCCCCCCGTCGGCACTCCCGGATCGGAACGCCGTCGCTGGCAGGAATTTGCGCTTCGGTTTGCCCGCTATTCCCAGCTGCCCCCAGCGCAGCGTCAATCGCTCGTCCTAGAAGCACGTCGCTTTCTTTACGACCTCAGACAGACGCTAGAATCTTCTCCCGAACTCTCTCAACCCAAACTTCCTCGCACGAAACCCGCGATTGGGAATAGTAAAACAGCTAGCGATCGCTTCGTCAGTCTCGACGATCCGATCGGCACTTTGGCCGAGGTAGGACGCATCAGAGAGAAATCTTTAGAAGAGCGTCTCGGTTTGCGAACCGTGCGCGATCTTCTCTTTTACTATCCCCGCGACCACATCGATTATGCCCGTCAAGTCAATATTGCCCATCTCGTCGCTGGAGAAACCGTAACAGTCATCGGAACCGTCAGACGCTGTAACTGCTTTACCAGTCCAAAAAATAGCAAATTAACGATTTTTGAGCTACTTATAAGGGATAAAACCGGACAAATCAAGCTCAATCGTTTTTTTGCTGGAACTCGCTTTACCAACCGTGGTTGGCAGGAAAATCAAAAACGGCAATATCCTCTCGGTTCGGTAGTCGCTGCCTCTGGATTGGTCAGAAAAAATAAGTATGGCTTGACGCTCGAAGATCCAGAAATTGAAGTACTAGATAGTTTAGGAGCGAGTATCGAATCGCTGAAAATCGGTCGAGTGCTGCCCGTTTATCCGCTATCTGAAGGCATCACGGCCGATGTCGTCAGAAAGGCGGTGATTGGGGCGATGGGAGCGATTAGTCAAATTAAAGAACCCTTGCCAGTCAGTCTGCGCAATCAATATGGATTGCTGGGGTTAAAAGATGCGATCGCCAATATTCATTTTCCCACCGATGCAGATACTCTGGGTTACGCGCGACGGCGATTGGTGTTCGACGAGTTTTTCTACCTACAATTAGGATTTCTCCACCGCCGACACCAGCAGCGTCAAACCGAAACAAGCGCCATTTTTACCCCTTCTGGTCAATTAATCGAGAAATTTAATCAAATCATTCCTTTTAGCTTGACTAATGCTCAAAAACGTGTTGTTAGCGAAATTCTCGCCGATTTAAACTCCTCCACGCCGATGAATCGCTTAGTACAAGGAGATGTGGGTTCGGGCAAAACAATCGTTGCCGTCTTTGCCATTCTTGCTGCCATTCAATCAGGCTATCAAGCTGCAATGATGGCACCAACAGAAGTCCTAGCAGAACAACATTACCGCAAAATCGTCAGTTGGTTTAACTTGCTGCATCTCCCTGTAGAACTCCTCACCGGATCTACCAAAGTCTCTAAACGTCGGGAAATTCATGCTCAATTGCAAACGGGAGAATTGCCCTTACTCATAGGAACTCACGCTCTCATACAAGACCCCGTTAACTTCCGCAGATTGGGTTTAGTCGTCATTGACGAACAACATCGCTTTGGCGTGCAACAACGGGCGCGTTTACTATCCAAAGGACAATCCCCCCACGTTCTCTCCATGACGGCAACTCCCATTCCCCGAACGCTAGCGCTGACCATGCACGGGGATTTAGACGTGAGTCAAATTGACCAATTGCCTCCAGGAAGGCAACCGATTCAGACGACCGTCTTATCGGGAAGAGAACGCAGCCAAGCTTACGAACTCATTCGGCGAGAAGTTGCCCAAGGACGACAAGCCTACGTGATTTTTCCAGTCATTGAAGAATCGGAAAAGCTTGACGTTCGCGCCGCCGTAGACGAATACCAACGCCTCAGAGAAACTATCTTTCCCGACTTTCAAATCGGGCTATTGCACGGGCGCATGAATTCCCAGGATAAAGAAGCAGCCCTCAATGCATTCAGAGACAATCAAACGCCAATTATCGTTGCTACCACCGTCATCGAGGTTGGGGTAGACGTGCCCAATGCGACCGTGATGTTAGTCGAAAATGCAGAACGGTTTGGCTTATCCCAGTTGCATCAGTTGCGGGGTCGCGTCGGTCGCGGCAGCCATAAGTCTTACTGTTTGTTAATGAGTAGCAGTAAAACCCCAGATGCTCATCAGCGGTTGAGCGTCTTGGAACAGTCTCAGGATGGCTTCTTTATCTCCGAGATGGATCTGCGGTTTCGCGGTCCCGGCGAAATTTTGGGCACTCGTCAGGTGGGATTGCCCGATTTTGCCTTGGCGAGTTTAGCGGAGGATCGAGAGGTGTTGGAATTAGCCCGGGATGCGGCAGAAAAGATTATGATGAGAGATCCAACTCTCAAAGAGATGCCCTCTATCAAAAAAGAGTTGGAGATCCGCTATCAACGGCTGTTAGGTGGAAATATTTTGACATAGATACGCTTCGAGTTGCAGCGCGAGTCCGGTGAGAAAATCGGCAGAATGTTGTTGACCTTGCTCTGCTGCCATACTTGCCACGCCGCGCATGACTTCGACCAACCCGATATCGATTAAATCTGGATTGACCTTGAAGCTTATATCGGTTGCTTCCTCGTCGCCCAAAGCTGCCAGCAGCGATTCGATTAATTCGAGATAGGCGAGATAACGTTCTGCATCCATAAAAGTACCTTAGATTGCGTGTTTTAATCGCGACTGGCTTGCCGAAAATCGAGCGATTCTCCACGGGGCGCGGATGCGGATCGCGCTGCCCAAGACCATACAATTGTAGTTACTAAAACTCCTCAAGCTCGTTCGGTTCCGAGTTCAACATTTCTGGTGCCTTGGGGGAAATGAGGATTTCTTGTAGTTGACCGAGAAATAGGTTTTGAGCGATCGCGCTGGCATCTTCAGCAAGAGAAGCTTGCGACTGTTTAATTTTAGCTCGAACTTCTGGTGAATCTACTGCTGCTTGTTGTCGTAGCTTAATATTCCCTAAGTTGCTTTGATAGGTTGTCAGTAAAGTTTGGGTTTCTAGATATCCTGGCTCTGGCCCATCAACCGTTTTTAACAGTGCGATCGCGACTTCCCACAGACTAACGCATTCGTGCCATTGGGTTGCGCCAAGGGGAGGATTTTGACAGGTTTGAGCGGCTCGATCGGCAAATTGCTTGGCAGTATCGATTAAAGTATTGGCGCGGTTGTTACGGGCGACTAAACTGGAAGCTTGTTGAAAGTCGCTTTGATAAGTATCGAGTTTGGCGTTTGCCCTCCTTCCCGCCAGAGTAGCTGGAGGAAGTTTAAATAATTCATCTAAAGCTGTCTGCCAAGTCTCAATAGCTGCTTGCTTTTGTGCTAGGGTAAACGAGCGATGATAAGTTTGTTTGGCTTGCTGGATCGTTGCTTCTAAGGTTTCGAGTCGAGCGATCGCATTTTTTTCTTGGAAAATTATCGTTTCCATGCGCCTAACCCGATCGCGTACCGCCCTAATCTCATCCCACGTCACCTGCCAAGATGGCTGGCGTTCGTCGTCCAAAACTTCTTCTACAGGCAAGGCATCGAGATTTTTTTGTGCCTGTCGGACTTTTTGTGCGCCCAATTGGAGATCGTTTTTGCTGGCAGCTCGATCGACGAGTTGCTCTGCTTGTTCTAGATGAGCGATCGCCTCTCGATAGTTCCGATCGATTTCGACATGGGTAGGGAAAAGTAGAATCGATGCAGTTCTAGCGACGGGTTGGCGAGTTGAGGGTAAATTGACCAGCCAAACTAGCCCTGCCAAACCCGCCAAACCTGCCACTGCCCAGGATACAACGGCTACAGGACTGAAGGTTCGATTCACTTGCGCTGCTATTTTGAGGGCTTGTTCGCTAAAATTGGGAAAGATATCGCTCGTTAACTGACGCAATTCTTCTTCGGCAATTGGTTTGCCCGCGCGATCGCGCAGCTTTTCTAGGCGCTTGAGCGCGATATCTCTTGCGACTTGTGGGACGAATTTTTCGCTAGCAGCACATTTTTCTACTTCAGCCTGTAGAATTTTCCAAGCTTTTTGATTCAGGCGCGACATATCCTTAACCTCTAGCTACCGGAATTAGTGTTCCCAAATTCCCACCAATTCGCACTAAGATAGCGACTAGAAAAAAAGTTTTTTTTCTCCCCGCAAACCGGGGATAGATATTCGATAACAGACGGCTCAAGTAGAAAAGATGTTGCGCCCTACTGCTAACTGGTAACTGTTCCGTGACCCTCGATAGTCTGCAAATTAAAGAAAAAGCCTTGTCTTTGGGGTTTCATCAAGTCGGTATTGCTGCGATCGCAAACGATCCGGACGACTCAGCCGCTGCCCGACTACAAGCTTGGCTGGCTCTAGGATATCATGCGGATATGGCATGGATGGCGAACCCAAAACGCTTCGATATTCGTGCCTGCATGAGCGAAGTACAATCTGTCATTTGCGTTGCCCTTAACTATTACACGCCCCATCAACGTCCAGAGGGCAAGGAATACGGCAAAATTTCTCGCTATGGCTGGGGAAGAGATTACCACAAGGTAATGCACAAAAAGCTCAAAGCCCTCAGTCAATGGCTGGAAGCGCAAGCAGAAGGCATTCAAACTCGTTATTATGCCGATACGGGTCCCGTACAAGATAAAGTTTGGGCGCAACGGGCAGGAATTGGATGGATTGCCAAAAATGGAAATGTAATTACGAGAGAATACGGTAGTTGGATATTTTTAGGTGAAATTTTGACTAATATAGCCTTAAAAGCCGATACTCCCCATGCAGAACACTGCGGGACTTGTACTCGCTGTCTGGAAGCTTGTCCGACAGGTGCGATCGCCAAACCTTTCATAGTGGATGCCAATCGCTGCATTGCCTATCATACAATTGAGAATCGCGCCGAAGAATTACCCACATCGATCGCCTCCCATTTGTCTGGTTGGATAGCAGGATGCGATATTTGTCAAGATGTCTGTCCGTGGAATCAGCGTTTTGCGAAAGAGACGAATATTGCCGATTTTCAGCCTTATCCTTGGAACATCGGACCAAAACTTAGGGAATTAGCCGAGATGAGCGATGAAGAGTGGGAGCGTCGATTTCCAGCCTCAGCGTTACGAAGGATTAAACCTGCGATGTTGCGTCGAAATGCTCGTGCTAATCTAAATAAATAAGGAATTTTAAAGAATCTAATATTAAAGAGCCAAGTATCCAGAAGCAATTGCTGGAAATTGCCACCTTCTTGTCTTAATCCCAATGCAGAAACGTCAGACCATTACTATCGAGTTTTTTCGACTCCGTGGTAGCTACTTCTAAATAACAATGACAGTTAAAGTAATAATTTTTGATTTTGATGGAACTATTGCAGATACTCACGACGCATTAGTTGAAATTACCAATCGCCTAGCAGGAGAATTTGGTTATAAACCTGTAGGTCAAGACGAACTTGAGATCTTAAAGACTTTAAGTTCTAGAGAGATTATAAAACGATCGCAGATTGCAGCAATTAAAATTCCCTTTCTCCTGAGAAGAGTCAAAACGGAATTAGGCAAAAAAATTAGAGATCTCAAGCCAGTTACGGGAATGGAAACCGCTCTATTTTGCTTAAAGGAGCAGGGTTATCAATTGGGAATTGTTACGTCTAATCAAAAGGATAATGTCTGCGCTTTTCTAGAAAATAACAACTTAGAATCGCTGTTTGATTTTATTTATTCGGGAGCTTCTTTGTTTGGAAAACATAAAGTTCTCGAAAAAATTCTCAGGCAATATAATTTACAACCCGATGAAGTCATTTATGTTGGCGATGAGACAAGAGATATCAATGCTGCCAAAACAAGCCGCGTCAAGGCAGTTGCCGTTGGTTGGGGATTCAATTCGCCATCGATTTTAGCCCAACATCAACCCGATTGTTTGATTTATCGTCCCCAAGAACTCGTCCGCGCGATCGCAAATTGTCAAACCGTCGATCGAAAAGCGCTTTAAGCAGCTAGAGTCGATCCAACTTAGATCTATTATTTTGAGAGTTTTCTGTTGCGATCGCCACTAAAACTACTCGTGACTTTCAGAGATCGCACTTGTTGGCTTTCTGATTATCCATTTTCGCAATTGCTGTACCAGGGAAAAGGCTTTTTGTTGGGGTTTGGATAAATCCATAGAACGCGATACTACAACGAAACGACCGCCAGATTTTTGGCGAATAACCGGAAGATAAACCGAACGATATTCGCAAATCTGAAATCGTTTAGCATGACGCTGTTTGACTCTAAAAAAGCGGCTGTCTTGGTTGACTTGGGTTGCGATCGCCTGAAATTCCCAAATGGCTCTTTCTAACTCGGCTGATAATAGATTAATCCTTTCCGACTGCGCCTGTAACTGTTTTAAACCAATTTTGATACGTTCTTTAGGGTCAGTCTCAATAAAATTTTGAGATTCTAAAGGGAGAGCAGGAACTAACGTTAACAGTTTCTTCATATTCGTTGAGGTGTTAATCCTTCTTCAGATTGTAGAACATTAGTACCATGAGTACAAGATCGATCGAGAGCGATCGCTACTTGAATTTTGATTGTAAATCCTAGTATTTGTACGAGAATATAGATTGAAAGATAGATATAGATTTAGTTCGGATTAGGAATTTGCATCAATGGCATTAACCGAATCGACCATGTTATCGCTGGGAACAAAAGCGCCCGATTTCCAGCTACCGGATGTTGTCTGGGGCAAGACGATTTCTCTAGAGACATTTGCCGACCAAGAAGCGCTTTTGGTGATGTTTATTTGTCAGCATTGTCCTTTTGTTCAACACGTCAAACACGAGTTAGCCAAGCTTGGCAAAGACTACGCCGATACCAAACTCGGCATTGTCGCCATCAGTGCCAACGATGTTGCCAACTATCCCGACGATTCTCCCGAAAACCTCAAAGCCATGGCACAGGAACTCGGCTTTACTTTTCCCCTATGCTATGACGAAAGCCAAGAGACGGCTAAGGCTTACACGGCTGCTTGTACGCCAGACTTCTTCCTCTTCGATGCCAATCGACAGCTTGTTTACAGGGGTCAATTGGATGACAGCCGTCCTAACAACAATATCCCCGTGACGGGTAAAGATTTACGCGCCGCGATCGATGCCCTACTAGCAGGTAAAGAAGTCGATTCTCACCAAAAACCCAGTATCGGTTGCAACATCAAATGGAAGCGCGGCAACGAACCTCCCTACTACGGTTAAAGATTTCAACGCATGTGTCGCGCAGGATTCCCTAATCTTCCATCAACTTGCTGATGAGTTTTTATGGACGATTTGAAAGTATTGACAGAGGAAAGTTTCGCAATTGGCATCAACGCCTAGAACTAAAGTTCTAGGCTCAAAGCTCAACTTTATTAAAATAGACTGAAATTCCTATCGAGTCTTTTTTTAGAAGACTTTTTCTATCTTTCTATCGGCTAGGAAATTAATTACCGAGTTTGGCAACAAGCTTGCTAGTATTGAACAATAATCACTACAGTAATGTTATCGGAGCCTCCAGCTTTTTTAGCAGCTTCGACAAGCTGCGTTGCGGCTTCTTCGCAGGTCTGGCTCGACTGAAGGACTTCGCCAATCAGTTCGTCAGGGACTTCTTCGGTCAATCCATCGCTGCACATCAGCAAGCGATCGCCTGCTTTAACGTCCAAAGGATAGATATCCATTTGGTGTAAATCCTTGCGTCCCAGACATTGGAATAACACGTGCCGCCAGGGGTGCACTTTGGCTTGTTCTGGGGAAATGTCTCCAACTTTGAGCGCCCGTGCCACCCAAGTATGATCTTCGCTAATCTGTTCTAATTGGGAATCTCGCAATCTGTAAAGACGGGAATCGCCAATATGAGCGTACCAAGGTTGGTTTTGGCGGAACGCGACCACCACGGCAGTCGTTCCCATATCTCCCCGTTCGGGATGGTCGTATTGATCTTCGAGAATGCCTTGATTGGCTTGTTTCAATGCCTCTTCTAGGAGAACGTCAGAAGCCATGTCGGAATCCCAATGTTCGTCCAAGTAAGCCGCGATTCGCTTAGTGGCAATTTGACTGGCTTCCTGTCCGCCAGCATGCCCTCCCATGCCATCAGCGACTATAAAAAAGCGCCCTTCAGGGTCGAGATAGAAATTATCCTGATTGACTGAGCGCAGCAATCCGGGATCGGTAAGACCCGTGAAGCGACGTTTCATCATTGGCAAGCTTGATTCCAACACGGTAATAGGAACGATCGATTATATAGTTAGGAAAGTGATACTCAATGATAAACCAGATTTGCGTTTAACCTCTACAATTTATCATTTTCCTGTTATTTGTCAGAGTTGACCTTTAAAACATCCGATCTAAGCGATCGAGCCGTCTGAGCAGGCGAAAGAAAGCCCAAGCGGGAGCTATTGCCAACAAAAGAACAGCTATTGCTGCTTGTACTTTGCCATAGACATATAAAATTGTCGCAGACAAGATGAAGGTAGCAATAAATAAAGTATAGTTAGTTCCGAGTTGAAGCGCACTCAAACGTCGCAAAATGCGATCGGATTCGCTAGATCGCACCCGAATTTTAATATCGCCGCGTTCTAACTTCTCGATCGTATCTTCGATGCGCCCGGGCAGTCCCAACGCCGTAGTGCCAACTCGCGCTGCTTCTCGTCCCAGTTCGTCAAAAATATTGCTTCCGTTTCTACCGTTTGTGTTGCTCATAAGCTGTATAGCAAATGGTTGTGCCACCTCCATAAAGTTAAATTCCGGATCTAACCCTTTGCCCACGCCTTCTAGAGTTGAAAAGGCTCGCATAACAAAAGTAAACGTCGCTGGAAAGCGAAAGGGCTGATCGTAAGCGATCTCGTAAAGATCTTCGCTAATTTGGTCGATCGATTGCTCTTCAAACGGCTTATCCATGAAGTTATCAAGCATGTACTGGATCGAACGCCGCACCGGACTCATATCTCCTGTTGGCTCTAAGGCTCCCAGCTCGATCAAGGAATTTACCACGCGATCGGCATTTTTCTCGGCAATGCCAAACAGGGTCTGCATTAATTTTTCGCGAATATTGGTCTTAATCTCGCCCATCATGCCGAAGTCGTAGAAAATCAACGATCCATCGGGGCTGACAGCCAGGTTGCCGGGATGGGGGTCGGCGTGAAAGAAGCCGTCATTAAGCAATTGTTGCAGATAAGCTCTAGCCCCAAGTTTAGCGAGTAATTTTCTATCCAGCCCAGCCGCTTCTAGGGCTTCGTAGTGACTGATTTTAATCCCAGGTACGTATTCGAGCGTTAAAACTCGCGGCGACGTATAACGCCAATAGACTTTAGGGACTTTCACCCAATTTTGAGTGCGAAAGTTGCGGCGGAAGGTGTCGGCGTTACGCCCTTCGTTGAGATAGTCCGTTTCTAGCCAAAGAATGCGGCAGCACTCCTCATATATTCCCAGCCAATCGCGTCCTTTACCCCACTTAGGATGATTTTGAAAATAATGGGCAATCTTTTTGAGAATAGCCAGATCGATAGTGAACAGCTTTTTCAAACCGGGACGCTGGACTTTGACGACCACTTCTTCCCCGGAATGCAGTTGGGCTTTATGAACTTGTCCCAAGCTAGCCGCCGCGATGGGAACGGGATCGAAATGGCGAAAGAGTTTATTCATCGGCTTGCCTAAATCGGCTTCCACGATCGCGACTACTTGTTCGTAGGTAAAGGCGGGAACTTGGTCTTGTAGTTTGGCGAGTTCTTCTACGTATTCGGCGGGGAATAAATCTGCTCGCGTCGAGAAGAGCTGACCGACTTTAATGAAAGTCGGTCCCAACTCCAGTAGGCTTTCTCGAATCCAAGCTGCTTGCATTTTTCTGCGTCGGAAAAGCTTGGCTTCCTCGTACCCACCCTTATAGCTCCACTTTTTGCCGTTGAGCCACAATTTGAGCAGCAATAGCAAAACGAACCGCCAAATATCAAAGCGTCGGCGATTGATAGAGTAATTTTCTTGATTCCAGCGATAGGCACTCTTAGGGGATGGGTTTGGGAGAATGCGCTTGCTGGAGTCAGGATCGGGTGAGTACTGAGTGGTGTTGTTAGTGTTGGGAGACAGGGCAGACACTCGTTTTGTTTTCGTGAATCTTTACTGGAGATGATATTAATCTCAAAAATTGTAAAAATTTTTAAGAAAAAATTAACAATTTAAGGACACGGCTGAGGAATAACGCGATCGCGCTTCAAGGCAAACTAACTGCGAAAATTTTTGATTTCTGCCCGCAGGCGAGCGATTTCGGCTCGCAGTTCGTCGATTTCTTCCTGTAAGTCTCCGGAAGACTCTGTTGCCCCTGTCGTGCTTTCTTGAGCAGCTTCCCGCTCTGCCCTGGCCTGAACTTCTTCAACGAATTTGCGCAGGCGCTCTCGCTGTTCGGCATCGAATTTGCCCAATTCGCTAAGGGCGTTGGTAAACGTCTCTTCAACTTTCTCATTTAGGACTTCAGCTAAAGCCCTACCAAAAAAGAAGGCGCGCAGAACTGGATTGCTCATGGGAAAACTTTCTTAATCAGTTTCGTAACAAATTATATCTTGCTTCTCTAAAAACCTGGGATCGAGCAGGAAGGCTAAATTCCGAAAAGAAGTTAAGCCTAGGAAAACTGTAGCGATCGCGCTAGCATACTGACAACGGGTAAAAGTCTCCTCATAAAAACGAGCAATCGCGCCGCCCATTGACCGTTTTCAACTCACAAAGGAGAAGGGACGAATGACAAAAGAATTGATGAAAATTCTGAGCGGTATTCTTTTTCTCAGTTGCATCAGCCCCGTTGCCGCCCATAACATCGAGACCGATGGCGATGTCGGCGCTACGTTTCATATCGAACCCAATCATAATCCCCGCGCGGGAGAACCTGCTAGAGCTTGGTTTGCCTTAACTCGTCAAGGCGGAGAACTGATTCCCCTAGACCAGTGTAACTGTCAGTTAACCGTTCGTCCTCAATCTAAGGATATAGAAGGCTCATCAATTCCCAATCCTCCACTAAAGGCTGTCTCGGCAGAACAGTATCGAAATATTCCTGGGGCAGATATTGTCTTTCCAGAAGCGGGAATTTATGAATTAGAGATCGGTGGAACTCCTAAAGGAAAGACAAAATTTAAGCCATTTAAGCTAGCGTATAGCGTTACCGTTCTTCCAGGAAAAACTGTCTCTCAAAAAAGTTCTTCACAGTCAGCAACTAATAAACACAATAAAGGGCAATGGATAGGGGTTGCGATCGCGTCTGTTGCTATTTTCTCGACGGTTAGCATTTATCTGGCGAAAAAACCATCTAAATCCAAAGAAAAATAATCCGAAAAAATCGATTAGGGCCGTCGTAAAATAGCAAATGCCGAGGTATAGCCGTGTAAAAACGTCCTACCGCCTACGGGACCGATTTCTCCGTTGCAGAAAAAACCTCCTAGAGGAATATCATGTAAATAGCGCCCAAAGAGCTTGGAATCGAAATTAGGCACTCCATAGAGAGCTTCTCCTCGTCCGAGACAAGAAAACATGAGAGCACCCGCCCCTAGAAAGGATGTTCCTTTTTCTTTTTGATAAGCTTCTAGGAGAAATTCTAGATCTTCAGCAGAGGTTTGAGAATCTCGCAGATGAAATTGTATCCTTTGACCGGGACGAATGCGATCGCCCACTGCCATGGCCCCCTTTCTCGGATCTACCCCTAGCAGATTCCGAATTAAAAAATCTCCTCGTCCCAGTTGAGATTTAAATTCATCCCTAGCAATGCCTATAAATAGCGAATGCTGGGCTAACTCGCGATCTTTATCGTCTAGAGTTTGCAGTAAGTCTCTCAACACCTCTAGTGGCGGACGAGAAGAAGACGCGATCCCTTCATTGCCATCCTCAATCTCGGTCAACTCCAGGATAATATTGCGCTCTCCCTGACTCACGCGATAGGGCTTGCCAATTGGGCGGCATCCTTGCGCCACAATCGTTTCTAGAATCAGGTTGCCGCTTAACGCTACGCCCACCGTCCCTTCGCGATATAAAGATGGGCCGGAATGGTTGGGGGAATGGTAAAATAAGGCACTTTGAACTCCCATCGTTTGGGTGCTAGCCAATCCTCCTACCTTCACCGAACCCGGATAAGCAAAATCTAGTCCCTCTATCAAATCATTGACTCTTGAGGTAAAAGGATCGCACAGCAAAATAAATTGAGGGTTTTTCTGAGGCGGAACTCCTATTAACTCTACCCAAGCTTCTGGCGAACTATCTAAATCTGGGATTTCCTCAGCCGAGACGTGGAACGGATGAATCTCGACCCCTGGCAACTGTGCTACACTGAGGCTAAGAGCAGGATCGCCTTCTACTTCGATAGTTTGGGAGCGATCGTCCGTGCCGATAACGCCACCGCCACCACAGCCAATCAGGACTGGGAGCGGAAGTTTTTCGAGCATTAGTGGCATCACGCGCGGAAAATCAGTGGCATAAGCAGAGGAAATGAAAAACACTCCTAAATCAGGATTTCCTGACAAAGACTGTTGAACCCTCTCAGTAACTTCTGCGATGGCGGTTTCTAGAGAGGGACGAGTTGATAAAGCATTTGTCCACTGCATCCGTTCGGTCATGGGTTTCGATGACAACTAAAGCCTAGTATTGTCAGGATTGGACGGCAAAAAATCTTGCTCTTTAAACAGAAAGCTTATATTTTGAGCTATAGTCAAATCTTAAGACATTAAGCTACGATTGAGCATGCAAAAACCAAATAAGATAGTACGTAAGATAAACAACTGTTTAAACTCAAAGAGCAGCAGCGCTACTGAGTAGACGATCGAAACCGTCAGCCCCAATCAGTTTTTATACTATATTCAGTCACTGAATTTAGAGGAATTATGAGCGATATCAAAAACCAAATCGAACAAGAGATTGAAAACGCCAGAACGGTTTGTAGTACGGAGGGAGCTACTTCTAGCGAATGTGCCGCTGCATGGGATGCAGTTGAAGAATTGCAAGCAGAAGCTGCCCATCAACGTCAAAAACACCCTGAAAAAACTTCTTTTCAACAGTACTGCGACGAAAATCCCGATGCGGCCGAATGTCGCGTTTACGACGACTAAGATAATGTTTAGCAGTTGAATACTGTTTTAGGCTCCTATTTTGCGGCAGTGAGAATCCTTTTGAGGATCTTCCCACTGCTGATTTTTTTGCACAATTATGTCTTTAAAATAATCTAGGATTATTTTCATTTACGAGCAAGAAGAGATGGATGAAACTTGGCTTCGACCTCTGGTATGGATGGATTACCGATTGGCGGTTTTATTTACCGTTATCGTGCCCGTTATTTTGTTAATTTGGGCGTTAGTTCGTCAAGCCGATGCAATTTTACGGCTATTAATTATCTACTGGCGGGTATCGAGTTTACTAATGATTACTGTTTATTTAGCGATCGCTACTTGGTCTTGTCCGTTTAGCTATATCACGGGATTGGTCGCCCGCATTCTCATTCCCATCTCACTTTGGTTTTGGGTCGATTTAAATGACGAAATTAGAGATTTGCCCCAAAGTTTTCTGAAACTGGTCTTGACTTCCTGGCGCTGGGCAGTAACGATTTATTCTAGTCTGGGCGCGATCGCTAGTCTCCCTTTTCTTTCTTGTGCTTTTTCGGGCGGAGAATATGCGGTCAATACTCCCTTTTGCCGGGTTTGGTTAGAAGCCCCCTGGGGGTACAAAGAATGGTTTCATCCCAATGCATCGCCGGGATTCTTAGGGTTTTTAGGCATGGTGGGATTGATTATTTACACGCTCTACTTTGCCTATTTTCTCCTGATTCGTTTGGGCAAACAAGGGCGATCGGCACTCGAACAATAGAATAGTCTTCTTAATTCTTGCGGGATTTCAAAACTTTGTAGAGATATTCCATGGAACGGCGCTACAAAAATGAGAATTTAGGAATCATAGCCTAAATTTGAAATTTTATTTCTCGCTTACTAAAAGGTAAATCTTGATTGATTGCATCGATTTCTTCCCGTTCCATTGCATTAATTTCACTGATGTAGTGACGTAAAAGATTGCTCATTCTTGGGTCGTAAAAGCGATGCAAGCTGTAATTGGGAGTTGCAGGAAACCCCCGCCGTTTTTTATGACTGCCGCCAGCACCGGGATCGAACATTTGGATACCCTGAGAAATTGCCCATTCAATCGGTTTGTAATAACACGCCTCAAAATGCAGGCAATCGTATTCTTGAAAACAACCCCAATAGCGCCCGTAAAAATTTTCGCCTTTGCGCAAACAAAAAGATAATCCTACGGGACGCGAATCGTCGTCTTCTCGATACGCCGTTATCAAAACGACACGATGGCGATAGCAAGGATAAAGTTGCTCGAAAAATTGGCGCGTTAAATATTTACTTCCCCAATAAAACTTGTCGCAAGTGCTACTGTAAAATCGATAAATTAAAGGAAATAAATGATGGGGAATTTCTTCACCTACTAAGGTTTTAACCTGTAGATTGGCATTAACAACCGCTTTGCGTTCGCGCTTAATATTGCGACGTTGATTGGCATTAAAGACTGCTAGATAATCGTCAAAGGTTTGAAAACCTCTATTTATCCAAATGTAGCTGTAGTGTAGCCAACTGCTGAAACCGTAACGTTCCATTACAGCACGCCAATCGGGATCGACAAACAGAAAATTGCAACCAGAGAGGCGGTTGCGATCGCAGAAACGATCGATCTCCGCTACCATCATTTCTGTAATCTCCGCTTCGTTTTCCCCCGGCGCGATCAAAAAGCGATAGCCTACGGCGGGAGTAAAGGGAGTCATCCCTAAAAGTTTTGGATAGTAACGCACTCCCAAACGATGGGACAAATCCGCCCATTGGTGGTCAAAAACAAATTCGCCGTAACTGTGACCCTTAATATACAAAGGCGCAGCCGCAATCAAGCTTCTATTTCGCCACACCGTGAGATGAACTGGTTGCCATCCAGTCCGCGCCGTCGCACTCCCAGACGTTTCTAGGTTATTGAGCCATTCCCACTCTAGAAATGGAGTTTTGAGGGGTTCGGCCAGGAAATCCCATTCGGCTTTAGGAATTTCAGCGATTTTTTCTATCCAGGCAATGGAATACTGGGGCTTGAATTGTTCGACCATCGAAGTCAGTAATCGGTAATCAGTAATCAATAATTCAGTCACTGATAATCAGCATTAATCATAGATTAATGTAATATTCCTTAACGTTGTAGTCGGTAGTGTAAAAAGATTTCTCCCTCAATTCGTTCTACACTCAATAATTCCAAGCGCCGCGCCTCTCGTGCTAGGAAACCCATTCCTTCTACTGGTGTTGGCGCGGTAGCGCCTCCCAAAATAAGCGGGCATAGAGTCAACCAAAACTCATCAATCAAATCTTCTGCCAGCAGAGAAGCCACCAATTCCCCACCCCCAAGAATTGCCAGTCTCTGCAATCCTAGTTCTTTGAGTTGCGCTAATGCATCTATCCAGTCAATCGATGTTGGATTGGAGATTGGGGATTGGTCAATTTTGGATTTTGGATTTTGGATTTTAGATCGATTGTCTCCCAACTCCCCCCATACTCCCCACACCCCTTGTCCCCCCGTCTCCCCATCTCCTCTTCTCCCCGTCTCAAAAGTCTCCCTTGCATCTGCGACTAAAATGCGATCGAAGCCCTCTTGCTTGCTTTCTCGCCACAATTTAGCGCCAGCCGCCGTCGCGAGCAACCAGCGAGGGACGGGTTGACGAAAAAAGGGCAATTGAGGATCGATTTGCGCCGAGGCAGAACAGAGGATGTGTATGGGTTGTGGCGGTTTTTGCTGCCTCTCTCTAGCCTGTAAGAATTGGGGATCGCGGATGGGAAGCGTCGTTCCATAGGCGCGAAGCGTGCCAGCCCCGAAAAGAACGCCATCGGCAAGGGAAATTTGTTTTTCCAAATGAGCTTTGTCGGCTGCCGAGGAAAATCGAGCGGGCGATCGCCCAACATCGGCAATTTTTCCATCAGCCGTCATCGCTAATATAACTGTAGTAAAAGGGCGATTCATTGGGTAAAAGCGGATAGGTAAAAAAATCAATCAATTTTTGTAGCTTTCTCCACCGAAGGTTGCCATTCAAGAGAAAAAAGTAAAATTGGCTACAAATTCTTAGAAAGTTCGCCAAGTAATTTAATCTATCAAGTAATCTAATGGGTCTCTATGCTATAACAGTGGAGACGAACAGGTAAACAAAAAGAGGTCATTCGCTTTTGACTCGCTAGGTTAAATTCTGACGTTAGTGATTCCCTAACTACTCAATTTAGCTTCACAGATCGAAACAATTTACGCTCTTCTTAGCGTTAACCTCAGTTTTATGGCACTCGGTCAATCTTCTTTTCGTCGCATTCTCTTGTCGCGCCTATTGCTGGTCAGCGTTCCCGTGCTTTTAGTAGGCGTGTATGTTACCTATCGAAAAGCCCGTTCGGCTTTTCTAGAGACGGCACGGCAAAATTTGACTGAAAGTGCAGTTAGAAAAGGAGAAAGTATCGATCGATCCATCGAGGCGCTACGAGCCAATCTTGCCACGGCAAGCGATAGCGTTGTTTTCAAGCAGGGAACGCCTATACAACAGCAAGCTTTTCTCGATCGCCTTGCCTCCAAACTTCCAAACCAAATTCAGTGCGTGCAGCTAACCAATTTTCAAACGGGGCAAGTTATAGCGAGTACCTGCGGGAATCAACCTCTCGACAACCCAGCTCGAAGCCAAGGGGCAGTAGGGCAAGAGTCACTGGCAGTTGAGGCAAACAAGATTTCCATTAAGTTCTTACTTCCCCAACAGCAGACGAGTTCAGAGAAAAATGAAGGTCAGTTAGAATTGCTCTTGTCGGCTCCGGTTTACGACGATCGCGATCGACCTCGTTACGTTTTGAGCTTTAAGTCGGCACTGCAAGAAAAAGAATTCGTATCTACCGAAACCCAACCCGGCTCGCTGACGGGTTATACGGTTGTCATTAACCAACAGGGAACTATCTTGGCACATCCCCTATCCGAACGGGTAGGACGCAATATTAGAGAAGAAGATGATGCCAACCGATTGAAAGATCTCGTCTGGAGCGCGATCGCAGGACAGCCCAAGTTTTTGCATTTATTTGCTTTTGATGAAGATGGTGTAGAACTCGTCGCGGGTTACAGTGCCATTGCCAGTCCCATTACCAGCGAGAGAGCTAAAAAATGGGTAATCCTCGCCGTAGCTCCCATAGACAAGGCACTAGCACCACTTCAGGATATTCAAAAAGCTCTATTTGGCATGACGTTGGCTTTGATCGTCGCCAGTATTCTGGTCATATTATATATTTCTCGCGAGCTAGCGCGTCCTCTAGAACAACTCAGAGATTACGCCATCAAAAAAGAGCTTTTTTGTAAAAAAACAGAAGCCCCTCAAACTTGCCCGCAAAATTTCAAAATTCGGGAGTTTAATCAACTGGCTTCGGCCATTCAAGAAATGCTCGAACGCCTCCAAACTTGGGGAGACGAGATCGTCTGTTCGTGGAGAGAAGCTCAGAATGCCAATCAGCTTAAAAACGAATTTCTCGCTACGACTTCTCACGAATTGAGAACCCCGCTCAACGGAATCATCAACTGCATTCGGATTATCAAAGAAGGTTATTGCGATAGCCGAGAAGAAGAAATAGAATTTTTGCAGCAAGCCGATAATGCAGCCATTCACTTGCTCAACATTATTAATGACATTTTAGATATTGCCAAAATTGAGGCGGGCAAACTATCTGTGAACCTAGAATCAGTCGATTTAGGCAAACTGCTCAAAGAAGTTATCAATCTGCAAATCGCCTCTATCCAGAAAAAAGGTCTGAAATTAAAAACTCCTCATTGGGAAAACGATATTATCATTTACACCGACCCGGCAAAACTCCGACAAGTTCTTTTGAACGTGATAGGTAATGCCGTCAAATTTACCCAGTCAGGCAGTATCGCGATTAGCATTGGCATCGAAAAAGATGAAGCGCCAGTAGCAAATGCTTCAAAGGTGGTTATAACGGTTAAAGATACCGGAATCGGAATCGATCCCAGCCAACAGGATAAGCTCTTTCACCCCTTCGTGATGGTAGATGGCTCAACAACCCGTCAGTTTGGCGGAACGGGTTTAGGATTGGCTATTTCCCGCAATTTAATCGAACTCATGGGAGGTAGCATTAAGCTGCACAGTGCTGGGTGCGGTAAAGGGACGACAGTTAAGATCGGCATCCCCCTGACGCCGATATCTCCCATCCGCGAAGTCAGCCGGCAACAGACTGAGAACGGCTCTCAGAAGCTTCTTGCCAGTCATTGCGAGTTACCGCCAGCTAATCTCGCCTCCTCAAAAGAGTTGACCTGTTCTCAGAAATAGCCAAGTACTATAGCAATTCTATTCCCGTTCCATTACTATTAAACTCCTCTACAGTTTGCTCAGATAGCTCGTGAGTCGTCATCGCTTGCAAAACGCTTAAAGGCAAAGTTAGATGATGCGCTCCCGCTCGCAAGGCAGCAGCAGCTTCGTTAGGAGTTTTCAGACTAGCAGCAAGGATTTCTGTCGCGCTCCCTTGCAATAAGGCAGCCATATCGCGTACCAACGCCAAACCATCGCCCAACAATCTCGTCGCACGATTGACGTAGGCGATCGCATATTTTGCTCCCGCCTCCCGCGCTACTGCCGCTTGTGCCGCGCTATAAATCGCCGTTACCGCACAGGGAATTTCCGGCGACAGTTGTGCTACTACTTGAAACCCAACCGCAGTCGCCGGAACCTTCAGTACCGTTTTCGCGCCAATAATTTCAAAGGCACGTCGTCCTTGTGCGATCGCGCGATCGCGATCGGTTGCAGTAAGCTGATAGTATAGCTCGCCGGGACTGATAGCAGCGAGTTTTTTTAAGGTCTCCTCCGGAGATAGATCGCTTTTGGCTAGTAAAGTGGGATTGGTGGTAATTCCTTTTATCCATCCCAGTTTGCCCGCTATCTCTGCTTCGCTAACGATCGCCGAGTCCAAGTAAATCATAGTAACTGGTAACTGATAACCGACTACTGATTATAGGATTTTCTTTTACCGTTGCCCTACGATGGATCGGTTAAAATCCATTTAACCAACCAAACCGATCGCCAAAGTTAGTTGACTTTGAATTGCTTATGAGTGACGCTACTGTTAATATCCACGAACTGACAAGCGACACTATTCTCGACGTTCGCAACTTGCGAGTTGAATTTCTGAGCGACTCGCGCAATAATTTTTCAGAAAATTCTTGCCCAAGAGCAGTAGATGACATAAGCTTTCAACTCAAACGAGGACAGATTTTAGGGATCGTCGGCGAGTCGGGTTCGGGGAAATCCGTTACTTCTTTGGCGATTATGGGATTGATTCCCAGTCCCGGCAAAATTAGCGGAGGCGAAATTTGGTTTCGTCCTGCCAGGGAAAATAATCATGCACGGGACGCAAGACTTGTCAATCTCCTAGCCTTAAGCGAAGAAAAGCGGCGCAATTATCGGGGAGGGGAAATTGCCATGATTTTC
Organism: Hydrococcus rivularis NIES-593; assembly: GCF_001904635.1. Classification (GTDB taxonomy): domain Bacteria; phylum Cyanobacteriota; class Cyanobacteriia; order Cyanobacteriales; family Microcystaceae; genus Hydrococcus; species Hydrococcus rivularis. The sequence goes on from NZ_MRCB01000032.1 coordinate 42,607, forward strand.
CAAGAACCGATGAGCGCTCTAAACCCAGTTTATACGATTGGCTTTCAAATTATCGAAGCGATTCGACTACATCAAAATGTCACGCCAGAACAAGCCAAAAATCAAGCGATCGCGCTTTTGCAAGAAGTTAAACTTATCCCTAGCGACGAACAGTTAGAAAACGAGTATTTAGAGAAAAATAAAAGTAATCAAAACACTGAGGCAGGTTTTGTCACCCAACGAGTTAAAAATTACATCAAGCAGTACAAACAATCAATCCTCAAACGCTATCCCCACCAACTTTCTGGCGGTCAACTACAACGGGTTACTATCGCCATGGCAATTTCTTGCAACCCAACCATTTTGATTGCTGACGAACCGACAACGGCACTCGACGTAACAGTACAAGCAGAAATTCTGCACCTGCTGCGGGAGTTATGCAAAACCCATCGAGATATGTCGATGATTTTTATTTCTCACGATTTGGGAGTCATTAATCAAATTGCCGATGCAGTTGTCGTAATGTATGGGGGAAAAATCGTCGAAGCAGGCAATAAGGACAAGATTTTATACGAACCAAAACATCCCTATACAAAAGGCTTGTTAGCTTGTCGCCCTCGTTTGCATTCCCAGTTAGAAATACTGCCCATCGTAGAAAATTTTATGATAGCGACCAAAGATTCTGCGACGGGAAAAGTATTATCGATTCAGGAAAAAGAACCGCCCGAATTTAAGACGATCTCTCCTCAAAAGCGACAAGAACGATTATCTTACCTGCAACAAAAAGAAAATTTATTATCGGTCTCAAATTTGTCCGTTCAATTTCCCGTTCGCGGGATGTTCGGTCAAACAAAAGATTTTTTTAAAGCAGTAGACAATGTTTCTTTTGAGGTCAAGCCAGGAGAAACCCTAGGATTAGTCGGAGAATCAGGTTGCGGGAAATCGACCCTTGCTCGCACGATTTTGCGTTTAATTCCAGCAACAACTGGAAAAATTAAATTTCGGTTTCGAGAAGCCACTAAAGAAGAGGATATTTCTCAGCTATCCATGGGCGATGAAAAACTGCGTTTTTTGCGAAGAAAAATGCAAATTGTTTTTCAAAATCCCTACAATTCTCTCAATCCTCGCCTGACTATTGGAAAGGCAATTATGGAGCCGATGACTATTCATAACTTAGAGAAAAGTTCGCGAGCAAGACGAGAAAAAGTTAAGGATTTGTTAGGACGAGTGGGGTTAAATCCAGATTGGTTCGATCGCTATCCTCACGAACTATCGGGAGGTCAACGCCAACGGGTATGTATAGCTAGAGCCTTAGCAGTCGATCCTGAGTTTATTATTTGCGACGAATCGGTATCGGCACTGGATGTTTCGGTACAAGCTGGCGTTTTAAATTTGCTCAAAAAATTGCAAAAAGATTTTAACTTGACTTACATTTTTATTTCCCACGATTTAAGCGTAGTTAAGTTTATGAGCGATCGCATTCTGGTCATGAACAAGGGAAAAATTGAAGAGATGGATATCGCAGAAAATATTATTAATAATCCCCAAAAAGACTACACTAAAAAGCTAATCGCTTCAATCCCTCAGTTTTAAAAAGTAATATTAAGTCCGTTCGTTCGATCGGAATAGGTAGTGCGAGCGTCTCGCTCGCGAGCTATTCTACCAATTTTCATTTAATTTTTGTTATATCAAATCCGGTTAAACAACCATATTGCTTGTAGGGGCGGGTTTGGTTTTTAAGTTATTAATTTCACTAAAAATCTTAGCTGAACCCGCCCCTACCGATATTTTGGGCAATCAAACGGATTTGATATTAGTGGTTAATTGCTATCAACTATTAACCACTAACAACTAACAAAAATAGCAATAGAAGATCGGGCTGGCTCCAAACTACGCCAAATCAGGAAAAACCTCCTGTACGGCTGGATGGACGATGTGACCGTCCTTGATATTCAATCCCTTGGCTAAAGCGAGATCCGTCTCTAATGCCTTGAGACCGTAATTAGCCAGCTTGAGAACGTAGGGAAGGGTACTATTATTGAGTGCCTGCGTTGCCGTCCAAGGAACCGCCCCCGGCATATTAGGAATACCTATATGAACCACTCCCTCTTCAATATAGCTAGGATGGCTGTGAGAAGTCGGTCGCAAAGTTTCGATACAGCCGCCCTGATCGACGGCAACATCGACAATGACCGAACCGGGACGCATTTGTCGTACCAAGCTTCGAGGAACTAAAATCGGCGCTCGTCGTCCTAAAATTAAGACCGCACCGATCAGTAAATCTGCCTCCGGAACCGCCGTTTCTATGTGTGCCGGACTGCTGTAAAGTAGCTCGACTCTAGAACCAAATAAAGTTTCTAAATAGGCTAAGCGATCGACATTAACATCGAGAATTTGCACTTGAGCGCCCATTCCGACGGCAATTCTGGCCGCTTCGGTTCCCACCACGCCACCGCCGAGAATGACGACTTTAGCGGGACGTACCCCAGGAACGCCACCTAGCAGGACTCCCCGTCCGCCTTGCTGCTTCTCTAGATATCTTGCCCCAAACTGTACCGACAAGCGCCCGGCAATAATGCTCATGGGGGTAAGCAGAGGAAGCCTTCCGTCGGGAAGTTCGACCGTTTCATAGGCGATCGCGATCGCGCCGCTTTTGAGCAAATGTTCTGTCAAGCGGCGATCGGCTGCTAAATGCAAGTATGTAAATAATAATTGCCCTTTTTGAAGATATTGATATTCTGGGGGTAGGGGTTCTTTGACCTTGACAACTAATTCATGGTTCCATGCTTCAGCTGCACTGGCAACAATATTAGCCCCTGCTCGTACATACTCTTCATCGGGAAAGCCTGCACCGATACCCGCACCCGTTTCTACAAAAACAACGTGCCCGTTGTCAGAAAGTACTCTCGTACTGCTGGGGCTTAAGCCGACCCGAAATTCTTGGTCTTTTGTCTCTTTTGGAACGCCAATTTTCATATAATTACCTTCGATCCCATCCCCTCTTATACTGTAACGTAGACCTAGAGATTGCTTCTGTAGTCACTATTTCTTTTAAGCAAGAGTCAAAGGACAATGAAAAAGCGATCGCTTGGCAATAGCGATATTCAAATTACTCCCATTCTCATGGGAACTTGGCAAGCTGGCAAGCGAATGTGGGTGGGAATTGAAGACGAAGAAAGCATCAAAGCGATTCGAACTGCATATGAGGCAGGCATTACCACCATTGACACTGCCGAAGTCTATGGAGAGGGACACTCAGAACAAATTGTCGCCAAAGCCCTCTCAGATGTTCGCGATCGAGTGGTCTATGCCACTAAAGTCTTTGCCAATCATCTCAAATACGACCAGGTAATAGAAGCGTGCGATCGCTCTCTCAAAAATCTCAACACCGACTACATCGACCTTTACCAAATCCATTGGCCCTCCGGTTCGTTCAAGACAGAAATTGTCCCCATCGAAGAGACGATGAGCGCTCTTAACCAACTCAAACAACAGGGGAAAATCCGCGCGATCGGAGTTTCTAATTTCTCTCGCGCCCAACTAGAAGAAGCTTCGCAATATGGACGCATCGATAGCTTACAGCCTCCTTATTCGCTCTTTTGGCGGCTAGTAGAAACCGATGCCATGCCCTATTGCATTGAAAACAATATCTCGATCCTCGCCTATTCGCCTCTCGCTCAGGGACTACTGACCGGGAAATTCGCTCCCGACCATAAATTTGCTGAAGGCGACCATCGCTCGAAAAATAAACTTTTTCAAGGAGAAAATTACCGACGCGCTCAAAAAGCACTGAACGAACTCCGTCCGATTGCCGATCGCAACAATTGTACTTTGGCTCAGCTATCTCTGGCTTGGTTAATTGCCCAGCCCCAAACCAACGCGATCGCGGGTGCAAGAACTGCCGAACAAGCCTCAGCAAACGCAAAAGCGGCAGAAGTAGAGCTTTCAGAGGAACAATTGCAAGCAATCGATCGCATTGGGCGACAAGTAACCGATTATCTCGATAAAAATCCGGTAATGTGGGATTTTTAGATTAAAATTGAGCGCGATCGCGATGTTTTTTCCCATAGCTCGCAAAATCCGTTAGAACGAAACAAAATTTTACAGTCAACCAAATTGCCAAAGCCAAGATTGCTCCCCAAACTGCAAAAAGAATAGGTACGATCTTGGCTATGCCGGAGCGACCTACCGATTTTTGAGCGATTACAAATGGCAGGAAATTAATTCTATTGAGATCTTTTAACTCAGCTTTTTTAGAATCTTCTAGTTCGGGACTGACTATCAAATTCTCCACACACTGCGTAGAGAAGGAACTATTGATTAAGCAAGCCATATTAGTCAAGCGCGTGCCCAAACGAAAAGGAGGGGAAGATCCGGAAGAGCTAGTTTGCTCCTGAGCAACTTCAAGCGTAATAGGCATGGCAACCGAGGCAAACTGAACCAAAATAGCTAACGTAAGGATGCCCCGCATCAGCCAAGTAGTTATCCCTCTAGTAGATAAGAGGTGCTGCACGAACAGGGCGACAAGAGGAATCAGCAACAGATGAACCGAGGTGACGTGATATCTGGCAGCCCATGCTGCATCTCCGTGCCAGAACGCAAGCCGACTGGTTATAACCATATGTAAGCTAAGGTTTAGGAGTCCAGTAACTAGATACCACTGTATGAAAGGGGAAAGTCTTTTCCAGAGGACAATTCCTAATACCAGGCAAGGCAACAGTAATGGATCGTAGATGAAAATACTTTTGGCTGGTGAGAATAGCACCCCAAGAATTCCGACATGCGGTGGGTTGACGAAGTAATTAATCGAATTGGGAGCCTGTTGCTGCGAATGTAGGCTCTGTCCGCTAACCCAAAAACCACCATAGCGGATGTAATCGATCGCTCGCCCCAGTAAAGCTAAGGGAAGAAAGCCAACTATCCATAGTCCTACCGACCTAATAACTTTAAGTTTATCGCGGCTTTGATAAGCCATGCAACCGACGAAAAAAAGAAGTACGGTCAAGACGTGAATAATACTCGTTAACCGAATCAGAGGAGCAGTACTTATTGCTAATCCGCTTAGCACAGCAAAGCGAAGTTGCCTAGATCGCACAAAGGCTAAAGCCGCAGCGTAACCGATAATGGCAAAGAGCAGCACTTGATTATTTTGAAAAGGCATTTGGGCATAAGGCAAAAATGTGGTGCCAAGTAACCAGACGATACTGGCTAATCCTGCAATGCGCTTCTCAAAATTAAACAGCCGCAGCAACCAAAAACAGGCAACAACAGCAGCAACATTTAAAGGGATGAAGGTCGCGATACTAACTACTATGAGCCGCAATTCTCTTGAGTCTATTGCTGGAAACCATTGGTGCAACTGAGTTCCCAACCAGTCACTAGGGAGCATTAGCAAAGATTGTCCTACCTCATAGAAGATGTAACGCTCGCCGCCTCTGCCTGGGACGCTAAAACTAAGATCCATATCTGTCGAAACTTCTTCAGTCCCCGTCCACCAAGCATGAGCCATCTGTAACCGCAATTCTGTATCTACCCCTAGCACCCCAGAAGTGATTACGCTAATCCACAACAAAGCAATTAGGGCTATCTTAACAGCAGTTTTCATCAATTTTTTTAGGTTTTACTAGATGTACATTCCAGAAAAAATATCCCTTAAAAATCTCGAAATTCGTATCTTTTTTACCTGAAGTAGATTTGAATTGTCAAGTATTTTATCGTTAAAAAACTTACTCAGAGGTCAGATTATAAAACCATCGAGTGTTCGATCTTAAAAGAACAAAATTTAATACAAATAAATCGAAAATCTATAAGTCTTATCTTCTGCAAGATAAAACTCAATTTCTATAAAATTCGAGCGATCGGATACCAGGGGGGGTTGTAGGGATGTTATTATTGGTGAATTTCAAATAAATTAGTAGGAGCAGGTTTTGGTAAATGAGAATAGAAACAAAATTAAAATCAACTCGCTAACACTTTCCCTACCCGATCGTACAGATTTGCTAGATTAAGTTTTTAATCGGATTTTATGTTAGAAAATTAAAGATGCAGAAAATTGAGAGAAAGTAATTTACCCTGTAGACGAGAGTAAAGCGATCGCAGCGCAAGACAATGTGCTTCTTTAAATTCATTCTTAGGCACGCGCTCATCATCGGTCTAGGACTTTGCTACGCTACCCTCTCTCTCCACTCTGAACGATCAAAACAGAACAGGGAGCATGGTGAACGACATAATTACTGACGCTGCCTAATAAAACCTCCGAGATTCCTTGATGACCTCGACGACCTAGCACGATTAGATTAGCGTCCCAATTTCGAGCCAATTGGCAAATTCTCGTACCGGGATCGCCGACTTGACATTTTAACTCGCTGGAAATTCCCGCCTCTATTGCCTTCTGGAAATAATCTTGCAGCCACTCTTGCGCCTGCTGCATTTTCCGTCCCAAAAATGTTTGCCGCCGCCCAAGCGATAACCCATAGAGGTCTACATCTCCTAATGTACCAATGCCAAGGAAAGCCTCCCCTAAATTTTCCGTCTCCCAATCCAAGCAGTGAAACACCATCAGAGAATTATTTTGGGCTTGAGCGAACTGCATGGCTGCCTCAAATACAACAGGAGCTTGAGACGAGCGATCGAGTGCCACTAAAATTTTTTTGCCAACCATCTCTAGCAGTTCTTTGAGGGGTAATATACACCTAGCCTAATCTAGCCAGGTAGACAAATAACTTCTAGTGAAATACTTCTTCTTATCGGACGGATGGACTTATGCGCGGGTTTGGGAGTTTGGCGGACTATGGGACGAAATTTCTTGGCGGCGCAAACCTTATATCGAGCGTTTGCCTTTAGGAATTATTGAAAAAGGTGAAATTTTCTGGCTTTATCAAGTTGAAGATGCTGTTTTAATGGTGGAAGTGAAACCGATTCGCGAGACAAGCGATCCTGCCAAACCGTTTGGACAAGTAATTCTCAAACGCCTGATCGATGCAGATGATGCGATCGAGCGTTTAAGCGAAGCCGAAGGCATCATTCATCAACTGATAAAAGAATAAGGGGTTTTTCTGCCTAGCTGTCGCGATCCAATTCTTAAAAATTATTTCAGGCGATGCCAAGCTTCATGCCGCCGCGCTTGCAATCGACTCTCACAATAGTTACACTTCTTTAAATAATCATCATTTCAAGGGATAATTAGGTGAGTCAAACTCTTTCTGTTTAGATACACTATTCTAAAACCTCTAGCAAAAGAGAGAGTTGGGCACTTAACCTAACACCAGTTAATAAAAAAGCGTCTAAGCAGACACTAATTGTCAACAGGAGGAGCGTAGTAGTTCAATGGGACTACCTTGGTATAGAGTTCACACAGTCGTCCTGAACGATCCGGGACGGCTGATTTCCGTACACCTGATGCATACTGCTCTCGTAGCAGGATGGGCAGGTTCGATGGCTCTTTACGAGCTAGCGATTTTCGACCCCAGCGACCCGGTTCTCAACCCCATGTGGCGGCAAGGAATGTTCGTCCTGCCCTTTATGGCTCGCTTGGGAGTCACGGGTTCTTGGGGCGGTTGGAGCGTCACTGGAGAAACTGGCGTTAACCCCGGTTTCTGGTCTTTTGAAGGCGTTGCTGCCGCTCACATCGTTCTATCCGGCTTGCTGTTCTTAGCAGCCGTTTGGCACTGGGTTTATTGGGATCTCGAATTATTCACCGATCCCCGCACGGGCGAACCCGCGCTCGACCTGCCCAAAATGTTTGGCATTCACTTGTTCTTATCCGGTCTTCTCTGCTTCGGCTTTGGAGCTTTTCACTTGACGGGGCTTTGGGGACCCGGAATGTGGGTGTCCGATCCCTACGGTCTAACGGGTCACGTTCAACCCGTAGCGCCAGAGTGGGGACCGGCTGGATTTAACCCCTTTAATCCAGGCGGAGTCGTCGCCCACCATATTGCTGCTGGTATTGTCGGCATTATTGCAGGTCTATTCCACCTGACGGTTCGACCTCCAGAGAGACTATATCGCGCCCTGAGAATGGGGAATATCGAAACCGTTCTCTCTAGCAGTATTGCCGCAGTTTTCTTTGCAGCTTTTGTCGTGGCGGGAACGATGTGGTATGGCAGTGCCACTACTCCGATCGAGTTATTCGGTCCTACCCGCTATCAATGGGATAAAGGTTACTTCCAGCGAGAAATTCAGCGTCGCGTTGAAGCTAACTTAGCGGCTGGAGACACTCTCTCGGAAGCTTGGTCGAAAATCCCCGAAAAGTTGGCTTTCTACGACTATGTTGGCAACAGCCCAGCTAAAGGCGGTTTATTCCGTACCGGAGCCATGAACAGTGGCGATGGCATTGCAAGAGCTTGGTTGGGTCATGCTGTCTTCAGAGATGGGGAAGGTCGGGAACTCAGCGTTCGTCGGATGCCTAACTTCTTTGAGACTTTCCCGGTCGTCTTAACTGACTCCGACGGAATCGTTCGCGCAGACATTCCCTTCCGACGCGCAGAATCCAAAACGAGTATCGAGCAGACGGGAACCACGGTTAGCTTCTACGGTGGAACGCTCGACGGACAAACTTTTAGCGATCCGGCTGCGGTGAAGCAGTTTGCTCGTAAGGCTCAACTCGGCGAAGCGTTTGATTTCGATCGCGAAACCTTAGACTCTGATGGTGTCTTCCGCACCAGCCCCAGAGGATGGTTTACTTTCGCTCATGCTTGTTTCGCGCTGCTGTTCTTCTTCGGTCACATTTGGCACGGCTCTCGGACGCTTTTCCGAGACGTATTTGCTGGTATTGACCCAGATCTCGGCGAACAAGTCGAATTTGGACTCTTCGCGAAAGTGGGTGACGTAAGCACCCGTAAGGAAGGCGCGTAAGCGTTCGAGTTCCATTAACTTTTTAGTGCAAGCCCTAGTTGGCTTGCACTATTTTTTTGCACTTCGGGGTCGCGATCGCATAGAATTTCGAGATAACATCAAACTTACGTCACTTTCTCAGGAGAAGCGATCGCCATGTTTAATTTTAAAGATTGGTCGTTTGATGATTGGATGAACCACATTATATTTTTTGGCACTATCTTACTGCTATTGTGGTCTTTCTTTCTCGCTTAAAGGTGGTTCTGTTGCGAAAAATTTGAGAAGCACTATAAGTAGGGGTGAAGTATAGGTACTATAACCATCTACCTAGCATTTGAGAAAATTTTTGCAACACAATCTTAGAAATTATGGTTCCGCCCGCTCGCCATGTTATTCTTGATGCGCTGCCTGTTGTTGTGCTTCGCGTTCAGACTGCCATCGGAAATCCAGTCGTTGTTGTCCTCATAGAATGTTGGCCACATTAGAGAACGCTCATAATCCCAGCACCAAATGAAATGAGTCACACACCACTCATCGGCTTCTTCATGAAGACCGTTGAAGTTATGCCCAAGCTCATGAGCCATGATCATCATATTCTGAAATGCGAGGTTGGGCGGACCCCCAAAACCTCCGCCGCCACCGAGCCAAAAAAGCTGCTGTTGAGAAAGGCTGTAGACGCCTGGCTGGTAGGCAATTCCCAATGTACTACCATCGAGATCTTTGCCGCTGGTTAGATGAGCGACCTCTGCATTTTTGTCCATTCGGGTTTTAAGAAGTCTCAAGTCTCCCCAAACGCTCTTGACTACTTTCTCAAGATCGACAAGAAGTTTGTCCGCATTACAATTTTTTAGATCTTTATAATTTAGGATCCATACCTTTGGCGTGAACCAGCACCCAAGATTTTTCTTGTAAAGACCGTTAACAGTGTGTAACACTGACATTTGCTCTTGATGCCATACAGTGCCTATCGTCTTCGCCTGTTGTTCGTATTCGGGATCTGCTACAAGTAAGATGCCTATATTTGGGCCGACCTGGTGGGGAGGAGGTAGATACCCCGAACCTTCAGGTAATTCAGGTAAAGACCCTGGTTCAGTCTGTTCTTCTCTGACAGGAATGACATCGTCTTCAAGGTTAAACTTGAACCGCAGATCTTTCGTACGATAGACAAGATAATCGGATATATCTGCATCGATGCGAAATTTCTTTAGCGGTTCGATAAACCACCAGTCTTCTCCATAAATCACGTATCCCGCAAGCATATCGTTTGTTATCGTCAGTCTGACATCGCTTGTTTCTTCAGCGCCAACAATCCTACCTGCATAGGTGACAGTGTCACTTATACTTTGCCGGATTGTTTCCCCGTCCTCTTGAATTTCGACGATCTCGGTGCCTTCTTCAGATATCGGTTCAGGCTCAACAAGTACATTTACCGTACTCTTCCCGAGCCTAAGAGGAAATGTCCGGTCGCGGGCATCTGCATTCTGTTTGATCTCCGCAACATTTAAGGAGATGACAAAATACTTCTTTATGCTGGGATGGATGCGCCTTGCAACCTGTCGAACACGGAATCCAATGATAGCTAGTCCAATGACGGCTAAGATAACACCTATTATTAAAACGTAGATGTACATACCGCTCACCTTCTATTTACTTCTCTGGGACTCGCCCTAAAGGGTTTATTGGGCTGTCGAGAAGAAAAGCGCCTTGTTAATCCAAAATGACAAACTAAGAATAGGAGACTCTATTCGCACAGAGAAAAGCAGATTGATAACTTACTAACTTCACTTCGACCCAGAGCAAGCCTTGCTTAATTTCTGGTTCCAACTATCGTAGTACTTAGCTGTTTTGACTAAATTCTCATGTTTATAAGGTTTGCCTGTTTGTGGGTCTGTATAAAGATTGAGGATAGCAGCCCCATTTTTGTAAGCTTCAGTCAAACCCTTGTGAATCTCTAGGAATGCGTACCTATGATAAGGAGTACAACTAGGGTAAAAAGACAGTTGCCAAATATTTTCCCGGTCGTCTAGGAGATGGTAATACTCGACAGAATAATATGCAGTAGCGGATTTAGCTCTATAGAAGAATTCGGTTTCCAAGCCTGTATCTATAGGGCTTTTATCTAAAAGGCTCATATCTAATAACATCTTATAGAGCCTCCTACTTAACTTAAACCCTCTACTAATATCTTATCTGTTTTGTCTTTTGAAAACTTCATAATAAAAAAAAATGAGAACAATTGTAATGATTCGCCACCAACTTAATATTCTTGGTAGGGTTGTGTTGCAAAAATTTTCTCAAACGCTAGGTAGATGGTTGTGATACCTATACTTCACCCCTACCTATAGTGCTTCTCAAATTTTTCGCAACAGAATCCAGCGGTATAACTAAAATAGATGTGCATCGCCGATCGCATCGGGAGACCGAGCCATGAAAGCCCTAAGAAGTTTATTTCTCATTGCTTTAGGGATCTTATTACCTACTCCGGCAGTTTTCGCTCAAGCTTTTTCCCCTTCAATAACAGCCCGTGAAGAGCAATTTTCTAGCCAGGTAGAAATCAGAAGGCAGGAGGCAGAAGGTAGAAGGGAAGACAGTGCAGGAACGGCACAAGAGAATACTCCCAAAGAAGACTGTAATAAACCGAGGGATTCTTTACTAACCTTTACGGACGAAACGATTCCGGGAGCGACTTTAGAACTAGCCTCGGCGGTTAGCTTGCCGCCATTCGCGATCGCACAAAATTCTGGAGAGGGTGAAATCAGTCAAATCGATTCTTTTAAAGTCGAGACAACTAAGCTGCCAATACCATCGCTAGAAAAGATCGCCCGCAATGAAAAATTAGCACAAGGCGATCGCTTTCTTGCATGCGGAGAATTATCGCAAGCAGATAAACTATACCGCGAAGCCAAAGAACCCTTTCCCGCCGAGATAGCCATCGAGCGAGAGAAAATTCCAGAACCCATTTACCAACCAGAACAGTTGCCACCGGGCGGTGCTGTATACTGGCGCTTATATCAAGAGGGACGCGAAGATAAACGTTTAGAAAGTAAAATTTTTGCGCCGCTGCAACTGCTGACCGAGCAGTATCCCGAATTTATTCCCGCTCACTTGCACTACGCGCGATCGCTGGCAGAAGCAGGAAAAGAAGAAGAGGCGATGCAAGTTCTCCAGCACGCCGCTACTCTTTATCCTAACGAAGCTGAATTAGTACGATCGCAAATTAACGCTTATCAAGACTCAGAAGATTGGTTAGAAGCTTCGCTGACGGCGCGTCAATTTGCCTTATTTAATCCCGAAAATCCTCAAGCAACCGAATTTACTCGCATAGCAAACGAAAATCTAGCACGCTACCAAGACGAACTGGAATCAGACATCACCTGGAATGCAGTCGGCAATGCGATCGTAGGCGGACTAGGATTTGCCTTGACGGGGAATATTTTCGGTCCTCTGTCTGCCCTGGAAACCGCAATTTTACTGTTGGAAGGAGAATCCTCGATCGGCGATCGCTTTTCGGAGAGGATTCAAGAAGAACTTCCCATGATGCAAGACGAAGAGGTTCTGGGATACGTGCGAGGAATCGGCAACAAACTTGCCGCCGTTGCAGGGCGAGATGAGTTTGACTACCAATTCTACGTCATCATGGACGCTCGCCTCAATGTCTTTGCCTTGCCAGGGGGTAAGATATTCCTCAATGCAGGTGCAATCCTCGACACCAACTCAGAAGCAGAATTGGCGGGATTGCTTGCCCACGAACTCGCTCACGCCGTTTTGTCCCACGGTTTCCAACTCATGGCTGAGGGAAATTTAACAGCAAGCGTGACCCAATACATTCCCTATGTTGGCAATGTAGCAGGCGATCTAATCGTTCTCAACTACAGCCGCGAAATGGAAGAACAAGCGGATGTTTTCGGGACAAGGCTGCTAGCAGCCAACGGCTATGCTGCAGACGGCGTTCGCAACCTGATGGTAACGCTCAATGAGGAGGAAGATCCCGGCATTCCGGCGTGGTTTTCTACTCACCCAGACGCGGAGGATCGCGTTCGCTATTTAGAAGAGGCGATCGTTCGACAAAGACTCAACCGCTATGCCTACGAAGGAATTGATAGACACCAAAAAATTAAAGAGCGAGTCGCTAAACTTTTGGAAGAGTATCAACAGAAACAAGACTCAAAAGAGTAGCGCGATCGCTCTCCGCCTCCAATTGTAAGTGAATAGGAATAAGTTAGAATTGCTAGGCGATCGGATTTTGATGACTTTGTGACAGAATGAATTGAAAGTTTTATGTAGTCTCTAAAGGCTAATCTCTAACGCCTTGATTTCTGAATATGTGCCGTTTATTAGGCTATCTAGGTTTAGCAATTCAACTAGATCGCTTACTCTATAAACCCGACCACTCTCTCATCGCTCAAAGTTACCAACCCCGCGAAATGACCGCCGGATTGCTCAATGCCGATGGTTTTGGCGTGGGTTGGTATCACCCTCAAAAAGACGAGAATCCCTATATTTACAAAAATATTCTACCTATTTGGAGCGATGTTAATCTTCCTCATTTGAGTCGATATGTCGAATCGAGTTGCGTACTTGCCTACGTTCGCAGCGCTACTCCGCCGCTAGCCGTAGATTTAAGTAACTGTCAGCCTTTTACGAATGAAAATTTACTTTTTATTCATAACGGCTTTATTCATAATTTTCGCCAAACGCTATATCGACCTATCCGCAACTTGTTAGATGACTACAGCTATCAATTAATTACAGGAACGACCGATTCCGAACATATTTTTGCCCTGGTTATCAATGAGTTACGAAGAACGCCCGATCTTAGTCTAGAAAAGGCTTTGATTAATGCGTTAACTCAATTGACTCAATTAGCTAAATCGCATCATATTTACTTTTCAGCCAATATTATTATCAGTAATGGAAAACAATTAGTCGCTTCCCGTTATTCTAACCGCGCTCCAACGCCGACCCTTTACTGGTTGCAAGACGATTTGCTCTACCCAGATGCCGTTATAATAGCATCTGAACCTTTATTTGAGGGAAACTGGAAGAGTTGCCCAGAACGCACCGTTATTAGTGTTTCTCGCGAACTAACTTCCCAAATCCCTACGATAAAGATTTATGAGATCTAAAGCTCGATCGCTTTCTTTAGCGCTGTCTCCACAAAACGATCGCTCTCAAGCTATGTTACCTTGAGAAAAAAGCGCTTAACAAATTGTTATGACTGGGAATACAGGACTTTTTAACCAACGCTTTGCTAAAAACTTTATCCCCTTACCAGGATTTCAAGTGCCAGAGGTTGGCCAGTTAGCTCCGGACTTTACCCTACCCCGAATTGGAGGCGGACTGGTTAGATTATCCGACTACCGAGGTCAGCAGCCTGTCTTATTAGCGTTTACGCGCATTTTTACCGAAAAACTTTTTTGCCCTTTTTGCTATCCTCATATTCAGGATTTAAAGCAACGCTATCAAGATATTCGCGATCGCGGAGCCGAGTTACTGATGATTTCCAGTACCGATCCCGTACAGAGCGAGCAAATTGTTTCCGACTTGAACCTGCCCTATCCTTTTTTGTCCGATCCAGATTGCACGACCTTTCGCCTCTATGGAGCGGGACAAGCTTTAGGCGCGCCTTTACCCGCTCAATTTATCATCGATCGCGAAGGTCGCATTACCTACAGGCATTTGTTTACCTTTATTGATAGCAATGCGGAACCCGATCGGATTTTAAAAGAGTTAAAGCGGCTTGGTTAGAGGTGATTGAGTAATTTCTGTACGGTACAGATATCGTACCCATTTTTCAATAGAGTTGTCCGACGAACGTATGTTGAGGCAGTAGCAGTGTTGGCATAGTATTATCGATCTCCTTTTCTAGATGAAAGAGAATTTAAACGATTACCAAGCGCGAGTCCAACAAGTCATCGCAATTCTCAAAGCAGAACTGCCAAGCCTGTTTGAAACCGATCTTTCTTACGATATCTATACTAAAGATATTTATTTTAAAGACCCAGTTAACACTTTTAAAGGCAAACTGAACTATCGAATTATCTTCTGGACGTTAAGGTTTCACGGCAAGCTCTTTTTTACTAAAATTTACTTCGACTTGCACGACGTAAGGCAGACAGCTACGGATATCATTCTGGCTCATTGGACTGTACGCGGGACTTTGCGCGTGCCTTGGAGAGCTAAAATTCTGTTTAACGGCTATTCGACCTATAAACTTACGCCAGATGGTTCGATCTACGAGCATATCGATACTTGGGATCGGCAACCCAGTGAAATCCTCAAACAGTTTTTTCGCAGCGATGGGACTTGAGAAATTCTCTGGTGAAGGATTTTATTAAGTCGGCTCCTCGTCAAGCGCCTACACTGATGGAAGAGAGTAACTAGAAATTCCCATGAAATCGCTGAATCGTCCCAATCTCTATTGCTGGTCATCGTTCGACTCTGAAAGAAACATAGATTTTAATAGTGTTGCTTGGATTCGCCCTGACGGAAACGTCCTGATAGATCCGCTGCCCTTATCAGAGCATGACTGGAATCACCTACAATCCCTCGGTGGCGTAGCCTGGATTGTTGTCACTAACTTAGATCATCTGCGCGCTGCTCCAGAAATTGCCCAGCTCACAGGTGCTCGGATAGCAGGACCAGCAGCTGAAAAAGACACCTTTCCCATTCAATGCGATCGCTGGCTATCTGATGGCGAAGAATTAATTCCGGGGCTAAAAGTTTTGGAAATGAAGGGATCTAAAACACCTGGAGAATTGGCGCTGCTGCTCGAAGAAACCACCCTAATTACAGGAGACGGCGTTTTGGTAGCAACCGTACAGAAACTTACGCTAAGGCTGTAAAGCTTGCCAG
>NZ_MRCB01000033.1 GCF_001904635.1 Hydrococcus rivularis NIES-593
TTAACTCCGTTCAAAACCAGGCTTAGAGCGTGTTGCCAATTTTCGGACGAGTCTAATGAGCTAGTTAGAAAAAGCAAGATGGATATTAAGGAGTTTGAGAAAGCTCAGAAAAAGCTGCTTGAAGATCCAGAAATTGCTCAAGCTTGGTGTGAATATCAAAGCCAATTTTCCTATGTGAGCGCTTATTTTCGTAGAGCAGAACAGTATAAAAATCAGATTTCTATTGTGAATGGTAAGAAGGCAGGAACAGACATTAACCTTTATAAACTATTTCTAGAACAGTGCTTCAATTTATTACGAGAAGGTGGACGATGTGGAATCATCTTGCCTACAGGAATTTATACAGATTTGGGAGCAAAACAGCTTCGAGAAATGCTGTTTATGCAATGCAAGTTGGATAATTTATTTGGTATTTCGAACGAACGATTTATTTTTGAAGGTGTTGATCACAGATTTAAGTTTTGTTTGATCGACTTTGAAAAGGGTAAATCAACTGAGAGCTTTCATTCTGCTTTTCGGATTGATCCACGGGAAGCTGTTAGGCCTGACGAGTTGGCAACCTTCCTGCATGACCAAACCCAACAGCTTGAGATTCCAGTATCGCTCGTACGGCAATTATCGCCAGATTCATTGTCGGTGATGGAATTCAAGCAAGCGATCGACATCACCATAGCCAAAAAGATGCTGCAATTCCCCTTACTAGGCGAAAAGATTGAGGGCAAATGGAACCTCAAGCTGACCTGTGAATTTCACATGACGAATGACAGCTATCTCTTCAAAACTGAGCCAGCACCAGGGCGACTGCCGCTCTATGAAGGCAAAATGATCCATCAGTTTACGCATCAGTTTGCCGAGCCGCGCTATTGGGTGGATGAGCAGGAAGGGCGCAAAGCGGTTTTAGGGAAAAATGGTGTGGATCAGGGTCAAAAGTTGGACTATCAGGGCTATCGATTCACTTATCGATCTGTAGCTGCTAGCACGAATGAGCGGACTTTAATTTCGTCAATCATTCCAAATAATGTCTTCTTTGGACATTCCATGAATGCTTGCGTTCTCAATGATGGAAATAATTTTTTAATTAATAATCAAGAAATTTTGTTCTTGACAGCCTGTTTAAATTCCTATGTTTTTGACTACGCCTTAAGACAAAGAGTGAGTCAAAATTTAACAATGTTTTACATCTACCAACTTCCTGTTCCTCGACTTCAAGAGGGCGACCAATGGTTTAGGGAAATCGTCGAACGAGCCGCCAAGCTCATTTGCACCACACCAGAATTTGATGATTTAGCCAAAGAAGTCGGGCTAGGCTCCCATAAAAATGGCGTAACCAATGAAATAGAACGCGGTAGACTCCGTGCTGAACTCGATGGCATCATTGCCCACCTGTACGGACTGACCGAGGCCGAATTTGCCCATATCCTCAGCACCTTTCCCCTCGTCCCCGATGCCACCAAACAAGCCGCTCTCCAAGCCTACCGCGATGTCGAACGGGGGGTGATCCCATGATTCAACCCTACGGCTTCACCAACGCAGAACTCGACGGCCTCATCAACTACGACATCAAATACCGCATGGGCAGAGATTCCGGAGGGGATGACATGGATTTCTAATCACAGCTTACCAAACCGATGCAATCAAAGAAGGAGAAACCCTATGACACAAGTAAAATCTACTACGAACCCGAAATGGAGTTGTTAACCGTTTTCTGGCAACCTCCCCGCAAAAATCAAATTGCTACAGAGCTAGGTGATGGAGTGATTTTAATTAAAGATGAAACAACAGGCGAACCGATTGGCATGGAACTGTTATCCTATCATCCTAGCGATAACCGCTTTGATGCTGTCAGCGTTGAGATAGGTCGATTGGCGGGTATTTCATGATCGCGCCCTTACAAACCATCGCCCCCGATCATCCAGCCTATCCCACTGCACTCAAAACCTGGGGTGCCTTCAGAACAGCACCGATCCTCAACACGATCGGTAATCTTGAATTTCTGACACAGAATACGATCGCCCTTTTCTGCTCTAAACAATGTCCTGGAGATCTCATCCTTAAAACTTACGACCTCGCTCAGAGCTTGCGGGATCAAGCCATTCCCGTTATGAGCGGTTTCCATACCCCGATCGAACAAGACTGCCTCAAAATTTTGCTCTCTGGTACCCAACCCATCATCCACTGTCCTGCCCGCAGTCTCCACAACAACGCGCTGCACCCGACCGCCGAGAGGTTATCTGTCAGAGGCAAAGATTACTTGCGGCGAGTGAGCTAAGCCGTTACGCCAAAATCCTTTGGTTATGGTAGAATAAATGGCTGCTTGGCTGGGGCAGCTATCACTTCTCAATTTGTTTACAGGGCACCCTGAACAATTGCTCGATCTACTGAAAACAGCGTCTGCAATCCTTGATATTTCGTTCGCGATCGTCCCAGATTTGGAATTAATCAAGGCTCCCTACCGATCGTTTTGCTCCAGTAACTGACTTAAGTCTTGCAAGCGATCGCGATCGCGCAACTCAATTTGTGCCCCACGAACCATAATCATTCCTTCACGGCTGAGCCGATCAAAGGCTCTAGAGAGGGTAGCTGGAATAGTGCCGAGGGCAGCAGCCAGTTGACTTTTGCTCAAATCTAACTCGACTACACAGGGGTTATTTGTGCGATCGCTCAAATTCAGTAAGTAGGTTGCGAGGCGTTGGGGGACTTCTTTAAATGAAAGATCTTCGATCAACTGACTGAGATTACGGGCATGTTGGGACAGGCTAATGAGCATGGTAATCGCGATATCAGGATACTGATGGAGCAACTCAATAAAAGCAGTGCGGGGCAGAAAAATTACCTCTGATGGCTCGATCGCGGCTGCCGATGCTGGAAAATCTTGACCATCTAGGGCGGGAACTTCGGCAAAATGGTCTCCTGGACCGAAAAAATGGAGTATTTGCTCCTTCCCTTGCGCTGATAACTTAAAAGCCTTTACCCGACCTGTTTTCACAACAAAAAAGCCCGTCGCCGCGCTGCCCTGATGAAAGATATATTCTCCCTTTTGGAAAATATGTAATTGAGCAATATCAGCGAGCGATCGCAGTTGCAATGGGCTTAATCCGCGAAAGATTGGTGTCGTTTTGAGCCAGTGGGATAAGTCGATGGCGGCAGGCATGGGTTTTGGGGTGCGAACGCCGATAGGTTGTGCCTATACTCAGATACTATCGTGATATATTATAGAATTTTTGCCATTTAGGTTAGGACACCCAGTAACGTTACAATCTATCGCTCGTCACTATAGCCCTCTGGATGGGGACGATTAGCGGCTGCTATATTGCCAGGTTGCAATTCATCTTCCCCCTAATCAAGAATCATGGGAGCAGCCCTTCCTGGAGCTTTATGTTGATGCCTGTCTTCGTCGGCTCCCTCATCATCACTTTTGTGCCCAGTAGAAGTTACTCCCAGCATTGGCTGTAGTAAATTTTCAGGTTGTGCATTTTCATTTTTATACATTCATTAATGTCGAGAAGGCACTGGTATCAAGTCCCGAATCGCACAGCCTTCTGGCATCGACAATCTTCAAGTTTTTTTAGGCAGGATTTGACTTAAGTCAAAGCATGTTTGGCAAGATCGATACTAGGATCGATACTAAGCTGAGTTAGCTGGATCGACCTTGTGAACCGGCTCGAATAGGAAGACTCTAAGAGGATTGCTTTTCTGGTCTTTTCTAGTCGAGGTTCTGTGACTGGATTACCAAACTTTGTAACGATCATTATGGCAAATCCAACCTTTGATATAGCAGTACCCATTCGTAAGCCAGGCAGGCAGTTAAGCTTGCCCGCCTGGCTTGTATCGATCTGCATTGTTACCTTTACAGTTTTACTTTCAGCCGGGGCAGCGATTTATAAAAATGCGCCGCCCATTCCGGCGACCATCGTCTCGCCACGCCAGGAAGTGATTTTAACCCAGGAGAACATTCAATCGGGTCAGGAAACCTATCTGGCACGGGGGGGGCAACATATTGGCAGTATCTGGGGGCATGGTAGCTACCTCGCTCCTGATTGGACGGCTGATGTGTTGCATCGCTGGGGTTTGGCGACGGCGGGGGTGCTGTACAACGGCGATGCGAATTTCGCGCAGGCGGATTGGGAAGCCCTATCGGCGAGCGATCGCGCCCTGTTGCAGGTCAAGCTACGCGACGAATTTAAGACCAATCGCTACGACCCCGATACGGGCCGCTTGACGCTGACCGCTGCCCAAACCCAAGGGTTACACCAGGTCTTTGCGGACTATCAAACCCTGTTGTCCCAGGGGTCAGCCGTGCATTCCATTCCCAGCGGTTGGTTTACCGATGTTGGGCAAATCCGGGATGTCACGGCATTTTTTAGCTGGACTGCCTGGGCTGCCGCCGCTAACCGACCGAATGCGCTCTTTTCCTATACCGCCAACTGGCCCCACGATGACCTGATCGGTAACCAGGCGCCGGCGCAGTTCCTGATCTGGTCGATCGTATCCGTGATTGTACTGATTGCCGCGATCGCCTTTTTCCTGTTTGTCTATCTCACTCAAGAAGAGGCCTACAAGGTTCTCCCTGTCGCCACGCGTCCGGCTATTCGTCTGGCTACCCCCAGCCAACGAGTGACAACGCTCTTTTTTGCCGTTGCCATGACTCTGTTTTTGGTACAGATTTTGATGGGAATGGTGACGGCGCACTATGCGGTGGAAGGGGAAGGTTTCTATGGGATACCCATTCAGCAGTATTTACCCTATGCCGCCTCCCGCACCTGGCATTTACAACTGGCGGTGTTTTGGATTGCCACCTGTTGGCTGGCGGCGGGACTCTATTTTGGGCCGCGCTTTGGCAAGCATGAACCTCAGGGGCAAGCCTGGGGCAATGGTGGCTTACTCGCCGCTCTAACCGTAGTGGTCGTCGGCTCCTTGGTTGGTTCCTGGGCGGGTATTCAGGGCTGGCTGGGGGATAAAAGCTTTTGGTTTGGGCACCAGGGCTATGAGTATGTGGAATTGGGTCGCCTCTGGCAACTATTGCTAATTGGCGGTATGGTGTTCTGGCTCTGGCTGATGTATCGCGCTCTCAAACCTGCGCTCAAGGCGGAAGGCAGCAAAACGGGGCTCAATCACTTCTTCCTCTACAGTGCGATTACGATTCCGCTCTTCTATGCATCGGGATTGATGTACACTAACCATACGCCGCTGAGCGTGGCAGAATACTGGCGCTGGTGGGTGGTGCATCTGTGGGTGGAAGGGTTCTTTGAGGTGTTTGCCACGGTGGCGATCGCCTACCTCTGTAGCGAACTGGGTTTCCTGAAGCGTTCCTCTGCCCTGCGTGCGACCTATCTGACGACGATTCTCTATCTGGGTAGCGGTGTGATTGGCACGCTGCATCACCTGTATTTTGCGGGTACCCCCGTGTTTATCACCGCGATGGGATCGGTGGCCTCGGCGCTAGAAGTCGTCCCCCTGACATTGATTGGCTTTGAGGTAGTGAAGTCGCTGAAACTTTCCCAAGAGGCGCAGGGATTTTATCGGATGCCGCTCCAGTTCTTTATTGCCACCTGTTTCTGGAATTTGGTGGGGGCGGGTGTCTTTGGCTTTTTGATCAATCCACCGATCGTCCTCTATTACTCCCAAGGGCTGAATACGACGCCGATCCATGCCCATTCCGCCCTCTATGGTGTCTATGGGTCGTTGGCGATCGCGCTCATGCTCTTTGCCCTGCGGGAAATCACTCCCGATCGCGCCTGGGATGAGAAGAAAATAAACTTTGCCTTTTGGTGGATCAACGGCGGACTGGTACTGATGATGGTCATGGGTCTGATTCCCAACGGTTTCTACCAACTGGTGCAATCGGTCAACCACGGCACTTGGTACGCCCGCAGCGCCGAAGTGATTAGTTCGCCTTGGATGCAGTGGACCGTGTGGTTGCGGATTCCCGGCGATATTGTGTTTGCCGTGGGAGCCGTCATGCTGGTGTATTGCGTTGGGCGATCGCTGGTGGGTATTTTCCAGCAACCTACCCAGGCGCAACCGCCCGAATTTCTCGCGGCTGAAACCACTACACACTAAAAAAACATACAAACCTACGCAAGGACAACAACGAATGGCAACATTATTTGAGCAACTGGGTGGAGCAGAAGCGATCGACTTGGCTGTAGATAAATTCTACGAACGGGTGTTGGCTGATGAACGGATCAAACACTTTTTTGCCAATACCGATATGGCGAAACAACGGGCACATCAAAAAGCCTTTCTTACCTACGCCTTTGGTGGCACGGATAAATACAGCGGCAGCGATATGCGGGAAGCGCATAAAGCCCTGGTCGTTGAGCAAGGCTTAAACCACGAGCATTTTGACGCGGTTGCCGAAGATCTGATGCTTACTGTGGCTCGACTTAGGAGTTGTAGCTTGTACTCTCAGAACTCTCGGAGACGACTATGACCACTCTGCAAATCAACAACACCGTCGGCGCGATCGTCCGCGATCGCCCCTCCCTCTCCCGCCTATTCGAGCAAGCCCAAGTCGATTATTGCTGTGGCGGCAAAAAGACTCTAGCAGAAGCTTGTGCCCAGCGCGGGATCGATCCCCAAGTCTTCCTCGCGCAGTTAGAAGCCTATATTGCAGCCACACCCGCGCCAGAAAGCAATCTCAGCGACCTGTCTTTAACGGAACTTGCCAACCATATAGAGCAAATCCACCATGCCTACTTGCATACCGAACTGCCCCGTTTAGAAAAACTGGTCACCAAGGTGGCAACCGTCCACGGCGAGAAAGAACCGCGCTTGCGACAAATTCAGGACATTTTTCTAGCCATCGCTGCCGAACTCACCACGCACCTGATGAAGGAGGAGCAGGTCTTGTTTCCCATGATTCGGCAGTTAGAAGCCAGCGATACTGTGCCCGTCTTTCACTGCGGGACGCTGGCGAATCTCATTCAGCAGATGGAATTGGAACATGAGGAAACCGGGGCCGCCCTCGTCCAACTGCGCCAACTGACCGATAATTTCACCCCACCAGACTGGGCTTGCAATACCTATCGGGCGATGCTCGATGCCCTGCACACCTTTGAACAGGATATGCACCAACATGTTCATAAGGAAAATAATCTGTTGTTTCCCCAGGCGATCGCCCTAGAGCAAACCAAAGGAAAACGCTAATGCTATTCAAAATTCTGGTGATTCTCCATACCCTGGGTGCCACAATCTGGACGGGAGGTCATCTGGTACTTGCTCTCACCGTACTACCCCAAGCATTGAAGCAGCGCGACCCCGATCGCATCCATCAATTTGAATCCCACTTTGAGGGGTTGGGCTTATTGGCGCTTTTGCTTCAGGTGCTGACAGGGCTGTGGCTCACCTGGATTTATTTTCCCAAGCTGGAACATTTCTGGGCGTTTGATTCCTATCTATCTACTTACATTGGCATCAAACTGCTGTTATTGTTGGGGACGCTAGCTCTGGCCATTCACGCCCGCTTTTTTATCATTCCCAACCTTAGCAAAGACACCCTCAACCGCCTCGCTTGGCACATTGGGGGAGTCACCATCCTAGCGATTGGGTTTGTCATTATCGGCGCAGGAATTCGCCTGGGCGGACTCAGCTAATGACACACCTCATTTCTGTTTGATTCCAGCGATGCATTTGAGACTAGAAGACTCAATGATGGCACTTTCTAATACCAACCCACCTGTCGAAAACGAGGGCGTTCAACTTTCGGTTAGTCCCTCCCCCCATGCACCAACTTGGTATCGCCCGACGATTTCACCGGAGCATGGCGTTTATATTGTCCTGTTGGTATCGTTTCTGACCGGGGCCGCAGCGGCTCAACAATGGACACTGGCAACCACCCTGGCATTCATTTGTGCCTTTGCCGGGTTTCAAGCCGAACACCCCTTGGTACTGCAAATCAAACAGCGACGCACTTGGAAACCCCGATATCTCCTGTGGGGCAGTCTTTATGGGGGACTCTCCTTGAGCCTTGCCATTTATCTGTATCTGCAAGTTCCAGTCCTGCTATGGCTTTATCTAGGCGCGATCGCGGCTTTGATCGTCGATGCCGTCTCAGTCTTCTATCGACAGCAGAAATCCATTGGCAATGAACTCCTAACGTTTGCTGCTGTTTGCCTCGCCGCCCCCTTTGCCGCGATCGCCACAACCAAAACCGTAACCCTCTCTTTCTGGGGGCTATGGCTGTTGAATACGCTCTTTTTTAGCAGCGCAATTTTTACCGTGAAACTCCGCAAACCCAAGACCCAAGCCCTAACGCCGGGGCTGATTTATCATGGAGTCGCCACGCTGATTATCTTCGGGTTGTGGTATGGTGGCGGGTTGACAACGCTAGCGGCGGTCGCCTTTGGAATTGTCCTGCTCAAATTTGGGTTCATCCTCTGGCGACGAGACTGGTATAAAACCACGAAGATTCAGAATGTCGCTATACTGGAAACCCTCTCAGCGGTTGTGTTCTTTCTCTTGACCGCGATCTCTCTATTGCCCAACTATCCTGTTGCTGCGGCATAACAATCCGCTTGCACACAGCAATGGTTAGTTGAATCCGAAAGATTTTGGCGACGGGTGATGGGCAACGTTAAAAATTTAGTTATCTCAACGAACAATACTGGTTTCCCCATTAGGACGGTCAATTAAACTAATTCCCATTTGTTGTAATTGTTCCCTAATGCGATCGCTTTTGGCATAATCTTTTACTTTTCTAGCTTCATTTCTTTCTTGAATCAGTCTTATAATTTCTGCTTCGTCAAAACCCTTGGCATCAGTGATATTTGCTTCAGTTTTAGCCTCTAAACCTAAAACTCCTGCCAAATGAACTAAAGTTTGCCATTGCTGTTGTAATTCTTCGACACCAGTATCGGTTTTACCTTCATGGGTGAAAAGATTTCCTTCCCGACGGAGATTTTTAGCTAGTTCAAATAAAACAGCTAATCCTCCAGGAGAGTTAAAATCATCGTCCATTGCTGTTTTAAATTTTTCTATGACGGTAAAGTCCAGTTTTTGGTCTTTCTTCCAACCTAATTTTTTCCCAAACAGTAATCCTTGTTTTAAAGTCTTCCAACTATTTACTGCTGAATTAATAGCCTCTTCAGTAAAATCTAATGGTTTGCGGTAATGTGCCTGTAAAACAAATAATCTAATTACCATCGGATCGAGGGGACGATTTAATAACTCGCGAATCGTCGTAAAGTTACCCAAAGACTTAGACATCTTCTCGCCATTCACCGTTACCATACCATTGTGCAGCCAGTATTTAGCTAAGGGTTTACCATTGGCAGCTTCCGACTGGGCAATTTCATTTTCATGATGGGGAAAGACCAAATCGCTTCCACCGCCATGAATATCGATGGTTTCTCCTAACAATGCCCTAACCATAGCAGAACATTCGATATGCCATCCAGGACGACCTTTTCCCCAAGGAGAATCCCAAGCAGGTTCTCCTAGTTTGGCACTTTTCCAGAGGGCAAAATCTGAAGGATGTTTTTTCTTAATTGTTTCAGGATCCCTAAGTGCTACTCTGCCACTGGCCCCTGCTTTCATCATTGACTGGGTACGCCCAGAAAGTTTGCCATATTCTGCAAAAGCTTGGACATTGAAGTAAACGTCTCCATCCACAACATAGGCATAGTTTTTATCCAGCAAGATCTGAATTAATTGTTGAATCCCAGAGATATTATCGGTGACGCGGGGATATTCATCTGCATCCATGACATTTAAGGGACGGATATCTGCAAAGTAAGCTTTGATAAAACGTTCTGAGATATCTGCCATCGAAACCCCTTCTTGTTGGGCGCGATGGAGAATCTTATCATCTATATCAGTAAAGTTCTGAACGTAGGTTACTTCATATCCCCGCCATTGCAGATAACGACGTACCATATCCCAAACAATATAGGAACGGGCATGACCTAAATGGCAATAATCGTAGACGGTTACACCACAGCAATACATAGTCGCTTTTCCTGGTTGAAGAGGAATAAATGGTTCGAGACGACGGGTTTGGGTATTGTAGATTTTAAGAGCCATTTTTTATAATGTGATGATGTAATCTGGGATATTACTGTTTAAAGCTTGGTAGAGATCGGGAAAACAACCTACTTGCACTCCTTCTACTGTATTTTGAGGCGTACAATTTCCTGGTTCTCCTTGAGCAAGACCTCTTTCTAAAGCACAGCGATCGCACAACATCAGTAACATTCCAGAAGTTTTAGCTAGTTTAGCCAAACGCTCTCCCATTGAGTCTCCCTTTCTTAAAAGGTAAGTATTATCGTCGAAGAAAAACATTCCTACCACTTCTGCACCGTGGTTATGTTCTTCTAGTTGGGGCAAAATCATTTGACCTAGTTTGTAACTAGCTGTATGTCCTGACGTACTAAAGATATAAGCAACTTTCATCGTTATCGGGTTATTATAATGATAATCATTATTATAATAGATCCGCTTAAACAACCATATTGTTTGTACTTGTACGGGCGAGTTTAGCTAAGATTTTTAGGGAAATTAATAACTTAAAAACAAAACCCAGCCCTATCGACGTCAAAATCTTTACTGTGAGAAGATTCTGACTAAATAATTAATTAATGCTACTGCCATGAATTAACAATTAACCCTTCCACTTAAAATTGCTCACATTTAAGCGATCGTTTTGTTGGTCTTTTATAATAATGATTATCATTGTCGATTCACAATTATCATCGATACTCAAATTTCATTAAGCATCTGTAGCGTTCTTTTTTTAAAAGCAGTATAAGCCAGACGAAGAAGAAAAGCCATTAAAAATTTCTATGAAAAAGATATCATTACCTACCTATATCGATCTAGCTATTGTAGGTGCGGGACCGCAAGCACTAACCTTAGTGACTCATTTACTGCAAAAACGAGCTAAATTCAGGAATCGGTTTTTAGTATTCGATCCTAGTGGAACTTGGTTGAGTCGATGGCGACATCAATTTGCTGCCCAGAAAATCCCTCATTTGCGATCGCCGGCGGTTCACCATCCCGATCCCAATCCCTATGCTTTAAGAGCATTTGCCGAAAATCGCCCTCACGAACTGTTTCCCCCCTACGATTTACCGGGAACGCAGTTATTTGAGGATTTTTGCGGGGAAGTAATTCGCCGATGGCAATTGGAAAATTGCATCTATCCAGAAAAAGTAGTCGAGATTCTGCCTCACAAACATCGGTTTCAATTAATTTTAGCGGCAGGAGAATCGATAATTGCGCGTCGAGTCATTTTAGCAACGGGAAAGGGGATTCCTCAGTTTCCTGAGTGGGTCAATCGAATTCCCTCTCCCTATCCATCAGAAAGATTGTGCCATTCTTCGCAAATCGATCTGCGATCTTTGCACCTAGCTGGAGAGAAAATTTTAATTATCGGTGGCGGTTTGACTAGCGGACATTTAGCAATGGGTGCGATCGCGCAAAATGCTAACGTTTTTTTAATGGCACGCAGAACCTGGCAAGAAAAGCTATTCGATGCCGATCCTGGTTGGTTGGGGCCGAAATATTTGAAGGGATTTGCAGCAGAATCTAACTGGTACAGGCGATGGGAGTTGATTCAACAAGCACGCAACGGCGGATCGATGACTCCAGCGATGATGCTACAGTTGAGGCGCTTATCGCGAGAAGGCAAGATTACTCTCAAGGAACGCTGCGAGATAGTTGGGGCAATCTGGCAGGACTCGCATTGGTTGGTAAAATGTGCCAATGGCGATGTTTATGAGTGTGACAGAATTTGGTTGGCTACGGGCACTAAATTTGATTGCCAACAAAACCCCCTTCTCGAAGACATGTTAGCCGCTTATCCGACAGAAATTGTCAACGGTTTACCCGTCCTCGACGAGTATTTACGTTTGCCAGGGAGTGAATTTTTTCTTATGGGTGCTTTAGCAGCTTTGCAAGTGGGGCCAGTTGCCAGAAATCTGTCGGGAGGGAGAATGGCAAGCGATCGCATTGTTCGGACGCTTACCAAAGCAAGTATCGCGCTGTCATCGTAGAAATGATACCAATTTTCAGGTTTTCGCGATCGACATTATTCTCCCCTCTCCCAAACTGGGAGAGGGGTTAGGGGTGAGGGCGATCGACTATCTCTGTTATTAATGAATGAAAGGAGAGGGGTTGGGGATGAGTAGCGAGATGCGAACTTCTGGATGCAACTTACCGTTACAGAAGACACTAACTCCGATCGCGTTTCAGTGCCAAAGTTGTTAGACCAATTACGCCAAAAGCTAGCAAAAAAGAGGGTTCGGGAACGGAAATAGTTTGCGCGGTCAGGGTAGTCGCATAGGATATCCCAGGGTTATTGGCTGTCGGATTGTCATAACTTGCTTCAATAACTTGCAATCCTCCTTCACCGATGGGAACCAAAGCAATCCCGTTAGTATCGATAGTGAGTTCTTGTCCGAGGTATTCTACTGTTGGATTAGCGATCGCGTTTCCCTGATACAAAACCCGAATAGGCAAACTTTCTCCCACTCTTACTGTAAAAGGATTTGTTAGAGGCATAATCTCAAGCGGAAGACTGAAAGGCGTTGCTAGTTCATCAGACCAGCTATAGAGAGCTTTTGTAAACTTGAGATAATTAGTCACATTTTCGTAATTAATTGCCTCTGCCTGTTCTGGCGAAAGATTTTCATAGCTGCCGTCTGGATATTCAATCCAAAAACCGTTGTCATAGGTGGCTGTTAAGGCAGCGACTTCTCCTTTTGGAACCACGAACAAGCGATCGCCTTCTACAGAAGTGTTACTTGGGACAATTTCTCTACTTAGATCGTAAGCCGTAGCCTTTCTAAATTTGCTGGGAGTTAAAGGCTCTGTTCCCTCTTCTGGATGACCGAATACTAATTCATAATTGCCATCGTTATAATCAAACCAAATTACATGAGCTAAAACTGGTTGACCGATTAGAATAGGCAAACAAGCTACTGCGAAGCCAATTTTTTTCAAGGCTTTTGCAATCATCTTTCTAATTTTCTAACAACTAAAAATCATGATAGATTTTTTGCTGTCAAATATCAATCCTGTCCGGGGGCATAATAACTTTAAAAATGAGATTAATTAGGCTTATTTTTAGATTTTAAATCTAAAAGAAAACCCTAAGAATATTAATTTTTAACAAAAATTTTAACAAAAATTTGTCAGTTTCTAAATTGTTAAAAATCATTCCGGTGCGGCATTCAACGCAACATCAATGCCACTTCTTTGGCAAAATACGTCAAAATGAGATCGGCTCCTGCTCGTTTCATACTGGTAAGGGTTTCTAAAATTACTTTTTTCTCATCTATCCAACCGTATCCAGCAGCCGCTTTAATCATGGCGTACTCGCCACTGACATTGTAGGCAGCTACGGGTAAATTAGTATAGTCGCGCAGGCGGCGAATGATATCTAAATAAGCTAAAGCTGGTTTTACCATGACAATATCTGCACCTTCAGCTATATCTAGGGCTACTTCTTTAATTGCTTCCCTACTATTAGCGGCATCCATTTGATATGTTTTTTTATCGCCAAATTTTGGGGCTGATTCTAAAGCATCGCGGAACGGGCCGTAATAAGCTGAGGCATATTTAGCAGAATATGCCAAAATTCCTACATTAATGTAGCCTTCTGCATCTAAAGCTTTGCGAATTGCGCCGATTCTCCCATCCATCATATCGGAAGGCGCAACAAAATCGGCTCCCGCTTCTGCTTGGGAAAGTGCCATTTTTACTAACACTTCTACAGTTTCATCGTTCAAAATTTTGCCATCTTCAACGATGCCATCGTGACCGTAGGGCGAAAATGGATCGAGGGCAACATCGGTAATAACGACGAGATCGGGAATTTCTCGCTTAATTGTTTTTACCGTTCGCTGTACCAATCCATCTGGATTATAACTTTCCGTACCTGTATTATCTTTTTTTGCTTCTGCAATGAGGGGAAAAAGCGCGATCGCCTTGATTCCCAAATTATAGGTATCTGCTAGTTCTTTGAGAAGTAAATCGAGAGAATAGCGGTAGCAATCCGGCATAGAAGGAATTTCTTGTTTGATGTTTTCTCCTTCCATAACGAAGACTGGATAAATTAAATCGTTAACCGTCAGTTCGTTTTCTCGTACCAGGCGACGGATAGATTCAGTGCGACGCAGGCGGCGCGGACGATGTAGAAGAGAAGGGAGGTTCAATGAAGACATCAATATTCCTGTAGAGAACGATTGGAATGATTTTATTATAATGATAATCGTTTTTATAAAAAATCCAATTTCGTAGAGCGCGATCGCCCAACCGCAATAACTCATTGTGCCGTAACTACCACTCACTACAGCCAATTGCCCACAAGAACGTAAGGTGCCCAGAAATGCGGGCGATCGAACTTGGAATTCTCCAAAAGAGCCAGTTGGGCGCGACGAAGTGCTTCTGCTTTAGTCACGGTAGGATTTTTCAGAGCTTCATAGAACTGACCCATCAGGAAGGCAGTGGCTTCATCATTGACACTCCATAAGGTGGCGAGCGTACTGCGTGCCCCAGCCCGCACGGCAACTCCAGCCAGTCCCAAAGCGGCTTTTTTGTCTCCAGTCAATGTCTCGCAAGCACTAAGGACAAGTAATTCAATGGGATCGGTCCTACTGGGATCGCGGGAGCGTAGTAAGTCATTGAGCTGGTTAACATCGAGCTGTCCATCCCAGGTGAGAATGAACGTCGCTTCAGCTTGAGAACTGAACTGTCCGTGAGTCGCCAGGTGAACTACAGGGAAAGGAAGTGCGTTAATTTGGTTTTGAAAAGCTGCGTTCGTAAACTCCCGATTGAAAAGTTCCACGCTACTAGATACCCGAGACCGAACTTGAGCGAGTTCATCGGCGACGTATTTTAGTGCGGGGAAGCGCCCGCGCGCTTCAGTCAGTCCGGCAGCTAGCGCTCTTAACTCTCCCCGTTCTAAAGGTTGGGGATCTAGCAGTTGCAAGCCTGGGGTTAGGGCAATGCCATACTTTTCTACGAGATACTTTTGTCCATCGTGGAGAACGGCCATTGGGATATTCCGTAAGGGACTATCCAGTACGAACACCAAGGTTTTGACGTTGCTAGTCAAGTCTTTGGAAACATCGCGAAGCAGCCAGTCATATACCTGTTGAGCAAGGGGTAAAGTTTCTTGGCTGTTGCGCTGTGTCAGCGATTGAGCCAAGCGCTCTAGAATTCTTTCGACTTTTTGGCGAGCGTCAATCGGTGTCGTATAGTGGCGCAGGGCTGGCTGCTGGGGCAATTTGAGAATTATCTCAAATCGGTCTGTCAAGAGAATCGGATAGATAATTGCTGCTGTCGGGTCGTTTTTGTCAGTGACTTGGTCAATTACGACTGGCTGAGCATCGAGACAGATAAGCTGAAAGAAATTCTCTAATTCTGCTAACTGAAGGGAATCAATCGCTTCGCGGGCTTGCTTTAAATTTTCCTGACTAGCTTGGGCAGTCCCTTGAGGCTGCAAGAGCAATCCCACGTACTCCCGATAGACGGGTTCTACGCTTTCGCGAAAGGTAAACTGAATTTCTGGATTGATGGCAACAAGATCGTTGCGTAAGGACTGCAACGTTTTAACGGCTTGGCGGTAAGCTGCGATCGCCTCTTTGAGCTTTCCCTGAGCTGCGAGTAAGCGTCCTAACTGCCATTGCCACTGATAGATCAGATCTGATGCCTGACTCTGCCATGCTTCTTTTAAAGCTTGCTCGGTGTACTCTTTAGCCTTTTCTCTTTCTCCGAGATTCTCGTACAGCTGACCTAGAAGACCGACAGCATAGGACTGCGATCGCTTATCGTCGAGTTTTTTAGCCTCTTCAACCGCAGTTTGTAATAGCTGGATGACTTCTAAGTAGGATTGCTCGTCTAAAGGAGAAGATGAAGACCGCTCTTCCGATTCTTGCTGTCTCAGGCAATAGGGATTCTTCTGGATAAGACAAACTAGATTCCTAGCCAAGTTAATCTTGACGTAAATAGCCCCCCGACTGACGGGGAACTCGGCAAGCAACTCCTGGATTTGGGACGATAACTCTTGTGCCTCTTGCCATCGTGCCTTCTCTATCAATAGCTCCAGTTGATTGAGTTGAGCCTGAATCTTAATGGTCGGTGAGACGGCGGCTTTTTGATAATTAGCTAAGGCGTTTTCAGCGTAAGTGCTAGCCTGTTTTGTGTCTTGTAACTCTTGTGCTCTTTTTGCTAACGCTCGCTCGGTATTGCCTAAATTAAGCCAAGCTTTACTCTCATCCTGGGGCGAGTTCCAACTTTGGGCGATTTCTAAACTTGAGAGCAGAACTTGTTGGGACTGTTTAAGACTGCCAATGACGCGAAGAACATTGCCTAAACTACGCAATCCTCTAGCTTTAGCTTCTCGGATCTCGCTAGGTTGAGCCTCGAGCAGTTCTTGTTTGAGAGTCTCAATCTGTGTATCTGATATCTGACATTCTTGCTCGTCAAGCTCCAAAGTTTTCAGCAAAGTCTTGCAAGCTCTCGGATAAAGCCCCAAATCTTGCATCGCTTGGGCTTGGTTAATCTGGCTTATCGTTTCGCCGTTGCTACCGCCAATGTTTGCATAGAGATCGACAGCTTGTTGCCAAGTCTCCAGGGCAGCTTGCGATCGCCCGATCTTCTGTTGTAGCTGTCCTTGAATATCGAGGGTTTGAGCGAGGATGCGCTGTTGTTCTTGGGTCTTTTCTAAAGTTTGTAAAATGTTGAGGCTGTTTGCGATCGCTTCTTTCGCCCTCTCCCAGTCGCTCAGTTGCTGATAAGTTAGGGAGAGATTACTTAAAGCCATCGCTTGATTGAGGCGATTCCCTTGGGCAGCAAAAGCATCAGCCGCCTGTTGCCAAATCTGTGCTGCTTCCTCAAACTGTCCTAAATTGTAGAGTCGATTGCCTTGTTTTACCAGGGACGAGGTATCGGGTTGAGTTTGGGCAATCGGGGTTGAAAGAGAAACCTGGGCAACTACCGGAGGAACTGCGATCGAAAGGACAAATAATAAAGCGGCTAGAATTAGCGATCGCTTTTTGTAGAGCCTTTTGACTGCCAAAAACCAATTCCTACTTGCCAAAAGTTGCTGTAATTTCTCGCCAAATCTTGGCTTTTTTCTTAACACTTTTTCTATCCCTTGTCAATCAAAAAACTCATTTCTGTTAAAGATAATTGTCTTTTTGAGAAACGAATTAATTCTTTCGCGTTGTATCCAAATTTTGTCGTCGATTATTTCAAGATGAACGAAACAGCTGTGTACTCTTCTTTTTCCTTCCCATCCCATCGTTATTAAACGATAATGGCTGTTATTTCGATCGACAATAAACTTCAGTATTACAAACAATTACTGAGTTGAAAGAAGGTTGTCAGCGCGGCTGGCAGGTGGCTGAATTTCGCTCCTGACGTTGAATTCCTGTCCTAGCCGGGTTGTAGGCAACGAGAACCACTTCGCCTTTTTCGTTGCGCACCCACCCTTGGGCTGGTACGATCTCTTTGGCAGCAGTCGAGATAGACGGCGAGGTTACAGTAGCTGCCGATTCTTCGGCTGGTTCGACCAAACCAACTCCCACTTCATCGCTGGTTTGGACTTGTTCGGGAGTCGAGGGCAAACCGCCCCGTCCGGTGATAGTAAATTCGCTTTGCGCTCCCTTTTTACAGGCGTTCTGGGCAATGAGCTGGTTGGGATCGACGACGGTTTCCGGCAAGTCCACTAATCCTTGGCTGGGGTCAGTTTCAGGAGTGTTGATTTCTACGACTCCCTCTACTCCAAGTTGAGAACTAGCGGTAATTTGACTGTCAGGAGTGAGAAAGATTCCTTGAGCCGTTATCCTGATGTTGCCCCCCCTGCCAGCAAAGGCATTGGCGGTTATATCGCTATTATCGCTGGCGACTAGGAAGTCGGTATTAATGGCGATATTGCCCCCATTTCCCGTTCCGCCTGCGGTTGCCGAGATAGGACTGTTGTTTCGCAGACGCAAGAGATCTGAGATTTGCAGGGTGATATTACCGCCTTCTCGACTAGCAGTAGCGGCGGAGATTTCCGAACTCTTGTCGAGGGTTAGATTGTCTGCGGTGAGGAAGATGCTCCCACCATTACCCTGTCCCTGGCTATTGACGCTGATTTTTGCCCCGTCAGTGAGATTAACTTGGTTGGGATCGATAAAAATATTACCGCCGTCGCCTGTAGAGCCAGAAGCGGTGCTGGCTTCTATGGAACTGGCGCTTAGGTTAAGACGGTCTCGAAGATTGAGAGTAATATCTCCAGCTTTTCCACTGCTAGCGGTATTGGTTTGAATTCGGCTACCGCCTGTGGCTTCAAAAGTATTAGCAGTGATGGTAATTTTGCCCGCATCTCCTTGTCCTGCGGTACTGGCGGTAATTTGAGAGCCGTCGGTTAAGGAAAGTTGTCTGGTTTGAATGTCAATGTTGCTTGGTTGATTGGCAACGCCTTCAGTTCCTATGACAGTGGAAATCGAGCTGTTGTTGGAGAGAAATACATTTTCATCTGCCCTTACCCGAATATTACCAGCATTCCCACGACCAAATGTGGTAGCAGCCAGTTCAGCACCATTCGTAACAGAGAGTGAGCTTGTTTGGATATCCACATTTCCACCGTCGCCTATGGCTTCGGCTCGCACATTGCTAAAAGCACCACTGGTAAATCTGATAGAGCCGCTTCTCCCTTCTCCGTCAAAAGAGACGGTATCACGCGCTCGGACGATCACATTACCAGCATCTCCACGACCAAATGTAGCAGCAACTAGTCGAGAGCCCTTCGTAACAGAGAGTGAGCCCGTCTGGATCTCAATACTCCCGCCATTGCCTACAGCTCCGGGATCGACTGCACTGAAGGCAAAACTTTCATCAAAGGAGACAGTATCACGGGCTCGAATAATTATATTGCCTGAGTTGCCTTCTCCAGCAGTGCTGGCACTCAATCGAGCGCCATTAATGGTCAAAAGCGAGCCTGCCTCAATTATCAGGTCACCCCCATTACCTATAGCTCCTTTTTCCACCGTGACACCTAAATTGTTTTCACCAAAGTTTCCAGCTTCAACACCTTTACCACCATCGACCGAGACTGTATCGCGGGCTTGAATGACAAGATTACCAGCATTCCCACGACCAAATGTGGCAGTCGATACCCCTCCACCATCCCGGACGATCAACCTTCCGGTTTTAATCCTCAAGTCTCCGGCATCTCCAATGGACCCTCGTCTGACAGCAGTAGTTAAGAGACTGGGCGATCCAAATGCTGAAGCACCTATGACTTCCACTGAGTCCCTCGCTCGTATGAGCAAGTTCCCAGCATTTCCCTTACCAGCAGTATCTGCCGTCACATCTGCACCATCTCTGACAATCAGCCGTTCCGTTTCAATGGTCAAGTTTCCCGCATTTCCCTCGCCTCCTGGCTCGACCCGAACTCGTAAACGACTAGGAAACCGACCAATTGCCGCCGTGCCAATTAGCTCTACTTCAGAAGCACGAACAGTTAAGTTTCCGCCATCCCCTACGCCAAAAGTGGCAGCCGACACTTGTCCACCATCTCTGAGGGTTAATCGTCCTGCTTCAATGAGTATATCTTTTGCATTTCCCTCAGCCCCTATTTCAACTTGAGCATGTATGCCGCTGTCAAACCGACCATCTGCTGATTCTCCAATCACTTCCACTTCAGAAGCGCGAATTATTAGATTTCCAGCATCTCCTACACCAAAAGTAGAATTATTTACTTGCGCACCATCTCTGATAGTTAACCGTCCCGTTTCGATAGTCATATTGCCCGCATTTCCCTCACCTTCTTTCGCGACTTGAGCACCCAAAAGGGTGGGGAACCGACTATCAGGTGCGTTTCCCCTCAGTTCCACCGACTCAGAGGCGATCGCAGTCACGTTTCCTGCCTTCCCCTTGCCAGTAGTGAGTGTCAGTACCTGTCCCCCATCCTGGATAATCAGCGTCTCAGTTGCAATCGTCAAATTTCCAGCATCGCCTGCACCAGAAGTAGAATTCAACACGCGGGCACCATCGCCACTGACACTCAACTGCTCGGTCGTAATCATCAAGTTTCCAGCAGTCCCAGCATCAGAGGTACCAGAAAACAAGCCACTAAGCAGACCATCTGCTTTTGTTCCCCTCAGTTCCACCGACTCAGAGGCAGTCACAGTCAAAGTTCCCCCAAGACCTTCGCTAAAAGTATTAGATGATACCACTGCCCCATCCCGGACAATCAACTTTCCTGTGTCAATCGTTATATTTCCAGCGGCTCCGGTGCCTTGAGTTTGAGCAAATAAGCCGCTGGAGAACCGTTTATCTGCTGAGGTACCAATCAGTTCCACTTCAGAGGCACGAACTATTAGATTTCCCGCATCCCCTTTACCAAAAGTAAGAGCTGCTACTTGAGACCCATCGCTGACACTCAAGCGTCCAGTCTCGATAGTCACGTCTCCTGCATTGCCCAGAGTCCCAGAGTCTGCATAGTTCAGGATAAAGCTGTTATTTGCAACTGTCGTTGTCCCTGTAGCATTGAGTGTAATATCTCCCGCCTGACTGCCAACTGACCCCAAACCTGCCCCTATCCCAGTAAGGAGGACACTGCCTCCCAAAACATCTATATCTTGGGCATCGATCGCAATACTACCGCCACTCCCAGCGGTCACATCAACAAAAGCTTCATTGGTGAGTGATACATCTGCTCGCGCTATACCATCAGGAAAACTCAGGCTACCGTCACCATTCAGCCCTACTATCCCCATTCCGGTTAGTCCCCCCAATTCTACTTGCCCACCCGGAGCCAGCAAAAGCCCCCCATCCAAGCTCACATCGCCGCCTACTAGCGCTAACGTTTTCCCTAGCTGTACTTGCAGGCTAGAGCCTTGCACGCCAATACTCCCTGCCTTCTCTCTAAATCGCAAGCCAATAGGAATATTCACTGTCAACAGGGGTGGTGCTTGGGGATTAGCGGCGCTAAAATCAAAGCCATTATCAAATAAAAGACTATCGGCTGTAGAAGCCACAAAAGAACCACGCACGTCCAACCGAGCGTTAGGTCCAAAAAGAATCCCATTGGGATTGATCAGGAATAGATTCGCATTTCCTAAAACTCCCAATGTTCCCAGAATATTAGAGGGATTACCACCTGTAACGCGAGTGAGAATGTTTTCAATGGCTGCGGGATTGGCAAAATAAGCGCCCCTGCCTTCCTCTATATTGAAATCTTGAAAACTGTGGAAAAGGTTCGCTCCCCTAATTGCTCCCCCTTCGATCGCGTCGCTGGGAAGACCGTTAATATTGTCTTGCCTGACAGTAGAACTTTCTGCCCCAAGAGTACCATCAGGAACGATCTGCGCCGCCGCAGGAGAACATAAGGTAATACGGCTAATCAGTGGAAGAGCTAACAAGAGTGATTTTCGCCACCCTTGTCTGTCACCAGCCAATAGATTAGCCGCTACAGTAGATTCCAATCTCTGTACCATTTTTCTTGATGAAATTTTTTGATCGCTTGATTTGGTAATTGCTGTAAAAAATGAGTAACTTGGGTTAAGCTGCTCGCGAACCAAACAACCTATAGAGGTGTTAGATTTCTCTACGTCAACCCAGTCGACAATTTCTCTTAACCAAGCAGGATTGAACCAGAAATTAGCTAGCGATCGCCTTGGTTACAGTGTTTAAAAAACTAAAATTTGTTAAATAAATTATGAGTTAATTAAGGATAAATTTATGATATATCTTTTTAGAATTGACAATTCAAAATTCACAATTTAAAATAAATTGAGATTTAGGCTAAAATACAGCCCGTTGTCGTTCCAAGTTCTCTTCTCAATATCCACATCAACTAGAGGAATCCCCCAATCCAAACGGGCGCTGAAATCGTCCCCCATTTGCCACTGCAAACCAAGACCGACACCCACGAGCGCATTCGGATCTGGGTCGGGAAAATCGCCATTATTCCAGCCGACCCCAAAATCCACAAACGGCACGATCTGCAACACTCCTTCTACTTCCGAGACTCGTACAATAGGCAGTCGCGCTTCAACGCTAGCTAGAAAGCCATTATCCGTCAGCAGTAAATCCTGCCGATAGCCTCGGACAGTTCCCAAGCCTCCAATAGAAATTTGCTCTAGCGTTAAAAGGGGGTCAGTTGCTAGCTGGAGATCGGAACGAACGACCAACAAGGTGTCCGGTGCAAGCAATCGCACGTACTGCCCTTGCCCTCGCCAAGCGAAAA
The DNA here is from genome assembly GCF_001904635.1 of Hydrococcus rivularis NIES-593. Lineage (GTDB taxonomy): Bacteria > Cyanobacteriota > Cyanobacteriia > Cyanobacteriales > Microcystaceae > Hydrococcus > Hydrococcus rivularis. The sequence continues at coordinate 22,187 of NZ_MRCB01000033.1, forward strand.
AACGGCTATCGGGAAGTCCCTCTCCATTGACCGTCGCATCAAATGCCCCAACACCTAGACTAAATTGGGAGCGAAGAGCAAACACTTCTTGCGGATTGCGTTTAACCCAGTCCTGGAAAAACCGAATCGCTGAGATGCGAATTTCTCCCTGGTTGTTAGCCCCCGGAGAAAGAGGAAAGCCCTCGCCCAAAATAAAGTTTTGGCTTTCCTGTCGAGAGAGGGTCAACCCCAAGGCGAATTCTTCGCTAGGAGATTGAAACAATGGCTGGCGCAGCGTTAGTTCGTAGTAGTGATAGTCTCCAGTAATGTCTAAACGCTCAAACTGGCGATCGATTACCTCATTGTCGCTCAATCCCCCTGCCAGTCTAATCGTACCGTTATAAGGATTGATGGGAATGGTATAGCTGAGATCTAAGGCGGTACTTCCATCAGTGTTGGAGAGACTGGCATCGAGACTATCCCCAAAGCCTGCTAAATTTCCTACCGTGAGGCGAGCGCCTCGTCGAAAGCTGCCTACACTGGGATTGCGTCCGTTATCGGCAAAGGGGGCGAGGGTAAAATAATCTGCCTCTGCGACTTGAACTTCAAGTAAACTCGAATCTGGACGCACCCCAGCCGATAATTCAGCCGAAATGCTTTCAATCAGTGGGTCGAGTTGCAATAGTTGCAGCGCTTCCAGCAGGCGGTTTTGATTGAGGGGCTTAGAGGTGGCAACTGCCAAGCGATCGCGCACGTAGTCGGGATTCAGCCGTCTAGTTCCCGTGATTTGGATATCTTCGATGCCTCCTTCAATAATCGTAATTGTCACTACTGCTTTTTCTGGGAGGAAAGCTTGACTCGCTTCGATGACCGCACCAGAATTAATGTAACCTGCCTGGATGTAGAGATTGGTCACGGCTTCTTCTGCTTGGATCAGTTCGGCAAAGGTTATTTCCTTTCCAGTAAAAGGTTCAACTGCCTCGCTTAATTCTTCATCACTGAAGGCTGTATTGCCGACAAACTCAAATCGTTCAACCCGAATCTTGCCAGGAATTTCCTCAAGCGGTGAAGGCATTGGCTGTGTGGGTGGAGTTTCGAGGCGGGGCTTTTCGGGTTCGGTTGGCAGTTCGGTTGGCGGTTCGGGAGTTTTGGGAGGAATTGGGTTGGGAAGTTGAGATAAATATTCGTTGTCGGTTAGATCTGGCTGGTAAGTATCTACCGTTTTACTCTTTGGGATAGAGATATTGGCAGGGGAAGCTGCTGCTTGGACAACACTTCCCACAACTGTTAGGAGGACTGGTATGATAAACCGATTTTGCTGAAAAATCCTACATAACACTGAACTTATTTTATTAAAGTCTTAAAAGAGAGTATCTTCTTTTTATCATGAGATAAGCCCTAAAAATTCTTTTGTCAAACGGAGCGATCGCCTGTTAACGTCTAAACCCTCAAACAGTATCCGATCGATATCCGATCGCGCTTTAGTAACTCCATGACTGGCGAAGCGCCGCACATTCAGGAAACAGATTGCAAAACTCTTGTCAGTCAATTGTGCATAGGTGCGATCGCGTGAGAGATACCTTTAAGCGAGTCTAACTTATCAGGGTTGGCTTAGCAGCGAGGAAATCATCGATCGATTCCGAATAAGTTAATCCGGTTAAGACCTAAAAAACTGCATAGGTGCGATCGTCTCAGATATACGTTAGCTCGAATCCAGGCTTCAGTCATAAAAACTGAGCCAACTAAAAAAATTTTCTATCCAATTACAATTGAATTAGTCATGGTTACTTCAGTTGAACAGACGCATCATAATGAAGCAGACAGATTTATCAGTGACGTAGAAAAAGCCAAAAGAGCACGTCAGGAATTTGCTGAATACCTAAGTCAAATGACACAAACCCTAGTTACATCTGAAGCTGAAGGAGAAAAAGCTTCTGGTCGTTTAGGGCTTGAGCAGGATATTGCCGACCTTAATAACGTTAGCGAAAATTTACGCCAAGGATTATTCCGACTACTTGTCTTAGGAGACATGAAGCGGGGAAAAAGTACCTTTTTAAATGCTTTGATTGGGGAAAAAGTCTTACCCGCAGATGTTAACCCTTGCACAGCCGTTCTCACCATTGTTCGCTATGGTAACGATAAACAGGTTACTATTCATTTCAATGATAGTAAATCACCTGAAACCCTTGATTTCCTGACTTTCAAACAGCGCTATACCATCCCTCCTGACGAAGCGAAAAGATTAGAAGAAGAAGGAAAACAAGCGTTTCCAGATGTTAATTATGCAGTAGTTGAGTATCCCTTAGACATTTTAAAAAACGGCGTAGAATTCATCGATAGTCCCGGACTCAATGATACCGAAGCAAGAAACAACTTAACTCTGGGTTATATTAACAATTGTCACGCAATTCTCTTTGTTCTCTCAGCTACACAACAGTGTACTAAAGAAGAACGTCGCTATCTGGAAAATTATCTTAAAGATAGAGGTTTAACGACGTTTTTCCTGATTAACGGTTGGGATTTAATTGCCAATAAAGTGGATGATGAAGAGGAAATAGAGGAAGCTCAAGGGCGGATTCGGACAGTTTTTCAATCTAATCTTACCCCCTACTGTCAAGTAAATGGCAAAAATCTTTATGAACGGAGAGTGTTTGAGCTTAACTCACTAGGAGCACTCAAAGCACGCAGAAACCAACCACCTGGTTCGTTAGTAGGAACTGGGTTTGACAGGTTTATTCTGTCTTTAGATACTTTTCTGACAGAAGAGCGAATCATTGCGGAACTGCTGAAAGTCAAAGGTTTAGCTCGTCAAACCTATCAGCACGTTCATGAAGCAGTAGAACGGCGTTTACCTTTACTAGATAAAGGAGTAGAAGAACTCAGACAGAAAATTAAAAACGTAGAACCTCAATTTAAACAATTAGTTGAGATTCGGGATAAATTTAAAGATGAAATTCACACCACTTCTGAGAATTATGCTAATGGGTTAGCAGATGATTTTTATCACTATTTCTCAAACTTAAGTAACACTTTAGAAACAGATTTTGCTCCTTATCAACCTAATCTTAAAGTTTTTGAGTTGCTCAAAGCTGGGAAACGGAAAGAGTTTGAACAGAAGCTGGAACAGGCATTTAAGCAATACTTTAACGATAAGATGGCGGCTTGGAGCAAAGGAGCAGAACAAAAACTCAAGGAAGCTTTTTCTCAACTGGCACAAAGTGCTGAAGCATATGGAGATGTTTATAGTCAGATTACAGACAAAATCTCAGAGAAACTGACTGGACAACCGCTAGAAACTACTACTGTTTCCTCTGAGGATAAATCTCCAGGATGGGCAAGATGGGCTGGAACTGCTGCTGGTGTATTGCTGGGTAATTATGCTGGAGCTGCTCTGGTAGGTATGGGTGTCTTAAACTGGAAAGCTCTAATTACTCAATTTATTACTCTTGTAGTCGCTAATGTCATTCTTATAGAATTTTTCGGTGTTTTTTTAGGAGGACCAATAGGTATGGCCTTAGCTGCTATGGTCGTAGGTCCTATTCAATTAGCAGCAGCACGAAATCAGCTAATTAAGACAGCTAAGGCAGAAATGAAGAAGAGTCTGCCAAAAATAGCGAAGGAGCAAGCTTGGAAGGTTTATAATTCCGTTAAAGAGGTTTTTGATAACTTTGAGGATGAAGTAAATCAAAGAATCAACAGCGATATTCAATCTCGTAAGACGGAACTAGATGAGCTTCTCGCTCAGAAAGAATATCGAGAAATTGACCACAAAAAAGAAGTAGAAAGATTAAAAGCTCTTAATGGTCAGATTTTTGCTCAATGGAATTGCATTGAAGCAGCCTACGATAAGCTCCTTGAAGGAACTATATAAGTATTAGAGTCTTTGAGCCAAGTCGGTTAGGCAAAGAGTGAAAAATCTGCAAGACTAACCTCCGATTATCTACAAAAAAGCTAATCCTAACCGACTTTTTTCTTCCAAAATACAATCAGGGTAAATCTAACTATATAGAAGATTGTATTGAGCAAGAAATTGATTAAAAATTTACTTTTAAACAAGTAAATTTTCTGAAGCAAAAATACTTTTGTTAATTGATGTCTTCTTGAATTACGGAGAAATTAATCATGGAAAGAAAACAGCTTTATGAACTCGCTCCTCAAGACTACGAACATAACTTTGACAGAGAAACTAGAAATTTGCTTGAGGATACTGCTGGGTTGGACTTCATAATCAGCCAAATTAATAAATTTGGCATAGAGAGAATTCTGAAGATTAAATATACTGGAAGCTATTTAAAAATTAACTCTAAAAATTTTCCTACTCTTTACAGTGTTCTGGAAGAAGCCTGTAGGATTTTAGCACTTGACAAGATTCCCGATCTATATGTTGTCTGGAGTTATGATATCAATGCTCTGACAGCAGGAGTTGAAAACCCAATTGTCGTTGTTAATTCAGGATGTATCGATTTGCTATCTCCTGAAGAACTTTTATTTGTTATTGGTCACGAATTAGGACATATCAAAAGCAACCATGTTCTCTACTATCAAATGGTTAATCTAATGCCTTTGTTCACAAAAATTCTTGGAGATATGACTCTGGGTATTGGTAGCACAGTAGGAGTAGGAGTACAGATAGCTTTATTAAACTGGCAAAGAATGGCAGAGTTAACAGCAGACCGGGCAGGTTTGCTAGTCTGTCAGGACATTAATACAGCTACTACAGCTTTGATGAAAATGGCTGGACTTCCCCAAAAATTTTTCAATTCCATAGTTATAGAAGATTTTATCGCTCAAGCGAAAGAATTTCAAAATTATGACTACGATACTTTCGATCTCGTTGCCAAAGTAATTAGCACAATGGGGCAAACTCATCCCTGGACTGTGATGCGGGCAGCAGAATTGTTCAAATGGGTTGAATCGGGTGACTATAACAAAATTTTAGAAAACACGGGTTGGCGTTCTAAATCCCTACTCTGGCAACAAAAACACCCTTGGAAACCTTCATTCTTTTCTAATTCATAACCCATAACTGATTATGAATAGCTTTAGAGATAAACTAACCACTTCATTCGCCTCTCAGTCAACAAAAATCATTGCTAAAAAGCTAGCACAAGCTACAGTTAATACCTACTTGGGTAAAGAAGTAGGAGCTTCTCTCAAAACATATGGAAAGTTTAATCGTCAGCGCGTGCTTGAGATGGCTTATCTTTGTCGCCTTGCTTATATAGCTTACGAACAGATTCCTATTACTGTTACTAAACTGTTAACATCTGGTCAACTTTTTCCAAAATACAAATTCAAAACAGTAGACTTCCTCTATAACGATTCCAGTTTATTAACTGATGAAAATTATCCTGTCTGCTGTGGCTATATCACCTCTACTCCAAAAGAAATTTTCGTTGTCCTCAGAGGAACGAGAGATATTAAAGACTGGTTGATTAATCTGTTAGTTAATACCAATCCTCAAGGAATTCATTCTGGCTTTGCCGCTTATGCAGACAGTATTTGGGCGCAATTACACAAAATAGGAATTTTTTCTGATGCCAATTCTCATCAAAAGAAACTAATTCTAGTTGGACATAGTTTAGGAGGAGCAGGGGTTACTTTACTCGCTCATAAACTCAGTTGTCAAAGTTTTAGAATGTCTTTGTTTGAGCAAGTAGAAGTTTATACTTTTGGTTGTCCTCCTGTTAGTACCGCCGAACTAATCTTAGATGCTTCTGTATATTGGATTAGAAACTCTGCTGACTTGATTTCCCATATTCCCAAATTCGTTTCTTTAATAGGAGGTTGGCATCCCTATATTTCTGAGTCTCTTTGTAAGTATCAATATCTTTTACCAGAGTATGTAATTCATCATGATTATCAGATTTACCAACTAGATCGATCTGCTGCTAAGAATTTATGGAATTCTTGCACGATAGGAGGAATTTTTTCTCAATTGCAGTTAGACAATAATATAGATAGTTTTGAGCAACTAATTATTTCTCTTATCCGTTGCTTCCACACCGAACATCGACTTTTGTCATATATTGAAAAATTAAACTATGGTTTAATTCCTCATGTGTTAAATTCTATGGCTTTATCTGATTCAGCCAATCAAGCAGAGGAATAAGAACTGTATTGACTGCACGAGGAAAGAGTCTCGCCTATCTGAAATTCAAGATACCTAATAGTTGGCGTTGAATTGCTCGTTTTTAAAAGGAGGAAAAGTAATTAATAATGTTAAGAAAAAACTATCAAAGCTTTAAACTTGCAGATAGTCTCAAATTAACTTCTCGGTTACTCGATCGAGAAGAAAATAGCGAACTTTTGCTAGATATTCAGTCTGTCTGCGACCATCTATCAAGCCCAAACTTTAGAGTGGCTGTATTTGGTTCTTTTAATCATGGTAAGTCAACTTTGCTGAATGCTTTACTAGGGAAAAAAATCTTACCTACAGATCTGATTCCGACAACGGGGGCAGCTATTAATATTAAATATGGAACTGAATTAACAACTCGAATTATTCGGTCAGATGGAACAGAGATCGATGAGAAAGGAACAGAAATTCTTCAGCGTTTTACTAGATTAAATAGCGAGCGAATCATGCGCTCCGATCTTTCTTCTGTAGAAGTTTTTCTTCCTCATCCTTTATTAAAGAATGGTGTAGAGTTGCTCGATCTTCCAGGGACTAACGATCGCGAAGAGCAGGACAATTTAGTTCGTCGTCAACTGCTCAGTGCAGATTTGATTATTCAAGTTTTAGATGCTAATCAGCTTTTTACCTTAACCGAAGTAGACAATCTTCAAGATTGGCTAATTGATAAAGGAATTGAAACGGTTATTTTTGTTGTCAATTTTTTAAACTTATTAGAGATTGAAGACCAGAAAAAAGTCATGCAGCGATCGCGTTCTATTGCTGAAGAATTTCGCGGTAATTTCCCTAACGGTATTAGTAACTTATATCGAGTCGATGCATTACCAGCTTTCAAAGCTAAACAGCAAGGAGATCGAGCAACAGCTTTTAGCAGCGGTATATTAACCCTTGAGTCGGCTGTGCAAAATCTTGTTGCAATTCTATCAAACGATCTTCAAAGATATCGTTTACTTAGAGTTGTAGCGATCGCTAATCGAGTTAAACAAATTTTAGAAGAGCGAGTAAGGTTTCTCTGTCAACTAAATACAGAATTACAAAATGCTAGAGAGTATCTGGAGGTTTACTGTTATGAAAAATCAATATTCCCAATCGGATTCCACAACAAGACAGACAGATAAGAATCGTGCGATTCAGTCCTATCTTGCACCCCAACTGGTCGTCGTTGGAAAAGCAAGCGACTTGGTGCAGAGTTACTCTTATGGCAAATACTCAGACGGCTACTCAGGTTATTACTGGGAGCGTTAGGAAATTCTAGCTCATTAAGAGCTAACACTTATATCAGCATCAGGACTCTGAATTCATAGACAACAAACAACTATCAGTGAAATGGTTACTACGATCGAAGAGATTTGTAAATCTGATTTAGGAAGTACGCTCTCCTGTGAGGCTCAATATATTTTAGCTCCAGATGTTATTCTGCTGCTTATCTCGGATGGCACAGCGAGGCTTCTTGACTTGGGGGGCTACTTCTATGCTATTTCCGCTACTGGGACTGAGATGCTTGAGGAAGTTTTGGAGAGAGATACTGCTTCAGCAGCGTCAAGAATGGCACTACGGTACGGCGTAGATGTTCAACAAATACACAAAGACCTGAAAAGTTTCTTAGAGGATTTAAAGAAACGCGGTTTGGTTCGTCGTCCTAATTCGCGCTGGCATTTAATAAGCGATATTAAGACATTTGTGGCGTTTTTTATGCTCTTTCCCGCCCTCTATTTTACTCATTGTAGCGATCGCTTATTGAGGACAAAAGCATGGATTCTTCTGACGCTAGGATACATTTCCATTGCCCTTTTTGGCTGGGCTACAACTGTAACCGTATGGCAGCGTTACTATCGTAAGGTTTCTGAACTCCAATCTAGGCAAGAAAGTGAGAAAACTATAAAGACCATTGATGAGGTGGTTCGTGCAGTAACAGCAAAGCACTTTTTGAATATAGGGTGTAAGGAGCGAGCTTTGTGCTGCTGGGATCTGATTCGCTCGGCTGGTTTGCCTGCAAAGCTGGTTCTGGGAGTCGATCTGTTCCCGCTAGCAAGTCATTGTTGGTGTGAATTCGGCTCGCAAGTGTTAAGTGACTACGAAGATCGGTGCGAACGTTTCACGCCGATATTGTGTTACGAATAATCCAGAGAACTATGAATATTGGATTCTCAGTTGTTACACAAGACAAAGGGGTTGATTTTCAACTCTTTCAACCCAGCATTAGCGATCGCCCAGTCCTGGTGACCTACTCTCAGGCATTCGATTGCTCGGCAGTTTGTATGGGTAGGCTTTACTACCGACACGAGCTACTCCCAAAGTTAGCCTCCCGACTGCCAAAGAATTTTTTAAGCGAATGCGAGTCTAATTATGCTGCTCTAGCACTAGCAGCTTACTGGCAATTCGGATTCAAAGGATTGGAACAATTGGAAGGAGACTTTGCCCTCGTCATTTGGGATGCTAAAGAAAACCGCCTGATTGGCATTCGAGATCCGATGGGAGGCTATCCCCTGTTTTGGACGGAATCTAACGGCAGAATCGCTTTGAGTAATAGTCTGAGTTCTCTACTGGATTTACTGCCGCATCGAAAGCTCTCGCTTGATTACCTAGCCGAGTTTCTAATGATTCCTGGACCAGTTAATGAAAGATCTGCCGAAGGGTGTGTTTATGAAGGCATTCACCGGGTCTTGGCAGGCACGATAGTCAGTATAAATATTTCCACTAGACGGAGCGAGCGATACACCTACTGGAATTGGCTGGAACGCATGATTGAGCCAACGACAGATTGTCTCGAAGAGATTAGCCAACAGTATGCAGAACTCTTAGGTCAAGCCATTCGAGAGCGGATTTGTGGACGAACAGCTTCCCATTTGTCTGGAGGGATGGACTCAACTGCCGTCTCCCTAATCGCACGCGATTTAATTGCTTCGGGTGCTGGCGAAGCCCCTCTGCACGCACTTTCTCTTGTTTATAGCCAACTTCCCGGACTTGCGCGGGAGATGCCTTACCTCGAAACTGTCCTGCAACAGGAGAAAGACATTGTGCCGCATCGGATACCTGCCGATGACCTGCTAGATTTTGATAGCTTTACCAATCCGCCACCTCACGATGAGCCTTATGCTGTTTTGTGGCGCTTAGGGATGGATCGGGCGATCGTAAATGCTGCCGCCAAGTTCGGGGCAGATACTATGCTTACTGGTCTTGGCGCTGATGAAATGCTGGATGTCCAGCCTTTCTACATCACCAATTTGCTTCGTCAGTGGCGTTTCCGTGCCGCCTGGACAGAAGCTTGCAAGTGGTCGCAGACAGACAATTGTAGTCCCTGGGGAATTCTTTATCCTTTTGGTATTGCTAGCTTATTTCCAGCTTGGACGCGCGGTCTTAGCGAGATTTTGCTGCGCCGAAGCCATCCAAATTTGAGCAAGCAGAATGACTGGAGTATCCCGCCTTGGATCTTGCCTGGTTTTACTCGCCGCCAAGCGCTGCGGAGTTATGCGATCGGGAACGCTCGCCGCATCTACCGCTCCTGCAACTCGACAGCCCTTTCCTTTGCTATTTCTTCTATTGAAAGCAGAATAGGGGATGTAATTCGTTGGTCGGTAGCAGCCCCCCAAGGCATAGCAATCGCTCATCCCTTCCTCGATGTTCGCATTTTGCGTTTCTGTCTGGGCATTCAGGCTAAGCTCAAGCCGGAACCTGGCAGAATGAAGCCTATTCTTGCCGAAGCCATGCAGGGTATTCTTCCCGACCAAATTAGAAATCGTCCTCGCAAGGGACAATTCAACGAGGTTTACTACCTCGGTTTGGCTCGGAACTTAGAGAATTTAGAGACAACGATCCGACAGGCTCCCATTGATGACTTAGGCATACTGGACAAAGATATCTTGATTCGTTATCTCCGAGAGGCTGCACTTGGAGGTGCCCATGTGCGTCAGCTTCACCGCCTAAACTTGACACTTTCGCTTATCAGATGGCTCTGTATGCAAAAGGAAACTAAAAATTTGATTTTGTAAGTCACGTTTTTTGAACAGTAATTCTAGAGGAATAAACTGTTGCATATTCCCAATCCAATGATGGAGGTTCAGTGAAACTATACTGAATAAAAATGATTCGCCAGTATTTCCAACAAGACTGTATTGAATGCAGAGATACGATTGCTGGTACCAGTAAATTTGTAACAGATTCCTAAATATGGAGTGCAAGTATAATTATGTTTGCAAAACGCAATTCACCAACAATCCTGGTTGCTTGTGCAGCAGTATTAATGGGTGCATTAGTCAGTTGTAATCAAGCCAAACAATCGCCTGTTTTTCCTCCAGAAAGAGGTGAAGATCCGATCGCAGGAGAATTTATGATTTATGTATAGCGATCTTGAGGCAATTTGGCAAATAACACTTACTCGACCTCACGTCATTGAAATCAAAAACACAGGTGGCTTTTTTCAAGATAGATTCAGAGTCATTGTCAATGGAATTGAAATTTTAAATCAACCAATCTTTTGCGGTTATGGTTCGCACTCATTTATCTTGGATGATTCTCTTGTAGAAATCCGTTGGTTTGTCAACTATTTTTCGGGAAAAATAGATTCCATAGTACTGAGGCGAGACGAGATAATCCTTGCCCAGTATGGTAGCGATCGCGCTGTCGGTAAAACTTTTATTTCTAATCGCGATCGAGCGTTTTTATCCAATAAAAATAATGAGAGAAAAAAGGAGAAGTATGACTCAGAGAGAAGCGAAATAATCCAAATTACTCGTGGCAAGAATGCCAGCAAATGGAGGACATCTATTTACATCATCGGAACTACCACATCGGGTAAGAAAGCAGGACTGTTTACTAAAGCCGTTGAGACTTAGCGATCGCCATTTATTCTCCTAGTTCATGCACGTAAGCGGGTCGGGGAGAGAGTTGATTGAGTAAAACCCGATCGATTGTCCAAAATTGGGCAGATTCGCTTTCGGCAACTGCTAGAAAGGCAGCATCATAGAGGGTTGGGAGTTGATACTGAAGAGCAAGTTCCCAGGATCTCATTCTAACCGACTCCTCGTTGATGTAGTCTATGGGGAGATTACAAAAGTCCTCATAACAGCCTTGCGCTTGCTCTGCCGTCAGCAAATCCATCCTGATTTTTTTTCGCAAGACAGACCCGATTTCTGCCCAAGCAAAGGCGGGAGCAACTAAACGGGCGGCCCCTGAAACGGCTTCTAATACCAGAGTATCTGCCTGGGGTTCGTGTTCGTCTGGGACGAGGTAGGACACTAAAACGCTGGTATCTAGACAGAAAACTCTATTCACGCCGCCCTTCCCCTTCTCTGAGAGCGCGAATCAGTGCGGTAGCATCTGGCTGTACGCCAGTTTTTGCCTTAATTTCAGCCCGCCTAGCCACAATGCTCTCATGGGCTGAGAGTGCCCGTCTCCGTCTCACCTCTCGCTCCACTGCTTCTACTACTAGCTCATTGAAGGATTCCCCACCATATTTTAGCTGTTTGGCTTGACGGACTAACTTCGCAGGAAAGCGGATGGTAACGGCTTCACGTTCCATATCGATCTATCTAGTAACTTACTTGTGATATCATTTATTGTAACCTTTTTTCGATGGCAATGGCTCGCTCTGCCTCTCTAATCGCGCTTTAGCGACTTCGTGACTTGAGAAGCGCCGCTTCGGAGAGGTTGAAGTTTTTAAAGACTGCACGTTCAGGAAACAGATTGCAAAACTCTTATCAGTCAATTGTGCATAGGTGCGATCGCGTGAGAGATATCTTTAAGCGAATCGAGCTTATCAGGGTTGGCTTAGCAGCAAGGAAACTATTGATGGGTTCCGAACGAGTTAATCCGGTTAAGACCGAAAACTGCATAAGTGCGATTGCGTGAGAGATACCTTGTATCAGGTCAAAGTTAAAAGGTTGAACAGACCATGGAAGGGACTACTGTCAGGCCCTGAAACGATCCCTTACAACTTGGCCACCGAGGTTCATTTTTGTAGATTTGGAGGTATTTTCAATGACTACTTGGGTTTATGATGTTACGCTCACTGGAATTGTGAATCAACAACGATTTCAACGTCCGGGTCAGCTTGTTATTAGTAACGACTCCATCGTCAATCCTCAAGGAACTAGTAATGATGTGAATTTCTGGGAGGTAGGTCTTTTTTCTAGCGATGTACCATCGCTAGGTCCTGCTAACCCCCAAGGGACTGGAGCTATTACGTTCGTCACCAATAATGCTCTTCTTGGAAGAAGCCCAGTTGATACAGTGTATGAGGCGTATGATTCCCAAACAAACACAGTTTACATCGGACCAGATCCACAAACTCTCAGCTATGGTCAGAACCAATTTAGTAGCGGGGGGCTTTTATCGACACCGGGTTTAATCTCTAGTGGCTACATGGCACTCCAACCTCAAAATGATAACTCAATACTTGGAGCAATCGATTTTTCGGGTCCCGGTGGAGGATATCAGGCACAATTCAGTGGAACACTTGTACAGGTAGTCTAAGAAACCGTTAATTTCCTCGGACGAGTACATCAATTTAGGCACTTACCTCTACCAAGTGAACTTTACTGGCTTGCAGAGTAGAGAAATCAAATATTCTATACCCGATTCGGTTGATTCCCGAATGATCTGAGAGGAGGATAGTAACGTTGGGGCAACCACAAAGGAATTGCCCCAACCCTACATAGGAAATGTTAAAGGTAACTACAAAGGAGCTTTTTAGGTATGACTGCGGTTTTACATGTAGGTAATCAAACCATCACCGCTGAGGAAGTCCTTCCTCTACTGACCAATTACCAGATAATGCCTCAACTGTTGCGTGAGATCGTCATTGAACAAGCTATTATCCCTTTTACCTGTACAGATGAAGAGAAAGCCAGTGCCTGCCAACAGCTTTATCAAAAAAAACACCTACACCTGGAAACAGAGCAGCAAGCTTGGCTGGAGCGTAATGGGATGACTCCAGAGCAATTAGAAGCTTTACTTGCTCGAAGACTAAGAATTGAGAAATTTAAGCAAGCTACCTGGGAGTGTAAACTCGAATCTTACTTCCTTCATCGCAAGAGGCAGCTCGATCAAGTTATTTTCTCTCTGCTTCGGACGACAGATATGGGGATTGCTCAAGAACTCTATTTCCGGCTTCAGGAAAAGGAGCAGTCCTTCGCCGATTTGGCTCAAGAATACTCTCAGGGTCCAGAAGCCCAAACTGGTGGGTTCGTAGGTCCGGTCGAGCTAAACACTCTCCACCCGGCTTTGGCTCAGATGCTTTCAGCGAGTCAACCCGGTCAACTTTGGTTCCCCTTTGCACTAGGAGAATGGGTGGCGATTGTGCGACTAGAAAAGTTAATACCAGCTCAGTTAGACGAACCCATGCGCCAGCAACTGCTGGGCGAACTATTTGAAGCCTGGATTCAAAAGCAAGTTAGTCAACACCTTGCAAAAGTTATCCAGAAAGACCGAGTTCAGAATTGCTGAGGGACAACACAACCAAAGTTTGAACTAACTTTGCTCGCCCTGGCTTGTCTAGGAGTCACTCGGTTCGCATAGATAGCTCAAGATTTCTTGGGTATTGCGAGTCAGAGTAGGAGACGGATTTTTCACTGAATAAATTTCCTGCAAAGCATCCGACCAAAGACCTCGTTGGGCAAAGTAATTAGCCCGTTGTAAGGCGATTTCCTCGACAGTGGCTTTTGCTGTTTTTAGTTGCGTTTCCAACTCCCCCAGTTCAGAGGCGATATCATTGCGCTCTTGGGACTCCATGACTTGAAAAGTAAAGCGCTGACGACGGGAAGACGGAACGACCAATTCCCAATCGTAGATTTTCCCAGGCTGCAACGCCTCTCCGGTATACTTAACACTTTGAAATTTTGCCGTTTGAGATTGTGCCGTGACAGTCTGACTCCACAACAGTTCCTGCTTGCGATCGGGACTAAAAGGACTATAGAGGCGGATCTCAAGGCTTGGCACTGTCCCTTGCCAGATAAAGAGAGGGCGATCGCTCCAGATGACATTTTTTTCTCCTAACAAACCGGGGGTAATCTCGCAGACATTCCCTCGTGAGGTTAAGGCAGGCTCGTTCCGTTTCGATTTCAATAATTCCCAAAGAGCTGCCCAGACTGAGTTCTGCTCGCTACGCCTAGTTTCTGCTGGAGTATTGGCATTGCGAACGCGATCTCTAGTTTCTACTGAGGACTCAGAATTCGGCTGAGCAAAGGCACTGAGAATCAATCCAGAGGAGAAACAGGCGGTAGCTGTGGCAGCCAGTAGCAATATAGACGCGATTCTCAGGCTGGGTTTTCGAGTTAAGGTCAACGACTTGATATTAACCATGAGATGTCCTCCTCAAAGTCGGCAAAACATAAATCCAAAAGGCTACTGACGGCACAAACCAAGGCAGCAATAGCGCAGCAGAGATATAAACCTGTAGTCCAATGAGAATATAAGCGGCTGTAGCACTGGCTAGCCCAATTGCCCACTGCCGTCGCCCTCTGTACTGTTTCCTCAGCACCAGTGTGGCTCCTTTGCCCAGCAAAACCGCTACGCCGATCGCCCAAAGATCGGGAATGGGGACGACTAATCGCTGTGCCAGCAAATGGTGAATCATGTAAGCAAGAGCTTCAGATCCCGCGAACTTGTCTGGGTTGGTTGCCGCAGAAACCCGCCGTTTTCGCCAGTAAGCAACGGCTAGAGGTGCTGGGAAATTATCTGCCCCAGGTATGACTCCAGCTTCGTCATATCCTCCTGGGGCAACGATCGCGATTTGCTGCTCGAACCGATCGCCTGCTAAAGGCTCGGCGTTACCATCGAGTAACTGCCAAGCGGCAATGCGGTCATAAACCAAGTCTGGGGGAATCGAAAAGTCATTGATAGGTCGCAACCAAAGTTGACCAAAGTTTTCGACAAAGCTGCTTATAGGGTGAAGCCGTGTTTGGCGTAAGAAGGCAACAGTATCGTTGGGTTTATCTCTCTCGTTGAGATAATTAAATACTTGGGTACGAAAATCGCTTCGGTTATTTAATCGCGGTTTCGGCAAATCAGAGGCAGAAGGGTCTTGATTGAGTGCGTAAACTACTGCCAGCAGATAGGCAAAGGGACAAGTCTGGTAACAATCTGTTTTTGCAGGTAAAAGTCTGACATATTGGGGCAAGGCATTAGTATAACCTTCGAGACTCCAATAACGTTTCGCAATGCCAGTTTCAGGTGCTCCCCCCACTTCTTTTCCGTTATCCAACTGAGCTGCAAATACAATCCAAATGCCTTTCCGATCGACCGCAGTGCGGATAGATTGTGAGAGTAGGCGATCGTTCCCTGGTCTGTCTAGAAGATAATCGATTCCTACAACTTTGGCATCTAAAGCGGAGAGTTTGTCAATTAGACTAGCTAGATAGCCGCGATCGATTGGATTGGGATCGGAGATCCCCGCTTTTTGAATTGACTGCTCGTCGATCTGAACCAACAGGACAGGGGGTAATGCCGCAGATGGAATTTGCCTGGTGACATCGCGGTAGATTGCCTGGATTAAGACTCGCCCTTCTAATAAGAAGTCCTGTACGGGGGGGAATAAGCTCAGTAGTACTAAGGCTCCCAGAGCGATCGCTTCTTGGCGCGTGGGCAACCACTGTTTGAGCCATTGCCTAAAGCCAAAAGGTTCAATTTGAAACAGAGCAGCATCGGGATGGCAAAATAAGGAAGGAATGAGGTAAGCAGAGGGATAGGTAAGGTTCTGTTGCTGCTTGAGATATTGACTCGCTGCCAGCAGGGCATCGCACACGTCTTTATATTCAGCCAAGACTTGCAGGAACCGTACCAGAAAGGCTTGCGCGACTCGATTGTGGATTGGCTCCCGCATCACTGCCACTTGGCTTAGTCCCAAGTCAATCAGCGAGGCAGCAATACTGAGTCCTTTACAGGAGTTGAAGAGAGCAAATTGGAGTCCTCGCTCTTTGGCTAGCTGTAATTGTGGCGCAATTTCACTGACGAACATTGACGTGCCAGGGGCGATCGCTAACTCTCCTCCAGCAATGGCAGTTTCATTGCTATGTCCGGCGAAAAATAAAATATCCCAACCCCGTTCGTCTGCGATCGCCTCACAAATCTGCGCCTTGAGTTCGGGTATGGCTTTTCCGGGTTGCCAGCCAACAAATTGAATTTCTGCCACGGAGGCAAGCGATCGCAAAGCTTGCCGATCCCCTTGAAAGTTCAGTCCCGTGTCATCGCCTAAAATAGCTAAGACGCGAGTTCGACCGCGACGAAATCTCTGACGCAGGGGGATGGTTTCTGCTCGGATGTTAACTGGAGTGCGAGCAAAGCGAATGGCGACCGTCCCGGTAAATTCTGTCCCAATTTCCCAAGCTTCCCAAGGAAATCGCTCTAGCTCAATTGGGTTACAAGTCAGGAAAACATCGACGCAGCCGCCACTGAGCTTTGACTGGATGGGCACTTGCTCTGCTAGGCGCTTAGCGGCACGGGCAATCTCAGTGCGAATTTCAAAGAGTTCTTGACAGCGAAGCCAGCGATGAAACTCAGACAGCAGCATAGCTTCCGCCTGCACCAGTTGGGCATGGCGATCGACGGTCGCTCCGCTGCCAGAAGCTTCCACTCGCGATCGCAGCGCCATTTTATAAAAGCCCAGATAAGCTCGCTGCCACTCCTGATACAGTTTCGTCAGTGCTTCTGGATAGGGCAAGGTAGCGCCAAGCTGTTGTCCCCTACCCCAGGACAGTTCAAACAGACAAGCTCGATCGATTTGCTGGATTTTGAGCCGAAAAATAGAGCGAAGCATTATTGCGGTTCTTCACGAATAAAGGCAAAGGGCGGCAAGGTGAGGGTTTCCCTATCCATCAAGACAAGGGTCGCTAGAAATTGCTCGTTCAATGCGCCGACGACACAAGTATAGAGATAGGTATCCCCTGGGTTAGGCTCTACCTCGACTAAAACATTCGTTAGCTCGCTGACTCGTAATTTGAGTCCTTGAGGCAGCTCGTTGCCAGACCGCGTTCCTAAGATTAGCAGCAACGTCCACTCCGATTGAATGGGAATAGACCAGGTGACGGCGTACAATCGCAAGAGATTCTCAGCCAAACTAAAATCTCGGTAAGCGCCACGCGCCTGGACAGGGATTTCCATGCCCGTACTTCTTAACTGGGCGATTATCGCCCCGAACTCTTCAGCAGGCGATTCAACGACCGTATCTCTCAGGGAACGTAGAGATGCTGTAGCCAAAGCCGGGGGCGGAAGTAAGATCCAAGATAGATTCTGGGCGAACTCGTCTAGCTCGCCTCCCAGCCACAGCCCTACATTCCCTACATTTACGACTTGCTGAGTTAAGTTTTGTAAGATTTGTGAGAGTTGACTGGTCGGTTGTGCTTCTGTTTGCAGGCAGTATAGCCAATCTAGTAGCTCTGGACTGCTCAGCAGTGCCGCTCCCTGCTCCCAAGTCAATACCTGCCACAGGGAGCGATTTGGAGATTGTAGCTGTGGGATTAGAGGTTCTAGTTCAGCTTGTATCCCCGATAGAGACGCTAAGCGATTAGTTGGTATCGCAGGCAGAGGAATGGTAGTCGGTTCCAAACAGCGCAGGTAGAGCAACAAGCGATCGCGATTGCGATCGAACCATGCGTATGGCAGTTCGTAAGTCCAGTCTGGCTCAGCTTGTAGGTTAGTAGATTGCAGGCGGTCTACGAGTTGGTCGTGGCGGATGAAGCTTTTAATTGTGGCTTGTTCGTGTTCTTCTCGAACCTCTACCAGCACATAAAAATGGGCGGCATATTCTGGCAAGTCAATGACTGCTCTTGGGAAAGCGATCGCTTCATCTATTAGGGTTCCGGTAGCCAGCAAACAAAGCTTAAACTCGCCAACCTCTAGATGGCAAACCGCCGCGATCGCGTTGGCATACTGCGGCTGCAATACAGTACAGTTTTCTGAGTTGACCCGAAGTTCTGCCGCTCGCTCGCTCAGCCACTGCTCGAAACCAAATAACGCTAAAGCGTTGAGATAGGTTTGCCATTGCCGAACTTCATTCGGAATTTGGCTACTGAGTTGTATGGCTCGGTCAATCTTGTCCGGTTCGAGGAAAATTGTCTCTACGGGCAAGGATTCAAAGTCGAGCAGGAGGTCAGTCGGATCGTTAGGGAAATTGGTCATGGCGAGTTTCTCCTGGCTTCGAGGTGGCGACAGAGACGCTGGGCAAAAAGACTGCTGGAGGAGCGATTTTTAGCAATGCTGGCTTCTGTTTCTGCTTCTTCGATTGTGGCAGCAATCTGTTCGTCAAGAGCAGCCTCAACTTTTTGGAGTCGATCTGGATGAGTATAGGTCATGGCTGTTTCTAAAGTGCGATCGCGCAAATCCTTTAACATTTGCTGCCGGATATCAGCCCGAAATTCCTTGAGCTTGAGCAGGCGACTCACTTGATACTGTGCCTGCAAACCGACAACAAGAGCAATTTCCCTCATAGACTGTCCCTGACAGTGAAACAATTCGAGGGCACTCAGGAATTGCCGCGCCTTTTGAGGGTCTTCGAGCTGCAACCGACTAAACCGAGCTTGAGTTACCTGTTCTATAGCCCGCTCCAAGCAGCTTATGAATTGCTGGCGGTAAAATGTCAAAAATTCTGCTTGCTCGTTTTCTTCTTCTGAGTCATTGGTAGGGGCAGATGCCTGAAGGCGCTCGGCGATTAACCGAGTTTTAGGGCGATCGAGGGATTCTTGAGCGGCAAACCCTCCCCTGGCGTAAATGCGATACTGGCGCAGGCGCTCTGCTAGGTCTTGCAAACGAGACATAGTATTTTCTGGCAAAAGAGTAAGGTTGGCTGTTTGGCTTAGCAGATGAGCGATTTGTTGTAGTTGCTCCCTTGAGGGGGGCAGGCATTTCCCCTTGACTCCAGAGGAGCGCTGCTTGAGGCGATCGCGGCGATAGATAGCGTGATAGCTCTCTAGCAGAAGGCAAGCAAGCTGAATTTGAGCTGGCGTAAGATTGTGAAATCCCGCCAAAATTCGCTGTAATTGCTTGGGAGTCGTGTCATTGAGGATTGCCCAGTCGCTGACCAGATAAACGCCGCGTTCTAACAAGAACACATTAAGTTCTCGATGATGTTTTACGAGCCTCGTCGTCCAAGTGGACAAGCTCGCGCGTTCCGGATCAAAGGTCTGCAAAATCTCAATAGCCATAGATTTATATGCTCTTGGAGATCTTGACGCTCTCAAATCATCCAAAATGTCATCAAGGACGAAAGGAAACAGATCGTGACGAGTAAAGCCATGTTCGCTGCCAAATTGAACTTCAAGCTGAATGCAAACTTGCTCGATCTGACCGGAGATAAAGCAGCGCAAACAACGCTCAGCATTAAGAAAATTGATGTCTTCCTCCAAGGGAGCTTTGGAAGCATCGCGGCGTAAAGCCAGCAGTTGGCGTTGAATGACCGAATCCGCCACGTCTACTTGAGTTGCCAATTCGGGAAATTGCTGCTGGAAAAACGCTTTAGCTGAGGCAATTTCTTCAACTTTGCGCCTTCCGGTAGCATCAAGTTTTACGAGTCTCCAGTATCTCGATGCAGCACCCACAGTTATTAGACCTAGCTCGGACTAATTACATAATGAAACCTCCTGCGGCTAAGCGATCTAAGCTCTTAACTTTTGTTTGTAGTCGTTTTCTTGACTGAGGTCTTTTCTGTCAACCTTACCTATTTCTAAATGCGCCGAACTTATGCAGCTATTAATCTGCATAGAGCAACAGAGCAAGTAAGATGGCATCGCATTTATGCTTATCCTCTCTGAATTGACAGTTCTACAGCAAGCGCATA
Organism: Hydrococcus rivularis NIES-593; assembly: GCF_001904635.1. Taxonomy (GTDB): domain Bacteria; phylum Cyanobacteriota; class Cyanobacteriia; order Cyanobacteriales; family Microcystaceae; genus Hydrococcus; species Hydrococcus rivularis. Next base: position 42,067 of record NZ_MRCB01000033.1, read on the forward strand.
GCGCTTTTTTGCATATCCTTCACTCGTTTGGAGAGAAAGTCAAATAGCCGCTAACCAAATAGCACCTATTTTGCCACAGCCGCCAATCTAGGACTAATTGTGAATTGCGAATGGGATCGGTAGTATCGTGTCGCTTGCGATAGTTTGAGCTGAAGTAGTCTTTCATCGCCCAACTTTTGCCGCAGAGTTGGCTTAAAGGGTGACGCATTAAGGGTGCGAATAATCTCTGCTGCCACAGCTTTGGCTAATAGTGGCGGTACGGAATTGCCAACCTGCCGAAATCCATGCCATTTGGTCGCATGAAATCTAAACCAGTCGGGATAGGAATGCAGTCGTGCTGCTTCTCTGACCGTAATACATCTTGGCGTAAATGGATGAATTGGTCTGGCAGAGGTGAAAGCCCCATTATACTTATTGGTTCCGGCTCTTAGCGTGTTACAAATCCCATCGGGATGCAGCTTGTGGAAACGACTGATCTTTTCGGTTTCGCCGTGACGAGTTTCTTGAAAGCGTTTAATCGTTTCAGCGGTGTGTCTGGTTCGTATGCTTGAGGAGAGAATTTGCAAATTATATTCGCGATCGTATGAATAATCATTTTCCAACTGTTTGATCCCCCGAAGGATGAGAGCATAATGACTAGAACCCTTGCATTCAGCGATAACCCAATCTTTTCTTAGTAATTCTGGATAATGTTCTACTTCAGGTAAATCTCCGATGGCATCCCACACTGTCGGGGCAGTGGGTAGATTGGATAATTTTTTATATTTGGAGTTATTTAACCGAACTGGTTGAGTGATTGGCTGAGGGTATTTGGGTAATTCAAAATCCTCTCTTGCTCCCAGGAGAAATAATCTTTCGCGAGCTTGCGGAACTCCGTAACAAGCAGCATTGAGAACTTGATAATTTTTTTGTACTTGGTAACCTTGAAACTGAAATTCTTGTATCAAAGTTTCGAGGATTTTTTGTTGTTTTCCAACAGCCAATCCCCGTACATTTTCCATGACGAAAAATTTGGGCTTTAACTCCAAAACTACTCTCAGAAACTGAAAGACAAGGGAGTTACGCGGATCGTCAACTACTCGTTTGCCAATTAGTGAAAATCCTTGACAGGGAGGTCCTCCAAAAACTACATCGATATCGCGATCGCCAATTGCCGATTGACTTCTAATTTCTGCTCCCGTTATTTCAGTTATATCTCGACATAAAACAGTCCAGAAAGGAAAATTATATTCATGAGTCGCGCAGTGAATCGGATCGATTTCTACAGCAGCAAGCACGTCAAATCCTGCCTGTTCAAAACCGAGAGTCATTCCCCCCGCACCTGCGAATAAGTCTACTGCAATAGGTCGCTCGCGATCGCTTTTCTTGACCATTCCAATTACTTAAGCACGCTCTTAAAATTCAACGATAACGGGAGCGTGATCGCTAGGCTGAGGAAGCTTTCTCGGTTCTACGTCAATCCTACAGCTAATCGCTCTTTCATAGAGTTGGGGGGTTAAATAGTGATGGTCGATTCGCCATCCTCGGTTGCGTTGAAATCCTCCGTGGCGATAGTCCCACCAACTAAAATATCCGCCTTCGGCAGTAAATTTGCGAAAGGCATCCTTTAAACCAATTGCTAGGACTTCCTGTAGCGCTTGGCGTTCGCGGGGAGAAGCCATGATATGATTTTCTTTTCCTTTGGGATCGTAAATATCTCTATCTTCTAAAGCAATATTGAAGTCTCCACAGACGCAAAGTTCCTCCGAGCTTTTTTCGCGCAGCGTTTTTAAATAGTCTTTTAGCACTTTAAGCCAACGCAGTTTATATTCATATTTCTCGCTATCGACAGCAGCACCATTTGGCACGTATAAATTAACAATCCGAATCTCATCAATAACGCCAGTAATAACTCGCTTTTGTGAGTCAAAATCCGAATCTTTAGCTAGCAAATCGCCTAAAACAGGAGCAAAACCCGTACTTATTTGCGTTAATGGCTGTAGGCTAAAAATCGCTACCCCATTATAAGATTTTTGCCCAGAGATATAGAGATGATATCCAAGTTTTTCAAAACAATCTCTAGGAAAATCTGCATCAGTTACCTTCGTTTCTTGTAAACAAAGAACATCGACAGGATTTTTTTGTAGCCAATCTACTACGTGCTGCTGGCGAGTGCGAATTGAATTAACATTCCAAGTGACAATTTTCATGGGTTATGGCTGCTAATTCGAGTAGAAACAGAAATCTTAACATTTTTATGTCTAAATTGAGCAAAACGGGGAGATTTATTTTAACAATTTAAGTATCTTACAAATTAAGAATAAAATCGTTCAAATCTATCGCTTAAAATTGGAATAGAGAACGAGCGAAACTTTCTTGACTAATCCTCTCAACATTATTGTCATCGGCGGCGGGGCTGCCGGATTTTTCGGGGCAATTACCTGTGCTGCCGCCCATCCCCATACCCAAGTAACGTTACTAGAAGCAGGGCACACTCCTTTAACGAAGGTGCGAATTTCTGGTGGGGGAAGGTGTAATGTTACCCACCACTGTTTCGATCCCGCTCAATTAGTACGATCCTATCCTAGAGGAGGGAGAGAACTGCGAGGCGCTTTTAGTCGCTTTCAACCCAAAGATACCATCGCTTGGTTTGAGTCTCGCGGCGTTCGCTTAAAAACCGAGGCGGATGGCAGGATGTTTCCCGTAACAGATAATTCGGAAACAATTGTCAATTGCCTGATGGAAACGGCAAGACAAACGGGAGTCAAATTGCGCACCAAGGCAATGGTCAAATCTGTGAGGAAAAAATCGGATTCTTCCGCACAAAAAGGGTTTGAGGTGGAGTTAAAAACGGGAGAAATTTTAAAGTGCGATCGCCTGTTAATTGCAACGGGAAACAATCCGTTGGGCTATCGTTTTGCCAAAGAGTTAGGACACGCGATCGAACCTCCAGTTCCTTCTCTTTTTACGTTCAATATTAACGATCCTCGCCTGCAAAATTTAGCCGGAGTTAGCGTTGAAAATGCCCGCGTGCATCTCGCGAATCCTGGAAAAAATCTGCTCGAACAAACGGGAGCATTATTGATTACTCATTGGGGACTTAGCGGTCCAGCGATTTTAAAATTATCTGCTTGGGGAGCGAGAGTTTTATACGAACATCGCTATCAAATGTCTTTGGTAATTAATTGGGTTCCTACTCATAATCCAGAAACTTTAAGACAATATTTATTAGAACTTAAATCGAACAATCCCAAGCGTAAAATTTCCAGTTATTCTCCTTTACCGATTCCAAAACGTCTTTGGCAGAGATTCCTGACTTTTGTTGGCATCGATAGGCAAATGACTTGGGCACAATTATCCAAGGGAGCTTTGAATGAATTAGTTCGAGAACTGACACAAGGACAATATCAAATTCAAGGAAAAGGCGTTTTTAAAGAAGAATTTGTTACCTGCGGCGGCATAAAGTTAAAGGAGGTCGATTTTAAAACGATGGAAAGCAAAATTTGTCCCGGACTTTATTTTGCAGGTGAGGTTCTCGACATCGATGGAATTACGGGCGGATTTAATTTTCAAAGTGCTTGGACGACTGCTTGGCTAGCAGGTAATGCGATGGGGAAATAATCTAGCAGTTCTCTTTTAGATGAGGTACATAACTTATAGTTTTAAGGCAGAAGTAAGAAGGTAGACTATACCTCACTTAGAAAGAGAAACGCTATATAGCGATCGCAGCATCAGATTGTTACTTATCGCTCAAAGTTGGGAATGCTGAGAACAAAAGTAATTATCTTCTTAGCTTCTCAGTAACGATAATGATTCAGTTTAACTTTCTCAAGCCCACAAAACCAAACAATACTGATGTGATCGAATCTTCATTCAAGAGTCAGTTAGAAAGAAATTTGAGATTAATTGAGCCAACTTGCCAACACTCAAAAAAGCTTTCCCCCGTTAGGTTTCAAATTTTAGAAACCTGACGGGGGATTGTGTATATCTTAAATCGATCCGGCTCGACTTAGCAGATTCAATTGGATTACATTAAGCCCAATTGAGAGAGGATTCCTTGGCCGGTCAGCAGTTCGGTAAGCACGCCAATGGTGAAGCCCAGCATAGCTAGACGACCGTTCCAGCTTTCAGCAAAAGCGGTGAAACCAAATTTAGCCTCTTTGTTTTCCATAAGTCGTAACCCCTATAGATGAGTGCAGTTGCAGTTTAGTCAAGTATCTGTAGTCAAATTTAACTTAAAATTTAAAACTTTGCAACATTTATTTATATTCTGGCAATGCGATCGCGAAAACCATTATCCTGTAAGTTTTGCTACAAATTACTACCGCAACTCTATTACCTCTCTGTCAAGACTCTAAAATAAAAGTGAACGACGACCAGCGATCGAACAACTAATAACTGGTAACTGTTTTATGACCCCCATTCGAGGGAAATGCATTGAGGGGTAAAAATGACCAATCGCGCTTGCGCTTCCCCGGTGACGAAGCATCCGATGGTTTTGGCGCTGCATACCGCCGTCCAGGGGAGAGCTAGATTTAAAGTTAGAGGACTTTATCGCTCAGACGAACTCAAAGAATATTTAGAGTCGCGCTTGTCAAGTAAAAAAGGGATTAATTTTGTATCGGCTCGTCCGGCAACGGGTCATATTATTGTCCGCTTCGATCCGGAATGTAGTTATAAAGCGATCGCACAAGCAATTGAAAAGTTGGTATTAGACTACAGAAATCAGAAGGCAGAAGCTCCAAGGCAGAAGTCGGAAGTCAGAAGTAAATCTCTCCCAACTCCTCCAACTCCCCCTAAACTCCCTATCCCCCCACAATCCCCATCTCCTCGTCTTCCTGCCGAACCATGGCATCTCAAAGACGCAGGAGCGATCGCAGCTGAATTAGAAACCTCGGCGGAAGTGGGATTAGCGAGCCGAGCAGCTAGAGAAAAACTGCAACGATACGGAGCCAACGCCCTATCAGAAACGCCCCCTCGCTCCGGGCTAAGCATTTTGCTCGACTACTTCAAATCCGTACCCGTTGCCTTGCTTGCGGCTGCGGCAGGGCTTTCCCTAGTTACAGGAGGCGTAGCAGATGCCGTTGTCATTATGGGGGTAGTAGCCCTAAATGCTGCTCTCGGTTACGCCACAGAAAGCCAATCGGAACGAATTATCCATTCTCTCAAGCACCTAGTCAAACCCTCTGCCTTTGTTATCAGAGATGGCAATTTAGTCGAAATTAGCGCCCAAGAAATCGTTCCCGGAGATATTTTGGTTCTCAAACCGGGCAGCTACGTACCAGCAGACGCAAGGCTGATCGAAGCCGATCGCCTCAGCGTTGATGAGTCTGCCTTAACGGGCGAGAGCATCCCCGTAACGAAAACACCTGAAACCCTTACTCGTCCAGACGCTCCCCTCGCCGAACGCACCAACATGGTCTACATGGGGACGATCGTCACGGGAGGGCAAGGGCTAGCCGTAGTCGTTGCCACGGGACAAAATACAGAGATGGGAACGATTCAAACCCTGGTAGGCGAGACCATCGTCCCGCAAACCCCCATGGAAAAACAACTCGATCGCGCGGGAAGTCAACTCGTCCTGGCATCGAGCGCAGTTTGCGGCATTGTTTTTGGGATCGGTTTATTGCGCGGCTACGGCACTCTCCAGATGCTCAAGACATCCATCTCTCTAGCAGTAGCTGCGGTTCCCGAAGGATTGCCAACAGTTGCCACGACAACTCTAGCGCTCGGCATCAACAATATGAGGAAGCATCACGTCCTCATCCGCCGCCTCGATGCAGTAGAAGCCTTGGGTTCCATTCAGACCATCTGCCTGGATAAGACGGGAACGCTCACGACCAATCAAATGTCAGTCGTAGAACTGTACGTGAATGGACGATCCATTCAGCGCTTCGATGGAAAATTCCTGGTGGAGGAAGAAGCAATCGACCCCTACACCAGGGACAACCTGACAAAACTGATGCTGGTTTCAGTTCTGTGTAACGATAGCGAAGCGAACTCGGATGAGAATGGATTTTACGTTCTCAATGGCTCGTCAACTGAGAACGCCCTGATCCAGATGGCAATTGAGGCTGGGACGAACGCGATCGCGCTCAGGGAAAAATATCCGCGTCTGGAAACCAGCCACCGCTCCGAAAACCACAATTTCATGACCACCGTTCACCTCAACGAACGTCATAAATTTATTGCCGTTAAGGGAAATCCGACAGAAGTCATCGATCTGTGTAGCTGGCAGATTAAGAATGGGGAAAAAGTTCCTCTAAGCGAAGCAGACAAGTTGGCGATCGAGGCAGAAAACGAGCGCATGGCAGGCAAGGCGCTCAGAGTGCTGGCAGCCGCTTACAGGGAAAGCGATCTAGAAGAAGATAGCAACGGCAATCCTCCAGAAGATCTAATTTGGCTGGGACTGATCGGCATGGCAGATCCGATCCGGCATGGCGTCAAAGACTTGATGGGCAACTTCCATCAGGCGGGCATCGATACGATCATGATCACTGGCGATCAAAGTCCTACTGCCTACGCCATCGGCAAAGAATTGAATCTGAGTCGGGGCGAGCAACTGCAAATCTTAGATTCAACCCACCTCATTGAAATCGATCCCGAAGTCATGAAGGGACTGTGCCAGCGCGTACACGTCTTTGCCCGGATCAGTCCTTCTCACAAACTGCAAATCGTTCAGGCATTGCAGCAAGCTGGAAGAGTCGTTGCCATGACGGGAGATGGAATCAATGACGCTCCGGCGCTCAAGGCAGCCGAAGTCGGAATTGCCATGGGGCATACGGGAACCGATGTCGCCCGCGAAGTAGCCGATGTGGTAATAGAGGATGACAACCTCGAAACCATGATTATTGCCGTCAGTCAGGGAAGGACTATCTACAACAACATCAGAAAAGCCGTTCACTTCCTGCTCTCTACCAACACCAGCGAGATCCTGGTCATGCTCTTTGCTACGGTAGGGGGTCTGGGTCAGCCTCTCAATGCCATGCAACTCCTTTGGCTCAACCTAGTGACCGATATTTTCCCCGGTCTCGGTCTTGCCTTAGAGCAGCCAGAACCCGACGTACTCAGCCAGCCTCCTCGTCCTCCCGAAGAACCAATCCTCAAGCGATCGGACTTTCAGCGCATTACCGCAGAGTCAGTTACCTTATCGGCTAGCGTTCTGGGTTCCTATATATACGGCATCCTGCGCTATGGCATCGGACTCCAGGCAAGCACGATCGCATTTATGAGCATGGTTGCAGCGCAACTCATGCATGCCCTGAGCTGCCGTTCTGAAAAACACCGCGTTTGGAGTAAAACCAAACTGCCGCCGAATCGGTATTTAGGTGCCGCTCTAGGAGGGTCGTTCGCGCTACAGCTCCTGTGCTTTATAATTCCGGGTTTGAGGAGTCTGTTGAAGCTCGCACCTATTAATGCCTTGGATAGCGTTGTCATCGGCAGTAGTGCTTTCCTACCCTTTGTGGTGAATGAAGCAACTAAGAAAGAACAACAAGAGAATAGAGCGGCACTAGAGCAGGGAAACCCAGAAGATGGGAAACACGGGGGAACAAGGGAAACAAGAGAGACGGGGGAACTCCCAGACAAGGAAGAGATAAAAAAGGCAAAAAAGACAAAAAAGACAAAAAAACAAAAAAAGAAAAAAGACAAGGGAGACAAGGGGATAAGAGGACAGGGAGACTAGGAGATGGGGGGACTGGGGGATGGGGGGGAAGTCGGAACTCAGAAGGCAGAAGGCTTTTATGCAGAAGGCAGAAGGGAGAGAAAGAGATATAAGGGAATCAATCCAAAATCCGCCGTTCTCCTTGAAGAGGTTCAAGGAGCGTGCGGCGGCTTCGCCAAAATCTGCGGAACGCAGTCGCCGCACGCCGCTGGAAGTCAATTCCAGCACAACGGCGACCAAAATCCTTTCATCCAAAAACGAACTATGAAACAAGACTTTATGTTCACCTCCGAATCGGTGACAGAGGGACATCCAGATAAACTGTGCGATCGCATTAGCGACGCGATCGTCGATAATTTTCTGCGCAAAGATCCCTATTCGCGGGTAGTTACGGAGTGCGCGGTCGCCACCTCGATCGTTTTTATTGCCGCTCGGTTTGATTCCGATGCGATCGTAGACTTTACTAAAATTGCTAGAAAGGTCATCAAACAAGTCGGTTACGACCAGCCCGATTTCAGCGCGAAAACCTGTAGCATCGTAACTAGCCTCAAAGAGTTACCGCCGAGTCAATACCGCTATTTCGACGAAAAAAAACTTTCCGATGAGGAAATCGATCGCATTCCAGTCAAAAATCAGGCAACCGTTTTCGGGTTTGCTTGCAATCAAACGCTTGCCTTGATGCCGCTTCCGATTTGGCTGGCACACAAATTGGCAAAGCGATTGACCGCCGTCAGATGCCAAAATATCCTTCCCTATCTCACGCCGGATGGAAAAACTCAGGTGGGAATTGAATACCGCGATCGCAAACCACATCGCATCCACAGTATCACCGTCATTGCCAGTCAGAACCAACCCTTTAACTCCCAAGGCCCCGATCTCAAAACCCTGCAAGACGATATTCGAGCAACCGTCATCGACCCAGTTTTTGAGAACGAAGAAATTCAGCCAGACGACCAAACCAAAATCTTTATCAACCCCGACGGACCGCTAATTATCGGGGGTCCTGCCGCTCATTCCGGGCTAACGGGTAGAAAAAATGCGATCGATACCTACGGCGAATATTCGCGGCACAGCGGCGCAGCCCTCAGCGGTAAAGATCCGACGCGCATCGATCGCATCGGCGCTTATGCCGCTCGTTATGCTGCCAAAAATGTGGTAGCAGCAGGACTGGCTGACGAATGCGAAGTGCAGCTTAGCTACTCGATCGGACTTGCCCACCCCGTCAGCGTCCAGGTAGAAACCTTTGGAACGGGAAAAATTTCCGATAAAGAAATTACGATGCTGCTAGAGAAGTGTTTCGATTTCCGGCTGGCTGGCATTATCAAACAGTTTAATCTCAGGACGTTGCCCGCAGCGATCGAAGGGGGATTCTATCGACAGCTAGCCGCTTACGGTCACGTCGGTAGAACCGACCTGGGGTTCATTCCTTGGGAAGAAACCGATAAGGTTCCGATTTTACAGGAATTGATATCGAGTCCGGTTAGTTAAGCTCATTGCCCTTTCTTAGGGCGGGGATGCAGGCGTCCTAAGTCATTTGTCATTTGTCCTTTGTTTTTTCCCCTTACCCTTTCCCCCAATCCCAATGACAGATGACCAATGACTAATGATATCAAATCCAGATGAATGACCCCAATAACCAGTAGTGCGAGCTAGAAGCTCGCGTTCGAGCAGGAATAAAAAGCGAGCAACACGTGTGCGCTTACGCGCACGCACTACATACATATTAACGTTCGCGCTCACCCGCCGCGAGCAACCTTTCGACACTCACCAACAAGACTGCTCCGGTCGGTGTGCAACGGGGTTGTTAGACCGATAGCCGCTGTTAGCAATACCCCTCGTTTAACGTGCGAATTCGTAAACGATTTCTGTGATGCTACCCCGCCAATAGGGTTTAGTACCATCAGGCAGCAACCAGGCCACCTCACCATTGAGGGGTACTTGCATACCACTGCGCTCCTCGTAATTCCAGAAGCGCCCGTACCACGGTGTTGGGATGACTTTTCTATCTACTGTACGCCCACGTGCTTCTGCTTGCACACTGTCGATGAGATCCTACTCGTTGAAGGTAAAAAGCAGGGTTATGCTAATGTCGCACTCAGTAAGAGTGCCTTGGGCAGAGCGATCGCTTACCGCTTCCCAATGTATTCCTTGGCTAGGGCTAGGCAACAGTGCTGTGGGATACCAAACTGCCTCAGCAAAAAAGCGCATTAGCTCACCCTTAGCAATATCACCCGTACCTTGCATGTTGACGAGCGAAAACAGCCCAAACAGTGCAGCATTATCGGGTAAGGTTCGAGGGTCGCCCCTCTCCCCTCCCCTAAGAACGGAACGT
>NZ_MRCB01000034.1 GCF_001904635.1 Hydrococcus rivularis NIES-593
AAAACTTGCTCTAGTTGTGGAACTATTAAAAAGACTCTCAAGTTATCAGAGAGAGGCTTTAATTGTGCTTGTGGATTTAGTTGTGATAGAGATTTAAACGCTAGTCATAACTTAGCGAAAATGGCGGTAAGCTCTACCGTTACAGTCTGTGGACAGAGTAGGTTACAGAAACTGATGTTTCAGTGACTCTGAATGAAGCAGAAATAAGACATCAGGATAGTGTCTAAGTCGATCTAACTTTATCCTATCTTGTCTAAGTTCTTAAGAGCGGATTCCTTACGAATTCGTCCTGCTCGATATGGAAGCTGGAGAACACCGAAAACCAGATTTTCTGGCAATTAATCCCATAGGAAAAGTTCCTGCGATTGTTGAGGGAGATTTCCGGCTTTGGGAATCGGGAGCAATTTTGCTTTATTTAGCGGAAAAATACGGCAAAATGCCCGAATCTTTGGAGGGAAAAAGCGCTATCGTTCAATGGGTAATCTTTGCCAATTCAACCTTGGCGACGGGACTTTTTGTCGAAAGCGTTCGGGAGCAGGAAACGCCGAAGTTATTGACACCACTCAATCAGATCTTCGATCGCCAGCCATTTCTATTAGGCGACGAGTTTACCGTAGCCGACGTTGCCGTTGGCTCGATTTTGGCTTACGTGCCGATGATGCTAAAGCTAGATTTGAGCGAATATCCAGCCGTTTTAAACTATATCAAGCGAATTTCCGAACGACCTGCTTTTGGAAAAACAATAGGCAAGCGTCCTGCCTAATTCTAACTCTAATACAATACTGTAGAGCTTTACGGACTAATTTAGCAGGAATTTTTACGGTTTTGCAAGGCATGTCTAAATCTTGTGCGATCGCTCCAGGAATCACTTCACAGTCAATAAAAAACTATCGGACTTATGCCATTTCTATAAGCAAGCAACGCCTTTCTAAAAAGATAGAATGGTAGTAGAAATAATCGCGTTTCTCTACTGTGTAGCACAGATAACAAAAAAAACAGAAAAAATTCTTACGAAAAGATAGGAATTTTCTGGTTGAGATAAAGTGAAAAGATGTGAGGCGCGATTGCTTTATATGGACAATTTGAAAACTTTATGAGTCATCCCTATTCATCTTTTGATTGCACTAGCGCAGATTTTGAAAAAGCCGCACTTAACCGTTTTCGGTCTTTAGTCACTTTTCTCCCTCAAGATTGTAAAGTTTTCCGAGAACCGTGGGACTGTTCTACCGTACTTTGTCTAGATTTTGTTAATTGTCCCGACTATCTTAACTCTGTAAAAAAACAAGCTCATTTGCTCGTGAGTGCCGCTCAAGAATTAGGACTAGCAAATGCAATAATTTTTAGAATTGGTAGTAAGTTTATGGGATGGAGGGGAAATAGTTATTAGTAACCTGACTTTTCACAGTATCTTTCTTGTGTGGGGGTCTTCAGTACCTAGTATGCTTAATTAGTAGTTAAAATGCCAATTAAGTAAACATTAAAATCTCGCCAAGAAATAAATTTCTTGGCTAACAGTATAAGTCCATTAAAATGGACTAAAAGCCTTATCTAGTCATCATTTAGTCCTAGAGGCGAGGACTTTCGCGTTCGAACTTGGGAATTCATTCCCTTGTTGAGTGAAGCGGAGGTACAAGATCTGAGTCTATTGAGGTTGGCGATCGCGTAATTTTTTAATACCTGTGATTGGGGTTTATAGAGCGCGATCGCCAACCTAATAAAGGTCTAGGGATTGCCCACAAAGCCAAACAGTTTGGCGAGTCCCCCTAGAATAGCGACAATCAAACCGATCAGAACACCTCGACTGATAAACTCTTGAGACTCGAAGCGTTTACCTAATCCATCCATTTTTTCCTCTAATCTGGCTTGCCCTACCTCTAGCTTGTTAAGACGTTCATCAATTTTGTCTAGCTTAGTATTGATTTGGGCTAGGACTTGATTTAAATCTGTCGTGACCTGTATTGGTATATTGGACATTGTGTTGTTATATACTGCCGTTGTCTAGTCAATGAGTCTCAAACGCAAGATACGTGTTTGTTATCTACTTAAAAATTCTAGTTCTAATTCGAATAGTTATGAGGAAATCATATCGTTTTATATGAATCTACATGATTGCATATGGCACTTTGCTCAGAACGCTTTTAGGACTTGACGATCATACAGAAGCAATTAACCTCAGTGGAATTTATAATCAAGTTCTCAGTGGTTTAGTCAAGATGATTACCTATCCAGATGATTGGTTGATTGACTAACTCCCCACACCTTCCACACTCCTCCTCCTTACGCCTGTACCTGCATTTGTCGAGCTTGTTTAACCATATCGATAAGTTTATAATGAGCGTCTTGGGCATCTTTGAGATCGCGATCGAACTTGATGCGAACGGGTACAGTTTCGCCTTTGATTTGAACCGCTAAATTCATCCCCTGGGGATCGATAGAAATCATCTGGGCGGTTTCAGCTTCGGGCGAATTCCCGAAGGCTTTGGCATAGAGAACCAAGGCATCGCCGTGATCTTCGTTCATGTGCTTGCAGATGCGATCGCTAATAACTGGCGTAATCGGTTCGGACATAATTATCTTCCTAATCGAGCAATAAATGTTGACGACAAAAGGCTATAACATCTGAGAGATTGCTAGTTTGCTGTGGATAGGCAACCTTCGGTCGGGCAATGACAATCAAAGAAACACCTAACTCTGCTGCAACGGATCGCTTGACATCTTCTCCTCCTGCTCTTCCAGACGCTTTAGTGACGACCAGAGAAATCTGCCATTGCTGCCATAAAGCTTTTTCTAACTCGGCACTGACAGGAGGGCGAAGGGCAATAATGCGATCGCTGCTAAAGCCAGCAGAAATAGCAACTTCTAACGAGTTTAGCGCAGGAAGAAGACGAGTAAATAATGTCGCTCGATTTTGCCACGGCTTAAATAAAGGTAAAGCTTTATAACCAACGGTTAATAATACCCGCTGTCCTAGAAGGTAATCGCCATTGACGAGCGTTTCAAGACTATCTAACTCGATCGCGCCCTTATCTAAGCTAGGAAAATTGACTGAAGGACGTTCGTAACGCAGGTAGGGAATCTGTTTTGTCTGGGCAGTTGCGATCGCGCCCTCAGAAACCGCTACGGCGTATGGATGAGAAGCATCGACGATGGCAACGATTTGCTCGCGCCAGCAAAACTTATCCATTTGGGAAATATCCATAGATGCTATCTCAATTTTTAAGTTTTGTCTCTGCGGATAGAGCGATCGGGCTGCACTAGTTGTTACAGTAACTGTACAAGGGAATTGTTCGGCTGCGATCGCTCTGGCAATTGTCGCGCTGTCGCTCGTTCCGCCAACAAGCCAAATTTTTCCCTTAGGAAAGCACAAGGATGGGGCAGAGAACGGAATCAATCTTTCTGTGTCATCCTTCATCCTGACCGAACCGACAAATTTTCAAATCAGTCATTGTTAGGAAATATGAGTCGATTAACTAGGGTTGCCTAACCTCTAAGTGCTTTTTGAAAGTTTTTTCGATAGGACGGATTCATAATGAGCAAAACGGGCCACAGCAAAGCTAACCGCGTGCGATTGGGCAAACTGCGATTAAAATTCGTGCGATCGAATCCTTTCCAGAACTTCCAAGCGCCCCAAATATAGGCAATGACCAAGATAACTCCTATCAGTTTCATCTCAACAACCCCTATTAGCCTTTTTTATTCCATTTTAAGAGAACTAATTCCCTTAAGGTACTTCTAAGACCTTTGAGGTGGCGTTTGTGGGGATGGTAGAATGCAAGGCAATCTTAACTTTAAGTAGGTAGAAAGCAACAGAAAGAGAACAAGCGAGTTGTTCTCTTAGTATAAAAGTATTAAAAAGGCAAGGAGGACTTATGCGCGCAGTGCTGATGGCTGGAGGTTCGGGAACGAGGCTAAGACCCTTAACCTGCGATCTACCAAAACCGATGGTACCCGTTCTAAACCGACCGATCGCAGAACACATCATCAATCTGCTCAAACGGCATCAAATTACGGAGGTTATTGCTACGCTTCACTATCTCCCAGATGCGATGCGAGACTATTTTCAAGACGGGAGCGAATTTGGGGTAGAAATGACCTACTCGGTAGAAGACGAACAACCTCTAGGTACGGCTGGCTGTGTCAAGAATATTGCCGAGTTGTTAGACAATACCTTTTTAGTCATCAGCGGCGATAGCATCACTGACTTTGACTTACAAGCTGCGATCGCCTTTCACAAAGAAAAGCGATCCAAAGCAACCATCGTGCTGACTCGCGTTCCTAACCCCATTGAATTTGGGGTCGTCATTACCGATAGGGAAGGACGCATTCGCCGCTTTCTAGAAAAACCCTCTACCAGCGAAATTTTTTCCGACACCGTTAATACGGGAACCTACATCCTCGAACCAGAAATTTTAGAATATCTACCTCCTAACGAAGAAAGCGACTTTTCTAAAGACCTTTTTCCCTTACTTTTGCAAAAAGACGAACCCATTTACGGATTTATTGCCGAAGGATACTGGTGCGATGTCGGTCATCTCGATGCCTATCGAGATGCCCACTACGATGCCTTACAAAGAAAAGTCAAACTAGATTTTGCCTACGAAGAAAAATCTCCCGGACTGTGGATCGGGCAAAATACCTACATCGATCCCACTGCCAAGGTAGAAGCGCCAGCGATTATCGGCAACAATTGCCGTATCGGTCCGGGAGCCAACATTGAAGCTGGAACGGTCGTTGGCGACAATGTTACTATCGGTGCAGGCGCAGACCTCAAGCGACCGATTATCTGGAATGGCGCTACCATCGGCGACGAAGCCCACCTAGCTGCCTGCGTCATTGCCAGGGGCACGAGAGTCGATCGCCGCGCTCAAGTCTTAGAAGGAGCAGTCATCGGGTCGCTCTCCACTATCGGCGAAGAAGCCCAAATCAGTACGGGAGTCAGAGTCTGGCCCAGTAAGCGCATTGAATCGGGGGCAATTTTAAATATTAATTTAATCTGGGGCAGCACCGCCCAACGCAACCTCTTCGGTCAACGGGGCGTTTCCGGACTGGCCAACATCGATATCACGCCAGAATTTGCCGTCAAACTTGGGGCTGCCTATGGTTCGACCTTAAAACCCGGTTCTCAAGTGGTGGTTTCCCGCGACCAACGTAGCGTCTCTCGCATGGTTAGCCGTTCTATTATTGCAGGTTTGATGTCAGTGGGAGTTCACGTGCAAAATCTAGAGGCAACGGCTATTCCCATTGCGCGTACCATGACCCCGAAGCTGGGCGTGGTAGGTGGCATTCACTCGCGGGTTCATCCCGATCGCCCGGACTCGATTCTGATCGAATTTTTCGATTCGCAGGGAATTAATATTTCAAAAGCGAAAGAAAAGAAAATTGAAGGAGCTTATTTTAAAGAAGACCTGCGACGCGCTTCCATTCAGGATATTGGCAATATGTCAATTCCTTCGCAAGCTCAGGTACTCGATACTTACAGAAAAACTTTTGAAACCCAGCTTAATGTGGAAGCCATTCGCCATAGCGGCTCAAAAATCGTCATTGACTATGTTTATGGAGTTTCGGGAGCAATTTTGCCAGAATTGCTCTCCAAGTTCGGCTGCGATGCAGTGGTTCTCAATGCCAGTTTGCGCCAAACAGCTATTTCAGCAGAAGAACGCGAGGCATTGCTCGGTCAACTCGGTCAAGT
Organism: Hydrococcus rivularis NIES-593; assembly: GCF_001904635.1. Taxonomy (GTDB): domain Bacteria; phylum Cyanobacteriota; class Cyanobacteriia; order Cyanobacteriales; family Microcystaceae; genus Hydrococcus; species Hydrococcus rivularis. Next base: position 5,690 of record NZ_MRCB01000034.1, read on the forward strand.
AGTAGAAGTCCTCAAAGCCAATTTGGGAGTTCAGGTATCGGCAAATGGAGAACAATTCATATTAGTCGATGAATCTGGACTGGCGATTCGGGGCGAACAGTTGACAGCTTTGATGGTGAATATGATTCTTACCGCTTATCCGAGAAGTACGGTAGTCGTTCCGGTACACGCCTCCAGCGCGGTAGAACAAATTGTCCGCCGCCACGATGGAAAGGTCATTCGCACAAAAGCCAACCCAACGGCATTGATGGAAGCGTCTCAGGATAATCCCAACGTCGTTTTGGGCGGTAGCGGCGAAATGGGCTTTATCTTCCCCCATCTCCATCCGGGATTCGATGCTATGTTCAGTATTGCTAAACTGATCGAAATGCTGACCATACAAGAGCGATCGCTGGCTCAAGTTCGTACCGAACTGCCGCGCGTTTATCATAAGTCCTACACCCTTCGCTGTCCTTGGAAGGTAAAGGGAGCTTTGATGCGATATCTTGTAGAAACCCACACAACAGAAGAGCTACAGTTGATCGATGGCGTAAAAGTCATCAATCCTCGCAACGACAATTGGGTGTTGATTTTGCCCGACGCAGGAGAGCCGCTAGTTCATATCTTTGCCAACAGCGACGATCGCGATTGGGTCGATCGCGCTCTTAAAGATTATCGAGGGCGCGTTCAAGAATTTATCGACCGAGAACAGAGCGAGATCGCAACCGTTTAGGAAACTCCCGGACAAGGAGACAAGGAGAATTTTAAATTTCTGTACGGGCGGGTTTAGTCTTGTTAATCTGGAGTTAGATTGGATGTTTTGAGAATTAAACTCGCTCCTGCTCCTAAATTCTCCAACAAAAGACAAAGGACTCACAAATAAAGTACAAATGTTCTATACTAAGAATAATCAAAAAGGAACTCAATTAAGATGAATAGCTGTATTTTAATGGCAACAATCGTTCGCAAGCCGGAACTGCGTCACACGCCCGATGGAGTTCCCGTCACTGACATGTTAGTGGAGTTTGAAGGGACAAAACCGGAGGAGCGATCGACCTTATTAGTGGTTGGCTGGAGAAATTTAGCCGAAGAGATGGCACAAAACTATTCTGAAGGCGATCGCGTTATTATTGAAGGCCGTCTCTCGATGAAAACAGTCGATCATCCAAAAGGATTCAAAGAAAAAAAAGCTGAATTGGTTGCATCTCGCATTTATCATATCGAGGGGATGGCTGTCTCAACTGCTCCGTCAGTCAAAGCTGCTTTTGAAGGAAATCGCCCAACTGCTGCGACTGTTCGTCATTCAAAAGCTCCTGCACCGACACAGACACAAAGCGATCGGTTTTCTGAGCTAGAAGCTGAAACGATAGGAACGCCCAAAGAACCCGTTTCTACGGTCGCTGAAGGGGATTTGGATGACATTCCTTTCTAAAGGTCAATAAAGCCTGCCGAGTATCCGTTGGCGTTAGCGTAGCGGAGCCGAAGGCTCTCAGCGTCTTTAAAGGAGATAGCGATAGCTAGAGTTGGTTGTCTTACCCCCGCTAGAACTCGTAGCTAGTTTAGCGGCGGGAATATTCATGCAGCGATCGCCTTGAGTAAAACATCGCTCAGCGTCATGCCTTCCATCTCGTCAATCGTAATAGTACTAACAATATCAAATTTGGCTCCGGCATCTTTGAGTCGATCGTCTAAAGCTTTAAGAAACTCTGTTGCTTTTTTATCTTTCCCCACTTGAATCAGAAAAATCGCTAGTTCTTTATCGCAATCGATCGCGCAAGACGCTTCGATAATCTCCCGCATCACCGCTTTGCGATCGTAGGGTTCGCCATCCGTAATTACCAAGATAGTTTCTCCGTTCGGCTTAGTCTTCCCCGCAGCTTTGCGCTGAAAATAGTTATCCAAAGCATCCTGAAGTACGCTAGCCAAATCGCTACGACCCATGGGCTGGTTTTCCTCATAAATTTTCGCGACTCGATCGGAAGTCACATTATCGTATCGCTTAAAGCGACCGGAAAACAAATATAAGGTAATGCCGTCAGGATCGAACTTTTCGCATTCTTTAGCCAAAGCTAGCGTACACTCTTGGGCAGTTTCCCAACGAGTCTTACTACCTGGTCGATCGGAAGTGGACATGCTGCCACTCTTGTCGATGATGAGCGTATAATCGCGATCCCGAACGATAGAATTTCCTTCCACGCGGTTGAATAACCTCCTACAAATTGTAATTGGCTTTCTACTTCTAGCCTATTACAGGATATGAGAAAGTTTGGAAAAATCCCTAATTTCCTTGGGATCGGCGATTGGCACGGTCAAATTCACAATTCGCAATTGACATCGACGATCGGAGCGCTTCGCTATTCCCCCATACTCAATTCAGCCAACATCTGTAGCACTCTTATTTTCAATAATATTACTTATACCGCTGATGACATAAAAGACATCGATTGTAAATTCATATTGCGACTCTTTAGAAAAATCTTTAAATATAGTCTAGAACAAAGATCGTAGCCTTAACCTAGAGCATTAAACTAATACGATTTTGGGATAAGTACGATGGAAAAAGAAATTCAAAGATATCGTATGATCTGTACTCTGACTTTTGGCGATATCTATGGGCAAATTATTGTCTGGTTGATGGTTATCTTCATAACGCTGGCTACTACCTTGGCCTTGTGGAGCAGCACTCGTCAAATCTATGCCTTAGCCACGGTAGGGATCGTTCTGGTTCTGTCATTGCCATTTTTGCTGTTTGCATTCGTGACTACTTTATTAAACCATATAGAGTTTGCTCCTATAGAAGAAGCAACTACTCGCACGTCTTCGACTCCCAGAAACGCCAGCCCATCTCAAAAAGCAGCCGAAGCTGCAAGCTAAATTCAGTTACCAGTTATCAGTTACCAGTTACCAGATATTTGTCGCTCGCTTATGACTGTTTACTGGTTATTGTGCGCTGGTAACTGATTATGCTCCCATTCCTGAATATTGTTGCAGTCCTCGCCGCCATAGCCAACGGTTGATAATGAAGAATAGAATTCCCCATCCCAAGGTAATTAAGGCTCCGCGAATAAAATTAACTGGAAAACCGACCAGTAATGCTGCCGGGAAATATAAGAAATAGGGCAGTGGAGTCCAGAGAACAATTTCCCGGACGAGCGGCGGAAAAACTTCTAGAGGAGCGATTAGTCCGGACAGAAAGATATAGAATAAAAACCAAAATTGTTCGATCGCACTTGCTCGTTCCGTCCAAAAGGCAAACATAGCAAATGAATACTGACTCAAAAAACGCAGCGCAAATGCCATGACAGTTGCGATCGCAAAAAGCAAAAATTCTTTAGGACTTGGTATCCAAAACGCTTGGGGATAAAGCCAGAAAAAGAGAACGATTAGCACGATCGCCAGCGGCAGGCGGGTCATTTTTTCTGCGATGTGCCTAGCAATATGATGCCATACCGGATCGATGGGTTGCAGCAGTCGAAAGGACAACTGACCTTCTACCACTTCCCTTTCAAATTCCCAGATGACCCAAATCGTTGTAAATTGTCGGATTATGAAAACTGCGAAAAAGTAGCGAGCAAAATCGACCGAACTAAAACCAAAATCTCCCTGTTGCGATGCTTGAATCCAAACTCCCATTAAAATAAGCGGTAAAGAATTTGAGAGCGCCCATAAAAATATCTCGGCTCGATATTCGAGCATGTGAGCGTAGTGGGTTAATAACAGGGTAGTCGCCTGTTTCCATATCCATTTCATGATTCGTTATTTCTCAATATGAAGGCAGTTCGTACTACTTTACTCATTTTTTACTGGTGTATTCCTTGTTTGACGATTTTATGGTTATTAAATTTATTTTACTTCAATCGCTTTTTTGAAACCCCAATCCTATCTCCTCGCGCTCCCCTCGATTATCCTTATAGTTTTGCGATCGCAACCTTTGTTTCTCTATGTTGTAGCGCGATCGCGATCTGGGTTTATCAAGAACGCAGAAGCAACTTTAACCCTTTAATTATTTGTTTGGGAGCTTTTATTGGTTTTTTAGGTAACGTTTTGATTATCACTAAGGTAGATAATTACAATCGCTCTATTGGGATTGCTTTTTTCTTTGTATTGGCAACCACTTTATTGTCAGTTTTAATCTTTCTAATTTTGGGATTTTTTATTGCTTCTGTTCCCAAGAAAACAAAAGGCTATCTTTTAAGATCGTCCCTAGAAACCGCCTCGAAAATTTCTTTAGCCTTGCTGATTTATCTTTTTCCCTTTGCAATTATTTTTGGGTTAACCATTTTTCTAGCCTGTCAATTTCCAGCTCAGAAAACGCCATCTTTTTCTCAGAGATTGCTTTATGGCAGTCCTTTATTAGCTACAATTTTAATTCCTTATTTCCTGCTTATTAATACTTCTTTTCCTCCGGGAACGATTATTCCTGCTAACATTCGACACGAGTGGGGATTAAGAAATTTTTCATATACCTACGAAGGAGAAAGCAACCGCCTCGAAGCTTGCAAACTTATTACAGACTATATTGGAGATGTCAAAACAACCGCTCTTGTAGAAGATAATAATGCGCTTTATAGAAGCCTTTCCCCAAGCGATAGCTATTCTATGTTTACGTTAGAATTAATTGGCACTAAAGGCATTGCGATCGCAAAAGTTTGTTCGTCAACGCGCTGTCCCCGCACTAATTTTATCGGCATAATTAAATCGAAGTCAGGCTCTCAAGAAATAGATATTTCTCCTTGTTTGAATTTGAATTAATGAAGTTTCTTCATCTTCCGGCAAATCGCCCAATCCAGTAATGGCACAAACATCACTTCCATCTTGGCTTGCAGGCGATTGAATTGATGCTCTAGTCGGTCAAATCGACTTCTAAATTCGCTTTCTATGCGATCGAGTCGAGCATAAACCTGCTCAAACTTAGTCATCCACATGATTTTCCATCGCACTAAAAACCTCGGTAATTCTTCCGTCAGGCTCCATATCTAATACCAATTTTCAGGTTTTCGCGATCGACATTCTTCTCCCCTCTCCCAAATNGGGAGAGGGGTTGGGGGTGAGGGCGATCGACTATCTGTGTCATTAATGAATGAAAAATGGTATAACTCTAGCGTTTTGATCCGCTCTACTGCTTGCGTCAGTTGCCTTCGTATTTGATTAATACGTTTGTTTTGTTCTAGCTCGCTCATTGTTGGATTATGGGTATTACTCTTATCTCGTCCTATTTTTTGTCTCCATTTCGATCGTCAAACCACTCCCGTACTGAAAAGACGACCGATAACATCTTCAATAGGAGGTTCGGTCACGCTTAAATCGATTACTTCTAATTGAGCAAGAATTTGAGAAATCGTTGTTGTTAATTTCTCTCGCCGCACGAGAAAACGAACTTCTTGTCCTTCTACTGTCTCAATCTCGCCGTATCGAGCCAATTTTTCTGGCGGCATCGGATGCGCCAATTCTACTCTCACTTCTCGACAGGGTGCAAACCGTTCTAGCAGTTCTTCTAAACTCCCGTCGTACATTAACCGTCCCTGATGAATCAGAATGACTCGCTTGCACAAAGCGGTAATGTCTGCCATATAATGACTGGTCAGCAAAATCGTCGCTTGATAGCGTTGGTTGTATTCTTTTAAAAATTCCCGGACGGCAGCTTGGGCATTAACATCTAAACCCAGCGTCGGTTCGTCTAAAAATAGCACTTGCGGGTGATGGAGAAGGGCTGCTAACAGTTCCGCTTTCATGCGTTCGCCGAGAGAAAGCTTGCGCACTGGTTGAGTTAGTTTTTCTTGCAAAGAAAGCATCTCGGCGAGTTCTTGCAGTCGTCGCGCAAAGATCCTGTCGGGAATTTTGTAGACGGCAGCATTGATTTTGAGGGAGTCGAGGGCAGGTAAATCCCAGAGTAGCTGTTGTTTTTGCCCCATGACTAAGCTAATCTTCTCTAAAAACTGCGGCTGTCGGCGAAAGGGAACGTAACCTGCGACTTCTACTCGTCCGCTAGAGGGATGAATAAGTCCTGTCAGCATTTTCAGGGTAGTGGTTTTTCCTGCACCGTTAGGACCCAAAAATCCTACCATCTCTCCCGCTTCTATTTGAAAGGAAATATCTTGTACGGCTTTGACTTGTCGGTAGGTACGGCGGAAAAAATGGGTTAACGTGCCTTTTAGACCCGGTTGTTTGATGGCAACCGGATAGATTTTGGTTAAGTGTTCGACATCGATAACGGGCATTGTTTTGTGTTTGAAAGGTGCAATCCGCGAAGCGATGACCTAAGAAATCGCCTATTTTACGGCTTATAGTAAATTGAAAATGAGTTAGAGCGAGCGTTTAGATTTTGGAGAAGCTGCCGCACGTTCTCGGAGAAGGTTCTTTTAATGGTAAAGTGCAGGTATCTTGAAAAGCGCGAGCGAGACGTATGCCCTCCGGACACGCTACGCGAACGCACTACAATATTTATAATTCATTTAATGAGAACTTGTCTTGCGATCGCTTACAAATATAAACCTAAAATAAACTCGGACGCGATCGCAACGAAAACTCAATTTCTCCTGCATTATGGGCAGAATTTTTCTTTGGACGGGTCATGCAAAACAGCCAGGATTTTTTTGTGCTCAAAAAGTTGCAGCAACCGAGCAGATGGTAATGCTGCGAGATGGGATCGTTGCCGAACTGCGATCGCGCGGAGCCGAAGTTTTTGTCGTACCCGACGATTTGAGTCTATCTAATTCTATTCAATGGATTAACGATCGCTCTCTTCCTACAGATGTAGCTTTAGCGATTGAGAATAGCAGCGATTGCCTTCAAGGAACGAGCATTTTTTACATCGCTAACAACGCCGAACGCAAAAAACACGCCGAACTCCTTTCACTATTCTTAATTCGCAGTCTGCCTCAACTAAATAGTCAGGGATGCCAACCCGATACTGTTACAAAAATGGGAAGGTTAGCCTTTTGCCGTCAAGCGAACATTCCTTCTTTATTGATAAAAATCGGTTCTTTGAGTAATTCCAATAGCGATTTCGATCGCCAAATGACGATAGGATTGGCTGACGGATTGATAGCTTGGAGTCGCGAGGTTGCCAATTTTGTTCCCAATTCCAGCTATCCCAATATCGATATCGAACTCAATCATCAAACCTATGAAGAACGGGGAATTCTGGTTAATGGCAATGCCTATATTCCTATCGATTTATGCGATCGTTTGGGAGTTGATTTCACTGAGTTTGACGATATTCGTTTGGTTTGGGATCGAGGGGTCGTTTATCTCAAAGCAATTGAGTTGCGCGATCGCAATTTTTCAGTTACCTGGGATCATTTAAGTCAAACGGTTATTTTGCGATCGATTTTGTCGATCGATCGCGATCGAATCGATTGCATTATGGGGCAGGGAAATACTTCAGACGTACAGATGATGATTTTCCTCAAAGCCAATAATGAAAATGCATTAGATAAGTTCTCCGATTTGCCCAAAATTTATCGAGAAGAGGGAACAATTGAGGGAGTTAACTATGACATTGCTTTCTGTCAAATGTGTTTAGAAACCGATTTTTTACGCTTTGGAGAAAGTTTTCAGTTTTCTGAGAATAATTTTGCTAATTTAGGTTCTGTAGATAGCAGCGAACATTTAGCTACATTTCCCGATCCTCGTCTCGGCGTTCGAGCGCAAATTCAACATTTAAAAGCTTATGCCAGTTTAGAACCTTTAGTTCAAGAGGTAGTCGATCCGCGATTTTATTTAGTGCGGCGAGGAGTTGCGTCTAAAGTCTCTCAGCTATCGGGAAGATGGTCGGCAGATTTATCTTATGGAAATCGAATTATGGCAATGCTAAGGCGACTATATGAATCAACTAATTTATTATAGACATTCTTTCAAACTTATCTTGGTTTATAATGCAATTTGAAGACATTTTAGAGTTTTGGTTTGGCAAACCCAAAGCTGCTAATTATGGCAAACTTCACAAAGAGTGGTTTATTAAAAATATAAATTTTGATAAAGAAGTGCGATCGCGCTTTCTAGAGACTTATCAAAAAGCTGCATCAGGGAAATTAAACTCGTGGCAAGAATCGCCCCTAAGTTGTCTAGCTTTGATTATCGTTTTAGATCAATTCCCTCGCAATATGTTTCGGGATAAACCACAGGCTTTTGCCACAGACGAACTAGCCTTAAAATTTGCTAAATACGCTTGCGATCGCGACTTCGATAAAGAACTTTTATCCGTGCAACGCTGGTTTATTTATTGCCCGTTTGAACACAGTGAAAATCTCGAAGATCAGCAAAAAGCAGTCGAATTATTTTCGACTTTAAAAGACGATCCTGACAGTGCAAGTGCTATTGATTACGCCTACCGCCATCTAGAAGTTATCAAACGTTTCGGACGCTTTCCCCACCGAAATAAAATATTAGGTCGCCAAAGTACCCCAGAAGAAGAAGAGTTTCTCAAGCAACCCGGTTCATCTTTTTAGAGGCTATTTATTAAGGTAAGTGGTTAGTCGTTAATTGTCTCAAAAGTCCCCCAATCTCCCACTCCTCCGAATTCTAACTCCGCCGCGCACCTAACCCCTCTGACAGGGGGGATAGCCTCCGAACAGCGCCGACTTCTGAATTCCGACTTTCGACTTTCCCCCGTCTCCCCGCTTGCCGTAGTAATCTAGATCGAAGGGATTGGATGATTAAACTAGATATGGCAGGACATAGTAAGTGGGCGAACATTAAACGTCAAAAAGCTAGAGTCGATGCAAAAAAAGGTAAGACATTTACCCAGTTATCTCGTGCCATTATCGTAGCGGCGCGGCATGGCATTCCCGATCCGGCAGGCAATTTTCAACTGCGGACGGCGATCGAAAAAGCCAAAGCAGCAGGAATTCCCAATGAAAATATCGATCGCGCAATCGCCAAAGGAGCGGGAACTTATCAAGACGATGGCGTTATCCTAGAAGAGATTCGCTACGAAGGATACGGGCCCGGCGGCGTCGCAATCTCGATCGAAGCCCTCACCGACAATCGCAATCGCACGGCAGCGGAATTGCGGGCTGCTTTTAGCAAAAATGGTGGTAACTTAGGGGAAACAGGCTGTGTTAGCTGGATGTTTGAACAAAAAGGCGTTGTCAGCATCGAAGGAGAAATCGAAGAAGATGCCCTTTTAGAAGCCTCCGTAGAAGGCGGTGCGGACACCTATAAGTTAATCGAAGACGAAGACACAAAGGGGGCGGAAGTCTTTACAGAAGTGACAAATCTGGAAAACCTCTCTCAGACGTTGAAAGAGAAAGGATTTAACGTTACCGATGCAGAATTACGCTCGATACCCAATCATAGGATAGAAGTGACCGAGCCAGAACAAGCGCGATCGCTCCTAAAACTCATCGATACGCTAGAATCTCTCGATGACGTGCAAAGCGTAACGGCAAACTTTGAAATGGCAGATGAGTTAATGGCTGTCGCGATAGCGTGAAATTTTAAAGATATCGCTTTCGAGAGAGTTTTCTATAACTAAAAAAGGAAATATAAATTTTTAAATCTATAGGGTTGAAATGACATACGATCGTAACCTAACAGAGAACGCCTGGAAAGCGCTAGAAGACTCGATTATTTATTACTGCGATCGCCCAGTCGGTACGGTAGCGGCACGCGACCCCAGCGTAGAAGCACTTAATTACGATCAGTGCTTTATCCGCGATTTTGTTCCTTCAGCCCTCGTATTTTTGTTTAACGGACAAACAGAGATCGTTCGCCACTTTTTAATCCAGACCTTAAAACTGCAAATTAAGGAGAAACAGCTTGATTTTCTAGAACCCGGACGCGGTTTGATGCCTGCCAGCTTTAAAGTGACCCATGAGAATGAGGAGCAATATTTAAAAGCCGATTTTGGCGACCATGCCATTGGTAGGGTGACTCCCGTTGATTCTTGTCTGTGGTGGCTGTTTCTCCTGCGGACTTATGTCAAAGCAACGGAAGAATATTCTTTCGCTCATACGCCCGAATGTCAAAAAGGGATTCGCCTAATCATGGAATTGTGTCTGGCGGCACGTTTTGACATGTATCCGACGTTGTTAGTTCCCGATGGGGCTTGTATGATTGACCGACGCATGGGAATTAACGGTCATACATTGGAAATTCAATCGCTATTTTATGCCGCTTTACGAGCAGCTAAAGAACTGCTTTTAGACAATCCAGAAAACGCTAAGATCAATCAAGCCGTTAAAAATCGATTAGAACCTCTCGTCTATCACGTTCGCCAACATTATTGGCTAGATATCGAACGATTGAATGTCATTTATCGCTACAAAAGTGAAGAATACGGAGAAAAAGCACTCAATCAATTTAATATTTATTCTGATTCGATTCCCTATGCTCAACTGAGCGAATGGCTGCCAGAAGACGGCGGTTATTTAGCAGGAAATTTGGGACCTTCTCAACTCGATTGTCGCTTTTTTACCCTTGGAAATTTGGTTGCGATCCTATCTTCATTAACCTCAGAAAAACAGTCTCAAGCACTCATGAATGTTATTGAAAGTCGATGGGACGATTTGATTGGCTATATGCCAATGAAAATTTGTTTTCCCGCTCTTAAAGATCGAGACTGGCAAATGATTACGGGATGCGACCCCAAAAATCGTCCCTGGTCGTATCATAATGGCGGAAATTGGCCGGTTTTATTGTGGCTTTTAACGGCAGCAGCCCTAAAAACAGATAGAGAAGAAATCGCTCGTAAAGCCATTCACATTGCTGCAAATCGTTTGCTCAAAGATGAGTGGGCAGAGTATTACGATGGCAAAAATGGAAGATTAGTCGGTCGAGAAGCTAGAAAATATCAAACCTGGACGATCGCGGGTTTTTTATTAGCTCAAGAATTAATTAATCATCCTAAATATTTAAAGCTTATTAGTTTTGCGTGACAACAAAGATGGCTAAATTAAGCAACCTCAGAATTGTTCTCGTCGAACCAGCAGGCGCTTTAAACGTGGGTTCGGTGGCGCGGGTGATGAAAAATATGGGGTTGGAGCAGTTGATCTTGGTTCAGCCGCACTGCGATCGCAACTCCGATGAGGCGCGGCAAATGGCAGTACACGGCATTGATGTCTTAGAAGGAGCGATAGAAGTCGATAGCTTGCCAGAAGCCCTCAAAGGATGTCACAGAGCGATCGCGACTACATCCCGCAGCCGCACGCTCACGACTCCCCTAGAATCGCCGCGCATTGCTCTCCCTTGGTTGCTGGAAGAAAATATTACTTCTGCCCTAATCTTTGGACCCGAAGATCGGGGATTGAGCAATGTAGAACTCAACTACGCGCAGCGATTTGTCGGCATCCCTGCCAATCCCGAATATCCTTCGCTCAATCTAGCGCAAGCCGTTGCCGTCTGCGCCTACGAACTCTATCAAATCACTCTCGAACAAGAAGGCGAAAGCGCGCGATCGATCCCATCCTCTAGAACCGATGTAGCCACGCTAGATGCTCTAGAAGGATACTACCAACATTTAGAATCCGTATTGCTCCGCATGGGCTATCTCTATCCCCACACTGCCGCCGCCCGCATGGAAAAATTCCGCAGCCTCTACAATCGAGCTAATCTCAGCCACGAAGAACTCGCTTTGTTGAGAGGAATTCTCGGACACCTAGACTGGATTTTACAACTCGTCCCCGCTCGAAGAGAAAGGGAGATAGGGGGACGGAGAGACAAAAGAGAATTGGGAGAGTGGGAGACAACTAACAACTAACTACTGTACGGACGGGTTTTTGACAGTAACTGTGGAGAAATCTCTCGCGTTTTTAGGATAAACTCTCCCCTGCTAACTACTCCCCCATCCTTTCATCGAATCACTGGTAACTGTCTTAACTGTCTCCTGCATAAAAGCCTTCAGACTCCTAAGACTGATAACTGATAACTGATAATTGACAACTGAATAAGAGACAGCCTCAGATTCACAGAATAATCTATTTCTTTAATTCAATCATCCTGCCAATCCGCGACTATCTCTCGTTTAAATACAAGCGATTAGCGACGAGGAACAGAAGCCTCGATATTGATATTCATCGCTGAAACTCTGGGAGTTGGATTGCCTCTGGCGCTGCTTAAGCTGCGTGCCATATCTAAGTACAGAGAAGGATCGCCTGCTTTGGGTTTCTTCTCTTGGGGCGTAAAGCGCTTGACTTCGTTTTGCCAAACGATTTGGGGGAAGCCCAGGATACGGCGATAGTAGTCATCATAGCGCGGAGACTTGATGTTGAAAGGCAGCTCGCCCTTCTCGCGGCTGGGTAAATTCCGGCGCCGCTGATAGGGAACTGTATCGTAACCAAAGTTTTCTAGGTACTCGTCGCTGTTAAGCAACTGGTCTACCAATCCTTTGATTCCTTTTGTCGCAACTACGATAGACCAAGCAATCTTTTCGCGCTGATTGTAAACATCGCGTCCCAAGACTCGCTGAACGCATTGTTCGACAAAGCGATAATTGCTGTTTTTTTCGTAGAAGCTGTTGTAGAAAGTCTTTGAGAGCAGCAAGCCGCGAATAAAGTCCCGCACGGTAATCTGTCCGTTGCGGAGTTGAGATTCTAAGAAAGGCTCGCGATCCCACTTGAAGGCATGGAAAAAGATCTGGCGGTATGCCGCTTCGATCAAGTCATCCATGTCGCTAGGGGAAAGCAAGTTTTCTGTCGTGAAAATTTTCGGCTGCTCGTCGCCAGGAACTTCATATCCAGCAACGCGCGTATTTGGACAGGTTGGCTTGTAATCTAATAGAGGAATAGCCAAATTTGAACCTCCGTTATCTTAGAAATGCTTAAAAACAGTCATCCTAATCATAAGGGAGTTGGTGCCTTTACGCGGACGATTGTTAAGAATTGTTACAAGCATTAAGATAAACTGTTCCTCATGCAGCTACTGGGAATACGACCTCACTTTCCAATATCTTCATTCCAAAGCTGAGGCTTCTGGGCAATAAAATCTTTCATCAACTGCTTACATTCATCTAAATTGAGGTCGATCGTCTCAACGCCGTGAGACTCCATAAATTCTCTGGCACCAGCAAAGGTTTCTGACTCTCCGGCAATGACTTTTTTAATCCCAAATTGCACTACCGCCCCCGCACAGAGATAGCATGGCATTAGGGTTGAATATAAAACCGTATCGTCGTACTTGCCGATCCGACCTGCATTGCGCAAACAGTCAATTTCTGCGTGGGTCACGGGGTCGTTATCTTGGAGGCGCTTATTATGACCCCTTCCGATAATTTTGCCATCTTTGACCAGAACCGAACCGATAGGAATTCCTCCCTCGCTCAATCCTTGCCTCGCTTCTGCAATGGCTGCTGCCATGAAACTATCGATGTTTTGCGTCATTGTCGATCGCTCGAATTAAGGTAACTACTATTTTCCTTTCCTTTATTTAATCGATTATCTCGTTTTGCGATCGATTTTCTCGTTTTATGTCAATGTGGCTTTTAATACGGCTTTCTCTATTTCATCAAAAATAAGCTTTTAATCAGATCGCAAAATACTATCTATTTGTCATGACCGAAGAACGCCAAAGCCAGTATTTACGTTTGATCGAGCAGTTAATGCGCTGCCCCAACGGTCAAGAACCCGAAGTATTAGATACAAATTCAGATTTGCTGGATGCTGGCTTAGTGCAAACCATGATGCAAGTGGCAACGATGTTTGCCCATGAGAATAATCCAGATGGGGCAAAGTTTCTCATCCATATTGCTCGCGAACTAGCCAAACAACTCGGATTGTACCCGCAAACGCCCGTACAGGAATAGCTATGGAAATAACCGCACCCGAAGCAGAAGAACTGGCTTTATCCTTTCTAGTTGAAGATTTGGAAATTCCTCCAGACGAGCAAGATTATTTCGCCGTCCTCAACTCTCGTCCCATTGGGGAAGACTGGTATGTCGTAGAAATCGGCGTAGAAGGATTTCCCGATAAATGGGTGATTCAGGTATACGATACTCACGAATGCGATCCCTGCTATACGTTTGTCTCTCCCATGCCTCCTACGGAAGCTAATACTGACTTAGACGAATTGCCGCAGTCGCTAGCTGAGGTATTGCTGACACATCGAAGCGAACAAAAAGTTTAATTGGGCAATGCTACGACGATGAATATAACGATAGGTAAAAATGCCCAGCAGTGGATGCGCGATCGCGGCTACAATCCCAAAAATCTCGAACAACGGTGAGATAATGGCGATACAGCCATAATGAAAGCAACTAGAGAAGGAGAACTTGCCATTGTCAAAGAATTGCTCGATACAGGAGCAAATGTTAATTCTAGAAATAACGATGGCAATAATGCGCTTTGGTTTGCTTGTTTTGGCAATTACGAGAATTTAATTCATCTACTCGTCAAAGCCAAAATCGATCTTAACAACCAAAACGACAATGGAACGACGGCACTGATGTATTCAGCCTCATCAGGAAAGGCAAAAATTGTAAAACTTTTGTTGGAAGCTGGGGCTAATTATAATCTCAAGAATTTGGACGATTTTAAGGCAATAGATTTTGCTGCTACAGTAGAAGTTCTCAAGCTTTTAAAGAATGTTAGTTACTAAAAGTACCGGACAGAAATATCACACCGCCACAAAACATTCTTATCTTTCTGTCCAAATAGATCCAAATTATGTAGATGCTTCTACTCAACTAGGAGCCATTGAGGCTTCTGCCTATCTTCACGATCGCGATATTCAAATAATCTTTGATTTTGACAAGATAGCTCTCAATGAAGATTTAGGTTTCGAGAATAAAGAATTTATTACTGCTTGCGTTGTTGCTGGAGAAATTGGAGAAAAATCGGTCAGAAAACTCAGGGATAAGATTCCTTTTGTCTGCGCAACTGACTATTTCGAGAAAAATTCATTTGTAGAAGCAGGATATCAAAATACAATTTTACCTGAGAGCGAAAAACAAAAACTTTTATTGCCTCAGTTTCAGTTTGACAAGGAAAGATATTTAGAGGCAGTTTTAAATAGGCGTTCTGCTAGATATTTCGAGCGATCGCGTTCTATTTCTCAAGCTAATTTTCTGCAAATCCTCCAAGTCCTCGCTCAACCAATTCCAACAGAAATTGTTGAGGATATCGAGCTTTATTTTGCCATCAAGCGCGTTGAAGGCATAGAGTCTGGTTTATACCGAAGCGATCGCATTAATGTAATTTCTAGAATAAAAGCCGGAGATTTTAGCGAGAAGACGGGTTATTTATGCATCAATCAAGCTATTGCTAAAAATAGTGCAGTTACGCTATTTTTGGTTTCTGACTATAGAAATTATCAAACTGCAACGCAACTGGTGAGTTTGTTAGGGCAAAGACTGTATTTAGTCAGCGAATATTTAGGTCTTAGCTGTAGCGGAATTGGCGCTTATCATGATGATGAAACCCAGGAATTTTTAGAGACAGATAAAGATGTTCTTTATGCTATGGCAATTGGTTGAAAAGGTTGCGATCGCATCGCTTTATCCCGTCCCTTTTAGTTGTCTGACTTCCAACTCGGCAGAGCGATCGGCTATCCTAGCATAGTGTCAGATCGAGCAAGGGGTTAAGTCATCGGTGTTAGACCTTAAGCAAATCCGAGAAAATCCAGACCAGATTCAAGAATTACTCAATCGCCGTAGCGCCTCGAACGAATACGATCTCGCGCCGATATTAGAGTTAGATCGGCAACGGCGAGAACTCGAAGCAATGCGAACTCAATTACAAGCTCGCAGCAACGAAATTGGTAAACTATACGGTCAAAAGATTAAAAGTGGCGGCGATCCTAATAGCGCAGAAATTAAAGCCTTAAAAGAAGAAGGGAACGAAGTTAAGGCGAAATTAAGCAACTTAGAACCCCAGGAAAAAGAAATCAAAGCGCAAATAGAAAACCTTTTATTGCAGCTTCCCAACCCACCCAGCGAATCGACTCCCATCGGTAAAGATGAAACGGACAACGTAGAAATTCGCCGTTGGGGAGATGAATATATCCCGCAAAACCCTAAAATTATTCCTCATTGGGACATTGGGGAGAAGCTGGGCATCCTCGATACCGAACGTGCGGTTAAAGTCGCTCAAGCTCGTTTTGTGAACTTGATTGGGGCAGGTGCGGCATTGGAAAGGGCTTTAATTAATTTTATGCTCGATCGCCAGATTGCTGCTGGATACCTGGAAGTCATGCCACCTGTCCTTATTAACAGCACTTCCTTGCAAGGGACGGGACAATTGCCCAAATTTGCCGAGGAAAGCTTTAAATGCCAAGATGATGACTTATGGCTAGCGCCTACGGCGGAAGTTCCCGTGACCAATCTCTATCGCGACGAAATTCTCGATGCGGCGCAATTGCCGATTAAGCACTGCGCCTATACGCCTTGTTTTCGTCGGGAGGCAGGAAGTTATGGCAGAGATACGCGCGGATTGATCAGACTGCACCAATTCAATAAAGTCGAGTTAGTCAAAATCGTCCATCCCGATACCTCAGAAGACGAACATCAAGCCTTAGTCAAAGATGCAGAAGCAATTTTACAAGCATTAAAATTGCCCTATCGCGTCATCGAATTATGTACGGGAGATTTGGGATTTGGGGCGGCAAAATGCTACGACTTAGAAGTCTGGCTGCCGTCTGCGGGGACTTATCGGGAGATTTCCAGTTGCTCCAATTTTAGAGATTTCCAGGCGCGACGGGCAAACATTCGCTTCAAAGAAGCTGGCAAGAAAGGAACGCAATTCGTCCATACCCTCAATGGTTCGGGACTGGCAATCGGGAGAACCATGGCAGCGATTCTAGAAAATTACCAACAATCCGATGGTACGGTCAAGATTCCAGAAGTCTTGCAACCCTACCTCAAGCGCGAGACTTTGTAGTGTTTTAGTAGTGGGTGTGGCAGGAAAAACCTACCCCACAGGCAAGCAGATCTGAAACTTCGTGCCTTTGCCGAGGGTGCTTTCTACCGCAATCTGACCGCCATGTGCTTCAATAATTTGTTGTGCGATCGCCAGTCCTAACCCAAATCCCCCTGTTTGTCGCGATCGCGCTTCGTCTACTCGGTAAAAACGCTTAAAAATATGGGGAAGATCGGCTTGAGGAATACCAATGCCATTATCCTCGACTTCGATGAAAACTCGACGCACTTTTGTCAACAGCTTGAGCTGAACGGTACCGCCGGAAGAAGTATATTTACAAGCATTGTCGAGCAAGTTCTTAACGGCTTGCGATAACAGTGCCGAGTCAGCATTAAGTTTGAGAGGCTCTAATGGAAGGTCAGCAATCAAGTTTAAGTTACGTTCCGCTGCCAGTGTTTGATATCGATCGACCGAAGATTTCAGTAAATCGACCAGATCGATCTCTTTTAAATCTTGAGGATTTAATCGTCCTTCGTGACGCGCCAAGAACAACAGATTATCGATCAGGGAACTCATTGACTTAGTAGTTTGGACGATCTTTCCCAAGCGCTGGCGCTGTTGTAGGCTATCTTCAACCGGAGCGAGCAAACCAACCTGAGCGTTGCTCAAAATCGCTGCTACGGGCGCTCGCAACTCATGAGAAGCATCTGCGGTAAAGCGTTGTAGTTGTTCGTATGCCCGTCTGGATGGCTGCATTGCCAGTCCGCCTAGAATCCAGCCGACTAAACCCGTTAACCCCAGCGTTAAAGGGACTCCTAGCGACAAAAACAGCCGCGTCTGCTTTAAGTTTTCTTGAATGGGACTCAAACAAGCGGCAACTTGCAGATAAGCGATCGCTGTCTCATCCTGTTTGATAGGAAGCGTCAACTGACGCAGCCATTGTTGGTCAGAGACTTCATTATTGTTGCCCTTGAGGCTTTGATAGCCGGGGGCTGAGGATAATTTTTTTGGGGCAGCAGTACCAATAAATTGCACCAGTTGTCCCCGTGCGTCATACCAACGGATATAGGCAATTTCCGTTTCAATCTCAAGGGGTGGGGCATCGCCTTCTTGCAGAGAAATCTTCTCGGCGTTTATCTGCCAGCGCCCCTTCTCTAGCTCATAGTCGGTTTTAGCATTGATCCGTTTAGTTTGTGCGTAAAGCGTTTCGTCAAAAGCACGAATGCGATCTTTGAGTTGCAGGTAATAAATCGTGAAGGCAAAGAGAATCAAAATGCTCCCCATTGAGAGAGTAAACCAGTAAGCGAGGCGGCGACGGCTACGATGAAACATAAAATTTAGCTTTCTTTTGGGGTATTAAGGCGATAACCCATTCCGTAAACGGTTTCCAACCAATCTTTAGCGCCAACCGACTCCAAGCGCTGCCGCAGTCGCCTGACTAGCGTCGTTACAGCATTACTTTCCGGTTCGGTTCCCCAACTCCAGAGCGCCTGTTCGATTTGGTCGCGAGATAAAATGCGATCGCTATGACGCATTAGATACTCCATCAGTTGAAACTCGCGGACTGATAGTTGAATTTTTTCTTGTCCTCGCTCTAGGGTTAAACTGGTCAGATGCAAATGCAAATCGACTGCACTTAGTATATCTCCCTGCCAAAGTGGCGATCGCCGTCCCAATGCTCGCACCCGCGCCAGCAATTCGGGAATGTCTACGGGTTTAACCAAATAGTCGTCTGCACCGGCATCTAAACCATTAACTTTGTCAGCCGTCGTATCTTTGGCAGTCAACATCAGAACTGGCGAGGTTTTCCCGCCCTCTCGGTACTGACGACACAGACTCAGTCCGCTGATTTTGGGTAACATCCAATCCAAAATTAACAGGTCGTAATCTTTCTCGTTCATCAACCACTGAGCGGTATGGCTATCCTCCACGGCATCGACGATATGTCCTGTCTGGGATAAGGCTGCTTGTAGGGGTTCTAATTGAGCCGGATCGTCTTCAACAAGGAGAATCAGCATGACTTGAGTGCGATTGGGGAGCCTATCTACTGCTAGCTGAATTTTCTACATACTAATCAATTCTGCTGAAAATTGGCTGCGAGATAAACGAGATAGAATAGAGTTCTGATTGACTAGGGTTTTGATGCGCAGACCTCAATGGCTTGAATTTTTGGGTTCTTTAGGATTGGAGTTTTGGCTGCCTTTACCGCTTCTCGGACTGGGATTGTGGCTGGTGACTGGCTCGATTAGCGATCGCAATTTGAGTCGTCCTCAACCGACGATGGGCGAACTGAGAATTGCTCGCAACGTTCGACCCTCCTCGGATTCAGTGCTACTGATTCACGTAAAAATTAAGCAAAACTCAGGCGTTTCTCTGGTTAGAGTCAAGCAAGCAACCAGGGTTTTTCAAAAGCAAGAGTTTGAATTATCAACGACGGAGTTGGCTCGCGTTGAAGTAGAAATTGCTAAAAAACTCGACCTATCCGTCGAGGAAATTAGACAGCTAGCACGCTATCAAGTAGAAGATTGAGACTCGCTGCCAAGAGACGCTAGCCGCTGCGCCCTATGCCAGCAGAGTCGTCCGAGCAACGCTCCCAGCCAAATAAGGTATAAGAGCTTCGGATTCAAAACTTCTGGCCAAGTAGCTCGGTAAAATAACTCGGTAATGATATTTTTAAGCTAGGATAGCCGTGCAAATCGGAATTCTCTATGGGATTAGTTTGGGAACGGGCGACCCGGAATTAATTACGGTCAAGGGATTGCGCTTGCTACAAAAAGCTTCGGTCGTCGCTTTTCCGGCTGGGCTGGGCGGCAAACCGGGCATCGCCGAACAAATTGCCTCTCCTTGGCTGGACGCAAACCAGCAGAAGTTAGCGTTGCACTTTCCCTACGTGCAGGATGAGGCAGTGTTGCAACAAGCTTGGCAGGAAGCAGCCAAACGGGTTTGGCTGCATCTGAAGTTGGGTCATGACGTAGCTTTTGTCTGTGAAGGCGATATCAGTTTTTATAGTACGTTTACTTATTTAGCACAAACCTTAGTAGCGCTTCATCCAGAAGCCGTTATCGAGAGAGTGCCGGGGGTTTGCTCTCCTATGGCGGCGGCGGCTGAGGTGGGAATGCCTCTAACCGTCCGCAGCGATCGCTTGGTCGTATTACCTGCCCTTTATACCGTCCAAGAGTTAGAAGCCATTTTAGAGTGGGCGGACGTGGTGGTGCTGATGAAGGTGAGTTCGGTTTACGATCGCGTTTGGCAAGTTTTACAGCAGCGCGATTTGCTCGATCGCTCTTGGGTCGTCGAACGAGCGACGTTTCCCGATCGCGTTATTTACATCGATCTGCGCGATCGTCCTTCTCTAAAACTCTCCTACTTTTCTCTCCTCGTCATTTCTGTCAAGCAATCGTTGCGTTCTCAATGAGACAAAATATTACGCTCTGTTGAGAAATATGTAAACTTTTGAGGCGAATGGATACATAGCGAGGGCGGTCATGATAATTTTTTGGGTGGCAGATAGTTAGATAAATTGAGGTAAGGAGGACACTTTGACACTGCGCGTCGTTCCCGCTAACACCGAAATTTTTCGTGAAGATATCAGTGAGTATGTAGCACAACTACAGCTTCACATGGCTTTACAAGCACGAAATTTAGTTCCAAGCCTGACTCAAGCTAGCGATAGCCGAGAAAAGCTTTTGCAAGAAACTCAGGCTAATGTTGAAAAGATGGTTTCTCGTCAAATTCTGTAGTTCTAAATCAGCAAAAACGATTTAGATATTGCAATTTCATACCCCTTACTCCCAACTAATTGCCTTAAAATAGAGTTGTTGCGAAATAGCCTTTTCTGAAAATTCGAGCCTTATCTAATAAGGGTTTCAGCAACGCATATATTTAATTCGCAACAAATCTAATAACCTAGCAATTTGGCGCAGATAATCGCAGAGATACTGTTACAAAACGCAACCTTAGATAAAATGAGCAGCAGGAGCGTTTTGTTAAACTGAGGCTTGTCCTTGGGGTAAGGAAGGAAGGGTTGTGAGCTTGACTGAGGAAATTAGTGCGATTCAAGCTAGTTCTCGTAGAGAGTTGCGACAGTTAGTTCGCAGCCAACTGCAACTTTTGCTAGAACAAGGCAACCTCGAAGGAGCTAAAGCCCTGCTAATCCCCGTGCAACCTGTCGATATTGCCGAGGCAATCGAAGGGTTGCCGGAGTCGATGCAGGTGATTGCCTTTCGCTTGCTGGCAAAAGATGAAGCGATCGCCGTTTACGAACATTTAGACTCAGCAGTTCAACAGTCATTGGTTCAGCAGTTCAAGCATCAAGAAGTTTTAGATATTGTAGACAAAATGTCTCCCGACGATCGCGTGCGATTGTTTGACGAGTTGCCCGCCAAAATCGTGCGTCGCCTGCTCTCGCAACTCAGTCCGGGAGAACGCCAAGCAACCGCCTTGCTGTTGGGCTATGGGGAAGCGACAGCGGGGCGCATCATGACCCCAGAGTATATCTCCCTCAAAGAAACCTTAACCGTTGCTCAAACCTTAGAGCGAATTCGCAGCTTAGCAAAGACTTCCGAAATCGTCTATTATCTCTACGTTACCGATGCCTCTCGACACCTGACCGGAATTGTCTCGCTCAGAGATCTCGTCATTGCCTCCCCAGAGAAAACCCTCGGCGAAATTATGACGCGCGATGTGGTGTTCGTCCACACGGATACCGACCAAGAAGAAGTCGCCCGAATGATTCAACGATACGACCTACTAGCTTTACCCGTGGTCGATCGCGAACAACGTTTGGTAGGCGTAGTCACGGTAGATGACGTAATCGATATTTTAGAACAGGAAGCGACCGAAGATATTTATGCCTTGGGAGGCTTGCAATCGGATGGCGATAACTATTTCCAAACCAATCTGATTACCGTTGCCCGCAAGCGCGTTGTCTGGCTATTTGTGTTATTAATCACCAACACGGTGACGGGAACGATCATCAAGTCTCAGGAGTCCGTTCTAGAAAGAATGGCGATTCTGGCAGCCTTTATTCCCCTGCTGGTGGGAACCGGGGGCAACGTAGGCGCGCAGTCTTCCACTGTAGTCATTCGCGGCTTAAATACCGAGGAGATTCGGGATTTGGGAATGGGTCAGGTAATTTTTCGCGAGGCACTGGCAGGAGGACTGTTAGGGCTAATTTTGGGAGCGATTGCAACGCTCTGGGCATACGGGTTGCAAGGAAATGTTTTCGTCGCCGTGTCGGTCGGCGTTAGCCTAGTAGCGATCGCGATTCTTGCCTCGATTTCGGGTTCGGCTCTGCCTTTCCTATTTCACTCTCTCGGTTTAGATCCCGCTTTGATGTCGGCTCCGTTTATCACCACAGCTGTTGATGTTTTGGGGGTGTTGATTTACTTCTATATTGCCAGAATAATTTTAGGTATCTGAAAGTCATATGAAAATATGCTACTGAAGCAACATCACTGGCTAGAAATTGCCGAATATCTGGCAGTTGCTATGACTTTAATCGGTTTATCGATCGCGATCGCAACGGGAAACCTATTTTTTCTTGCGATCTGTCTCTCGATTGCGCTGGTGTTAAATCTCATCAATCGTCTGCGCTTTCAACACCTGAGCCGCAAACGCCTCTCAGGAACGGTCAAGCAACTCCAGCAACAGCTATTTGAGGAAATACGAGCCATAGCCGAACGAGAAAGAAACGCGACTCGCACCACTTCCACAACCCCAACAAACGCCGACAGCTTGACCGCGTTTCAAGAAAGCTTGCTCGGTTTAGAACGAGCGATCGATAGCATCGCCTGCTACCTCAACAGCCATACCTTACCTGAGCGGATCGAGCAACTAGAACAATCCTACGAGCAACTAAGACAACAAATTCCCTCTCTGGCTAACGAGCAACCCATAGCTTCTCCACCCTCGCCTTCCCCTTCCCTCGTCCTCCCTCGGTTTTCATCCCCATCCACAACTTGCCTATCGAACTGGACTTGTATCCATACCCTAAACGCTCATGCAGATGCGGTTGTCTCCCTCGCAATTGGTTCCGATGGTCGGTTCCTTGCCAGCGCTAGCTGGGATCGAACGATTAAATTGTGGGATCTTGCCACAGGACGCTCGCTTGCACCGACTGTCGGACATTCTCAAGCCATACTCGCCGTTATCTTTATCGACAACGAAGATCGAGTCGGGCACTATCAATTAGCGACGGGTAGTTTCGATCGCGCGATCAAAATCTGGTCGCTTGTGCCAGAAGAGGAAGGCAAAATTAATCTTCGCTTAGAGCGAACCTTGACCGACCATTCGGGATCGATTCACGCGCTTGCTGTGGCTGCCAAACGCCGAATTCTCATCAGTGGTAGCTACGACCAAACTATCAAGCAATGGGATCTCGCAACCGGAAAAATGCTCAAAAGTTCCTACGATGATTCCGGGGCAATTTATGCCATCGCGGTTAACGAATCGGCTCAAATAATTGCTAGTGGAGGGGGTGACGGTCGGGTGACCCTCTGGCAACTAGAAACTGGCGAAGAATTGTGCTGGCTGACTGGAAATATCTCTTCTGTGGAATCTTTATCCATCAGCCCGGACGGACGAGTGCTAGCAGCCGGATGCATTGACGGTCAGATTAAACTATGGCAGCTAGAACCCGGCTTGTCGGATTCTCGGCAACTACCGCAACCTCCCCTGCCGATTCGGATCCTCCATGCCCACGTCGGGCAAATCAAATCTCTCATCTTCAGTCCCGACGGACTGACCCTATTTAGTAGCGGTGCGGATGGAACGATCAAAACCTGGTATCCCAATAGTATGGAAGCTGTAGACGCGATCGCGATCGCCGACGATTCGACTTCTCGCCTCACCCCCGTTTGTTCCCTTGCCATTAGTGCTGACGGTCAGTTCTTAGCAGCAGGTAGTGCAGACGGTAAAATTAAGGTCTGGCAGCGAAATTGAGCGAGGTTTGGAGAGAGTGGGGGACAAGGAGACAAGGGAGACGGGGAGACTGGGGGAAAGAGATTTCCCAATCCAAAATCCTTTCATCCCAAATCGAAGGACAAATGACCGATGACCAATGACTAATTCTAAAGACGTTTGGCAGCAACCTGAGATTATTTCTTGGAGTCAAATTCTGTTGAACAGCTATGAGAAACTGCTAAAGAAGCCATTAATAGAAAGAAAAGGCGATCGCCTAGAACAAGCCAAGGCACTTTTTTTGGCTCCTTTTGTCGTCGTCTCTCACGGAACGGAGAGCGATCCTATCCTCAACTACGGCAATCAAATGGCGCTAACGTTATGGGAGATGAGCTGGCAAGACTTCATTGCTACTCCCTCGCGACTGACCGCAGAACCCATCAATCGAGAGGAGAGAGAACGAATGCTTGCTCTAGCAGCTCAACAAGGATTTATCGATGATTATCGCGGAATCCGAATTTCTAAGACAGGACGGCGTTTTTTAATCGAAGGCGCGATCGTGTGGAACTTGACAGATTTTCAAAATTGTGTAGCGGGTCAAGCGGCCACCTTTTCTCAATGGTCTTTTTTAGAGTAAAAAGTCTAAAAAATCGAAAATATGAAGACCGAAAAAACGGTTTTTATCACTTGCTCGCTCGTCTAACTTTTTTCGGTTTGGCGCCTTCGATCCGCAATTGAATAAAGATTGAATGAAGTTACCAGGAACGGGTAGATTTTTAGAAATGCGATCGCTATGATGGTAAAAATTAAAAATGCAACAGTCAAAACAGCTAGATGCTAAGGGAGATCAAGCATTGAAACCCGTGCAACAATCAAGAAAAGACTTGCCCGTCATCGTTTACGCTCCTGAAAGTCGTCTCAGAAGTCCCGGCAAATTGTTTAAAGAAATGTGGTACGACCTGTTAGCTTCGCGGGACTTAGCATGGCAGTTGTTAATTCGAGATATTAGCGCCCAATATCGTCAGTCAGTTTTAGGCATTCTCTGGGCATTTATCCCGCCGCTTGTAACGGCACTAGGACTATCTCTACTTCAAAATAACCGAATTGTTAACTTGGGAAAAACAGACATTCCCTATCCGCTATACGTACTCTTTAGCATGACTTTATGGCAAATGTTTACCGACTCTATGAATAATTCTATGGGAGCTGTCAAAGCAGCAAAATCGATGCTATCCCAAATTAGAGTGCCAGCAGAAGCATTTGTTATAGCTAAATTAGGGCAGACCTTCTTTAACTTTAGCGTTCAGTTAATATTAGTTGTTATCTTATTTATCGTCTATCAGATTCAAGGTCAGCTTCAAGTAAGTTGGAGCGTTATTTTAGCACCTGTCGCTTTGATTCATTTGGTTATGTTCGGAACGGCAATTGGCTTGATTTTAGGTCCGCTCTCGTCCCTATATTCAGATGTTAACAAAGCGATGTCGTTTATCATTCGGATTTGGTTTTTTATAACCCCAGTCATTTTTGCCCTTCCCCGTGGGGGACATTGGGCAACCTTGGTAAAATTGAATCCCGTTACGCCTTTGTTGGTCACAACCAGAGAATTAGCTACGACAGGTAATATTTCCTATCCGATCGGATTCTGGGTAGCCAGCGCGATCGCGATTATTAGTTTTTGCCTGGGATGGACGTTTTATCGTTTGGCAATGCCGTTTATCGTTGAAAGGGCAGCTATGTCTTAAAAGTAACTCTATAAAAAATTAAACGGCGAGGAAAAAGACAAAAACTATGGATGACGAGATATTAATTAAAGTAGAAAACGTCTCAAAAAAATACTGTCGCGATTTAAAACGCTCCTTATGGTACGGACTTCAAGATATTGCATCCGAAGTCCTAGCGGGACGCAGACACAACGCCGAACTACGTCCAGATGAGTTTTGGTCGGTCGATAATGTTTCCTTTGAGTTGCGCCGAGGTGAATGTCTGGGACTAATCGGGCCCAACGGAGCTGGAAAAAGTACCCTATTAAAAATGCTTAATGGCTTGCTCAAGCCGGATAGAGGAAGAATCGAGCTACGGGGACGGGTAGGCGCGTTAATCGAACTATCGGCTGGATTTAACCCAATTCTCACGGGACGGGAAAATATCTACAGCAGAGGAGCGATTTTAGGTTTCACCAAAGCAGAAATCGATCGCAAACTGGATGCGATTATAGAATTTTCCGAATTAAAGGAATTTATAGACACCCCCGTAATTAATTATAGTTCCGGAATGAGAGTGCGACTGGGGTTTGCCGTAGCGGCGCAGATGGAGCCAGATGTCTTGCTTCTCGATGAGGTTCTCGCCGTCGGTGACGTTGGATTTCGGGCTAAATGTTTTAATGCTATTTATAAAATGATTAAAAATGCAGCCGTGATTTTAGTAACCCATACGATGCCACAGGTATCGAGGGTTTGTTCGGACATTATGGTAATGAATCACGGTAAATGCGAATTTCAAGGCAAGAATGTGCCCAAAGGAATCGATCTTTTTTATACTTTTTTTAAAGGTGAAGAAAGTAGTTTTTCAGGAAGCGGTCGGGCAGTTATTCATCAAATTGAACTTGAAAGTAATGGCAAAAAAGATATTGAGTCGATTAAGTATTTAGATGAGCTTTCAATTTATATCGATGCCACAATAGATACAACAGTTAAGTCTCCTACGATAGCTGTTGCAATAATGAGTCAGGAACTACAGCACGTGGCTCAATGTATTTCGTCATTTAATGGAGTGGAAATAGCTAATACGGGAGAAAGAATGAAGGTGGTGCTGAATTTAGGTAAGCTTAATTTCAATCCAGGAATTTATTCAATAGCTATCACTATTAACTCTGAAAATCTAGGAGAAGTGCTGTGCAGATATGACAATATTAAAAAGTTTAGAGTAGTCGGACAACAATATGGATATGCTCCCGTACTAATAGAAGGTGAATGGAAGGTTTTCAATGGGGCTAAGTATCAGGAAATTTAAATTATATATCGATAAAAAAATGAGGGATTCTATCGATGAGCTTAAACAATTTTTAAAGCCTAAAAATTGGCTTATCAAAAATAAATTTATCTTTCAATTATATCAGCGCGATCGCTTAAAGAAAATCCTGGACTCTAGAAAACCACTTAAAATTCATCTCGGTTGCGGAGACGATTACTTTCCAGGATATGTCAATATCGATGCTTATCCTGAATCAAAAGCCGATTTAATTATGGACTCAAAAAACTTAACTTTATTTCCAGATAATTGCGCAGAAATTATTGAGTCTTACCATTTTTTTGAACACCTTCAGCTACACGAAGCGAGAGAGTCTCTAAAAGAATGGTTTCGCATTCTTCAACCTGGAGGTACGGTCGTTATAGAATTGCCAAACCTAGCAGTATGCGCTCAAGAAATTGGCAAGCATTTCAATCCCAAGGATGGTGTTGATTTAGCTATGGCAGGAATTTTTTCCTACCCTGCTTTAGTCGCAGAGCAAGGATACGGCATGATGCATAAGTGGGGCTGGACTCCCGAAACCTTGGGAGCAGAATTATCAGCTGTTGGTTTTGTCGAGGTTCGGCAGCATCCTATCAAGCAGACGTGGAGACTCGGTACCTCATGGAATAGAGATATGCAAATGAGAGGAGTCAAGCCGCAGTAGACAACATTATTAATCGAGACTTTCTAGGGAATTTGTTATGACAGAACGAGCAGCTATATTAATTGTCAACGGCGGCAAAGATCCAAAACAGGGTAAGTGGATCGAATTGTGTATTAATAAAATTTTGGAACATACTAAATGGTCGAATTATCATATTTACGTATGGAACAATAATCTTGAAGATACTGCTGTTGTAAACTTTCTCAAAAGTATCCCCTTGGTTACGTTAATTCAAGCCAATCCTGGGGAAAGTCTCGCACACGTTCATGCAGTGCCGCTTCAGAGACTTTATGAATTAGCTCTTCAAAACCGACCCAAATATATTGTTGCGATGGATAGCGATGCCCATCCTATTCAAGATGGTTGGCTGACAAAGCTGATATCTTCATTAGATAAAGAAGTTGTTTTAGCAGGAGTTTGGCGAGATGAATTAAAGAAAGCCATCACTCCTTATATCCATGCAAGTTGTCTATGTACTACGGTAGACTTCATTGAGAGTAATAACTTAAGACTAGATTTTATTGCGCCTAACACAAAGACAGAAATACACGATACCCTTTCGGTTTTGACGGAAAAAGCCAAAGAATTAAACTTAAAAATGTTTAAGCTATGCAGAAGTAATAAGAATAATTTTCATCGTCTAATGGGAGGTATATATGGCGACTTAATCTATCATCACGGAGCGGGATCTAGAGTGAATATTAGTTTTTGGGATGAAGCTCACAATGAAAGTAATGTAGAAAAAAATAAACAATTGGTAGAAATTGCTACTAATTTAGTTTTTACTCATTATTTTGAGTACATTCAGTGGTTGCAAGGTCATAATCAAGAGAAAAATTTTGAGGCAATGATGTTAGAGCTTAAGAAGCTCGAACGACGTCAATTCAAACCCCAGAATACTATTCAATTTTCCTGGAAACTTTTTGAGCGATCGCTAAAAAAACTCAAAAAAATATTAATCAATAAAAAATGAATGGATCTCATCTCCTATTATAAGAAGAGGCGCAGGGGTAGAGATAGGAGAGAAAAGGAAGGAAAGAAGTCAATTGTTTTTATGAGCGCTTATATTTTTCTGAATAAAAAACTTATTGTTGGAATTATTATATTTTTTAGCGTAGCGATCGCAGCTATTTTCAATAACTTTTTTGTATCGGATAGCGTTCGAGCAGCCGCCCAAAAACCAAACATTATAATCATCATGGCGGATGATTTAGGCTGGAATGACGTAGGATATCATAACTCTGAAATTAAAACTCCCAATCTAGACAAATTAGCCGAATCTTCTACGAGACTCGATAGATTTTATGTCACTAGCTCGTGTACTCCAACTCGTGCTGCACTCATGACGGGAAGGCATCCTTCTCGTTATGGAATGTCATCTAGTGTCATATGGCCCTGGGATAAAGTTGGTTTGCCTCTCGAAGAAAAAACAATCGCTCAAACCTTAAAAGAAGCAGGTTACTATACAGCTATTGTTGGTAAGTGGCACCTCGGTCACTACAAAGAAGAATACTTACCGACTCGCAGAGGATTCGATTATCATTACGGGCATTATTGCGGCAGTATCGATTACTTTACTCACCAATTAGATGCAGGTATACAAGGCGGGTTGGATTGGCATCGAAACGAGCAACCTGTCGAGGAAGAAGGGTACGCAACAGATTTACTTGCTCAAGAAGCCGTCAAGCTGATTCGCGATCGCGATTATAACAAATCTCCCTTATTCCTTTATGTTTCTTTCAACGCTCCTCACGCTCCTTTACAGGCTAAAGAAAAAGACATAAAAAATTATGCCAATATCCAAGATGAAGGGCGGAGAATTTTTGCCGCTCAAGTGCAATCGATGGATGAAGCAGTCGGTAGAATTGTTGCAGCCCTTAAAGAAAAACAAGTCTGGGACAATACCCTACTGTTTTTTACTAGCGATAATGGCGGAGGAAGCGACCAACCCTGGACTAGAGGAAATAACCGTCCTTTGAAAGGTCAAAAAGGTACTTTATACGACGGAGGAGTTCGAGTTCCAACCATAATTTCCTATCCAGCTCAATTAAAAGGCTCTCAAGTCATCGAGCAAGTTTTCTCGGTAGTCGATTTATATCCTACTTTAGCTAAATTAGCTGGGGTTAAGATAAGTTCTCAAAATCAACTCGATGGAGTAGACATCCTGCAATCTATCGCTACTGGTTCGACTCGACGAGATGAGGTCTTGATACAATACCAAGCACTTGCCTCGCCGCCATGGTTTAAGGCCGCCTTAGTGAAGGAGAATTATAAGCTAGTTCTCAATAGCACTTCACCCTTACCCTATTAAGGTATCGCAGAACTATTCAATCTTAAAGACGACCCATTAGAAACTCGCAACCTCGCTTATTCAGAACCAGAAAAAGTTTTAGAACTGCAAAAGCAAATAGAAACCTATAAAAAAGAGGCAAAACCCCCCATATTGAATAATTCTACTGAAATGCCGCCAGGTTTTGTAATTCCTAAAGTTTGGTCGCCTAAATACTTACAGGCAAGTCGAGACAAAGAGAAATCTTCTAGCAAAACTAGGATATTAGATAAATTTTCTACACGCTCTATTGTTCTTGTTTCTTTCTTTATGGGTGTTTTGAGTGGTTCTGTAGCAACCACAGTGTTAATGTTTATCCGAAAAAGAAAGATCGCAGTATAGTTGTGGCTAAGTATTCATGATTCCCAATATAAAAATCGACGAACTATGCGTAACGTTGTTATATTAGGCTCTGGGCGAAGCGGCACCAGTATGGTAGCGGGAACCCTATCTCAAGCGGGTTACTTTATGGGAGAAAATTTTTGGCCCACCCGCGATGCCAATCCAAAGGGTTTTTTTGAAGACGTAGAAATTAATGAAATCAATGAAGATATTCTAGAGCCACTCATTCCCAAGCGGTTGCATATCCCTGCAATAAAAATCAGAAGGCTGCGCCTACATATCCCCGAACGAGCTTTCTTTCGCAATCGCCCTCTCAAATGGCATCGATGGCTAGCTTGCGTGCCCGTAAAGGCTGAGATTCCTTCTTCTTCTCAAATTATAGAGCGAATCCAAAAAATTACTCAAAAAGAGCCTTATTGTCTAAAAGACCCTCGCTTTTCCTATACGCTTCCTGTATGGAAGCCTTATCTAAAAGATACTGCATTTATTTGCGTATTTCGCGATCCGGCTAGTACTGTCTTGAGTATTTTGAAAGAATGCAGCAGCGTCGATCATTTAAGTCACGAAATAACGGGGATAAGACTATCTTGGCAACAAGCTTTAGAAATGTGGACGCTCATGTACGAACATATTTTAGAAAAACACTGTCGCCAGGGAGAATGGCTGTTTATTCACTACGAGCAAGCCGTTTCTCCAGAAGGATTAAATAGATTAGAAACTTTCACAGGAGCATCAGTCGATCGCTCTTTTCCCAATCCTAATATTCGCCGCTCGTTTTCTGATAAACCCGTTCCTAAAAAAACTATGAAAATTTATCAGAAGCTATGCGAGCTTGCAAATTATGAAATTGATTTAAAGTAAATGGTTATTGGTGACTGGGAAATATTGGTAGAACAAAAGGAAAAAACCATGGAAACTAATGTAATTGAATTACTTGAGCAAGAGCAGCCAATGTTTCATTTAAAAAGCTTAACTCAAGAAGTTCCAAATGCTGAGAATTTTTTCTTTAAACGAGGCACTACAGAAACAAAAGAATTTTCTCGAACGTCTTATACGATTGGCAAAGATGTTTTGAATTATATTGCATCTATCGTCACGCCCAATTCTGTTACTCTGGAAACTGGGGGAGGATATTCTACCGTTGTATTTACCAGTAATGCTAAAAAACATGTTTGCGTCAATCCAGATGTAACTGCTAATCAGTTAGTAAAAGATTGGTTGCGCGATCGCGGTTACACTTGCGATAATTTATACTTTATTGAAGATTCTTCGGATCGCGGATTGGCAAAACTAGCACTATCAGAATCATCAGAATCAATCGATGTTGCGCTAATCGATGGAAGTCATAGTTTTCCTTTTCCTATAGTAGATTGGCATTTTATAGACTTATTTTTAAAGGCTGGCAGCAAACTTCTTGTCGATGATACTCAAATTAACTCTGTCAAAATATTGAGCGATTTTTTATCGCTTGAATCATCTTATAAAAAAATCGCTGAAATTGGTAAATGTATCGTTTTTGAAAAAACAAGCGATACTAGAATGATGGGATGGCTCGATCAAGAAATAAATAAGCGACCTTTCACAGGGTTTTCAGAGTCGGAAGTTGCTAGCAAGATAAATCCTTTCAAGGCTTTTTTACAAAAAATTGGTATTCTTTGAATTGAATGCAAATCGCTCAAATTATGGTAGCAGGCATAACCATTCAAATTTCTGCCATTATTTGCACCTTCAATCGTGCCTCATATCTGCGCAAAGCAA
Source organism: Hydrococcus rivularis NIES-593 (assembly GCF_001904635.1). Lineage (GTDB taxonomy): Bacteria > Cyanobacteriota > Cyanobacteriia > Cyanobacteriales > Microcystaceae > Hydrococcus > Hydrococcus rivularis. The sequence continues at coordinate 37,461 of NZ_MRCB01000034.1, forward strand.
TCCAAAGCTCGATCGCGCAGACTCTCGATCCCAGTTGCTACGAAATCTTAATTATAGATAACCGTTCGACAGACGAGACTAAGAAAGTCGTCACCGAGGAGTTTTCCCACGTATCCAATCTCCGCTATATCTACGAACCCATTCAAGGACTTTCACAAGCTCGCAATACAGGTTGGCAAAACGCGCGGGGAGAATATGTCGCCTATTTAGATGACGATGCGATTGCCTATCCCCAATGGTTGGAAAAAATCCTCGAAGTCTTTGCCACGGTTAACCCTAAACCAGGTGCTGTTGGCGGCAAGATCGAGCCTATTTGGGAAGCACCTCGACCTTCTTGGCTATCAGAGGGGTTAGCGCAAGGATTGACGATATTAGATTGGTCGGAAACCCCTATCTTCTTAGAAAGCGATCGCTGGCTGGCAGGTGCTAACGTGGCTTATCCCAAACATCTGCTCCAAGAAATGAAGGGCTTTGATGTTAATTTAGGTCGCAAAGGTAGCAATCTCCTGTCGTGCGAAGAATCCCTGTTGCACGATCGCCTAAAAAATAATGGCTATCGGCTTTATTACCATCCTGCCGTTGCTGTCAGACATCACATACATGCTTCTCGTCTGGTTAAGGATTGGCATATTAAAAGACAGTACTGGAACGGGGTATCTATATCTACGGCATTGCTCTACCAAATTAAACTGCCTCGATCGGTGCGTTTGAAAAAAGCGCGATCGCATCTTAGAAATGAGATACTGCCACTGCTCAAAAAGATGTGGTTGCTGAGGGCACAAAAAAATGAGAATGAATTCTTCGATCTGAGATGTTCCCTCGCCTATCAACTGGGATACTTGTATGGGTTATTGAGATTAGCTGGTTGATAGGTAGTCGCGCTCTCTCGTCTCTTTTCCCTTTCGCTCGATCGGTTCCGTCACTTCTAAAATTCCCTAAATCCCCCAAAAACAGCGTAAAACTAAAGCAATATTTAGTTTTTTTACCAGAAAGCTTTAGAGGTGGTTATACTATAGCTCAGATTTAATGAAATATTTATGCTAAAGTTTTCTGCTTCTTCTCTATCTCCTCATGCCTTACAAGTTCGCGCGATCGAGTTAGTTTTATTGGCGTCGCCTTTAGTAGGAGCTTACTATTATGGCTATACGGAGCAATCGTCGCCTTTATTTTGTCCCTTCAAAGCTTTAACAGGAATTCCTTGTCCTGGATGTGGAATGACTCGTTCTTTTATCGCGATCGCGACGGGGCATCTCGATAAAGCTTTGGATTATCATTTTTTTGGGATTTTCTTATTTATAGGATTTGCGATCGCTACAATTCATTCATCTCTTTTTAGAACTTTTGAGCAAACGAAAAGTCATAACTCCCTTTAGCAAGCTGATTAAAAATAAACAAATCCAATTATCATTTCTTTTCCTGTTTTTAATCTACTATTTAATTCGCATTAACAATCTATTGAAATCTGGAGAAATAGCTTATGGCTTTTATCATTCTCCGTTAGGAAAATTAATTTTTCAAAATCTCTATTACTGAACTAGAACTTAATTTTATATTTTATTTAATTTTTTATCGACGGTTCTAAGTTTAAATGCTCAATTTAAAAAAAAACTAACGCTAACAATATTATTAGCTTTATTTGGGCTGGCATATTTTAGCGGTTTATCTAGTTGGGAAATTAATGTTTGGCTCAGGAATTATATTGCGATCGCTCCTTTGCAGATTTTAGCGTTGCTTTATGTTTATTTTTATTGGAAACAGCGTAGAATCAAAAATTTGATAATTAAATGATTTGGGCGGGCAATGCCCACCCCAGCATTAAACGCTACTTAGCAGTCCATTCCGTATGGAAAAACTCGCCCCTTGGTCTATCGATGCGTTCGTAAGTGTGGGCACCGAAATAATCTCGTTGCGCTTGGGTGAGATTTTGTGGCAGGCGATCGCGTCGATAGCTGTCAAAATAATCTAAAGAAGCACTAAATGCTGGAACTGCAATTCCTAGCTTATTAGCGATACAAAGAACTTCTCGCCATGCTTCTTGCCGATCTAAAATAGTTTGCTTAAATTCAGGCGCTAGAAGAAGATTGGGCAAGCTTGGATTCTCATTGAAGGCAGTTTGAATCTTTTTCAGGAATCCAGCCCGAATAATACAGCCTCCCTTCCAAATCCGGGCACATTCAGACAAATTGATATTGTAGTTAAACTCAGCCGATGCTTTAGCAATCAATGCCATTCCCTGAGCATAAGAACACATCTTTGAGCAATAAAGAGCGTCCCGTATTTTGTTGATAAATGACTTAGTATCCCCATCGTATTTGCCCGTAGGACCAGTCAGTTCCTTCGAGGCAGCCACCCGTTCGTCTTTGTAAGCAGACATGATACGCGCGTTGACTGCCGCAAAAATCGTGGGAATGGAGACCCCCAATTCCAGGGCACTAAATACAGTCCAACGTCCCGTTCCTTTCTGTCCGGCTGAATCTAAAATCAAATCGACTAGCGGTAAATTCGTCTCTTTGTCGATGTAGGTGAAGATATCCGCCGTAATCTCAATTAAAAATGAATTGAGTTCGTCGGTCGTATTCCACTCGGCAAAAACCTCGTGAAGTTGCTGATGATTCAGTCCCAGAGTATTTTTGAGCAAATCGTAAGCCTCGGCAATGAGTTGCATGTCGCCGTACTCAATGCCATTGTGTACCATCTTGACATAGTGACCCGCACCGCCGGGTCCGATATAAGTGACGCAAGGACCATCCTCGACTTGAGCGGCGATTTTCGTCAGAATGGGTTCTAACTCTCTGTAGGCCGATTCTGTGCCTCCTGGCATCAAACTAGGACCGTGCAGGGCACCTTCTTCGCCACCACTAACCCCCATCCCAACGAATCCCAACCCAGTAGGTTCTAATTCTTTGGTACGTCGTTCCGTATCTTCGTAGAGGGAGTTACCGCCATCGATAATCATATCTCCCTTTTCGAGCAAGGGTTTTAGGTCTTGAATGACTGCATCGACAGGGGCACCCGCTTTTACCATAACTAGAATTTTGCGGGGGCGTTCCAGGGCATGTACGAATTCTTGGAGGGAATAGGCAGCTTTAACGTCCTTACCTTGCGCCCTCGTCGCCATGAATTCCTCTGTTTTGGCGGCGGTACGATTGTAGACGGCGATGGGAAAACCGCGACTTTCTACGTTAAGGGCGAGGTTTTCACCCATTACCGCTAGACCGATTACACCGAAGGTTCGCTTATTCATAAACCGTGCTTGTCTGAAGGGTCAACTCACTTTCAGGGTAGCCCGATCTTCTTAATCTTCCCGTAAAGAAGACATTAAAAAACTATTGCCGATCGCGGCGGCAACGCGGAGTATGGCAGATTCATTGTAGGGTGCGGCGACAATTTGCACGCCTAATGGCAGCTTGCCGCCAGACAAAACAGGAAATGAAAGGATGGGCAAACCAATAAACGAAAGCGGTTGAGTAAAACGCCCCAAATTGGGACGCACTAAGATTTCTTCTCCCGCAATAACCATTTTTTCTTGACCGATAGGCGGTGCGACGCAAGGTGTAGTGGGAGCGAGAATAATATCGACTCGATCGAAGATTTCTCGGACGCGATCGCGATACCAGCGGCGAAATCGCTGTGCTTGAACATACCAAGAGGCAGGAATCAAAGCACCCGCTAAAAAGCGATCTCTGGTGGCGGGATCGAAATCTCCGGGACGCGATCGCAAATTTTTTAGATGCAAGTTCGATCCTTCAACTGCCGTAATAAGATATGCCGCCGCCCTAGCGCGATGGGATTCCGGTATATTCACTCGTTGCGCGACTCCTAACGCTTGCGCCACCCGTTCGACGGCTTCTATTGCTTCTGGTTCGGCTCCTTGAGTAAAATAACCATCGGCGACGGCAATTCGCAACCCTTCAATGCCGCGATCGAGTTCGGGAAAGCAGGGTTGGGGGGGGCGTTGGGTACAAATCGGATCGCGGGGATCGCTTCCTTGCAAGATATCGAAAACCGCAGCAATATCGCGCTGCGATCGCGCAAACGGTCCAATACAATCCAAACTGGCGGAAAATAAAAATGTCCCCCCACGAGAAAGACGACCGTAAGTCGGTTTTAATCCGAAGATCCCGCATAGGGCGGCGGGAACCCGAATCGAACCGTTGGTATCCGAACCGAGAGAGATAGGGACTAATCCTGCGGCAACGGCGGCAGCAGAACCGCCAGACGATCCTCCAGCAATGCGAGTCAGATCGTGAGGATTGTGCGTTGCCCCATAGTGAGCATTTTCTGTGACGAATCCATAGGCGTATTCGTCCATATTTAACGCTCCCACTAGGATAGCCCCCGCTTGTTTGAGTCGGGCGACGGCAGTAGCATCGCGGCTGGCAGGAGGATTTTCTGCATTGATTTTTGAACCCGCTAGGGTGGTCATTCCAGCGATATCGAAGAGATTTTTCGCGGCAAAGGGCACGCCAGCAAGAATGCCGGGATCGTTTCCTTGGGCGATCGCGGTGTCGATCTGTTCGGCTTGCGCGATCGCTGCTTCGGCAGTAATCGTCGTAAAACAGTTTAGGGTTGGGTTGTGTTGGGCGATCCGATCGAGGGTAGACTCAATTACGACTTTGGCAGTCGTTTCGCCATTGCGAATTGCTGTGGCGATTGCGATCGCGTCGGAGGTTTGCACATTCATGGCTCAAAAACTGGGGCGGCTTCGAGATCTTCTGGTAACTCAAATTCTGTCACCAAAGTCGCGATCGCTGCAATCCTCGTCATATTATCAATGACTCCAGGAAGATATTCCGGCGCAATGGATAAATCTAGCAATTGCGCCGTTCGTTCTACATAGTCGGCAACATCGAGCGTTTTTTCGTTCATTTAATTGGCGATGCGATCGGCTTTTGTCAAGAAATTTTATAATAACTGGCTGATTAATTCTAGTTTTTTTACTCCTTTAATGATGCGATCGCAATTAGATACAAAAATTTGGTTAACTTCTTTCTCAATATATGCTCCTACAATAGAATTAGTCATTAAGAATTTGGATGGAGAGATCGCATCTGAGTTTCTCAAAAAAGTAGACAGGAAATAAGTAAAGGTATCGGCATGACTACTAACTCTTCAAAAACTCAATGGCAATATTTAGAATCTCGCCCCGATTCCTGGCGCAGGCAGCTTTACCTCAAAGGCAGAAAGTTAAGAGCGCATACTGTTTGGGCTGACATGATTGTCAATGAAATGTCTCCAGAAGAAGTAGCAGACAGTAAGGATTTGCCTTTGGCTGCTGTAATAGAAGCCATTAAATACTGTGAAACGCATCAAGAACTTTTGAAGAAAGAAGCAGAAGAAGAGCGCCGTTTTTTGGAAGAAAAGGGAGTCATACTTGAGCCTAAGATTACTTATTGATGAAGACTCCCAAGATAAGCGACTGGTTCAATTACTACGAGAGACTGGACACGATGCAATAACAGCAAATGAAGCTGGTTTGATGAGCCAGCCAGACCAAATAGTTTTTCGCTACGCTATCAACGATAATCGCGTACTGCTGACACTAAATTGTCGGGATTTTGAAGCTCTCCACGAAGAAGACTCAACTCACCCAGGAATTTTGGCAGTTTACCGCGATGCTGACCTTTCTAAAAATATGAGCTTTAAAGCAATTGTGAAAGCGATCGCTAATTTAGAAGCTGTTGGAATTCTTTTAGCAAATCAGTTTATCTCCCTCAATCACTGGAGTTATTAAAACTTTTAAAATTGTATGTTCCTGGTAGAGGTAGAAGCGTCTGGTGGTTTGAGAACTTGCAANTCAGATACATATCAGATTCAGTTGACTTACAGAACTCCTACAGAATTAACTAACCCAGGATTTATAGAAAACTGGATGCAAGGAAAGAAATTCAAAGATCTCTGGGTGGGAATGGTTTATAGTCCCTTTGTAAATCTTAATTTAGGAGATAAATAAGTTGGAATTCATAGTAAGGTGGGCGTTGCCCACCTAGCTCATTTCGATCCTCTTTACACTTTCAATAGCGCCTCGCCCCGTTCGTAAAGCGTGCGAGCATAATCCGTCCAAGTCCCTTGTCCCCAGTAACGGAAGCAACTGGTTTGCAATAACAGATTATACAGCAAAGCTTCGTGATAGTCGGGACGCTTCGTTACCGAGGGATCTGGCTTGACCAACGGGTCATATTTTTCGTGGAACATGGCACTCAACTTATTCATTGGTTCGAGAACATTTTCATAACCGCGAACCCAACTGAGATTATTTGTCCAAGAGGCACCATCCATATGGAATTGATGGTCGGTTTGTTTCAATTGTGCTATTGTCTTTTCCACGGCTTCTGGCGTAGCCTTATCCGGTTCGACTCGCTGCCAAATCTTGTGTTGCCCAATAGCCTGACAAGTCGGATAGTCGTCGGGATTGACACCTGCTGCTTCAAGCAGTTCTATATATTCAGTGCCGTTGATGCCGACAACACCTGCCGTGTTGATTCCATTATCTTTGATTTCATACCAAACGGGTTGAAAATCGCGAGGAAATTCGTTCATCATCACGCCGCCATTTTCTCCATCGGCAATCTGAGTGACGCAACTGGGAACGGTTACATTGCCAATTTGCTGCTTGCCCCGTCCTTTCGCTTCGTGATAGGGCTGCATCTGGGCGACTAATTTCGTATCCGAACCTTGCGTTTTAATCAACGCCGTGATGCTGATAGTTTCCCCCTTGGAATTGCGGGCAATCAAGCGGTTGGGAACGTATTTATCCTCATGCCGCAACCCCGAACCATCTAGGCGTTCTACTGAATGCTCTTGCACCAATAGCCAACGATAGCCGCATTCTTTAAGCGCCTTAATATACTCGTAGAGCGTATCTGGATGGTTGGGTAGGTGCATTTCTGGCGGCGAGAAACCCTTGACGCGCTTGAGGGCATCGTAACCAAAAATAGCAGCAAAGTACTGTTGCCATGCCTGAATGTGTAATTTGATGTCAGGAATGGGCGTGGAAGGAACGACAGCATGACTCCACATCGTCCCCAGCCATTCGACATAGGGTTGATACTGGGGATCGCAAGCAATGCGTTTAAGATTGTTAATAATGTCCTCTCGCCTCATCTGATGCAATCCCCACAACAGATTGCCCGAATAGTCGAGCATGATGCGAGGATTGCAACCATTACTCACCAGTTCGGGAATGAAATCGCCCATGCGACTATAACACCAGGCAAAAACCCCCGCATTGTGGTTATCTCCCTCGCCGGAATGCTCGAACATGTATTGGAGATTACTAATGAGTTCGCCATTTGGTCCGGCGGGAATGGTGGGTTGATGCATGTGCAGGGCACAAGCAAATCCTGCCGTAATGTTTTCTAAGCGAAGGTTGGTTGTGGGTAAGAAGATCGGTTCGTTGTGATTGACGACTGCATTAATTTCTGCTTCCCAACCGCAAATATTCGGCAATTCCGATTGGGTCGGCAGGTTGGGAGATGGGACTGTTGCGATCATAAGTTTTTCCTTAATGTTTGCGACTGTGCGGATACTTTCCCACACCACACTTAGGCGCGAATCTATCATACATTACGTATAGCTTGCGTCTGCTTTAAGTAAAATTTAAGTAAAAGTGCTAGGGTCAGGATGTCCCGATCGCACCTCGAACGATAAAATCGAACGCGATCGCGCGGAAAGTTGCATTTTCGCAACACAATCCCCAATAATTGCCCGGAGCGCGATAGATTAGGCTTAGTTTGCCTTAATTCATAATACTCGCCGCGATCGCTAGCGAGGAGGGTCTATGAAAAAAGCCTTTGTCATCGATACCAACCTGCTTCTACACGACCCAAACGCGATGTTGCGGTTCGAGGACAACGATGTCGTGCTTCCAATTACAATTATTGAAGAACTAGACCGCTTTAAAAAGCAAGCCGACGTTATTGGCAGAAATGCGCGTCAGGCATCTCGTACTCTCGATAAATTACGTCAGCAAGGTCATCTAACCGAAGGCATTCTCCTCGATAGCGGCGGTACGCTGCGGGTAGCTCTGTGCGACAAAAAGATTCTTCGGGAACTGCCTGCGGAACTAGAGGGAGATAGTGCAGACAATGCCATTCTCGCAGTAGCGCTAGAACTCAAGCGCCATTGTCAATGTCCGGTTGTACTGGTTAGCAAAGATATCAACCTGCGCATCAAAGCCGATGCCTTGGGGCTAGCTGCCGAGGATTACAAAACCGATAAAGTCAATGTTGAAGGACTTTACACGGGCACGGGCGAGGTTATGGTAGCGGCGAAAGAAATCGAGCAACTGTTGAAGGAAGGTTCTCTTATTCTAAATCGCGAGTTTTTTCCCAACCAAGCCCTAACTCTGATAGATAGTGCCAATCCTTCGCATACAGCCCTTGCCGTAGTTGACGGAGCGAGTCAACGGATTGTCCCGCTGCTCAAACTTCCCCAGTCGGGGATCTCCCGCATTCGTCCCCGCAATCGCGAACAAAAATTTGCTTTCGATCTGTTGCTGCGCGATTCGATCCCATTGGTCACTTTAGTAGGTAAGGCGGGGACTGGTAAAACGCTACTCGCGATCGCGGCTGGATTGCATAAAGTAGCCGACGAAAAAGCCTATAGCAGGCTATTAATTTCTCGTCCTGTTGTGCCGATGGGTCGAGATATCGGCTATCTGCCTGGAGAAGTCAAAGAAAAGCTGACTCCCTGGATGCAACCTCTCTATGACAATTTCGATCTCATCTTCGGCACTCAAGAATCCTCGGATAAACCCCGTCACTGGCGACGAGGACACGAGGAACTGATAGAATTTGGTTTGCTGGAGATCGAGCCGCTCACTTATATTCGCGGTCGCACGCTGCCCAAGCAGTTTTTTGTCGTAGATGAGGCTCAGAACCTAACCCCCCATGAAGTCAAGACAATTCTCACCCGTGCCGGAGAAGGAACTAAAGTAGTACTGACTGGCGACATCGATCAAATCGATAACCCCTATGTAGATGCTGCCAGCAATGGTCTTAGTTATGTGGTAGAGAAGTTTAAGCGCGATCCCCTAGCCGGACATATTACCTTGCTTAAAGGCGAACGATCCGATCTAGCGGAACGGGCAGCATCTTTGCTTTAGTGCGATCGTTTAATCGACTAATTGATTATTCCGCTCTTAAGAACTTAGACAAGATAGGATAAAGTTAGATCGACTTAGACACTA
>NZ_MRCB01000035.1 GCF_001904635.1 Hydrococcus rivularis NIES-593
ACTCTGGTTAAGCTTTTGTTACATACTGATAAATTTCCCCGCCGACTTACTTACACCGGGTTCGATCGCGTCATGCTCTCCCTAATTATGAATTTTACCCATTATGAATTGCTGCTCCTGCGGCTTGACTGTAGTAAGTAACCATTTTATTCTTAAAGTCCGAATGATAATTTTTTCAAAAAGTGATGGGTTCTTTACAGGTTGTCCCAGAAGTATAGAAGGTGCAAGGTACTCCGCCAAGTGAGCGGCGGAGCCTGAAAAGCACTTTGTCATGTTGAGCGTAGCGATAGCGAAGCGGAATATCTGAGTATACCAAATCCAAACAGAGATTCTTCGTGACGTTTTACTGCACTGGAATGACAAAATGGACTTTTGGGATGTCCTCTTAGCTCGAGGAGACAAAAAATTGAGGTAAGAATTAGGAAAAACGAGAAAAAATCGGTTAGTGTTGCAGCTAGCGAGTCGAGAAAGTCGCGATCGCCCCTTAAAACAAGCTGATATGAAAACTGTTATCAAAATATCTCTAATTGCTTTGCTATGGATAATAGCAGTCAGCCCAGGAACGATTTATGGAGATACATTAATCAGACTGGAAATGGCTCATGCTTGGCGGACGGGGAGAGAAGAAGTTACACTGACACCGGATAATAAACCCAAGTCTCGATTAGACAGCCCTGGAGTCTCAGGCGTGGGGGGCAAGCGTTATACGACCTATGATGCGGGGCAATCTTTATTAATGCTTCCTGGCGATTGGTTGGGTAGTCAACTCCATCGCCTCTTGTCTCAACAAGATGAAAACTTTTTGCGCCGCTTGGTCGTTAGTTTTCTGATTTTTATCCCGCTCAATTTGGCAGCGGTCTTGACTTGTTTTTGGCTGCTGAGACTGTTTGACTTTAATGAGAGAATCGCTGGTTTGGCAAGTCTAACCTGGCTGTTGAGCACTACCGTCTTAACCTATGTCCAAAACCCTCAACAGAACAATCAAATCTTACTATTCGTCACTATTGGTTATGCTGCTGCTCTCGCCTGCGTTCGACACGGCAAGCTTCATTTTGCTTTTCTGAGTGGCTTGGCGCTGGGTGCCGTCATTTTGATTCGCTCTAGCAGTATCATTCATGTTTTGACCGTATTTCTGTTTTTAGTCGGCTGTCTCGTCTATCAAAACCGAGAAAAACTCAAGAGTATGCAAGCGGCGGGATTGTGGATAATCGGTTTGCTTCCTTTGAGTATGCTCGGACGAGTTATCGATTACCTTCGCTTTGGCAGTTTTTGGACTACGGGACAGAATTTGTGGGCAAAGCAAGTGAAAACCGATCCAATTTTTGCGGGTTTGCCGCCACTGCCTGCTGATTATCCTTTTATTAATCCCCCCCAGTTCGGGATTTGGGGGGTATTATTCTCGCCTGCTAAAAGTATTTTTATCTACGACCCCTTATTGTTACCTTGCTTGCTGCTGGGCGCGTTCTTGTGGAAAAAACTCTCGCCTTACATGCAGTGGTATTTGCTGTGCGGAATTTTCAATCTTGCCTTACATATAGCTTTGACCAGCAAACTTGATTTTTGGCATGGAGATGCTGCTTGGGGAGCCAGGTATCACGTCACCTCGGTTCATCTGTTGCTGATTCCTTTGATAGCGCTTTTGATAGAGCGTCTTCTATCGGTCAAAGGGTTGAGCCGTTGGCTGATACAAAGTCTTTTAGTACTCGCGATTATGATGCAGATGACTTCAGTTGTTCTGCGACCCGTTGCCGAAGGAAATCAGATTTATTTTGCTAACCCTCAAAGTTTTCTGGAATTTCGCTGGGGAGAGCGCATAACCAACATAGGTTGCTTAATCGATCGCTCTTTCTCCCCAGAGTGCCCTAGCAAGCTCAACTCAAATTTGAGCAATAAACTATCGCTCCTTCCTTTTAATTTTACTAGAGGTCGAAATTTTATCTTTATCGTCTGGGGATTAATATTAATTGTGGCGATTGCAAGTACTGTGCGATTCTGTTTTCAAGGCTGATAGCTAGACATGACTCTGCCAAAACTCCACAATTTTTGAGAATAAGATCGACTGACTTCGTCTCCTTCTCCTGAAAGGCGATCGATCGCAATGCCATTGCGTCCTATTTCTTTGCCCGAACTGTGAATGTAATATCCATCTCCCAGATAAAGGGCGACGTGATCGACTTTTTGGATGCCGAAGAAAATTAAATCTCCCGCCAGAAGTTCCTCTAAGGCAATTCTTTTCGTAAAGGCTTCTTGTTGGTAGGAATCTCGTGGCAACCAAATCCCCGAAGCGGCAAAAGCTGCTTGCATCAGTCCCGAACAATCATAGTTGGGCGCTAGCGTTCCTCCCCAAAGATAATAGTTAGGCACTTCCATTGCAGCTTTGGTAAAGGCGATAATCTCTCGGAGACGGGATTCAATATAAGATCGGGAACGCGCGATCGCAACATAAACTGTCTTAGCAGGTTCCATTTCAGTCAATTTATCTACAGGCAACCAAGCCACATAACCGTCCTCGCACAAGCGGACTTTTATAGCGCCATTAGCAGAGCAATTGGATAATATCTTTAAATGTCTTCCCGCAGCCGCTTGGGTAGCTAAGCGATCGCAATTAGAAGAATCGTAAAGATCGAGATCGCTCCGACAGCAATATTCTCCGGTAGGCGATTGAAGTAATTGTTCGAGGGAAGTCATCTGATTTTGAATTGTCGATGCAGATTTTATTTTCTCATTGACCGAAAAAGTTAGGGCGATCGCAATTTAGCAATTCTCCAACTCAAGAAAATTACGGGAATAATCCCCACTAAAACGATTGCCAACGCAGGCGCAGAAGCTTCCACCAGTCTTTCGTCGGAGGCATACTGGTAAACGCGCACTGCTAAGGTATCGAAGTTAAACGGACGAATCACCAAAGTCGCGGATAATTCCTTCATCACGTCCACAAATACCAATATCGCCGCCGTTAACATTCCTCCCGACATCAAGGGAACGTGAATTTTAACTAGCGTGCTAGTGGCATCGTAACCCAGACTGCGAGCGGCATCGTCTAAAGATGGCTTAATTTTATTGAGGCTAGCCTCGACTGCGCCCAAGGCAACCGCTAAAAAACGCACCAGATAAGCATATATCAGAGCAACGATGGTTCCGCTCAACAGTAAACCCGTAGAGATCCCAAACAGAGAACGCATCCAGCTATCGAGAGCATTATCAAAGTGTCCCATAGGAATGAGTACGCCAACGGCAATCACGGAACCTGGTATGGCGTATCCCATCGAGGCAATTCGGATCGCCAAACGCATTCCCAAATTGGGTTGCAAACGCTCTCCGTAAGCCATTAACAGAGAAAACACCATTCCTATAGCAGCACTGAGAATTGCCAAAATAAAACTGTGGGTAGCAAGCTCAAAAAAACTATCGTTGAGAGTTTCCTCGGCATTGCTGACAGTCATATGTAGTAAGTAGATTCCGGGAATGAGAAAGCCTAATGCGCAGGGAAGAAAACAAGCTACCCAAGCTAAGAATCCTCGCCCTAAACCCAGTTGATACTTGGGCAATCGATGTTGATGGCTAATAGTTTGGTAATAACGGGCTTGACGGCGCGACCATTTTTCTAGCAGGATTAACGCGAGAATAAAGAGCATCAAACAAGCTGCCAACTGAGCTGCCGCTATCCGTTCTCCCATGCCAAACCAGGTGCTGTAAATGCCCGTGGTAAAGGTATTCACGCCAAAATACTGGACGGTTCCAAAGTCGTTGAGGGTTTCCATCTCTGCCAGTGCTAGCCCTGCGACAATTGCGGGTCGAGCTAAAGGCAATGCAATAGTGAAAAAACTACTCCAGGGATTGCAACCGAGAGAGCGACTGGCTTCTAAGGTACAAATCGACTGCTCCAGAAAGGCAACCCGCGCCAGTAAATAGACGTAGGGATACAATACTAGGATGAACATGGCGATCGCACCCCACAGGGTACGAATGCTAGGGAACCAATAATCCCCCGCACTACTCCAACCAAAAAGCCTTCTCAGCCATGTCTGCACGGGACCGTAAAATTCCAGCATATCGGTATAAGTATAGGCGAGCAGATAGGCTGGAGCTGCCAGAGGCAATAGTAATGCCCATTCAAACAGCCGACTTCCCCAAAAGCGGCACATAGTAACTAACCACGCCGTCCCTACGCCGATGACCACAACCCCGATGCCAACGCCAATCATCAGCCAAAGCGAGTTGAGGATGTAGTCGCCTAAAACCGTAGAGGCTAACTGCTGCCAGATTTGCCCGGAGGGATAAAAAACGCTGCCCAGCACGAAGAGAACGGGCGTAGCAATGAGAGCTGCGATCGCGATTACCAATACCGTCCAGCCATTAAAGTATAGGCGGTTGAAAAGTCGGCGGTCTTTCAATTTGGCTGAGTTAGTTTCTGTCATTTGTCTACGAGCGGGCGATGAGCAAACCTAGTACCTATTTAGTTTAGGACTTACAAACAACTCATAAAATTAGATATCTTATTTTTATTTTTTGTAATAACTTTCTATGAGAGCTTCGATCGCGCCGACTAACCGTTCGTTTATCCAATTTTGGTAAAGATAAGCCGCGATCGCGCATCCTCCCGCACCGACTCCTTCTTTAACATAGCCGCGTTCGTATGCCTGTAACTGCGGATAGGAAGAATTGGCAAAGCTCAATTGAGTCGCTAGGAGAGGAACATTAGCGATCGCAACTGCCAAACCCACTGTATCTCCCGTGGGATCTTCTGCCACCCAGCGAGTCGTCCCGACGACGATTTGTTCGAGATTAGCAGGTTTGTCTAAATGTTGGATAATTGCCTGCATTAGGGCATAAACCGCCAGCATTTGCGTTCCTCCCGCTAGCATGACTCCTACTTGACGACTAGCTGCGATCGCCATTCCTGCGATCGCAATTTGCATGGGATCGCCGATAGCAGCAACTAAAGTAAAAGGATCGATCCTACTAGAGCATCTTGCTTTCTCCAATCCTTCTCGCACAACCGACCATTTTTGAGCGTGGTTGCACTGGGGATGACTGCTATTGACTTTACCTGCTGCTTCGATTCCCAATCCCGTTAAAATCGCTAAAGCCGTTGTCGTTCCTCCTACCACGCATTCGCCGAGAATGAGATAACTGTCAGGTGCCTCTGTTGCTAGTTTCTCTCCCCATTTCATCCCTTGAGCAAACAAATGTCGGACAGTTTCCAATGGTAATGCTTTGCCGGAAGTGAGGCAGTTGGCAGGAATTCCGCCTAGATCGATAAAGGGAACGGCTGGTGGATAGGGTAAACCAGCATTAAATAAATAAACGGGAATATTCAGGGTTTCTACGACAGCACGAGAAATGAAGACAGGAGACGCGCCAACCGTTAGAGACGGTAAAGGATATTTGGGAGGAAATTGAGAACCGTTAATTAAAAATTCTGCATCTGCGATCGCAGTATATTTGCGATCGTTTGGCGTTGCTCCTGCCGCAGAAATCCCCGATATCAGTCCCGTTTCCGTAAATCCCAACACGCAAGCAAAGACTGGACGACATTTCTGATATTTCTCTACCCATTTCTGTCCGCGTTCTATTTCTGTATAAATTTGAATCATTCAACTATTTTGCTAGATCGCCTATTAGTATTTTCATACTTTGGCTAACGGCGGATTTTTGTAGCGATCTCGCTTGCCCAATATTTAGTACTTTTGTATTATATTCAAACGAGCAAAATACCCAATGCCTCCATCAAACCTACAGCGGTTTTTGCCCCTAGCCCCCAAGGAAGGGGGAACAAGCGTCAAAGTCCCCCAATATTGGGGAGGCACTCTATGTGCGGACGCAGGTTCCGCACATAGAGTGCCGTGGATTTAGGGAGCATACCCTGTAGTCTACCCAATTGAAAATTGCTGTAAGTAGCGCGATCGCGATCGCAGATAACGTACCGTACAATGACATTAGTCAAAACTAATGCGAGCGATCGCTTTCGCCTCTCAACGTCTTCTCCAACAATTTGACGCTAGCGTAGATAGCATCGATGTATGGGGTAGGCGTTTGGGTGAGTCGCCCCAGTTCGGCGACGGCTCCGACGATCGCGTCTACTTCTGTGGGACGATGTGCTTCAATATCCTGCAACATCGAGGTTTTGTGCGCTCCCACTCGTTCGGCTCCCGCGATGCGCTTTTCTAGTGAAATACCGAAGTCTACGCCCAGTTTTTCCGCGATCGCTTGCGCTTCTAACATCATATTTCGTGCCAGTTCGCGAGTGAGAGGATACTGGCAAATTTGCGCCAATGTGGCGCGAGTGAGAGCGCTGATAGGATTAAACGCCAAATTTCCCCACAATTTCACCCACAGTTCGTTGCGGATTTGGTTGCGAACGCGAGATGTTAGTCCGGCACGATTAAAAAGTTGTGAGAGTTTTTGAATGCGCTCGGTTTTAGCGCCATCTAGTTCGCCCAAGGAAAAGCGATCGCCCTCGATGTGCCGTATGATACCGGGAGCAACGATTTCTGCCGCCGGATACACGACGCAACCGATAACGCGATCGACGGGAATATTGGCTTCCACGATGCCATCGCGATCGACGGCTTGAATGCGGTAGTCGGCGTAGGGACTATCTAACTTGCGGAAGTACCACCAAGGAATGCCGTTTTGAGCCGTCACGACCATCGTTTCCTCTTTGTACAAAGCAGGTAGCGAGGGAGCCACAGAGGGAACGCTTTGGGCTTTCAGTGCCACGATGACTACATCCTGCACGCCTGCCACCTTTATGTCCTGGGTGGCAACGACATCTTGTACCCAATCTTCCCTGCCGTCTGCCAACCTCAAGCACAGACCTTTTTCCTGAATCGCTTGCAGATGTGCGCCTCTAGCGATTAACGTTACTTGAGCGCCTGCCTGAGCTAATTTTACCCCCATATAGCCGCCGATCGCACCCGCACCGACAATACAAACCTTCATTGGATGAAAGGATTTTAGATTTTGGATTGAAGTTTAACAGTTACCAAAAATCAACAACCAATAACTAATAACTAGCGATTCGCTTAGTCTATCAAGTTTAACAGTTTTGCCATGTTTAATCGCTGCAATTTACCCGTTGCGCCTCTGGGCAGTTCGTCTAGGATATGAAACTGACGCGGTACTTTAAATTCTGCCAATAGCGCCGAGCAATGCGCTCTTAATTCTTGCTCGCTTACGGATTTATCTTTTAGAACCAGGGCAGCATGGATATCTTCACCTAACATTTTATGGGGAACGGCAAACGCGATCGCTTCGGCAACGGCCCGATGGCGCAACAATACATCGTCCACCTCCAGCGGAGAAATCTTCTCGCCGCCTCGATTAATGAGTTCCTTCAATCGTCCCGTCAGGCGCAGGTAGCCATCTTCATCGAGCATCCCTTGGTCGCCAGTGCGGAACCAACCATTCGTAAATGCTTTTGCATTGGCTTGGGGGTTATTTTCATATCCATCGACTACGTTAGCACCTTTGACGACAACTTCGCCTAAGTGTCCTTTTTCGAGCAAGTTTCCAGCTTCGTCCATAATGCCAACGTCTACGCCGAAGCCGTAGCCAACCGTTCCCGGTTTCCGTACCTTGGGCGGCAGGGGATTGGTCGTCATTAAGTGGGCCGCTTCCGTCATGCTATAGGATTCCAGCACCGGAGAATTCATGGCTGCTTCCATTTGTTCGATGATGACTGGCGGCAGAGGGGCGCTACTAGAGCGAATGAAGCGGAAGGAATGGGATTCAACGATTTCTTGGTTGCGGGATGCGCGAGCCAGGATTGCTTGATGCATCGTCGGTGCAGCCGAATACCAAGTCGGTTTGTAGGCGGCTACCAGCTTCCAGAATTCTAGAGCGTTGAACCCGTTGGGACAAACTAGCGTTCCTCCCGATGCAAAGGTAGATAGCATCGCTCCTACCAGTCCGTGGATGTGGAACAGGGGCATCAAGCAGAGGGTTGTATCGACTGGCGACAATTGGTATGCCTCGATAATATTTCCAACAGAAGCCGTAAGATTGCGATGGCGAATCGGCACGCGTTTGGGACGGCTAGTCGTACCGCTCGTGTGGAGAATCATGGCAATATCGTCCGTTTCTGCAAGTTCTTGGGGACGGGGAGGGCGATCTGCTCCTCCGATTTTCTCAAACGTTAGCGTCCCATCGGCATTGGAAGTTGCCCGGAGGAGTGTCATATTGGGCGTTGCAGCTGCTAGGGCTGCTTCGATGCCTTCGTCTAGAACGATTAAAGCCGCTGCATTGGTGTCTTCAAAGTAGAATGAGAATTCTTCTTGCTTGTACTTGGGGTTGAGGGGAGCTGCTGTCGCACAGGTTACTGATGCTAAAAAGGTAATTACCATTTCGGGACTGTTAGGAATAGCGATGGAAATACGATCCGCAAAGCGCTCCCGTAGGGAATCGCCTCGTCCGATCCCAAAACCGTTCAGCTTGGCAGCGAGTTCGATAACGTTCTGTCGCAGTTGCTTGTAAGTTAAGGTCGGTTTATCGGGAGCAACAAGGGCTGGACGGTGATCTTCTCCAGCTAATAAATCTAGTACTGTACCTTTGTTCTTTGTCATTTGTCCTTTGTTTTCGGAGTTCATAAACTTGGTATCACATTAAATTTTGGATAAAAAATGAGCGCTAGGATATAGCGCTCGTGAATCTTGCTTAGAAGTATTTAGGAAGTCACAGGAGGCTCCGTCGTTGCACGGCGGAGTATCTCTGAGTTGGTTACTTAGTTTCTGAGAATTCAGCATCGATGACATCATCGCCGCCAGTCGAAGAACCCGACCCCGTACCAGCAGAGCTGCCGCTACCATCGGTGCTGTAGCCGCCGCCCGTTGCACCGCCACCAGCTTGCTGATAAACGCTAGTACCAATGCTATAGAGGGTTTGTTGCAACTCAGGCATTAGAGTCTTGATCTTATCGTCATTGTCCTGAGCGATCGCCTCTTTAAGTTCTGCGATCAGTCCTTCAGCCTTACTCTTATCGGCAGCAGCAACTTTGTCGCCGAGTTCTTTAAGTTGCTTATCGGCTTGGTAGACTAAGGAGTCGGCTTGGTTCTTGCGATCGATTCTCTCGCGACGCTCTCTGTCGGCTGCCGCATTCGCTTCGGCTTCCTTAACCATGCGATCGACTTCATCGCTAGGCAGGGTAGAAGCACCCGTAATACTGATAGACTGTTCCTTGCCCGTGCCTTTATCCTTAGCAGTAACGTTGAGGATCCCGTTAGCGTCGATATCAAAGGTCACTTCGATTTGGGGCACGCCGCGAGGAGCAGGAGGAATTCCGTCGAGGCGGAAGGTTCCCAGACTCTTGTTATCTTTTGCCATTTGGCGCTCACCCTGGAGAACGTGGATTTCTACGTTGGTTTGACCGTCAACGGCAGTTGAGAAGACCTCCGACTTCTTGGTGGGAATGGTTGTATTGCGGGGAATAATCGGAGTCATTACGCCGCCCAAAGTTTCCACGCCGAGAGACAGAGGAGTCACGTCTAACAGCAGGATATCTTTAACTTCTCCCTTGAGAACGCCACCTTGAATCGCCGCACCAACGGCAACGACTTCGTCTGGGTTAACGCCCTGGTTAGGATCTTTGCCCAGAAGTTTTTTAACCAATTCTTGAACGGCAGGGATGCGGGTAGAACCTCCTACCAGGACGACTTCGTCGATCGCATCTCTACCGATTTTGGCGTCGCGCAGCGCATTTTCTACGGGAATGCGACAGCGATCGATGAGATCGGCGCACAGTTCTTCAAATTTCGCCCTAGTTAGAGTCATATCTAAGTGCTTGGGACCTTCTTGGGTTGCTGTGATAAAGGGCAGGTTGATTTCCGTCTGAGTAACGCTAGAAAGTTCGATTTTTGCTTTTTCTGCCGCTTCGGTCAAGCGCTGTAACGCTTGCTTGTCTTGACGCAGGTCGATGCCTTCAACTTTCTTAAACTCTCCTGCTAAATAATCAACGATCTTCTTGTCGAAGTCGTCGCCACCCAAGTGGGTGTCGCCAGAAGTTGCTAGTACTTCAAAAACGCCGTCGCCCACTTCCAGAATCGAAACGTCGAACGTACCGCCGCCCAAGTCAAAAACAATGATCGTTTCGTTGCTCTTTTTGTCTAAACCGTAGGCAAGCGATGCTGCCGTTGGCTCGTTAATAATCCGCAACACTTCCAAACCGGCGATTTTTCCAGCATCTTTAGTTGCTTGACGCTGGGAGTCGTTAAAATACGCAGGTACGGTAATGACTGCCTGAGTGACGGGTTCGCCGAGATATTTGCTGGCATCTTCTACCAACTTTCGCAGCACTTGGGCAGAAATTTCTTCGGGGGCAAATTGTTTGCCTAGAGCCGGACAGTCTAGCTTAACGTTACCAGTACTATCTCTCAAGACTTTGTAAGAAACTTCTGTAGCTTCATTGGTGATCTCGTCATATTTCCGTCCGATGAAGCGCTTGACGGAGTAAAAAGTATTTTGCGGGTTCATCACCGCCTGACGCTTAGCAATTTGCCCCACCAAGCGATCGCCATTTTTGGCATAAGCAACCACAGAAGGCGTTGTCCGAAATCCTTCGGCGTTGGCGATGACGGTTGGTTTTCCCCCTTCCATTACTGCGATACAAGAGTTTGTTGTTCCTAAGTCAATTCCAACAACTTTTCCCATGAGAGTGCTGCTCCGGTATTACTACTATAAGGACTACTAGAGGCTGAACTATATGCAGACCGATTTCTATATCAATTTATGGCGCAGTCACTTTAGTTCAGTTGCTCATTATTCATTCAATTTCTATGGTGCCGGAGCCAGTATATTTACGGTAGTGTAGTTTTCCGAACCTTTTTGGACGGGTGTTGGTAAGGAAGGAGGAATAAGGACAGAGGAAAAAGGATAAAAGAAAATAAAGATAAATATTGTAAGGAGTAAAGATTATTCTGATTTGTGTCTGGTGTTTTTGACGCAAGTGACTAAAATTGCAGTAAGTTCCTGAGCTTCGCGTATAAGAGAATTCAATTTTTCTGCTGAAACCATCCTAGATTCAATCAAAAGCTCTAACCAATAGACGGTTTCTTCCAGTTCTTGTAGTCCTACTTCAATTTTGCTAATGTAATCTGCATCAGAACGATTTCGGTAGGCTTCTCGACAATGTGCTCCTACAGAAGTTCCAGAACACAGTAATTGCTTTCCAATCACTTGCGCTTCAGTTGATTGGGGCAAAGCCAAATAAAGCTTAATAATTCGTAAAGCAACTGTTTTGTCCTTTTCCTCGAATCTTGTCTCAACTTTCCTCCTCCGTCCTCCGCCCTCCGACCTCATCCCTTCTAATTACCATCTCCAACTGCCAGCGCTACCTTTAAAAGGTCCTACAATATCGCTTGTAATCCAACCGCCATAAAAATCTCCTGGTTGTGGTGTTACTTGCTCTCCATCAACGTAACAAGCATCCATGCGACTGGGATAGAAGGCAACATAGTCTTTCAGAGACGCAAAAGCGGGCGTAGGATCGGGATAATACCAAGCAACATCAACTGCCTGTTTGTCACCAACAACGATGGTGTAATACCTAGCCACTCCCTTCCACTCGCAAAAAGACTGTTGGTTAGTCGCCACCAGATATTCCATTTTGATATCTTTGGGCGGGATGTAGTAAACGGGAGGATGACTGGTTTCGAGTACTCGTTGGCTACGCTGACTATCGGCGATCGTTACACCGTTGAAGACGACTTGAATTCGTTTTGAGGAAGGTTCGAGACGTGGCGGACGAGGATAGTCCCAGACCGATTCTTGACCGGGTTTTGGTTCGATTCGTTTGGGTCGAAACATAATACTCACTTAGCAGTAAATAGTAATGAGTTATCAGTGCAGCTCATTCAAAGGGAAAAACTGCATAAGTTAAGGATTGTAGCAATTTTTTGGCGTTTTACCTTGCCAAGCTAACGATAACTAATTAAACAGATTCGATCTTAATTATTTTCCCGATCGCGATCGTGACAGAAAAATATATTAGTGAGAGGATTCGGGCAATACTTGAGATTTGCGTTCTTCCAGTATCTTCTGAACGGGAAAATCACTCTTAGCTGTAGGTTGAATTCGTTGCTGCCAATCAATCTCTCCGGCTGTAATAATTGTTTCTAAGTCAGCAATCCGTCCTTCTAACTCTTTGATTTTGTTAGAGACTTCAAGGCTATTGGCGGATTTTTTGTCAGAGGATTTCCAAACTGAAGCTGTGCCTACAGCAGCCCCAGCAACTACTGCAATGGGAATAATAGGTCCGCTATCAGTAGCGGCTGAAAGAGGAATGCAAATTGCTAACATTCCCGTGGCAAAAGCCCAAATTTTTGAGGTAACTTTCTGGCGAATATCTTTAGATTTTTCTAATGAATTCTCGTATGGCTGTGTCATGAGTTTTTCTTTTAACAGCACTTCCTACCATCTAGGTTAATTCTTTCATTTCCTAAATCAAATGCAGTGACGCAGCCATGAAATGATTTTTAACCTCCGTTCAGTAGGGGCAGTTCCCGAACTGCCCCTACTCCTGTATTCTCTATTCTTGGGTGACTTGCATCAATCTTTCTTTGTCTTGTCTGCGTTTTTTGGCATAAAGCTGAATCGAGGCTGCCATTGCTATTACTAGCGCAACTATCAGCCAGGTAGTAGCATCCAAAGGAAGGTTGTTTTTGAAGACAGCAAGTAGGACAATAATTACTAACAAAACGGTAGGGGCTTCATTGAGGGCGCGAAACTGTTGCCCCGTCCACCTGCATTCATCCTTTTCTAGCTGCTTCATAATCCGCTTGCAGTAGTGATGATAAACGAGTAGAAGCCCGACAAAAGCCAGCTTAATATGTAGCCAACCCGATTTTAAAACTTCTGGCTCTGTCCAAATAAGCCCGATCGCCATTGCTACCGTTACCAACATACCAGGCGTGGTAATAATATTGTAAAGGCGCTTCTCCATGATTTGATACTGATTTTTAAGAATGGTGCGGGCAGGTTCTGACATCTCCGATGCTTCTGCGTGATAGACGAACAAACGCACTAGATAGAATAACCCCGCAAACCAAACGACAACGCCAATCAGGTGAAACGCTTTGAACCAGTAATAACTCATAAAATTTGTTTTCTAAAGTTGCTAGCCACTTTTAGTGAGTTTAAGGGGTCGATGGGAATTGCATCTCGCCCCTAAATAAAAGTTTAAATAACCTTTGCCCTTAGTCATTGGTTTGCTAGTCACTCTTTAAGACAAATAACGAATAACAAAGTAGTAAAATAGCCTCTGCGTGAGATTAAAACAATAAATTTATAGAACTATCCAATGCATAAAATTCCCGTTACTATCATTACTGGCTTCCTTGGTTCTGGCAAAACCACTCTCATTCGCCACTTACTGCAAAACAATCAAGGACGACGCATTGCTGTATTGGTCAATGAATTTGGCGAAGTGGGAATTGATGGGGAATTATTGCGAGACTGTCAAATTTGCGACGAACAAGACAATCCCACAGATAACATCGTCGAACTGACTAACGGTTGCTTATGCTGTACGGTACAAGAAGAATTCTACCCGACGATGCAGCAATTGCTCGAACGACGCGATCGCATCGATTGTATGTTAATTGAAACCTCTGGTTTAGCGCTTCCCAAACCATTAGTACAGGCGTTTCGATGGCAAGAAATTCGTAACGGTGCCACAGTCGATGGAGTGATAACGGTAGTCGATTGTCAGGCTGTGGCTGCTGGAAGGTTAGTTGGGGATCTGAAGGCACTAGAAGCGCAACGACAAGCCGATCCTAACTTGGAACACGAAACCCCGATTGAAGAATTATTTGAAGATCAATTAGCCTGCGCGGATCTCGTCTTGCTGACGAAAACCGATTTAGTCGATGAACCAACTTTATCTAAGGTACAAGCTTGGTTGCACAAAGAATTGCGATCGGGGGTAAAAGTTGTTGCTTGTCAAGAAGGAAAAATTAAGCCAGATGTTTTGTTAGGTTTTAATGCGGCAGTTGAAGATAATTTAGCAAGTCGTCCCAGCCATCACGACTCTGAAGAAGAACACGACCATGACGATGAGATTAATTCAATTCAATTAATTAGCGATCGCGCTTTCGAGCCAATCTGGCTCATTAAAAAGTTAAAAACTATCGTCGAAACAGAAGAAATTTATCGAATTAAAGGCTTTGTCAATGTTGCCAATAAACCCATGCGAATGGTATTACAAGGAGTTGGCGATCGCTTTGATTCTTTTTACGATCGCCCTTGGAAAAGCGACGAATTCCGCCAGACTAAATTAGTATTTATCGGTCGTTCTCTCAAACAAGAGCAACTCGAAGCAGCTATTTATAGTTAATCTTCTGCGATCGTAAGATCGACTTATTTTGCCTAATAAATTTTTAATTAAATAACGCCAGTTCAATGTGAACCCGATTAGCAGCACTGGCAGAGTGCTGATATCGCTCGCTAAGGAGGTCGCTTTGAGTTTAAGATTAAATTCAAAATTTTCAATCGATTGCTCATAAGATCTATATTTATTTAGTACTGATGTTCTAGAATAGACACAGCTCGGCTAAGAAAATCTACTGAAGCTAACTGTAATTTCGGAACTTATCGGTTTGGTATTGTCTTATGGAACCTCTCACACAAGCTCAACAAGAACTTTATGACTGGCTAGTAGAATACATTACTAGCACCCAACATGCTCCTTCAATTCGACAAATGATGCGGGCGATGAATTTGCGATCGCCTGCCCCAATTCAAAGCCGTTTAGAGCGTTTGCGTACCAAAGGCTATATTGATTGGACGGAAGGAAAAGCTCGCACGATTCGCATTCTTCATCGCCCCTCTCAAGGTATACCCATACTAGGCGCGATCGCTGCTGGAGGATTAGTAGAACCTTTCACTGAAGTGCAAGAAAAATTGGATTTATCTAGCGTATTTGGGCATCCCAATTGTTTTGCTTTGCGGGTTGTTGGAGACAGTATGATTGAAGATTCAATCGTCGAAGGAGATCTGGCGATTATGCGTTCTGTTTCTCCTCATGAAACTATCAAAAATGGGGAAATTGTTGCGGCTAGAGTTGAAGGAGTTGGCACGACTTTGAAGCGTTTTTATCGACAGAAAGAAAAAATTATCCTTAAACCTTCTAATCGTAAATATTCGCCAATCCAAGTTTCAGCCGATCGAGTAGACATCCAGGGAATTTTGATCGGTGTTTGGAGGGGATACTAATCGGTTGTTAGCGATCGGTATTTCGATCGCTGCTGACTGAATTTCTGGCAATTAGCAATTGCCAATTGGTTTAACTCCTTGCTAATACAATTCATACTTTAGTAACGTGCAGGGCAGGGAGCCATTATAGACAGGAATGCGCCGGGATGCTCTCAGTCCTATTTGTTTTGCCAATTCTTTATTCCCTGTCAAAACATATGCCGTCCATCCTTTAAAACGCTGTTTGAATATATCTCCCAATAATTTGTAAAATCCTCCCAATTCTTGAATATCTCCTATTCGCTTTCCATAGGGAGGATTACAAATAATCATTCCACTCTTTGCTGGTGCTTCAATTTCAGACAAGTCTTTTTGAGTCAATTGAATATGTTTTTCTATGCCACAAGATTGGGTATTAATGCAGGCTTGTTGTAAAATATCGGAATCGCGATCGCTCCCTAAAATTGGGGCTAAAAGTTCAGATAATTGGCTTTCTTTCGCTTCTGTTAAAATTTTCTCCCAAAGAGCGCGATCGAAATCTTTCCAAGTCTGAAATCCAAACTGCTTTCGATACAATCCAGGAGCAATATTCAAACTTTTTAATGCTGCTTCGATTGGTAAAATTCCCGAACCACATAAAGGATCTAAAAAGGGAATATTCGGTTTCCATTCCGCTATTTCTAATATGGCAGCCGCTAATGTTTCTTTTAAGGGAGCTATTCCCATTGCTGGGCGATAGCTGCGACGATGTAAACTCGAACCCGAACTATCTAAACTTAGAATACAGCGATTGCCTTCGATATGAGCGTTAATTAATACATCAGGATTTTCTAGATTAATATTAGAACGCTTTCCTATTTTTTTGCGCTGGCGATCGACGATAGCATTTTTAATTTGAAGTGCGGTAAAATGAGTGTGATTGAGATTTTTATTTCCTCCAGTACAGACAACTGCAAAAGTGTCTTGAGTCTGAAGGTATTCTTCCCAATCTAGCTTGTATACATTTCTATATAATTGCTCTGCATTATAGCTTTTTATCTCATAAATAGGCATCAAGACTCGAAAAATAACTCTCGACCAAAGATTAACTCTGTAGAGTAGAGCTTTATCTCCTTTAAAATGTACGCCAGTAAAATCAGTACGAATGTCTATTGCTCCCAGTTTCTCTAATTCTTTTGCAGCAATGTCTTCTAATCCACGAGCAACTGTGGCAAAGTAATTCTTAGTCATTAGTTATTCTTGATTGGCAAACGGAAATTCTTTACTTATCTCCCAATATTTCCCATTATGAATTAGTAAAGTTAACTGAGGAATGAGAAATTCAAAATGTACTTTTTGTTGCTTATATTCATCCCAAGCTTTATAAAAATTTGGCTTAGTCAGATCGCGATAAGCGACTGTTAGATGCGGAGCAAAGGGACGATTTTTAGACTTCTCATCAACAATTCCTAGCGACGATTCTAGATAGTCCATTAAAGCTTTTTGTACTGCCAGAAGTTCTGGCGTTTTCAAGACATTAATAAAAATCACGCGAGGTTTAAATGCCGCAAAACCATCGAGAATCATTGGAATGGGAGCTTGGTTTCGGGCAAATTCTGTTAATATTTGTTCTAATTTTGGAAAATCTTCTATTTCCCACTCAAAAGGAGGTTGTAAGGTAATATGCGGTGGCGATTTCTGTGCGGCGCGGCTATTGTAAACTTCTGCAAAGTGCTGCTGAATTTTTCTGGCATATTGTTGTGCTTCATGCGGAGGTAGCAAGGCAATAAAAAATCGTCGTTTGGATTGAACCATACAAAAACTCCTAGTAATAAATTGAACCTCTGCATGTTCTTTTTAATCCTTTAATAGAGAAATATTTATAGCTCACTGATTATTAGCAATTGCGATCGTTCCGGTCATTCCTGCCTCGGCGTGTCCGGGGATAGAACAATAGAGTTTATAAGTTCCCGGTTTTTCGGGAACTAATACCCATTCCGCTTCTGCGCCCGGTTTTAATTCTAGTTCGTGAATGGCTCCCTTGATTTCTACTTTGCCTGCTTCTACTTTTTGCGTCCAACTCGCATCGGCAAAATCTTTAGCAGTGAAATAATGTTTTGTAGGGCTGGGGTTGTCTAAGACGAGTTTATATTTTTGTCCCGCCATAAATTTGAGATCGCTGGGGAAAAACTTTAATTCGCCCGCACTATTTCCCAAACTAACCTTGACTTCAGTAATCGATCGCGCAGCTAAAGCTGGTGCGGTCACAATCGTCGTCCAGCAGAGAATTACCCCCAAAGTAACGGCGAAAAATCGCCCCAAGAAACCAAGTTTTTTAAACGGCATCATGACTTCACCTACAAATATTTCTGTAACAATAATGATAATTTTTCTTTCGTCGGCGCTGGCACTTTGTCGAGAGGGGTAAGAATGGCATACTTAAGGGCAGAATGTGCCGCAGAGGTTGGCAGATTTTCGCTCAAACGCCTTACCGTTTCTTGGATGACTTTTTGGGCATTGATAGCATTGCGATGTAAATTGCCGATGACCATCTCTACCGTCACATGGTCGTGGTCTGGATGCCAACAATCGTAATCAGTGACTAAGGCT
The DNA here is from genome assembly GCF_001904635.1 of Hydrococcus rivularis NIES-593. Classification (GTDB taxonomy): domain Bacteria; phylum Cyanobacteriota; class Cyanobacteriia; order Cyanobacteriales; family Microcystaceae; genus Hydrococcus; species Hydrococcus rivularis. The sequence continues at coordinate 17,776 of NZ_MRCB01000035.1, forward strand.
AGAGTAGCATAGGCAATTTCTGCTTCTCTGGCGAGTTTGGCTTCCTGCAAATTGGTCATTCCAATAATCGTCGCGCCCCAGCTACGATATAGATTAGATTCGGCTTTGGTAGAAAAGGCGGGTCCTTCCATGCATAGGTAAGTTCCGCCGCGATGGAGGGCAACATCTGGCAAATTCAAACTTTCTACTGCATCCGCTAAGACTTTGGCTAGATTAGGGCACACGGGGTCGCCAAAAGCAATATGAGCGACAATTCCATCGCCAAAAAAGGTAGAAACTCGGTTTTTCGTGCGATCGATGAATTGATCGGGAACCACCAGATCTAATGGTTTGACTTCTTCTTTGAGAGAACCGACGGCTGAAGCAGAGATAATATATTCTACCCCCAGCTTTTTCATGGCATAAATATTCGCCCGAAAAGGCAATTCTGTCGGCAACAGGTGATGATTGCGTCCATGACGCGCCAGAAAAGCAACGGTTGTTCCTTCTAAGTTGCCAACGATAAACGCATCCGAAGGCGAACCAAAAGGAGTGGAGACGGTCACTTCTTTTACATCTTTAAGGGCATCCATTTTATAAAGACCGCTACCGCCGATGATGCCAATTTTTACCTGTGTCATAATATTACGTTCAGATTTGGTTTAGTGCGATGCATAGTTATTGTATCGATAAATTTACGCTTCGATTTTTCTAATTTTTCTTAATTGTTGCTCGATCGAGTAATATAATCTTCTATTCCTTAAGTGTTTTTTCTTTCACATATCGATCGCGTTAGTGATTTTACTATTCATTTTTCTGGGAATTTAACGATTAAACTTCTCGTTAATCCGTCGTCTTGACATTGATTTTTATGATTGAGAATCATAGCATTATTTCTACCCCAAAACCATGGGGCTATTTTCTAATTCAGATCGCCCTAGAGTTTGGAAAAATAATTTATTCAGTTTTGCCTCGGTGATTTTGTAAAAAACTGAGAAGAAAACTATCAGGATAAAAATCAATCATGCGATCGCAACTCCTGCCTATAGGTTCTATGTTTTAATATAAATTCAAAGAACACTTTTTTTAAAACAATATCTGCTGTAGTCGCAGGCAGAGGAGAACCCTTTTAATTATGCTGGATACTAAATCGGTTTTAGAAGTATTACGCCCCGTACAAGACCCCGAACTGCGAAAAAGTTTGGTAGAGTTGAATATGATCCGCAATGTTCAAATCGACGGGGGAAAGGTCAGTTTTACGCTCGTTTTAACTACTCCTGCCTGTCCATTGCGAGAGTTTATTGTCGAAGATTGTCAAAAAGCTGTCAAGCAGCTACCTGGGGTTAAAGACGTAAAAGTAGAAGTCACCGCAGAAACGCCCCAACAGAAATCGTTGCCAGATCGCCAGACCGTCCCCGGCATAAAAAATATTATCGCCATCTCTAGTGGTAAAGGCGGCGTTGGCAAAAGCACAGTAGCAGTAAACGTAGCCGTTGCCCTCGCCCAAGCAGGCGCAAAAGTCGGTCTTTTGGATGCAGATATTTACGGGCCAAACGCGCCCACCATGTTAGGGCTAGCTAACGCGCAAGTGATGGTACAGAAAGGTTCCCAAGGAGACGTATTAGAACCTGCCTTTAACTACGGCGTGAAGATGGTATCCATGGGCTTTTTGATCGACCCCGATCAGCCTGTCATTTGGCGGGGGCCCATGCTCAACGGCATTATCCGCCAGTTTCTCTACCAGGTAGACTGGGGCGATCTCGATTATCTGATTGTCGATATGCCACCAGGAACGGGAGATGCCCAGCTAACGCTCGTTCAAGCCGTGCCCATGGCGGGAGCAGTTATCGTCACGACTCCCCAAACCGTCTCTCTACTAGATGCTCGTCGGGGTTTAAAAATGTTCCAGCAGTTGGGCGTAAACGTTCTGGGAATTGTCGAAAATATGAGCTACTTCATCCCGCCAGACATGCCCGATCGCAGCTACGATCTATTTGGCTCTGGCGGCGGAGAAAAAGCCGCGAAAGAATTAAGCGTGCCCCTATTGGGTTGCATTCCCCTAGAAATTGCCTTGCGCGAAGGAGGCGATACGGGCGTTCCCATCGTTATGGAAGCTCCCGACTCGGCTTCTGCTAAAGCGCTAACCGCGATCGCCCAACAAATTGCAGCTAAAGTCTCTATGGCAGCTTTTGCTTAAAATAAAGGAAAAAGGTAAAAGTAAAAAATATTTTTTGCCTTTTACCTTTTTCCCTTTTACTTTTTTGGCAATGTTACAAAAATCCTCAGCCAAAATTAACTGGAAGCTATGGTTTGCCTCCTGGTCGCAGATTGACTGGCTGCTATTAATCTTGGCAGTCGGTTTAACGGTCTTGGGAGGACTGGCGATCCAAACGACCCAAGTCCGCGAGGGAGCGGTAGACTGGTGGCAACACTGGCTGATAGGCGCGTTGGGGTTGAGCTTTACCCCGATCCTTGCCCGCTTGCGGTACGAAGGTTTGATCCAGTGGCATTGGGTAACTTATGCTATCACCAATCTCTCGCTATTAGCCGTAATTTTCATGGGCGTAGCGGCGAATGGAGCGCAGAGTTGGATTAATATTGGCAGTTTTAACGTACAACCCTCAGAATTTGCCAAAGTTGGCTTGATTATTACCCTAGCAGCCTTGCTGCACGAGCGCCCTGCCTCAACGCTGCCCGCCCTATTTCGCGCTCTGGCAGCCACCGCATTGCCTTGGGGATTAATTATGCTGCAACCGGACTTGGGAACGGGTTTGGTTTTTGGGGCGATTACTCTGGGAATGCTCTATTGGGCAGATGCCAATCCGGGCTGGCTGGTTTTGATGATGTCTCCCTTGGTGTCTGCGATTCTCTACAACGTCTTTTTCCCTGGCTGGTTAATCTGGGCGCTGGCAATGGGAATCATCGCCTGGTTGACGCTTCCGCTTAGATTCGTTGTAACGATTGGCGCGATCGCAGGCAATTTTGCGGCGGGAAAATTAAGCGGCATTCTCTGGGGACTGTTGAAAGAGTATCAAAAAGACAGGCTGACGCTCTTTCTGCACCCGGAGAAAAACCCTTTGGGCGGCGGTTACCAACTAATCCAATCTCGAATCGCGATCGGTTCGGGAGAATTTTGGGGACGAGGACTCTACCAGGGAACGCAAACGCAACTGAATTTCATTCCCGAACAGCATACTGACTTTATTTTTTCAGCGATTGGAGAACAATTGGGATTTATTGGTTGTATCGGTGTCCTCATTGCCTTTTGGTTAATCTGCTTTCGCTTACTATACATCGCTTGCAATGCCAAAGAAAATTTTGGCTCTTTGCTGGCAATTGGAATGCTGTCAATGATTGCTTTCCAAGTCATTATCAATATCAGTATGACTGTAGGGCTTGCCCCAATTACTGGCATTCCTCTCCCTTGGCTGAGTTACGGGCGATCGGCCCTCTTAACTAACTTTATTGCTTTGGGACTGGTAGAATCGGTGGCAAATTATCGACCGCGAAAGCGATTTTAAGCTATCTGCTAAAAGCTGTAGTCAAACAGGGGTAGGCATTGGATATTCGCTTATTGGTTCTTGATATTGATGGGACGATCTCCGGTCGCTCTAACGAGATTAGCGAACCTGTCAAACAGGCAATTCAAGCCGTTCAAGCTCAAGGAATTCAGGTGGCACTTGCTACTGGTCGGATGTTTCGCTCGGCAATGCGATTTCATCGTTGCATTGGCTCCCAATTACCGCTACTTGCCTACAATGGCGCTTGGATTCAAGATCCGTTTACGGGAGAGATGCATCAACATTTACCCGTTGCGCCAGCCCTAGCACAGCAGTTGTTAGACGATTTAGAGCTACCCGAACTGATAGACCGCCTTGGCATTCATTTTTACATTGGCGATCGCCTTTACGTCCGGCAAATTACTGCTATCACAGAAAATTATGCCCAACGATCTGGGATCGAGCCAATTGCCGTTGGCGATCTCCGCTCCATTGTAGACAAACATCCTACTAAAGTTTTGGCACTCAGTCGCGAAGTTTCCTTAATCGAAAAACTTTTGAGCCATTTACAACAGCGTTATGCGGCTAGTGAACTTTATCTAACCCAATCGACGATAAATTTTTTGGAAGCAACCCATCCCCATGCTAATAAAGGATCTGCCGTTCGTTATCTGAGCGAACAGATTTTAGGTTTGGAGGCAAAAAATGTTATGGCAGTTGGGGATAATTTTAATGACGCTCAAATGCTGCAATATGCTGGCACGAGCATAGCGATGGGAAACGCTCCCACAGCTTTACAGGAATTGGCGGATTGGGTTGCGCCTAGCGTAGAAGAAGATGGCGTAGCGGTTGCGATTGAAAAATTTCTTCTCTAGATTACAAAGTACCGATCTAGGTTAATCTGGGTTTTGAATCGATTTGTAAATGCGAAGGAGAGAACCGTGGAGCGCACATTCGTAATGGTCAAACCCGATGGCGTACAGCGCAATTTAGTTGGGGAAGTGATCCGGCGTTTTGAAGCTAAAGGCTTTACCCTAGTCGGACTAAAAATGATGAAAGTTTCGCGGGAACTTGCCGAACAACACTATGATGTACACAGAGAAAGACCCTTTTTCGGCAGCTTAGTCGAGTTTATCTGTTCTGCCCCCGTAGTTGCCATGGTCTGGGAAGGTGATGGTGTTGTCGCTTCTGCTAGAAAACTGATTGGGGCAACGAATCCGCTAACGTCCGAACCGGGAACGATTCGCGGCGATTTTGGAGTCAGTATCGGACGCAACCTGATTCATGGTTCTGACGCGATTGAAACGGCACAGCGCGAAATCAGTCTCTGGTTTGCTCCAGAAGAATTGGTTAGCTGGGAACCTGCCAATAAGTCTTGGCTCTATGAATAATAGCAAGTTGGCGAGCAAGTAACTGACATAGAGACGCGATGCGATCGCGTCTTTACTAGCTACCAAAGATAGCGAGCAAAACTTTTAACGAAATCTTTAATTTGAACTAAATATTGTTGGTTATGAGGTAAAACAGCGATCGAGAAATAATTTCTCGATGTTTCGGCGTAGCTGCTGGAAGGATTCTACATACCAAGGAGTTTGCCATGTTTTCGCCAATGCAATGGTCGCCTAACTTTCATTTTCCTTTCAGCGGTTCGGTTACTCAAGACATTTCTCCCCGTACAGATTGGTTCAGCAGAGAAATTGAACCTGATGCTGGAGATCCTGAGATCGAACGAGAAGTTTTCCATGAGGTTGCTTCCTATGGCAAACAACTGGGAATTCTCACTGATTCCTTACTCGCAGTAGTCCGTGAATTGAAGCCAGAAGCATTGGAAGACATCCGAGCGTTAGAACAACTCAAGGAAATCCAAAGGCAAGTAGAACAAATCAAAAGCGATCGCAAAGAACAAACTCGCGAACGAGCCAAGCAAATTTTAGATAAACTTTCGCAAAGCGATCCTGAGTTTTTAGTAGAGTTGCTTGAAAGCTATCCCAGAAAAGCAAACGCCAATTCAATGGGTCTTTAGACTGAATTCCGCTATTGACAGATAAGTCTTAAGAGCTTATGATTTAATGTCGATTCGTAAAAATTATATCAAATCCGGTTATAGAGTCATAATATGTAGTGCGTTCATCGTAGCGTGTCCGTTAGGACATAAGTCTCGCTCGCGAGTAATATCATTTTTCATTCATTAATGACAGAGATAGTCGATCGCCCTCACCCCCCAACCCCTCTCCCAAATAGGGAGAGGGGAGAAGAATGTATATCGGAAAACCTGAAAATTGGTATAAGACGCGAAGCGTCCTGAGCGTAAGCGAAAGATCTTTCGCATTACTCGGTATTGAAATTGTTCAACCAGATTTAATATTACGATAAAACAACGGCTAGAAGAGCTAACCCAGCATTAATTAGATAAAAAGCTCCCACAATCTGAGTTTCCGACCAGCCGCTCAGTTCTAAATGATGGTGCAGGGGTGCCATTTTTAATAACCGTTTGCCTTTGCCATCGGGTCCTTTGGTAGCCTTGTAATAGCTCACCTGAGCAATGACGGAGAGGGATTCGACGAAGAAAATCCCACTGACAACAAATAGCCCCCACAGTTTGCCGCCGAGAATGCCGACAGCAGCGATTGCAGCACCGAGAGCGAGGGAACCCGTATCTCCCATGAAAACGGTAGCGGGATTGCGGTTGTGGACGACAAACCCCAAACAGCCTCCACTCATGCAGGCGCAGAAAATCGTTAATTCCGGCGAAGTTGGTGCCACTAAAGCCGCCAGTCCCAAAAACGCGATCGCGACCGTTCCAGCAGCCAGTCCATCGACTCCATCGGTGAGATTGGTAGCATTGCTTTCGGCAACCAGGACAAATCCGGCTAAAGCCCAAAAAAGAACTCCCAATGGCAACACGAGATTTCCAGGGAGAGTAATGTCAGTAATCCTCTCTGGTTGACTCCAGAGCGTCCACAGACAAAAAAGAACCGCTACGAGAATTTGTAGCGCTAGCTTCATGGGCGGGGAAATCCCTTTATTAGACTTTTGGCGAAGGATTTGCCAATCGTCAAACCAACCAATACCCAGATAAGCGAGGGTGAGTACAGAAGTGGCGATCGCATTGGGCGCAAATCCCGACCAAACCGTAGCAACGATAACGGCTACTGGCACAAAAAACACGCCTCCCATAGTTGGCGTTCCTGCTTTTTTGAGGTGAGTTTGCGGACCGTCTTCTTGGATGACTTGACCGGTTTTGAGCCTTCGCAGTACGGGGACAACGCCATAGCCGAGTCCGGCACTGATGAGAGCGCTGATGCCCATGGGAATGAGGATCTCAAAGCTGGCTTCGGGAAACCGACCTGCCATGCAAGCAAAAAGGCTTGCAAGCAGGAGCGAGAGAAGGATCAGGAGAATTAACAAGCTGGTTCCTGAAGGCTTTTTTAGGCTTGTCGATAAAGATAATTTTGCGTCCACAACTGACTCACACAACAATTAATAGAGTAAGAGTTGTCATTCGTCCTTTGTCCTTTGTACTAATGACTAATGACGCTCTGACCAATGACAAAGCACCCGCCGCACCTCGTCGTTACCTGCATTAGACGAAACAGCGAGACGAAATTTAATCTTCATCAATATCGAGTTCGATCTCGTCGTCATCGTCGTCGTAAATACTGTCATCGACATCGATGAAATCTTCAATTCCGATCTCGTCTTCTATCGGAGGCACTTCTGTATCTTCAACGGTTTCGCGTTCGATCAGGCGACCCGTGGCTTTTAGCCAATCGATCAAAGAAGAGTCTTTCTTGAGAGGAATGACGGATGCGGGTTCGTAACGAGGTTCTTGGCGCAATGAAGGATTGTGCATGATTAACCGAGATATTTGAGTCTAGACATTTAGAGTTTAGCAGTCAAAACCTCCTCCTCGATAGACGAAAAAAAGGTAAAGAAGTTCGTTTGCCAAGAACTTTAAAAAACTTATCGAACGAGGGTCAGGTTTAAAGTTATTAAAGACGTAAGTAGTAGCGATAGGGAAAAACCGATGAACGAGAAGGCTAAATTACTAGAAGCGATCGCCGGGAAAAATCGCGGTTTGCTAGCTACTGAAAGGGACAAAGTCAAAGTTCTCTCAGCTATAGAGCAACTCGAAGATCGCAATCCCACTCCCAAACCAGTCGAGGCAAAAAATTTACTCGAAGGAGACTGGCGCTTGCTCTATACTACCAGTCGCGGAATTCTGGGACTCAATCGAATTCCTGTCTTGCAACTCGGTCAAGTTTATCAATGCATTCGCACCGAGCAAGCCAAACTCTACAATATTGCCGAGATTATTGGCGTGCCTTTTTTTGAAGGGATCGTCAGCGTCGCAGCTCGCTTTGAACCCGTCAGCGATCGCCGAGTCAATGTCAAATTCGAGCGATCGATTCTTGGCTTGCAACGCTTGATAGGGTATATTTCTCCCGATCGCCTGATTCAGGAAATAGAGTTAGGCAAGAAATTTCTCCCTCTTGACTTTAGCATCGAAAGCCGCGAGCAGCAGGGTTGGCTGGAGATTACCTATTTGGATGAAGATTTGCGCGTCGGACGGGGAAATGAGGGAAACGTTTTCGTTTTGGCTAAGGAAAAGGGATAGCCAGAGTTCGGAATTCGGAATTCAAGCATAACAACTCCGAACTCCGAACTCACACAGGCTGCTATTGTCCGAATCGGCGATCGATGTCGTCTGCCGTCGAACCGCCACCACGACGGTTGATTCGCAATGACATTCCATCGCTAGACAAACTGTAGCTCAAGGGGTTTCCTGTAAGCCTCGTCTTTCCTTCTTGCGCTAGGGTTTGAGCGGGATATTGCGTCATTAACGCTTTAATCTGCTCGACACGTTTGGGAACGGATGGATGCGATGTATCAAATTCTGCTCCTGGCGTTCGTCCCAAAACATCCATGACTCGCAAGCAGCCTTCTGGATCGAAGCCCGCTCTAGTCATGTACGTGTAGCCGACCTCGTCGGCTTCAGATTCTTGTCTGCGGAAGGTTTCTGCCATTTCTTGTTCTTTTTGCTTGACAATTTCCTGTACCCGCTCCTCGGCATCGGCAACGCGCTGGCGACTAGCACCTTCTAGAGCCGATTGACCGACGTTACTCGCTGCACCGACCGCACCGCCTAAGATCCCACCAACCGTACCGAGAATGGCTCCGCCAACGGCATTTCCTTCAACATCATCCCGAGCATCTTCTGCTTCTGCCATCACTTCTGCTTCTGCCTCTTTTCGGATTCTATCTTTTTCGGCTTCACCGACGGCAATATGGCGCTTGACGTGGTGTCCCATTTCGTGGGCGATTACGCAGGCAAGGGCTGAGGAATCTCCGGCTAGCTGATCCATGATGCCGCTATAGATAGCGATGAGGTTAACGTCTGTCGCGAAGGCATTGGTTTGATATTCGGGGACAACTACTACGCGCCAAGGGGAGGTATCCTGTCCGTTGGCTCTAGCAATTCTCTCGGTTATGCGATAAACGACATACCATTCTTCTGGTAACTCAGCTTTGGCTTTTTTATAGACGGCTTCTGCATTTTTTGTTTGAGTTGGCTGAGTGGGTCTAGCCTGGGCTGGCAGCGACGTTTGCAGCAAGAGGGTACTAAGGGCAGTAAAAATAGCGAATTTCGCAGTAGTTTTGAGCATATTAAATCCTGACTTGAATTTAAGCTAAATATCGATACTCAATAATTTAGCGCGAACTACTGCGATCGCATAACATACTTATCCAAAACTTAAGGTAGTTGATTTTCTCCCTCGCTTACTTTACTTTTCACTGGTTGCCGAACCAATCCGCTGTCCCCCATTAAAGGTGGATGGAAACGGGATTGCCTCAGAAAGTTGACCCGTCAGCAGCCATTCGTCCATTTCTGGCGTTTTTTGGACGCGCTTGAGCCGCTCTTTCAATTCTTCTCCCTCTAGAATTTCTTTTTCTAGCAAGGCTTGCGCTGTCTCTTCTAACAAGTCCCGATTCTTATCTAAAATAGCTAAGGCAATGCGATGCGCTCCCTCGACGATTTCTTTAACTTCGCGATCGATTTCTTCGGCAATTTTAGGACTGACGGCGCGACGAGGGTTAGTTAATCCTTCGAGGAATTGTTGTTGTGCTTTCTCGAAAGCAATCGGACCCAATTTATCGCTCATGCCGTAGAGCGTCACAAACCGTTCGGCGAGATCGGTGGCTTTTTGAATATCGTCGCTCGCGCCGGTCGATACTCTACCAAAGACTAATTCTTCGGCAGACCGTCCGCCTAAAAGGGTAACGATGCGACCGCGAATTTCATCTTCGAGCATCAGGAAGCGGTCTTCTTCTGGCAATTGCAACGTATAGCCCAACGCTCCGATGCCGCGAGGCACGATTGAGATTTTTTCCACTGCCCCCGCGCCGGGCATATTCGCCCCGATGATGGCGTGACCGACTTCGTGATAGGCAACGGTTTTTTTCTCAATTTCATTGAGAACGCGAGATTTTTTCTCCAATCCCGTCAAGACTCGCTCGATCGCTTCGTTAAAATCTTCCATCGTCACTGCATTGCGATTTTTGCGAGCGGCAAGCAAGGCGGCTTCGTTGACCAAGTTCGCCAAATCTGCTCCGGCAAATCCCGGCGTTCGCGCTGCCAGTTTATCTAATTCTACGTCTGGAGCGAGGGTCACATTTTTGGCATGAACCCTCAGAATGGCTTCTCGTCCGATTTTATCGGGTCTGTCTACTAGGATCTGGCGATCGAAACGTCCGGGACGCAATAGGGCGGGATCTAACACCTCCGGGCGGTTGGTTGCGGCGAGGAGAATGACCCCCGTATTTGTATCGAAGCCATCCATCTCGGCGAGTAATTGATTGAGGGTTTGTTCGCGTTCGTCATTGCCGCCCAGAATTCCACCCGCATTTGCCCTCGATTTGCCGAGCGCATCTAATTCGTCGATAAACACGATGCAGGGCGCTTGTCTTTTCGCCTGCTCGAATAAATCCCGCACCCGCGATGCACCGATGCCGACGAATAACTCGATAAATTCCGAGCCGGAGATACTAAAGAAAGGCACTCCAGCTTCTCCAGCGATCGCTTTTGCCAATAGAGTCTTCCCCGTTCCCGGCGGTCCGACCAAAAGAACGCCTTTAGGAATTTTTGCCCCTAAACGGGTATATTTACCTGCATTTGCTAGAAAATCGACGATTTCTTGCAATTCTGCTTTGGCTTCATCAACTCCTGCTACGTCATCGAAAGTTACGCCTGTATTACCTTCTGAATAGATGCGAGCTTTACTCTTTCCTACCGTGAGGGCAGTCGCTCCATTGGCTTGAGAGCGAGCCATCAGCCATCCCCAAAGTCCGACAAAGATCAGGGGTGGAACAACCCAACTTAGCAGCGTTCCAATCCAGCCAGCATTGCTAGGAGGCAGTGCGGAAAATTCGACATCATGCTCGCGCAGCAGTTTGGGCAGGTCGGAATCGCCTGCAACCGGAATAGTTATTAACTCCTGCGATTTTTGGGTTTGAGCGTTTTTGCCTTCGGGTTTAAGAACGTATATGATTCGATCGGAACCAATTTTGGCGCTGGCAACTTTACCGGCTTCTACTTGGTCGATAAATTGACTGTAGGATACGGTTGACTCCTGCGTCCCTCGCAGGACAAATAAATTGATGAAGACCAGCCACATCAGCAGGATAATTAGGCTGCGACCCAATCCGCTCGGTTCTGGGGTTTTTTGTTTGCTATCGCGATCGATGGGCATAATTTCAGTAATCAGTAATCAGTTATTAATGGTACAGATGCGCTCTTATTCAGAAGCGGATATTTATTGTCTGTACATTAGTTTTTAGGGAGCCGATCGCTGCTGAGGTAGCGATCGAACCATTGACTGGCTAGTCGGGCTACCTCTTCTAAGGTGCCTGGTTCTTCAAAGAGATGGGTGGCGCCAGGAATAATTTCCAGTTTTTTTTCTGTCTGGAGATGCTTCATCGCTTCTCGGTTCATGTCGATGACTAACAGATCTTTTCCACCAACGATGAGTAAGGTTGGGGCTTTGACGCGCGCTAGCGCCACACCTGCCAAGTCCGGTCGTCCGCCGCGAGAAACGATCGCGCTCGTCAGTTCGGGACGTTCTGCCGCTGCAACGAGAGCTGCACCAGCTCCCGTACTAGCGCCAAAATAACCGATTTTTAGATGTCGGGCGATCGGATTTTGAACCAGCCATTCCGCAGCTCCAATCACTCGTTTGGCAAGCAAGTCGATGTCAAAGCGGATTTGTCGGGTTTGGCGGTCGATCGCTTCTTCTGTTTGCGTCAGCAGGTCGATCAGCAGCGTTGCCAGCCCCGCTTGGCGCAACACTCGCGCCACATATTGGTTGCGCGGGCTGTGTCGGCTGCTGCCGCTGCCATGAGCGAACAACACGATTCCTTTGGCGTTTTTGGGAATGCCCAGCGTTCCTTTGAGAAAGACTTCGCCCGCCGTGACGGAAACTGCGCATTCTCGGCAGTCGATTGTGGATTTTTCGTTCATTTTTAACTTTGTGTTTTTATCGTTAGTTGTTGATAAGCTCTTGGCGATCGCTAGGTAACTGGTCGCGGTTATTTCATTACCATGAGTTCGCGTTCTGCTCTCTCTAGTAAATCGCGTACTTCTTCGTCGGTGGTTTGGGAAAAATCCTCGTACCAGAGGCTAATAGAATGGAGGGGTTCTGGTTTTCTGAGGCAAATTAGTTTGTCTACTTCGGTTCTTAACTCTTGACAAACCGATGGGGCAGCAACGGGGACGGCGACGACGATTTCTTTGGGGTGCTGCTGTCGCAAGGCGGCGATCGCCGCTCGCATGGTTGCTCCCGTAGCAATGCCATCATCGACGAGGATAACGGTGCGATCGCGAATTTCCGGATAGGGGCGATTGCCTCGATAGGCGCGATCGCGTCGTGCTAATTCCTTTTTTTCCTGCTCGGCAACTTGCTCGATGGTTTCGGGCGAAATGTGCAGCCAGTTGACGACATCGCGGTTGACGATCGTTACGTCATTGGGAGCGATCGCTCCCATTGCCAGCTCTTTGTGTCCCGGCACGCCTAACTTGCGTACCAAGCACACGTCTAACGGAAGCCGCAATTTTCTAGCAATCTCGAAGGCAACGGGAACCCCACCGCGAGGTAGCGCCAAGACGATTCCATCCGGGCAATTGGCATAACCTGTTAGCCTGGATGCAAGCAGTTGACCCGCTTCAATTCTATTGTGTAATAGTGTAGTCATGATTTTTCCCTTATCCGAATTCTCGATTTAAAATTCGGAATTTATACTTCAGTACGCCATCGTTTCTATCCAATAAAGTAGTCCTAAGGCTTCCCTGACGTTTTCTGCAAGTTTTTTCGCCTGCTCTTTCCCCAGCTTCAGCCAATCTTGCAATAGGAGTTCGATCGAGTTGATTTTAGGACTCGGTAGTTGTAAAGCTGTTGGATTTCCTCCCGCACTAATTAAGGGGTGCAACTCTATAGCAGGTTGCCACGCTTGAGCCGATTCGTTTTCCAACTCAGGGTTTGGTAATTCCCAAGGATCGGGAATGAGTTGTAAATTGTTTTTTGATGTCGAGCGACTGATTGGCTCTCTCGATCTTTCTTTTAACATAGCTACTGCCTCCTTAATTTTTGCTTGTAGCGTTAATAAAAGTTCGGCAACTGTAGCGATGAAGCCCCACTCTTTATCTAATACTAGATTAACAATTTTTTTAAACTCTCTATGTTAAAAAATACGATCGAGATTTCTGGCGAGCAAACTCAATGAAATTTCCTAATTTTAGTTTTAGGGTTTCTTTTTTCTTCTTCTTTCTCCATTCGTTAATTTCAAACAACTTTTAAAATATCCAACAGGCAATTTGATTGGCTAAGATGAATAGAGACTCCAAACTATTTAAAACTAACCAAAATTTTATAAAATGAAAGATAAAAGCGACCTAACTGCAACAGAAGGGTTTGAAGAGATCGAACATACGGCTGATTGGGCATATCGAGTTTGGGGAAAAAGCCTAGAAGCCTTATTTATCCAAGCAGCCAAAGGACTTTATCACCTAGCAGGCGCTCGACTGAGCGATCGCCCAGAGACGATCCGAGAAATTCGCTTGCAGGGAATCGACAGCGAAAGTTTACTTATTGCCTGGTTAAACGAACTGCTTCACCTTCACGAAAGTGAAAATCTCGGCTGCGATCGCATAGAAATCCTACAGCTCGACGAGCGCAATTTACAGGCAACCGTCACTGGTTTGCCCGTCCAACAATGGCTCAAAGATATCAAAGCAGCCACTTACCACAACCTAGCAATTCGTTCTACAGAAACGGGTTTTGAGGCGACGATAGTCTTAGACGTATAATACAAGCTGTAGTATATTGAGTATAGGGCAAGCAATACTCTCCTGGAGTTGTTACCCTCACAAAACATCCATTTTAAGCATTACCCGTCAAAACTTTTAGCGTTAATTACTTGTATTCGCTGATAGAAAAAACTAAATTAATACGAGGATTTATGATGATTACTAAACAGGATTTTCGTCGAATTAACGATTACATTTGGGAAATTCCTACCTCCTTTCATCCACAAATGAAAGTTCCCGTTTGGGTGTTCGCCGATGAGGAACTTCTAGAGGATGCCTTGGGGGATTTATCCATTACCCAAGCAGTCAATGTTGCCTGCCTGCCCGGTTTAGTCGGTCATGTTGCCATTATGCCCGACGTACACCAGGGCTACGGCATGCCGATTGGCGGCGTGATGGCCTCTCTTGTACCCGGAGGTATTATTTCTCCTGGAGCAGTTGGATACGATATCAACTGCGGCGTTCGCGTTTTAGCCTCGCCCATCGACTATCAAAGCGCCAAACCCTATTTAAGCGACTTAGCAAGCACTCTCTACCGAAACTGCCCCAGCGGGGTTGGCGAAAAGGGAAGCATCCCTCTTACGACAGAAGAATTAGACAATGTATGTCGAAAGGGCGCTCGCTGGGCGCTAGAGCATGGCTATGCCCTTGAAGAAGACTTACCGCGCACCGAGGAATTTGGCTGCTTAGAAGGAGCAGATCCTAGCAAGGCGAGCAAACGCGCCAAAGAACGCGGTAGAGGTCAATTAGGTACGCTGGGAGCGGGCAATCACTTTCTAGAAGTCGATGTCATCGAGGAAATCTACGATCGCGAAGCGGCTGAAATCATGGGATTGCAGGAAGGATGTCTCGCCTTGCAAATTCACTGCGGTTCTCGCGGTTTCGGACACCAAATTTGTACCGATTACGTCCAAGACTTTCAATGGGCAGTCATCAACTACGGCATCCAACTACCCGATCGCGAATTGGTCTGCGCGCCCATCGATTCAACCGAAGGACAAGCCTATCTAGCGGCAATGAAAGCAGCTGCCAATTATGCGTTTGCCAACCGTCAAACGTTGGCATATCACGCGCGGCGCAGTTTCAAAGAGATATTCGGTTCGCAAGCCGGAGAAAATCCCCTACGCCAAGTCTACGATATTGCCCATAATATGGCGAAGATAGAAAAACACCGCATTGAAGGGAAAGATATGACCGTCTGCGTCCACCGCAAGGGGGCAACGCGGGCGTTTGGTCCCGGATTTGCAGGGCTGCCAAGTGAGTATCGCCCGATCGGTCAACCCGTTCTCGTACCCGGTTCGATGGGAACGGAGAGTTGGATTTTGCTGGGAACGAACACTAATGAAGAATTGTCTTTCGGTTCTACCTGTCACGGTGCGGGACGGGTGATGAGCCGCCATAAAGCGAAAAGGGAAATTCGGGGCGATCTCTTACGGCAGGAGTTAGAAAATGAAGGAATTAGCGTTCGTGCGGGTTCGATGCCGGGACTTGCCGAAGAAGCGCCCAAAGCATACAAAGATGTCAGCCGCGTTGTGGAAGCAGTGAGCAAAGCTGGCATCGCTCATAAAGTAGCTCGTCTGCATCCCATTGCCGTAGTAAAAGGATAATTGATTGAGACAAGCGATCGCTTCAATAGGGAATGGTGGGTCAATGACGCACCATCCATCCTGGTTGACTGACAAATCTTTGTCCCCTCACCCCTAAATCCCTTCTCCCACAAAGGGCGAAGGAACCTCAGTCCAAAGTCTTAAGTTGAGAGCCACTCTCCCGCTCTGGGAGAGGGGTTGGGGTGAGGGCGATAGCCATCCATCCCCTATTTTTTATAAATAGGCTCCGTATCCGTATAAGTCTATAGATAGAGTCTTACAAGGCTAAAATTCTATCCAAAGAATAGGGTTCAACTTAGCTATTTCCCTCCTGAAATAGATCGAGAATTAGTTAGATTTCTGCTAGGCTGCTAAAAGACAAATTCTCTTAATAGTAAAGTCGTGGTTATTGACCATAAATAACTGTAAAAACCCAACTAAATTTGATTGTTGATTAGGAGGAAAAATGCAATTTTTGCATTTCATCAAGAATTGGCTAAGTGTAGGGATAATCGCAATGACAAGCCTGTCTTTGAATCCCAATTTACCTGCTAAGGCTGCTAATTGTAAGGCTTTACCAGTTGTTGGCGGAGAAGGAGCAAGCGTTCAAAAAACCGTTAGTCCTCCAGGGGCTTCTGTTATATATAGAAATAACTGGAACACCGATTTTGCCGTAGAACCGACAGCTTCTTATAACCGTTATATTGCAACAATAAGAGCCAAAGATCCAGGAGAATATACAATTAGAATGAATCTCAAATACAGTGACGATACATCTGGAGAGGTTTATAATCAAACAGTTTCTCTTAAAGAAGGAGAATCAATAAGTATTACAGGAAATCCTCGCAGAGGAGTTATTCCGTATCAAGTTAATCTCTATGTTGGCGAACTTAATGCAATTGGCAAAACTTACAGAGCTTCGGTAGTAGGATGCCGCTAAAGTCTTCCTTAAATCCGCTTAACCGTTTCCGAGTTTTTTACGGCAAATGATAAAGAATAATTTTAGGAGCTTGACTTTTGAGGAACTTTTGTTAATTTGAGCATATCTCGGACTTAGAGGAACTCAAATTTATCGAGCTTCGCTGAGTGTGCGTGTGAGGGGTATTCTACCGTGCTGGGTTCGGAAACGCTGCGTTCTATTCCTGAAAGTCGTCACAGTTATCAATTGTCTGAAATTATTCGCCATCGAGCTTGGGTAGAAATCGATCGCGCTGCTTTGGCACATAATGTCAGGCAGATTAAACAAGTTTTGTCGCCGCAAACCCAATTGATGGCAGTAGTCAAAGCGGATGCCTACGGTCATGGGGCGGTAAGAGTTGCCCAAGCAGCATTGCAAGCGGGCGCGAGTTGGCTGGCAACTGCGACGTTGGGCGAAGGAATCGAACTGAGGGAAGCGGGAATTGTTGCTCCGATTCTGCTTTTAGGCGCTATCAATACCCCACAAGAAGTCGCCGCGATCGCCAACTGGAAATTACAACCGACTCTGTGCAATCCCCAGCAAGCCTTAATCTTTTCGGAAACAATGGTAGAATTGAATAAGGTTATCCCCGTGCATTTGAAGTTAGACACGGGGATGTCTCGTTTGGGAATGCGCTGGGAACAGGCGTTAGAGTTCGTGCAATTAGTCCAGCAGTTGCCCGGTTTGAAAATAGCCAGTATTTATTCCCATTTTGCTACGGCTGACGATCCCGATCCCACTACCATGCAGCTACAGCACCAACGGTTTCAAGAAGCGATCGGACAACTCAAAGCAGCCGGAATCGTACCGCCGCGCCTGCACTTGTCTAATTCTGCCGCTACTCTGAGCGATCGCAACCTACACTACGATCTAGTGCGAGTTGGTTTGGCACTCTATGGACTTTATCCTGCCCCTCATTTGCGATCGCGAGTCGATCTCCAACCCGTTTTGCAAGTTAAAGCGAGAATTACCCAAGTGAAAACCATTCCCCCAGGAACGGGAGTGAGTTACGGACATCAATTTATTAGCGATCGCGAAATGCGT
Organism: Hydrococcus rivularis NIES-593; assembly: GCF_001904635.1. Taxonomy (GTDB): domain Bacteria; phylum Cyanobacteriota; class Cyanobacteriia; order Cyanobacteriales; family Microcystaceae; genus Hydrococcus; species Hydrococcus rivularis. The sequence goes on from NZ_MRCB01000035.1 coordinate 35,203, forward strand.
ATAGCCGTCGTGGGAATCGGTTATGCCGATGGCGTACCACGCAATCTGTCTAATCGCATGCAGGTGCTAATTCGAGGGCAACGAGTCCCACAAATTGGCGCGATTACGATGGATCAATTAATGCTAGACGTAAGCAGCATTCCCGACTTACAAGTGGGAGAGGTTGTGACTTTAATTGGTAAAGATGGCGATCGAGAAATATCTGCCGATGATTGGGCAGATATTTTAGGAACGATTTCTTGGGAAATTCTCTGCGGTTTTAAGCATCGACTGCCGCGAGTTAGCAGCAATCGACATCGGGAACAGTTAACCCAAACAATTCTGTAGATGCTTCCCCAGCTTGCTATAAATTTTGATTTAAGGAGGCTGAAGATTATGACTTCAGTGAGAGAATTTGATGCTAAAACATTTGTTAAAGTCCGTGCTTCTCTTGAACCTAGCGAACAATCATGGCTGACTTGGAGTGGTTCGCTCTATGCTCTTGTTCCCGGACAGAAACGGAAACGCCTCTTTAATATAGTTGGAATGAGCGTGAGTCGCTGCATTCCTTCCAAAGATGGAGGCTGGGAGTTTACATCAAGAGAATTAACCTACTACCTCGATCCGAGTACGAATGGAGTTTTGCAACAATGGGAAAATCCCTGGACGGGAGAAGCTGTTCCGGTCATGCATGTTGCCAACAACCCAGTACAAAGTTATTTCGAGGGACAATTTCCAGCTTATGTAGATCGCGACTTTGCTACCTTTGTTTTTGACATTTTTCCCACCTACCCAAATCCCTTAGCTGAAGACGAAAGGTTTGTCGGCTACAGTCCCAACCCAACCTATCAAGCTGTCGAATTATTTAAGCTGACCGTACCCCTAGCAGACTTATTAAATCCCGCTATTAACTCAGTTTCTCAGTTGTATCTCTGTTGGGACAGAATCGGTCCTTGGTTGCCTTGGATGAAAATGGGCGATCGCCCCGGTCATCTTATTTATAGCGCTTGGGGCAGCAAAGTAAGCGACTTCACTCAATTGCCACAACTCCTTCAGGATGAAATTAACACCAGAGTCCCCCTCTATCGCAATGCACCCCAATCTCTCTTAGACCGGGAAGATATGACCTCTTGGCGCTATTTCCAACAACACTTTGACGCTTATCTAACTGGAGAAATCTTTCCGCTTCCGGACCTAGAGAGTCAGGAATCCGGAAACGATTAAGATAGAAGTAGTTTATTCATTTGACAACTGCTCTAAAATTTCCTGCAACTGCTCCTGATAGCGTCCGTACTCAGCCCAATTTCCTTGCTTCAATGCCTCTTGTGCCTTTTGATAAGTTTCTAGGGCAGATCGAGCTAATCGGGAACTCTCTCCCTCTCTTGCTTTTGGCAATTCTTCGCCGCCAAAAATTGCCGCTAGAGATTTTGAGAGGGAATCTTCCATCACAACGGCTTGGTCATAGACGACGATCGCGCGTTTGAGTTGAGGCAATTCGCCTTGTTCTGCGCGCAAATAAACGGGTTCGACGTAGAGCAAGGATTGCTCGATAGGAATTATTAACAGATCGCCGCGTATGACCCTAGATCCTGCCTGATTCCAAAGACTAAACTGTTGGGATATTTGCGGTTCTTGGTCGATGCGGGCTTCAATTTGTCGGGGACCATACACTAATTTTTGTTTGGGAAACTCGTACAGCAGCAGTTTGCCGTAGTCTTTGCCGTTGGAACGCGCCGCCATCAGGGCGATCGCGTTGTCTTTGTTGGCAGGAGTGAAGGGCAAAATGAGCAGGAATTCAGCTTCTTCCCGTCCCGGCAGGCGCACGAGAACGTAATAGGGTTCCATGCGAACTGGATTGCCCTCGTAGATTTGCATCGGGAAATTCCAAAGGTCTTCGCGATTGTAAAATACCTCTGGATTGCTCATGTGATAGGACAGATACATCCGTGCCTGGATGACGAACAAGTCTTGCGGATAGCGAAAATGGGCTTTAACTGCTTCAGGAATTGCCGTCCTCGCCTCAAACAAGTTAGGAAAGATTTTGCGGTAGGTTGCGAGTAACGGATCGCTTTCATCGATAGCAAAAAATCTCAAAGTGCCGTCATAGGCATCCACTAAAACTTTAACCGAATTGCGGATGTAGTTGACGCGATCGCGCAGAATATCTGACGGTTGTCCCTCGTCTTGACTGTGGCTAACGGGTTCGGAATAGGGATAGCGATCGCTAACCGTATAAGCATCCAAAATCCACTGCAATCTGCCGTCGATAACCACTAAATAGGGATCGCTGTCATAGCGCAAAAACGGCGCGATGTGGCTGACTCGTTCCTGAATCTGTCGATAGTAGTGGATGCGGCTTTGGTTGGTAAAGTAATTAGAAATCAAAATTTGCAAGCTGCCCAGGTCGTAGGCATAAGCTAGCCTGTGCCAGAATGAGGGAATGGCTACACCGCCTTGCCCCCGATAGCGAGTCAAGGCATTGCTATCGCCTTGGGGATAGTCAAACTCATCGGTCGTCGTCCCTGTAAAGATATAATTATCAGTCTGTTCGCCATAATAAATCGCGGGCTGGCTTACCTTTAAATCGATTTGAGAGACGGGCGGAATATCTTTGATATAGAGTTCGGGCAAGCCATCGGCAGTCGCACGATCGACCGGACTCATGACTAACCCGTAGCCGTGGGTGTATTTCAGCCGTTGGTTAACCCAGGTTCGGGCTTCCTGGGGGATCTGATTAAAGGCGAGTTCTCTTGCCGAAAGCATGACTTGTTGGTAATTGCCGTTGATACGATAGCGATCGACATCGACATCCTTAAATTCGTAGTAAAGCCGAATCTCCTGAAGCTGGCGGTAGGTACTAAGTAGGGGACGATAATCCCACAGGCGAATGTTGCGGATGGTGGTTTGATTATTTTGTAAAACCCGACGGTTTAGTCTCGCCTCGGCAGCATAACTTTCTCTCTGCACGTCGTCGAGGCGATAAGCAGCTTGGGTAAATTTGATATTGTGTGCGATGTAAGGCTTTTCTTTGACGAGTTCGTTGGGGTTGACGATGAATTGCTGGACAAACCAAGGAGAGATAACGCCGAGTAGTACCCAGGCGATCGCGACAATTCCCAGTCCGCGCAGGGGAAGTAGAAAATTTCGCCGCCCAATCGAAAGCAGGAATATTATGGCGATTCCCAACGCCAGAAGCGCCATGACCTTGTAAGCCAACAACCGGACGTTAACATCGGTATAGCCAGCCCCAAAGACGATTCCAGAGCTAGTGTAGAGCAAACGATAGCGTGCGAGCCAGAAAATCCAAGCAAGCGGGAGGGCGATCGCAGCGAAAAGGCAGCTTAAATGAGTTTTAGCTTGTCCTGCTAGGCTAATGCTCCAACCTCGTCCCGGCGCGATTTCGCCTTTGAGAACGTAGGTTAGTCCCGACAGGAGGACTCCTGCCAACAAAAGTCCTAAAAGCCAGTAGCAGATGCCTTCATAGAAGGGCAGTTTGAAGATGTAAAAGCTGATGTTCTGCCTGAAAATGGGATCGCGGTTGCCAAATTCAGTGGGATGCAGGAACTTGAGAACGGTTTCCCAGGCTGGGAGGCTGACAATGGCTGCAACTAAAGCTGCTAGTGCGATCGCCGCGAACGCGATGAAATTGGCGCTTGTCTCGGCAGAGGCTAACCAGTTGTCTCCCTCAAAAAAGCGGAAGGCACGATGGCGCGTCCGGTGCATGGCAAATCGGTAGTTTCCCCACAAAAATAGGAAATATACAGCAAACGTGCCTACCCAGACGAAAATTTGCCAAGTCAGTCTCGTCCAAAAAACCCCAGAAAAACCAACAGAGTCAAACCACCACGCCTCCGTAAGAAGATGGGTCAGGGTTTTAGACAACAAAAGACCCGCGATCGCAACTATGAGAATAGGTTTGAAAAGTCTCCCACCGTTCATTACACAAAATTTATTAGTTGTTTTTGGCGCTTCCGCGTCCTGTCAACGATTGACTTTTACGCGTCCGCTACGAATGCCCCGATCGCGGTGTCTAAACTGCTCTCTCGATGGAGAAAGGTCCTTAGGCAGTTGCGTTTTGAGAGATTTAGGATAATGTTGCTGGCGATTCCGTTTCATAAAGCTGCCTCCTAACATAGAGGCTACATTTTTATTGTCGCTTGTTTGGAAGGTAGATAATACTTCGTTTTAAAAAGTTTACCGATCTCAACATACAAGAGCTTGCCCGAAATATAGATATCAATCAAGCTCATAATTATCTATAAAGGAGGCAAGATCTTTCGTCATGCCAGCGAGAACAGTTGCTGGAATTAGCAGTTGACTTTCAGCGAACGATCGCGGTTCGAGCAATCGTTCAGTCTAATCGCAATCATAAGCGACTAAAAACTCACAAATTCCTCAAAATCTTTAGATAAATTCTGTTTTATAGAAAAAACAAAGGTCTAGATCGCAACGATGAAGCACTGTTAGGAGCAAGAAAATGTGCTTTTCGGCATCAGTTAGTTTTATCCTAAGTGCTGTATTAATTCCAACAGGAATTTATTGTGTCAAAACAGCCATTGCTAAAGATATCGAGTACTTGTCAATGGCGTGTTCTCCATTGGCCTTTGGAATACAACAGGGATTGGAAGGGATTTTGTGGCTGGGAATCGACGCGGGCAACCCCAATTTCATCGCGCTTGGTTCTCTAGGGTTTCTCTTCTTCTCTCATTGGTTTTGGCTTTTTTGGATTCCTTTTTTAGCCTTTGTTTTAGAACGCGATCGCGTTCTAAAAGATATTAGTTTGCTATTTGTCATTGTAGGGCTTCTCTATGGCGCATCGCTATACTTCCCGCTGTTAATCCACGAGAACTGGTTATCTATTCAAACAATTCATCACTCGATTGATTATCAAACGAGATTAATCTTCAATCCTTTTGTGTCAAGGGAATTGGTTTGCCTACTTTATGCCTCCCTCATTTTGTTGCCTTTACTAATTTCTTCTCACCAAAGCGTTAAAGTTTTTGGTTTTCTGATTTTGCTTTCAGTAATTGTTGCTGTCCTAACGTTTTACTATGCCTTTATTTCAGTGTGGTGTTTTTTTGCTGCACTGTTGTCCCTCTATCTCGCCTACGTTATGTACCGAATAGACGCTATCGCCATGAGTAGTTGCTATAAAGCTAGTGAATTAAACCTGTAAGTCTTTCGCACTCATATCAGTGATTTTTTCCTCAAGATTCTCGGAGGCAGCTATGACTATTTATGTTACTCGTCAGGGAACTAAGTTTAACGCTGACTCAGCGACTGAGTTAGTAGAACAACTTCAGCACCAAGAGTCAATTTCTTCAAACAGTCTCCAAGACTTTATGAACCAGATGGCAAAGCGTTGTCAAACTGAAGATGGCGTTGCTATCAGAACTCTAGATCCGGAAATCTTCATTGCCGATCTAATTCAAAACGATTATCTTTCTGTCATTGATGTTATTGACGGTTAAAAAAAACTGCTACCGTCTAAAAAATAGTAGTTCGCCGAACTACTGCAAGTCCTTCAACCAATCTGCCAACCCGTTGAGGATGAACTGAACGCCCACCGCCATGGTAATGAATCCCAGAATACGGCTAGATGCCATAATACCCGTTTCTCCGAAGAAATTCAGCAGCCAGCATGAAGCCCTCAGAAAAAGGCAGATCGTACCCCCTAGCAACGCAATCGCCAACAGCGTTGCCAAAAGGTTGAGCAAGGTCGCTAATGTCAAGGTTCGCCCCGCCTGGGCAGCAAGTCCGAGGATAGTAGCGATCGCTCCAGGACCCGCCAGCATTGGCATTGTCATGGGAGTGAAGGCAATATCCTCATACTGCTCGTTTTGATGCCGATGGATCGCTTTCTCATTTTCCCGTTTGCTGAGGCGAGACCTAGCACCCATCATCTGCCAAGCCGAATGAACTACCACCATTCCTCCAGCAATCCGAATTACCTCTAGGGAGATCCCAAAAAAGCGCAGAATCCCACTCCCTACCAGGAGAAACAACACCAAGACCAAGACGGTGTACACAGCAATGCGATCGGCAGTCTGTTGACGGAGACGCGGGGGGTCTTTCGCCGTCAGCACCAGAAAAATCGGCACGCTCCCGAGGGGATCGACGATCGGGAACAGAGACGCAAAACTCCCGATGGCAAATTCGACAAACTGCTGGAGGTTCATTAGTTCATTTATAAGTCTTATCAATCGTCAAGAGAATTTATTCTCTGGCTACTAGAATGAGATAGCCTCGTGCTTGACCGCTGACAACTGCTCGTTTAGCAATTCGCGTACTTCTTCATCGGTTGTCTGAGCAAAGTTCTCGTACCAAAGACCGATCGCGTAGAACGGTTCTGGTGTCATGAGACACACTACCTCGTCTACTTCAGCACTTAAAGTTTTGCAGGTGTCTGGTGGTGCCACTGGAACGGCAACGACAATTGACTTGGGCTGTTGTTCTTTCAGTACAGCAACCGCCGCCCGCATGGTAGAGCCAGTTGCTAGGCCATCATCGACTAGGATGATGGTGCGATCGCGCGCGTCGGCTGGGGGACGATCGCCTCGATAAGCGCGATCGCGTCGCTGCAATTCTCGTAGTTCTTTTTGAGCTACCTTGTCAATCGTCTTTCCGGAAATGTTTAACCAACTCACGACATCGTAATTGAGTACCCGAACGCCACCCGATGCGATTGCTCCCATTGCCAGTTCTTTATGTCCCGGTACGCCAAGCTTACGCACCAAGCAGATATCCAATGGGGCATTCAATGCCTTTGCCACCTCATAAGCAACGGGAACTCCTCCACGAGGAAGTCCTAACACTAGCACATCTTCGCGATTGGCGTAGGCAGTTAGTTTTTTTGCCAGTAGCTGTCCGGCTTCCGTTCGATTGCGAAATCTTGTCGTCATAACGCTTACCTTTTGCCAGCGATCTGTTTCCAAGCAGAATCGAGAGCAGATTTTGCCCGATTGCTTGCGCGACTGATGCTTTGTTGTAAATGTTGCCATTGTTCTTGCAAAAAGTCCGTGGCTTCTTGCAAGGCATGGCGATCGTGTTCGTCAGAGTTGGCAAGTTCGTCACTCACTGTCTCGATCTTGACGCGCACCACTTCGGGTTTGTCGTGGGGAGAAATGAGATCGTGAAGGCGATCGCTAATTATTTTAACGAGGTGTCTTACTCGATCGGATTTCTCGCTCAAGAAACCTTTTAGCCCTTCTGCTTCGCTCTTGAGTCGATCTTTGGCTCCTTCTCGGATAACAATTCTTTCGCCAACAATCTCTAGTACATCTTCGGGATAGAGGACTGCTCTTCCCCCGAAAGATTCGGCAATATCTCCAGCCAGAATATAAGCCACGATCTCGCCAGTATGCCAATCGAAGAGGAAATCTTCTATCCAGCCCAACGGTTCGTCTAGGGTCGATCGCACTACCAGCCGATGTAGGCGACGGAGATTCACTGGCGCGGCGCGGTCATAAATACGTCCATAGATCGATATGGCAGTAGTTCCCACTCCAGAAACTTGCTCTAATGACAGATATCCTTGCGTGCTTGACAAATAGGCAATTCGTCCCAATTCGTCGAGCCAAACTTCTTCTACTTCGCCCAAACGCGAGGCAGTAGAGCTATCTACCGCTATCAGACCGATAATTTGACTGTAACGCACAACGCTAAACATTAGCTTTATTCCTCTTTTGGTCTACTTTTAGCTGCGATCGTAGCCGAGCAATTATCAATTCACAATTCGCAATTACTGGTTTAACCTAGCAGATGGTGTTTGCCAATTAGTCTGACAGTACTGGTTTGGAGACCTTTGTTGCCTTCCTCTTCGATGAAACGAAAGTCTTGGTTTCGTGCCGCGGAAGGCAAGCATAATCTTGCAGTTTGCACTTTGCCGCATCAAAGGCATCCCAAATTACTACAGAGATATTTTCGTGAGTTTGATGCTCAGGTGGATCGCGTTTCACAACCAATTCCCCATTGGGCGCGGTCAGGTCAATTCGCACGCGATCGGGTCTGCCCTTGTAGTGATGTCGATGCGGAGACTCCGCGACAACCGGACAGCTCATGATTCGGTCATAGAAACACTCTAGTTTAGCAGCATCCTTGCGAATTCTCGCCTCAATTGCCTCAAATGGCTGGATGTGGCGAAAGGTGATTGACGCTGGCAATTGCATAATCTTTCCTTCAAAATCACAGTGCGATCGCGCTCAAAAACTCTTTCAACCTTTGCACAATAATGGAATTAATTCCTAATTGATTCCTAGGAATCAACTCAGGAGCTAGGAGAGGAAATTTTTTTTAATCTATATTATTTAAATTCTAAAATCCAAATGTGAGGAATTTGTAGATTTACTAGGAATTTTTCGGAAAGTAGCAAAACTCTAAAAAATCTCTTCTATAGCCACCCCGATCGCTGGAAATAAATTATGAAGCCGATCGTTCGCCCTTTGACTGCGATGCCCATTGAATTACAGCCAGTAGAAATTGTCGAGCGCAAGGGATTGGGACACCCAGATACGATTTGCGATGCGCTAGCCGAGCAGGTCAGTATTGCCTTGTGCAAATTCTATTACGAACGCTTTGGCTGCCTTTTGCATCACAACGTAGATAAGGCTCTCCTCTGGGGCGGGAGCGCTTGCCCAGCTTTTGGCGGCGGACGGGTGCTAGCACCAAGCGAAATCTTTCTAGCTGGAAGGGCAACCCAAGAATTCAAGGGAGTTAAGGTTCCTGTAGAAGAGTTGGCGATCGCAAGCTGTCGGGATTGGCTACGCCAAAACTTCCACGCCCTCGATCCCGAACGACACGTCAAGATTCACTGTCTCGTCCGCCCTGGTTCGGTGGATCTCGCCGAGTTGTACGATCGCGCTTCGGCAACGGGAAACTGGCTAGCAAACGATACATCCTGCGGGGTTGGCTATGCACCGCTAAGTCCTCTCGAACAAGTTGTCTATCGAATCGAAAAATCTCTCAACGCTCCAAAATTTAAGCACTCTTGCCCAGAAATCGGCGAAGACATTAAGGTGATGGGAATCAGACAGGGAAAAGAAATCCAACTGACCGTCGCTTGTGCTTTTGTCGATCGCTATGTTCGCGACCTCGACGACTACTGCTGCAAAAAAGCCCGTCTCCAGGAAATCGTTCGAGATCTCGTCCGGCAAGTGACCGATCTACCCGTCACTGTCGAGATTAATACAGGGGATGATGTGAAGCGCTTAAGCGCTTACTTGACAGTAACCGGAACTTCGGCTGAAGCGGGAGATGACGGTCAGGTTGGTCGAGGCAACCGGACTAACGGATTGATTGCGCCGTGTCGTCCCATGACTCTGGAGGCGGCTGCCGGAAAGAATCCAGTTACCCACGTAGGTAAGCTTTACAATGTAGTTGCCAGTCAAATCGCCGCCGCTATTGTCGAGGAAATTCCCGATATAACCACTGCCTACTGCTACCTCGTCAGCCAGATTGGCAAACCGATTAGTAAGCCGCAACTGATTGACGTGCAGATCCAAACCCGACAAGTTATGCTAGTTGAGGGGTTTCGCGATCGCGTCGAAGAGATCGTCCGCGATCGCTTATTGCAGATAGGTACCCTTTGGCAAGCGTTGATTCGGGGAGAGATCCCTGTTTATTAATTTGTAAATCTCACATCCCCCAAAGTCGCGCGATCGCTTCTTTCCTAGTACAATTGTCCTCTTCACTGCGCTAAAATAGTAGTAAGAGAGTGTCGAGGGAGCACCAAGACACGCCGAACCTAGACAAATTAATAGTTTAAAAGCCAATCGAACATCCAATCCTCGTTAAAAGCATTGATTTTTTGGGAACCCCCCAAGACATCAAAACAATTTGAGGATTCCGGAACAGTTAGTTCTCGGAGCCACAAACTCTAATCACAACATGGAGAGTTTGATCCTGGCTCAGGATGAACGCTGGCGGCGTGCCTAACACATG
>NZ_MRCB01000036.1 GCF_001904635.1 Hydrococcus rivularis NIES-593
GGGTTTCGTCCAAGCGACTGGTTCGCTGGTATCGCCATCAGCCAAAATCGACTTTCGGGAAGAATTAGTAAATCCTTTTTGAGATCGGCTTCGTATCACTCTATGAAGACCTCGATCGATAAGCTTGCAAAAAGCGCGATCGCCGTTCATTCGTAAATAATACCTCACGCTTGAGCGATCGCTCGTCTGAAAACATTCATTCAAGTCAATCTGTAAAACAAGAAGTTTTGACTCATGAAACGTTTAATTCTCAGTAGTCTATCTATTCTTCTGTTGTCTGCTATCATCTTACCTACTGTCAAAGCCAAGGGGGTTGGCGGCACTGGCAAGAAAAACTTAACCACCGACGACGGGATTTCGCGAATTTTAATAGCACAAAATCAAACCTCATCTGGAATGTTAATGGCTAATGCTGACAATGGTACTCCAGATGGCTTGACGCAAGAGCAGTGGCTTGCCGCTAAGGGGGAGGTTTCCGTATCGCCAGTCAAAGATAACAGCTACACGGTCACGCTTAAAGCAAGTAACCTAGTGCCTAACGGACTTTATACCTTCTGGTGGGTCAATAAAAAAGTTGTGGGAATGGATATGGGGCCGGCAGGCGGGACTCCTGGTAACGAATTCAAAGCCGACAGCAACGGCAACGCTACTGCAACGATTACCGTACCCGCTAATAATAATTATCAAATGCTGGCGGTTGCCTACCACGCAGATAACAAGACACACGGTCAAATGCCTGGTGAAATGGGCAAAGTTACCTTCACTCATCTAATGGGCAATTTTCCAAAAACCAACTAGATGACTAGAAAGTAGCTGGCGTGGGAGCTTGAACATCATGCCAACTCGTCTAAAATCTCTCCTCGTTGGCGGGAAAAATGACCGAGAATAAACCGATGACCCCACCGAACCAACGCCGCTTCTATTCTAAGCTCAAACTGATATTTATCAGTGGTCTAGTTGCCATTGCGATCGCTGCTGCCAAATATTTTCCCCTGCAAGAACTTTTGCAAACATCGTTAATTCAGCTTAAAAATCTCGGTTTCATCGGCGCGATCGCATTTATCGCTATCTACAACCTAGCAACATTGCTTTTCGTACCCGGTTCTATCCTGACGATGAAAGGGGGTTGTTTGTTCGGCGTTTTTTGGGGTTCAGTTTGTGTCTTAATTGCTGCTACCCTTGGCGCGACGTGGGCTTTTTTACTTGGACGCTACCTCTCGCGGGATTGGGTTTGCCGACAGATTGGCAAAAATCCTAAATTTCAAGCGCTCGATCGCGCTGTTGGCAAGGAGGGATGGAAAATTGTTTTGCTAACTCGCCTTTCTCCCCTATTTCCTTTCAACCTCTTAAACTACGCCTTTGGGGTGACGCAGGTTTCCCTCAAAGACTACATCTTAGGTTCCCTCGGCATGATTCCAGGTACTGTCATGTATGTTTACATTGGCGCTCTAGCTAGCGACCTTGCCGCGATCGATATGTCCAATCGTCCCACGACAACTGAGACTCAAACTATACAGTGGGCAATCCGAATCATTGGATTAATCGCTACCATTGCCGTAACGATCTACACGACGCGCCTTGCCAAAAAAGCTTTAGATCGAAGCCTTTAGGATCGAGAAATCGCTCATGCTACAACTAAAAATCGCAAAAACCATGAAAAATATTCGTGCCAGAAACCGATCGCAGTTTTTCCGACAGGCTATTTTAATGGTAGCTACCTTTGGCATTACTCTTCTCTTTGCTGCTAACCCGGCTTTTGCCCAAGAATCTACTGGCAGTGTTGGGTTTAACCCGCAAGAATGGTTGCGAAATGCTTTGCAGTGGATCGACAGTCTCGGTACGGTTGGCGCGATCGCGTTTATTCTCCTTTACATTATTGCTACTGTCGCTTTTTTACCAGGGTCAATTCTCACTCTCGGTGCGGGTGTAGTCTTTGGCGTAGTTTGGGGAGCGCTTTATGTCTTCATTGGTGCTACTCTAGGAGCTACTGCCGCTTTCTTAGTCGGACGCTATCTAGCTAGGGGATGGGTTGCCAAGAAAATTGAAGGGAACAAGAAATTTCGAGCGATCGACCAGGGCGTTGGCAGAGAAGGACTCAAAATTGTCCTATTGACCCGACTTTCTCCGATATTTCCTTTCAATTTATTGAACTACGCTTATGGAGTCACTGGAGTTTCTCTCAAGGACTACGTTATCGGTTCGGTGGGAATGATACCTGGAACGATTATGTACGTATATATTGGTTCTCTGGCTGGTAATCTTGCCACGATTGGCACTGACGCTCAACCTGCTAACCCTGCCGTACAATGGACAATTCGGATTATTGGTTTTATCGCTACGGTAGCCGTCACCCTTTATGTAACCAAAATTGCGCGTCAGGCTTTAGAAAATGAAGTTTTAGAACCTGAGAATGAGCGATTCGATCTCAATTAATTAATCAAGAATATTTATTTCGATGAAACCCAAAAACGCACTGATTGCTAGTTTGACAGGAACAGTGATTGTAGCTTTGTGTTGCTTCACACCTATTTTGGTTATTTTACTGGGAGCAGTGGGATTAAGCGCAATCGTAGGTTATCTCGATTATGTTCTCTTGCCAGCATTGGGAATTTTGATCGTACTGACTGTACTTTCATATTTTCGCTACCGCAAGTCACATCGCAAAAATTGTTGTAAATAGGAGAAAAAATATGTCTGAAGAATGTTGCTCTCAAACTCAAAAGTCCTTAAAAGCAAACTGTCCGGTAAATGGAAATAAAGGCAAACGAGTTCCAACCATTACCCTGAAAAGTCTGCTAAAACCGAGGGCATTAGAAACCTTAAATCCTGAATCTAATTACTTTTTCTGCGACTCGATGGATTGTTCGGTAGTGTATTTCAACCAACAGGGTCAAACTTTTCTCACAGATGAAGTAAAAGTGCCTGTGTTTCAGAAAGATCGGGGGGGACAAGTTCCTGTTTGTTATTGTTTTAATTGGACGCGCGATCGCATACTCCAAGAAATTCAACAAACTAATCATAGCACGGCTGAATCTTCAATCCGCACTCATATTCAAGCTGGACGTTGTGGTTGTGAAGTCAATAATCCCCAAGGTAGCTGTTGTTTAGCCAATGTCCGTAAGGAAGTGAGAGATAAATGATGACAACAAATACAAAAATGACTGCTAAATTAATGACGGGTACTCAAGTCCCCGAACTTGAGGTTAAAACCCTTGATAGCAAGCTTTGGAAACTCTCCCAACAGAAACCCCAAAACCTAACAATGCTTGTCTTTTATCGAGGATGGTTTTGTCCGATTTGTCAAACCTATATAGAAGATCTCAACAATAATCTGAAGGATTTTGCCAAGCTGGGGGTTGAAGTCATTGCCTTGAGTGGAGACAGTCAAGAAAAAGCCCAACAATCAAGAGATAACTGGGGCATTCAACAGCTTACGATTGGCTGTGAAGTTAGTATTGACTTAATGCGTCGCTGGGGGCTTTATATTTCCCAAGGTGCATTTAAGAATGAACCCCCTCTATTTTGTGAACCCGGTCTTTTCTTGGTTAAACCTGATGGCACACTTTATTATGCGGCTATCAATAGCGCTCCCTTCGGTCGTCCGCAGATATCAGAGATTTTATGGGCGATCGAGTTTGTGTTGGAAAAAAAATATCCCATACGGGGAACAGAGTAGATCGTTCCATTAGGGATATTCAATGTTCTCAAGGAGTTAGTGATGTCAAATTCAGCCTTTCAAAACGTAATCGTTCCACCGATGGACGAATATAACCAAAGACTGGTTTCTTACGTTCATCCGCCTGATTGGGTCAATCCGCAACCGAGCGATCGCTACGATCTCGTCGTCATCGGTGCGGGTACGGCTGGATTGGTCGTCGCAGCAGGCGCAGCAGGGCTTGGCTTGGGTTTGAAAGTCGCATTAATTGAAAAACATCTCATGGGCGGAGATTGCTTAAATGTAGGTTGTGTCCCTTCCAAGTGCATCATTCGTTCCTCGCGCGTTGTTGGCGAGATGCGAGAGGCGGAAGCGTTTGGTATTAGCCCTCCCGAACAAATAAATGTTAATTTTTCTGCCGTCATGGAAAGGATGCGCAAACTGCGAGCGGGAATTAGTCATCACGATTCCGCTCAACGTTTCCAAAATCTTGGCATTGACGTATTTTTGGGATCGGGTCGTTTTTTACACAACAATAGCATTGAAGTTGGCGGTAAGACTCTTAAGTATAAAAAAGCAGTGATTGCGACGGGAGCAAGAGCCGTGCGACCTTCGATTGAAGGGATAGAAGAAGCGGGATTTCTTACTAATGAAACGGTTTTTTCTCTCACCGAACGCCCGCAACGTCTTGCTGTCATTGGAGGTGGTCCGATTGGTTGCGAATTAGCTCAGGCTTTCAGTCGTTTGGGATGTCAAGTAATTTTGTTCCACAAACATTCTCACCTCTTAGATAAAGAAGATGCCGATGCCGCAGAAATCGTTCAGAATGCCTTCATCCGCGAAGGGATTCATCTGGTGTTGAACAGCCAAATAGAACGGGTAAAAAAGACACCTGAAGGCAAAACGATTGATTTCATCGCCAATGGGACTAAACAGTCCATTATTGTAGACGAGATCTTAGTCGGTGCGGGACGCGCTCCCAATGTGGAAGGACTGAATTTAGAAGCGGTTGGAGTAGAGTACGATCGCAGGGGAGTGAAAGTTAATGACTATCTCCAGACAACTAATCCTAAGATTTATGCGGCGGGCGATATCTGCATGAATTGGAAATTTACCCATGCTGCCGATGCCGCAGCGCGGATAGTTATTAAAAATACTTTGTTTTCTCCTTTTGGTTTGGGACGATCCAAACTCAGCAGTTTAGTCATGCCTTGGTGTACCTATACTGACCCAGAAATCGCCCATGTAGGGATGTACGAACATGAGGCTCAATCCCAGGGAATTAATGTTAATACGATCGAAATTCCGATGAGTAGCGTCGATCGCGCGATCGCAGATGAGGAAACCGAGGGGTTTGTCAAAATCCATCACAAGAAAGGGTCTGATGAAATTTTAGGAGCGACAATTGTTGCCCGCCATGCTGGGGAGATGATTAGTGAAGTGACGACAGCAATTGTTAACAAGGTTGGTTTGAATGGTCTATCTAGCGTGATTCATCCCTATCCCACCCAAGCTGAAGGGATTAAAAAAGCGGCAGATGCTTATCGCCGTACACTACTGACACCGACCTCAAAAAAAATATTGGGATTACTCGCCAAGTTTTCTTAGGAGTCGATCCCAAAACGGTAAGCAGAGCAGCCAAATATCTCTATAAGCATTGCTAATATCAAATCCGGTTAATTAACCATAATTAACCGGATTTGATATGAAGAGCTTTTTGAAGCCCACATATCTCCGCCTGCTATGTCACACCATCGACACCCAGTAATCAGGATGTATAAAAAACTATTTAAGATCTGACGGTATGGCGCATGAGGCATTCCTTTACCACGCCTCGATGGTTCTGGAGGAAATATATCTTCAAACAACTTCCACTCCAGGTTGCTCAATCCTTCAAAACGCCCAGCCAGATCCTGATACATCCTTCTCAAATGAGAAGTAGATTACCACATCTTGGTATTAGTGGGATAGATTCATGGTTGCATAGGAATGATTTTCTCTGAATTTTCCACTTTCCTTAACAAAAACAACATCGATTTGTCCGAGAGCGTTGTCTAGAGGGCGGTTCCATCCCAGAATGATGTCGTATGCAACAAAGCCGCGTTCCTTCATATAGAGTACGACATCATGAAATTGAGGAGCATCTTTCATAAATTGAAACATAGATACTTCCAATACAACAACTTCTGTATCTCGTAAGGTCTGCTGACATCCATCAAGCACATTGAGTTCGGCACCTTGTGCGTCAACTTTGATCGGATAAGGACCATTGAGTTCTTTTTCCTTGATGACCTCATCTATCGCAATCATTGGAACAGTTCTCTCATATCCATCTGCATTAGTCCCCATCGTTTCTTTATAGAGCGATGAACCATCCAAATGATGGGATGTACATTAAAAGTTACTTCTCTTGTTTCGGAGCCAGCAGCAGCGATTAAATATAAGCCTCGGTATTTCTTCAAAATATGTTTCAATTCCGTTTCAAATTCTCTCAGTGGCTCTACAAGTAAAACAAAAGAGTCTGGAAAAGCTCTATAAAGTTCAGGAGTTTCTTTTGCCACGCCCACATCAATTATCGTGTTAGGTCTAAAACCTAAACTATAAAGAAGTGAATAGGATTCTGAGAGGTTATTTCTCGGAGTGCGCTCTCCATAAACTTTTGTAATTTTATAGCCGAGCTTATTTATAATTGCCTTTAAAAATTGTTTAATTTTCATTTTTCTCCTCATTAACGCATTTAGTTTGTCATGAAGCTAATACCATTTTTCATTCATTAATGACAGAGATGGTCGATCGCGAAAACATGAAAATTGGTATAACTTGTTATAATGAGGAAACTTTCAGTGTATTATCTGCTACAAAAATGTTAAACGAAAAGTTTGTATTTATCTTAACTAAAAAGAATGCTATACAAAGTTTTCTAGATAACTAGGTACGCTTTTGTCTAAGAGGACATCCCAAAAGTCTACTTTGTCATTTCCAGTGCAGGGGGACGCTTCGCGTTAGGGAAAAGGGGAAGGGGGAAAGAGGCATACTTCTTTCCCCCAATCGACCAATTTGGTCTCTCATCTAACTGAAAACTGCTATAAGACCATCTCTAAAAAAAATCTCTAAAAAAGAACGCTACAGATGTTCAAGGCAAAAGCTTTACACCCAGAGCGATTGAATAATTGCGAACTGATAATTGCGAATTGTGAATTGGGATAAGATGTTTCGCTTCGCTATTGCTACGCTCAACATAACGAAGTACTTTTCAGGCTCCGCCGCTCATTTGGTGGAATACCTTGCACGTTTTATACTTTTGGGACAACCTGTTACTCCCAACTTATATGAAGAATTGCTTTTTGGATAAAAAATGCTGACTTCTAAGCACGTTTTTGGCGGTATTTTATTAGCGAACCCATACCTAAAGCACCAACAGCTAACACAGCAAAGGTGGAAGAAGATTCAGGAACTCTAACCTCTACAGGTTCCACTTCTACGGGTTCTGCATAGATAAAATCATCTACAGCAACTAAGTCTACGCCATTTTGCGGATCGTCGGCAGGACCGGGGACGATTGTGTTATTTTCCAAATTAAAAAGTTGAGCATTGCCGAGGTTGAGTTCTACATCCGTGACAATCGGGTTGTCGAATAACACTCCAAGGAACGATGGCTGACCGCTGCTAGCAGGTTCGACGAAGAATCTACCTAGGCTATTTGAGCCGTTGAAAAACTCGATGAAGCTGGTGTCGGGAAGTTCTACATCGAGGAAAATGGCTCCAAAACCCCGCGTAGCAGCAGGAGTAGTAGTTCCGGGCACCGTGAAACTCTGCTCGATTTCATTATCATCTTCGCCGAAGTGAGCAAAAGTGTTGTTTGGGCTGAAGGCTGGAAACTGACCTGCAACGCCAGGATTAGCACTCTCGAAACCGTCTCCACTGACTGGATACTCTTCGTCGTATAGTGTGCCTCTATCGAGGAAGCGATCCTCTGGAATAAGAACGAGCCTATCTTGGACGATTACCTCGGTATTGCCGCCAAAATCGGTGCCGTCGAGTCTTACTCCATCCCAGTTAATAGTACGGAATCCATCTGCCTGAGGTCCGGCAGCACCGTTGTTGATTCCGCCAATTGCCGCCTGCATATCCTGAAATGCTCTAGCTGCATCAGTCCCAGCACCGCTAAAAATTGTTACTGCTTGTGCTGTTCCGGTCGTTCCTAGCAGCCCAAACATGGCTCCGGTCATTCCTACTAACAACCTTTTAGCAACAGTCATAGAATTACCTCCTTAACTGCTAAATTGGTCAATTGTTTTGTGTAGATTGTAATTGATTTAATTTTTTTTAAGTTTTCATAAAAAAAAGGTAGACGTTCGAGAAAGTCAATCGGTAAAGCCAATCCACAGATATACTCTTTTTGTTGATGTTGATTTTGCATTATAAAACTTCACAAAAATAATCAAAAACTATATTTAAATTTAATTTTCAAATTAGCGATCGCTTTAAATCTTTTTGTCAAGTAAGTTAGATAGATTCATCTTATCCATTTAAGCTTTCTTCAGCTAATGGACTATCTACCGTAGCGATGATAGATAAGTAAATATAATGAGACTACAATGTTCTAGGGAAACTTGAATAGACCATTTGCCGTAATGCAACCAGCAAATTTTCCCGCTACTACGGACTTAGTACTCATTGGTGGAGGTCACAGCCACGCGATCGCTCTAAAATTATTTGGGATGAAACCTTTACCAGGAGTTCGCCTCACTCTGATTACCGACGTTTCCCATGCCCCCTATTCGGGGATGCTACCCGGTCATGTGGCAGGTTTTTATAGTTTCGATGAAACCCACATCGATTTGCGTCGCCTCGCTAGATTTTCTCAAGCACAATTTTTACGCGATCGCGCGATTGGTTTAGATTTAGTTAACAACAAAGTTATTTGTGCCAATCGCCCTCCCGTTTCTTTCGATTATTTATCGATCGATATTGGCAGTACTCCCGCTACCAATTCAATTCCAGGCGCCTCAGAATATGCTATTGCTGCGAAACCCGTTCCTCAGTTTTTACAAGCTTGGAATCGAGTCGTAGAAGCTGTTACTAATAATCCCAAACAACCGATTAGTATTACTATAGTTGGTGGTGGGGCGGGTGGAGTCGAACTAGCCCTAAATATGCAAGCTAGATTGCATCAAGTATTAAAAAATGCTCGACAATCGTTAGATAATTTAACCATCCATATTGTCCATAGCGGCGCCGACTTATTAGCCGGTCACAGTCGATGGGTAAGTCAACGCTTGCAGCAAATCTTATTTAATAGAGGGATTAAACTACACTTACAAGAAACAGTCACTGAAGTATTACCAGATAAAGTTATCTGTCGTTCGGGATTAACGGTAGAATGCGATTATACTTTTTGGGTCACTCAAGCTTCCGCACCTAGCTGGATTAAAGAGTCGGGTATTGCTACAGATTCTCAAGGTTTTATTTTAGTAAAAGATACGCTTCAATCTGTCTCTCATCCTCATATTTTTGCAGCAGGCGATATTGCTACAATGCAACATTATTCTCGTCCAAAAGCTGGGGTTTTTGCCGTTCGTCAAGGAAAGCCTTTATTTGAAAATTTGCAGCGAATTATTTTAGGAAAAAAGCTGAAAGCCTACATTCCCCAGAAATATTATTTAAGTTTAATTGGAACGGGAGATAAAACCGCGATCGCGTCTTGGTCATTTTTGGGTTGGGAATCGCCTTTATTGTGGCGTTGGAAAGATAGTATCGATCGCAAGTTTATGCAACGCTTCAGCAATTTACCCCAGATGGAGAAGGATGATTAGTTAGATGTTATTTAGTGGTAATTTTTCCTGAAAATAGTCATCGCCCTCACCCCCAACCCCTCTCCCAAACTGGGAGAGGGGAAAAAGATGTCGATCGCGAAAACATGAAAATTGGTATTATAATCAACAAAAATACTTTCGATTATTGAGAGAAATTTTCTAAAAAGCTACCCAATCAACAATACTTTATTGCGAGCGAAGGTGGAAGAGCGTAGGTAATCATTTTGGCAGAATGTTATTTCTGCTACAAAATCTAAAATTATATTCGTTTATTAATATTAATTAGCAGCCTGTTGCACAACTTTTTACCTTACCTTTAGTAATGAAAATTATCAAAGGGCGATACTTTTTTTTTGTCAATCATAGTCGCAGTTTTAGTCGCACCCTGGGGATTTTTCCTGAGTCAAGCACCAGCAATCCAGACATTATTAGCTCAAAGGCCAATCACACTCACCGTATCTGCGGCGGCCGATCTCAACTATGTGTTCAAAGAAATCGGTGCTTTATGGGAGAAAGAAACAGGAAACAAAATCACCTTTAACTTTGGTTCGACAGGACAACTGGCACAACAAATAGAAAGCGGTGCGCCTGTAGATTTATTTGCAGCTGCTAACAAGTCATACATCGAAGACCTTGACAAAAAAGGGTTAGTAGTATCCAACACTAAAGCTTTGTATGGCAGGGGACGGATTACTTTATGGACAAGAGAAGACAGTAAACTCAACCCCAAAGACATTAAAGATTTAACCAAACCGGAATATAAGAGAGTTGCGATCGCCAATCCAGATCATGCACCCTACGGTATCGCCGCCAGAGAAGCATTTCAGTCAGTGGGTATCTGGGATGCAATCAAGCCGAAACTGGTGCTAGGCGAGAACATCCGCCAAACTCAACAATATGTGGAAACTGGCAACGTTGATGTTGGTATCGTGGCTTTATCTTTAAGCGTCAACAAGCCAGGAAAATGGGAGCTAATTCCGGAAAACTTACATAAGCCAATTGACCAAATGTTGGCTGTAGTCAAAAAGAGCAAGCATCAGACACAAGCTAAACAGTTTGCTCAATATATTAACGGGCCAAAAGGCAGACCATTAATGAAAAAATATGGCTTTGTTTTACCTGGAGAGACGGTAAAGTAATGGATTGTTTTCCTTATATATTGTCATTGCAAGTCACCGCACTAGCTACAGTATTACTGTTAGTTTTTGGGCTGGGACTAGCAATTTTCTTAGCCCGTGTTCGTTTTCGAGGAGAACTAATCATCTCTACAGTGCTGAATTTGCCCTTGGTACTACCTCCCAGCGTCATTGGTTTTTACCTATTGCTAGCTTTAGGTCGAGGTAGCCCCATATTGGAATGGTTTGGGATAGATATTTTATTCACTTGGCAAGCAGCAGCGATCGCTAGTGCAGTGGTGGCTTTACCCCTAATTGTAGAAGCAGCTAGAGCCGCAATTTTAGATGTCAATCCCGAATTAGAAGCAGCAGCACGTAGTCTGGGAGACTCCGAAATTAAGGTGTTATGGCGAGTCACACTACCTTTAGCTCGTTCGGGAATTTTGGCAGGCTTTATCTTAGCAGTCGCCAGAGCTTTAGGTGAATTCGGTGCAACCTTAATGGTTGCAGGGAATATCCCCGGACGCACCCAAACCTTACCTTTGGCTATTTATGATGCAGTGCAGAACCAAGAGTATGGCAAAGCCAACTTGATGGTGCTGGTGATGACTTTTTGGGCATTTCTATTGCTGTTATGGGCGCGTAGCCTGGAACAGCGTCGGCAAAAGCGTTTTACTGAGAAAATAATCAAAACTAAGGATGCAGCTTTTAGTAGACATTCACAAACAACTAGCCAGTTATCCTCTAGAAGTGAAATTTAATCTAGAGGGGCGAGTCCTGGGAATATTGGGGGG
Source organism: Hydrococcus rivularis NIES-593 (assembly GCF_001904635.1). Lineage (GTDB taxonomy): Bacteria > Cyanobacteriota > Cyanobacteriia > Cyanobacteriales > Microcystaceae > Hydrococcus > Hydrococcus rivularis. The sequence continues at coordinate 11,381 of NZ_MRCB01000036.1, forward strand.
TTCTGGTTCTGGTAAAAGTATGACTTTACGTTGTATTGCGGGGCTAGAAACTCCTAAGCGGGGTCGCATTGTCGTTAATGGCAGGGTTTTGTTTGATTCATCCAAACGAATTAACCTACCAATTCGCTTACGCCGTGTGGGAATTGTCTTTCAAAACTATGCTTTGTTTCCCCATTTGACAGTTGCCGAAAATATTACCTACGGTTTACAAGATTTGTCTGTTGCAGAACGCCAGCACCGTTTGTCAGAACAAATTACCAAATTACAACTTTTTGGATTAGAAAATCGCTACCCACAGCAGCTATCTGGCGGACAACAGCAGCGCGTAGCTTTAGCGAGGGCTTTAGCTGTAGAACCAGAAGTGTTGTTGTTAGATGAACCTTTTTCGGCTCTCGATACCCACCTGCGACACCAACTGCAAGAACAACTGATTGAGACACTGAGCAGCTATCAAGGGGTGACACTTTTTGTTACCCATAATTTAGAAGAAGCATACGAAATTTGTGAACAACTTTTAGTCATGTCTCAAGGACAAGCGATCGCCTACGATAAAAAACAATCTATTTTTGAGCGTCCAGCTACTTATACAGTTGCTCAACTCACAGGTTGTAAAAACTTCTCTCAAGCTAAAGTAATTTCCCCTACACAAATAGAAGCTATTGATTGGGGCTGTACTCTCAAAGTCATTGAGCCAATTCCTGAATCATTAGCTTATGTGGGTATTCGCGCCCATCATCTCACCTTTACCAATGACCCCAACACTGAAAATACCTTCCCCTGTTGGTTAGCTCACACACGGGAAACGCCCCATAGGATGACGCTTTATCTCAAGCTACATAACCCACCGACTCAACCAAACGATTACCATATGCAAGCGGAAGTTTTTAAAGAAAAATGGTTAACTATCAAAGACCGTCCTTTCCCTTGGCATGTCAAATTAGATCCGCTCAAGCTGTTTTTAATGCAAATATAATAAAGGCGCCGGAGTATGAGAAGCGAGGGGAGATTTGAGATAGTTCCACCTAGAGAGTGATAATAGAGGGAGTAGCGCCTACTACTCTCAAACTTTCGTCTACTACTAGGAGTTTAGCACTGTGTCAGTCACCATCGAGCAAGATTTAAAAGACTACCTGGTTAGATTTGAGAATAAGCTGGATAAGTTAGGAGAAGACCTTAATCAGAAAATAGACAAACTTGATTCCAAAACAGACGGCGTTGCTAAAGAGCTTAACTCCAAAATAGATGACGTTGCTAAAGAGCTTAACTCCAAAATAGATAACGTTGCCAAAGAAGTTAACTCCAAAATAGACAATGTTGCCAAAGAAGTTACCGATCTAAAAGTGTCAGTGGCAAGGCTAGAAAAAACAGACGGACTGAGTAAGCGATTAGAAACAACCGAGTTTGTCAACCGTGGCATTTTTGTTAGTCTCATTATCGCCATTCTGGGCGGTTTTGCTAAGCTATTCGGTTTGATCGGCAATCGTTAACTTTAAGCAGCAGCACTTTCAAAATTAGCGATCGCTTAGCAAGATTTATTAGGCTTCATGCTTTGATTTTGGGAAGGGGAAAAGAAGAATTCTTTCAACTATTTTCTTCGTCAATCACGGCATTGCGATCTAACAACAGTAAATTGCGTAATTGTTCGGTATCTAATTCTGTTAGCCATTGTTCGCCAGTATCGACAGTTAATTCTGCTAACTGTTTCTTACTTTCAATTATGTCATTAATTCGTTCTTCTAGGGTTCCAGTACTGATGAATTTATGAACTTGAACGTTTCGTTTTTGTCCGATGCGAAAAGCGCGATCGGTTGCTTGATTTTCTACGGCGGGATTCCACCAGCGATCGACATGAAACACGTGATTTGCTCTGGTTAAATTTAACCCCGTACCGCCTGCTTTAAGGGATAAGATAAAAATAGGAGGTCCATTAGGATCGTTTTGGAAACGGTCTATCATTTCCTGTCTTTGTTGACTGCGAGTTCCACCATATAAGAATAAAACTTCGCGTCTTAATTTATTTTCTAAGTAAGGTTGGAGAAGTTTGCCCCACTCAGAAAACTGAGTAAAGATTAGAGCGCGATCGCCTTCTTCTAATAACTCTTCTAACATCTCTTCTAGTCGTAATAATTTTCCAGAACGTTGGCTCGTTTTAATACTTTCTTCCTTTAAAAAATGGGCAGGATGATTGCAGATTTGCTTCAGTTTAACTAGCAAGGTAAGAATTAGTCCTCGCCGTTGAATCCCGGCAGATTCTTCAATTTTAGAGAGTGATTCTTCTACTAATTTTTGATATAGTTCCGCCTGTTCTACAGATAACCCACAGAAGACATTCATCTCCTGTTTTTCTGGCAAATCTTGAATGATTTCCTTGTCAGTTTTCAGGCGACGAAGGATAAAAGGACGAACGAGCGATCGCAATGTTTGTAAAGATTCTCTATCACCATATCTTTCAATTGGAATAGCAAACCGTCGTTGAAAAAATTGTTGCGTTCCTAAAAATCCTGGATTGAGAAAATCTAAAATCGACCATAATTCTGATAAATGATTTTCTACGGGAGTCCCTGTCAAAGCAACGCGAAATCCTGATTTTAATTTACGTACTGCTTGGGACTGTTTTGCTTGTGGATTTTTAATATTCTGTGCTTCATCGAGAACTACTCCTTGCCATTCTACTGCTTCAAAAGTTGCCGCATCTCGATAGATCAAAGGATAGCTAGTAATGACTAAATTTTTATTCTTAACTTCCCTAGCAAAGGTTTTTCCTTTACTGCGTTTATCGCCGTGATGAATTAAGGTCGATAGCGTGGGAGAAAATTTTTTAACTTCTCTTTCCCAGTTGTTAAGTACGGAAGTTGGACAAACAACAAGTATCGGTTTTGCTAGTAAATCTTGTTCTTTTAAATTCAAGATAAAAGCAAGTAGCTGAGGCGTTTTTCCTAATCCCATGTCGTCTGCCAAACAAGCGCCTAAACCCCATTTTTCTAAGAAGGCTAACCAACCCACACCTCTCGCTTGATAAGGTCGCAATTCCCCTCTAAATCCCTCTGGTTTTTCTATCGGTTCGATCGCTTGTTTATTAGTAAAATTATTAATTAATTCTTTTAAAGCGCCAGAAACTTCAAAATTAACAATTGGAAGTTTTGCTAGAATTTTTGTTTCGCCACTACTAAGGCGCAATGCATCTTCAACCGTTAAATTAATCGGTTCGTTAGATTGCGTTAAAATCGCTTGTGCGGCGCGAACATCGGCGGGTTGTAGAGCAATCCATTCTCCATGAACTTTTACTAACGGCGATTTTTTAGCCAATAATTGCTCGAATTCTTGTTTAGAAATTGTGCGATCGCCAATGGCAATTTTTAAGTCATATTTGAGTAAACTTTTTAAGTTGAGACGTTCTCCTTTTTTGGGAGTGACTTCTGCGTGAAGTTTTATTCCCAATCGTTTTTCTTCCGCTCCTGAAGCTAATCCGGGTGGCAATTTTACGCCCAGTCCACTATCTTGTAATTGCCAAGCGATCGATTTAATAAATTCATAAACTTGAATCGAATTTAATTCGCATTGTTTGGGTTGTTTTTCTTGTAAACTATCTTCAATAGGAGAATAGAGACGAGAGGCTAGTCCTAATCCTTTGAGCAATGTTTCTTGGGGATGTTCGATAATTCGTCCCTCAAAATTTAAGCGATTGACAGGATTTTGCCAAATGGTTTGTGCGTTAATTAGAAAGTCCGGATCGTCTAATGCTTGCAAATAATATTTCAAGTGCCAAATCAATTCTCTTCCATTATTATCATCTTGGGTTGGTGGTTGTAGATAAAAGCAAACGTGAAATCGATCTTGACCTAATTGTTGGTTACTAGGTGTTGCTAAATAATCTTGAACGGGTAAACTCCAATTATATAGGGCAGTTTCTATTCGTTTTACTTCTTTTTCTGTTGCGGTAAAATTAGCCGAAATTTGAGTTAATCCCTTTAACCAAGGTTGAACGAGTGGAGCTTTAGGTAAATTAGAGATAGGAGTTAACCAAGCACGCAATTGAGCGTCTAGTATTTCTCTTAAAAACCCCAATAATAATTCCTGTTCTTTTGAGGTATTTATTAATTCTTCTCGCTCGCTTTGGAGATCGGAAGTATAAGCATAACAAGCAGCTGGCATAAGTTGAATAAATTTTGCAAAACGCGAGCGATCGACGCTGCTGTCGAGTAAAGGATACCATCGACCATAAAATTGTTCGGATTCTCGTCGAGAAATTCCCGGTAAAAATTTTCCTCTAGCTAATAAGTCTAAACTCCAGCGATAGATATGAGTCCAAAAGCGTAAATCCCCTCCTAAATATGAATCTCCAATTTGTAAAGAACCTAACGGTAGCGATTGTAAAATCTGAATAGTTTCAGCCGCATCGAGTCGAAATCCCTTAACTTCCCAATCATGCAAAACCAGAGATTTTTTTTCTATAGTTTGAGTTGAAAATTGCTCGGATAAAATTGGAATAATTCGTTTTTTTCTAGCTTGAGTTTGACTGGGTAAAGCAATAATTTCCGATTGCCATTTATCCTCGGATAGAGAATCAATTTTTAGATTTTGCAGAAGATTCTGAGAGCGCAAAAACGACAGTAATTCTTGTTGATTCAGGTTAAAGGGATGTAGGGTAACTGACTCGGAATTAGAATCGCTGTCTAGATTTCTCCAGGTTTCACCCCAAAGGAAAAAATAGCTATTAGCTGGTTTGACAATCCAACTTCCATGTAGAGTAGACATATGATTAGTTATCGGTTGTAACTCTTTTTCCGTATCTTACAGGTTGTCTAAAAAGTATAGAATGTGCAAGGTACTCCGCCGTGAGACGATGGATTCTGAAAAGCACTTCGTCATGTTGAGCGTTGCGATTACAAAGCAAAACATCTTACAGCAGTTTTCAGTCTCTTAGATGAGAGACAAAATTTATCGATTGGGGGAAAGGGAAAACATCCTGTATTCTACTGACTTTAAAATCCATCTAGCATACCAACTCCGAACAAGGATTCTTCGTTACGTTTTCCTGCACCTAGAATGACAAAATGGACTTTTTAGATGTCCTCTTAAATACATTCTGCCTGGGAATGTACTTTTTCCTTTTGAAAAATTTATTTAACCACTCGCAATTGTCCTGTTTGGATGCGCTTAAAGATTTCTTGGATGCCAGCTTGCTCGGAAGAACTGAGGGAAATATTTTGCAACATCGCTGCTAGAAATCGATCTTCTTGGGAGCTAGTAATTTGACCGGAGTTGAGGACGCGGTTAATTATATCGATTAAAGTAGGAGTGTCCCTATGACACTCTTGAGCTTGCAAGAAAAAATCGACAGTTTTTGCCTTTAACCACTGTTTTTCTACGGCTAGCTCGCCAAATCGAGGTCGAGGATATCTTCGCTTTTGCTCGACAACAATGGCATTAACCCGATCTTCATTCAACAAAGCAGCTTTTCTAAAATAGTACCCGATCGGATGCTGCCATTTTTGCGTCACTAACACGCTCCAGTAGTCGGCAAAGAAGTCAGCTGTCTGTGCTTTAATCCATCCGCGCAACGCTAGAATTTCCCCGATTCGCAGATCTTCATATTGTAGGCGATCGCGCAGCGCAACTTCCATCTGGGCAGTTGAAATGAGTGCGGCTCTTCGCAATACTAGACCTAATGGCTTAGTGGGGGGAAATTGAGACTCGGATTGTTTCACTTTGGGGAAAGGTTTGATTCGGTAAATCTCTGCGTCAGTACTCTAGATCGTGACACAGGAGGCGGTCTAGTGACAACTGCGAGATTGATAATTGGTAACAATTTTAACGGTTAATTGGTAACGGGTAACTGGTAGTCTAACGCCGATCTAGTCAGTGCTAAAACCTCTTGCCTTGCCCAGCGATCGGCTTCTAGAATATCTTCTAATGTTGGCGTTGTTTTATTGTGGGCGCTAAAGCGATCGCAAACGGCTTCGATCGTCCGAGGAATCTCCAAAAATTTAATCTTCTCCTCTAAGAACAAAGCTACTGCTTGCTCGTTTGCCGCGTTGAGTACCGCAGGCATCGCTCCTCCTGCCTTGCCAGCCGCATATGCCAACTGCATACAAGGATATTTCTGATGGTCGGGTTCTCGGAAGGTTAAACTGCCAGCTTTGACTAAATCCAGGGTTTCCCAATCAGTGTAAATGCGATCGGGCCAAGAAAGGGCATACAGTAAAGGCAGGCGCATATCGGGCCAGCCCAACTGTGCCAAAACCGACGTGTCTTGCAACTCGATCAGCGAGTGGACAATGCTTTGGGGATGAATGACGATATCGATCTTGTCATAATCGATTCCAAACAGGAAATGAGCTTCTATGACTTCAAGCCCCTTATTCATCAGGGTAGCGGAGTCTATGGTAATTTTCTTTCCCATTGACCAATTTGGATGCTTGAGGGCATCTTGTACCGTCACCGAGGCTAATTTTTCCACGGGATCGTCCCGAAACGCCCCGCCAGAAGCGGTCAAAATAATGCGTCGCAACCCCCCTTTGGGAACCCCTTCGAGGCATTGAAAAATTGCAGAATGTTCAGAATCGGCTGGAAGTAACTTAATTCCGTATTTTTCTACCAAAGGCAGTACTACCGGACCTCCAGCAATCAGAGTTTCTTTATTGGCAAGCGCGATATCTTTTCCCGCTTCAATAGCAGCGATAGTCGGCAACAATCCGGCACAGCCGACAATTCCCGTCACTACGCTTTCTGAATCGCCATAACGGGCAACTTCGACTACTCCCTCTTCTCCTGCCAAGAGAATGGGAGAGTAGTCCAGTGAAGCAACAGCGTTTTTGAGAGCAGAAAATTTGGTTTTATCGCGAACTGCAACGATTGCCGGTCGAAATTGTCGAATTTGCTCCGAGAGCATTTCGATGTTGCTGCCAGCGGCTAACCCCACGATCTGAAATTGGTTGGGGTATTGCGCTGCAATATCTAGGGTTTGAGTGCCAATAGATCCAGTTGAGCCTAGAACGGTGATTTTTTTCACGATTATTAAATAAATCTTTATTAAAGCAGGGGCTAGATATCACTATAAATTCTCACGACTCATCTGAGAAGACTGGAAGGCTGTTTGTAAAGAAAACATAATTGACTAAGGCAAGGAGCGCACCAACTGTCCGGGGACGAGGCGATGGGTGCCGCTGAGAATAACGCGATCGCCGCTTTGAAGAGTGCCGCGCACCAGGACGCGATCGCTTTGTGTATGTAAGACTTCCACATCTCTTCGTTCGACGAGAAATGTATTCCCGTCTTCCGATTTGACTGGTTCGCTCAAGACGTAGCAAGACCACAATCCGCGCGTCCCTTTGACTAAGGCGGTGATGGGTAGCCAGTATCCAGAGTCGCGAACGATCTCGTCTAACTTTAATCTAGCTATTTGTCCCGGCGAAACTTCTGTTCCTATCGATTCATCTAAAGTCAGAACTACTGTTAAAGTCCGGGTACTAGCATCAAGTTCCGGTAAAATTGACGAAACTTTTGCCTGATAGTTTTTTTGTCCGATTTGTAGCTGTTGGTGGCTGCCTGGGGAAATTCGGGCGGCGACGGTTGCGGGAACGCCGATGCGGACTTCCGGCGCTTTATTTTCTACTAAGCGCAGCACTGCCTGTCCGGCAGAGACGACGGTTCCTTCGTCAACCAGCCGGCGAGAGACTGTAGCACTAAAGGGAGCTTTGAGAATGTTTTTTTGCAACTGAAGTTGAATTCTAGCAATGATGGCATCATACTGTTGGATGAGAGATTGTTGAGCTTCAATCCGTTCGGGGCGCGTCCCAGCCAACAACTCATCTAGCTGGCTTTGCGATCGCTCCAGGCGAGCTTGCAGGACAGCTTGCTCGTTCAGCGCCTCGTCGCGTTGCTCGCGGGAAATCGCTCCTTCTGTGTAAAGCATTTCTCGCCGCTGACTTTTTTGGCGGGCAAGTTCTAGTTGTTGGCTCAAATCCCGCACCGATGCCCGTGCCGCAGCAATGATTTCGGGGCGGGAACCGGCTTGCATTTCTTTGAGCTGAGCGACAGCCTGGGCGCGTCGGGCAAGTAATTCGCGACGGGAGGTTTCTAACCGTTGAGAATCTAGATAAGCTAGAGGGGTTCCAGCCTTGACGCGAGATCCTTCATCGACGACGATGCGAGTTAGCTGCCCCGGCAGTTCGAATCCCAGTTCGCTAGTACGGCGAGCCGTAACCGTGCCCGTATAAAAGCGCGATTCTCGATAGGAATTGACTGGCTCGACAGCGATCGCTTTAACGGGGAGTATGCTGCTCGAACGAGGTTGTTTTGGTTGTAGAACGCGAGCCTCGCGGTTTCTCGGAAAAATTGAGTAACCCAGCATCAATAGGATAGCCACGCATCCCAATAAGGCAAATGCGTTAATTTTCGGGTTTTTAGTTAATTTTTCAACTCTAAAAGCCTCCCAAATGTTTTTTCTCTGGTTGAGTGTATGGTTATCGGAGCTTTCTTGCTTGCTGTTTGGAGGAGGGGACGTTGGTTCTGGAATGAATTCTTGATACGACGGAGGATTCAACAATTCAACCGCCGTACCGCCCCGAACGTCGCACCCCTCAACTTCCAACAACATTTCTGGAGCTGATTTTTGGGGTTGATGCAGTAACGCTGGCTCTGGTAGCGATCGCGCCCCTACTTCTGTTGCAATCGGTACTTGGGTGACAATTTTTTTGAGCAGCCTCGGATCGATCTGGTTATGTCCGCGATCGACAAAGCGAATGGTATGGGCTAACTCTGCCGCCTGAGTATTTTTAAGTAAATAGCCCTGTGCCCCGGCTTGCAGGGACTGAACTAAATAAGCTTCATCCTCGAAAGCGCTGAGAACGAGAACTTTGGTCTGAGGAAAGCGCTCAGAGATAATCTGCGTCGCCGCGATGCCATTCATTTTTGGCATCTCGATGTCCATCAGGACAATATCGGGTTCTAGCTTTTCTACCTGCGCGATCGCAGTTTCTCCGTTGTCAGCGCGTCCCACGACTTGAAAATCTTCCTCAGCCTCCAGCCAAGTTTGCAACACTTCGCACAGGAGAGCCTGGTCGTCTACCAGTAAAATCCGTGTCATGCACTAAACCCAAGTGTAACTAAGCTACGACGGCATCGGCTGGAGCTGGGGTTGGAGCTGGAGTTGGAGCCGGAGTACCGCCGGGATTGAGGAAGTTAGCGAAATCATCTCTAACCGCATTACCTAAAACTCCAGAGACACTGTTGGTCGCACTGGCATCGAAGAGGCTAGCAAGCCCAGCTTCAACTCGCCGTGGATCTACCGTACCACCGCCGGGAACCCCTTCACTGGGATTAATGCGATTGTCGCCAGCGGGAAGTTGCTCGCTAGGAACGAGCTGGGGAGTCTCGGTGGGCGCTGTACCAGACTCGTCGCCAGCAATTCTCTCCCTGGCAGATCCAGTCACCCTTTGCAATCTTCCTCGCCTAGCGTCAAGCTGAGCGAACCAGGCATCTACCGCTTCAGTATTGGTTCTTCCCAAAGAACCATCGGTAAATCCGGTCACATTAACTCGGTTACCAGTGTTGTCTACGCTCAAGCCTGTCGCGTAGTCAGTTCCCGCGCTTCCGAACTGTTGAATCCACTGGTTGTTGCCTGCCGTGTCGAACCTCGCCACCCAAGCATCATTTTCCCCTCTATTTCTGCCGCGTCCGCTAATCCTATCGTTCGTATATCCGGATATATAGATATCATCTTGTGCACTAATGTCCATATCAGCTAAATAGGAGCCATCATCGCCTGGAGTGCCAAACTGCCGGATCCACGTCGGCGTTCCATCTGCTGGGTTAAATCTGGCGAGCCAGATATCGTAAGCAGGATTGGCTTGGCTACCCGCCTGAAAATTACCTGTCGTCCATCCAGTGGCATAGACATTGCCTTGGCTGTCAACATCAACTCCCCAAGAAAATTCAAGACCTTGATCTTGACTTCCCAACTGTTGAAGCCACTGCACCTGACCGCTGGGATCGAGCTTCGCCAAAAAAACATCGTACTTTGACAGATTTCGAGAGGGATCGGCTTCTCGAACTAAACCCTGAGTCCACCCTACCACGTAGGCATTGCCATTCGCATCGGCGGCAACGTCGTATGCCTCGTCAAAAAAGGGAGATATGTCAAAAGGAAAAGTCGCTCCTGGCGCTCTAACCGCTGGGTTAAACCACTGCTGGTTCCCATTGGTATCGAATCTAGCCACCCAAGTATCATCCTGAACGGCAAATTGTAAGATGTCTTGTCGGTCGTTGTTTTTGATTCCCAATCCTGCCGCAGTGACATTTCCCTGTGCGTCTACATCGAGGGCATTTGCACCATTTGCAAAACCGCTAGTTAAATTAGCACCAAACTGCCGACCCCACAGCAGATTGCCATTAGGATCGTACTTGGCTATCCAGGCATCCTGAGATTGCGATTGCAACGGACCAAACAGGTTGCCCTGGGTCGATCCCGCCAGATAGATGTTTCCGGCACTGTCCGTAGCGACATCCAAGATCGAATCACTCTCGGAAGTTCCAAACTGCCGAATAAATGTTTGGTTGCCATTTTTATCGTATTTGGCTACCCAGAAATCTGAGGAGCCTGCGGAGGTGGTGCCATTTTGGACAGCCCCAGTGGTCGTTCCAGCGACGTAGAAATTGCCCGCAGGATCGGTAGCCGTATCGATCCCAAGATCGACACCAGAACCCCCTAATTGCTCGGCTCTCCTTTGCGCTGGTCTTTTGGGCGGTTGGTTGCCCACGTACTGAAAATAGTTTGCTGTCAGACTTAAATCGACTTCAGGTTTTGAGAGCACGAAACCGACGAGGTCGGGCACTCCCTGTCTGAGCGAAAAGATCGCCTCGCCAGCAAATGGTTGTTGAATTCCCTCGATCTGCAATCCTTCCAGTTCTAACAAGACATAATCTTGCGCAGAGCCGTTTAGCTGTATCCTGTCCTGAGAGGGATCGAAATCGTATATGAATGCGAACTCATTAGTTCCGAACAGATTCGTAGTAGTTAGGGTATTCGGGTCGCCTAAATAGTAAGGTCCGGTGCTATCTCCGAGAACATGTCTGTCTCGTCCTACCGAAGGAATATTCCTTTGTAAAATGAGAAAGGGATTTCCGCCTTGCGGAGTCCTTTGAATCTCAGTAATAATTTCAAACTCTGCTGGAGAGTTGTCAAATATATCCCCGAAAAGTAAATCTATATTTTGGGATGGAGGAGTTGAGTTGCGCGAAAAGGCATATATGGTATCGTTGCCACGGCGACCGAAAGTTGCTTCCAACCTCTCATCGGGTTCTGCAAAAGCTAAGTCGCTGACAGGCGTGAATAATGAGACAAGTAAGTTTAATTCTTCATCCATCTTATTTAAGTCCTCTTAATTCAATAATTTAGTTTTTTCGAGACTTAAGGTTCGGATTGGTTACTACTTTACCGCTGACTCGCGTAAAGGAAAAGTCAAATCGCTGAAATCGTATGCTGCTAAAGCTTCGATTGTTTGGGTCAATTAGTTGGTTATGGGTTGGTTATGAGACTGACAAAAAAGATTTAAAGCCTATAATTTTCTACAGGAAATATTTAGAAGTTTAGCCCTATAAAGGTAATAAAAAAGATTAGAGCGACAACGGGATTATGCCGCAAGCGAATAATCTTATAATTCTTTCAAACCTTTATCTATTCTCGTCTCTACTTCTGTGCCTATGGAGCGTTGCTCTCGAAGGGCAAATATCTTAGAGCTATTGTACCCAAGCTGCTTAACCGCTTCGATCGAATCTTTAAGGAGTAGAAATTCTAATCCCCGCCATTGGTTGAACACGCTGAGATAGCAACAGATTCGCTCGTACCAACTTAGCGGAGCTTCCCAGACAGAACTCAGACACTCTTGTGCTATTCGCCAATGTGGAAAGAATATTTGCCCCTCATTGGCTGGATCGAACCATATAGTATAGGCATGATGATCGGGAAGCTTGTCAGTTGGTTGTTTGGAGTTTCCACTCGCATAAATCAATAAATTGTCAGTGAACTGACTCATTGATTGTTGGGCGTGTTTTCTGTAAGAAAATAGGTATTCGGGGATTTCATAAAAGCGACCGAGCATAGCAAGTTTTAATAACAGAATTTCATCCGCATAAGAATAATTGCCTATCAGTGGTCTCATTTTGAGAGCGCTGGTGCGAATTAGCCCAAAAATTTGAATGTTTAAATGCCGACCGAGCAGCGCGTGAAAGCGCTCCTGCGGGTTCGGCGCATTGGTGTTTAGCTTGGCTTGGTAGTGTTGTAAAACTTGTCCATCTTTGTCAATGATTTTTGTGTAGGAGTGGCACAAGACTACGTTAGGGTTCTGTTCGAGTACCTTAACGCACTTGAGCAGAAAATCAACAGCCAGTACGTCATCATGGGCAGCCCACTTAAAGTATTTGCCCGATGACAATTCAAAAACGCGATTGAAGTTCCATGCCGCACCGAGATTCTTTTCGCTGCGGTAGTAGCGGATGCGGGAGTCTTTGGCTGCGTAGTCCCGGCAAATCTCTTTGGTAGCGTCGGTTGAGGCATTGTCTGAGATAATTAGCTCGAAATCTTCAAACGTCTGCGCCAAAATTGAATCCAAAGCCTCTTCGATAAATTGTGCGCCGTTGTACACTGGCAATCCTATGCTTAACGTAGGGTTATTATTTTTCATGTGTCTTCTTCAATCTTTTTTATTGTTAAACTTTTGCTCCAAGATCTCCTATGGTTTGCTCGCTGCTGGCTATTAATAAATCAGACAATTATTTCAAAACATTAGTTTATTTATTTGTTGGCAGTGATTTTTAACGATCGAATTCTTTCAAATAACTAGCAATTGCCTCGATTAAGTTTTGAATATCCTCTAAGCTATGATGCAAAGTAACAGTAAAACGGATGCCAGTTCTTTCTGGTGAAACGGCGGGGAAAGTAGCAACATTGAAGTAGTAACCATCTCTTCGTAAATTTTCTGCCAAAAACCTAGTTTTGTCGCGTTTCCCAACCCTAACAAAAAAGATAGGAGCTATTGATTCTTCGATAGGCACGTTATATTTTTTCAATAGCTCGTTACAATATTTAATTCTCGTCAGTAAATCGGATTGAAGCGTTCTTATCTCATCGGATAAATGAACCTTTGCGGATGCAATACATGCTCCCAGTAAGGGAGGCTGTATGGGTCCTGTGAATATAAGTGGTTCTCCACAGGTTCTAACCCGTTGACTCCATTTCTTTTCTGGAAACACTAATGCGCCTCCCGCCGCACCAAACGATTTATTTAGAGACGTAGCAATTACCATCTTGCTATGTAATTTAATCGTATCTAGCGTATATCCACGCCCAGATATTCTCTTCCAACTCATGCCATGAGCATCATCTACATACACATATAACTGTTCGTAATCATTCAGCATATCTTCTAAAGTCTTTAATGGCGATATATCGCCATGCATGGAATATATGCCGTCAATCATGTACCAAATACGAGAAGCCCTATTTCGCAGTTCTTTAATTTTCTGCTCTAGAATATCCAGACGATTATGGGGAATTTCGATCGCTTCGACACTATTTTCCAAGGATTTTAGTAAGTTTACAGCCATGCGCACAGTATTATGAACGTGGCGATCGAGGACGATAACATCCTTACTCTCAATCGTTACAGGAATTGCTGACATATGTGCAAGTGTTGTAGAAGGCAGAACAATTACGCAGTCGGCAGAAACATTAAAAATTTGAGCCAACAAAGCTTCCAGTTCAGAATGTTGACCGCTAGCTACATAAGCACGAGAAGAAGAAAATTGAGTGCCATATCTTAAGGCGCCTTCGATCGCACCATCAATCAAGCGTCTGTCAGTTTCTAATCCCAGATAACTACCAGAACCAAAGTTAATCAAATCCTGTCCGTGGATTTTTATCGTCCTGCCATTCAATTCGTCATCTTCTACAGATAAATAACAGTATCCCTTTTGGATTCCTTTTGTCATATATTGCTCTACAATATTCAGATATTTATGATGTTTAATCTGTGACATTTTTTTTGCTTCCTTTATTGGGTTTATTTTGAATTTAGTTTTTAAAAAATATGATTGGCAGTTTCTTGTCATTCCGTGTAAAATTTTTAGTTAATTTATTTAGTCATTTAGAAACAAGTTTTCTTCGCTGTACGGCTTCTAATCTTGCTTTATAATCTGGAATTTCTGTTCCCATCAATTTATCCCACCAAGTAAAAATCAAGGCATAATTTCCATTGAATTTTTCATGGTGCATATTGTGGTGCGTGCAGGGAGTTTTCCAATTAGTTAACCAAGATTTGGTAAACCATTGAGGATAAATTTCATAACCCAGATGAATTACGATCCCATTGAGCAATGTCAACAGCGCCCAAATACTTACAGCCAAGTCATGTACGGGAATAATAGACAGAGTTATCATCTGACCCAAAAATAAGATGGCAGCTTCCAAAGGATGAAAAGAATAGGTCGTAAAAGGATTGGGATCGACACTGTAATGATGAATTTTATGAACGCGATGAAAAAGTTTGGGATGGTGTAGAAAACGATGCGCCCAGTAGAAATAGGTATCGTCGAAAACTAACATCAAAAACACGCTCAAGACAAAGTATCCCCAACCATAATCGCTGATATTGGTATAAGCATTGTCATAAAACAGACCGTAGCGACTATGAAAAACTAATCGGTCTAAAATCCAACCAACTGTACCAATAACTACTAAAGTCGAGAAACTATATTCGATTTCTCTAAAAATTACTTTGACTTTTGTTCTTCGCCTGGGCTGAATGCGGAAATGTGTAAGTCGTTGTTCGAGGATCGCCCAAAAAAGTAGAAAACAAAAAATTGTATATCGGAAATAAGCCGTACCAGTATGAACTAAAGTATCGGAAATGCTACTTAACAATCCATCAACCAGTTCCATAAATGTACTCTAAATTTTACTTACCTGTTTTATTTATTGAATATTTATTTACAGGTTATCTAAGAAGTAGAGAATGTCATGTTGAGCGGAGCGATCGCAAAGTGAAACATCTGAGTATACCAACTCCAAACAGGACAAAATAGACTTTAGCGATAGCCTTGTATATAGAATCTGCTGACTAATTGCTAATTGCACATTGCACACGCAGGGGCGAGTGAAGTTCCTCCGAGCAGCGATGTTAATTGCGAATTGTCAATTGCAAATTACGAATTGGTAGGAAGTCTCGTTTCTGTCCGTGGCGTTGTAGGTGCCAATTCCAAGCATGAAGTATCATATCTTTAAGATCTCGATATTGAGGTTGCCAGCCCAAGATCTTTCGAGCCTTGTCGCTGCTGCCGACAAGGACGGGCGGATCTCCGGGACGGCGAGGACATTCGATCGCCTTGATGGGTTGTCCGGTCACTTGTTTGGCTGTCTCAATGACTTCTCTGACCGAGAAGCCGCTGCCATTGCCCAGGTTGAAGGTTTCGCTATCGCCTCCGTCGAGCAAACGCTCCAATCCCAACACGTGAGCCTGGGCTAAGTCAACAACGTGGATATAGTCTCGGATACAGGTTCCATCTGGGGTTGGATAATCGGTGCCGAACATAGAAATCGACTCTCGCTTGCCCAATGCTGCTTGCAAGACAAGAGGAATCAGGTGAGTTTCGGGAGTATGGTCTTCCCCCAGTCGTCCTGCCGGATCTGCCCCAGCTGCATTGAAGTAGCGAAAAATAACAGAATTTAAGCCGTAAGCCCGATTAAAATCAGCCAATATGTGCTCTACTGTCAGTTTGCTGATTCCGTAAGGATTGATGGGACGTTGGGGATGATCTTCAGGAATTGGAACCGACTTGGGTATGCCATAGGTGGCACAGGTAGAAGAGAAGACAATTTTTTTGACAGAGGCTTCCACCATAGCTTCTAGCAGAGTCAGGGTGCCGACAACATTGTTGCGGTAATACTTGGCTGGAGAAGAGACTGACTCGCCGACGTAGGCATAGGCAGCAAAATGCATGACCGCAGCGATCGAGTGAGTACTAAACAGACGATCGAGTAAAGCGCGATCGCCAATGTCGCCGACAATCAGTTTGGCTCCCAAAACGTTTTCTACGAGGTCTCGATGTCCGTAGATCAGGTTGTCGAGGATAACGACCTCATAGCCTGCCGCTTGTAAAGACTGCACGGCATGAGAGCCGATATATCCCGCTCCCCCAGTTACCAAAATAGTTGGCTTAGTTTGAGACATAGTTGCTTGCTCCTTGTTTTGGTCGCGTTGCGAAAATGATTGGATAATGGAAACTCCGGTTAGGAAAAGTTAAGCCGCTCAAAAGTGCGATCGCCCCTTATAAGTCGGCGAAATAAAGGCCAGAATCAACAATGCTCCGGCTAGCAGGGCAATACTGGCTACAAGCACGGTTGCATGTAAGCCCGACACGAAAGCATTGCCAATCGCCCGATGGATAGCATCGAGCGAAATGTTGGCTGGGAGGTCATTGGGGACTTTAGCTCCACCGTGCAAAGCATCGGCGATCAGTCGGTCTTGGACGTTGGCGGGTAGGTTCCAAGCAGAGAGCGATCGCCTCAAGTCTGAAGCTAGCCGTTGCGTGAGAATTGTTCCCTGTATGGCTATTCCAAAGACATTGCCGAGACGGTTACTGACGTTGAGTACCGCTGAGGCAATTCCCGCTTTACTAGAGGGTATAGCGCTCATCGCTGCCGCTATCAGGGGCGAGAGTGCTAAACCAGCGCCCAAGCCAGAGAGAACGAGACTTCCCAATATAGCTCCATACTCGGTGTCGGCACTCATGCGGGTAAATGAAAACGTCGCCACGCTCGCCATCGCCAATCCCATCGCGATCGCAAAGCGCCACCCCAACCGCGCCGCCAACCATCCAGAAACGAGCGATGCCATGACAAAAGCCCCATTCATCGGCAGGAAGCGAACCCCTGCCGCCGTCGCCGAGTATCCCTGCACCTGCTGTAAGAACAGGCTGAAAATGAACAGTAAGCTGACGAAAGTGAAGAATATGAAAACTGAGACGACATTAACGACAGCAAAAGTGGGGTTGTTAAATAGGTTTAGTGGTAGCATCGGGTGACTGCTGCGAGACTCAACGATTAAAAATGCCAGAAGGCTGAGTCCGGCAACCCCCAGCAGACCGAGCGCGAGCGGCGATTGCCACAAGCCAGCATTCCCCTCGGTAAGTGCGTAGGTGAACGAAGCCAGCAAGACGATACTGAGCAGAAAACCCGGCACATCTATAGGCTGCTGCCGCAGATTCCCGACTTCCTTGACAAAGCAGAAGGTCAGCCAAAAAGCGATCGCGCCTAGCGGTAAATTAAGAAAGAACACGCTCTGCCATCCCAAAGTATCTGCAAGTAGACCGCCTACCACAGGACCCGCAACGAGAGCGAGTCCCGACACAGCAGACCAGATCCCGATCGCTTTAGCTTTCTCCTTCGGAGCGGGGAATGTATTGGCGAGAATCGAGAGAGAACCTGGGACTAAGGAAGCAGCACCAATGCCCTGAAGCGTTCGCCCAGCAATCAAAACACCCAAATTGGGCGCCATAGCGCAGATCGCAGAGGCAGTCGTAAAAATAACCAGTCCGGCTAAAAAGACCCGCTTGCGCCCATACATATCTCCTAATGTCCCACTTGGCAGCACTAGACTGGCGGCAGATAAGGTGTAGGCGTTGAGAATCCACTGCAATCCCGACAGATCGGCATCCAGACTGACCTGAATCTTGGGAAGCGCTACATTCACCCCAGTATCGTCGAGATTAGCCATGAACAGTGCCAAACACATCGCCCACAGCGCGATCGCTTTAACAGGATTTCGATTCATCGCCCTCACTGCCCCAGTTCGATTGCTTCTGCCACCGTTGTCCTGTCGCTACTAGGGACAATCTTCTTTAAGAATTCGACCACTTCAAACACGGCGCGATTGTCGATAGCAGCAACATTGGCCCGATAGCGAGCCAACTTTTGGGGGTCGAGAAACTCTTCGACGGCGCGATCGATCTCTCGAAAACTGCGCAGCACCAAACCCACCTCTTTGAGTTGAACCCACTTAGCGTTGTATCGTTCGTGGATGAGCGTGGCAAAATTACATTCCACAATAACTGGCAGCTTCATAGCTATTGCCTCGCTGATGCTACCGGGACCCGGTTTGCCAATGAAAAAATCGGACAGATGCATATAATAAGGCATGTCTTGAGTAAAGCCAGTGACAAACCGCTTTTGGCTTCCTTGGCTATTGCCCAGAGCCACAGCGAGTTCTTCATTGCGTCCGCAAATAAAGATCAGTTGTAGTTTGTCTTGAAAACATTCCAGACGCTTGGCTATGTCGAGCATCACTTTAGAACCCTGACCCCCGAACATCACAAGTCCGGTGAGACAATCTGGATCTAAACCCAAACGTTGTCTTTCAGCTTGGCGATCGCACTTTATCGGTTCGGAAAATCGAGGGTGAATGACCATGCCCGACGTTCTAACGATGCGCTCTGGTTTCACTCCCAAAGAACGAGCTTGCTCGACGGCTCTTTCGGTGCCGCAGACCGTATAATTGTCGGTTTCCGGTTCCATCCAAGATCCGGGTGGCAAATCCTCAAAATCGATAGGGACGGTTACATAGGGAGTGCCAGGTTTGACCTTCGCTAAACTTTCTGATGCTACTTTGTTATAGAACGCTACTATAGAAACCACCATATCTGGCTGTCGCTCGCGCCAATATTGCTCAAAAAACTTGAGACCAAAATCGTAATTGAGTTCGATCAGTAATTTATTGAGGCGAAACATCAGCGGAAAAAGCCACGTCCAGCCGCTTTTGAGCATCAGGTTGTACAAGTCATGAGAAGAAATTCCGAATAACTCATAGATATTCACTATGCTCTGTTTCTCTGCTAAGCTCGCCACTAGATCGTCCATATCGGTTACATTGAGCTGCCAAGGCAGTTGTTGCTGCTCGATGACCGAACGGATTGCATTATAGGTAGCGTAATGCCCTCCGCCACCCTGCGAGGTGAGAAACTCGATCGCAACTTTTTTCATAATCGCTAAATTTTATCTATTGTGAATTGTTTTGGTCATTTTAGTCTTTCAAGCAGATGTTCTCCGACCCGCAAAGCGTTCGCTATAATCGTGAGCGTTGGGTTCACAGCGGCACTAGACGGGAAAAAGCCACCATCAACAACGTAAAGGTTATCAACATCATGGGTGCGGCAATTGAGATCGAGTACCGACGTTTTGGGGTCTTCTCCAAAACGGCAGGTACCACATTGATGCCCGACATCTTTCAAGGACATGTTTGCTGTCGTTAAATAAAGCGACAACGATCCAATATCATTGCGTGGCTCAATAGACCTTAACACTCGAATCCAACGCTTGATTAAACGTTTATACGCTTCCTCATTGTTATTTGTATATTCGAGATAAATTTTCTCACCCTTGACATACACGCGATTGTTGGGGTCTGGCAAGTCTTCAGTCATGAGGAGCCAACCAATCGCACGATCCGCTATTGTTTTATAGATTACCTTGGGGACAAAAGATGGTCCATTAGCGGCAGCTCTGTCTGTAGTAATAGTACCGAGCGATTGCACGTTTCCCATTGGGTAATCAAAATCTTTGTCTCCCCAATAAAAATCATTAACGGAAAGCGTCTTGGAATATACTATTGATTTGGGTCTTACGGTCAAAGCTACGATAAACGCAAGCTTATGCATCATGTAATTGCGTCCCACCAAATTGGAACTATTTGCCAATCCGTTTGGATGTTTGTCATTAGCCGATTTAAGCAACAATACTGCTGAGTTGATGGCACCACAAGCAACAACAACGATATCCCCAGAAAAAATCTGGCGCTTGCCTGTGATTTCTGTCTCTACGCCAGTCACTTCCCGACCCGATCGGCTGGTATGCAAGCGCAGCACTTTGGCTTCGGTCATTAAAGTCACATTGGGATAGGTTATTGCCGGACGCACGCCATTAACGTCAGCATCGGCTTTGGCATCGACCAAACATGCGAAGCCATCGCAAGTATCGCAACGAAGGCAAGCACTAAAAAGACGATTGACTTCATTGAGCTTGATACCGAGCGGTTGGTAAGCAGGATGCAAGCCTCTATCCTTAAGCGCATAGTGGATTCGTTCCATATAGGGTTCGTGGCTAATTGCCGGAAAAGGATAGTCTTCACTGCTTGGAGGGTCGGTTGGGTCGAGACCTCGCTTACCATGGACTTCGTAGAGTTTTTCAGCCCTATCGTAGTAGGGGGCAAAATCGGGGTACTTTAAGGGCCACTCCGGAGAGATACCACCTTTGTGAATAACTTTTTCAAAGTCTCGCTCGCGCAATCTGTATAGAGCGCTACCGTAAAATTTGGTATTGCCGCCGACATAATAGTGGGTAAACGGACGCACGGGTTTGCCGTTCTTGTCGTACCATATTTCAGAAGTTCGATAGCGATCTTTGGCATAAATTTCTGTAGAGTCCCAATTCGCTTTTTCTTTGGGAAGAAAAGTTCCTCGCTCTAGGACTAGAATTTTCTTGCCACTTGGTGCCAGAGCATTTGCCAGAGTTCCACCGCCAGCACCCGTACCAATAATGATGACATCGTAATGCTCGTTATTCATTTGCATAGAAGTCGTACCGTGAGGAAGTGAAGAGCTTGTGTGTAATTTAGTTTGGTAAGAGGCCCTCAGCCTGCATTTGCTTTTGGGCACAGCTTTGGTTGATCTCGACCACGCCTACCTTTTGAAAGACCGCATCTCCAAATTGCGGAGACAGTTGTGAAATTGCATATAAGATTTTGGTAGGAAGTCCTTCGAGTACGACTTCTTTCTGGTTTTGCTTAATCGATTGAAGGACTATATCTGCTACTTCCGTTGGCTGGGCGACGTGGGCTGCACTAGGCGGTGTGATGTCAAGAGCACGAAACATTCCGGCATCAGTAATTCCCGGACAGACCACCGAAACGCCAACATTAGTACTTGCTAATTCCTGCCGCATTGCATCCGACCACATAATCAAACCAGCTTTACTGGCTGAGTAGATGCTGTTATATGGCGAGCCTTTTTTGCCAGCCCCAGAAGAAATATTGACGATATGACCGCTATTGCGCTCTAGCATGCCCGGTAACACCAAACGGGTTAACTCCATCGCTGCCGCAAGATTGGTTGTCAGGATCGATTGGATATCTTTTAAGGCGTATTTTTGAAAAGGTCGGAATTTTTCTATGGCAGCATTATTAATCAAAATATCGACGGGTGCTGCAAGTTTCTCGATCTGCTCGACTAAAACCGATAATTCTTCCAATTTGCAGAGATCGAAGGAGATGCCAATCCCTTTACCACCTGCGGCTTCAACCTCAGCACAGATTCGATCTAAACCTTCTTGAGAACGGGAAACGCCGACTACAGTTGCCTGCTCTTTTGCCAAAGCGCGGGCAATGAATGCGCCAATGCCACCCGAAGCCCCGGTCAAAACGACTGTTTTACCTGCTATAGTTTTCATTTTCAGTCTCCGTTCTGTAGAAATTTTTATACAAATTCTTTACTTCTGACTTCTGGCTTCTCAAGGATTCCCTCTAGAAAATCAACCACTTCAAACACGGCTTGATTATTGAGAGCGGCGGCTTTGGCTCGGTAACGGGCTAAGTTGTCGGGGACGAGCAGTTGTGCAACAGCGCGATCGACCTCTCGAAAATCGCGGACTACGATACCAACCTCGTTACTGGCGATCCACTCCGGGTTGTATCTTTCTTGAAGCATGGTGAAAGCATTGCTGACTGTAATCACTGGCAGCTTCATTGCCAGCGCCTCGCTCATACTTCCGGGACCGGGTTTGCCAATGAAGAAATCCGATAAATACATGTAGTAGGGGATTTCGCTCGTATAATTTTCGACGTACCTCGGCAAGCGGCTTTGGCTGCGGCGCAGGGTATCTGCTAGTTTTTTATCGCGTCCGCAGATGAGAATGAGTTGTAGATTCAGCGAGGATCGCTCTAGAGACTGGGCAACCTCTAGCATGGCATTCGATCCGCGACCGCCAAACATGACTAAAGCCGTCGGCAAATCTGGCTCTAAACCCAACCGTTGTCTTTCAACTGCGCGATCGCAATCGATCGGTTCGTAAAACCGAGGGTTAATTACCACTCCCGAAGTACGGAGAATTTGCTCTTCGCGATAACCCAATTCTTGGGCTTGTTCGACCATCCGTTCGGTGGGACAAATTAAAAACTGATCCTGTTGCTCTATCCAGAAGTGAGGGGGACAATCTGCAAAATCGATCGGAAGGGTAATGAAGGGAACATTTGGTAGGGTCGCCTGCAAGCCTTCATAAAGGATTCGGTTTATGTATGGAAACAAGGAAATTACGATGTCTGGCTTGTGCTGGTACAAGTAACTTTTTAGCCGCTTTAGCCAAGCAGAATAGTTGAGGCGAACTTTTAGCTTCAGCGAGGGAACCAGGATCGGTTCGTTAAAAATTCTGACCCAGCTTCCCCAGCTTTCTTTGAGTACTAGATTGTTATATACCGTTTGCGGAAGACTCGTTCCACCGATTTCTTTAAAAAATTCGACGACATGAAATTGCCAAGGCAATTGCCGCATCTCGATCGCTTTTTGCAGAGCCTTGGCGGTGCTGTCGTGACCTCCGCCCATATCGGCTGACATCAAATAAACTTTTTTCATCTAGTTAAACCTCTCAATTAAGAGCAATAGTCAAAATATCGACATGTTTGGCTACAAAGTTTTGGCAGTTGAGCCAGCCTTTAGTAAATCCGTTTTTTGCAGCCACTCCCGCGTTCGTCGCATTCCCTCTTCGAGATCTATTTTTGGCTCGTAACCTAGCTGACTTCGTGCTTTAGCAATTGAATAAGCATAGGGGCGAGTTACCCAATTTACGGATTGTGGTAAAGTATCGGGGTTTTGACCGACAACTGACTGACCACAACAGCGCAGCCAAGCGATAAATTTAAGTACGCCTGCTGGTAGAGAAATAATAGGCGCGGGTACATCTCCTATTTTCGCCAGGCGCGTAAAATACTCTTTCCAGGACGTTTCTTGTCCGTCGGTGAGATTAAAGACTTCTCCATAGGCTTCTTTTTCTATAGCCAGAAATATGCCCTCAATTAAATTGTCCACGTATACGTGGTTCATGACTCCTCGCCCGCCATTAGCCAAGGCAAATACTCTTTCGCGCATTAATTGCAGCGGTCTAACTACCCAGGATGTGCTTCCAGGTCCGTAGACATCTCCCGGTCTGATGATGATGATGCCGAAATCTGGCGGGGCGTTGAGTTTTAAGAGTTCTTTTTCGCTTTCTATTTTTGTCTGGCAATAAGGATTATTCTCTCCACAGAGCGGTCCCTCCTCCGCAACCCCATTAGGAAAATTAAAGCCGTACACCATGACGCTTGAGAGATAAACAAAAGTGTTCGCGCCAGCATTTTTAGCGGCTTTAGCCATATTGAGGGTGCCACCAACATTGACCTCATAAAAATCCTTCGGCGAGCCACCTTCTTTAACAATGGCAGCCGCATGCAGAACGATGTCTACTCCTTGGCAAGCTTTTGCGGCAGCAACCGGATCGGTGATGCTGCCTACAATTACCTCGGCACCTAGTTTTTGTGCCGCTTTAGCTTTTTCTTGGGAACGTTGCAGTCCTCGAACTTTCATCCCCCTAGATAGAGCGATTTCGGCAGCCCGCAAGCCAATAAAGCCGCCAATTCCGGTAATGAGAAGCGTTTTGTTTTCAAGATTCATGGCTCGTCGATATGAATTAAAGTTCAGCTAGCAGCTAGACTCGCTTTAAGGGAAGCAAAATGTTTGCCTCCCAGTTCGATTTGTCCCTGTTCCACGCCGGTTTTGATTCTGGCAACTAAATACTCCCAGTCAGAGGCGATGATATTGGTGCCATGATCTGGCTCGACCAAACCAGCTAAAGCAATATCGCTACCATAGCGATCGACAAGATTACGGATGCCTAAAAAGTTGAAGACTCCTGATTCGTAAGTTCCACAAGGAACCGAGGGGTTGTAAACTCCAGTACAATATTCGTTTTTCGATTCAAACCACGCGATCGATGGATACCCGTGAAAATGAACCATGGGTGCGCCATTTTCGATTAGATTCGGTGCATATAAAGCGGCTGCCAGAGCCATAGAGACCATGACATAGATATCGTAAGAAGGTTTGATATCGCCTGCTGCCGGATCGATTCCTTTGGGTACTTGGAGTAATAACCTGTCTTGTAAGCCAATCCTCAAAACATCAGTTTCTAGATTGAGGTCGGTTTTCTTGGAACCCGATCGAGAACTGACAAGCCATAGATCTGGTAGCTGCTTAAATACGTATGTTTCCCCAATCCTGGTTTTTATATATCTTCTACCAATTTGGTTCTGGCGCAGTTCGTCGCGACTGAACCCTTCGATAGAGGACAGTCTTTCCCACTCTTGCTCGGATATTTCCACCGCACCCACGTATTGCGGCGGTTCGGCGTAGGCAACAAAACCATAAGAAACGCCCGTTCTGCCATTTGCCATCCAGTCCACAATATCTCGGTGGGACTTTCTTTTGACCGCATCATCAATCTTAAAACCAGAAGGTAGTAGACCCGTTGATGCCAACTCCCGACCCATTCTCACTAAATTGGTTGCATAAATCGATTCTTTCGGATCGTATTCACCAATCTCAAATCGGCTTAGGGGCAATGGTTGAATTGGTACGTAAATTTTAGGAATTAAAGATTTACAAACAAATTCATCAACTGACTCTACAGGAAATACCGAATCTGAAAGGTTCATATTTAAGATAGAAATTTTGGTGTCGGAAACTCCGATCGCGATTTCAGAAAATGTTTCGATCAGGGTATTTACACCAATAGGAATTTTCTGTTGATAAGGAATTTTTGGATCGACAAACTCTTGGTTGAGTTTTGTTAAAACGATCGCTTGAGTATTGGTAGGATCTTCTAGCGGTCGCGCATTCTCTTCTGCCCAACTGATAAACTGCATGATTTTAGAAGCAGATATCTGGCGATTTTTTAAAACAAAGCGAGAATAAAATTTATACAGTAACTCGGCTGCAAATATCTTCACTTTTCCTAGTAAAGAAGGACGTTTTTCTACATCGACAACCGCGCTAACCCCCGCTTTTACTACCCTGGTGGCAATCTTTTTTTTCCAATTGACAAAAGGAATTGTAATTTCGTAGTTAAACTCTTTAGTGGCTTCTTCCCAAGATAAGATCTGAACGCCATTGTCCCGCAGCTTGCCCTCTAACTCTTCTCGAAACTTCAAAATGGTTTCTTCTTTGTATCCATCGGGCAAAGGTCTAAAGGTAACTTTTAGCTTATTTGCCATAATTTTTGGATCGATAACGGGAGGGATAAAGCCAGTAACTTTACGGCAATAACCTCCAATCAAACGACCAATTGTCTGCAAGCTAAGGTCTTGAGTTTCAGAAGTGCAAATATCGCTAGCAATTCCGTTATTTTGTTGTAGAAACGCCAGAATTTCTGTTTTGCGTTCGGCTAGCTTTGTGCGTATTTCTGGTGTTAGTAATCCCTTTGGAGAATTAATCTTGAGTTTGTCATTATCTGCCCATAGCTGAACGCCTTGTTGATTAAGGTCATTCACAAGTTTGGATACATTCATCGTTTAAAAATCCCCCTATTTTATAATCTTTTTCAGAGCGAATTTGAGGTTCAAATCTCAAAGATTTCTAACTCAGAAGCTTCTAATTCTTTGGCTAGGTGCTGTGAAAGCGACTCAATCGTGGGATAATGCACTAGCAAGAGTGGAGATAGATCGAGTCCAAGAAATTGTTTGCCAGCGCTAGCAATACCGAGCGCTAGCACGGAATCGAGACCGTAGCTGTCGAAAGGTACGCGAACATTTATGTCATCGGGTTTGACTCCTAGCTCTTGGGCAATGCGATCGACCAGCCAAGCTTGGATATCTTTTGCTGTCAGAGACTTGGGATCGATTGGTTGCGCTTGAGTTGTTGGCTCGATGAATCGCGACGCTTCGGTCTGCTGCTGGTATTGCTTGGCTAATAATCCAAGCAGCTTAGGCAGCAAATTCAACTCCTCTTTTGAGAGTTCTCCGGTCATTTCTAACTGTTTGATTAACTGTTCGCGTTCTGTCTGAGCGAGAAGGGTAGCCATTGAGTGCTGACCGTTATTTTGGTCTGTGTGCCCATTGTTATTCGGCTCAAACCAGTAGCGCTTTCGCTGCCAGGGGTAGGTCGGTAGTTGCACCGATTGACGCGAGTAGTCGCGATCGAAACCCAACCAGTCTACTTTGGCTCCACGCACATATAAAGTCCCCAAACTCTCAAGGAGCTGTTGCCAATCGTCTTTGCCTGGATTCAGGCTGGATAGACAAACTTTTCCTGTTTTTTGGGCAAGCATCGGCTTTGGTGCAACTTCTACCAATATTTCGTACCCCTGTTGCGCTAGGGCATTCATGTTGATATCATTTATGGGTTGTCGCATGCGATCGCCTTTGGCGCTGCTCTCCAGGCAATCGCACCAGTATTGAGGGGTAGCGATTTGGGCAGTTGCTAGTTCGCCAGTTAAAGAAACTAATGAAATTCGCGGTTGGAAATAGGTAACTTCCTTAGCGATTCGCTCCAATTCTCCTGACGATGACTCCATAAGCAACTTCAAGCCATCTTCCAAACCAAACACGCCAGCGACGGTTGCAGCAACATATTCTCCTACACCGTAACCCATGACTGCGGAGGGTTTGATGCCCCAAGATTTCCATAACTGGAAGAGGGCATATTCGAGGGCAAATAAGGCAGCTTGTTCGATTGTGGATTGGGTATTTGCTTCGGCTTCTTGTGGGTATAAAACTTTAAGTAGTGGCTTTTCTAGATAGGGATGTAAGATTTCGGCACACTTATCTAAAGCAGCTCGAAAAGTCGGTTGGGTTTCGTAAAGCTGACGACCCATTCCTACATAATGGGAGCCTTGTTCGCCAAAAAGAAAGACGATCTTGGGAGGAGCTATTACCTTTCCCTTGAATAATCCTACTGCTTCCCGTCCAGCACTGAAGGCAGCTAGCTTGTCGTAGAGTTCGGCAGTTGAGGAAGCCACGACGCTCAGCCGATGCTGAAAATGCGATCGCCCGCTATTTGCCGTAAAGCAGATATCTTCTAGGGCTAGGTCTGGGTTAGCGGCTAGGTGCTTCTCGTACCGCTCGGCTAACTGAACGAGAGCCTCATCTGTCTTAGCCGATAGCGCCAGCAAGTGTAGGGGACGCTCTATCGACTTTCCTGGCATTGGCTCTGAAACGGGAGCCTCTTCGAGAACTACGTGAGCATTAGTACCGCTAAAGCCAAAGGAGCTAACTCCCGCCAGCAACGGCTTTTTGCCTACAGACCAAGGCAGACAATTTGTCGGAACTTTTATTGGTAGTTCGTCCCAGGGAATGTAAGGATTGGGCTGCTTAAAGTGCAGGTGGGGGGGAATCTCTTTGTGTTGCAAGGCAAGCACCACCTTGATCAGACTTGCTATCCCCGCAGCCGCTTCTAAGTGACCGATGTTGGTTTTCACCGAACCAATGACCAGCGGTTGTTCTTGAGGACGGTTCTTGCCAAATACTGCCCCCAAGGCTCCCACTTCAACTGGTTCGACTAGAGACGTTCCCGTGCCATTTACCTCTACATAACTGACTCGTGTCGGTTCGATGCCTGCATTCTCCAAAGCTTTACCAATTACAGCCTGCTGAGACGGTCCGCTATGGGCTACCAAGCTACTACTGCGACCATTGTGACTGACCGCTGAGCCTCGGATCGTGGCTAAGATCTTATCCCCGTCGGCTAAGGCATCTGAGAGGCGCTTGAGGACGATGACTCCACATCCTTCTCCTCGCGTATAGCCATCGGCAGCGGCATCAAAGGTTTTACAGCGGCCATCTGGCGCTAGCATTCGCGCTTTGGATAAGTTAATACTATTTTCTGGAGCTAGGAGCAAGTTTACTCCGCCTGCTAGAGCCAGACTGCACTCTTGCAAGCGCAGGCTCTGGCAAGCCAGATGAACTGCTACTAATGAGGAAGAGCAGACTGCATCGACTGCAAAACTAGGTCCTTTGAGTCCTAAACTGTAGGATATGCGTCCAGCCGCTACACTGTGGGAGTTGCCCGTTCCGTAATAAGCATCAATGTCTGTCGGTTCCCCCGTTCCTAAGAGTAAGCTGCTATAGTCGCCGCTAGAGATCCCGACAAATACGCCTGTTAAGCTGTTAAACAAGCGATCGGGTGCCTGATTGGCATTTTCCAGAGCCTCCCAACTTACTTCCAGCAGTAAGCGCTGCTGGGGATCGAGGCTAGCAGCTTCCCGGACCGGAATGCCGAAAAACTGAGCGTCGAAGGCATCCACGCGATCGAGAAACCCTCCGTAGCGGGTAGATATCTTGCCGGGGGCATCGGGGTCTCGATCGTAGTATTTTTCAATATCCCATCGCTGGGGGGGGACTTCTGTAATGGCATCAACCCCGTCGCGCAATAGCCGCCAGAATGCCTCTGGATTGTCGGCTCCTCCAGGAAATCGGCAACCCATGCCAATAATAGCGATTGGTTCTCTTCTGGCATACTCGATAGCATCGAGTTTGGCTTGCATGTCGTCTAAAGCCTTGAGTGCCCGCTTGATAGGAGATACAGACTTTTCTTGTTGTGAATTTAAATCCATCTCTTCAGTACCTCATGTTGTCCAATTTACTAAGCAGCAACGCTTCAGCCTCGCTGTCTGATAAATTGTCTAAATTTGATTCGGCTACACCTTGCTCGCGATCGCTACTTTTGTGTAACTCCACAGCAGATTCATCAAAAAACTCCGCTCCCATCACTTCTTTAGCCAGATAATCCGTCAGTGCTTCGACTGTTGGATAGTCAAACGCTAAAGTTGTGGGAATAGAGCATCCTAAACTGGTCTGTAGATGATTCCTTAACTCCACAGACATGAGCGAATCGAGTCCCAGATCTGACAAACCCTGCTGTATATCTATTCGATCGGGTTCGCTCAACCTCAGAACTTTGGCAACTTGACTGCGAACATGATTGATCAATAAATTCCGGCGATCGCTGACAGGAGCAGACTCTAATTGTTGCAAGAACGCTGTTTGTTGCGTTGCTGGATGCTCGGATGCTACTCCGAAAGTCTCAAGGAATGACGACATCACGCCTTCAGGGAATCGTTGTAGAAACTTAGACCAATTAACTGGCAATACCCCCACCTGAGCGGCGCTTCCTGCGAGCAAATTTCCTAATACTTGCATTCCCTGGGCTAAAGGAATCGGCTCAATGCCCTGGGCAGCCATGCGAGTGCGA
>NZ_MRCB01000037.1 GCF_001904635.1 Hydrococcus rivularis NIES-593
GGTTGTATGTACGTGGTTCTTTTTTGAGGCATTCCTCCAAAAATACACATCCTTATAGGCGTATTTTCCGTATTTACTTATCTTTACATAGTTTGTTTTTTCTTGCCGACTTACTTAGATCTGCTACAAGCCTAACTGTTTTTGGCTCGCAATCCTCCAAATAAGGCAATCTCAAAAACTTTCATAAAACAATCCACATCGACAAAACCAATTTCTCTAAGCCACTGACACTGAGTTTCTACAAGGGTTAATATATTCGCAGTTTTATCGGAGCGATTATAGTATTGTCGAGCGATTTCTTCTCTAGACTGCTGCGAACCTTGCTTTTGATGAAAAGAACAAAGTGCATCGACAAATAAGCGATCGAAACCCTCTTCTCCTAGTTTCGATTGAGAAGCAACATGTTCTAAATTTAGAAATACTCCACCCGGTTTGAGAATTTGATAAATCTCTTGATAAAGTTCTTTCTTTCTCTCATCGGATAAGTGATGAATGGCAAAGCCAGAAACAATAACATCAAAAGGAGCTTCTTGAGTGACTGAATTAAGCCATTCTTTTTGACCAAAATTTTGAAGAATAAAAACAGAATTATTTTGCTCTAATTTCAGACTATTTTTAGCTGCTGTTAGCATGTTTTCAGAAATATCCAAAAAACTGCCTTTAGCCTTGGGATAGTGTTGATAAATCGACCGACCCAAAATCCCGTTTCCACAGCCTAAATCTAAGAAATTTTCTACCTTGGTTTGAGTTAATTGAATAACCCGAAGGAGCATATCGATTTGCTCTGCTGCTAGAGGAATGGCTCCTCGCACTCCTTCTAAAAAAGCTTTTGATAGTTCGGCGTTCTTCCAGACTTCATAGTTTTTATCTTGAGAACTTGTTTGAGATTCCATTTTTGATTTTTGCCTTTTACTCTTTACCTTTTTCCTTGTTTATGGTTCTGGAAACCGCCAATTATTACGATTCCATCGATCGATTCCTTGGATTTCAAATTCTAAACCGTTCTCAAAGCGAACGATACAATTGGTATAACTCGAATCGCCATCAGAAACTTCAGAAATGTCGATTACCTGACAGGGAAACCACTCGTAACTAGCGGAATCTTCTGGTTGAACCCACTCCCATAGAGCGTTGCAAACCTCAATGCGATCGCCAACTTTAAGCGTTTCGTCGGTTAGCTGTTGTTTGTATTTTGCTAGATGAATCGGCTGCACTCGACTCAGCCAACCAAACCCATATTCGTCGCGGATAAATTGAACGGCGCCAGAATCGCGATTATTCAGCCAATCATTGAGTAAGGTAATTTTCCAGTCTTGATTTTGCTGTTGCCTATCTTGTATGAATTCTAATAAAGTCTGACGTTGTTCTAATGTTAATTCGTCGAGGGGGTTGTCCTCAATATTTGGCTGAGTTGTTAGTTTTTCGACAGTCACTTTGAGCAAAATTTCTTTTTGCCTGTCTGTCAGCGGCAAAAACGCTTGTTCGCATTGAAGAAATGCGGCTTTTAGTGCTGCCTCAATCTCAGCTTGGTTCATAGCTTTTTGGGCAAGCTAATTCTTAAGCGTGGGTTAGGCATTGCCATACCCCTCCAGGCGATCGTTCCGTCGCCAAGATCTCGAATAGCGGTACGACTTAACTTCATCGACGATTCGCGCTAAGCTGAAAGACGAACGAACGTTATCTAGTCTTACAGTCTATGGGATTTCGCGCTTTAACTGTTATAGTTGTTTCTGGCTTGTTGTGGATTTTTAGTTGGATAGCAACTCCTGCCGCTTTAGCACTGACTCAAATTCAACTCTTCGATATCTCTTACACCGATTGTCCTCCCGAATTTGCTGAGGGAAACGTTACCAGTGGCGGATCGAGCAGCCCTGCCAATTGCTTTATGATAACGGGTAAAGCCAAGAATCCTTCTGGTAAAACCGTTTACGATGCAGATGTTTTCGGTCGCATCTACGATGCTAATGGCGAACCTGCTTTGCAAAACCGAGGCCGCATTGGATCGATACCTGAAGTTCCGCCCGGCATCAGTAATTTTGAAGTCAGAATTTCAGTTCCTGCTAATCAACCGACTCCTTTAAAGTTGGAACAGTTTAAAGCCTCTGGTTTTAGTGGCAGCGTCCGCCCCAATATTCAGCGATTTGACTAGAAATTAGCCGAAACTGTAGGCTCCTCGACTGACAACTTGCACTAGCAATTGCCCGACGACTTGTAAAACGATAATTGCCAACCACGGAGAAAAATCGATTCCGCCTAGCGGTGGAATCAGAGAACGGAAAAGATTGAGATAGGGGTCAGTAATGGGACTTAGAAAAGATATGCCTTGATAAGCCCAACCTGCCGTTTGAAACCAAGTTAGCAGAATACGAATAAATATTAGTAACGTGTAGATCTGAATAAAGTTTAGGATAACGGTAGTTAAAAACATCAGTCCAAATTTTTCCTTATTCAATAGTTAAGGGTTTACAGATTATATTAACTTGACATCCTAGATTATTGAAGTCATGCCAAATTCAAAAATTCCTGCAACAAATTAATCCATAGGGGGATGGCAACGCCTTCTGTAGTACAAATCGATCGCAAATTTGGTTACGATCTCGCTTCAATTTGTTGTACGACTGTAAGGGCAGAATAACTGACTCCTGCCGTTCCTTCTCCTGGGTGGGTAGAATCGCCCGCTAACCAGAGGTTTTTAATTGGGGTACGAGTGGCAATACCAAAAGGACCAAAGGTAGAAATTCGCTGACCGACTCCGCCGACCATCCCTTTCTCTCGCGCCGTAAAGCGGGCAAAGGTTCTGGGGGTGGCAGCTTCTTGATGCACGATAGTTTCTGGGGTTAGATGAAAGTACTCTCCCAAACGCGCGATCGCTTCTTGGGTATATTGTTCTTTTAGAGCCTCATAATCTTCTTTTGTTCCCTGCCACCAGATCTGGGTATCCGTAAAAGACGAAGCAATAATTGTCGCTTTTCCTTCTGGTGCGCGTCCGTCTTCCGGTTTGCTGACCGAGACAAACAGCGAATTATTCTCGCCGATGGGTCCGTTGTAGTCGTAGAGAAACTGCAAGTGTGGCGGACAGCCTTCTGGAATGGCACTGCGATCTACTCCTAGATAAACTACAAATGCTCCCGAAGCTTCGGGGAGTTTATCGACGCGACGCTTATACAAGGAAAAAGGATTTTTTAAACTATATTTCTGTTGTTTTGTCTCTTTATCTAACAGTTTCACAAGATTCTGGACTGTGACGTTAGCAACGATAATATCGGCTTCTTGTGTCCAGACTTGGTTGGTTTTGAGGTGGCGAACTTTTACGCCAGTAACCCGTCCGGATTCGGTGTAAATCTGTTCGACACTATGGCGCATAAATAATTTACCGCTGTATTTTTCTAGGGCTTCTACCAGGCGATCGCTTAATACTTGCATGCTACCTTGAAGGTGAAACAAGCCCTGGGGTTCCTGAGAAACTGCCAATGCCGTCGCTGCGTACAAGAGTGCCGTTTCATCCGCATCCACTTGGGAGTACAGCTTCAATTGCAAATCGAGAAATTTCTTGAGACGCTTATCTTTGTGCAACCCATACAACCGCAAGGCATCTCCCACCGTCATTAGCGCAAACGGCACGGTCATTAACGTATCGAGTCGCACCGCCGAAAGCAACCGCCATAAATCCCAGAGATTGCGAGGCGGCAAAACGGGATCGCGGGATTGAAAGTTCCAACTTGCCCGAAATAATCTTGCCATTAACTGCCAGAAAGGTTCGCTTCCAGGAAACTGTCGCTGTCTTTCGGCATGCCACTTTTGAGGATCTCGCCAAACGTTAATCGGTTCTTTTTCTCCCGGTAAAAATACGGCACAAGCGGGATCGCAAGTAGTAGCGGCAGGCAATTCGACTCCCAGTTGTGCAAAAATCCGATGATGAATGCCACCTGGTTCTAATCCAGCTACCTGAGTTGCCCCGACATCGAACGTAAAACCGCGACGTTTGAAGGTAGAAGCGCATCCCCCCGGCACAAAGGCTTGGTCGAAAATAGTGACTTTGTAGCCTCGACGGGCAAGCAGTGCGCCTGCGGTTAGTCCGCCAATGCCTGCACCGACGACAATAACGCGGGTTTGTTCATGACTGCCTTGGCTGCTTGGCATTTTTATAATCTTAGCATTTCTTAATATTTCTTCTTATATGGTAACTAGCAAGGGGGAGCAGTATGAAAGAGCAGGGATATTTCATTATTTATCATTTTTCATTCATTAATGACAGAGATAGTCGATCGCCCTCACCCCCAACCCCACTCCCAATTTGGTAGTGGGGAGAGGAGTGTATATCATGACATGACTAATGAAAATTGGTATTAATTGCCGTAAGTCCCCACTGAATTCGTTACTCCGAATCAGTGATGGGATTGTTCTGGTGGGCGACAACAAAGGAGTCTCCGACCAATGTCAAATGTCATAAGGCGAGTACAGAAGCCCATACTGTACCGTCAGGTCAGTGCGGATAGTTCACTCAAGCGTCTTAATTGTCAAAACCTGTGGCGGCGTTGCATCGGGAGGATACAGAAAATCCACTTGCACTATACGCCAATCATTAGCAGGGATATCGACGGTAACTAACGGTTCTCCCTTTTGCCCTCGTCTTTGGACTAAATGAAAATAGCGAGTGCGGTATTCTCCACGGTCGTCTGTATAGCGAATCTTTACAGAACCTCGAAAAAACACTTGCTGGGCGGGAGGTTCGAGAAAACGCAATCCTTCTTTCAATTGGTCTTGTTTAATCGGCGTTTGCACGGAGATGGCAACAGTTTGACTTTCTTGTGTGGGGTTGCGCAGGGGTAAAGTCAGACTATATTGCACGCCGTAGTTTCCATGCGCCTCATAGGCTGTATCGGGATAGCGAACTAGCATGGGGGCACTCTGACTTTGATGGGTTCCCAATCGTCCGCCCTCTAGCGTACTCAACCCATAGGAAAAAGCTTCGCCTTGTGCCGGAATCGTGAGGTCTAAAGCAGCCGGATCGAGCAATCTCGCTTTCCAGATAGAACCTTGAGCAACTCCCGCCACCCGACCGTAGACAATATTGTCAGTCGTACCGGGAGCCGACGGAGCGCGATCGCGCGGAGTAGCTAATTCTCCCTTCTCCAGTAGATTTTCCCATTCTTTTAACGTCGGTTTTCTTTCTTTTCCTGCCGCGTCCACGGGGGCAAACCTAGCCAGACTTGCTGCATAAATCTCACCATTACTCCGCAATCGCATGTAGGTAGAACGACCGTTTAATGGGGGGTCTAGCTCTCGTACCGGAATCGGTAAATTCATCAGCATCCGACTTTCTCCGGCAGGAATGACGATTTGATGCGGAAAAATTGCTTGATGGCGATTCCTCAGAATATCCCCCATAACTCGACTTCCAGGACCCGCATAAACCTTTCCTTCGGGATCTTCGACTTGAGGAGGTAACTCAACAAACGGAGCATCTGGCTGACTTAGGTGACTAGCTGCTTGCAAAATATCGACCGTGACTGGTTTTTGAGTTGGATTGTGCAAAATTATCCCTAAGTATAGCGTCCGTAAATCTTCTGGGGTTGGCGCCTTAGCGACGTGATGGGCAAAAATATCGAAATATCCTTGAAAAGAAAAATTTAAATGGGCAGAGGGATTGGCTTTTCCCTGAGGCGGAAAAGTAGAGAGTAAAATCCCTTCATTGATTATTAATTCTGGACTGTTGCTGTTAAAAACAGGAATTTTATTGAGCTGTCCCGGTAAGGGACGTACTTGTTGCAGCTGTACGATTTCCTGAGGTTGAGGGGCTGTTGTCGGAGGAACCTGGGCAAATATGAAGCTCGTATAAAGAAGGTTAGATAAAATGGAAAACATCAATTTTCGTCTCTACTTTTAGCCGGTAACCCAAAAAACATCTAGCTTAATAGTTTAGGCGGCAGAGAGTCAAAACGAAGCGATTGTGCCCGATTGACACGTCGGTCTTTTATTTTGTTATCTCTATTGCCACTGAAGTTCGGAAACCCGTACTCAAGCAGGAGTTGCCACGAGCTATCCTGTTTCGCTAAATTAGCACTCGGAAGGTGAGAGTGCTAAATCATGAAATATAGCACCGACCAATTCTAGTAATTTGGAGGATTTTCCATGGCAGCAATTAGCATTAGCGTATCGACAGTTAAACCATTGGGCGATCGCGTTTTCGTAAAAGTTAGCCCATCTGAAGAAAAAACCGCTGGCGGAATTCTCCTACCCGACACGGCTAAGGAGAAGCCCCAAATTGGTGAAGTCGTTGCTGTCGGTCCCGGCAAGCGCAACGACGATGGCAGTCGTTCCGAGCCAGAAGTGAAAGTTGGAGACAAAGTTCTCTACTCTAAGTATGCTGGCACCGATGTGAAACTCGGCGGCGAAGACTACGTTTTGCTGTCCGAAAAAGATATTTTAGCGATCGTCTCCTAACTACTACTGAATTTTAATAGCTCACTAACTACCACTACTTACAACAAAGTTCGCTAAATCTACTTGCAAGAGGCATAACTTATGGCTAAATCCATCATCTACAATGACGAAGCTCGTCGCGCTCTTGAGCGAGGAATTGATATCCTAGCTGAAGCCGTTGCCGTTACCCTCGGTCCCAAGGGACGCAACGTCGTCTTAGAGAAGAAATTCGGCGCTCCCCAGATCGTCAACGATGGGATTACCATCGCTAAAGAAATCGAACTCGAAGACCACATCGAAAACACAGGCGTTTCTTTGATTCGTCAGGCAGCCTCCAAAACTAACGACGTAGCTGGGGACGGAACTACAACCGCTACCGTACTCGCTCACGCCATGGTTAAAGAAGGCTTGCGCAACGTCGCTGCTGGCGCTAACCCCATCGCTATCAAGCGCGGGATTGAAAAAGCGACAGAATTTCTTGTAGAAAGAATTGCCGAACACGCTATACCAGTAGAAGATTCTAAAGCGATCGCTCAAGTTGCTTCTATCTCTGCTGGTAACGACGAAGAAGTTGGTCAGATGATTGCCAGTGCCATGGACAAAGTGGGCAAAGAAGGTGTCATCTCTCTTGAAGAAGGTAAGTCTATGACTACCGAACTGGAAATCACCGAGGGGATGCGCTTCGATAAGGGCTATATCTCTCCCTACTTCGTCACCGATACCGAGCGCATGGAAGCGGTAATGGACGAGCCTCTGATCTTAATTACCGACAAGAAAATTGCCCTCGTTCAAGACCTCGTTCCCGTACTCGAACAAGTTGCCCGTCAAGGCAAACCTTTACTGATTATTGCTGAGGATATCGAAAAAGAAGCCCTCGCTACCCTGGTCGTCAACCGCCTGCGCGGAGTCCTAAATGTTGCTGCTGTTAAGGCTCCGGGCTTTGGCGATCGCCGCAAGCAAATGCTTGAAGACATCGCCATTCTCACTGGCGGTCAAGTCATTAGCGAAGATGCGGGTCTAAAACTAGAAAACACCAAGGTTGAGATGCTCGGCAAAGCTCGCCGCGTCACCATCACCAAAGACAACACCACCATCGTTGCTGAAGGTAATGAAAAAGCCGTTAAGGCTCGCTGCGAGCAAATTCGCCGTCAAATCGAAGAGACAGAATCCTCCTACGATAAAGAGAAACTGCAAGAGCGTCTGGCTAAGCTGGCTGGCGGCGTAGCCGTAATCAAAGTCGGTGCAGCTACCGAAACCGAAATGAAAGACAAGAAGCTGCGCCTGGAAGACGCGATTAACGCGACCAAGGCAGCCGTTGAAGAAGGGATCGTTCCTGGCGGCGGCACTACTCTGGCGCATCTCACTCCCCAACTCGAAGAGTGGGCAACCAAGAACCTCGCTAATGAAGAATTAACGGGTGCTATGATCGTTGCTCGCGCTCTCTCCGCTCCTCTAAAACGCATTGCTGAAAATGCAGGTCAAAATGGTGCGGTAATTGCCGAGCGCGTTAAAGAGAAAGAGTTCAACGTCGGCTTCGATGCTGCTAAAGGCATGTTTGTCGATATGTTTGAAGCTGGTATCGTCGATCCCGCCAAAGTCACTCGCTCTGCTATGCAAAATGCTGCTTCTATTGCAGGCATGGTGCTGACCACCGAGTGCATCGTCGTCGATAAGCCCGAAAAGGATAAAGCTCCTGCTGGTGCTGGCGCTGCTGGCGGTGGCGACTTCGATTACTAATCTTTTGGCTTAGCAGGCAGTGCCTGCTAGGCAACCGATCTTCTCTAATTGCAATCCCCTTTCCTGAGTTCTCTGAGGAAGGGGATTGTTTTATCTTAATATCGGTTCAGTTCCCCAAATCGGTACACCAAAGTTTAGTAAATTCACTTGGTTCGGAATTCAAGAAATCCAAAAACTAAGTACAAACATCTGAAACGTCAGGAAAAATTGCTAATAACTCCAAATATTGCGGATTAGTCGATAGATTTTAGTTCTTACCGAATCGTCAAAATCAGGCGCTTGGGAATAAGCTTTCTCGACCAATTGTTCGATCCATAATTCTACATCTTGTTTGTTGCGATCGCTATTTCTGAGATCGGCTGAAATAGCTAGCCTAGAAGAAATTATAATTAGCAATTATGCCTAAAATTGAGCGATCGCGACATCCCCTACAACGTCTGTTCAAGTATGGACGCAAATATCATCCGTTAATTTGGCAGGCGACAATTTGTTCGATCTTAAATAAATTATTCGATCTAGCTCCCCCTGCGATTATCGGTCTAGCAGTAGACGTGGTAGTTGCGGGAAAAAACTCGATTCTGGCTAAATTTGGCACTACAGATATCTTTAGTCAAATTCTGGTTTTATCGCTGCTTAATTTTGTGATTTGGTGTTTGGAGTCGCTGTTTGAATATGCTTACGATCGCCTCTGGAGAAATCTTGCCCAAAATATTCAACACGATCTTCGTCTCGATGCCTACAATCACTTGCAAGATTTAGAATTAGCTTATTTTGAAGAACGCAGTACGGGAGGATTGCTGGCAATCCTCAACGATGATATCAATCAACTCGAACGCTTTTTAGATATTGGGGCAAACGAGATTATACAAGTTACTACCAGTTCTCTCATCATTGCTGGTACTTTCTTTTATCTGACTCCCAATATTGCCTGGTTGGCGATGTTACCCATTCCGATTATTTTATGGGGTTCGATCGCCTTTCAAAAATTACTTGCCCCTCGCTATGCTGATGTCCGCGAAAAAGTCAGCTTGCTCAACAGTCGTTTAGCCAATAATTTGAGCGGAATTACTACAATTAAAAGCTTTACGACGGAAGCTTACGAAATCGAACGCTTGCGCGGAGAAAGCGAAGCCTATCGTCAAAGTAATAGTAACGCGATCGCGCTGAGTGCAGCGTTTGTCCCCCTCATTCGTTTTGCGATTTTATTTGGTTTTACCGCCTTGCTATTGTACGGCGGCAGAGAAGTTATTGAAGGTCGTTTAGCTGTCGGCGCATACAGTACCCTATTATTTCTCGTGCAACGCTTGCTGTGGCCCCTAACTCGCTTAGGACAAACGTTAGATTTGTACCAGCGGGCAATGGCTTCTACCAGGCGCGTGATGAATCTTTTGGATACTCCTATTGCAATTCATTCGGGTCATATTGCCCTTCCCCTCTCTTCAGTCGAGGGAGACATCAAGTTAGATGGGATAACGTTTGCCTATCCAGGAAGCAGTGCAGTTCTTGCCAACTTTTCCTTACATATTCCTGCTGGCAAAACCACTGCGATAGTCGGTTCGACGGGTTCGGGAAAAAGTACGCTGGTAAAACTCCTCTTGCGACTGTACGAGGTCGATCGCGGTAGAATTACCTTGGATGGTATAGATATTCGAGAATTGCGCTTGCAGGATTTACGAGGCGCGATCGGGTTAGTCAGTCAAGATGTCTTTCTCTTTCACGGTTCGGTGCGGGAAAATATTGCCTATGGCAATCCCCATGCCTCTCTAGAAGAAGTCATCGCCGCCGCTAAAATTGCCGAAGCAGACGATTTTATCGTGCAATTGCCCAAGGGTTACGATACCATTGTCGGAGAACGGGGACAGAAGCTATCGGGCGGACAAAGACAAAGAATCTCTCTCGCGCGTGCCATCTTAAAAAATCCCCCGATTCTGATTTTGGACGAAGCCACCTCCGCCGTCGATAACGAAACCGAAGCCGCCATTCAAAAATCCTTAGACAAGATTACGCAAAATCGAACCACGATCGCGATCGCCCATCGCCTCTCTACCATTCGCAATGCCGATTGCATTTACGTCATGGAATATGGCCAACTGGTCGAACGGGGAACGCACGAAGAATTATTAGAAAAAGAGGGAATCTACGCGAGTTTGTGGCGCGTACAAATGGGACTTGTAAGCTCATCAGGCGCGATCGCAGACGGGGGATGAAAGCGTCATTAGTCATTGGTTATTGGTACGACGGACAAAGGACGAAGGACTAATGACCAATGAAAAAAGAGAATTAATTCCCTAGCTATTGCCCTGTAATCGATAGTCCATCTACCCAAACTCTCGGACTCAATCCCCTCGGCGTTAACTCCGCATCTGATTCGACATAAATAATCGACTTCAAGAGGTCGAGAAAATCCCCTGCTACGGTTGCAGCTTCGATGCTGGTTAACTTGCCTTTATTCGCCAACCAACCATCAAACGGCAAAGAAAAAGACCCCTGCAAAGCATTCACCCCCGCATGAAGGGCGTGAAGTTCATCGATGAAAATAACGTTCTCCGCTTCTTGCAAGCTGTGGGTTTGGAAAGCAGGTTCGCCAGCAAAGACGTGATAAAAATGAGAACCGACCGTAACTTTCGCCCCAATGTTGGCATGACCCGTCGGTTGGGCATTCATTCGTTTTGCCGTTACCGTACTGTGGAGAAAACTACTGAGTACTCCATTGGTAATCAGTTCCACGCGACGAGTTGGCGTTCCTTCGCCATCGAAGGTTTCGGCTGAAACATTGTCGGGATGCAAGGCATCATCGCTGACACAGAGTAAAGGAGAAGCTACAAGTGTGCCCAACGACTCCAGTGTCGAGAGACTCTGTTTATCTAAGATATTCTGAGCGTTAAATAAGTTAGAAAACGCGCTCAAAAGGCTTAAAAAAGCACTTGGAGAAAAGACAACCCGGTATTTTCCAGAGGGAATGGGTTGATAATCTAAATGACTAATGGTTTTGTCGATGACTTCCTTGATACAGCCATCGATGTCTAGCTGCGCCAAATTGCGGCTAACTTTAAATGTGCCCGCACTGCGAGGCTTTTTCCCTTCTTGGTCGGTTTTGCTGTAGAGATAGATAGAAGCATAGGAACGACATTCGTGGCGCATTGCCCCATCGCTGTTTAAATAGAAGCGTTCCGCATCCCGTTGCTCCAAACCGTTGTCAGGAACGCCTGTAATGGCTGGATGAGCTTCTATTATGGCTTTTTCTGCCGCAAGTAGTTTTTCTATCAGGGTTGAAACTGGGGCAGGCGCTTCTTTCTCCCAGTCAATTTCTGCTGTTGGCTGTTTGGCTTGCGAACTGAAATCGGGCACATTTTCTTTCGCCCCAAAGAAACTGGCTTCATAAGCCGTTTTCAGCGCTAATTTCAGTCCTTGAGGGTCTACATCCGTCGTCGAAGTCACGCCTAAAGTATTATCTTTGTTCCAAACCCGCACGATGACGCTAGAACGATTGGAGGCTTGCACTTGCTTGAGTTCTCCAAAAGCAACCTCCACGCTAGTTTTATCGACGGCTGAACCGTAAAGATCGAATTTTTCAATGCCGAGTTCGCGAGCAGTTTCTTGAGCGTAGTTGGCTATTTCTATAACGTTAGGCATTTTCAGTAATCAGTAATCAGTTTCGGTAGGAGCGGGTTGAATTGTAAAATGAGCGTCTTGTTACATAGCCGCTGACTAAACCTGCCCGTACAGTTTTCAGTTGTAGAATTGAGAGTTATCTTCCACCTACGGTTATCGAATCCACTTTAAGATGGGGTTGCCCGACGGTGACGTAGATGCTACCGCTGACGGAACCGCAGAAACCTGGTGCCAGTCCTAAATCTTGCGAACACATCGAGATTTTATTCATAATATCTTTCGCTTCGCCAATGAGAGTCGCGCCCTTTAAGGGTTTGGTAATTTTGCCATTTTCAATTAAATACGCTTCCGAAACGGCAAAATTGAATTCTCCCGTGGCACCAACGCTTCCACCTCCCATCTGTTTGCAGTAGATGCCTTTGTCTATCGAGGCAAAGAGGTCATCGATGGAATAGTTACCCGGTGCGATGTAGGTATTGCGCATCCGCGAGGCTGCCACATATTTATAGTCTTGACGGCGACCGCTGCCCGTGCGAGGATGTCCTGTGCGCATAGACCCCGCGCGGTCTGCTAAAAAGTTTTTCAAAATGCCATTTTCGATCAACAAGGTTCTTTGGGTAGGCATTCCCTCGTCGTCCATATCAATCGTCCCGAAGGCATTTTCCGATCTTCCTTCATCCCAGGCAGTTAAATTCTCGTGGGCGATTTTCTCTCCCTTTTTGTCGATAAACGGTGTAGTTTTCTGTTCGATTTGGGTGGTTTCTAAAAGGTGTCCGCAGGCTTCGTGGAAGATTACGCCGCCAAATTCATTTGCCATAATTATCGGATAAGTTCCCGACTCCACATAGTCGGCATAAAGCATCTTTCCAGCCGATTCTGCTACTTCTTCAGCGACGGTTTCATAGTTCCAAGTTCGCAGAAAGTTGGGGTCGCTGGTATTACCAGCGCGTTTTCCTATCGAGGAACGGTGCGCGCCGTCAGCACACAGGAGATTATAACCGACGGATTGGCTGAGGCGAATGTCTCTGGCGAAGGTTCCATCGCTGGCAGCGACGAGAACTTCTTGCCAATCGCGAAAATATACCGCTCGTCGAGATTGCGCGTGGGAGGCTTTTTGCTTGAGTTTCTGATTGGCATCTAGGAGAATTTCTCCCATTTCTTTCATCGAACTGCATTGAGAAAGCCACGCTTCTTTATCTTTAACGGTGGTGTAGTCTCTAATCATCTCCAAATTAATTTCTGGGACGTAGGCATTCGGTGCGGGAAGTTGCAGTCCCAGGATGGATAACCCTTTTTCTAGCGCTGCTTTTAGTCCGGCAAAGGAAAGGTCGTTGGTACTGACGTAACAGTCTGCTTTTCCTCGGAAGACTCTGACTCCAGCACCAGTCATAAGTCGAGGCGAAATGCTGGTGATGGCATCATCTTCTGCCAAACAACTAATATAGTTGACGCGCTCTAGGAAAAATTCGATGAAATCTGCTCCGGCAGCACGTCCTAAGCCTAGTAGGGTAGACAGGGGCGCTTGCCAACTCGTATCGAAGCGATCGCGGCTAAGATTGTATTGCAGGGTAGGTAGTTCTTTAGAAATCAGTAGGGTAGGCGGCATAGATGATTTCCTCTATAGCGTGTGATTGACAAGTCCCGTAATTGTCAGTTTAACTTACAAAGCCGCATCTACGGAGGCTTTCTGTTGAGGCTGTCGTTGCCTCCACTATCCAACGATAATCTCGATCTGAGTTGCTATTTCCAAAAACTTGCTTGGCATTTAACCGTTGTAAGGCTAGGAATAACCCCTAAGACCGCAAATTTCTACAAAAAAGTAGCCATAGCACCCGTTCTCTATAGCGGGGGTCAGTTGATC
The DNA here is from genome assembly GCF_001904635.1 of Hydrococcus rivularis NIES-593. Classification (GTDB taxonomy): domain Bacteria; phylum Cyanobacteriota; class Cyanobacteriia; order Cyanobacteriales; family Microcystaceae; genus Hydrococcus; species Hydrococcus rivularis. The sequence continues at coordinate 13,634 of NZ_MRCB01000037.1, forward strand.
CCAGGTCGAGAATGTAGTATTTGTAGTATACAATGTAGCGAAAAGTTTATTTTTTGTTACGGCTATAAATTGTAACCAGAATACCCACTCCAGAGGCATCATGGCATCCTTTCGAGATATTCTCGGCTACTTTCGCAAGTATATAGCGATCGCGCTGTTCAGTATTGCTGCTTCCAGTTTTTTTGAGCTTGTCGATCTCGTCGTTCCCTATGCGATCGGACAGATTCTCAACGTTCTTTCCAATCAACCCTTAGATCGATCGCTACAAAACTTAGTAGCACAAGTTGCGCTTCTGACGCAACGACCCGAAGATAGATTTTTGTCTTTGGGAGTATTGTTGGGCTTAATTTTTCTGGTGACAGTCGTTAGAGCGCCCATTCAACCGTGGTTAAGTGCGTGGTTTCATTGGGATATTGCCCTACGCACTCGTCGGGATCATCTCCACAAAGTCATTGCAAAAATCTTGACCCTGCCCCTCTCATTTTACGACGAAAATAATCCCGGTCGCATTGCCAGTCGCATTGCCAGAGGGATTGAAAATCATACCTGGACTTATCCGGAAGTTGCCGGACAATTTATTCCCAAAATGGCAAGAATCTTGGGAATTTTTGTCGTGATTTGGGTAATTGAATGGCGAATTGCGATCGCGTTTTTCATTTCTTTTCTGCTGATTCTGGTTTTTATTCTCAAAGATCTGAACGGACTGATTAAGAAAGAAGAAGTTTTAGATCGTCACATGGAGAATACCCAAAGCCGTACCTCAGAAATTATTACTAATATTAAAACTGTCAAAGCCTTTGCAACGGAAGCCTATGAATTAGATCGTCAAAAACAGCGATTAGAGCGAGAATCAAACTACGTCATCTATCGCATTCACAAAGGATACGTTGACTTGCTGACATGGCAAAAAACCATCGTTCAGCTATCTGTTTTTTGGGTCTTATTGTTTACGCTAATTTCTACGGTGCAGGGACATATTTCCATCGGACATTTTATTACTACCCTGACCATTTCTAGCATGGCGTATTCAGAACTCGATCCGATTAGCCAAATGGCAGAAATTTTTGCCCGTCGTTATGCTTCTATGATTCGCCTGCACGAATTTATGAAGCTTCCTGCTGGTACGGATGCAGCCAGTTTATTACCCGAATCTATTTACTCAAATCCTTACAAATTTACGGGAAAAGTTGAGTTACGCCATCTAACTTTTGGCTACAATCCCAATCGTCCCATTCTGAAGGATATTAACCTTCTCATCGAACCTTATCAAACTGTTGCCTTAGTTGGGCGTTCGGGTTCGGGAAAATCAACGCTGGTCAAACTTTTATTCCGCTATTTTGAACCGAATCAAGGCGGTATTTTTATCGATGGAGAAAATATTCGTACCTTAGATACTGCTGGCTATCGTAGACGCTTGGCAATTGTACATCAGGAGGTGGATATTTTTAATGGAACACTGTTAGATAATTTAACCTACGGAAATCGCAAAATTAGCTTCGAGCAAATAGAAAAAGCTTGTCGAATTGCTAGAGTCGATGAATTTATTCACGACTTACCAAAAGGTTACAACACGATAGTTGGCGAACGAGGCGTTCGTTTATCTGGCGGGCAACGGCAGCGTTTGGGAATTGCCAGAGCATTAATTGTCGATCCCGATGTTTTGGTATTCGACGAAGCAACTTCTAGTTTAGATTACGAATCCGAGCGATCGATTCAGTTAGCAATGCGATCGATTTTTGGAACTCGCACGACAATAATTATCGCCCACCGTTTGAGTACTATTCGCGAGGCAGATAAGATTGTAGTGTTAGATTCTGGAAGAGTTGTAGAGGTAGGAAATCACGATGAGTTATTGAATCAACAAGGGATTTATCATCGCCTGCATTCATTGCAAGAAACCGGAGAATTGTTGGATTGATTTGGATTGGAGGTTGGTTGAAAAATTAGTAATCCACAAAACCAACCTCTATTTTTTAAATTAATTTTTATATATTTCGCCCGGTAGTAAAAAGAAATCAACCTTAGTTTTGACCGAGTTTATTATTAATAATTTTGATTTTAGATGTTACATCATGAGCTACTTGTTGAATATTACGATCGCCAGTGAAATTTGGGTCGGTAGCCTCATTCAAGCTTTGAAAGATCGATCTATCATTCAATTCTATAGCCATGCTAATCGATCGCTCAGTAGTGCGAGCATCTAACTATTTGCGAGCAAGATGCTCGCATTACATGAAAACTCATAATTAATATAGAACAGCTAGATCTTTTTAAGAAAAGCGATCGCGCACATCTTTACAATAAGGAATCAGATCTTATTTCGCGTTACCCTATAAACGGTATCCAGCCTCTCCAGTTTTAGAAACACCTATGACTCTGAAAATTTATTTCCTCCGACACGGAGAAACTATCTCCAGTCAAACTGGAACCTATTGCGGGACTCTAGATGTAGACTTAACGCCAGAAGGCTATTTAATGGCGGAAGATTTTGCCAAAACCTATGAATCTCTGCCTTGGACGGCTGTTTTTTGTAGTCCCATGCATCGGACTATCGCTACTGCCAAACCGTTGTGCGATCGCGTGGGATTAGACATGAAACTGAGGGACGGACTCAAAGAAATTGCTTATGGCAAATGGGAAGGCAAAATGCCAGAAGAAGTTAATCGAGAGTTTCACGACGACTACGTGCGCTGGTTATCCGATCCCGGTTGGAATGCGCCGACAGGCGGAGAAAAAGGAGTCGATATTGCCCGCCGCAGTTTTCAGGTACTCGATGAAATCGAACGAACCTGTAGCAATGGAAACATTCTCGTCGTTTCCCATAAAGGAACCATTCGGATTATCTTGTGCGAGTTGTTGGGAATTGATATAGGACGCTTCCGCGATCGCATTGGCATGCCCGCCGCCTCTGTCAGCATTGTAGAAATGGCAGAACGAGGGCCGTTGCTTCATATTATGGGCGATCGCTCTCACCTGCGAAAAGAACTGCGCGATCGCGTCGGTAGCTAGCGCGATCGCATTTACTATAAAAAATAAGGTCACGCCAGATTGAATTCCCAATAATGCCCCTCAATGACGAGCAATTTAGAGCGATCGCTCTAAGCTGTCAAAATAGTTCCATAGGCAAACGCTTACCCAATGCACTGTACGTTCATATCAGTGCCTTAACTTCCCTCGACGCGCCTTTACAGGACTACGAACGCCAAGCGAGAGTAACCGACAAAATTGAAGGCGCAACCCTCATTAAATTCAGCACCGATAAACCGAAAATTTCCTATCTGTTTTATCCCGACTTCGATCGCGATCCTCATCCTGCCCTACAATTTAGCGTCGTGGTAGATATGGAAACCCTGCGAGCAAGTTATTGGGACTATGCTGCCTCAGATAATCCACCCATTCTCCACCGCAAAGAAACCTTCGTTGCCTCAGACTATCCTCTCTATCAAGAATTTACCCAACTTACCGATTGGGAAGAGAAACTGGGATTATTGGACAATTCCCGCTTTGTTGGCACTCGTTTGGAATGGCAGCAACGCCTAGACAATTACAGAATCGCCTTTGACGGACATCGCCTCATCTGTCCGATTGACGGGACATCTACTCAACCTGTTTCTATCGATCGCCACAAAGCGGCAATCCCCCGCAAATCTCTCTCTCGCCCCGTTCGTTTGGCACTAGAAGCGGGTTTATTTGTACCAGAAGTAACGACTTTCTTTGACTATGGTTGCGGTTACGGCGGCGACATCGATCGCATTGCCGAAGGTGGTTACAGCAGTTCTGGATGGGACCCTTATTATCGTCCCGATACGCCTCGCACTCCGGCAGATATCGTCAATTTGGGGTATGTAATTAACGTCATTGAAGATCTTGCCGAACGTCGGCAAGCTTTGCTGCAAGCGTGGGAGTTAACCCGCCAAGTCTTAATTGTAGCGGCGCAGGTATCGATCGACGATCGCGATCGCGGTATTGTTGCCTATGGCGATGGCATTATCACCAGTCGTAATACCTTTCAAAAATATTACGAACAAGAGGAACTCAAAACTTATATCGACCAAGTTCTTAATGTCGATTCAATTCCAGTAGGACTGGGAATTTATTTCGTTTTTCGCGATGAAACTCAAGCAGAAACGTTTCGAGTTTCTCGCTTTCGTTCGCGTACTACTACCCCTAAAATTCAAACTACAATTAAACGATTTGAAGACTATGAAAGTTTACTAACTCCCTTGATGGAATTCGTTACTCAAAGGGGTCGCCTTCCCACCAAAGGCGAGTTAGAAAATGAGTCAGAATTAAGGGTCGAATTTGGTACAATCCGTCGCGCTTTTCAGGTAATTTCACAAGTGACTGATAAAGAAGAATGGGATGCGATCGCCCAAAAACGCCGTCAAGATTTACTACTCTATTTAGCCCTCAGTCGATTCGGCAATCGCCCAAAATCCAGACAATTATCTTCTACTGTTCGAGAAGATATCAAAGCCTTATTTGGTGGTTATAAGCAAGCTTGTATTTTGGCAGATGCCATGTTATTAAGTTTAAGAGATTTAGACAAAATTGCCGCTTTATGTCAAAATAGCCCGGTAGGTAAAAAATTCCGCCATTCTTTATTAATTCATATCAGTGCCTTGGAGACTCTCAAACCTTTACTGCGACTCTATGAAGGTTGTGCGAGTCGAACGGTTGGTCGTTTAGAAGAGGCAAATTTAATTCAATTCTTTTTTAACAAGCCTAAAATTTCTTATTTGGTTTATCCAGATTTTGATATCAATCCCCATCCGACTTTACAGGTAAGTATGGATATTTATTTAGGCAATTTAACCGTTAGATATCGAGACTTTAATAACGAAACTAATCCTCCTATATTGCATGAAAAAGAGGCTTTGGTGCCGACCGATTATCCCCTCTATGAAAAGTTTGCCAAGTTAACTCGTAAAGAAAAAGATTGGGGGCTGCTAGACGATTTTAGTACGATTAATCGCCTGCAAGGATGGTTAAAATGCTTGGAAGATCGTTGTGCTGTTATTAAAGGATATCAATTACAGTGGAATAAAGATGCCGATCCTTATAAAGTTAAGCTCTTGCGATCTCAAATTAATGCTCGCAAGCAAAATCAATAAATGTACGGGGTTATTTTATTGTGATATCAAGTTCGGATAATTAGTTGTCATTACTAACTTCGTGAAGAATTTACTAGATATTCTCTAGCTACTTTATAATAGAATCGTTACAATGACAAGGTATTCTTGTTAAAAACTATGAGTTGGCAAGTTTCTGAATCAGTAACATTTGAAGATGCGATCGCGTTGACTGAATCATTATTAAAACAAATGTCAGCAGGTCAGCTAGAAGACAGAGAAATTCAAGCAGCGATTACCGATCTCGTCAAAACCGAAAATGGTGCTAGAGGGTTTTTCGTAACTTATTTAACAGATAATCGTCCTCTCGCCGACAATCCCACTACTGGAGTAATTGAAGCCCTAAAATCTTCTCCAGAAATTGTCAGCGAGTTACTCGTTAAAAATCTAGCCATGTCATCAGCAATGGTAATAGCTCATCGTCGCAATAATGATGAAGAAAATGCCAAAGGTTCCGATAGCGTTCGTCAGCGTACTGCCAACCTGATTCAACAAATTAAATCGGATTTAGTTGCTAAAAAATTAAAAGAATTACACGAAAGTGCGGCTACTGGAGAAGGCAATTACAAAGACTTTTTACAGCGCTGGGGTTACGACGACGAACAAAAACAAGTCATTCAAAAAGCTATTTCAGAAGTCTGCGATCGCCATTAGATTCGTTTAATGCTTAATTACAAATTGTCTCGATCTTCCCAAGTTGCCGTATCGATGTATTCGCGAAAACGAGCGATCTGACCGGCTTGAAAATCTACGAGAATAGCATCGTCAGCTCTGTTAAGGCGACCCTCCTGGTTTTTATCCTCCCAGTACCATTCCACCGCAGCGCGATCGCCTTCTATTATAATTTGTTTAATGTCAATTCTAACCGATGGATGAGAGGCAAAAAAATCGGTTGCAACTTGCCGAATCGCTTCCCGTCCTACCCAGCGGTTGCCAGGGACGATAAATTCTCCATCGGGACTAAATAAAGACGCAAAAGCCTCTGCATCTCCCTTTACCCAAGCTTCCCGCGCCTGTTCGATCGTGGCTCGGATTTCTTCTGGTTGCATCGATTCCGCCCTTTCTCGATTCAAGGAATTAGCGATCGCCGCAGGAATAAAATTCTCTAGTGCTGAATAGCTGGCAAAGTTTAGCGTTGCTGCGACAACAACGACTACTATTAAAATTCTCAGGATTAACCTCACTAAATTACCAGCTGGGCGATCGCTCATAAGCGGCAAATCAAGCTCAAGTCTTGAGTGGGAAGCGAGCACGGAGGGATTTGAACCCCCGACCCTCAGAACCGGAATCTGATGCTCTATCCACTGAGCTACGTGCCCTTGACCAAGTGAGAGGAAACTCTGCCGTAAGACGGCGGAGTATCTCTAACTTTATCTAGAATAACATCTATTCAACGATCGCGCCGCGCTCTTTTAAACTGTGCCTCACCTCGTCTAAAAGACCGGGATTATGGCTAAATCTGGCTTGCAATACCGTTGCTCGGCTAAAATTGGCATTGCTTAAATTAGCCTCTCCTAGATCGGCTCCCGTGAAATCGGCTGCGATCGCGTTAACTAAAGCTAAGCTAGCGCGGCGTAAATCCCCATAGCTCAAATTAGCATTACCTAAATAGGCACCGCTCAAGTCAGCACCGCTGAGTTTGGCATAGCTGAGATTAGCTTCGCTGAGATCGATATCCGTTAAATTAGCTCCTCTAAAATTTGCTCGCGAGAGATCTGCACCGCTTAGTTCGCTCCCGCTTAAATTAACTGCCAAAAAGTTACCTCCAGCCAAATCCGTTAATGGATTTAATCCAGCTAATTTAGCTAATTCTAGGAAATTATCAGTTTGGGCTTCATAAATGCGCTCGATAAGTTGTTTTAAACGCATTAGTAAATCCGGGTTAAGAGTGGCTTCGCGCCCTTCAACTAAAGGTTGCCAATCTTTTGTATCCTCAGAGCCAAGCTGCGTCCAACTTAGATAGGGTTTGAAACGATTTTCTAGCAACAGAAGCGCGATCGCTCTCTCTAAAATTCCGTGCTTGTTGGGGCTGATATCGTGTCGCCACAAATCCTCGGCATTCGTGAGAGAAATATCTGACTGAGAGACTTCAAAAGTCGCAGCGAGGCGATAGGATGGTTCCGTTGGCATCAGCGTTGCCAGCTTTACCCGTTGCAGCGAGCCTTTTAAATATAACTCGCTCGATTTTGGGAAAAATCGCCAAGTTGGATTAATTTTAGAAATTGTCGTCGCCACTTGAAATCCTTTGCCGATGTCGGAATTAACTGAAGAAAGTTCGCCGCCTTCGATCTTAAGTTTCAGTTCGCCGCCTTTTAATCCAAATCTAATCCGACCATCGAGCAAAGATTTCCACTGTTCGTTAAACTGAACGGTCAAATAGAGATCGAATTGTTGTGAGGGAGTCCTGCTAGAAGAGGCTGGAGTCGCTTCTAATTGAAGCGAGATGCAGTCTGGGTAAGGATTGTGAGACTCAAGCAGGTGCATGGGAGAGAGGAATTGTGGCATGACTGGTTATGAATTATACGAAATGATATTTAAACTCTGGCGATCGCTAGACAAAATTTAAGCTTCGAGGCAAAATTCCAATAGCGTTGACTGCACGTGTGAGGAGAGATAGTTGGGTGCTGAAAACAATTTTGTTAGCTCTAGACTGTTCGGATGGATCGCAGAGCATTATTCAAGCCTTAGATATCCTCCAAGTTCAACCCCAAACCAAGATTATACTCGCCCACGTGCTTTCCGCTCCGACAAGTGAGAGCGAGCTTGCCGCCGATCGCCCCCATGAATCGCCCGAATCTCTTTATCAGCAAGCACAACAGCAATTACAAGCTTATCGGGCACAAATTCCCAACAGCGCGATCGAGATTGTCAGCGGCGATGCGAGCGAGGAAATCGTCCGCCTTGCCAATATTCATCAAACCGATTTGATTATCATCGGTACTCGCGGGTTGAAAGGGGTCGATCGCGTTATTGAAGGCTCTGTCAGCTCTCAAGTCGTGGCAGACGCTCCTTGTTCGGTGTTGGTAGTCAAGTCTTAGCAAACGCAAAGCGTAACTAAGTAGAATCGAGGGTGCAGGAGTTGAATTAGACAAAAATCGTTAAATGCGCTTGAATTAGGGCACTCTTCTGCTGTGAGTCTTCTTTAGAAGCGGGTCATCTCTCAGGTGCAAAAAATAGATTGCCGTGGGAATCTTTCCACGGCAATCTGTCAGAATCTATTCAATTGATAGCTTAAATTAGACTAGCTTCAAATTGGGATATTCAGCCAAGATGTCCTCAGAGGTTAGAGTATCTCCTTGTGCTTGAGGAGTCCAGAGAACCTCGACGGCTAGCAGGCGATCGCTGCCGATTCCCCCAATTTGTTGCAAGGCTTTGCGTAAATCTTCAGAATCGTTAATCTTGGGCAATTCGAGTTTTCCTTCAACGCCGACTAGAATGGTGGCGACGATGTAGTCCCCAGAACCGTTGCCTGTTTGGGCTAGTTGTCCCTGTCCTTCTAAGAGAGCCGTTGGCGAGGCTTGTCTGAGTTGGTTGTTGACGTTCGAGAGCGTTTCTGAGGTAAATTTACTCCGTTCTGCCAAGCTTAGCTGATTGAATTTGGCTTCTGCCGACTCTAAAGCAGTTTGATAGGATTCCGTAGCGCCATAAACCCAATATTCGGGATGGCGTAGCAAGGCTAGGCTAACTTCTTGGAGAACCAAAACGCGCCCCGCAGCCGAATTGGTATCTGCGCTCAAGGCGATTTCATTCAATTCTTTCTGCAAACCACGGGCGTTAGCGAATAATCCGACTTGTACCTTAGCAACAGAAATTTTAGAACTGCCGTACTCGAAGGAAGTTCCATCTCCTTGCATGCTGGTACTGCGAAGGCTTCTCACGAGAAAGTTGGCGATCGCAATAAGGATCGCAATGGTAAACAGTCCCCCAAAGCCGCCGCCAAAGCCGAAGAAAGGCAACAAAAAGGGAAATCCAATACCGCCGCCATAGCCATAGCCATAACCGGGCGAACTATAGCCGCCTCCTGGAGGGGCGTAGGTGCGGCTGGGAGCGCGGAAGGAACCGCCGCCGATTCGACCGCCACTGCGGGCAGCCAAGGCAGTGCTCGCATTGCCAAAAACTAAGGTGAGAACCAGTCCCAGAGCTATCAGGGATTTTAAAAGAGATTTTATTTTGGGAAATCGTTGATTAGACATGGGAATATTTTGGTTGTCTACACTCGGTTCATACTTTAGCGACTTAGATCGATACCAGTCTCGTTTCGCTAAAGATTTTTAAGAATAGAAGTTGACCCAACTGGCAGTGTAATGGCTTGCATCTTTTAATGTATCCTACCTAGCACTATAAATACGAGCGATCGCGGGTGAGGAAATCTTCACTCAATGGTACGGTTCTCTCTTTGAAGCTTTTGCAAATAAGCGATCGCCTTTTGATAATTCGCTCCCTGTCCTTGTTGCTGGTACAAAAACACGGCTTGCTGACAATCTTTTAGTGCTAAGGAGCGATCGCCCAATTCGGCATAACATTGACTGCGATAGAAGTAAGCAGCTGCATGAGTCGGCATTGCCCAGATAATTCGGTCGAGATCTCGAATAGCTTCCTGAAAATTGCCTAAATTTGCATAGACTCTGGCTCGATTATAAAGCACCCCCCTATGATAAGGGTCGATCTCCAGCGCTCGGTTGAAATAGTCGAGGGCAGCCTGAAAATCCTGCCCTTCTAACTTGAGTAGACCTTGCTTGTTCCATTCGGTTGCCTCCGGTTTCCAAACGTGCTTTTGACAGACCTGGCAAGCTTGCTTTTCGATCTCGGTTTGAGGATTTTTGAAGGCGGGATGATAGCGCAGGCGATCGCAGCAAACTTGCAACCAACTCCGCCAACCACCGCCGCGCCACAAATACACTTTTCCATTCAAACTGCCGCCGACCAGAATTTGTCCGTTGGGACTGAAAGCTACTGAGGTGGCTTCACTCTTATGAATCTCGAAAGGTTGAGCGATGGGATTGCCAAAAAGATCCCACAACCTGACCGTTCCGTCGCCGCCGCCGCTAACAATTGTCTGTCCGTCTCGATCGAAAGCAACTGAAGTGACGTAACTTTCATGACCCCGAAACGGTTCGCCAATGGGATTGCCAAAAAGATCCCACAACCTAACCGTTCCGTCGCCGCTGCCGCTGACGATTAGCTGTCCGTCTGGACTGAAAGCAACTGAATTAACCCGTTCCCGATGACCCTGAAAGGGACGGGCGATGAGGTTGCCCTTCAAATCCCACAGGCGGATGGTCTTATCCCAACTGCCGCTAGCGATTTTCTCTCCATCGGGACTGAAAGCCACCGAGGTAACATCTCCTTCGTGACCGCGAAAGGGACGGGCGATGGGGTTGCCCTTCAAATCCCACAGGCAGATGGTTTTGTCCCAACTGCCGCTAGCGATTTTCTCTCCATCGGGACTGAAAGCCACCGAGGTAACATCTCCTTCGTGACCGCGAAAGGGACGGGCGATGGGGTTGCCCTTCAAATCCCACAGGCAGATGGTTTTGTCCCAACTGCCGCTAGCGATTTTCTCTCCATCGGGACTGAAAGCCACCGAGGTAACGTCATTTTCGTGACCCTGGAAGGGTCGGGCGACGGGGTTGCCGGCCAGATTCCACAAGCGGATCGTCCTGTCCCAACTCCCGCTAGCAATTGTTTGTCCGTCGGGACTGAAGGCAACTGAGGTGACATCCCCCGCATGACCCCGAAGCGGTTGACCGATGAGATTGCCAAAAAGATCCCACAACCTGATCGTTCCGTCGCCTCCTCCAGTTGCAAATATCTCTTCTTTGCCCTCTTTATCCACAGGGGTGGGACTGAAAGCCACTGACCAGACGGAAACTTCGTGTCCTTGGATGGGTCGATGAAGGGCATTGCCTTGGAGATCCCACAACCGCACGCTTTTGTCCGTACTGGCGCTGATAACTGTTTGTCCGTCTGGACTGAAGGCAAGCGAACGGACGGAACTTGTGTGACCTCGAAGCGGTTGACCGATGGGATTGCCAAAAAGATCCCACAACCGAACTACTTTGTCGCTACTCCCGCTAGCGATTAATTTTCCTTCGGGATCGAACGCGATCGCGATAACATAATCCTCATGACCGCGAAAAGGACGACCAATCGTTTTGCCTTGTAAATCCCACAACCGAACTGTCGTATCCCAACTGCCGCTGACGATTTTCTCTCCATCGGGACTAAAAGCGACGGCAGCAACTTTATCTTCATGACCCCGAAACGGTTCGCCGATAAAGTCGCCAAAAAGATCCCACAACCTGACCGTTCCGTCGCCGCCACCGCTGACGATTGTCTGTCCGTCGGGACTAAAGGCAACTGAAGTGACATCCCCTTCGTGTCCTTCAAATGGCAGACCGATAGGGTTGCCTTGCCGATCCCACAATCGAACCGTTCCATCGCCGCTGCCGCTGACAATTGTCTGTCCGTCGGGACTAAAGGCAACCGAGGTGACATCCCCTTGGTGACCTACGAAAGGGCGAGCGATCGCGTTTCCTTCGAGGTTCCACAGTCGAACGGTTCCGTCGCCGCTGCCGCTGACAATTGTCTGTCCGTCGGGACTAAAGGCAACCGAGGTGACATCCCCTTGGTGACCTACGAAAGGGCGAGCGATCGCGTTTCCTTCGAGGTTCCACAGTCGAACGGTTCCGTCGCCGCTGCCGCTGACAATTGTCTGTCCGTCGGGACTAAAGGCAACCGAGGTGACATCCCCTTCATGCCCTCTAAAAGGTTGACCGATGGCGTTGCCTTGCCGATTCCACAGGCGCAAGGTTTTATCCCAGCTTCCGCTGACGATTATTTGTCCGTCAGGACTGACGGCAACTGCCTTGACTCTATCGTCGTGCCCTTGAAATATATTTTGCTCTTTTGCGATTTCCATCGCACTGTTTAGACAGGTTTGCACGACGGGAAGCATCTGCTGCGGAAATTTATCTGCATTTTCTCCTGTTGTTTGAATGGCCAACAGTAGACCTTCTAGCGGTCGAACGGGCAATAAATTTTGCGCTCTTGCTGCTTGCTCTCGCAGCTTGGTTTCATCGAGTATCCGATTTAACTGTTGAATTTGTGTTTCTTTTGACTTCAGCGCCTGATTTTGCCGGGCAAGACTCGCGTCGAGAAATCGATCTTCGTCGGGACTCAAACCATCTACAACTAAATTAAATATCCAAGTATTTCTTAGTTCGCAAGCTTTCTCTAATTTAGATCCATACCAAAGTTTTGTATTGGCTTGCTCTCGATCCTCTTGAGACAAAATTTTCCAGGCATCTGCCGCTTCAGTTAGTTGTTTTTTGATGACCAAAACTTGACGAGCTTCTTCTAACCAATCTCTCAGAAATTTCCACCGATGCAGCAAGATTTCATGGATAATTTCTACTGAGTTCGTAGCGCGATCGCACTTTAACAAATTCCCTTCGATTAGTTGTACGATCGCCGCTTGACTGATTGTATCATTGAAGTTAGATAATTCTGCTCTTTGACTAACGGCAATTACCTCGCGCCCTGATTCTTCTACATCGACAATCTTTACTAGCTTTAAAAAAATTTTCTTGGCGGCTATTTGTTCTAATCTAGAGAGACTATTATAGACTCGATTTGATTGATTTTGTAATGCCTTTTCAATCTTACCTAATTGCCTATAAGTGCTTAGTCTTAAAGTTCGCTTGTCAAGATCTTCACTTTGCCAAAGTAAGTTGAGTGCGTGTTGTAGTAGAGGTAAAGAGTAGTTACGATCTCGAATGTCTTTAAGAATTTCTGCTACTAATTCTTCTTCAAAAATTACTCCATTTTTGGCAGCGGGTTGCTCGATTGCTAAACGCAGAGAGTTGGGGTCTATATTGGCGATCGCTCGAATATTTTTTCGATCTATTATTATGTCTAAAAAGCGATTATAAGCACTGATTTTATCTAAAAATTCGGTTTGTATTGCTAGAATAATTTTTATTTTGACAAAACTCTCAGACGCCCGATCGAGATAATTATAGAGATGAATTAAACTATCAATAAATTTATCGGTTTTTTCGGTAGCACTAATCGTAAAGAGTTCTTCAAAGCGATCGATAAAAACAAGCCAGTAACTTCCATCATTCTTGGCTTGTAAGGCTTGAAAAAATTTGCTCAGACCATCAACTTCTTCTTTAAGAATCAGTTCGGCTTCTTCTGGATTGCAATTTTGTTGAACGAGTGCCTTAAATAACGATAGAAAAGGATTGCGATCGGGGTGACAAATAACCTCAATAAATTTTGATGGTAAATTGTTTCTAATTCTAGGAAGCAACCCCGATTGAATAACTGATGTTTTCCCACTTCCCGAAGCTCCCAAAAGTAAAATTAAGTTTTTTTTGCATAAATCTTCGAGTAAGTGAAAAGTTAATTTGTCCCGACCGAAAAAATAATCGCAATCTTTGGCTGTGAATGGCTTTAATCCTTTATAAGGTGAAGTCGAAATTAAAGGTCTACTTTTAATTTGCTCGGCAGAAATATCTAGAATCGGTGTTGGCGAAAAATGAAAAACATTCTGACCGTCGCTGAGGGTAATAGTTTGGTTATGAAACTGAGGATTGGTTGACTTCCAAGCCATAGCTGGTTCTAGTAAATTTTAGGGTTGCAGGATTCTGGAGCTATTGCAGTTAAGATTTGCCACAAATACCAAATTACGAATTTTCAATTGTTAATTAAAATATATTCTCTTGCTTGTAATGAGAACCAATCGCGATCGCAAACTCGCCAAACTAAAACTTCTCCAACAGTCGGAATAGATAAAATGAGGGCGATCGGATTTAAGGGTTTCATGATTTTTATGCTTGCAGCGCTTAAATTTATTAGAGCGCAAGAATTAGCCAATCGAACAACCGAGACTCTGGGCAGTATTGTTGCGCGTATAAGCATTCCAAGTTCCTAACTCTTGGGCAGAACGACTGCATAGCATCGCTTTTGTTTCCTCGCTCAATCCCTGAGCCAGTGTAAAATCGGCTCCAGCTATACTCTGTAACTGTTCTAAACTTGCATTGGTCAAATCGGCCGCTCGCAAATCCGCTCCTTGTAACTCTGCCCCAATCAGTCGAGCATTCCGCAAACAAGCTCCTGTGAGAAAAGCGCCTTGAAGATTAGCTCCGCTCAAAGCTGCTCCCGCCAAATTCGCCCCTGTTAAATCTGCGCCGCTGAGGTAAGCACCTCGCAGATTCGCCCCGCGCAAATCTGCCCCTCTAAGATTAGCAGTGTTGAGAAACGCGCCGCCTAAATTGGCTCCCGGTCCGACTGCACCAGAATTTTTGTAAGCAAATCCTTCAGTCCAAACGGTTTGAGAATCGTATCTAGCTAGTTGCAGCCTAGCACCTTCGAGTCGAGCATCTTTGAGATTGCATTGCTCTAGGCGAGCGCGAAATAAGTAACTATCTTCTAAATTAGCGCCTTCTAGGTTGGCGTTAATTAAATTCGCCCCCCGCAAGTCAGTGCCTTTGAGATTAGCGTTGCTGAGATTAGCGCCGCTGATGTTAGCGCCAATTAAATTAGCCCCTCTTAAATCGACACCAGACAAATCCATCTCAGTGAAATCCATTCCCTGTAGGTTGGCATTGGCAAGACTTTTACCTTGCTTGAGGGTTTGTAAGATGTCGCTAGATAAAGAATTCCAAGAACGAGAAGAGAACTGCGGGCGAATTGTCATAGAGTTTATCTGAAGGACGATTGATGTCAATTATTCTAAAATTTGTGCGATCGCGACCCCGAGTTTTATTGATTTTCTTATACTAAAGCTCGTTTACCTTTAGCTTAACTAACTTCGCAATCTCGACTGCGAACTCCGAACTCGGTAAAATCGAGCCATCGAGTGCCTCTAAGACAAATCCGGCATCGCGGAGCATTTCTAAGTCAGCACGGGCAGCTTGTCCGGCAGTAGTCAGATAATCGCCAATAAAAATAGAATTGGCTGGATATAAACCTAAAGGTTGGAGCGATCGCAAATGCACTTCTCTTCCTCCTGCAATTCTAATCTCCTGAGAAGGAAGGAGAAAGCGAAACAGACACAGAATTCGCAAACAGCGACGCGGGTTTAATTGTTGCACCTTGGCGAGGGGAGTTCCTGAGATGGGAATGAGAAAGTTAATCGGAACGCTAGTAACTTGCAACTCCCGCAGAGAAAGTGCCAAGTCGATGACATCATCATCTGATTCTCCCATACCGACAATTCCGCCGGAACAGGTTGTAATGCCTGCCGTTTGGACGTTTTTTACTGTAGTGACACGATCGCTAAACGTATGAGTAGTGCATATATTAGGATGGTAGTTTTCTGAAGTATTTAGGTTATGATTGACGCGATCGACTCCTGCCTCTGCTAGACGATGGGCTTGCTCTTGACTCAGGAGTCCCAGACATGCGCAGACTTTGAGGTCGTGTTTTGTCTTGATCTGGCGCACTGCCTCTAGAACCTTAGTAAAGACGGACTCGCTCGGAGAACGTCCCGAAATGACAAAACAAAACGTTCCTGCCCCTAATTGTGCCGCGCGATCGGCAGCAGCGAGAATTTTTTCCTGTGCTAGCAGGGGATATTTTTCGATTTCTGCGGTCGAAATTTTCGATTGAGAACAGTAATGACAATCCTCTGGGCACAAACCACTCTGAGCATTGAGTAAAAAATGCAATCGCACTCGATTTCCCCAGTAGTGACGGCGCACGCGATAAGCTGCTGCTAGCTGTTCGAGTAAAACTTCATCGGGTGCTTGCAAGACTGCTTGTGCTTCTTGACGGGTTAAAAGTTCGCCTCTCACAGAGCGATCGGCTAGACTATTCCAGTCGGGTAAGTTGCCAGAGAATTCTGTCATAGGTGTTTTATTGCTTGCAGGGAACAAGTATTCATTGTTTTACCACAGAAGGAGTTTGTCTACGCATACAAAATCCTTGCTCAAAATACCTATGCGCTCAAATCTCCAGCAGCATATTATTTCAGCTATTTTGCTTTTCTTGAGTACGAGCCAACGATAAAGTAGTAACCAATCCGAACTTAAGTCTCGAAAAATCCAAATTATCGAAGAGAGGGCTTATATTAAGCAAAATGGACGAACAATTGGAAGTATTTTTCTCATTATTTACACCTGTCAGCGACCTAGCTTCAGGAGAAATCGGTCGGAGGTTAGAAGCCGTTTTCGGTCGCCGTGGTAATGATAGCTTATATGCCTTTGCACCCGGCGCAGCTAGTCCGCCCCAAAATCAAAATGTCGATATTTTGTTCGGGGATATATTTGACAACACTTTAGAAGAATTTGAAGTTATTTTTGGTATCCAGACTAGCCCGCAAGGCGGCAATCCCTTACTGATTCTAGAGAGGAATATCCCCTCTGTAGGACGAGATCGTCACGTTCTCGGAGAGACCACCACACCTTACTATTTAGGCGACCCAAATACCCTAACTACCTCGAATCTATTTGGGACTAATGAGTTTGCCGTCATTTACGATTTCGATCCCAATCAAGATACGATACAGCTCAACGGCTCAGCGCAGGATTATGTCTTGCTGGAAGTGAATAATTTGCAGGTTGAAGGAGTCTCACAGCCGTTTTTTGGCGAGGCGATTTTTTCGCTTAGACAAGGAGTCCCCGACCTCGTCGGCTACGTGATTTCGAGAGATGAAGTCGATTTAAGTCTGACAGCTAATTATTTCGAGTATGTGGGCAACCAACCCCCACGAAGGCCAGAGCAGAGACGGGTTCAGCAATTAGGGGGAGCCGGACTCGAACTCGGAATTGACACAGCTACAGACCCTTCGGGTAATGTCTACGTAACCGGAACGACTACCGGGACGATTCAAAATGGAAGCACCTCCGCAGGGTTCTCAGATTTCTGGGTAGCCAAATACGACAGAAATGGCAATCAGTTATTCGTTCGCCAGTTTGGCAGTTCCGATAATGACTCGGTCTTAGACATCGCCACGGACAGTGCCGGGAACATCTATCTAGCGGGAGCGACCCAGGGCAACTTGTTTGGTTCGAGGCAGTCACAATCACAGGATTCCTATGTAGCCAAGTACGATAGCAATGGCAATCTTTTGTGGGGGCGGCAATTTGGTTCTAATGTAATCCCTAATACTTTTTCCAGTGCTGCCACATCTGTTGATGTGGATGCACAGGGAAATGTCACTGTAGGGGGATTGGGACTCAAAAACAACACTCGAACAAACATCTTTAATTTTCCCGTTCAGGACGATTCCTACGCACTCAGATTCGACACTAATGGCAACCAGCAGTGGTTTACGGAGATTAGAAACCCCACAGCTCCTGCTCCTTTGAACGAAGCTCCCTTTTTTGACGAGGCATACGACGTTGCCGTCGATAGGAATGGCAATACCTACTTAGTCGGATGGACTCAGGGTTTAGTCAGAGAATCCGATCCCGGTCGAGAGGTTTCCAAGTATGATGTTTGGTTGGCAAGGCTCAATCCCAGCGGTCAGGTACAGTGGGTTCAACAGTTGGGGAGTCAAGATTTGGGTCTTGAATTTCCTTGGGGGGTTGACGTTGACAGCCAAGGCAATGTCTACGCAACCGGATGGACGACGGGCAATTTTCAGGCGGGTAGCCAAGCCAATACTGCATACGATATCTGGCTCGCCAGATTTAACCCAGCAGATGGCACGCCGACATGGATCGGACAGTTTGGCACTCCAGGCGATGATGGCTCCTTTTTAGCTGACATGGAGATCGACTCACAAGATGGGATCTATATCACCGGATATACCGACGATAGGATTGGCGGACGCGGCAGAAATAGAGGAAGAAATGATGCTTGGGTGGCGAAGTTCGACACGGCAGGCAACAACCAGTGGATTCAACAGTTTGGAAGTGCGGGAACTGACTACGCGACAGGCTTGAGCGTAGACAACACTGGTAACCGAGTTAATGTGACCGGATTTACCGATGGTTCTTTGGAAAGAACCAATACTGAAGCGGTAGATGCCTGGTTCGCTCAGCTTGACGCAAGGAGAGGAAGACTGCAAAAAATAACTGGTTCTGCCAGGGATATGATTAGCGCCAACGAGCTGAGTACAGCGCCCACTGAGGCTCCCCAACTTGTTCCCAGCCAGCAACTTCCCGCTGGCGACAATTGGGCTAATCCCAGTTTGGGGGTTCCTGAAGGTGTTGCAGTAGACCAACGGCGAGTTGAATCTGCGCTCGCCCGCATCTTCGATCCCAATGCGGCAAACGGTTTCCCCAGAGCTTTGGGGAATGCGGTTAGAGATGATTTTGCTCACTTTCTCCAGCCCAGCGTCACTCAGGCTCCTGCCCTAGCTCCAACCCCAGCCGATGCCGATGTAGTTGTAGTTTAGTGGGACTTAAAAAAACTGTGGTAAAAGACAGCTAAGATTTAAATAATGTAGGGAAACATGAAAGTTTATTGACAGGCAAGCTTGATAATAATGACACGATCGCGATCGCAGCCAACCCTAATTACTCGCAACAGAGAAACGATCGCGTGCAGACTTCTGATTGTCTTTAATTTGCTCCCACAAACTCTAAAATCCGCTCTGCTGTTATCTGAGGCTGTTCTAGATGGGGAACGTGACCGCAATTTTCTATCCAAACGAGTTGGCTATTGGGGAGCAACTGCTCGAATTGCGTCGCTGCTTTCGTTCCCAAAATGCGATCGCACTTTCCCCATAAAATTAAGCTAGACTGCTGGATCTGCGATAGTTGAGTAGAAAAATTGCCATAACCGCCGCTTTTAGTGAAAGCAATCAACGCTTCTCGCCACCCCGGACAATTTAAGTGCAAAGCAGCACAGAGTTGAGCGTCTCGACTGGCAAAGCTTTTGTCATAGTAAGCGGCGCGACTGATGTTTTGACGGACTCTCGGATTGCGCAAAAACTCTGTTGCCCAGTAGTCCAAGGGAGGAAACATCAGTTTCCCTGCCATTGGAGAATTGCTTAATCCGGCACTATCTAAAAGAACCAATTTTTTGACGGCTTCTGGATAAGCTAGCGTAAAATCGATCGCGGTTGCCCCTCCCATCGATGCCCCAACTAAAATAACGGGCTGTTGGATGAGAGTTTTCCAGAAATAGTAAAGATGGGCTTTAATCTGTGCTGGTGAAAACGATAATCCGGGAAGCCTTTCTGTAAAGCCAAATCCTAATAAATCGACTGCCCAAGTTTCGCTAGCTTGGGCTAATAGCGGCATCAAGCGACGAAATTCTAGGAGCGAACTATCAAACCCGTGCAGCAATAAAAATGGCGTTTTTCCCCTTCCCTGACGAGTGTAAGTCGTCGTTATGGATTGGGGACTGAGTGGCGTTGCGAGGACATGAGATTCGATTCGTTGAATCAGCGCGATCGAAGTCGATTCGGTTAGATTTTCGGCAATAGAGGCAATAAAACTGGGAAACATAAAAGATAAAGCAAGTTATTAACATTAATGCCAAATTATTGCAGTTTAAACCCAAGCACTCATTTTAGGTACTTTACAGACCAAAGAAACGTCTTTCCAAAAACATATTGCCATAAACGTTAAAAGTTTATTTTGTCATTCTCAGTGTAGTAGAACGTAACGAAGAATCCTGGTTGACTGACAAATCTTTGTCTGCTCATCCCTAAATCCCTTCTCCCACAAAGGGCGAAGGGACTTTAGTCCAAAGTCTTAAGTTGAGAGCCACTCTCCTGCTCTGGGAGAGGGGTTGGGGTGAGGGCGATCTGAGTTTGGTCGCTCAACTAGCCCCAATCGTCCAATTTGGTTTCTCATCTAACTAAAAACTGCTGTAAGACCAATTCTAAAAAACGCTACAGATGCTTGATGCGAATTGTTAATTATTGATTGCGAATTGTATAAGATGTTTCGCTTCGCGATCGCTCCGCTCAACATGACGAAGTGCTTTTTAGGCTCCGCCGCGAGGCGGCGGAGTACCTTGCACATACTATACTTTTGTTGGGACTACCTGTTAAGTTAATTAATATTTAACACTTAATCAGAGAAAATTTAAAAATTAATTAATCTTTAATTTTTGAGTTGATTAAGACACAGCTGTTAAAAAATTTAATAATGGATGTATTCTAAAAATTAATTATGTCTAATTCAACCATTCGTGTTGTTGCCCGCGTAATAGCACTACCTGACAAAATAGAAGAATTAAAAGCAGTTCTTCTGCAAATTGTCGAACCTACTCGTCAAGAAGAAGGCTGTATTCAGTATGACTTATTTCAAAATCAGACCGATCCAACCGATTTTACTTTTGTAGAAGAATGGACGACTAAAGAAGCTTTAGACAAGCATTTGGCGAGCGAACATCTTCAAGCTGCCGTACAAAGAATAGATGGTTTAGTAGCTACCAATCCAGATATTCGTACTTATCATCAATTGAACTAAGTCAAGGTTTTACAAAAACTTAGACATTTTCTGCCCAATCCCAAATTTTTTCTAGCTGCCGAAGATTAATTAATCCATACTTCCATAAAACCATCGGCAACACGGTAGGATTTTCTTGAGAATGACGTAGAGCAAGTTTGACGGAGTCGCCTGGAACGGCTAACTCTTCCACTAAAAATTTAATCAATCGTTGTTGTGTCTTAGTTTTCATCGCTCCAACCCAGCTAACAATTTTGACTTGAAGCTGAATATACTCAACCCATGTGTCAAATATATAAAGTTGATGTGTCAAGAAAGTGACAAGCGATTTTTACTAAGAACTAAGAACAAATTGCGATCGCTAAATTTTCAAGGGTTATTGTTGCACGTCACTAATGTTGAATAAAAAGGGCACATTACTCTTAGAATCGCCACTAATTACGAGAACTCTTGGCATTTGTGCGCCGCCTTCTCTCCACGATTCGATCGCTTCTTTTTGCAACACTAATGCCCCGCCCTGCGCTTTGAGGGTTTCTGCTAGCAATCGTTGCGCCTCTGCCTTTCCTTTGGCGCGATTGATGTCCGCTTGCGCCTGTTGTTCGGCTTCCTGGGCGATGTAAACCGCTCGTTGGGCGCGTTGTTCGGCAATTTGTTTTTCTTCTACCGCTCTGGCAAACTCAGGAGAGAAAGTAAGATCGACGACGCTAGTATCTAACACGATAATCCCATACTTCTCCAGCCGTTCGCCTAGCGCATTATCAAAATCTTGTTTGAGTTCGCTTCTTTGGGTAATGGCTTGTTCTACCGTTCTTTTAGCCGCAGCAATTTTGAAAGATTCTTGAGTTTGAGGCGCGATAATTTTGGAGACAATATTTTGTAGAGTGCCTTGTTTTCTTCTAATGTCCACTACTTGCACGGGATCGAGACGAAAGTTGATAGCAAAGCTAGCCGATAAATCCTGAAGATCCTTAGTCGAACTCTGTGCGGGAACTTCAAACTTCTGCACCGTGACATCATAAATATCGACAGTGGAAACAAAAGGAGGCTTGAAATGCAGCCCTTCTAGCAATGCCCCGTCTCTCGCTTTCCCCAAAATACTTAATACTCCCGCTTGTCCGGGGTTGACGATGACAAAAGAATTGAAACCAATTAAAACGATTAAGGCAATAATGAATCCGCCGAGTAGGGATTGCCAATTTATCGAAGCCTGAGAATTCACGAGTTGCTCTCCTTCTGGTAATGCGATTCGTCCATCCGCATCATACAGAAAAAAATGCCCTCTGGTTTGACTGAAGTCGCGATCGCATTTTAAGACTCAGAAATTATTCCGGCTAGCATTATCCCCCTTCAAAAATCCTCCCTCTACAATAGAAGTGTGAAGAAAGTTTGCAGGCTTGGGATATGAAACGCATCGTCGTCATTACTGGGTTTGAATCGTTCAACGCCGATCTATACCGAAAAGCGGCACAGTTAGCGACTTCTCGATGTGAGGGATTAGAGGTGCAGGTATTTAGCGATCGCTCTCTGATCGCGGAACCTGAAACAATAGAAAAAGCCCTCAAAGATGCCCAAGTCTTCTTTGCTAGCTTAATCTTCGATTACGACCAAGTAATGTGGTTGCGTCAAAGGGTGCAACACGTTCCCATTCGCCTCGTCTTCGAGTCCGCACTCGAATTAATGAGTCTCACGCAACTGGGTAAATTCTCCATTGGCGACAAACCCAAAGGAATGCCCAAACCCGTTCAATTCATCCTCAGCAAATTCTCTAGCGGCAGGGAAGAAGACAAACTCGCTGGATATATCAGCTTCTTAAAAACGGGTCCCAAACTCCTCAAATTCATCCCCGTACAAAAAGTCCAAGACTTGCGAAACTGGTTGATTATTTATGGGTACTGGAATGCTGGCGGTTCGGACAATTTCGCCGCCATGTGTTGGACTATTGCAGATAAATATCTAGGATTGAAAGTAGGAGAAATCCCCGAACCCATCGAAACTCCCAACATGGGATTGCTTCATCCCGACTATCGAGGATATTTCACCTCTCCCCGCGAGTATTTGGATTGGTATTTTCAAAGGAGTCAGGAGAAAAAGGATTCTCCAGTCGTTGGAATCTTGCTTTATCGCAAGCATGTCATTACAAAACAATCCTATATCGCTAAACTCATTCGTTATTTTGAAGAAGAAGGGTTGGTTCCCTTACCTATTTTTCTCAATGGGGTGGAAGGTCATGTTGCAGTCAGGGATTGGATGACTACTGAATATGAAACCCATCAAAGACAGCAGGGAAATATAGAAACTCCTTCTCTATCCCAAGATGCAGTAGAAGTTGACGCGATCGTTTCTACCATCGGTTTTCCCCTAGTAGGCGGTCCTGCGGGTTCGATGGAAGCAGGGCGGCAAGTAGAGGTTGCGAAAAAAATTTTAACGGCTAAGAATATTCCTTATATTGTTGCCGCACCTTTGCTAATTCAAGATATTTATTCTTGGACGAGACAGGGTATTGGCGGATTGCAAAGCGTTGTATTGTATGCATTGCCGGAACTCGACGGCGCGATCGATACCGTTCCGCTGGGGGGATTAGTTGGAGAAGATATTTATCTGGTTCCAGAAAGAGTCAAACGCCTCACGGGAAGAATTCAGAACTGGATTAAACTAAAACAAACTCCTCCTGCCGAACGGAAAATTGCAATTTTATTATATGGTTTTCCGCCAGGATATGGGGCGACGGGAACGGCAGCTTTATTAAATGTCCCTCGCAGTTTGATTAAGTTACTTCAAGCACTGAAAGAACAGGGTTATACGGTTGGAGAACTGCCGGAGGACGGAGAGGAAATCATTCGTAGAGTAAAGGAGGCGGATGAGATAATTAGTGGTAAGGAGCAACTAACAACAACAGTTAATGTAAAAACTTTAGAAAATTGGTTGGGTTATCTCCTGACAAATCGCATTGAAAAGCAATGGAAATCGCTGACAGGAACGGGAATTAAAACCTATGGAGATGAGTTTCAGATCGGTGGAATTCAACTAGGAAATATTTGGATTGGAGTCCAACCGCCACTCGGTCTTTCTGGCGATCCAATGCGATTGATGTTTGAAAAAGATTTAACTCCCCATCCTCAGTATGCAGCGTTCTATAAATGGTTGCAAAATGATTTCCAAGCCGATGCAGTCATTCATTTTGGCATGCATGGAACAGTAGAATGGTTGCCAGGATCGCCGTTAGGAAATACGGCTTATTCTTGGTCGGATATTTTATTGGGAAATCTACCTAATCTCTATATCTATGCCGCTAATAATCCCTCGGAATCTATCTTGGCAAAACGTCGAGGATATGGAGTATTAATTTCCCATAACGTACCGCCCTATGGTCGGGCAGGATTGTATAAAGAATTGATGGCATTGAGAGATTTAATTGCAGAATATCGAGAAGATCCTGAGAAAAACTATGCCCTCAGAGATGCTATCTGTCAGAAAATTGTCGATACGGGATTGGATGCAGATTGCCAATTTGAAGAGGGAGAAAAGCAAGGCATTGCTTTTACAGTTGAAAATGCTCGTCTGTTCAGCAGATATGCATTAACTAATTATTTTGTCAAGGTGTATGAATACTTACAAGTGGTAGAACAACGGTTATTTTCTTCGGGATTGCATACTTTAGGAGAAATTCCCAATGAAGAAGAATTGAATTCCTATCTCGAAGCTTATTTTGGGGATAAATTACCAGCAAAGGCAAGGGAAGCTATTGTGACAGAAGATCGAGAAACACTAGAAATTTTCTATTCACAAAACGGTTATTCGGAAACGATAAAAGAAGCTCAAAATATTCGAGATTTGCTATTTCAAACTACTGAGGAATTAACCAATCTTCTTCGAGGATTAAATGGAGAATATGTACCGCCCGCACCTGGAGGAGATTTATTGCGAGATGGAATTGGCGTATTGCCGACTGGAAGAAATATTCACGCTTTAGATCCCTATCGAATGCCTTCGCCTGCTGCCTATGAAAGGGGCAGGGAAATTGGTAAAAAAATTATTGCCCAAAATTTAGAAGAACATGGCAAGTATCCGGAAACCGTGGCATTAATGTTATGGGGATTAGATGTTATTAAAACTAAAGGAGAATCCATCGGGATTTTATTAGAATTAGTTGGTGCCGAACCGGTCAAAGAAGGGACGGGAAGGATCGTTCGTTACGAGTTAAAACCTTTATCAGAAGTCGGACATCCTCGCATTGATATTTTAGGAAACCTTTCTGGGATTTTCCGAGATACTTTTGTCAATATTATTGAGTTATTAGACGATCTGTTTCAACGGGCAGCAGAAGCAGACGAACCAGAAGAAGAGAATTTCATCCGCAAGCATGCTTTAGCTTTAAAAGCACAAGGCGTTGAAAATGCCTCGGCACGTTTATTTTCTAATCCAGCAGGAGATTTTGGTTCTCTCGTAAACGATCGAGTTGTGGATGGCAATTGGGAATCAGAAAATGAGTTAGCAAATACTTGGAAAAATCGCAATGTATTTAGTTATGGCAGGAAGGATAAAGGACAAGCAAGACCAGAAGTATTAAACCAGTTATTACAGACTAGCGATCGCGTCGTTCAAGAAATAGATTCAGTCGAATATGGACTAACAGATATTCAAGAATATTATGCCAATACCGGAGGCTTAAAACTCGCCGCAGAAAAACAAAGTGGTAAAAAAGTTACTGCCAATTTTGTTGAAAGTTTTTCTCGCGATACAACTCCCCGAAAGCTAGAAGAAGTGCTGCGTTTGGAATATCGAACTAAGTTATTAAATCCAAAATGGGCAGAAGCGATGGCAAATCAAGGATCGGGTGGTGCCTATGAAATTTCTCAACGCATGACAGCCTTAATTGGTTGGGGAGGAACGGTCAATTTTACCGATTCTTGGGTATACGATCAAGCTGCACAAACCTATGCATTGGATGCAGAAATGGCGAGAAAATTACGCAAAGCAAATCCCGAAGCTTTCCGCAATATTTTAGGGCGAATGTTAGAGGCACACGGACGCGGTTTCTGGCAAGCTGATGAAGAGAAGTTAGAAAAATTAAGAGAATTGTACGATCTAACTGAAGAAGAACTTGAAGGAGTAAAATTTGAGTAATCCAAAATTATTCTGACTACAGAATTTCTATTACTAAATAAAAGCGATCGCTAGAGTTGGATTGAGTTTTTAAACTTAGATTTTGTGTCTACGCTTCACCCGACAAGGGAATAAATTCCTTGACGCGATCGCGAAAGTCTTCTTAGGAAAACTAAATGATGACTGGATAAGGCTTTCAGTCTATTAAAATAGACTTATACCAATTTTCAGGTTTTCGCGCTCGACATTTTTCTCCCCTCTCCCAAATAGGTAGAGGGGTTGGGGATGAGGGCGATCGACTATCTCTGTCATTAATGAATAAAAAATAGTCTTATATCAAATCCGTTTGATTGACCGCAATATCGGTAGGGGCGGGTTTTGTTTTTAA
>NZ_MRCB01000038.1 GCF_001904635.1 Hydrococcus rivularis NIES-593
GTTTCATATTCTTATATTAACATAGAAGATTATGTCTGACTATATATGACTATACTTTAATAGTTTGGATTATATACCGTCCTTTAGTATACTTCTCTGCGTGAGATACTATTCCCCTAAATAAGCCTCCAGTACCTCTGGATTCGTTTGAATTTCTTCTGGCGTTCCGTCAGCGAGATTCGTTCCCTCTGCCAACACCCAGACGTGGTTGCACAGGGACATAATTACATCCATATTGTGTTCGATAATCAAAAACGAGATCCCTTGTTTGTTCCAATTCATTATGTGCTCGCAAATCTGACCGATAAGCGTGGGATTCACCCCTGCTGCGGGTTCGTCCAATAAAATTAGTTTGGGACGGGTCATCAAAGCCCTTGCCATTTCCAGTAGCTTTCGCTGTCCTCCCGATAATGCCCCCGCATAATCTTGCGCTTTAGCCGCCAGTCCGACGGATTCGAGAATTTCCATTGCCCGTTCTTTATTTTCTCTTTCTTCCTGTCTGACTTGTCCTCGTTGAAACCAAAGCTGAATAAAATTCTCTCCAGTTTGTTTTTGAGTTGCCAATAGCATATTTTCTAGCACGGTCAACCGAGAGAGAGCCCGTGCGACTTGGAAGGTGCGAACGCAGCCTTGTAAGGCAATTTGATAGGGTTGTAAATGATGGATGGGTTCGCCATCAAAAATCACTTCTCCCTTATCGGGACGAATAAAATTCGACAGCAGGTTGAATAATGTCGTTTTTCCTGCCCCATTCGGTCCGATCAGTCCCGTAATCGTTCCCTTCTTAACGTAGATTTTAGCCTCATTGACCGCTCTGAGCCCGCCAAAACTTTTGCTTAATCCAGTCGCTGAAAGTATGTTATTGGTAGTTGGTTGTTCTTCATTTGTCATTTGTCAATTTTTCTTGCTTGCCACTAACCACTAACTACTAACTCATTACCGACCCAATGTAAGTTCTTCTTTTTTCCCTAGAATACCTTGTGGTCGCCAAATCATGAGCATCATGAGAATTAAACCAATAATCATTATTCGCAAGCCTCCCAATTGAGCTTCATTAGTAATACCTATTTGAATGCCTATTTGGGGAAGCAGAAAGCGAGTCAGGGTATCGTATGCCCAGAAAATTACTGCTCCTAATAGGGTGCCTGCGTTACTGCCTGCCCCACCTAATACGACGATAATCCAGGCATTAAAAGTCAGTAGCGGTTCAAAATTGGTTGGATAAATGGTGGTCAGCTGCCAAGCAAAAAAGGCACCTGCTATACCAGCGATCGCGCCGCCTAACATAAATGCTTGTAGTTTATACCAAAAGACATTTTTGCCCAAGGCTCTGGGAATTTCTTCGTCTTCTCGGATAGCTTTGAGAATGCGTCCCCAAGGCGATCGCGCTAAAAATTCTAGGGCATGATAAACTAGCGCTAAAACCAGCAGCACCAGTAGCATCAATCCAGCTTTGTAGGTGTAGTTAGAGAGGGCAATGACACCATTAACATAAATAACCAAGATTAAAGCCGTGGCAATAATGCCCCAAATAATGAGACTAACTCGTTTTGTCGGTCTTTTTTCTTTAATTAATTGACTTTCCTGCCACTGCCGCCTTAAACCTCGCCACAGTTGCCATCCGGCAAAGATAGCCAGCAGAGTTAAAATACCAATTAGGAGTAGCTCGCCGATGGGATTAAAGCGAACATTCAATGGCAGAGGATAGCGCTGTACCCCAAAAGACCCTCTAGTCAGCCATTCTTCATTGAGTGCCACCAGGCGCAGCAGTTCTGAGACCCCGATCGTGACGATAGCTAGATAGTCTTCCCGCAATCGTAGCGTAGAAGTACCGATCGCCAGTCCGAGTAAAGCAGCGAGTCCCGCACCAGCGATCGCGGCAATAATTAAAGGGACACCTTGAAGAGTCAACAGCGCAGTGGTATATGCCCCAACGGTCATAAAAGCCACGTGACCGAAGTTAATCAGTCCCGTTAAACCCCATTGCAAATTGAGTCCGAGAGCAAATAGGCTATACAGTCCGGCAGAAGTTACGAGAAAAACGATATAACCACTAGAAGCAGTTAATTGAGATAGGATGTCTCCATTCATTGGGAGCTTGAGAGAAACATTTAGGGTCTCGTGTGGGAGACGCGATCGGATCTTACCGCAGTCGAGTGAATCGTGCGTATCACAATTAACATAATAGTAATCGAATCTGGTAGCTGCCGAGCGCGATCGCCCGAAACCAAATTCTTCTTACAAATGACTCTTGCGATAGGCTTTTGGGGTCATTCCCGTCAGATCGCGAAACCACTTAGCGAGATGGCTATGACTATTAAAACCGCATTGAAAAGTAATATCGGCGTACTTGCCCTTCTTTGCGAAGCGAATTGCGAATGGGGGTGAATCTTCATGCGATCGCACATCCGAACCGAAATCCAGGCTTTCTTAAGCCTCGCAATTCCCTTAGCCAGCGCCCAAGTTGCGCAATCTGCTACGGGTTTCGCAGACACGGTCATGATGGGGAGATTGGGGCAAGAAACCCTAGCGGCGGGCGGAATAGCCTCCCTAACCTATATTACGCTGTTGAATATCGCAAGTGGGATAGTCATGGGAGTCAGTCCTCTCGTAGCTGAGGCTTACGGTGCGGGTCGCAAAATGCGAATCGAGCAGGTTGCGCGACAGGGATTATGGCTCTCGCTAATACTTGCAATTCCCATGATGCTACTCATCGGGCATTGCGATTCCTTGATGAGTCGGCTTGGGCAAGCGGCGACGACCGTTACCCTGGCAAATACCTACTTGGATATTATGCTGTGGGGATTTTTCCCTGCCTTGGGTTTTGCCATGCTCAGAGGCTTTGTTGCCGGACTCTCCTATGCCCGTCCGGTAATGATAATCGTCATTGCGGGAACGATCTTTAATATCGTCGGAAATTATGTCTTGGGATTTGGCAAGTTCGGATTTCCTCGCATGGAGATAGGAGGTTTGGCGCTGGCAAGTATCCTCAGTCTCTGGGGAATGTTTCTGGCGTTGGTCGCCTACATTCTCAGACACAAACGATTGAGGATTTACCGACTCTTTCAGAAATGGCATCGCCTGAAACCCGGCCTTCTTTGGGAATTGCTCTGGATTGGCATACCGATGGGCATATTTGCTGCCTTGGAAACGGGGCTATTTACGACTGTTACCTATCTGATGGGCATTCTAGGAACCGACGTACTGGCAGCGCACCAAATCGTGTTACAAACCATCATTGTCATCTTCATGGTGCCTCTGGGAATGTCGTTTGCTGCCACCGCCCGCGTCGGTCAATGGTTCGGACGGCAAGACCTCAAGGGAGCGCGACGGGCGGGATATGTCGGGATCGGTATTGGGGTAGGGTTTATGATAATAATGTCGATCGCGCTGCTAGCTTTTCCCCGGCAAGCGATCGGGCTATATTTGGATCTTAGCAACCCAGAGAATGCCAACGTAATCCAACTGGCAATGCCCATGCTTGTCGTTGCGGCTTTGGCTCAACTGGTAGATAGCGTGCAAAAGATAGCGATAGGGGCACTGTATGGACTCCAAGATACTCGCGTGCCGACGCTGTTGAGCTTCCTTACCTTCTGGGGAGTTGGGTTGAGCGGCGGCTATGTGTTAGGATTTCACTTCGGTTTGGGCGGGGTTGGACTGTGGATAGGACAGTCCGTCGGCGTGACAGTCGCAGCAGGGGTTTTTGTCTGGCGATTCTGCCAACTTACCTCAAGTACGGATAATTAGCGCAGAAACCGAACTAACTCTTCTAACTTCGACCAAGCGGCACCGCTTTTAAGAATTTCCTTTGCCTTTTCTACGCCTTGACGACGATCTTCAAAGAAAACGACTTCGCCAACTTGAAGCGCAAGCGAGGCATTCAATGCCACTGCATCTCGCTGTGCTTGCGTGCCGCTCCCTTGGAGGACGTTCCGCAGAATCTCTGCATTTTCTTGCACATTTCCCCCTCTTAAAGCCTCAATCGGTGCGGGGGTTAATCCCAAAACTTCGGGTTGCAATTGGCTCAATTCCACTCTGCGATCGCTCAATAACGCTAAATCCGTTACATCGCCCAATCCTGCTTCGTCTAGCTTTTCCCTGCCGTGGAGAATAATGGCTTTGGGCGTTCCCAATTGTTTTAGGGCGTGAGCCATCGGCTCTAAAAATTGCGCGTCGTAGACTCCAATCACTTGTCCGGTGGGGCGTAGGGGATTGACTAACGGTCCGAGGAGATTGAACGCCGTTCGCACTTTCAGCGTCCGTCGCAAGGGAGCAACGCTTTTCATCGCCGGATGCCAGCCGGGAGCATATAAAAAGGTAATTCCCACTTCCGAGAGAGCGGCTTCTACTTTCTCTGATGGTGCGGATAAATTGACTCCCAAATATTCTAAAACGTCAGCCGAGCCTACTTTACTCGATGCGGAGCGATTTCCGTGCTTGGCGACTTTTACCCCAGCCGCAGCCGCAACGAAAGCAACGGCAGTAGAAATATTAAAAGTCGATGCCCCATCTCCTCCCGTGCCACAGGTATCGATGACGGGTTGGGCATGTTGAATCGGAGCTTGCTGCAACGATTGCGCCTGCAAGACTTGCGCCATGCCCGTCAATTCGTCGGCAGAAACGCCCTTAGCTTGGATAGCGGCTAAAATGGCTCCCGATAGCACGGGCGGAATTTCTTCCTTGAGCCAACCTTGCATTAATTGCGCGGCTTGAGTTTGGGAGAGGGATTGTCTGTCGAGTAGTTGTTGCAGTAAGTTAGACCAGTCAGTAGTGGTAGTTTGTGTCATGGGGATTCTCAAGTGCGATCGCATAATTATTGTAAGGTCATCGCAGCCATGCTTGAGTTCGATTGCAAGCCAAGCGCGATCGAACGCTAGCAAAATCTGAGAAATGTTTAAAAAACCCTATAAAATAAGTAACGAAGCGTATCAAAAATAAAAAAAGGGATATAAGGTTTATGACTCCGTCGTTAGCTAATTTTCTCTGGAGCCTCGTCTGGGGGGCTGTCATTGTCGTCATCCCAATCGCAGTTGGACTGATCTTTATCAGTCAGAAGGATAAGATCGACCGTAAAGTCTAGAAAGACTTCCCACTCTATTTTTTAAGAGACAAGGAAGATAAAGAAGATAAGCCAGACCAGGAAAAATTTTTTCCTGTCTTTGTCGAATCTAGTATCTTCTTTGTCTCTTCTTAATCGCTCGGAAAATTTTTGCAAAATGCAAACAACGACAGAATATTTTTGTGCTTTCTGTGGCGAACCTAATTCGACTTTTGTGGATTTAAGTGCCGGAATGCAGCAATCTTATGTAGAAGATTGTCAGGTTTGCTGTCGTCCTAATGTTCTTTACATACAAGTGGATGAGGAGACATTGGAGGTTGAAATTTATACGGATTACGAGGAGTAAAATCTCGCGCAAAGGCGCAAAGAGAGATAGCAAAGCGTTACTTGTATTTGCAAAGTATTGTCGAACCCAATCCTATAGCAGTTAAGCTGAATAAAGCGAATACAGAGCTGGATTCTGGGACGGTAATCGACGATTGTGCCTCGTTGATACTGTAGTTTCTACTTGCTAATACGATGGGGTTTTTATCTTGGAAAAAGCTACCTGGTAATTCCTGAAAAGGAAGTAAAGTTTCGAGATTGTCAAGAAAATTATAGAGTTCAAAATTAACTAAGTTATCCAAATTATCGTCAGCTCTACGAACTACGATATCGTCTAGCTGCGTACTAAATTTAATATCGATTAAGAAGAAGTCAATAACAGTTTGATCGTTAACTTGTCTGACTTGGTTATCACTTCCGAAGATATTCGCCTCTTGAGTAACGGATTGCTTGATATCGGGAAGCCAAGCTGCAATGCGATCGCTTAAAATTTGGCTAATATCAAAACTCGGTAAGGTATAGGTGGTATTCTCCCCCATAGTTACTCTCAATTCGGGATCTAAAAAGAAAACATCGAAGATATTTTGATCGCTAATTTGAGTCACTCGATTATTGTTGCCAGAAAGACGAGCTATTTGACTAATAGATTGGTCGATTTCTAAAATATTTTCGCTGAACTCATTGATAAATTCGAGTATTTCAGAGTTAATAAAATTTTTAATCGGACTTTCGTCTAAGAAACTTCCCGTATCTAAATGAAGATCGAAAAAGAATAGATCGAGACTCGTTTGTTGGCTGAGTTGAGTCACTCTGTTATTTTCGCCAACCACCAAAGCTTTTTGCGTGCTAGTTTGAATCGTTGCCGAGTTAGCTGGAGTCATGAAACAGGTTAATCCAACTACTGTGGCACCTATAAAACCGATTTGACTGACTTGCTTTGGCATTTCCAACCCAATCCAGTTGATGATGAATTCTTTAATTGAAGCGTAAAAGTCTAGCTATAGTATGTCAGTCCCAAATCAAGTGGAAAATAGTAGAACTAAGTAGAAATTAAAAAAAATAAATTAATATAATATAATTCTCTTTAATTCTAGCCCCGTAGAAAAAAAAGGTTGCATTGTGGTTCGGTTTTAGCTAGCCTACTAGGCAAACTAGATTATGCCAACCAAAGAAAATAATAAGGATTGACGTGGAAATTGCTCCTTATCTGGAAGTTTAAACCAGTATGAAGAAACAGCAAATGTCCCTTCGTCAGCAAATTACTCCCCAAGATTGGGAAAAAACTCCAGCCAGCGTCAAAATGTTGGTTAAGGAAATAGTCGGGAATTTAAAGCTATTAGACTTCCAACTCGATGAACTGTCAACCCAAGAGCGATCGCATCAAACCAAATTTCACCAAAAGAGAAAGCTAGTAGTTGTTATTCCCTCGTTTAACGACTGGGAACCTTTGGAGAAACTTTTGTTACTCATAGATGAAATTATTCTAGCTCAGGCGATCGAAATAGAAATTTTAATCGTTGACGACTACTCAACCCAGCCAATTCCAGAATCGCTAACTTGCCAACAGTATCGTCAGATACGAGAGGTTAACGTCCTTCGGCTTCGTCGTAACCTCGGTCATCAGAGAGCTATAGCCATAGGCTTATCTTATCTCTATAACAATATCAATTGCGATTTGGTGGTGGTGATGGATGGAGATGGTGAAGATAGCCCTTTGGCAATAAACCACTTGTTGAGTGTATCCGACGATACAGGAAATAATAAAATTATTTTTGCCAGACGAAGTAAGCGTTCTGAAGGTAACACATTTAAGTTCTTCTATTGGATTTATAAAAATGTTTATCGATTGTTAATAGGCAGAGAAATTAATGTTGGCAACTTTAGCTTATTACCAGCTTCTTTATTAAAAAATGTAGTAGCAATTTCAGAAATTTGGAATCATTACTCATCAGGGATTTATCGCTCTCGACTACCTTATATTGAAGTAGATATTCCCCGCGCAAGGCGACTAGCCGGAAAACCTAAGATGAACTTAGTGTCATTAGTGACACATGGCTTAAGTTCTATTGCTGTGTATGGAGATGTAGTGGGGACAAGAATATTACTATCTATTATTGTTTTGTTAATTCTGTTTTTAATAGTATTATGTTTGGTTTTTCTAGTTAAATTATTGACAGAGTGGGCAATTCCTGGCTGGGCGACTTATGTATCAGGATTGCTGGTTATTTCTTTCTTGCAACTGGTTATATTGGGTACCGTATTCAGCATGATAATTTTATCAACGCGCAATAATTTAGGCTTTATCCCCATGCGCGACTATAAATATTACGTTGAGGAGTTCTTTCAATTAAAATCATGAGTCAGTTTATCTATGTCGGAACCGAGTTAGAACTTTTTGCTCAAGCCAAGAATTGGAAGGACTATTTAAGGGTTTTATTAAGACGATATATAAAAGGTAACGTTTTAGAAGTTGGTGCGGGAATCGGAAGCAACACTCGTTTGCTTTGTCGGTCTCAGTATCAAAAATGGATCTGTTTAGAACCGGATACTCAACTATTTCAGGGTTTAGAAAGTTCTATTAAAGCAAATGGCATCATTGACTGTTTTGCTAGTAACGGAACGATTGATAGTTTGCAAGAGGAGCAATTATTTGATACTATTTTATACCTAGATGTTTTAGAGCATATCAAACGCGATCGCGAAGAAGTCATTAAAGCTTCTCGACATCTAAAACCCGATGGAAATTTAATTATTGTAGCACCGGCTCATCAATGGTTATTTACTCCATTTGATGCTGCAATAGGACATTACCGTCGCTATAATAAACAAACTCTCAAGGCAGTCTTACCAGACGATATAGAAATTATTAAACTTAACTATTTAGATTGTGTTGGCTTGCTAGCGAGTTTGGGAAATAAATTGGTACTCAAACAAAGCCAGCCAACTTTGAAACAAATAAAAGTTTGGGATCGATTTATGGTTCCCATATCTAGAAAGCTAGATCCCATTATAGGCTACAGTTTTGGCAAATCGGTTCTTCTAGTCGGCAGGAAAAAGTTTTGAGGATGAAAGTAGCTAGAAACCTGAAATTCACTTCCAAATATCTTGCAATAATTATACTATTCATACTTATTTCTTTTGCTTTTAGTTCTATCGTTATTCAAGATTTTTCCTATCCTTTAACTGGTTGGGTAGGCATAGGATCTTTCGGTTGGCTTAATTATGACTATGTAGATCTTCAAGAATATACAGGCTACTATTTAGCTAAAAATTTAAGCTTTAATCCTTTTCCTCAACTCGATCTCTTCAATAATCAATCTTTTTATCCCTATGGGACAAATAGTGTCTTTCAACCTTGGTCATTAGAAAAAGATTATTTTTATGCGATTTTATATTCATTTTTTGGTACGGGTTCCTGGTTGCAAATTTATTACTTACTAACGGTATTAATTACTGCCATAGGAACTTTTGCTTTACTGCTTCGAGATTATGGTTTTGCTCGCTCTGCTGGCGTAGGATTTATCGTTTCCTTCGGGAATTTCTACGCGATTAATAAATATCCTCATCATCTGCAATACGCTGTTATTCATTGGATAGTTTTGAGTTTAATCGCTGACTTTCTTATTGTCAAAAGAATTGTTTTAAAACGACATCTATCTCTTAGACTTATTTTAGTAAGAGCCTGCCTGTTATTTTTATCGTTTGGACACGATTTGGGATATATGGCTGGCTTTTCGCTGATGTCTTTTACAGTTTCTCTACTGTTTATTGCAGTCTTAATAAGCTATAGGTATTTAAAAGGAAAACTGAAATTAATTCAAGAAATTCAGAGGGCATTAAAAACTTATAAAAACGATTTTCGATCTTACCCTCGTACCTGCTTAGTTTTATTAATTTTAACGCTTGTAGCTGCTTATTTTTATTTTTCCCTGGCATTTCAGATTGGAAGAGAAGCTAAAAGTTTTGATTTTACTGGCATCTCTTTTGACACTTTTTGGGCTAATCCTCTAAGGTTATTGGTTCCATTTTTTCCTTTTCTTAATCCAGGGATGGGCTATCAACAATTTTTTTCGGATATACCAGAAAGTGTAGGCGACAGTAGTCCTGGTTGGTTTTTAGTCATTCTTGGAACTTTAGGATTGTGGCAAACTCGCAGACAAATTACAATTTTTATTCCTCTACTAATTGTCTTTTTCCTTTGTCTTCTTTATCATCCATTACTGTTTCCGACTCTGAAAATATTTCCTTGGTATGCTTTTAATCGCGTCGGCGGTCGCAGTACTTTTATTTATCCAGTTATACTTGGTATTTTCGCTTTACATATCAACTTTGATTGGCTGCAATTTCGTCAGAGGCAATTACTCGTAGGTTTTCTCGTTTTAGTTGCCTCTATCGAACTGTATACTGCTTACTCCTACAGACTAGATTATAAACCCGCATCGCTCGACCAAAGTTTTTTCGCTTACATGGAATATGTTAAAAAACAGCCAGGAGAAGCGGTTTTAGATTTGTTTTTCTGTATTGCAGGAAGCGGTGCTAGACCTGATATATGCCCATATTATGGCTACAACAGTGGAGTTTTTGCACTGCGAAGGTTTCATGAAAAGAAAGTTATGGGGCAGTATTTTGGTCGCTTATATCCCGGTCAGGTTAAACCCTATCTTGAGGCAGGTTGGGACAAGCTATTCTTTCCAGATAATACACAATCTCGTCAATCGCGCTGCTTTAATGAGGCTGAGTGGTCTTTCTTAACAGATTTTTTCAAGTTTAATGACTTTGCTGGGATTAATTTGTATGTAGAACGATTTCCAGAAAAATGCTTAAATGAATTTTACGATCGCTTGGGAAATCCTGCTAAAGAAACTGTCATTCCTGGAGCAGGAAAGGTACAATTTATTCCTAAATCTTCTGAATTAAGAAAGCAGATAAATTTATCTTTGGGTACTAAAGTTAAGTTGGAAACTTCGACTGAATTTTGAGCGAGAGATTTTTAAAATTTTTGCTAGCTAATACTTGCGATCGCAGTCGATCTTACCCCAGATTAGTAGGGGTAGTTCGCGAACCACCCCTTAGAGATTTAATATAAGATAGCCGAGACATTATCTTGTCTCGATATATATATCTCTGCCATCCTCGTCTTCTTCTACTTCAATGTTGCGATCGCGATCGATGGGCGATCTGCTAAAATCATCATCTTCTTCAACATAAACGCGATCGCCATCTTCATCTTCAAAATAGGTATTGCCATCATCATCTTCTTCAAGATAAACGCGATTGCCATCCTCATCCTTAAAGTAGGTGCCATCCTTATCTTTTCTAAGGGAAACTCTATTGCCATATTTATCTTCAAGGCAGGGATTGCCATCTTCATCTTCTGTAAGATAAACTCTGTCAGCACGAGCGATAAGAACCGTTTTATCTACAGAAGCTATTGATGTAATTTCTTGCGCGATCGCGGGCAAATTTGAACCAAAGCTAAGCAGAAAGATACTGCTGAAAAATAAAAGTCTATTCATCTTTACAATCTCCAAAGATTGAGAGTATTGTTTAAAAATTAGAGCCTTTAGAACTGAAAAATATAGCTCTTCTTGTAGGTTATTTGAGTTAACTGTTGTTGATTAACTTAACCATCTGCTGATGATTTTGGAATATTGCTAGCAATCATAAATGCTGTAACTTAACAGTATTAATGAAGGGATTACATGTCAGTCCCAGATTAAATAGAAATTATTAGTCACTGATGTATTCAACCAAAGCCATAAAGTAGAAAATAGTAGAAATAAATAGAAATTTAATTAATCTTTGTGGCGTAATACCATTTTTCATTCATTAATGACAGAGATAGTCGATCTCCCTCACCCCCAACCCCTCTCCCAAATAGGGAGAGGGGAGAAGAATGTCGATCGCGAAAACCTGAAAATTGGTATAAGATATATTCGATTGGTTATTGTTGGGGCAGGTTTAGCTAATTACTTTTAGATTTTATTGTTATTCTTTTTTGTCAAACCTGCCCCTACCCGTCCGTACAAACTTTATGGATTCCGCGATCGCACACGCACACAGAACTGCTGACTAATTGCGAATTACTAATTGGGATAAGATGTTTCGTTTCGCAATCGCTACGCTCAACATGACGCATTTTATAATTCTGGGACAACCTGTCAGCTAAAAGCTATTTTTTCAAGCGATCGCTTTGGGTGGATGTTGCTTTAACACCTGCTTTAAATATTGACCCGTGTATGAATTAGGATTTTCTGCCACTTCTTCTGGCGTTCCGACTGCAATAATTTCTCCGCCTCTGTCGCCGCCTTCTGGTCCCAAATCGATTACCCAATCCGCACAACGAATGACATCTAAATTGTGTTCGATTACTAGAATAGAATTCCCTTTGTCTACTAAACGTTGCAATACGTTTAATAAATGATGAACATCATAAAAGGATAAACCTGTCGTTGGTTCGTCGATTAAATAAAGGGTTTTTCCTGTAGCGCGACGAGACAATTCTGAGGCTAATTTTACTCGCTGTGCTTCTCCACCAGATAGAGTAGGTGCGGGTTGTCCCAATTTAATATAACCCAATCCGACATCGACTAATGTTTGCAAGCGATTAAAAGCTCTGGGAATGTTTTGAAAGACATCTAAAGCTTCCTCAACTGTCATATCTAAAACATCAGCAATGGATTTTCCTTTATATTTCACTTGCAAAGTTTCTCGGTTATATCTGGCGCCTTTACATACATCGCATTGCACATAAACATCGGGGAGAAAATTCATTTCGATAACATTCACTCCCTGTCCGCTACACGCTTCGCATCGTCCTCCTTTGACATTAAAAGAAAATTGTCCGGGTTTATATCCTCTCGCTTTTGCTTCAATTGTTTCGGCAAAAATATCGCGAATAACATCAAAAACTCCAGTATAAGTTGCCGGATTAGAACGAGGCGTTCTCCCAATCGGAGACTGATCGATAACAATGACTTTATCGATAGCATCAAGTCCTTTAATTTCTCCTAATTGTTTAGGAAAAGGAACTTGACGAGTGAGATGATGTTGTAAGGCAGGATATAAAAGTTCGTTGACTAAGGTAGATTTTCCAGAACCAGAAACCCCGGTAATACTAACTAATTTACCGAGAGGAATTTCTACATTAATATGTTTGAGGTTATTAAGGTGGCAATTTTTGAGAAATAAAGAAAACCCGTTTCCTTCTCTTCTGATTTCGGGAGTTTCTATAACTTTTCTTCCCGATAAATATGCTCCCGTTAAAGAAGCTTCAGTTTGGAGTAAAGTTTTTAAATCTCCCTGACAAACTATTTCTCCTCCATGAATCCCTGCTTTTGGTCCAATATCGACGAGATAATCTGCACTATGAATCGTTTCTTCATCGTGTTCGACAACAATTAAGGTATTGCCCAAATCTCGCAATTTTTTGAGAGTATTTAACAAGCGTCCGTTGTCTCGCTGATGCAATCCAATACTGGGTTCATCTAAGACATAAAGTACTCCCGTTAATCCTGCCCCAATTTGAGTGGCTAAACGAATTCTTTGCGCTTCTCCACCCGAAAGAGTCATGGCAGCACGGTCTAGGGTTAAATAATCTAAACCCACATCGATTAAAAACTGCAATCTCGCTTTAATTTCTCTCAGCGCTAGATCGCCAATAATCGCTTGTCTGGGGGTTAATTGTAAGTGATTAATTCTCTCTAGACATTCTCGAATGGGGACGTTGGTTAAATCGGTAATTCGATATTGTCCTAATCTAACTGAAAGGGCTTCGGGTTTGAGTCTCTTTCCCTGACAAACATTACAGGGTTGATTGACGATATATTTCTCTAATTTTTGTTTGATAATATCCGAACTGGTTTCTTGATAATTGCGATCGAGCATGGCAAGAATGCCAGCAAAATTGCGATAGTATCCCTTGCCTTCTCGAAAGCGGGAATCATCTTCAAAATAGATCGGTTCTTCACTGCCATAAAGAAGGACGTGTTGCTGTTCGGGAGTGAGTAGATTCCAGGGAGTTTGTAGTTCAAATCCATAGGCTCGTCCGATGCTGTAGATTAGAGAAAGGTAATAGGAATTATCTTTATCAGACCAGGGCGCGATCGCGGCGTAAACTGGCTGCGTGGGGTCGGGAATGACTAATTCTGGCGAGAAAGTTCGCAAACTTCCCAATCCGTGACAGTGGGGACAAGCGCCATAGGGAGAGTTAAAAGAAAATAATCGAGGGGATAATTCTTCCATAACTGCCCCATGTTCGGGACAGGCAAAGTTTTCTGAAAAGATAATTTCTTGCGTCTTGGGTTGGGGTTTTTTCCCGTTATTTGATTCTGTTGCTGTCTCTGTAGACGAATCGTTTAACAATTCGATAACGGCAACGCCGCTAGAATTTTTGAGACAGGTTGTCAGAGAGTCGGCTAGACGTTCTTCGATACCAGGTTTTTTAATTAAGCGATCGACAACGATTTCAATATCGTGTTTATGATTTTTATCCAATTCGATCGCATCGGAAAGTTCTCTCACTTCTCCATCAACCCTGACGCGCACGAATCCCTGAGAGGCTAAACTCGATAACAATTGCTTGTGCGTTCCTTTTTTGCCGCGAACGACGGGAGCAAGAATCTGAAAGCGGGTGCGGTCGGGAAGTTCCATGACGCGATCGCTCATTTCATCGATGGTTTGGGGGGCAATATTGCGATCGCAAATCGGACAGTGAGGTTCTCCCGCACGACCAAATAACAGTCTTAGATAATCATAAATCTCCGTGACCGTTCCAACCGTAGAACGCGGGTTATGAGAAGTGGATTTTTGATCGATGGAAATGGCGGGACTTAACCCCTCGATCGCGTCTACATCGGGTTTGTCCAATTGTCCGAGAAACTGACGCGCATAGGCACTAAGAGATTCAACATAGCGTCGCTGTCCCTCGGCAAAAATCGTATCAAACGCCAGAGAAGATTTTCCAGAACCAGAAACTCCCGTAAAGACGATCAGTCGATCGCGGGGAATCTCTAGGTCAATATTCTTGAGATTGTGTTGTCTTGCGCCGCGGATTCGGATAGTGTTTTGATTTCGATTTGCTTGGGACTGAGCCATGATTGTAATGAATTTCCTGGCTAATAAAGGAGACCCGATAGGAATTTCAGTCTATTTTAATAGAGTTGAGCTTTTGCCAAAGGTGCGAGTCTCAGCTCGCGAACCAATAACTGAGCCAGCATATACTATTTTGCAGGATTTTTTTCTGCCGATCGGCAAATTTCAAGACCCGATCGACGCGATCGCAAAACCTAACAAAAACCCGGCAATGGTGGAATAAGAAACCGAACTGCCGCCTAACTCGAAGGCTTCAGGCATCATGGTACTAGCCAGCATCGCTAGAATTGCACCACCTGCAATGGCTTCTGCAATTGCGACGAAGAAATCGGAGATGCTATTTTCTAAAAAATACCCCGCGATCGCAACAAATCCACTCAAAATAACTACCCCGATCCAGAGAGCAAGAATTTGATGCTTAGAAGTTCCTGCTTGGCGCATTCCCGCCGCACTCGATAAAGCTTCGGGAAAATTAGAAATAAACACCGCCAGCAGAAACGACCAGCCGATTTGACTGTTTCCGGCATTCATACCAATCGCAATCGCTTCGGGGATATTATCCAATAATGAACCAATGAGAATGGCTATAGGGGCAGAACGCTTGACCAATCCTGCGATAGTCGTGGGATCTTCTCGCAGCAAGCGATCGAGTTCTACCTGTTCCATCAATTGTTGTCGCCAACGCTCTAAATGGCGTTCTGCTGCGACTTGTGACTCGTTTGAGATGCGCAAGCGACGCGCCAAAGTACGACTTAGTGCCCAAGCGAGATGAGGAGAGCGCGTTAAAACTCGACCGAAATTTTCCTGATTTAATTGATATAATTTCATTGGCGTACGAGCCACTACAGTAGCCGATCGCGGTTCCCCAGTTAGCAGCGACATCTCTCCAAAAATTTCCCCCTCGCCCAAAGTTGTCAGAACCGAGCGTCCCTTACGAACTTCTGCTTCTCCCGATACAATCATGTAGAAGTAATCTCCCGGATCTCCCTCTCGGCATAATATATCTCCGGGTTGAGCGTAGGTAGGGTTCAAAAGAGCCGCCAGAGCTTCTTTTTCTGATTCAGGCAAGTGCTGCATCACCTCGACGCGAGCAATTCGTTTCAAAACATCCGTTTCTTCTGCCTGATGTTCCAACAAGTAGCGACGACTCGAAGCGGGTTTTCGCAAAAATCCCCCATGCTCGTCGATGTATTGACTTAGACTGGTAAATAAGATCCCGCCGATCGCAAACCCGATCGCGAGGGGGAGAAAGCCATTCTCTCGGTACACTTTCGGCGTAATTTCAAACGCGATCGCAGAAATCAAAGTTCCACTGCCAAACGCCATAATCGCAGCAGAAAACGCTTGCTTGGGTTGCCAACTAACGCCAACGCAAGCTCCGATTGCTAAACTGGAAGCACCTAATACGCCTTGTAAGAATGCAGCGATCGCCATAAGATGACTGGAGTGGGTGTAAATTTCTCGCACTCATGTTCATAACAAAAGGATATCTCAAACAATGATGGCAAATGAATCTCCTATACCCGTCGTCGTCAACGGTGCGGCAGGCAAAATGGGTCGCGAGGTTATCAAAGCCGTTGCTAATGCCGAGGATATGATATTAGTCGGGGCAGTAGACCGCAATCCCGACTATCGGGGGCAAGATGTGGGGAAAGTCGCAGGGTGCGGCGAGTTAGAAGTGCCAATCGTTGATGACTTACAGAGTGTCTTAGTACTTGCCACCCAGGAAAAAGTCCAAGGAGTAATGGTAGATTTTACCCATCCCGATGGCGTTTATGATAACGTACGCAGCGCGATCGCCTATGGAATTCGTCCCGTCGTAGGAACTACCGGACTCACGCCAGAGCAAATTCAGGATCTCGCGGATTTTGCTGAAAAAGCCAGCACGGGTTGCTTAATTATCCCCAATTTCTGTATTGGCGTAGTTTTACTGCAACAAGCTGCCATCCAAGCTTCTCAATACTTCGACCATGTAGAAATCATCGAACTGCACCACAATCAAAAAGCAGATGCCCCCAGCGGAACCGCGATTAAAACCGCCGAAATGCTCTCTGAGTTGGGCAAAACTTACAATCCTACTTCAGTTAAAGAAACCGAAACGATTACAGGTGCAAGAGGCGGATTAACTGGAGAAAACATTCGCATCCACAGCGTTCGCCTTCCCGGCTTGATTGCCCATCAGGAAGTCATTTTTGGTGCCCCCGGTCAAATTTATACTCTGCGCCACGATACCAT
This sequence comes from Hydrococcus rivularis NIES-593, assembly GCF_001904635.1. Classification (GTDB taxonomy): domain Bacteria; phylum Cyanobacteriota; class Cyanobacteriia; order Cyanobacteriales; family Microcystaceae; genus Hydrococcus; species Hydrococcus rivularis. The sequence continues at coordinate 16,712 of NZ_MRCB01000038.1, forward strand.
GGATCGAGCTTGCTATATGCCTGGAGTTCTCCTCGCCATCCGCAAAGTCACTCAACTCAAATCCCTAGTCTATGGCTTAGAAAAGATTTTGTAGTCAAAAACTCTGCTTCATAAGAAAGAAAAACGTAAAATGCCATGTAGCCAATATCATTCTGAGTGAAGCGTTAGGGCAACGAAGAATCTTCAAAGTAACTAATCTTAAATCCGTTTAATTAACCATAAAGCGCAGTGCACTTATCGTAGCGTGCGCGTAAGCGCATACATCTCGCTTGCTTTTCATGGCTGCTCGAACGCGAGCTTCTAGCTCGCACTACTGGTTATTGTCTTTGTTTGTTCAACCAATTTGATATAACTACGGCCAATATCATTCTGAGTGAAGCGCAGCGAAGAATGACATGTCGGACAAAGGTTAGAAGCATCTTATCTTTGTTAAGGTTGGAAAAGCTTATATCTAACGGATATGCTGGAAATAGCCTGCCTTATCTTTGTAACCGAGTCTGGAAAAGACAAAATTCATGTTAGTACCCCTTACTCGTCAAACCTTTGAAGAAATTATTCCTTTAATTGCTACAGGACCTCAGTATGCCTATTACTGGGGCAAGCCATCGGATTTTATTAGGCGGCTATTGATTTCTATGGTTGCTTTGACGACATTTTGGTTATTGGGAAAACTTTTTGGCGAGGGATGGCTTGCGATTAAACTGATCTTGGATATCATTGCCGGTTTGTATTGGTTGTGGAGTCCGGTTTATTGGGCAAGCGTGCGCAACAATTCTTACCGTCGCTTTCCCTATAGCGGTTTTTGGCGAGGTCAGGTACTAGATGTATACATTACTGAAGAACTCATTGGCGAGGAAGAAACAGTTAACAAACGGGGCGAGTTAGTTATTATCGAAAATAAGGAGAAACGAATTAACCTAGAAGTAGGAGATAAGGAGGGATTTCGCGCTACCGTACAAGCGCCTTTGCGTCGCATTCATAAAGGAATTATCCCCGGTCAAATTGCTGAGATGTTGGTTTTATCAAAGCAACCCGATTTATATAGGATTGACAAGATTACTGATGTCTATCTTCCCAGAAACGATCTTTGGATAGGCGAATATCCTTATTTACGGCGGGATGTGTTTCTACAAGTCAGTCGCGAGTTAGGTGGTTCTAGCGAAGATGCTCCGCCTTCTCGCCGTAGGGCTAGTTCTGTCAAGCGTCGTAGGCGTTAGAATCAGACGAGCAAGCTTTTTTTAGTTAATAAAATTTAGGCTATTTCTCATTATTTATTTTTTTTTACCGAACAACGATCGATCGTTTCCTGATAGAATACTTGTTTTTCGCGATCGCTGACTGTTATTTCTATTCTGACTTTAGAACATCCATGTGGCGATCTTAGAGCGATCGCTTCTAGAAGATTGCTAGCCGCCTTCAGCGAGACAAATTCACCCCTAACCGTGTAACCCGAATCGGGAGCAGGCAGTTGTTTGAGATCGACTCCGGTAACCTCTCCATGTCCGAGATCGATTTGTGCAAGTTGTTTATTTTCATTTTCAGCTCCAATTTGTTCGACAATTAATTTTTCCCATCGAACTGGAACTTGCACGAAACGAGTTTCGATTTGTTTGCGAATGACTACTTCACCAACTTTTCGTTTGTTGCGATTAACCAGTAATTTCTCCTCCAATAAGGAAACCGATAAGTCTTCTGTTGCCTCTTGTTTTTTATCGAAGCGATCGTTTGCCATAGGGGTTTGTTCAACTTCACTCATTTCAGTACTTCCTCAGCAACTACAGTTTTAAGCCAATTCCCGATCGCAGATTTCCTAGTAATATTAATTCCCTCTTTTCTGGCGAACTTTGGACGATTTTAGAGAACTCCGCCATCGTAAGGCGGAGCTTTCTTCTACTTAGTAAAAGTGCGTAGAACCTTAATCTTTTAGATGCGATCGCGACGGTTTTCGCTATCCGAGCGAATAATTGGGTTTCCGTCAGCATCAACTTCCAGTTCTTCGCGACGCACTGTATCTTGCATTTCTACCGTTTCGCGATCGGTTTCTTTTCTGATGTTGACTTCTTCGCGGACATAGGCTTGTTTTTGCACGTCGGCTGTTTCTTCATAGACTTCCATCCGAGCAACTTCGCCTTCTTTGAAAGCAGTGGCATCGGGAGTTACTGGAGTTGTACTCATGGGTTCTTTGCGCTCGATAACGACACGCTCTTTTTCTACCGGAACAGAAACCCGTGCGGTATCGGTTTCTACCCGCTTGCCAACTGTTACCGTACCAGTATTGAAACGGTGTTTATTGGCAATCAAACGCTCCTCATACAGCTTAAGCTGCTGATGATTTTGTTCGTTTATATCGTAGAGAGCGGCATCGCGATCGTAAGACGAGGCAGTAGTTCCGGCAACGCCAGCAGTTGGTCTTCTGTAGGAATGTCTGACCCTTTCTTCGTAGTCGTAGTCAACGGTCATATCATCGTTATATTCGGGCAAGTTTTGTGCTTGCTCTTTAGTAAAACCTGCTGCATAGATACGATTGCGATCGCGATCGATTCTCGCCCTGCCAATCGGTAGCAAGATCTTCTTGCCAATGCCCAAGAAGCCTGTATTAACTACAAAGTAACGAAAATTACCCGTTCCATCGACAAGAATATCGTAAACGGCACCAACTCGTTCATCTGTGTCGCTGTAGACTGAATAGCCTTTGATATCGTCGTCGCCAAAGATGTCTTCTTTATAGTTTGGGTAGAGATCGCCAATCTTGTACAGATGATTATTTCCCGTTCTGTTACCGAACCGGAAGCGATCTTTGAAAGACATCAGACGATTTTGGTACTGTCCGAACCGTCCGTGTTCGCGATCGCTCATTTGATACAATTCGGGATCGCGATCGTAACTGTAGCTGCTGCGATCGTAAGCTGGGGCAGCAGTTCCGGCAACGCCAGCAGTTGGTCTTCTGTAGGAATGTCTGACCCTTTCTTCGTAGTCGTAGTCAACGGTCATATTGTCGTTATATTCGGGCAAGTTTTCTGCCTGCTCTTTAGTAAAGCCTGATGCATAAACTCGCTCGCGACTGTAGTCGATCTTGGCTGAACCTACAGGAAGTAAAACTTTTTTTCCTAAGCCCAAAAAACCCGTGTTTATGACTAAATAACGGAATCGTCCTCCTTCATCGACGAGGAGATCCTGAACCGAACCAATTTTTTTGTCGTTGTCGCTGTAAACTGAAAAATTCTTGATATCATCGCCGCCAAAAATATCCTCTTTATAGCTAGGATATAGATCGCCAATTTTTCTTAATGCCATGGAATTTTCTCCCCGAATTCTTCTTATTTTTTCTGCAAGGTTGATATTTCTAACTTAGCGATCGCAGGAATTTTCTTCATCTAACTAATGAAATAGATTAACAATTGAACTCGATCTAACTCATTAGATAGATTTTGAGCAAATTGGGTCGCTAAAAAAACTGATTTTATCTTTAGATAGAAAGGTTGATAGAGGGGGTTACTCCGTAAGGCAGAAGCAGAATAAGTAGCCAGAAAATAAATGCTCGGACTGAGAGATTAAAGTCCGTCTTATCGAACTTGAAATCTGGTTTCCCAGAAATTTATTCTTGGTGCGATTGAGTAGTCAGGATAAAATCCTTTACCTACTGTTATCACTGGAGGAAGATATGAAAAGTAGTCGGCGATCGCTAAGTTAAAAATATTAATTTCCAATTCCCTATTTTTTAAATTTTAAAAATTAATTTTGATTAATATAGAGGAAATAAATTTTACGGGGGATAATCGTCTTAAATATTCCGGTAATCTCATTGAAGCTTTTTCAAAAGAAACTTTAAATTGTAAAGATTTTGAACCAAAATCTAACCGATCCCGAAGGAATAAATCTACATTAAGGTAGAGGATAAATTGATGAACTCGCTTTAGAATAAAAAGCATTGCTGATGTCGAGTCGATCGATCGGAAATTGAGAACATGACTAACGCCAACATAGAGTTATTAGATTCCTTAGAAGCCAGTTCCCATGCAATAACAGATGTTCTCAAAATCTTGTCAGTCGATCGCGATCGCGGACTGCCAGCATCCGAAGTCGAGAGAAGACGACAGCAATATGGTTGGAATCGCTTGCAACAGCTAAAGCGCCGCAGTAACTGGCAGATTGCGATCGAGCAGTTTAAAAGCCCGATCGTCGCCTTGCTAGCAGTAGCGGCAATTCTCTCATTTTCTTTTCAAGAGTGGGTTGAGGGAATTGCGATTTTGATTGCCATCCTCCTCAATGCTGGTATTGGGTTTGTCACAGAAGTCAAAGCTGTCAATTCGATGGAGTCTTTGCAGAAACTCAGTCGCACTCACGCCAAAGTGCGTAGGGATGGCAGAGTACAGGAAATCCCCTCTGAGGAAATAGTTCCTGGAGACATCGTTGTTTTTGAAGGCGGCGATTTAGTTCCTGCCGATCTGCGCATCCTAGAAGCTTCTAAATTACAAGCCGATGAATCTGCACTGACGGGCGAATCGGTTCCGGTCAGTAAAACCGCAGACACCTTAGAGAGAGATTTACCCTTAGCAGAACGCACCAATATGTTGTTCAAGGGGACGGCAATTACTAGAGGGACTGGAGAAGGGATAGTTGTAGCAACGGGAATGAACACGGAATTGGGACATATCTCTTCCCTAACAGCCTCGGCAAAAGAAGAAGTCACCCCCTTAGAAAAACGACTGGATAAACTGGGTCAAAACCTGATTTGGGTAACTGCAATTATTGTAGTGTTGGTCGCGATCGCGGGGATCCTCGGCGGCAAAGATTTGTATTTAATGATAGTAACGGCAGTCGCCCTGGCAGTAGGGGCCGTTCCAGAAGGACTGCCAATTGTGGCTACCGTAGCTTTGGCGCGGGGAATGTGGCGCATGGCGAAGCGCAACGCCCTAATCAATCGCCTCTCGGCAGTGGAAACGTTGGGAGCGACGAGCATCATTTGCACCGATAAAACGGGTACTCTCACCGAAAACCGCATGACTGTCACCCAGATTGTCCTCGAATCGGGGGAAGTACAGGTCACAGGAGAAGCCCTTGAAGCGAAGGGAGAGTTTACCCGCCAAGGCAGGAAAATCGATCCGTTACAAGAGAAGATCTTGCGTTCGGCTTTAGAAGTAGGCGTTCTGTGCAATAACGCTCACTTACCCGAAAGCAGCAACGACAATGCGATCGGCGATCCGATGGAAGTGGCGCTGTTAGTCGCTGGGGCAAAAGCCGGAATTCATAAAGAGGAACTGCTCAGAGAGTTTCCCGAAGTGCGCGAGGTGGCATTTGAGTCGGAGACGAAAATGATGGCGACCATTCACAAAGCTGGAGATGGTTATCGCTTTGCCGTCAAAGGTGCCTCGGAGTCCGTCCTTCCCGCCTGCACCCACAAGCTAACGCCAGAGGGATCCCAACCGATGAGCCAACAAGACCGCGACTACTGGCAAGAACGAGGCGATCGCATGGCGCGAGATGGGTTGCGGATTCTGGCTTTGGCAGAGAAAACCGTCGATAATCCCGATGCCCCTGCTTACGAGCAACTGACATTCCTCGGCATTTTGGGACTCTTAGATCCCCCGCGACAGGATGCCAAAGCTGCGATTCAAGAATGTCAGCAAGCGGGAATTCGAGTAATTATGCTAACGGGAGACCAACCGATCACCGCTCGACAGATTGGATTAGCGGTAGGTTTGACCAGCGAGCAAGAAGCAGAAGCGAGACTGGGCAAAGAATTGAAAAATCCAGACGAGTTATCCGACCAAGAAAAACTTCAACTTCGACAAGTTCCGATTTTTGCCCGCGTCAGTCCCGAACAAAAGCTTAACTTGATTGCCATTCACCAACAAGCAGGTGCGGTAGTTGCCATGACGGGGGATGGGGTCAACGATGCCCCAGCTTTGAAAAAAGCAGACATCGGCATTGCCATGGGCAAGCGAGGCACGCAAGTAGCCCGCGAAGCAGCAGATATGGTGCTTCAGGACGATGCTTTCCCTACCATCGTCGCCGCGATCGAACAGGGACGGGCGATCTTTGCCAACATCCGCAAGTTTACTCTCTATTTACTTTCTGGCAATACCGGACAAATTATCGCCGTAGCCGTAGCTTCTATCGCTAACCTGCCTTTACCTTTATTTCCCTTGCAAATTCTTTTTATCAATGCGGTTAACGATGTTTTCCCTGCCCTAGCCTTGGGAGTTGGAGAGGGCAATCTCCAACAAATGAAGCATCCCCCTCGCCCCAGTCACGAGCCGATTTTAACTCGCCGTCACTGGGGCGCGATCGCGGGTTACGGAATTATTATCGCCGCTACCATTCTCGGCGTGTTTATTCTCTCTCTTAGGGTGTTGGCATTAGAAGAACGCAGGGCGGTTACGATTTCCTTCCTTACCCTAGCTTTTACAAGACTTTGGCACGTCTTCAATATGCGCGATAGCGACTCTCGCTTGTTCCGCAATGAGGTAACTCAAAATCGCTTTATTTGGTTAGCGCTATTGATTTGTACGGGGCTGATTCTCATAGCTGTCTACGTTCCCTTCCTAGCGCAAGTACTATTAATTGTCCCTCCCAGTTTAGAACAATGGGGCTTAATTTTGGGAATGAGTACAATTCCATTGCTAATTATTCAAATCTGGAAACTTTTTAAGAATAGAAATTCTAGAAGAATCGCGGTTTGAGCTAAATGAAACGGGTTAGTTGCACGCGATAGCGTTGTTTTTTGGTGAGATCCACTTCATTGACTTGCAAGCGCCCTTTCCCCCGCACCGAGATTAAGTCTCCGATTTTGACCGTATAGCTAGCTTGCGTCACTTCTTTCCAATTGACTCTAACATCTCCCGCCGCGATCGCGTCTGCCATCTTGCTGCGAGACATCCCAAATCCTGCCGAAGCGATCGCATCTAGTCGCATCGAAGCTTCAACCGTCGTTATCTCTTTTTTCTGAGGCGGACGTACCTTAAGTTCGCTCAAATCGATGCGCTGAGTCTTGACGGGTACGGAACGCACTTGCACTAAAGACGTTTCCAAAAATTCTGCTATTTCTGGTACGACGAGAACTTGTGCGCCTCTTTCTCCCAAAACGATAATATCTCCCACCTTATCGCGGACGATTCCAGTTCCTAAAATCGCGCCTAAAAAATCTCGATGATTGGCGGGATCGAAGAGGAAATTCCCTGCAATATCGAGAGCAGTTATTTGAATTTGCGAAGGATCCAGCCGGATGTGCGATCGCGCCATTCCGATTCGCTGGCGTTCTGCCTGCGGATAGCCTCCCCAAGCAATATACTCGATTTCGGTCAAACGTCCAAAAATTTGCTGCGCTTCTGCCAAAACGGGGGGCGAGAGAAAGTCCGTTAAAGCCATTTCCCAGGTTCTGAGAGCTTGTTCGGCTTTATCGACGATGCGAGCAATTTCTTCTCGATTCTCGACCCCTTTTAATAATTCTTCTCTTGGCAGCATGTTTTACCTTTGTCGTTTGTCCTTTGCCATTTGTCATTCGTCTCTTGTTTAATACTAATGACCGACGACCAATCTCAAGATTCTTGGTAACCTTGGAGATTTTCTGGCTCAAACTCGCGGAGAATAGCAGTTGCTTTATTTTTAATCGTTTCCGATCCTTTCACCACGATAATATATTTACCTGCATTGAGGCGATTGCGGTAAGAGAGGGCATCGCCGCTACCGGATGACAAACCAACGCCACCGCCTACGAAGATGCTTCCCATTGCGCCTGCAATTGCGCCTGCCAGTCCGCCCAAAATATGGTTGCCCGGTTCTCCTGCCCAGTCAAAGGTATCCAAACCGGTAATCAGGTTAAATACATAACCCGCAGCAAAACCGAAGGGAACTAGCCAGTATGCCATCACGATAGCGCGTTTCTTGGCTTGCTCTTTAGGATCGATTAAACCGAATTCATCTGCCGTTTTGTAGCCTTGACCGAGAATCGTTAGTTGCTCGGTGGGAATACCAGCTTTTTCGAGTGCGGTATAGGCAGCTTCTGCCTTAGTGCGATCGGGTAGTACGGCAATCAGATAGTTCATCGTTCTAAATCGGTTGCGATGAGGGTATAACTACAATTTATCAGTTCCTATACTAGCTAGCATTATTGATTGCCAAAGCGTAATTGTTTTTGTGATTGCGAATTGTCAGAGGTACGGGTTTGGCATTGCCAAACCCTAAGAAGAAGATTAAACTGCTACTTTAGCCTTAGACCAAATGCCGTTCTCGTCTTCTTCATATTCTTGGCGAATCTTGTCCCAAGCGGCCTGCTCTGCCTGTATTTCGTCATTGGTCTCATCATAAACGGCGTTGTAGCGCTCGATAAAGGTTTTCTGAGCGGCTGGTGAGAGATGGGAGCGAACTTCGGGCGATAAGTCTTCTGGGCTGCTACAACGACCGCGACAAACACGAGATAAGGGCGCATTGGTGGTGTGGATTTCCTCTGCGCCAGCGCTTTCGAGTAAGAGTTGAAATTCCCCGGATTTATCGGCAGGAACTTCCACCATGACGATAAAATCTCCGGCTTTTAGACGGGTTTCATAAATAGCTGCCTTGTCTTGTGGCATGCCAAGGGTAGCGAGTGCTGATGCTAAGCCAGCTCCGGCACTTCCAGCGATCGCGCCGCTTGCCGCTCCCAGTAAAATCGCGCTAATCGGACCTGCGGCAACTACCGAACCGACGAAGGGGATAAATAGGACTCCAACTCCTGTTAGCAGACTCAGAAAAGAACCAAATAAAGATCCAAAAATGGCTCCATTTTTAAGTCCGCCGAGAATGACATCTTTTTTGGTAATAAAGCCAGTAATACGCGTTTGGGACTGAAAATTTCTGCCCATAACGGAGATATGGTCGCGGGACACTCCTCTGTCTAACAAACGCTTAATTACGTCATTAATCTGACTTTCTTGTTTAAAAACGGCGGTAATCGTGCGTTCTGCTTGGTATTCTTGAGGCATTTGTTTTTTATCCCCATCTTTTGTGTAACTTCATTGCTATTTGAACAAGTTTCTCCTAGGTTATGCATCTATTAGACGAAAGACACTCAAAGAAAAATTTGGCGCGTCGATCTAACTTAGGGAATAGATCGAAAAGTCAATCGAGAAAAATCAAGGAAAGGTGATTAGGAAAAACCCAGTTTTTGAAGCACAATTTTCAATTATCAATTCGCAATCGGAGGAATAATTGCGAAGATTGTCTTTTTCTTGCTTGATATAGCAGACAGTCCAAAGTCAAGTATGCTACCATCTGGGATAAAATTATTTACTCTTCGATATCGATGGGCAAGGTTCTGGTGTTAAACGCCTCATACGAACCGCTCAATATCACCAGTTGGCGAAGGGCGGTCGTTTTATTACTCAAAGGCAAAGCAGAGCAGTTAGAACATAACGGTCAACAAGTGTACGCCAACTTTCCGCTTCCTTCTGTTATTCGACTGCGACATTACGTTCGCGTTCCCTACAAAGAAATTCCCTTAACCCGTCGCAACATTCTCGAACGAGATCGTCACAGTTGTCAATACTGTAATTACAAAGGAGAGCAATTAACCCTAGATCATGTGATCCCGCGATCGCGCGGTGGTGGAGATACCTGGGAAAATTTAGTGACAGCTTGTGTGCGTTGCAATGTCAAAAAAGGCAATCGCACCCCAAAAGAGGCAGGCATGCATCTGAGGCATCAACCGCGAAAACCTTACAGTAGCCTTCACTTTGAAATTGTCAAGCACACTAGGGGCAATCTCAATCAAGAGTGGCGAAAATATGTAATAGGAGGAATTAGTTAAGGAACGAGCGATTGATTAAAGTACGTTCCTTTTTTATTTTTAATTGACTAACTCTCAATAGAACAACAACTAGAGCAAAAACTGACAAGTTTAAACAATAACCTTCTATTTCTTGTCAATCTTAGATAGGCAAAAGAGTTATTAGTTTGGACTACCTGCTTTTAATTTTATGTTTAAACAAATCTTTCCCAGAGGATTTGCCCTAACTTAACAAGCTCAACGGTAACGAACAGAATGAGTAGAACAGTAACTAATCTATTTAAGATAAGGAGATCTCCTTTGCCGAATAGGGAGGCAACGAACTTGAGGACGATAATCGCTATAGCGGCAAGTACGAGAAGTTTTCCAGGGTTCATAGTTTTTTTAGACTTTATCTCTAAAGAATAGTCTACAATTAGGTCTTGCTTTTATGCGAGCAAACAGAGAATAATAACTCTCAGAAAAATTTGGAATATATAATTGACTCGTGATTGCAATTTATCCTGGTAGCTTCGATCCAATTACTTTGGGTCATCTCGATCTCATCGAAAGAGCGGGACAACTATTTGAGAGGGTTATCGTTGCTGTGTTATGCAATACTAGCAAGCAACCGATGTTTTCAGTAGAGAAACGACTCGAACAAATTCGTTATTGTACTCAACATCTACCGAATGTAGAAGTTGATAGTTTTCTCGGGCTGACAGTGGAGTATGCTAAATTGCGTAAGGCTAGAGTTCTCTTGCGAGGACTGCGAGTGCTTTCCGACTTTGAAAAAGAATTACAGATGGCTCACACCAACAAAACATTGCGAGATGAAATCGAAACGGTGTTTTTAGCAACGGCTAAAGAGTACAGTTTTTTGAGTAGCAGTATTGTCAAAGAAATTGCTAAATTTGGCGGTTCTGTCGCTCACCTAGTTCCAGAAAATGTCGCCAGAGACATTTATCAATATTACTCTTAAAAAGAAATTCTAAATTCATTGATAAGCTATTGTTAAAGGAAAATATTTATTATATTATGTTTCGCCCAGATCTATCTTCAGGTAATTCATCTAAAGACGATCCGTCCGAGCAAGTTAACATGTCTACTCCCGGTCGTGCTATGGATTTCGATCTTCAACGAGAACTCGACCGACTCGAAGAGATAATTCTTGATAGTCCTCGCGTTCCTATGAGTCGTCGGACGTTGGTAGATGAGGATAAATTGCTAAATCAATTAGATTTGGTGAGAATGAATTTGCCTGAAGCCTTTGAGAAAGCGATGGAAATCCTTCAGCAAAGGCAGGAAATTTTATCGGAAGCGGAAGAGTACGCACAACAGATCATTCAATCGGCTCATCAACGGGCAGCACAAATTGAGGATGAGATGGCGATTGTGCAACGGGCACAAGGGGAAGCCCATCAAATCCGACAGCAAGTGCAGCAAGAGTGCGAAGCCATGCAACGACAGACTTTTGCCCAAATTGAGCAAATGCGCCGCGCAGCCCAGCAGGAATTTCAGGAAATGTTGAAGCGAACGCAAGCCGAATGTGCGGAGATTCAAAACGGTGCCGACGAATATGCCGATCGCGTTCTGAGTAATATCGAACAACAACTCGGTGAAATGTTACAGGTGATTCGCAACGGACGACAGCAGCTATCTCCTAATACTATCTCCCAAGCCCCCTCGGACAAGAAGCTTCCCGGTACGAAGAGAACGCGATAGCGAAAACCCGATCGCACTTTAAACGTCCGCAAGCAGTCTTGCTTTCCTTAGTAGGAATTGGAGGAAAGGTTCTTCTCTAGAAATAAAAAGGTTCTTCTCTAGAAATAATAAGTGGGAGGGGTAAATTAAATGTAAGATCGCAATGATCCCAGCTTTCCGGAAATATGCCAGCCCCTTTACGGATTGTATTTCTCCTCTTTTGGCGTTTTCGCTTGACGTAATCGAACGGCTAACTCGTCCACACTTTCTTTCACTTCGATTGAAGTCATCCCAACCATGAGAAGCACCAGCAACGTTGCTTCTCAGTTTAAGTCATCCGCCAGTTCTTCAGTTTAAATTGGTATTAGAATTTCATTTTCTAAGAGCGATCGCTTACACTTTTAGATTTCTCATCCAACCCTTTTATATCCTCTTTTCTCCCTTCTGTTGTTGCAATTTATAGTAAGTTTCTAGACCAGATTGATAATCAGAGCCAACTAAATCTTAAGATTTCCCAAATCCTCTCTTAATAGCACTGCCCCAGGTTTTTGTGATTGCCCACGCGCCAAAGATATTCTGGCAAAGGGTTAGAGTGTAAAGTCTAGAGTCTCTTTGCCAATTGGATTGAATCCATTTGTCGAGTTCGTAGTCAATGCTCATAGAAACTTAGTTTTTGGAAAAAGCTGCCTTGGGCGCGATCGCTACTCAAATTCCTCATTCAACTTGGGATTGATGTACCCAGCCGGAAATACTGTAATCGTCACTCACAATCATTAACCATTCTCCCTTACGGAGATAGACTTCGGCAGTCCGACCAGTAGCAATCTGCCCGATGATGCGTCCGTTAGGTGTGGAGCGAACGTTAGTATATCCATCGCGACTGATAAACTGCACGTTAGCTTCGGGATAGACAAGCTGCGACTCGTGCATATATCCATCTCCGCATTGGTCGCTAAAGATTCGTAACCAGCCCTTGTAATAGTATCCAGTTTCAGTAAAAACTATCGACCCGTTAGGACAGCGACGAAGAATTTTAGCGTTGGGTGCGCTGCGGACATTAGCATACCCATCAGCACTGTAAACCATACCGCGACCCGCCGTACCAGCATGAACGGGTTTAGATGAAGCAATGAGAGTAGAAACAGCAACCAGTCCAAGAACGAGTAATTTTTTCATTGTTGTTCTGAAAGTTTTTAAGAAGATGTCTGAAAAGTCTTTGATTATGCTAAACGTCTAAGCCTAATATCCGAATCATGGCGACTTGAATCATTGCCTCAGAAGTAGAAGGCAAGACTTCATAATCTTTACTCAAACGTCGGCACCAGTTAAACCAGCCAAAAGTCCGTTCGACAACCCAACGTCGAGGTAAAACTTCAAAGCCTTGTGCCGTATCAGAACGTAGTACTGTTTCGAGAACCCAATGATAAACATCCATAACCCAGCGCATAAAATCTTCACCAAGGGTAACCACCATCGACCCAAATCTTGACCAAACGATGAAATCTTGTTTTTAAACGATCTAGTCGAGCAAATACTAACCTTACACCTTCTCGGCACCGAAGATTGGCGGCTGTGACTACGACAACTATTAATTATCCCAAAGTATCGACCAAAATATGACGTTTACGAACTTTAATTTTTTTGCCCGTACCATAACCTACTTCTAAATGGATCGTGGTTGCTGTTTCTACTGACTGGCTGTCCAAAATGGCTGCCGATGGGCTGGGATGACGATTTCTACATAGGCTATGCGGCAGAAAATCTCACTGATAATAGTTACTACTGACGATACCTTGATGTCTTTGCAAAAACTCTGTATCGTTCCAGTCGCGATCGCCTGAAATCTTCTGTACGCGATCGCGACTATAATCTAACTTAAGGCGAAAATCTGACGATAACGCTCCTCCAGCCACATAAGTAGGGCGGATAGCCGTACGGGTAGGGGAAAAATTGCCGTTTTAGCGAATTTGGAATTAAAAATTACCTTTTTGCGGCTGATAATATTCGTGGGTTAAAAACGGCACGCTGACTAATTCTCCCGACGCTTCGCCTACTGCTACCGTCAACCCTGCACCGCCTGCTTTAGTGCGAACGTAAGCTAAACCAAATAACCCTGCTTCAGTTTCAATGAGGCTAGTAAGCACGCCGACTTTATCTCCTTCGAGGGTAACTGGAGTGCCTGCTGCAACGGGAGCGTTCAATTTGACTCCCCAGAGCCTTTGTTTTACGCCTTTATAGGTATTGAGACGAGCGATCGTTTCTTGACCGATATAGCAGCCTTTGTCAAAGGAAATGGCTTTCCAGAGTCCAGCTTCTAGAGGATTGTAGTCTTCTGTCAGTTCTTTATCGGGAACGGGTCTTCCCTGTAAGATTCGCAATTGTTCCCAAACGCGATCGCCCAGAGGAATTGCACCCAATCCAGTCAGTTTAGACCAGATTTGAGCGGCTGCTTCTACTGGCACGATTAAAGTATATCCCGGCAATGCCAATCCGCTTCCTACTGCTATGCGGATTGAATTTTCCCCTATCTGCACCAGTAGGTGACTGCCTTCTGGTCGATCGACCAATGACATTGACTCGCCTGCTAATTGTTTGACTAAAGAATCGCTTTCGGGACCTATTAGCGTGAAAATAGCATTATCATAAGAAATATCGGCTAATTCTACCTTATCCATCGGGAAGATATAGCGATCCATCCATTGCATGAGTTGCCCTCGGCGGTTGGGAGAGACGAGGATGAGGATAGCGTCTTCGGTTAGGTAGGCTGTGGCGAGATCGAGGGTTCGTCCGGTGGAATTGACGAAAACCGTATCGCATCCTTGTCCGGGTTGAAGAGAGTTAATATTATTCGTCGTTTGGTTGTGGAGAAAGCGCGAGCGATCTTCTCCTTTGAGTTGCAACAGTCCCCAACTAGAGCGATCCCACAAGGCTACTCCTGCTTTAGCTGCCTCTATCGCCTCGCGATCGTTGCCAAAACTGCTCGGAGTGTTAGACTCTCCCTCAAAGATTGCCCCTATTTTTTTTTGAATATCCCGTAATGCCTGTATCATATTGACTTTGGATTGCTTATTAGCAAAATCACTTTCTTGTCTTTTACCCTGTTAATTAGATGGTAAATTAGCGAAAATCTCTTTAACTAATTGTTGCGTTTTGGTTTCTAAGCGATGCCAATCAACATCTCCTGTTTCATCAATTAAACTGGTATCGACCTCAATCTCTTGAGTAGTTTCCTCCGTCTCATCAACTATCTGTATTTGGGCAGGGTTGTAGTCGAGAAAACAGACTTGAAAACAAAGGCTCCAAAGATCGACCCTCACCGAGCGATCGCCCTGAGTCAAACAAAGTAAGTAACCGGGATAGGGAGTTTGTATTTCTTGGTAAGTTCCCTGCCATGAAGATTCGTCAAGCTGTTTGCGAATATTATCTATCACTCGAATAAAAGCAGGCTGCATCAATAGTTGAGCTTGCTCCCAAGCCAGTGCGGTTTTAAATTTGGGTTTCATATTCTTCCTCGCTCGTTGGCTTAAGTCTACAGAAAGATTTAATACTAAGACAAATTTTTTTTAACTTTTCTAAAAGTAAAATTGACTGCGAGTGTCAATGAATCATAAACCTAGATAAAACGCTATACTCTTTCTACGCTTCTTGAGATAGAAAAGCAGAAACTCTCAAAAATCTCTTCTGCTCGTCTGTGTGAGTCACTGTTTGTCAATGTATACTCAAAGCTAGTATTATTACAGCTTGCTCATCTTCCCCAAATCGAATATGCAACCGCGCACCGTGCATCGCCGAACCAAAATTGTTGCCACCATTGGACCTGCCACTACTAAACGGGGAGTTCTCCGCCAACTAATTCAGGCAGGTGCAACAACCCTACGCCTCAACTTCTCCCACGGAACTCACGAAGATCACCAACGGAGCATTCGTCTGATTCGTCAGACGGCGTTTGAGTTGAACAAACCCGTCGGGATTTTACAGGATTTGCAAGGTCCCAAAATTCGTCTGGGCAAGTTTAAATGTCAGTCGATCGCGCTTAAACCCGGCGACCCCTTCATTCTGACCAGTCGAGAAGTTGAATGCACTCAAGAAATAAGCTACGTCAGTTATGAATATCTTACCGACGAAGTTCCTGAAGGAGCCAGAATTCTACTCGACGACGGTAAGGTAGAAATGCGGGTAGAAAAAATCGATCGCCAAAGCCGAGAGTTGTATTGTCGAGTAATAGTGGGCGGCACCCTATCGAGTAATAAGGGGGTAAATTTTCCGGGGGTTTATCTGTCGGTCAAAGCTTTGACCGATAAAGACAAAACCGATTTGATGTTTGGGCTGGATCAAGGAGTCGATTGGGTCGCCCTTAGCTTTGTTCGCAACCCGCAAGATATTCTAGAAATTAAAGATTTGATCGCCAGTGCCGGAAAATCCGTCCCTGTGATTGCCAAGATTGAAAAGCACGAAGCGATCGAGGAGATTGAAGAAATTCTGTCCCTCTGCAATGGAGTCATGGTGGCGCGAGGAGATTTGGGCGTGGAATTGCCCGCAGAAGATGTTCCGATTCTGCAAAAGCGGCTGATCGCGACGGCAAACCAGTTGGGCATTCCGATTATTACCGCAACTCAGATGCTAGACAGCATGGTCAATAATCCTCGTCCCACCCGTGCCGAGGTATCGGATGTCGCCAATGCTATTCTCGATGGAACCGATGCCGTAATGCTCTCCAACGAAACGGCGGTTGGTAAATATCCTGTAGAAGCAGTAGCAACGATGGCACGCATCGCCGAACGGATCGAACAGGAACAAATCCGCAGCCAGCAACGAACCACTGCCAAGCAATCGATCCCCAACGCCATCTCTGCTGCTGTCAGTCAAATCGCCGAACAACTAGAAGCAGCCGCCATTATAACCTTAACTAAATCGGGAGCAACCGCCCGCAACGTTTCTAAGTTTCGACCGCAAACCCCAATTTTAGCGGTCACGCCCCACGTCGATGTGGCTCGTCAATTGCAATTAGTTTGGGGCGTTAAACCCTTGATGATGCTCGATTTGCCTTCCACCAGTCAAACCTTCCAAGCGGCTATCAATATGGCTCAAGAAAATTATTTTTTAGCCGATGGAGATCTGGTGGTAATGACGGCAGGAACGCTGCAAGGCGTTTCGGGTTCGACCGATCTCATTAAAGTAGAAGTGGTGAAAGCGATATTGGGCAAAGGCATTGGCATCGGTCAGGGAGTGGCTAGCGGTTGTGCGAGAGTAGCTCGCCACGCCAGAGAAGTTGGAAATTTCGATCGCGGAGACATTCTCGTCGCACCTGCCACTAATGCCGAATTTATCGAAGCAATGCGTAAAGCAGCCGGGATCGTTACTGAAGACCCCAGTCTGACCAGCCATGCAGCCGTGATTGGCTTGCGGTTGGGGATTCCAGTCATTGTTGGCTTTAAAGATGCAGCTAGTCTGATTCGCGAAGGAGCGATTATTTCTATCGACGCACAGCGAGGGGTAGTTTACTCCGGTTTGATGAGAACGTGAAAGACAAAAAGCGATGTGCTAATGGGGCTTAAAAATTGTCAAACATTCCTTGCTCTGACAGCTTTCCCAGTCGGCATGAGATTGACGGAGTAGGGCGATTGCTTCGGCTACAGTATCGACGCAATTCGGAATCGTCATATCGACGGCATTTGCCAGTTTAGGTTCGCGATCGACCATGTGTTTCGTCGCCCAATCTACCAGATCGAACCACATTTTCCCTACCATAATTAAAGGCGTGTTGCGTAGATGACGAACTTGTAGCAGTTGCCAAATCATCATAGCTTCCAAAGTTGTCCCAATGCCGCCAGGAAGAACGACAAAGGCATCTGAGAGCAGAACGAAGTGATGCAAGCGAGAAAAAAAGGTTCGGTGCTGGTAGACCTCTTCTACAAATGGGTTGGTTTGTTGCTCGTAACTCAAATTGACTCGAAGACCGATGGATTCAAAGCGATCGCTGGGATCGGCTAACACGCTGCCTTCATTAGCTGCTTCCATCAACCCAGGACCGCCACCCGTCACGATATCGCATCCCATTGCAGTCAGTTCGCTCGCCAACCAACGAACATCATCGTAAAGCGGCGTGTCTTTTTGAATTCGTGCCGACCCAAATACAGTGACCCGATAGTGTTGTCGTTTGGGAGGTTGGATGCTGCTCAATCCATTAACAACATCCCAAAGTTGAAGAACTGCTTGCTGTACGATCGCAAATGTCGTTTCAGCTTCGCTCGTCTTCTCGTTCTCATTAATGCTGTTTTTGAGGATATTATCCTCTGGGATCGCTCGTTCGTTGGCGCTCATAGTGGCACGTCCATTGCCTTTACCTTACTTATAGTCTCGAATTTATCTATCCCTAAACTGACAAACTATTAGTCCCCAGATAGATAACTTATAGCAAAAATTCGTTATTAATTGGCAAAATAGGAATTTATTTTTAATTAGCAACCGTATTTGTGAAAAAGCTTGCCCAACGCCAACATTCTAGTGACTGGTCAAAGGAACTCAGCGATCTAATTAGCGGCGCATCTGGAGGTTTTCTCTTCGGCATTCCTCTGCTCTTCTATACGATGGAAGTTTGGTTCGTCGGCTCCCAGGTTTCACCTCCGTTACTCCTGGCGATTCTCTCTCTCACCGACGACTATTGCTTTTAATATTGCTCCCGCCGATGAAGTTCTCATGTTATACCATTTTTCATTCATTAATGACAGAGATAGTCGATCGCCCTCACCCCCAACCCCCCTCCCTATTTGGGAGAGGGAAGAAGAATGTCGCTCGCGAAAACATAAAAATTGATATTACATAATGTCCTTGGTGACAGCAATGCTGATGCTGTTTTTTTCAACAGCTTTCCTTTGAAGATCCGTGGGATCTTTGGTTGCGTTACACTCTCATTCGTCGAGGCTCAATTGTTCGTCAATGGGCGAGTTAGCGAAATTGCCTCTCAGGAAGTTGACTTAATTAAGTTTTTTTCCACGCGCCACCTACTTTAAAAAAGCTAATATAATTTTTTTCTTTCTAGAGATATAGGAATATAAAAAACATCATCTTTATGAATGGTGATTTTCTCTGACTAGCGATAGATATAAGTATCACCAATTAGATTAATTTTTGATTTTAGAATGGCAAGATACAATTAAAATTCAGTTAAA
Organism: Hydrococcus rivularis NIES-593; assembly: GCF_001904635.1. Lineage (GTDB taxonomy): Bacteria > Cyanobacteriota > Cyanobacteriia > Cyanobacteriales > Microcystaceae > Hydrococcus > Hydrococcus rivularis. The sequence goes on from NZ_MRCB01000038.1 coordinate 35,327, forward strand.
AATTACACTGAAAAAGACTCGAATGCATTGCAAACAAGCGAACAGCTTGCTCTAGCAACTAAGATTTAAAGATTTTCTCTTAACAAGCTCGACAGTAAGAAAACAAGACTGTAGATAGATCGTTGAAAGGCTTGCTTCAGAGTACTGTAGATAATAACTCCTTTGAAATTAAAGCTCATATAAAGCTTTTAAAGATGGAGAGTTTAAACCGAGGAGAACATAATATGGTTACGACATTGACAGATGCAAAACGTTCTGCAATTGCAGAAAAGTTGGCAAGTATGAAAGTTGTTCAAGAGTTGCTGATTGCCAACGAACAGCAGTTTCTTCAGCAAACTAATAATCAAGAACTGAGCGATCGCCTGCGTAAGATGCTAGAGGACGACCAGAAAAATTTGGGTATTATCGATACCGTCATGACTCAATACGGCATTCAATCTCAACCCAAAGAGCACGTCCAGCGCTTCATCGAGCAAGCTCGTAATATGATGGGAAAATCCGAGCTGTCGCTTTATGAAAAAATGACCCAGCACGAGTTGCTCAAACACTCACAGGTGATGGCTGGATTAATCGTTCATAAGGCAGGTCAAGTGGTTGGAGCTGATATAGAGGCTGCGATCGCGCCTTTGAATACAGTCAACTTTGAAAATCGCGCCCATCAAGAACAGCTCAAAGGCTTTCTAGAATATTTGGGCACGATGGAGTTAACCGGACAAGAGCCAGATCGAGGTTTCTGGGGAAGAATCCAGGATGCGATGGCTGCCGTGACGGGCGTTGTTGGTAGCGCCGTTACTCAAGCGTCCGACAAATCCGACATGAACATTCAAGATATCATCCGCATGGATCATCAGAAGGCAAAAACGCTGATGTCTGAGATTGAGAATAGCAGCGATTCTCAGAAGTGCCAAGAGTACTTCGGACAGCTTTACATGGATCTGATGGCGCATTCTGAGGCAGAAGAACAGGTCGTCTATCCTAACGTGCGTTCCTTCTACGGGGATGATAACACGCAGGAACTCTATGACGAACAAGCTCAACTCAAACAAGTTCTTGAGCAGATGCGCCAAAGCGATCCCACTTCCTCAGACTTCAAGTCCAATCTTCAACGAGTCAAGGAAATGGTAAACGACCATACCACTCAAGAAGAGACCACCATGTTTGCTGCGATTCGCAATAACTGTTCTACCGACCAGCAAGAGCAAATGGCAACTCAGTTTAAAGAAGCGAAGAAGCAACTGCAAACTCAGATGCAAAATCGGATGAGTCAGATGGCTCGCTAAACTTCTAAAGGTGGGGAAAAACTCGATTTCCCCCTCTTTATTACTAGCCCGAATTATTTATTATACCAATTTTCAGGTTTTCGCGATCGACATTCTTCTCCCCTCTCCCTATTTGGGAGAGGGGTTGGGGGTGAGGGCGATCGACTATCTCTGTCATTAATGAATGAAAAATGGTACTACCAGTCATTCTCCTCTGAGTGCTTTTCAATTTGAGAAATCGACAATTTGATTATTTGCTTGACAGCCGCTTCGGGTTCCTGGGTCAATACAGTTCGTAAGGGTTCTATGGCAGAGCGATCGCCGATCTTCATTAAGGCGAGAGCCGCTGCCTTTCGGCTTTCTCCATCGGCATGATGCAGTAACTCGACGAGATTGGGAATTGCTGGGCGATGGCTTAGATTGCCCAGGGCTGCTGCCGCTTCGCACCGGACATTTTCGGCGGGATCGCTCAAGGCGTTAATCAGAAGGCTGAATGCTCCTTCTTCTGGCTCTTCTTGAGCAATTTTGGCGATCGCTCCCACAACGGCAGCGCGAACCTCAGCCGAGTTAGAGGAGATCTCCCGATACAATAGCTCCTTCGCCTCTGCCCCAATAAACGCCAACGCCCATGCTGCGTGTCCCTTAGTACTTTCGGGAGGCTCTGGCGAGGCTAAAATTTCTAATAATGCTGGTACTGCTGCTTCGCCCGTTCTAGCAAGCGCTCCGACCGAAGATCCTCGAACTACCGTATCCTCATCTTCTAAGAAGGCACGAATCAAGGTTGGAATGGCAATCGGGTCGGCAATGAGCGTTAGGGTTTTGGCGGCAGCTCTGCGCACGACTGCATTGGGATGATTGGCTAAAGCGTCCAGTAAAAACGGAATGGCAGGTTTACCAATTTCACCCAACGTCTCTGCGAAACTCAGCCTGACCATCCCCCGCGAATCTCCCAAACTCTCAACCATTTGTTTAAGAAGCTGTCGATCTTCAGGATTGAAACTGCCTTGATTTAGCTGCTTGCTAACTGCTTCAAGCAAAGCATCTGTCTCTGCCTGAGACAGTTGGACAGAACTACCGCCAGATTGAGTTTCCCAGTTAAGTATGTTATCCATTGCTTTTGATATTAACTCAAGTTGCTAGCTATATCTAGCTATATAAAATGCTCCAAGCGCAACCATCATCGGCTTTATACTGCCAGAATCTTGGAAGTCTCTTCAGATTTACCGATGGTGGTGAAGTTGGCTTTTTCCCGCATGAGCTTGGCGTTAGCCATGCGATCGGAACGGGATTCTTTCTTTAAGATCGGGCTGTTGACCAACCCAATGATGCTATGGGCTGTGATTATAACCTTTTTGTTACAGACTCAGTTCAGGAGGTCGTTATACCAATTTCAGGTTTTCGCAATCGACATTCTTCTCCCCTCTCCCAAATAGGGAGAGGGGTTAGGGGTGAGGGCGATCGACCATCTCTGTCATTAATGAATGAAAAATGGTATTAAATGTCAAATCTGCGAACGAATAATATTGCTGAACGCACTATTCAATATTTGAGTAGCAAACAGTGTGCCAATGGAGGTTTCTGTGCTTACAGGAAAGGAAGCGAAGCCCACCCCTTTTTAAGGGTGGGATGTAGCGTCTGC
>NZ_MRCB01000039.1:0-27500 GCF_001904635.1 Hydrococcus rivularis NIES-593
TGGGTTGCTCACGTGCGACAACCCGTTAAATTTGCCTCCAGCATTGAAGTTTTAGCTCGGCAAAACTATCAAATCTTCCTAGAAATTGGTGCCAAACCCACTCTTTCAGGAATGGGACGCACGGTTTTAGAAAATCCAAAACCTGAAATCCACAATCCAAAATCCTATCTGTGGCTGCCCAGTTTGCGTCCCGGACAAGAAGATTGGCAACAACTGCTGGAGAGCTTAGGAACCTTGTACGTTCGTGGAGCAGCAGTAGACTGGAAAGGATTCGATCGCGACTATTCCCGTCGTCGAGTAGCATTGCCCACCTATCCATTTCAGCGCCAGCGCTATTGGGTAGAAACAGCTCGCAACGGGCACGGTCAAGCCGAATCCCAAGAAAATCTCCAGACTCCCATCATCAATCTCCTGCATCGAGGAGACGCACAACAGCTAGCCCAACATCTAGAAACCGCAGCCGACCTCTCCCCCGAAGAAACCAAATTCCTGCCCAAGCTGCTAGAAATCTTAGTCAAGCAACACCAACAGCAGCAGAAGGCAGCATCTTTACCTGATTGGCTTTACGAAATCTCCTGGCAGCCCCAGAAGCGTCAGCAGACAGAGATTAGCTTCCAACAACCAGCTAGCTGGCTGATCTTAGCCGACCGAGGCGGTGTAGGACAAGCGCTAGCCAATCTTTTAGAGGAGCGCGGTCAAACTTGTTATCTGGTTGATGCCGCAGACACCTATCAAGCCAAAGAGCCTCTAACTTGGAGTCTCAATCCCACCAATCCAACCGATTTCGAGCGGCTATTCCAAGAACTAGAGGCAACTAGCCAGCCGCCATTAAAGGGAGTTATCCATCTGTGGAGTTTAGAAGACTCATTGGCGCCAGAAGAGTTGACCATTCCTTTACTAGAACGAATTCAAGTCCTCGGTTGCGGCAGCGCCCTGCATCTAGTGCAAGCGCTCGCCAAACGCTACCAGCAAGCCGTACCGCGCTTGTGGTTGGTAACGCGGGGAGCAGTGCCAGTAGACTCGTCGCTGCCAGGAGTAGCTCAATCTTCGTTGTGGGGATTGGGTAAGGTCATTGCCCTAGAGCAACCGCAATTGTGGGGCGGACTCGTCGATTTAGCGCCGGATGCACCTTCTGATGAAGCGATCAATCTATTAGCAGAAATTAGGGATGCTCAAGGAGAAGACCAGCTCGCCTTTCGAGGTAGACAGCGCTATGTAGCTCGCCTAGTCACAAGCCAAGTGCCAGAGACTCGCTCGCTGTCCCTACAAGCCGATAGCACCTATCTAATTACAGGAGGGCTGGGAGCATTAGGGCTAAAAGTCGCCCAGTGGATGGTAGAGAAGGGAGTGCGGCATTTGGTACTGACCAGTCGCCGCGAGGTTTCCGAGAAAGCCCAAGCAGCGATCGCACTCATGGAGCAGACAGGAGCCAAAATTGTGGTCGCGCGAGCCGATGTCGCCGAGTGGGGGGATCTGGTGAGAGTCTTCGAGCTGATGAAGGCATCGATGCCGCCACTGCGAGGAATCGTGCATGCGGCTGGCGTGCTCGACGATGGCATTTTGCTGCAACAGAACTGGCAGCGCTTTGATAAAGTCATGGCTCCCAAGGTCAAAGGAACCTGGAATCTGCATCGATTAGCCCAGGAACTGCCACTCGATTTCTTTGTCAGTTTTTCATCGGCAGCCTCGCTGTTAGGTGCGCCCGGTCAAGGAAATTATGCGGCAGCCAATGCTTTTATGGATGCGATCGCCCACTATCGAAGGGCTGCGGGATTGCCGGGGTTGAGCATCAACTGGGGAACGTGGGGCGAGGCGGGGATGGCAGCCAGCTTGGGAGAGCGCGATCGCACTCGCATGGCTGCCCAGGGCATTGAGCCGATTCCTTTAGCCCAGGGAATGNTCAATCCTAGAGCAATTTCTGGGACAGACTACTTCGCAAGTTGGCGTGCTACCAATTGAGTGGTCAGTATTTAGGAAACAATTAAGCGCTGGACGACAACTGCCGTTGCTGTCCGAATTGATAGGCGAGGTCGAACCAGAGGAGGAAACCAAGCAGGCGGTGGCACAGCAGCGCCAGATTCTACAGCAATTAGAGGCAGCGCCCCCAGGCGATCGACATTCGCTCCTGATTCGTCACATTCAAAGCGAAGCCGCCAAAGTAATGAAGCTTGAGCCATCCCAATTGCCAGATCCACAGCAAGGGTTTTTTGACATGGGCATGGACTCGCTGATGGCAGTCGAACTCAAGAATTGCTTGGATGCTAGTTTGGGCTGTTCTCTTCCTGCAACTGTAGTCTTTGAGTCTCCGACCATTAAAGACTTGGCTGAGTATCTAGCCATGAATGTACTGGGTTGGAACCCATCGACGACAGATAACGAGAAGTTACCCCAAAGCGAACAAGAGCTATCTAAAGCTTTGTCAGAGGTAAAACAGCTTGCCGAAGACGAACTAGAAGCATCAATCGATCGCGAACTTGCAGAACTAGAAACTTTGTTAAAGGGAAACTGAAATGTTCGATTCTTCTGAAAGACTAGAGCAACTGTCCTCATCGCAACGGTTACTTCTTGCCTTGAAGGAAGCGCGAGCCAAACTCGAAGCCGTCGAGCGTTCTAAGAGCGAGCCAATCGCTATCATTGGCATGAGTTGTCGGTTTCCTGGGGGAGCAAACGATCCAGAGGCATTCTGGCGGCTGTTGCGCGACGGCGTTGATGCCATTACAGAAGTTCCCCCCCAGCGATGGGATATAGATAGTTATTACGACCCAGATCCCGATGCTTCTGGAAAAATCTACACTCGCTTTGGTGGATTTTTAGAGCAGGTAGACCAGTTCGACCCTCAATTCTTTGGCATTTCCCCTCGCGAAGCAGAAAGTTTAGACCCTCAACAGCGATTGCTGCTAGAAGTAAGCTGGGAAGCTTTAGAAAATGCAGGAATAGCAGCAGATCGACTAGCTGGCAGCCGAACTGGAATTTTTGTAGGAATTGGGCAAAATGATTACGCGCAATTGCATCTAAATTCTGGCGATCCTACACGCATCAATGCCTATGACGGAACCGGGAATGGCTTTTGCTTTGCCTGTGGCAGGTTATCCTATGTTCTGGGACTACAAGGTCCAAGTATGGCAGTAGATACAGCCTGCTCTTCCTCCTTAGTAGCAGTGCATTTGGCTTGTCAGAGTTTGCGTGCTGGCGAATGCAATTTGGCTCTCGTTGGCGGAGTACAGCTTATTCTTTCCCCAGAAGTCACCATCTTTCTATCCAGAACTCATGCTCTTGCCCCCGATGGACGCTGCAAAACCTTCGATGCCGCTGCCAATGGTTTCGGAAGGGGTGAAGGATGCGGAGTTTTAGTCCTGAAGCGGCTCTCGGAAGCTGTAGCCGATGGAGACAATATTTTAGCTCTCATTCGCGGCTCGGCAGTCAACCACGATGGACCGAGTAGCGGTCTGACGGTCCCTAATAAACTAGCTCAGCAGATATTAATTAGAGAGGCTCTCAAAAACGCAAAAGTAGAACCCTCTCAGGTGAACTATGTGGAGGCTCACGGGACGGGAACATCTCTGGGAGACCCGATTGAAATTGGAGCTTTAGAAGCCGTCCTGGGTAAGGAGCGATCTCCAGAAAAACCGCTGGCGATCGGTTCGGTAAAAACCAACATTGGTCATCTCGAAGCAGCGGCAGGCGTAGCAGGCTTAATTAAGGTGGTGCTTGCCCTGCAACATCAGGAGATCCCGCCTCATCTACACTTCAAGCAGCCCAATCCTTACATTAACTGGGATAAGTTACCAATAATAGTGCCAACCGAACCGATGCCCTGGATCTCCGGGAAACAGCGCCGAATTGCGGGAGTGAGTTCCTTTGGCATGAGCGGCACCAATACCCATATTGTTTTAGAAGAAGCGCCGATAGCAGAGCCAGTGCAAGGGTCAGTGGAACGTCCCGCGCACCTGTTAACCCTATCGGCAAAAACGGCAGAGGCACTTAAGCAGCTAGTCGCTAGGTATGAGAAAAACCTAGCTGCCAATCCAGCTTTAGCCTTGGGAGATCTCTGCTATAGTGCCAATACCGGGCGATCGCACTTCAGTTACCGACTGAGTGTAGTGGCTTCCTCAACTGTCGAACTGCTTGAAAAGCTAGCCTCTTCTACCTCTGGGCAAGAATTACCGGGAGTCTTTTCGGGGCAGATGCGAGGAACCGAACGACCGAAAATTGCTTTTCTCTTCACCGGACAAGGTTCCCAATATGTCGGTATGGGTCGTCAACTTTACGAAACCCAGCCGACTTTCCGCGCCGCCTTAGATAAATGCGCCGAAATTCTGCAACCCTACCTGGACAAGCCTCTACTAGAGGTTTTCTATCCCGAAGTCGGTCAATCTTCACCTCTAGATGAAACCGCCTACACTCAACCCGCTTTGTTTGCCCTCGAATATGCTCTGTTTCGGTTATGGGAGTCCTGGGGAATTAAGCCAGATGCCGTCATGGGTCACAGCGTTGGCGAATACGTCGCTGCTTGCGTGGCAGGGGTCTTTAGTCTCGAAGACGGACTGAAGCTGATTGCCGAACGCGGACGTTTAATGCAAGCCCTGCCCCAAGACGGCGAGATGGTTTCCCTAATAGCCGACGAAGCGCGGGTTAGTGAAGCAATTCAACCCTATACTCAAGAAGTTGCGATCGCGGCAATTAACGGTGCCAAGAGTATCGTAATCTCTGGAGAAACCGAAGCTATCCAACAGATAATTTCTGGGTTCGCATCTGAAGGCATAAAAACGAAACCATTACAGGTTTCCCATGCCTTTCATTCGCCTTTAATGGAACCGATGCTAGCAGAATTTGAACGAGTTGCTAGCGAGATAAATTATGCTCTACCTCGTATCGATATTGTTTCTAACCTAACCGGAGAACTAGCAACCGAAGAAATAGCCACGCCGCAATACTGGGTTGCTCACGTGCGACAACCCGTTAAATTTGCCTCCAGCATTGAAGTTTTAGACCGACAAAATTATCAAATCTTCCTAGAAATTGGTGCTAAACCCATCCTTTTAGGCATGGCACGCTCTATTTTAGAAAATCCAAAACCTGAAATCCAAAATCCAAAATCCTATCTGTGGTTGCCCAGTTTGCGTCCCGGACAAGAAGATTGGCGACAAATCCTCGCCAGCCTAGCGATTTTATCTGTGAATGGAATTGAGATAGATTGGGTTGGGTTTGATAAAGATTATCAACGACGGCGAGTCTGGAATTTACCTACCTATCCTTTCCAACGCCAACGATATTGGATTCAACAGACAGGAGCAAAACAATTAACAACTCACAACCAACCAATAATTCATCCAGATTGGTTTTATCAAGTCGAATGGCAAGCTAAATCTAGAACTCCGAACTCCGAACTCCGAACTCCAAACTCCGAACATAGTTGGTTAATCTTTGCCGATAGAAAAGGAATCGGAAAAACTGTTGCCAAGCAGTTAAAGCAATCCGGTCAAAACTGTGTATTAATTTATCCTGGAAACGGTTATAAGGAAATTCGTAAAACCAAGAAAAATACTTTAGCATGGGAAATTAATCCGGCTAATCCTGAAGATTTTCAGCATCTGTTTCAAGAAGGTTTATCCAAGATTACTCCTTCATTAAAAGGCATTATTCATTTATGGGGTTTAGAAACAGCATCCTCCAAACAGTTAACTCTTTCAGATTTAGAGAAAGCACAAAGTTTAGGTTGTAGAAGCATACTGCATTTAATCCAAACCTTATTTATACAATCAATCTCCGCTCGACTTTGGTTAGTTACGCAGTCAACTCAGCCTGTAGACTCCCAAACACATAACCTTTCAGTTGCTCAATCTCCGCTATGGGGACTGGGTAAAGTTATTGCTTTAGAACATCCCGAATACTGGGGAGGAATGGTCGATTTATCATCTAATCCAGATTCAAAAGAAGTAGCACAACTAATCGAAGAGATTTTCAATTCAGACGGAGAAGATTATCTTGCCTTTCGTAACGAAAAAAGATATGTCGCAAGACTCAAGCAAAGAATTAGTGATTGGGACGTTTCGCGAAATACTCCGATAAAAATTGGTTCAGAATTCAGTTATTTGATTACTGGTGGATTAGGGGCTGTAGGATTAAAAGTTGCCCAATGGTTAGTGCAACAGGGAGCCAAAAATCTCGTATTGGTTGGACGAAATAAACCTCCAGAAAATGTTACTTATACTTTGCAACGATTAGAACGTTTGGGAGTTAGGATTTTAGTGACTCAAGCCGATATTTCTAACAAACGAGATGTTCGCAAAGTATTAGAAAAAATCCAAGTATCTTTGCCACCGCTAAAAGGAATTATTCATGCAGCAGGAGTTTTAGATGATGGAATTCTTCAGGGAATTTCTTGGGAACGTTTTCATAAAGTTATGGCTCCTAAAGTCAGAGGAACTTTGAATCTGCATCAACTAACTCAAGATATTCCTTTAGACTTCTTCGTGATGTTCTCGTCAGCAGCATCTTTATTAGGTTCGCCTGGGCAAGGAAATTATGCAGCTGCTAATGCATTTTTAGATGCGATCGCGCACTACAGAAAAGCCAAAAAACTTCCTGCTTTAAGTATCAATTTGGGTTCTTTGTCAGATGGAATGGCAACAACAAAACGATTAGCTGTTAAAGGACTTAATCTTATTAAAATAGAAGAAATTTTAGCATTTTTACCTCAATTACTTTCAGAGAATATGGCTCAAATTGGAGCAATTTCTATAAACTGGAAAGAATTGAGTCAACAATTTCCTTACTTAATTAAGTCTTCCTATTTTCAAGAGATAGTCAATAATTTGTCGCTTGAAAATCCAGAGAAACTGACAAATAACAAACAACAAATACCCCTTTTTGAACAACTGTTGAAGCTAGATCTCATTCAGCGAGAGGAATATTTAATTTCCTATTTACAGACTTCCATTTCGCAAATAATGCAGTTGAATAGAAAGTCAATTTCTCCTAGGGAAAGTTTGCTAGATTTGGGCATGGATTCTCTGATGGTTATGGAGGTAATTAATCAGCTTAAAAGCGACCTCCAGTTAATGTTGTATCCCAGAGAATTTTATGAGCGCCCCAGAATTGACGCTCTAGCCAAATATCTCGCCTCTGAATTTGAAAAAAGCTATGGAAATAGTCAATCATTAGCAGTTAGTCATCAGCCGTCAGTTGTTAGTAAACCAACCACCAACAACCAACTACTAATCACTAACAAACAATCACTAATAATTGACAAAAAACTTCCAAAAATTGCGTTTGTTCTTTCCAGTCCTCGTGCGGGTTCTACTTTATTGAGGGTAATGCTTGCAGGACATCCAGATTTATGTTCTCCGCCTGAATTACATTTACTGCCATTCGATACGATCGCGCAACGAGAGAAAGAACTGGCGTTATCTCATTTAGGCGAAGGGTTACCGCGTGCTTTCATGGAATTAAAAGGAATTGATGCCCAAGAAGCCCAAAATTTAGTTGCCAATTTAGTCAAACAAAATAACTCTATCTATGAAGTTTATGCCATGCTTCAAGAACTAGCAGGCAAACGCCTGTTAGTCGATAAATCGCCAACTTATGCTTTTCATCGAGAAACATTAGAAAGAGCAGAAGCTCTATTTACAGGAGCAAAATACATTCATTTAGTACGCCATCCTTATTCAGTAATTGAGTCATTCTGCCGAATGCGGATGGATAAATTAGTCGGTTTTAGCAAAGAAAATCCCTATGAATTAGCTGAAGAAATTTGGACAAAAAGTAACCAAAATATTCTCGATTTCTTTGAGGAAATCGAGCGCGATCGCACTCACATAATCCGTTACGAAGACTTGGTAAAAGAACCGGCTAAAGTTACAGAAAAGCTATGTGAATTTCTGGAAATTCCTTTTGACTCCTCGCTATTAAACCCCTATGAAGGACAGCGGATGATAGATGGAGTCTACAACAAATCAATGTTCGTTGGCGATCCCAATTTCCTCAAACGAAATCAAATCGATCCCACCCTAGCAGACACATGGAAAGATATCAAACTTCCCCATAAACTGGGAGAAACAACTCGTCATATTGCCCTATCCCTGGACTATGAATTACCAAATGAAGAGGAGTTAGAAGTCTGGAGTCAAAAGTCTCCCCATATCACCCTCTCCCTCTCTCTGATGAGTGAAAATTATGTAAACATCCGAGGACTAAATCTATGTCTGTGTAGTTGGGGAGAGAAAAACAACCCTCTAGTTCTTTGCCTCCACGGTATCTTGGAACAAGGTGCCGCTTGGCATGAAGTCGCGGTTCGCCTCGCCGAAAGAGGATATCGCGTCGTTGCACCAGATTTACGAGGGCATGGGCGTTCCGATCGCGTCGGTCAAGGAGGATCGTATAATTTACTAGACTTCTTGGCAGATATCGATGCTATTGCAGAGCAACTAACCGACAAACCCTTTACTCTGGTTGGACATTCTCTGGGTTCGGTTATCGCTGCGATGTTCGCCAGCATCAGAACCGAAAAGGTAAAAAACCTAATTCTGGTAGAAACCGTACTGCCGACAGAAGTCAAAGACAACGATGCCGTCGAACAGCTAACGACTCATTTGGACTATCTTGCCTCTCCTCCAGAACATGCAATCTTCCCCGACGTTGCTACTGCTGCCGAACGCTTGTGTCTAACTACTCCAACCCTATCAGAGTCATTGGCGATGCAACTTGCCGAACGCATTACCGAACCCCACCAAGACGGCGTGCGCTGGCGATGGGATCCCCTGTTGCGTACCCGCACGGGTATCGGTTTCAATGGAATCGATCGCGCTAAATATCTCGGACTCCTGCGACAGCTTAAAGCACCCATTACGCTTGTTTACGGCGATAGGAGCGATTTTAATCGTCCTGAAGACTTAGCCGAACAACAAAAAGCCATGCCCGGCGCAAAGCGAATTATCGTTTCTGGAGGGCATAATTTACATTTAGAAGCCGCGAGCGCTTTGGCTAAAATTATTGTTGACAATCTGCGCTCGTTTATAGACGCAGATTCTTAAGTGATTTGCACTCTCAAAGGCTGTGCCAAACAGCCTCTAACTCTAAACTGTCCGAGCAACTCATCCAGCTTACTTGTATGTTTGCGCAAGATATTCAGCGCCCCATTCGCATCCGCATAGAAATAAACCATTAACCATTAACTATTAACAAAAATTGCTTGGCTTCCTGGCAAAGTTAATAACCAGATTCAAAATCGATCAAATATTCAACCAGGCAGCAACCATTCCCGGTAACGGGAGAAGAATGCAAATTAACAGAAATAAAGAGAGTAAACCCAAAAAATCGCGCTTATTATCCAGTTCTGTTACGTCATTAAGAGCGGGTTGGTCGATAACGGGCATAAAAAACAGAATAATCGCCCAAAGCAGAAAATCATGCCTGATAAATGCCAGAACTAACACGAACAGTCGAGTCAATTGACCGATAATCGCTGCGGTACGCTGTCCGTACATGGCATGAACGATATGTCCCCCATCCAACTGACCCACTGGCATCAAATTTAGAGCCGTTACAATCAACCCAACATAACCAGCAATGGCTAGAGGATGAAGATGAATTGCCGTTCCTGGCACTAATTGATTCCCCAGAGCTAATTTGCCGAAAACCGCAAAGAGGAAAGAAAATCTTGGATCGAGAGATTGAAAGCTTAACAAGCTACTATCTTCTGCAATAGGAACGATTTTGGACAGGGAAAGTCCCCAGATCAGTAGAGGTACGGTTAGGACGAGTCCTCCGAGCGGTCCCGCGATCGCAACGTCAAAAAGAGCTTTTCGATGGGGAACTGGCGATCGCATCTGAATAAATGCACCAAAAGTACCCAAAAAATCGGGAAAAGGAATAAAATAAGGCAGAGTAGTCCGAATTTTATAATAAATCGCTGTAAAGTAATGACTCAGTTCGTGGACTCCTAAGATAGCAATTATCCCTAAACTATAAGGCAGTCCTCTAAAAAACCCTTGGGGACTAGAAAATACTTCTCCGGCGGGAAGACCGCTCATCCTCGCACCGACCATTGTCGTTGTTAATAACGTAATTAACAACAAACTCAATGCAAAAACAGGACGAGCGAGCTTTTCTGGCTCAGATCGGTCTTGAGATTTTGCCCAGGGGTTGGGGACTAAAGCAAAAAAGGGCTGACCCTGAAAACTTTCTTGGAAAACGAGTAAAAAGCGATCGCCAAAGGCTTTTTCAATATTTTCTTTAATCGTTTTATAAGCCACTTCTGGTACCGATCGCAGCTTTCCTCGACAGAGAATCGCTTGCGGGCGATAATCGATATTCTGTAGATAATAAATGCTCCAAGGAAAACAATTGCGCAACGTCGCTTCTTCGCTTGGCGTAATCGGACGCACTTGAGACGATCCTTGTGTCGGTTTCTCCATTCCTGGATCGCCAGATCCTTGCGTTTCGAGAGCAGTTTCTTTGGCTTGAGAGGTCGGTCTGCCTATCTGAATTAACCACCAGTAAACCAGAAGACAAAAAATAAACGGAGCGATGACTAAGAGAATTGGAATTGGTTCATCTTGTCCAAAAATTAACCACCAGCCACTCCAAATCAGTGCTGGTGCCATCATCACTAGCCAGAATACCCAAATTGGTGTTCGTGTAATAGTGGCAACACTGCGCTTAACAATCAAGTATGTGATTGTGCCTAGTACAATAAGGAGCAGTAAAAGTTCCATCTTAAGAAAGCCTAATTTTTTTACAAGAACATCAAACAATTTGAAATTGCCGATGTCGAAAGTTGAGATTGGCACTTACGACGATTGACAGACATAACCACAAAAATACGAGCAAATCGCCCGAACACCACATGTCCAGTTCATATTATCCTCTCTTAGAAATGTCTCAAGAAGGATCTAGACCGACTAAACCCCCGCGAGTCATATTAGAGAGCTTGTTTGCATTTCCTCCCAACCGAGAAACTTTGGGTGGGAGTGCCTACTTTATTGTAGAAAAAGCTGGCAATATCCTGATAGATTGTCCGGCTTCTGATGAAGAGAACTTGCGGTTTCTTCAAGAAAAAGGAGGCGTTCGCTGGTTGTTTGTGACTCATCGAGGCGGGATTGGCAAAAAAGTTAAGCAGATGCAAGCCGTTTTGGGATGTGAAGTATTAATCCAGGAACAAGAGGCTTATCTATTGCCAGAAGTTGATGTGACAAGCTTCGAGCGAGAATTTTCTCTCTCTCCGAATTGCTACGCGATTTGGACTCCCGGTCACTCTCCCGGTTCTTCTTGTCTCTACTGGAGTTATTATGGAGGAGTTCTTTTCTCTGGACGGCATCTTCTGCCCGATCGCGAGGGAAAACCCGTCCCGTTGAGAACGGCGAAAACCTTTCACTGGTATAGGCAATTACGAAGCATAGAAGCGTTGCGCGATCGCTACAGTCACGAAACCCTTCACTATATCTGTCCCGGTGCCAATACCGGATTTTTGAGAGGCAAGGGAGTCATCGAGCAAGCCTATCAAGGCTTATTAGAGTTAGATTTAGAAACGCTCAAACAGACCCAATCTCTATTCTAATCGCCCCAACTTTTCGCCTGATTTCAAATATTTTCTTGCATTTCTGGGAAAAATAACAACTTTGCTTATCTATCTATATAAGTTTTTATAATGAATAGCGCAAGGTATTTATGAGATCGGGAGTGCAAGAGCAATGGCAGGATTTTTTGACGGGTTTGGGAAGCCAGCTAAATATCTCGATGAAGTAACCGAAGAAGATCGCCAGCCATCTCAAGATGGTAGAGCCTTTTTCCTCGATCCAGAGGATGCCAAAAGTCTTGGCAAAGTCAAGTCCACGGGTAAAGCAGAAACCGATCGCAAATCCCTTGAATCCAAGTCTAGCGATCGCGTCTCTGTCGAGATTCCCAAACGTCGCTCTGCTGACAGCAACATGAATATGTTCCGTAAGATGGCTCGCGAATTGAACAAATAACTGCGATCGCTAGCACTATTCCTTAGAAAAGCACGGGAATCCCGTGCTTTTTTCTAATTATTAGAAAATTTTAAGTCATAATTCTTTATAATATTCAACATAAATTAACAAAATATCGGGAGTGCAACCGTAAATGGCAGGATTCTTTGGATTATTTGGCAATAAAGCCAAATATGTAGACGAAATATCAGCAACAGATCGACAGTCAACTCAAAAAAGCGAAGCCTTCTTCCTTGATTCAGACGACGCTAAAAGTCTTGGCAATGTCGAGTTTATGCGTAAGGCGAAAGTTATTAAAAGAACTTTTCCAAAAACGCTTAGCTCTCAAGGAGGGGAATCAATTGAGCAGATCTCCTCTTTGGAAAAAGCCAAAATGATGGGGAACGGATCTGCTCCGGTTGCTCCTAGTAGCAATGGAACGACACCAGCCACTCAAGCGACTCAAGCTCAACCAGAACGTCGCTCTAGCGATAGTAGCATGGACATGTTCCGCAAAATGGCTCGCGAACTGAAAAAATAAGCTCCGAGCATGGAAAGCAGCGTAATCCCGTGCTTTTCATGCTTCAAAAATAACGATAGAAACGAGTAAATAAGTTCAGTTTTGAAAAACAGTTTTTTTAAACGCGAGACGATCCTAAATCTCTCTCGGTTGATAATGCTCGCAACGACAAGGCCCATTAGGCTTGACAGCACATCGAAGCAATGGCGAACAGGCATTATATCGGCAAGTTACATCGCCTATGCCTACGGGTTTTTCCTCTCTCGTGTGGGTACTATAGCCAACTTGAAAAAAAAAGTTTGGTGTGACAGAAAATGATACCGAATAGAAGAAGAAAAACATGAGCAGTTGTTGAATCTATAATTCCATTACTGACCTATCCAAAAATAAAATCTAAATTTGAGGAAATTGTGAGGAACCTGACTGATTTATAACGAGGTGCGATCGCGCCCCAAACGGGTTTCGGTTTTTCTTTTTGAATGCGATTCGATTTCAGATCTAAAATTTTAGGAACGCAGTACCTTATCTCTCTAGCAAGATGCCTGATTTTCACCTAAACTACGTTCCGACGTTCACGCTTTTGCAAAAAGAGACGTTAGCTGCAATGGAAGAACGGCTCTTGCAGGCTTCTACTCGCATTCCCGTTGGAGTCTTAATTCCCGCTCTCTACAGCGACCTAGCTAGCCCTGCAATGGCTAATATCATCAAAGAACTCACTCAGATGCAATTCGTCGGGCGAGTTTATATCAGTTTAGATCGCGCAGATTTAGAAGATTTTCGTCGGGCAAAAGAAATTGTCGCCCCTCTAGAAGATAAAGGATGTTTGCTCTGGAATGACAACCCGCAAGTGCAAGCCGTCATTCAAAAGATTGACGATCTGCTTCCACTCGGTCCCCGTGGCAAAGGACGAGCGGTTTGGACTGCACTCGGCTATATTTTGACTAAAGGAGAAGTTTCTGTTCTAGCTTTTCACGATGCCGATATCCTGACCTACGATCGCACTTTTCTGGTGCGTCTCTTATATGCAGTCGTGCAGCTACGCTATCAGTTTGCCAAAGGATTCTATGCTCGCTACGGCGATCGCCTTTACGGTCGTGCGGTACGTCTGTTTTATTTTCCCTTCGTGCGTTCTCTGCGGGTAATTCTAGGAAACCTAGACTTTTTGGAATACATGGCAGACTTTCGCTATCCCCTAGCTGGGGAATTTGCCATGTTCACCAGCATCGCCAGAGAAATGCAGTTTCCTTCCGATTGGGGGATCGAAGTCGGCATTCTCTCAGAAATTTATCGTCTCGTTCGGGTGCCTCGCATTTGCCAGGTAGAGTTAACCAATCGCTACGACCACAAGCACCAACAACTCGGCACGGATCCGCACTCAGGACTGCAAAAGATGATCGCCGACATTGCTCGCACTTTCTTTGCTCAATTATCTTCTCAGGGAATCGTCCTCAGTCGCGAATTCTTCCGCACCCTCAAGCTCACCTACCTTACTCATGCTCGCAGTGTCGTAGGAGTATACGAGGCATTTGCCGAGATGCACGATCTCGAACAATACGATCTACATAACGAACTGACGGCAGTAGAAACTTTTGCCCACGCCCTCGACAATGCTTTTGAGGATTTTCATCATTATCCTTTTGGTTCGCCTTTTATTCCCGATTGGCGGCGGATTGAAGTGGCGATCGAGGGAATTATGGAGGAGTTGACCGCAGCGTTGGATCGTCCATTATAGTTGAAAATTTTGAAAAAGCGATCGGCTCCAAGTGCCGATCGCTGACGGTTAAATGCTTAGGAAGCGCTGGCAAGTTGTTCGGTTTGAACTGTCAAATCCATCACGCGATCGCCTCGTTGAATTTTGAGTTTTAGATTGCGATTAATACCAGCGTTTTCAACGATTGACTGCAACTGACCCCCATCATTTACCCGTTGGTTGTCAACCGAGAGAATGACATCTCCCATGCGAATCCCCGCTTTCTCAGCAGGAGTATTGGGTAAAACGCGCACGACGAGAACGCCTTCAACTTCTGGAACCATGAAAGGAGAATTGGGATTGCTGTTGTTTTCTCTGGCTAATTCTGGAGTCAGGTTGAGCATCTGAATTCCTATGTAGGGGTGAGGGACTTGCTTTCCGGCAGCTAAGAAACTTATCAGCGATTTAGCTTTATTAATTGGAATCGCAAAACCGATCCCCATGGCATCTGCTCTGATGGCAGTATTAATGCCAATGACTTCTCCTCTGGCGTTTAGTAACGGACCGCCGGAGTTACCGGGGTTGATCGCCGCATCAGTTTGAATAAAATCTAATCGTTTGTCGGGAATGCCTGCTTTAGCTGCCGAACGACTCATCGTGCTTACAATACCGAGGGTGACGGTATTGTCGAGTCCCACCGGATTTCCTACCGCAATCGCCCAATCGCCTACTTGAACTTTAGAAGAATCGCCTAACGGCGCGACTGGCAAGTTAGCTCCTTTGGGATTAATTTTAACGACTGCTAAATCGGTTACTTCATCGGTTCCTTTAACTTCTCCATTAAAAGTCCGTCCGTCTTTAAGCGTTACCGTAACTTTATCGGCATTGCTGACAACGTGAGCGTTAGTTAATATAATCCCGCTGCGATCGATGATAAATCCCGAACCTTGACCTACCAGGCGTTGTTGCTGGGGTGGTATTCTAAAGCGATCGCCAAAAAACTCTCGGAAAAAGGGATCGTCAAAAAAAGGATCGATCCGTCGCGTAACGATCGCTTCTGTGTCAATGCGGACGACTGCTGGACCCGTCCTGTTTACTGCTGCTGCCACGAAACTATCGGGACCGCTTGGAATCGGAACCGATGCCACACCAGTAGAATCCGACTGGCTTGGATTTTGGGCTAACGGCACCTCAGCAATGGGTTCTGCCTGAGAGGATAATAGGTGAAAGTTGCTAAAACATAGAATTACGCCTAGCAAGAGCGAGAGGAGATGGCTGCCGAGTTGGCGTAGCAATTTTGATGGCTTCATCGTTCTAAAACAACAGTTAACCGTTTCGTAAAATACTTAGTTTTTTTTATAGCTTTTCAATCGCTATCTTAGCAAAATCAATAGCAAAATCGACTGAATAACCTGCCTTAACTGATTCGATCGGCTATTATTTATTATTATTTATTCAGATTTGAAAGTTTTGATCGCAGGTTTTTCTTCTCAAAAACTCATTATTTTTGAGTTTTTATTACAAGTTTTTAAGAAGAAAAAGAAATTCAGTTTAAATTACCAATTAATACTGATAAGTGTTTTATAGAGATTGTTTTAAATAAGTACAATAAGTTAAACTAAGCAAAAATAGCCAAAGATTCGGAAGTCATTTATAATTTATTAGCTATCTGAGAGAATTTTAGGAGAGTTCGAATAGCTGGGAAATGCAAACATGAGTGTAGTCATACAAATTGGCGAGCTAGAGATCGCAGATGAAGACTTATTTCCATTGTTGGCACAGCATAAAATGCTGCCACAATTGGCTAGAGAAATCATCATCGATCGCGCGATCGCCGATGTAGAATGTACGCCCGAAGAAGAAGCGATCGCGAAACGAAGATTCTATCAGCAATATCAACTAACTGGGGAAGCGCAAGTTAAGCTCTGGTTAAAGTATCATGGGATGACCCCAGAGCAACTAGACCGTTCGATCCTTCGGGATATAAAACTGGAAAAATTCAAACAACAAACCTGGGGAAACCAAATAGAATCGCACTTTTTGCAGAACAAGCGGCAGTTGGATCGAGTCGTCTATTCTTTAATCCGCAGTAAAGATGCTGGGATCGCTCAAGAACTGTATTTTCGGATCGAAGAAGGAGAGACCACCTTTGCCGAACTTGCCAAACAATATTCTGAAGGAGCAGAAGCAGAAACTGGAGGACTAATCGGACCAGTCGAACTAAACGTGCCCCATCCCAAAATTGCCCAATTGCTATCTACCAATCAACCCGGAAAATTGATCCCGCCCGCCCGCATCGGAGATTGGTGGATCGTCCTCAGGCTAGAAAAATACTTATCTGCTCAACTTGACGAACCGATGCGGCAGCGAATCCTCAACGATCTTTTTCAAAGTTGGTTAAATTCAGAATATCAACAACAAGTTTCCTTTAAATCGTCGATACTTTTTTAGTCAATGAACCGATCGCACTTCATGAGATTGCCAAATCAGCGATGGCGTATTTCATCTACCAACCCCGAACAAATAGACGAACTGGTAAAAAGTACGGGACTTTCTCCCCTTCTGGCTCAGGTGTTGGTGAATCGAGAGATCGTCACCCCAAAATTAGCGCAGGTATATATCGATCCAGAATCACAACTCTTGCCGTCGCCGCTAGAAGAATTCTCCGATTTGGCACTTAGCGTCGAGTTATTAGCAGAAGCGATCGCAACCAAAGACAAAATCGCTATCTGCGGCGACTACGATGCCGATGGGATGACCAGCACCGCTTTATTATTACGCACTCTCAGATCTTTGGGGGCAGAGGTAGAATATGCCATTCCCAGTCGCATGAAAGATGGCTATGGCATCAATCTGCGCATTGTTGAAGAGTTTGCCAGTGCGGGCGTAGGCATTATTTTAACGGTTGATAATGGCATTTCTGCCTATGAACCGATCGCTCGCGCGATCGCGTTGGGTATGGGCGTTATCGTTACCGATCACCACGATCTCCCAGAAAAACTCCCTCCCGCTCATGCAATTCTCAACCCTAAGTTACTTCCAGAATCCTCTCCCTATTGCGGACTTGCAGGCGTTGGCATGGCTTATATTCTAGCAGTGACTCTCGCTCGAAGTCTGGGAAAAGAAGAGGAATTGACAGATCGATTGCTAGAACTCTTCACCCTAGGGACGATTGCCGATCTCGCGCCTTTGGTGGGAGTGAATCGCCGTTGGTTAAAACGGGGACTGCGCCAGTTACCCAAATCCCAATTAGCAGGAATTCAAGCACTCATGCAGATAGCAGGGGTTAGCGACGCGCAAAAGCAACTCAAACCCGACGATATCGGTTTTAGGTTGGGTCCCCGAATTAATGCCGTCGGACGCATTGGCGACCCGCAAATGGTTATCGAATTGCTGACGACTGACGATGCTGGACTGGCTTTAGAAAGGGCGATGCAATGCGAGCAAATCAACCGCAAGCGCCAGGAATTGTGCGAACAAATCGAACGAGATGCGATCGCGCTGATCGAAGAAACGCCTATCGACTGGAGACGCGATCGCGTTTTAGTCGTCGTTCGACCCCAATGGCATCATGGAGTCATCGGCATTGTTGCCTCTCGTTTAGTCGAACGCTATGGCGTTCCGGTGTTTATTGGCACTTACGAAGAAGATACTTCTATCTTGCGCGGTTCGGCAAGAGGCATTGAAGAATTTAACGTCTTTGAAGCCTTAGAATTCTGTCGCGATTTATTGGGAAAATATGGGGGACATAAAGCGGCTGGCGGCTTTAGTTTACCCGCACAAAATTTGGATGCTTTCAAGCAAAAACTCAGTGCTTTTGCCCATCGATGCCTCAAATTAGAACATCTTAAACCTCTCATTAAAATTGATGCCGAGGCGAATTTTATTCAATTGACTCCCTGTCTGTACCAACAAATCGATCGCTTGCAACCATGGGGAATTGGTAACGATTTTCCTATCTTTTGGACGCGCAATGTTAGGGTTAAAGAACAGCAACCTGTAGGAAAAAATCAGAGTCATCTAAAGCTGACCCTGGCTCAAGACGATAATACTGAAATGAAAGCGATCGCTTGGCGTTGGGGCGATTATTTTCCCTTACCATCTCGATTGGATATTGCCTATAAATTGCAAGAAAATGTTTGCAATGAAAACAAAAATATTGAATTAGAACTTGTTGGCGTAAGACTTCCCGATCCTAACTTTATTTTTGCTATTAATTCCGCTACGAAAAAAGCGATTTTTGAATATAAAAGACGAACTTATGTTTGTAGTTGGTGGGAAACTTTAAATGAATTGAGAATTCAAAACGAACAGGGCAAAATATTAGCTGTTAGTCAAGGACAAAATATAGGCTTACTGGGCGATAGCTACGAACGCACCCAACAAGTCGATCTGACTCAACCTCATTACTCTCAACTAATTCACACTGCATTTGCTGCCTTAAACGATTAGTAAAAATACCCCTCCTAATTGCTAGGAAGGTATTTTTTAACGCAAATTTAATAAGTAATTGCTCTTACAGATCGCCGCCACGGAAAGCTAATAAGAAGATAACCGCCGGACCAGCAAGCATGATTAAAGATACAAAAACCAAATTAAAAATTACTTCCCAATTAAGGCTTGTTACCGGATCGAGCAGGTTCGTTAGAAAATCCATTTTTCCTCCCAGTTTTATGAGTCAATCGAGTAGCTGCATATTAACATAATAAGGAATCATACCCGATCTTAGGGGGCAAGTATCCGCTCTTTTTCAGCAACGATACAAAAATACATAAACTTTTGTTTCAGAGAGGCAGTTGAGAAATCATGGCAACTTGGCGATGCGTCAAATTTTGTGGGGCTTGCTGTCACTTAGAACCCCGCGATCGCCCGGACTTAGATAAGTATTTATCCTCAGAAGAATTGGAACTCTATTTGAGCATGGTCGGAGAGGGAGGATGGTGCAAGCACTTCGATCGCAGTACGCGAGAATGTACCGTTTACGAACGGCGACCGCGTTTTTGTCGCGTCAAGCCAGATATTTTCCAGCAGATGTATAGTGTAGACGCAGCAGAGTTTAATGATTTTGCCATTGAATGCTGTCGCCAACAAATTCAGGGCGTATACGGAAAAAATAGTTTAGAAATGCATCGCTATAACACAGAGGTAAGTAAATTTTGACTTCTACAACCAAAGATACGTGACTGATGACGGGCAATTGGAATTTCCGTTCAATTTTTGGTAAAAATGAAAAGAGTATGAAAAATGTTACTCCAAAAATTGCATGACATCAATTAGGTCAGTCCAAAGAGAACGAGTCGAACAGACACAAGCTCAAGTAGAACCCCCCTGTACTATTGCCGAATCGACCGAGCCTAGGGAAAACCGAGAGACTTGGAGCTTCTGGACAGTTTTTAGCTCGACTTTCTTGACCATCTTTGTAGCCGAGATAGGAGACAAGACTCAGTTAGCTACCTTGTTAATGAGTGCAGAGTCCCAATCCCCGTGGATTGTCTTTGCCGGAGCTGCTGCCGCCTTAATTGCAACCAGTCTACTAGGCGTTCTAGTCGGTTGCTGGATTGCTAGGCGATTATCTCCTCAAACCTTAAATTTCGCAGTTGCTCTGCTACTGCTACTAATTACAGGTTTATTGATCGGGGATGTAATTAGCTAGCTAAGAATTAATACTTGATAACTGAGAACGGGTAACTGATAAATGGATTGGCAACTGTTCGGACTGAGTTTTCTAACGATATTTTTAGCAGAAATTGGCGATAAAAGTCAATTAGCGGCGATCGCTCTCGGCGGAAGTTCTAAATCGCCTCGCGCCGTCTTTTTTGGCTCTATTACTGCGTTGATACTTGCTAGCTCGCTCGGAGTAATCGCTGGTGGCGGAGTAGCTCAACTCCTGCCAGAAAAAATGTTAAAAGCGATTGCAGCGATTGGATTTGCGTTAATGGCAGTAAAACTTTTATGGTCAAACTCGCAAGACTAAAAATAGGGTTACTGCCAAGTCGAAACGGAACGCAATTCTTCGGGAATTTGCGTATCGGCTGGAAATTCTAATACAGTTTCAGAACCCCCTAGATATCCCGATTGATTAAAAGCAAGTAACATTCGGGATAAAGCAATCCACACCTCGCGATCGAATTCCCAATCGCATCCTTTTCCTGAATAGCAAGCGATAGATTTTAATGCCCAAAAATAGCTATTGCGAACGATAGAGCCGCCTTTTTTATAACTAGGAAGATCTTCAGAGTTAACGATCAAAATGTTATCTTTTAGATGAACTTTCATGATTAATAGGAAGCCGGATCGATCGAACTGTTGTGAAATTAAATATTTATAAGATTTTGCTTTCCTTAGAGAACCAGAAAGCAGAAAATAGAGGTTTGGGAGCGATCGCAAGGAGAACAAATTAATGTCAGATAATTTTAGAAGTCGAGTTGTTACCCAAGGCACGCAACGCACTCCTAACCGTGCCATGTTGCGGGCAGTAGGCTTTGGCGATAGCGATTTTAGCAAACCTATCGTGGGAATTGCCAATGGCTATAGCACTATCACCCCTTGCAATATGGGGATTAACGAATTAGCCAAATGCGCCGAAGCAGGTGCGAGAAATGCTGGAGCGATGCCGCAGATGTTTGGGACGATTACTATCAGCGATGGTATCTCGATGGGAACCGAGGGAATGAAGTATTCTCTCGTCTCCCGCGAAGTCATTGCCGATTCGATCGAAACCGTTTGTAACGGACAGAGTATGGATGGAGTCTTGGCAATTGGCGGGTGCGATAAAAATATGCCGGGAGCGATGATTGCCATGGCTCGCATGAATATCCCTGCCATTTTTGTCTATGGAGGTACAATTAAGCCGGGACGTTATGACGGACGAGATTTAACCGTTGTCAGTGCCTTTGAAGCAGTCGGACAGTACAGCGCGGGTAAAATTGACGAAGCCGAATTAATGGCGATCGAACGCAACGCCTGTCCGGGAGCGGGTTCCTGCGGCGGAATGTTTACTGCCAATACCATGTCTTCCGCCTTTGAAGCGATGGGAATGAGTCTGCCCTACTCTTCTACGATGGCAGCAGAAGATCCAGAGAAAGCAGAAAGTGCCGAAAAATCTGCTGCGGTTTTGGTTGAGGCGATTCATAAGCAAATTTTGCCCAGTCAGATTTTAACTCGCAAGGCATTTGAAAACGCTATCTCCGTCATCATGGCAGTTGGCGGTTCGACTAATGCCGTCTTGCACTTGCTTGCGATCGCGCGCACCATCGGCGTAGAACTGTCCATCGATGACTTTGAAACCATCCGCCATCGCGTTCCAGTCTTGTGCGATCTCAAACCCTCCGGGCGATACGTCACCACTAACCTACACCAAGCTGGCGGCATTCCCCAAGTAATGAAGATCCTGCTGGTACATGACCTCCTGCACGGAGATGCGCTAACCATTAGCGGACAAACCATTGCAGAAGTTTTGGCAGACGTGCCGAACGAACCCCCCAAGGGACAGGACGTAATTCGTTCCTGGGATAACCCTGTCTACCGAGAAGGACACCTCGCCGTCTTAAAAGGCAATCTAGCTACCGAAGGGGCTGTTGCCAAAATTAGCGGGGTCAAGAATCCAAAAATTACGGGACCGGCAAGGGTATTTGAATCGGAGGAAGAATGCTTGGATGCGATTCTGGCAGGAAAAATTAATCCTGGAGACGTAATCGTTATCCGTTATGAAGGACCCAAAGGCGGTCCCGGAATGCGAGAGATGCTCGCGCCGACTTCTGCGATTATCGGTGCGGGTTTGGGAGATTCTGTAGGACTAATTACCGACGGACGCTTCTCTGGCGGAACCTATGGTATGGTTGTCGGTCACGTTGCACCAGAAGCAGCAGTAGGCGGTACGATCGCTCTGGTAGAAGAAGGAGATAGCATTACCATAGATGCAGAGCAAAAATTGTTGCAACTAAACGTCCCTGAGGAGGAATTAATCCGCCGTCGTGCTAATTGGCAACCTCCAAAACCCCGTTATACCAAAGGAATTTTGGGAAAATATGCCAAGTTGGTATCGTCAAGTAGTCTCGGTGCAGTGACGGATATGGATTTATTTTGAAGCGATAGTCCAACACTGATAGCACGTCTGCTAGCCATTGAATAATGAGTCCCACCACTAAATTCCTGTGGAATTATAGTGGGGGGATTCTTCATTTCCAATCGTTATCAAACGCTCGATCGGACAATGATACTCGAATCGATAGCTTGAATTGTCGGGCATCCACTCAACGCCATCGCTAAATCCAACTCATCGCGCAACAATTCCAAGACGTGGCAGACTCCTGCCTCTCCGCCAACCGCCAATCCCCATAAAATAGGACGACCAACCAAAACTGCTTTTGCACCTAAAGCTAAAGCTTTGAGGATATCCGTTCCTCGCCGAATTCCGCCGTCTAAGAGGATATCTGCTTTATCTCCGACAGCTTCTACGATTTCTGGTAAAGCATCCAAGGACGCGATCGCACCATCCAATTGTCTCCCGCCGTGATTGGATACAATAATCCCCCTCGCGCCGTATTCTACAGCTTTTTTGGCATCATCTCCCCGTAAAATTCCTTTCACGATGACGGGTAAGCGAGTTATCGACTGCAACCATTCCAAGTCTTTCCAAGTGACGCTGGGATCGATTTGCTCGGTAAAATAGGCAAATAACCCCGACTCGCCAGCGGTTTTGGCAATAGTTAGATCTGCCATGCAAGTTAAATTAGCCAGTTCCATTCCTGGCGGTAGGGCAAATTGATTGCGACAGTCCCGTTCTCGTTTTCCCAAAAAAGGTGCGTCTACCGTCAGACATAAAGCGCTAAAACCTGCTGAGTGAGCCATTTCTACCAGAGTTTGAGTCAGAGAGCGATCTTTATGAACGTACAACTGAAACCACTGGAAAATATTTTTTCTCTCGCTTGCTACCGCTGCCAAACTTTTGGTCGATAGCGTACTCAAAACCATTCCAGTACCCAACTTCTGCGCTGCCCTCGCGGTTGCTAATTCTCCTTCTGGATGCGCCAAACACTGAAATGCCATCGGCGCAATTAAAATCGGCATCGGCAAAGATTGACCCACAATAGACGCGCTCAAATCTCGTTGACTGACATCGACCAACATCCGAGGGCGAAATTGATAGCGATCGAAAGCAACGCGATTGTATCGTAAAGTTAATTCATCGCCAGCGCCGCCGCTATAGTAATCCAGTGCCATCCGAGAGAGATTTTTCTTGGCAAGCGATTCGTACTCGAAAAGATTAATCGGGCGAAGCATGGGATTTTGGATAGATTGTATGGATAAATTAGCGATCGCACCTCAGAGGCTATGCATAAAGTAAATCTTAAGACAAGCTTGAGAGTTTTTGCGATCGCGCTTCGATCGTCAACTAACCTATCAAGGATCGAGAGGACTACGAACGCCCCGACCACCACGATTAAGTACGTGAGTATAAATCATCGTCGTCTTGACATCCTTATGTCCCAATAATTCCTGTACCGTGCGGATATCATACCCATTTTGTAATAAATGAGTAGCAAAACTATGACGAAAGGTATGACAACCCACCTTTTTTTGAATACCAGCTTGACGCACTGCTTGTTTTAACGCTTTTTGTAAACTACTTTCATGCAAATGATGGCGACGCACTTCTGAGCTACGTGGGTCTTTAGAAATGCTGCCGGAAGGAAATACAAATTGCCAAATCCAATCATATTTTGCCCGCACATACTTTCTCTCTAACGCGAAAGGCAAATAAACTGAACCGTAGCCTTTTTCTAAATCTTGGTTATGAATAATTTTGACACTTTGTAAATGAATTTTAAGTTCCTCTGCAATACTTTCAGGCAACATCGTTACGCGACTTTCGTTTCCTTTTGGATCGCGAACTGTTATTTGGTTCTGGGCGAAGTCAATATCTTTAACCCGTAAATTTAAAGCCTCATTTAACCTTAAACCAGTGCCGTAAAGTAATCTCACTAAAAGTTGATGTACTCCAGATAATTTTTGAATAATTAACAAAACTTCTTCTTTTGTCAAAACTGTTGGTAAATATTTAGATTTCTTGGCCCGTACTGCATCTACTTTTAAATCTAAATCTTGTTTTAATACCTCTTTGTAGAGAAATAAAACAGCGTGAAGTGCTTGGTTTTGCGTTGAGGCAGCCACATTTTCATTCACTGCCAGATGGGTTAAAAATGCCTCAATTTCTGGACTTCCCATGTCTTTGGGGTGGCGTTTATTATGGAAGAGGATATAACGCCTAATCCAGTAAATGTAAGTTTTCTCTGTTTGATAAGAATAGTGCTTCAGTCGGATAACATCTTGTACTTGTTCAAGCAGTTTCTTTGGGCGTTGTTCCATCAGTTTTATACAGAAAAATTCCGTTTAATACTCTAAATAAGAATGTTATCCAGAAAAATTCTGGATAACACCAAGGGATATACGGAAAAATTCTTGATAACTCTCCTGTAAAGGGGGGTTATACGGAAAAATTCGGTATAATATCCGAATAAGGGCATAAAAAAGAATTTTTCCGTATAATATGAAAAGAGGCAGCTATGATGCTTGATATATCAGGATTGAGAAAAAGATTATACGGAAAGTTTCCGTATAATAAATAGTTAGCCCGCAGTGACCGAGTGGACATACCGCCCGAAGCGGATCGCCCCATGAACTACGTCAAGTCCAAACAACGTGTTGCGGACCACGGGGAGGTTTTCACGCCGCCTTGGCTGGTCGAAGCAATGCTCGACCTCGTGAAGGCCGAGACGGAGCGCATCGACTCCCGCTTTCTGGAGCCGGCGTGCGGCAGCGGAAACTTTCTTGTGCGCGTCCTCCAACGGAAGCTTGCCGCGGTCGAACTCAAGTACGGCAAGAACGAGTTTGGAAAGCGCCTCTACGCGCTGTTCGCGCTGATGTGCTGTTACGGCATCGAACTGCTGGCGGACAATATCGCCGAGTGCCGCGCGAACATGCTGGAGATCCTTACCGACTATCTGGACCTGGATGAGGCAGACGAGCTATATCGGGCCGCCTCCTACGTGCTGTCGCAGAATCTTGTTCACGGCGATGCCCTGAAGATGCG
Source organism: Hydrococcus rivularis NIES-593 (assembly GCF_001904635.1). GTDB lineage: Bacteria > Cyanobacteriota > Cyanobacteriia > Cyanobacteriales > Microcystaceae > Hydrococcus > Hydrococcus rivularis. The sequence continues at coordinate 25,251 of NZ_MRCB01000039.1, forward strand.
CACGCACGACGATCAACCCATCACCTTTCCGGAGTGGGGCTACCTTGGCAAAGGCAAATTCCAGCGACGCGACTTCCGTCTCCATGATCTGGCCTTGTCGTCCACGTTCAGCGCGGACGGCTCGCTTTTCGCCCACCTTGCGAAGCACGAGATCTTCACTCCGACGAAAACCTACTCGCCGATGACGGTGCGCGAGCTGGCCGGCGCCGGCGATGGTACGAAGGAGGCCGTATGAGCGGACAGGCGGCTTTTGCGCTCCGCGGCCGGAACCCCGATGTGCTGACGTGCATCGCGAACCTGTCGAACGACGAAGTGTTCACGCCGCCGGAGTTCGCCAACCGCATGCTCGACACGCTGGCCGAGGCGTGGGCGGAAAGCCGCGGCGGGGCGAACCTGTGGGCCGATCCGAACGTGCGCTTTCTCGACCCCTGCACGAAGTCCGGCGTGTTCCTGCGCGAGATCACCCACCGGCTGGTGGAGGGCTTGAAAGACGACATCCCCGACCTGCAAGCGCGCGTGAACCACATTCTGACCCGGCAGGTGTTCGGCATCGGCATCACCCGGCTCACCGCGATGCTGGCGCGGCGCAGCGTGTATTGCAGCAAACACGCCAACGGGCCGCACTCCATCTGCAAGGCCTTTTCCAGCGAAGATGGCAACATCTGGTTCGAGCGGGTGGAACACACGTGGGGCGAGACCAAGTGCGTGTATTGCGATGCGCCCAGGGCGATTCTGGAGCGTGGAGAAGAGTTGGAAAACTACGCCTATGCGTTCATCCACACCGACGACATCCGGGCCTGCATGAAGGAAATCTTTGGAGGCGACATGCAATTCGATGTGATTATTGGCAATCCGCCGTATCAGATGAAAGGCGGCGCAGGGGGGTCGAGCGATTCTTCGATCTACCATCTGTTCGTGGAGCAGGCGATGCGATTGGAGCCACGCTATCTCTGCATGGTCATTCCTTCGCGCTGGATGGCGGGGGGGAGGGGCATGGATGAGTTCCGCAGGACCATGTTGAGTTCGCGCAAGCTCATCAAGCTCGTGGACTATCCGGTCTCAAAAGAAGTCTTTCCGAATGTGGCAGTTGAGGGCGGTATTTGTTTTTTTCTATGGTCGCAATTCCACAACGGGCCATGCGACGTGACGGTGGTTCGCGGGCAGGAAGAAACTACCTCATCGCGACAACTCGATGAGTTCGACGTCTTTGTCCGTGACCCGAGAGCTGTCGGTATCCTGCGCAAAGTGTTGAAAGCGGGAGAGCAGTCCATCACCGACATTTTGACCGCCGACACCCCCTTCGGTATTGCCACCAACTTCGATGGCTTCCACGACAAGAGGAAAGCTGGCGACGTTGCGCTCCATTATGTCCGGAACGGCAGGCGCGGCATCGGGTTCGTCCCGCGCAACATGATTGCCAAGAACACGCATCTGATCGACAAGTGGAAAGTGCTTGCCCCGGAAGCACATGGTGGTGGGCATAAGATGCCTTCCTCCGTGCTAGGAAAACCTTGGTTGAGTCCCCCGCCATCAGTCGCCACGCAGTCATTCTTGGCGTTCTGGCTGGAAAATGAGGATGAAGCACAAAGTCTTGAGTCTTATTACCGTACCAAGTTCTTCCGCTTTCTGGTCTCGCTGCGCAAGCTTACACAACACGCGCTTCGGTCAACTTACAGCTGGGTTCCTGTCCAAACATGGAATCGCCTCTGGGCCGATGAAGCGCTTTACAAAAAATACGGGCTGACGCAGGAAGAAATTGATTACATCGAGGCCGTCATCCGCCCAATGGAGGCTAACGGGGGCGGCGACGATGCCTAGACCCATCGAACAAATCCTTGCCGAAAAACCTCGCGCCCGGCCGCGCATCTACGTCTATTCCATCGATGATGCGGCGCACGCGGGGCTGCTCAAGATCGGCCAGACCACGCGCGAGGTGAAAAGCCGCGTGGCCGAGCAGCTCCGGACTGCCGCCATCGAAAACTACCGCATCGAGCTTGACGAACCCGCCGAGCGGGACGACGGCAGCACGTTCACAGATTTCGAGGTGCGCGATGCGCTAGTGAGAAAGAATTTCGAGATCGTCACGGGCGAATGGGTGCGCTGCACGGTGGCGGATGTGCGAACGGTGCTCGCCGAGTTGCGCACCGGCCAGCGCTACACCGGCACGCATCACCAGACCTTCCCGATGCGGGAAGAGCAGCGCGCGGCGGTGGAAAAGACTTTTGCCTATTACCAGTCCATCTGGGCCGA
>NZ_MRCB01000039.1:30000-38095 GCF_001904635.1 Hydrococcus rivularis NIES-593
CGTTTAGTAAGGGCAATTGGTCTTACACCTTTTTCGCGAGAAGAATTTGCAATAGCCTGCGAAATAGACCCATCTTTAGACCCCGTTGAACGTGCAAGAAGGTTTTATGTGCGTGCTCGTCAAGTGCGAACAGGTCTGGCTCAATCTGCAACATTGGGACGATGGGCAAATTGCAAAAATACGAGCAGAGCAGGTATGGCAGGAGCCGTATCTCGCTGGCTTGGTGCAATTGAAGATTTACCAGATATAGCTCTGCGCTTGCTGCGTGTTCAAATTGAAAACAGGCCCGCTATCGAAGTCATACGTTTGTACGATTCACCAGATACGCTTTTTTACTGCGATCCCCCCTATGTCCACGACACACGGGGCGATAATAACGCTTACGCTTACGAGATGAGCAATGAAGAGCATCGTGAGTTAGCGTTGGTGCTGAATTCAGTCCAAGGTCTTGTGGCTATTTCAGGCTATGATTGCGATCTGATGAACGATCTGTATCCTTCTCCAAAATGGCACAAGAATATTGCTCCCACTAAAACGATACACTCGACCAAAGATGAGCGAACTGAGATTCTGTGGACAAATTACGACCCCAAAGCAATCCATTACAAAATGCTATTTTAGGAAAGAGCAATGGGCACACCTGATGAGATTCTTTCAAATATCCTGAGACGTGCTTCTAAGGATATAACCAAGTCGGTTATTTCAGACCATGAAATTCGCTCGCGGACTGAGTATGTGTGCCGACAGATTAGCAATCGGGCATGTACAAGACTCCTTATGGCTTGCCTGTTAGCCAAAATAGACCGACCAGATGTTGATCCTCGGAAGCCATACACTGAAGAAATCGGCGACCCTGATGCTTTTTCTGGCCGTTCGTATGATGAGAAGTACATCACTCATTTTGTTTACGAGAACCGTTTACCCTTAAACCCAACAACCGCTTTCCTTCCCCCTGCATTTCGTAATTTAAACAGGCCTCTTACAACGGATTTAGAGTTGGTGGGAAGACCTCGGCAAGTGTATAGAGCAACTCTCCAATTGCTGGATGACGTGTATCGAGAGAGGGTGGCAGCAGAAGACTTATTGACAGAAATAGTGCGTATATTGTTGCTCATGCGAGAAGAGAAACAAACAAGGATAAACACTTTGCTTGCTGGACTTTCATCCGAAGATACGCTACCTTTATCATCTGAAGAAATTGTCAATCTGATTGAGCAACATCTCAAGTGCAAAAATTCTAGCAGATTACCCGTTTTGATTGTGGCTGCGGCCTATAATTCTGTGGGAGAAAAGCTAGGAGAACACATATTGCCCTTACAGAGCCATAATGCCGCTGATGAGCAAACAGGTTCTCTCGGAGATGTTGAAGTATGTCTTGAGAATGATGAGCATGTAGTAACAGTGTACGAGATGAAGATGAAACGAGTGACAGTTGATGATATTGACCGTGCTCTCGAGAAAATTGCATCGGCTGCGAATAAAATACACAACTACATCTTCATCACCACCGATGTAATTAGCGATGAGATTAAGTCCTATGCGGCAGGGTGTTATGAACGAACTAGCGGAACAGAGATTGCTGTACTCGACTGTATAGGCTTTTTACGCCACTTTTTGCATTTTTTCCATAGGTCACGGGCTAAGTTTTTGGACGCTTACCAAAATCTGGTATTGAATGAACCCGATAGTGCAGTGAGCCAGCCTCTAAAAGAAGCTTTCTTGGCATTAAGACAAGCAGCAGAAGCGGATAGAGAATAGCGGCCTAACAAGCGTTTCCAGCCGACCCGCTCCGCTTCGCTTCGCTCCGCTACGCGGGCGGCTGAAACGCAAGCCGTTGTGCCGCTTAGGCTAGCTGTTGGGATGGTGTTTGAGGGCTTCTGGTTGGTATTGAAAATTCAGGGCGTGGGCATTGATAGGACTGCACTTCATTCATGATTCTCAGCAGGGCAAAGAGTAGCGCTGAGCCACTTGAAAACCTGTCGGATATGATTGATCACGTCAGCCCAACATCCTGCTCTGTATAAAACCCATGTCCAGTATTTACGACAATATCGAGCAACCCATCCTGCCTGAGTTGCAACATTACCTGAAGGAAGCCTACCGTGCTGATTTCTGTGTGGGCTATTTTAATTTGCGAGGATGGCGGCAAATTGATGCCGATATTGAACACTTTAAGGGAGGTAAGGGGCAGGCTTGTCGATTGCTGGTGGGGATGCACCGTTTGCCGAAGGAGGAATTACGGCAAGCGTTAGCGATCGGGGTAGAACCAGAGCGCATCGATCAGGGACAAGCGATTCGACTACAAACCCTAATGGCGCAAGAGTTTCGGCAACAGTTAACCTATGGTGCGCCCAGTGCTGCTGATGAGGAGGGGCTGCAGCGGTTGCGATCGCAACTCCTCGCCGGCAAGTTACAGGTCAAGTTGTTTTTGCGGCATCCCCTCCATGCCAAGCTGTATCTGATTTATCGCGAAGATCGCGCCACGCCCATCATTGGCTATGTGGGCAGCAGTAACCTGACGCTATCGGGGCTGAGATCCCAGGGTGAGCTGAATGTGGAAGTGGTGGATCGGGATGATACCAGTAAGCTGGAGCAGTGGTTTGAGGAGCGTTGGAACGATCGCTTTTGCTTGGATATTACGGAGCAATTAGCAGAAATTATTGATGAAAGTTGGGCGGGGCGATCGCTCAAGCCCTATTTTGTCTATCTGAAAATGGCGTATCACCTGTCCCAGGAAGCACGAGACGGGTTGAGTCAGTATCACGCCCCTGCCAGTTTTGGGCTTTTGCCCTTTCAGGAAGCGGCAGTGAAAATTGCGGCACACCATGTCAGTAAACGGAATGGGGTGATTATTGGCGATGTGGTGGGGTTGGGGAAAACCTTAGTAGGGACTGCAATCGCCCATCTCTGCGAGGAAGACTATGGCACCAGTACGCTGATTATCTGCCCGAAGAACCTGGAAAAAATGTGGCAGGGTTACATCGATCGCTATGGCTTGCGCGGTAAGGTGGTGCCGATTAGCCAAGTGATTCAGGAATTGCCCAATATACCAGCACGGTTTCGGTTGGTGCTGATTGATGAAAGCCACAACCTGCGAAACAAAGAGGGCAAGCGGTATCAAGCCATTAAAGACTACATTGAGCAGAGCGGCAGTCGGTGTATTTTACTCACCGCTACTCCCTACAACAAAACCTATCTGGACTTGTCGGCGCAGTTGCAGTTATTTTTACGTCCGGATGCCGACTTAGGCATTAAGCCAGAAGCCTACATTCGCAGCCTGGGTGGTGAGATGCAGTTCCGCCGTCGGCATAGTGCTACCCCAGTGCGATCGCTCTTGGCATTTGAGCAAAGTCCAGAGCCGGAGGACTGGCAGCAGTTGATGAGTCGCTACATGGTGCGGCGAACCCGCAGTTTTATCAAAAATACCTATGCCAGACAGGATGGGGAACGGTACTATCTGGAATTTGCCGATGGCCGGCGATCCTATTTCCCGATCCGTCGTCCCCAGACGGTTCGATTCACCATTGGGGAACCGCAGACCGATCCCTATGCTCGGTTGTATGCCGATCGCGTGGTGGATGTGATTAACGCGCTCAATTTACCCCGCTATGGATTAGGACTCTATAAAGATAAATATAAAGATAAAAAAGATAAAGACCCCAAACCCAAGCAACCACCCACCGATGAAGAACAAAAACTCTTAGACAATCTGTCGCACGCGGGGCAGCGGTTGATGGGCTTTTGTCGCACGAATTTGTTTAAGCGATTGGAGAGTAGCGGGGCTGCCTTTATCCAGTCGTTGGAGCGACATATTCTGCGGAATTATGTGTATCTTCATGCGATCGACCACGATCTTCCTCTGCCGATTGGTACCCAAGATACCGCGTTGCTGGACGAAATGGGTAACGATGAAGACGAGGATTCGCTCTTGAGTCAGGACTGGGAAACGGAAGACCCTCATCCCCTAACCCCTTCTCCCAGGGAGGGAGAAGGGGAACAAGAACTTCTGGCTCCCCTCTCCCAGCTTGGGAGAGGGGCCGGGGGTGAGGGCAGTTTTGCTCAACGGGCAGCGGAGATCTATCGCTTATACCGAGATCAATACCCGCGTCGATTTAAGTGGATTCGTGCTAATTTGTTTCGTCCAGAGTTGAAGCAGCATCTTCAACAAGATGCCACCGCTTTGATTGGAATTTTGCAACTGGCGGGTAGTTGGAACCCAGTTGAGGATGGCAAGCTGGTAGCATTGGTGGATTTGCTTCAACAGCAACATCCTACGGATAAGGTATTGATTTTTACTCAGTTTGCCGATACGGCTCGATATTTGGCAAGAGCACTGGAAGAACAGGGCATTCAGCAAGTGGGCTTAGCAACGGGACAATCGGCTGACCCGACGGCTCTGGCTTGGCGGTTTAGTCCGGTCAGTAATGAGAAAACTATCCCAGAGTCTGAACAGTTGCGGGTTCTGGTGGCGACGGATGTGTTGAGTGAGGGGCAAAACTTGCAAGATTGTGCCATCATTCTCAACTACGACTTGCCCTGGGCGATTATTCGGCTGATTCAGCGGGCAGGGCGGGTAGACCGGATTGGGCAGCAGGCGGAGGAGATTCTCTGCTATTCGTTTTTGCCGGCGGAGGGGGTGGAGCGGCTGATTAACCTGCGGGGACGATTGCGCGATCGCCTCAAGGAAAATCAAGAAGTGGTGGGCACGGATGAAGCCTTTTTTGAGGACGAGCAAGCGCGGGAGATGCTGCTGAATCTCTACAACGAGCGATCGGGGGTGCTGGATGAAGCCGACGAAGGCGATGTGGATTTGACCTCCGAGGCGTTGCAGATTTGGCAAAGCGCGATCGATGCCAACCCTGCCCTGAAAGGGATGATTGAAAAATTGCCCGATGTGGTGTATTCCACAAGGGAGCATGAACCTACCGGGGCAGATCCAGAGGGTGTGTTGGTGTACCTCCGCACGGATAGCGGCACGGATGCTTTGGCATGGGTGGACAAGGACGGCAACAGTGTTACCCAGTCTCAGATGCGGATTCTCCGTATGGCGCGATGCAGCATTGATACTCCGCCGTTGCCTCGCCATCCCCAACATCATGAACTGGTGACAAGGGGGGCGGAACTGATCGCGGAGCAAACCAAAACGGTGGCGGGCACCCTGGGCAATAAGCGTAGTGCGGCGGCACGGACTTACGATCGCCTGATGGCCTACACCCAACACATTCGCGAAACCACCCCCCTATTGGCAATGGGCACGGAGTGGGAGAACCTGGAACGGGCGATCGAGGAGATTAACCAGCACCCACTGAAGCAGAATGCGATCGCCCGCCTCAATCGGGAACTCAAGTCTGGCATTAGCGATGAGCAGTTAGCAAAACTGGTGACGTTTCTGCGGGAGCATGATGCCCTGTGTGTGATCAACCCGGAAGAACGGCGAGATGGAGCGCAGATTATCTGTTCGATGGGTTTATTTAGAGGCTAGATTAGGAGTAAGTAGGACAGAGGAGGACACGATGCGATCCAATCTCTATGAAACCGATTTTTACGCCTGGACGTTAGAGCAGTCAAAGTTGCTCAAGGAGGGAGATTTTAAGCATTTAGATATTCCCAATTTAGTGGAGGAAATTGAGTCATTGGGAAAGCAGGAACGTCGAGAATTGGAAAGTCGCCTAGGAATTTTAATTGGGCATTTACTGAAATGGGACTACCAACCCGACAAGCGCAGTAAAAGTTGGAGGGCAACGATTCGTGAACAACGACGGGCAGCCCAGAAACTCATCAACCAGAACCCTAGCCTCAAGCCCTATCTATCAGAGGCAATCGCCGATGCCTATGAATCTGGACTAGATTTGGTAGTGAAGGAAACACCTTTAGATTATTCAGACTTGCCCGAGAATTGCCCCTATACATCTGAGCAACTATTTGATCCTGACTTTCCCACTGATTTGAACCCTGTTTGAGTTAATCTAAGATGCCACTGAATCGCCAACGTGCCCAAAAGTATCTCCAGAAGTTTGATTTTGAGTCCCTGTTTATTGAAGAACTGGGCTGGGATACGGTCGATCGTGTCACACTGCCCTTCGAGATTGACGGTCACGCTTTCGAGGTGGTGTCTATTGCCCAAAAGCGCGGCTTTATTGTCTATCAATGTATTACGCCGGAAATTCCAGCGCGGTCAATTCGGGTGAAGCTCGATCGCCAATTGATGGACTACAGCAAATCCCATTTGTTGGTGTTTGGGGATGAGGGCAAAACACAGCAGGAATGGCTGTGGCTAAAACCAGAACTGGGCAAAAGCGCCAAGGTGCGATCGCATTCGTACCAGGTGGGCCAAAATCCTGAACCACTGTTGCAAAAGCTAGAGGCATTGATGGTGGAATTCAAGGAAGAAAAGAACCTAACCCATGTGGATGTTGCCCAAAAGGTAAAACAAGGTTTTGATGTTGAACAGGTTACTAAACAGTTTTTCCAAGATTTTGAGGGGCTACACCAGAGTTTTTGTTTGGAGATTGAGGGGATTGACTCAGAAGCCGATCGCCGTTGGTATGCTTCGGTGTTGCTGAATCGTCTCATGTTTGTCTATTTCTTGCAGCGCCGCTATTTTCTAGACAATGGCGATGTCCTCTATCTGCAAAATAAGCTGCAGCAATGTCAGAGGGAAGGTGCAAGCTTTTACGAATTTCTCAAGGATCTATTTTTTCAGGGCTTTGCTGAACCAGAGGCCAACCGAACTGCCGCGATGCAAAAACGTCTAGGCAAGATTTGCTATCTCAATGGTGGATTATTTCTTAAGCATTCTATTGAGCAAAAATATCCTCAGATTCAGATTAGCGATCGCGCCTTTGCCCAAGTCTTTGAGCTATTTTCGCGCTATTCCTGGCACCTAGACGATCGCCCCGACAAAGATCCGATGGAAATCAACCCGGATGTGTTGGGCTATATCTTCGAGAAATACATCAACCAAAAAGAGTTTGGGGCATACTACACCCGGCCAGAAATTACCGAGTATCTTTGCGATCGCACCATTAACAAATTGGTACTCGATCGCGTCAATGGACTGGGCTATGTATTCAATAATCTAGAGTCATTGCTCGGTGGCTTAGATGCTGACCTGTGTCAGGCACTGCTCAAGGATATTTTGCCAACCCTAACGCTGCTCGATCCGGCCTGTGGATCGGGGGCCTTTTTGGTGGCGGCAATGAAAACCTTGATTAGGATTTATCAACGAGTGGTCCAGCAATCAACGAGGTTTGCGGATCGGTCTGGAATTGCTCAATGGTTGCAGGAGGCGGCTCGGCATCCCTCCTTAGAGTACTACATCAAAAAACGCATCATTACCGATAATCTCTATGGTGTAGACATCATGGAGGAAGCCACGGAAATTGCGAAACTGCGGCTATTTTTAGCACTCGTCTCTTCGGCAAAAACTGTCAATGACTTAGAACCCTTGCCCAATATTGATTTCAACATCATGGCGGGAAATTCGCTCATTGGGTTGATTCGGGTGGATGCAGAAGGGTTCGATCGCTTAAGCCAAAAGGCAAAAGGCAAAGGACATGAAGGGGGAAGAGTTGACCCGACGCAAATCAATTTGTTAGGGGAAACGGTATTCCAAGGGAATTTGTTGCAGGAGTTGGCAGCTTCGGCGTATCAGCAAATCTTGGCAGACAAAAATGAAAGCATCGCTCTCTACAAAAAGCACGCTTTCCAGTCAGCCGATGCGGAGTTGCCCCAGGAAACGCGGCTGTTGCAATTGCGCGATCACATCGACAAACTTAACCGCGAATCGCAAGCGAAGCTAAATCAACTGTTATTAGATGAGTTTAGCCAGCGGTTGGGGATTAAGTATGAGCAAGCCCAACTGACAGGCAAACCCAAAAAGCGGCTACTAACGATCGCTGATATTGATGCCCTAGAACCGTTTCACTGGGGCTACCATTTTGACAAAGTATTTGTGCGCGGTGGGTTTGATGCAATTATCACCAATCCCCCGTGGGAGATTTTCAAGCCGAATGCACGGGAATTTTTTGTAAAACATAATAGACCTGTCCGAAATATTAACTAGGTGTCACAAAAATGGTAGAACGGAGTTTTA
>NZ_MRCB01000004.1 GCF_001904635.1 Hydrococcus rivularis NIES-593
GGTATCCCATGCCGACATATTGGGAACCTTGACCCGTAAATAAAAATGCTATTTTGCGATCGATTCCCGTGTCTGCCGTTCCTGCTATTAGTCCGGGGGCTTCTTGTCCATTTCCAAAAGTTGCTAAGCGCGATCGCAATTGTTTGCCAGAATCGGTTACAATCGCTATACGATAGTTAAAGTGCGATCGCCCCGTATTCGCCGTAAAACAAATATTTTCTAGTAAAGTTTCTGGATGATTTGTCAAGTATTGTTCATAAGACTTAACTAAATCCTTGAGAGCGGTTTGGCTTTTCGCTGAAAGGGTCAGAATATGTAGAGAACGTTCAATGACTTCCGACTTCTGTACGAGCGGGTTTTGAACATTAACTGTCGGTAAATCGGTTGAGTTTCTAGATAAATCCGCCCCTACGACTCCTGACTCCTGCAAAACAACATGAGCATTCGTTCCTCCAAAGCCGAAAGAACTGACACCAGCCAAACGAGTCTGTTCTCCTCGATTCCAAGGTTGACGTTGAGTAGGAATGGATATGGAAGTCTCTTGCAGGTCGATATGAGGGTTTAGCGCATTCAGATGAAGATGAGCGGGAATTTCTTCGTACTGAAGACAGAGAATGACTTTAATTAAGCCTGCAATTCCCGCTGCCGCTTCTAAGTGACCGATATTCGTTTTGACAGATCCCAACCATAGCGGTTGGTTAGCAGAACGTCCCTGCATCAGAACGGTTTTGAGGGAGTTCACCTCAATCGGATCTCCTAGAGAAGTCCCCGTTCCGTGCGTCTCGATATAACTAATTTCTGCGGGATTTACGCCAGCATCGTACAGGGCTTGACGAATGACGGCTTGCTGGGCAAGTCCGTTTGGTGCGGTCAATCCGTTGCTACGTCCATCTTGGTTAATAGCAGAACCGCGAATGACTGCTAGGATATTATCGCCATCTCTTTGGGCATCGCCAAGGCGTTTGAGAATAATAACGCCGCAACCTTCTCCGCGCACGTAGCCATCCGCACTCGCATCAAAAGTTTTACAGCGACCGTCAGATGACATCATCCCTGCTTGGGTAAAAGTTTGGGTTAATTCTGGGGATAAAATAAGATTGACTCCGCCAACGAGGGCGCGATCGCATTCCCCATTTTGTAAGCTTTTCGCTGCCAGGTGAACGGCGACTAGAGAAGAAGAACAAGCCGTATCTATTGTCAGGGAAGGTCCTCGAAGATCGAAAAAATAGGAAAGACGATTCGCCGCAATGCTATGAGCATTTCCCGTCCCGGCATAGGCATCCGGTTCTAATTGATGCCGCAGTCGAATCTGAGAATAATCGCTGCTACTGATACCAACAAAAACTCCCGTTGTGCTACCAGCTAGTTGATTTGCGGCTATGCCTGCACTTTCTAGGGCTTCCCAACTCACTTCTAACAGCAATCGTTGCTGGGGATCCATTTCATGTGCCTCGCGAGGAGAAATGCCAAAAAATTGCGGATCGAACTGGTCAACTCGCTCTAAAAATCCTCCCCAGTCATTGCCTTCCCAGCGTTCATTTACTTGAGTAATAGCATCCTTGCCTTCGCATAACAGTTTCCAGAAGGCTTCGGGATTATTAGCGCCAGGAAAGCGACATCCAATGCCGATAACGGCGATTGGGGATTGTTCGATTTTGGTGAAGCCGCCGCACGCTCCCGGAAGCGGTTCCGGGAGAACGGCGGATTGGGAAATCTCTTTTTCTGTGTGTTTTCTTGTCCCGGAGTTCTCTTGCCCCAGATACGCTGCCAGGGTTGCAATGCTGGGGTAATCATAGGCAAGGGTAGGAGACAATTTTCGTCCCAACCAGTCTTCTAATTCGGCTGACAGGCGAACGGCTTGCACGGAATCTAAACCATAACTGGCAAATGGTTCTCGAACGTCGATTTCCTGGGGCGAAATTCCCAATCGCTGGGCAATATTTGAAACCAACCATGCTTGTATCGTTTGCTGTTGTTTGTTAGTCTCCCTTGTCTCCCTTGTTCCTTCAACTTCCGACTTCCGAGTTCCAACTTCCGAGTTCCAACTTCCGAGTTCCAACTTCCCCTTCTCTCCCTGTCTCCACTCTCCTAGTGCCTCTAAACTTCCTTCTAGAAAACCCGCTTTACAAGCGTGACGTTGGATTTTGCCGCTAGAAGTCTTGGGAATGCTGCCCGTTTTGAGGAGAACAATAGCAAAGGGTTGTAATTCGTGGTTTTGGACGACTGCTTTGCGAATAGCACTGGCAATTTCTTCTAGATCGAGCTTCCTGATATAATGGCGCTTGACTTCGCAGGCGATCGCGAGGTGCTCTTCTCCATGCACATCCACAGAGAAAGCCGCCCCAGCAGATTCTCGGATAGCCTCATGGCTTTTTTCTACCGTTAATTCAATATCTTGAGGATAATGGTTGCGACCTCGAACGATAACTAAATCTTTTAGGCGACCCGTAACAAAGAGTTCGCCATCTTGTAAAAAGCCTAAATCTCCGGTGCGCAGAAAGGGACCTTCTTGAGTGTCTGCGACATAGGCATTAAAGGTTTCTTCGGTTTGCGTCTTGCGATTCCAATAGCCTTGGGCAACACTTTTGCCGGATACCCAAATCTCGCCAATTTCATTGGAATGGCAACGTTTTAAAGTCTCAGGATTAACAATAAGGATTTTTTGATCTTCGACGGTTTGTCCGCATCCAACTAAAGTAATACTGCCATTCTCCGATGGACTCGCGTTAATAATTCGATTTTGTTTTATGGCTTTCCCATCAAAGGTTTTTAAAATCGGCGCTGCTTCTTTTAATCCGCCAGAGACAATCAGGGTTGTTTCCGCCATCCCGTAACAGGGATAAAATGCCTCTTTACGGAAGCCGCAGGAAGCAAACGCCTCGGCAAAGCGTTCTAGGGTTTCGGCGCGAACGGGTTCGGCACCCGTGAAAGCCAATGTCCAACAACTGAGGTCGAGGGTTTCTCTGTGTTCGGGCGCAATCTGAGTAACGCATAGTTCGTAAGCGAAATTCGGTGCGCCACTGGTTGTCGCGCGATCGCGCGAAATTGCCTGCAACCAACGTAAGGGACGCTGGAGAAAGGCTACGGGAGGCATCAGCGCCTGGGAAGCACCGACATAAATCGGTTGCAAGATCCCGCCAATGAGTCCCATGTCGTGGTAAGGAGGCAACCAAGAAACGCCTTTACTCTCGGCAGTATCTTGGAAACACCGATTGATTAAGCTGGAATTGTGGATCAGGTTGCCGTGACTGACCATTACCCCTTTGGGCATTCCCGTAGAACCGCTGGTGTATTGTAAAAATGCTAGGTTATCTTCGCTGAGGTTAATGGGTTGCCATTGACTGGCTGAGTGAGAGTCGATATTATCGGTCGTCAGACAGCGGATGGCTTCTGTAGAGAGATATTTGGTTAGTCGTCCCTCGATCGTGCTGACTAATGCTTCTGTGGTGAGAGCAAAATTTGCCTGGGCATCGGAGACAATTGCTTGTAGGCGTTCGAGAGAACGATTGGCGCGAGGCGGATAGGCGGGAACGGCAATAACTCCCGCGTACAAACAACCGAAAAATGCGCAGATGAACTCCAGACCGGACTGATAGAGTAATAATGCACGTTCGCCTTGAGCGTTAAGGGATTGAAGCGTTGCTGCGATCGCTCTTGCTCGTTTGTCTAACTGATAATAGGTAAGGCTGTCGGTTACTGTTTCCCCGTCGCCCATAAAGGTGAAAACGATTTTTTCAGATTGTTTCGAGGCTCTATCGCTTAATAGGTCTACAAAATTGGAGAAGTTTCCGCTCATTTATCGATTATCGTTAGGTATTATTAACTAGATATATAGATAGCCTATAACCCCTCTCTATGTTACTAGGTTGGCGATCGCTGCCAGCATCGCTATTTGCTCTTCTGTGACCTTCTTCATTGAGTCGAAACATGCACCAAATGTCTATATTGTCAAGTCGAGTCTTGGCAGTTATGCCATAAACAAAATGTTGGTAGAGTTGTACGTCGGCAAGAGGTTCGGTGTCCAAGTATACGCCGACTGAAGATAAATGCGATCGCGATCGCACAAAATCGAGTATACTTCCGAATTGTGACTGCATTTTGACCCTGCTCTAGAGGATTTGCAACGCAACGGAACGATTGGCTTGGTGGGAGGAAGCGATCGCGATTGTGAATCTGATTTAAGATGAATAACAGAGAATGCCGACTATATCCTGCCGACAGGCAACGCGAAGGCGGATCGCGTTTTGGCTATCTTTATGGGAAGATAGCCAATTATGTCATCAACTCCGCCGGAAATTAATGCTTTAATAAAGCGTTTCAATAACGAGTTAGATTGGATTGAAGGGAAAGCAACAGAAGGATTAGAATTTATCAGAATCGTTCTAGAACGCTTTCCCGAAAACCCTACGCTAGTTCGCCTGTTCGCTTTTTTGAATAATGCGATATTTTTTGTCAATCTTCAAAGAAGTAGACTTCAGATAATTGTTAATGAGATCGATGTTATAGATATGGCGAGCTATGAAGAATTTAAAGAGATGGCAGAAAAATTAGATCGTCAATTAGATCTAATTTTAGAAGCTAAAAGTATTTTTTCTGGCATAATTGAATGTTTGAAGAAATTAAAGTGAAACGATCGGATTTCCAACAAAAGCAACTAGAAGTTTTAAAAAAAATTGACAATTTAATTTCATTAGGCGAGCAAAATTTAGAAGAAATAGACAAGGAAATGTCAAAGATTGAGAAAGAGTTGAAGCAAAAAGTAGAACAGCCTTCTCAATAAAATTTTCATAGGCGATCGCAGTTTTAAGCGCTATGGTTAAAATGATTGGGTTGAAGATGATAATTGTGAATTAGCCATTGTCAATTTTTTTATTAAGTCATTAAACCTACATAAAGCTTTCAGCATTAGTCATACCAAGAACTTATACAATAATTTGGGTTTAACTTCTCTCATTCAACGAGACACATCCTATGCCACGCCGCGACGATATACGTAAAATCCTGCTTATAGGTTCGGGTCCGATTATCATCGGACAAGCCTGCGAATTTGACTACTCTGGCACGCAAGCTTGTAAAGCGCTTCGAGAAGAAGGCTATGAAGTCGTGTTGGTCAACTCCAATCCCGCTACAATTATGACCGACCCGGAAACAGCAGATCGAACCTATGTAGAACCGCTAACGCCAGAAATCGTTGAAAAGGTCATTGCCAAAGAAAAACCAGATGCTTTACTGCCGACGATGGGGGGTCAAACGGCATTGAACATAGCCGTGGCATTGGCAAAAAGTGGCGTACTGGACAAGTATAACGTAGAGTTAATCGGGGCAAAGCTAGAGGCGATCGAAAAGGCAGAAGATCGGGAACTGTTCAAGAAAGCCATGCAGCGCATTGGCGTTCCCGTCTGTCCGTCAGGAATCGCTAACAATCTTGAGGAAGCCAAAGCGATCGCGCAAGAAATCGGTTCCTATCCTTTAATTATTCGTCCTGCTTTTACTCTCGGCGGGACTGGCGGCGGCATCGCCTACAACCAGGAAGAATACGAACAGATGGCGCAATATGGACTCGATGCCTCTCCCGTCTCGCAAATCTTAGTCGAGAAATCCCTACTGGGTTGGAAAGAATACGAACTAGAAGTCATGCGCGACTTGGCAGATAATGTCGTCATTATCTGTTCGATTGAAAATATCGATCCGATGGGAGTCCATACGGGAGACTCGATTACTGTCGCCCCCGCCCAAACGCTGACAGATAAGGAGTACCAGCGCCTGCGGGACTATTCTAAAGCAATTATTCGAGAGATTGGTGTAGAAACGGGCGGATCGAACATTCAATTTGCCGTTAATCCCGTCAATGGCGAAGTCATCGTCATTGAAATGAATCCCCGCGTGTCTCGATCCTCTGCCCTAGCATCGAAAGCGACGGGATTCCCGATCGCTAAATTTGCAGCGAAGTTAGCAGTTGGCTATACCCTCGATGAAATTCCCAACGATATTACCAAGAAAACTCCCGCTTCCTTTGAACCGACCATCGATTACGTCGTTACCAAAGTTCCCCGTTTCGCCTTTGAAAAATTCCCAGGCGCACAAGCTATCCTGACGACTCAGATGAAGTCAGTAGGCGAAGCAATGGCAATCGGACGCACGTTCCAAGAATCTTTTCAAAAAGCTTTGCGATCGCTAGAAATCGGCCGTTTTGGCTTCGGTTGCGACAGACAGGAAACCCTGCCTTCTCTGTCCCAAATTCGGGCGAATCTGAGAACGCCCAATCCAGAGAGAATCTTTACCATCCATCACGCCTTCCATTTGGGAATGTCGGTGGAAGAACTTTACGAACTCACCGCGATCGATCCTTGGTTTTTAGACAAAATGCAGGAACTGGTAGAAACCGAGAAGTTTCTCAAGCGAACTCCCCTGCACAAAATTACCAAAGAACAGATGCGGTTTATCAAACAGCAAGGATTTAGCGATCGCCAAATCGCCTTTGCGACGAAAACCTCAGAAGACCAAGTAAGAGGTTATCGCAAGCATTTAGGCGTTATCCCAGTCTACAAACTCGTCGATACTTGCGCGGCAGAATTTGAAGCCCTCACACCTTATTATTACTCCTCATATGAACCGGAAGAATCGGAAGTCAGATCGTCCAATAATCGCAAAGTCATGATTTTGGGAGGAGGTCCCAACCGTATCGGACAGGGAATCGAGTTTGACTACTGCTGCTGTCACGCCGCTTTTGCCCTCTCTAAAGAGGGGTTCGAGACGATTATGGTCAACTCTAACCCAGAAACCGTTTCTACCGATTACGATACGAGCGATCGCCTTTACTTTGAACCCCTCACCAAAGAAGATGTCCTCAATATCATCGAAGCAGAACGTCCCGAAGGCATCATCGTTCAATTCGGCGGTCAAACGCCTCTCAAATTAGCCGTACCATTACAAGAGTATTTGGATTCTTTGTCAGATCCCCAAGGACAAAATACCAAAATCTGGGGAACGTCGCCGGATTCGATCGATATTGCTGAAGACAGAGAACGGTTCGAGCAAATTTTGCGCCAATTAAATATTAGCCAACCGCCTAACGGAATCGCCCGCAGCTACCAAGAATCTCTCTCAATCGCCGGACGAATTGGCTATCCGGTAGTAGTACGTCCTTCTTATGTCTTAGGCGGACGGGCAATGGAAATCGTCTATTCTGACGACGATCTGCAACGATACATGACCTATGCAGTTCAGGTAGAACCCGACCATCCCATTTTGATCGATAAGTTCCTCGAAAATGCGATCGAAGTCGATGTCGATGCGCTATGCGATTCTACGGGAAAAGTTGTCATCGGCGGCATCATGGAACACATCGAAGAAGCGGGGGTTCATTCTGGAGACTCTGCCTGTTCGATTCCTTTTACCTCTTTAGCTAATAGCGCGATCGATACCATTCGTCAGTGGACGGTCAAACTCGCCCAGGCGCTCAAAGTGGTAGGGTTGATTAATATTCAGTATGCCGTACAAGGGGAACGAGTCTACATTCTAGAAGCCAACCCTCGCGCTTCTCGTACCGTTCCTTACGTTTCCAAGGCGACGGGGATTCCTTTAGCCAAGGTTGCCTCCCTCGTCATGTCTGGGAAAACCCTAGAATCGCTAGGCGTTACCTCTGAGTATATTCCTCGCCATATCGCCGTTAAAGAGGCTGTATTGCCCTTCGAGAAGTTTCCGGGGACGGATACTCTACTCGGTCCAGAAATGCGGTCTACGGGCGAAGTAATGGGCATTGACAGCGATTTTGGCAGGGCATTTGCCAAGGCAGAAATTGCCGCAGGCGTTCGTCTTGCTACAACAGGAACGGTATTTGTCTCGATGAGCGATCGCGATAAAGTAGCATCGGTTCCTGTTGTTAAGAACCTCATCGATTTAGGATTTAGAGTAGTCGCGACAGCGGGGACGCGCAAAGTCTTGCAAGAAAATGGGATCGATAATGTGGAATTAGTCCTCAAACTCCACGAAGGTCGCCCTCACGTGATCGACTGGATCAAAAATAATTGGATTCAATTCATCATTAATACTCCCAATGGAGAAGAATCCCACACCGACGCGCGCCTAATTCGTCGCACGGCATTGGATTATAAGTTGCCAATTATTACTACTCTCGCTGGTGCCAAGGCAACTGTAGAAGCAATTCGTTCTTTACAGTCCGAACCTTTAGACGTAAAGGCGTTGCAAGATTATATCGCTCGAAAAGGTCGATCTGTGGGATAGGCGTTGCCCATCTTCCCGCATCTTATGGTTTTATCGATCTAATATCTATCGGGAACTTCTCTTCCGTCGCAGTGACAACAGAAGAGAAGTTCCCGATCGCTGTAGGCGTTATACGCCTATTGACTTATGGGCTAAACATAATTGAAGGAATTACTCTCAAGAGAAAGATTGCTAGCATTTTGTACCACGGCAATCAGTTCGTCTTGACCCGTTGTTTTTAGGTAAATTGCCGTACCTGTGGGCAATCCTTGCACAGCCGCTCCCAAGGCATAATTACTCGCACTGCCCTTAAGTTGAATGACATCACCCTCTGCTTGGCTAAAATCTTGAATCAGAGCATAATCTGCCTGACCCAGGGTATTGTTGCGACCGTCGTTGTAGTAGACGCTATTGCTATCGCCTAGCCTGAAAGTGTCAGCACCTGCACCGCCTGCGAGCGTATCGATTTCGCCTCTCCCTGGTTGTTGGTTGGTAGCGACACCGACAAGTGTATCCGTTCCATCCCCACCGAGGAGCATATCTTTACCAGAACCGCCGGAGAGATAATCGTCTCCTCCATCGCCATAAACGCGATCGTTCCCCGAACCAGCAAAGAGTCTGTCGTTACCGCCTTGACCTGTGAGGGTGTCATTCCCTCTGTAACCGTAAATAGTTTGAGCAGAAGAGTCGCCAGTCAGTTCGTCGTTTCCGTTGGTGCCCTTAAGTTCTCCGGAACCTTGAGTTTCTCCAGGAGGGTTAGGATTGGGGCTAGGCGATGGAGTCGAGGAACCTTCACTCTGGGCTGTGTAGGTGCCTGGGTTGGGATCGCCTGCACCGAATACTTGAGTCCAGTAGCGCTGATAATTGATGCGTCCGCTATCGTTGGCTAGGTAAGCATATCCTACTCCTAGATGGGTATAGTTGGGATTGAGAATATTCGCACGGTGCCCGGAACTATTCATCCACGCTTGCATGACGGCTTCTGGGCTTGTTTGACCGGCAGCAATATTTTCTCCCACAGTTGTCCACCGATAACCCGCTTGAGTAGCGCGATCGCTCGGTCTTGACCCATTACCCGGATCGACGTGACTGAAAAAGTCGCCATTCGCCATACGACCGGAATGACCGTCTGCGGCAGCATCTAATTTTTGGCTGAGGCTTAAGGATCTTAAACCCTGCTTGGCGCGTTCTTGGTTTACGAGTTCGAGTATTCTTTGGTCGAATTGGTCGGTTAGAGCCACAAGTTTCTCCTGTCATCAAAACAACTTAAAGCTGCATTCAGCTCTCATTAATGCTTAGTGCATTAGTTGCATTTTTGAATAGTCATTTGCATTGCAAAGATACACTATAAAATGTAAAAAAATAGGTAATTAATTGCAGTGTAAGCTATTGACTATTCCGCGCATTAACTATCTATAAAAGGGTCTAAGCTTTTTTATTAAAAATATTTAAGCATAGATTTTGAGTGAGTAAATACGCAAATTTACCGATCTTTCTATTTGCAAAGGAAATTTGCGATCGGTATTTTTATCGACTGATTAAATTTACTAATTGTGTTTTTGTTCCGGATCGATTTTTTTTATATAATCTTGACTGTTGTCTACAATATATGAGAGGCATCATGTCGCAGAAATGATGCAAGATGTTTTCGAGAAAAAGAGATCGCTGTCTAAAACATGAAAAGACACGGGCTATTTGTTGGCTTATCTACATTAGACTTCATCTATCTAACTAAAAATCTCCCAGAAACTAATCAGAAAATAGTTGCTTTAGACCAAACTATTGCAGCTGGAGGACCTGCTACTAATGCTGCCGTAACGTTTAGTTATCTGGGCGATCGCGCTACATTGCTAAGTGTTATTGGCAACCATTCTATTAGTCAGATAATTCGCTGCGATCTAGAAACTTATTCGGTCAAAATTGTAGACTTAGCGCCAAATTGCTTGGAATTACCTTCAGTTTCTTCTATTATCGTTATCGAATCGACAGGAGAACGAGCGGTTATTTCTGTTAATGCTACTAAATTTCAAGCGATTCCCGAACAAATCCCCTCAGATATTTTACAAAATGTCGAACTCGTTTTAATTGACGGGCATCAAATGGCGCTTAGCGTTGCGATCGCCAAACAAGCTAAAGCAAGAAATATTCCAGTCGCGATCGATGGCGGAAGTTGGAAATCGGGTTTTGAAGAAGTGTTGCCTTTTGTCGATTATGCAATTTGTTCGGCTAATTTTTATCCTCCCAATTGCCATAACCAGGAAGAGGTATTTATCTATCTTCAACAAATAGGTATTCCTCACATTGCGATTACTCAAGGTGAAAACCCCATTCAATATCTCTCTCAAAGAAAAAAGGGAGAAATAGAAATTCCTACGATAAAAGCCATTGATACTCTAGGTGCTGGCGATATCTTTCACGGTGCTTTTTGCCATTATATTCTTCAAAAAAACTTTATTGACGCGCTTTCTTGTGCGACTCAAGTCGCCTCTTATTCCTGTCAATTTTTCGGGACTAGGCAATGGATGCAATAAGCCTGTAAAACAGCCAAGTTTATTTCATTCTGATGAAGTGATTTCGCCATGAAATAATACCGTTTTCAAAAATGCTTGCTACAAATCTCTTGTTTAATCCACCCACACTTTCTACACACATCCTTCTCTCTTTATCTGTATCAAGAAAAAAGGAAATTGATATAAATTTCTTGTACCCTAAATTTAAAGTCCGTTTTTAACTGCTCTACTGACGGACAAGATATGAGCTATTACTTGCTTAACTTTTGCTGAATTCGAGACACGATAATATCGACTTCTTGTAATTTTAACTGCATTGCTAATAAAACAAAAACTCCCAAGGCAACGCTTGCTGATAGACAAAATTGTAATAATAAAAGCAACAGATTATTACTATCTAAAAGTTTTTCCCATCCCCAATTTACGCCCCAACTCGCTATAGTCGATGCGATAGTAATTGCTGTTAACTGTAATAAAATCAATCCCCACTCACCCAACGGCAAGCCATTGAGTCGGCGGTTTAAAATCCACAAAAATGCTCCCATGGAAGTAATATTAACGCCAACAGTAGCCAAGACTAATCCTGGAGTTTGAAAAGATTGAATCAATAAATAATCTAATCCGGCATTGAGGAAGATATTAAAAATACTGACGCAAAAGGGCGTTTCTCCATCACCCAAAGCATAAAAGACTCTAACTAAAACATCGCGACCTAAATAAAAGAACATTCCAAATCCGTAAGCCATTAAAACAGGAATGACCATTTGAGAAGCTTTCAGATTAAAAGAGCCTCGTTCGTAAATTATCCGAATAATCGGAGTGGCTGACGCAATAAATATTGCTGTCAGAGGTAACATTGTAAGGGCAGTTAATAATAATCCCTGACGAATTCTAAATTTTAATTCTTGCCAATTTTCTGGGGCAGCGAGTTGGGAAAAGACGGGCATAAAGGGCACTAAAATCATATTGGAAATAATGCCCAATGGCGTTAGCACGATGAAGTTGGCGTAGCGCATTGCGGCTGCCGCACCTTCAATATAAGAGGCAAAAAATAAATCGGTATAAACGTTAATATGCAGCATTCCAGAAGAAAGCGAGGCGGGGATCATGACTCTCATAACATCTCCTACGCCAGGAATGCGCCAATCAAAGCGCAACCGCAACTTACCCATCCCCGACTGAATCTGGGCATTTAACTGTGCCACCCATTGCAAAAGTCCGCCTGCTAGCGTTCCTCCCGCTAGAACTACTCCTCCTAATTGCAGGTATCGAGAATCGTTAATTTGCTCCCCCAGCAGCCAAGCGAGAACGGCAACACCAATGACAACAGTTAAGCTGGAAAACAGAGGGCTAATGCTAGGCAACCAATATTGGTTGGAGGCATTGAGCGTACCGAAACCAATGCCGATCAATCCGGCGAATACGGCTAGCGGTGCCATAATCTGTAATTGTAAGATGGCGCTAGCTCTTGCTATCCCGTCTAAGCCTGGTGCAAGGATATCGATAAACGTTCCGGCAAAGACGACTAGAACGACGGTAACGAGTAACAGGACGATACTGATGAGGGTTGTTACCGTTTCCACGATGGGGGCGGCTTCGGACTTGTTCCGCTTTGCCAAAACACTCACTAAAGCGCTGTGAAAGGGACCGTTAATACCGCCGAGCAATATCAGCAGAAAACCGGGAATGACGTAGGCATAGGCGTAGGCGTTGACAACGGCTCCCACGCCAAAAGCCCATGCGATCGCCTGTTCGCGAACTAAGCCAAAGATTTTACTGATCAGGGTGGCAATAGCGACGATGCGCGCGATACCAGCTAGAGAGCGAGAGGATTTTTTCTTCTCAGACACGCCAATTCCAAAATAACTGCTTGGTCTATTATTTACTTAATTTGGGCGACGGCACAATTGCGACCTTGTTCCTTAGCTCGATACAGTGCTTGGTCAGCTGCCTCAATCAAATTTTTAGGCGACAGTTCTTGAGTCGGAATCTGAGTAGCGATGCCTAAACTCATGGTGACATACTCTCTTACAGGCGAAGATTGGTGGGGAATTTGGAGTTGTAGTATTGCCTTGCGGATCGATTGTGCCACTTGCATCGCTCCCTCAGCGGGAGTGTTGGGCAAGATAATAGCAAACTCTTCTCCCCCATAACGAGCTACTAAATCTGCCGGACGATTGACAACGCGATCGATCGCTCTCGCCACGACTTTTAAACAATCATCTCCCTCTAAATGACCGTAAGAATCGTTGTAGGTTTTGAAGTAATCGATATCCCCTAAAATTACCGACAAAGGCAATTGCTCCCTTAACATCCGCCTCCACTCCTGTTTGAGATGTTCTTCAAAACGGCGGCGATTGGCTACTCCAGTCAAGCCGTCCGAATTAGCTAGGCGGTGTAAGGTTTGGTTGAGTTGATAGAGTTCTAAGTTCATTTGCTGAAGCGAGGATTGATACCTTTTTCGCTCCTCTTCCACTCGTTTGTATTCGGTAATGTTTGTTTGAACGGCGATGTAGTGAGTTACTTTTCCCGCTTCATCTCGGATTGGGGAAATCGAAATATCATTCCAAAATAGCGTTCCATCTTTGCGATAGTTACGCACGGTGACGCGGCACTCTTTTTGTTGTCGGATAGCTTGTCGGATGATTTCGAGGGCGGGTTGCTCTCTATCTTCTCTTTGCAAGAAGCGGCAGTTTTTTCCGATGACTTCTGCCGACGAATAACCCGTCATGCGTTCAAAACCTGGATTGACGTAAATAACCGGGTTATCGGGCGCGGTTGCATCGGTAATGACGATGCCGTTAGGAGTAGCAGCGATCGCGCGATCGAGTAGTAGTAAATTAAGCTGAGGTTGGGGATGAAATCGATAGACGATCTCGTTGAGGCGGAGTTGCTCTTCTAGTTTGGCATCTTTTTGGGCGAGTTGTTTTTGCAGGGCACTCAATTTGAGTTGCGTTTCTACCCGCATGATTACTTCTTCGGGTTGATAAGGCTTAGTTATATAATCTGCTCCTCCAACAGCAAACGCTCTCGCTTTATCAAAGCTTTCATCTAACTCGCTTAAGAAAATTACGGGAATTTCTTTGGTTGTTTCTATCGTTTTTAGTTGCTGGCAGAGTTCGTAACCGTTCAAACTCGGAAGCTTAACATCGAGTAAAATCAAATCGGGTGGCATTGTCTGTGCTGCCATGATTGCCATTTCCCCATCGAGGGCTTGCCTGATTTGATAGCCACGATCGACGAGCCGGTTTGACAGGGCACGAAGGTTGTCTACTTCATTTTCAACCACTAAAATATCTGCCTTATACTCCTGCTCTAACTTGACCCTCATCCGAGCTGTATCCTAGTTTTTTAATTAAATTTTTGCGGGATAGCAAGTAACCCGCTAGTAAAAATAAACACGATAAAGTAAAAAATAGAAAAAGAGCGAGTAAAAATCCAAATAATCTATTTTTTACAACTTATTTCTAATTATCGTTTGTTTGTTAATCATTGTTTAAGAAAACTGACGCGATTAAATCTTTAATAGATTCTTAAAAAAGAATTGGGAGTATTTTTTCTCCTACCTCTTGCGCTTAGGAGTTTTTAATACACTAAAAAATAGGGACACTAGAACTCAGTCATGACAATCGATAGCTTGAAAGACAAAGTTAACGTTCGCGGGGTCGAGCATTATTATGAATGGATTCGCCAGCCTCAAACTTACTCCAAACCCGTGATGGCGTTCGTTCACGGATGGGGAGGCTCGTCGCGGTATTGGCGAAGCACGGCAAAGGCACTCAGCGATCGCTTCGATTGTTTGCTTTACGATCTCAGGGGATTCGGACGTTCTCGCCTCCCCCACTCCTCAACCGAAAGTTCGTCGTTAAAACTAAGTTACGAACTCGAAGAATATGCCAAAGATTTAGCGGCTTTACTCGATGCTTTGCATTTAGATAAAATCTATCTTCACGGTCACTCAATGGGTGCATCGGTAGCTGCTTGGTTTCTCACATCATATCCCGAACGAGTCAAACGGGCAATTTTAGCCTGTAACGGCATATTTGAATATGATGAAAAAGCTTTTGCTGCTTTTCATAAATTTGGCGGTTACGTTGTCAAATTTCGCTATCATTGGTTTTTAAACATTCCCTTTGCCGATCGCATATTCATGTCGCGATTTCTTCATCGTCCCATTAGTCGACAAGATCGGCGAGCTTTTTTAGAAGATTTTCTCTTAGCAGACTATGAAGCAGCTTTAGGAACGATTTACACTTCCGTTAGTCAAAAAGCTGTAGAAATTATGCCGCAGAAATTCGCCCAAATTAGCGTGCCAACTTTATTAATTTCTGGCGAGAAAGATATCATCATTCCTGCTGCTATGGGTCGTCAAGCTGCTGCTTTAAATCAGACAATTGAATATATAGAAATTCCCAAAACCGCTCATTTTCCTATGTTGGAAGATGCCGAGACTTATCTGTTGCGAGTGCGAGAATTTTTAGAAAATGAAAATTAAATTAATAGTTAGTAGTTATTAGAATTTTTTTAACAACTAACTACTAGCCAATAACCAAATTACAATGGTCTATAAACCCGATAGTTAATCTTCGGGAAAATATTGTCCATCGCTTCTACTTTTGCCAACCAACCCGAATCGATTTTTTCTGCTTTAATGTCTTCGTAGAGTTTATTAAAGCGCAGCAAGTGCGATCGCGTCTGGCGTACCGCATAGGGCACCATCGTTCCCGTGCGCATGATAAATGCCCAGTCCGACGATTGCGCCAGCAGCAACTCCCGCGCTGCTTGATTGAGGGCGCGTTCTTCGAGTTCGTCTGCGGCTTCTCTTCGACTCAGTTCGATCATGCGTTCTGCGGCTTTGTGCAGGTGGGGATAAATCCAAGCATTGGTATTGTTGAGCCAATATTCGTGAAATCCTTTATGACCCCAACTTGACTGAGAGGGGCGGCACACCTGTTGGGTGGGATGGCGACGCAAATAATCTGCTAGATGAGTCATCTCATAGGTATTTTGGTCGTACCAAGACTTGCGGAACAAATAATCGATAAACCAAGGTCCTTCATACCACCAGTGTCCAAACAGTTCGGCATCGTAGGGCGACACCACAATTGGCGGACGCTGCATTATCGCCGCCAAATGTCCGACTTGTTGCTCCCGATTGTACATAAAGTTACCTGCGTGTTCTGCCGCCTTTTCCCTCGCCCAGTAGGGATCGTACAGCGCTTTATCCGACAAACCCGCATGGCGACTGGTGATTTTGTGATATTTGATCCCAATATTTTTCCGCTGACCGTTGGGCATAATGTAGGGCTTAATGTATTCGTATTCCGCTTCCCAGCCCAAATCTTTATAAAACTCTCGATAGACGGGATCGCCGGGATAGCCAACCTGAGACGACCATACCTGCTGGGAAGATTCGTGATCGCGACCGAAGGCAGCAACTCCGGTTTCGGTAAAAATAGGCGCGTAGTTACCAAAGCGAGGACGGGGGCGACCGTAGAGAATTCCGTGTCCGTCAACGAGAAAATAGCGCAGACCGGCATCGGCTAGCATGCGCTCCACGCCTTCATAATAGGCGCATTCGGGCAACCAAATTCCTTTGGGCGGGCGATCGAAATGTTCTTGGTAGTGCTCGCAAGCCACCTGAATTTGTGCCCACACCGCTTGAGGATACATTTTCATCAAGGGCATATAGCCGTGAGTTGCGCCACAGGTAATAATTTCCAGGTTATTGCTATCGAGAAATTGTTTGAAGGCGGCAACTAAATCTCGGTCGTAACGTTCCCAAGTTGTGCGAATTTCATGGAATTCCTTGGCATAATATTCTGCTAAGTAGCGAATATGCCCATTATGTTCGTTATGCTTGATTTCCTTTTGAATTAGTTCTTCCAACTTGGCAAGGTGTTGGTCATAACGATCTTGTAGCAAGGGATCGCGCAACATCGACACCAAGGGAGGTGTCATGCTCATGGTCATCTTGAAGTCAATCCCGTCTCGCTTTAGCCCTTCAAAGACGTGCAAGAGAGGAACATAGGTTTCTGTAATGGCTTCATAAAGCCATTCCTCTTCTAAAACATAGTCACTTTCTGGATGTCGGACGAAAGGCAGATGGGCGTGGAGGACGAGAGCGACATAACCGAGAGCCATAGGAGTTCTGTAATCTTTACTTAATATTTATGTGAATAATGCTGGATATGAAGTTTAGCAAATTTTATACTATCTTAATGATCTTAAAATGAAAGAGATCGTAAAAAAGATCCTACCTTTTGTAGGAAGGTCATAGAGTTTTAGTTTCGATTGTCGAACGGACTTTGTAGCCGACATCTTTACAATTCGAGACGCGATCGCTCATTTAGCATGCTCACTCCTGACCTATCTAATACTAAATCATCTGTGTTGCAACTACCTAACATGCAGGCAGCCCCAGGACAAGACACTCCGACACCCGTGTCGATCCAGCTTTTGCTGTTTGTTGACGAGCGTCCCAGTTCGCAAGAAACGATCGGGCAGATCCAAAATTATCTCCAGAGCCTAAAGACAGATTATTCTATCGATCTGCAAGCGATCGAGATTGGAGAACAGCCGCATCTGGTCGAGCACTTCAAATTGATCGCGACTCCAGCTTTAGTAAAAATTTTTCCAGAACCCAGACAAACGCTTGCGGGCAGTAATATTGTCGAACAACTAAAAAAATGGTGCCCTCGCTGGCAACTGGCTTTCGAGGAACAAATAGCCAACACTTCCAAACGAAATGGTTCTAGTCAAACTCTGTCCCCTAAACTCGACGATGTAGGGTACGCGGCAGAATTGATTCGGCTCTCCGATGAAGTCTTTCGTCTCAAACAAGAAAAAGAAGAACTTCTCGATCAGTTGAAATTTAAAGATCAGGTATTAGCTATGTTGGCTCATGACCTGCGTAGCCCTCTCACGGCGGCTTCCATTGCTGTGGAAACGCTGGAGTTAACGCAAACTCAAGAAAATAACGAACGAACCGCAAAACTTAAAGACCAACTCTACCAGCAAGCTCGCAAACAGTTTCGCGTCATGAACAGAATCATCACCGAAATTCTGCAAGCATCTAAGACCATGAATGCCGAACTGCGAGTTCAGCACGGTCGCGTGTACCTACAGTCGTTGTGCGAAGAGATTTTGGCTCAGTTTGCCGAGCAGTTTCAAGCCAAGTCTCAGAAGCTAGAGAAAGATATTCCTCAAGATTTACCTCCCGTTTATGCCGATGCCGAGTTAATTCGCCAGGTCATTGTCAATCTTTTAGACAATGCCTGCAAGTACACCCCAGAAGGAGGAAAGATCCAAGTTTCTATTCTCCACCGCACTACGCAAAAAATTCAGGTGAGCGTTTGCGATACCGGACCCGGCATTCCCGAAGAAAAACGAGAACGGATTTTTGAGGGGCATTTTCGTCTCAAGCGCGACGAATCTAAGGAAGGTTACGGTTTAGG
The DNA here is from genome assembly GCF_001904635.1 of Hydrococcus rivularis NIES-593. Classification (GTDB taxonomy): domain Bacteria; phylum Cyanobacteriota; class Cyanobacteriia; order Cyanobacteriales; family Microcystaceae; genus Hydrococcus; species Hydrococcus rivularis. The sequence goes on from NZ_MRCB01000004.1 coordinate 18,191, forward strand.
GCTTTCGATGTGCCGTAAGATCGTCCGCGCCCATTACGGTCAAATCTGGGTAGATAGTATCTCAGAACGCGGTAGCTGTTTCCACTTTACTTTGCCAGTTTATCGGTAGTTGGGGATTGGGAAGTCGGAATTCGGAACTAAATCTTTTCGAAGTCCCCCAGTCTCCCCCTCTCCTTCTCAATTATCGGGGCGACTCGGCAAATTGCATCGAGTACAGGCGGGCATAATAGCCATTTTGCGCTAGCAGTTGTTCGTGGTTGCCCAACTCGACGATGTGACCTTTATCTAGGACGGCAATTTGATAAGCTTTTTGAATAGTAGAAAGGCGGTGAGCGATCGCAAGAATCGTTCTATTTCGAGATAAGCGATCGATTGCTTGCTGTACCAATCGCTCAGAAGCCGTGTCGAGAGCGCTGGTGGCTTCATCTAAAATTAAAATATCGGGATTGCGGATCAAGGCACGAGCAATCGCCAAACGCTGCCTTTGCCCGCCAGAGAGCATCACGCCGCGATCGCCGATTTCGGTGTCGAAGCCGTTGGGAAGTTGCATGATGAATTCATAAGCGTTGGCCAGTTTAGCGGCATCAATCAAGCGTTCTTCGCTGACATCTTCGAGTCCATAAGTAATGTTGTAGCGAACGGAGTTATTAAATAAAAAGGTGTCTTGACTGACGATGCCCATTGCTTGTCTGAGACTTTTGAGGTCGTATTCTCTGAGGTCGATGCCGTCGATGGTAATGCGTCCTCCGCTTGGGTCGTAAAATCTTGGCAGTAGATCGGCTAGCGTTGATTTACCAGCGCCAGAAGAACCAACTAGCGCGATTGTTTTGCCTTTGGGAATCCACAAATTAATCTCGTTAAGTACCGTTGTGTCGGTGTCGGGATAGACGAAACTGACATTTTCAAAGCGAATGCCTTCCTCTAATTGTGAATAAATCTGAGGGCGATCGCAATCGATCATAAAGGGTTTGTTTTCCCTTTGCAGGAAATTAGTTGCTATCTTGACGCTAAAAGCTTTTTTTGCTAGTTCGTTACGAGCATGATTCAACTGACTTACAAAAGGAAGTAGCTTGTATAAAAGTAGAAGATAGGCTAATAAAACTGTTGTGACTGATGGTAAGTTGCCCGAAAATAGATAGCGTCCCGAAATAACGATAGTTAGCAGTACGATAATTCCTAAAACTTCATTAATCGGCTGAATGGCTTGGTCGTTAATTTGTAAGTAAAATTGAGATTTTTCTAAAGCTAAAACTAGCTGTTGAATTTTTTGATATTCTTTTTCTTCAGTTTTAGCAACTCTAATTAAACGATTTGCCGTAACGATCTCTAAAATTTTATTAGAGTACTGTTTGGAAACCTGAGAGAGTTCCTGTCCGAGTTTTTTAGAAATTCTTAAAAAATTTTGATTTAAAAAAAATATTCCTGCTATTAAAACAGTAGATATAACAGTTAGTTGCCAGGAAATTAAGATTAGAAGCCCAATATAAGTCAAGACAGTAACAGCAGTTCTTAAGATTAAAATCCCCGTCTGGATCGTTCCAGCCGTCTCATTAATATCATGAGATAAATAACTGATAATGTCGCCAGTTTTATTTTTGGCATAATAATCTAAATCTACCTCTAAAAGTAATTTAATTCCGTCTAGCTTCATGCTATTGACAAGGGAACGAGACAAGTGTCCGTTAACTAAAGAACTTATATAGTTAGTAGCATTCTTGAGAACGATCGCGATAAAAACGACCCCAAACATAATCAATGGTTTAATCTCGTCAGAGAAACCATCAAAGAAAGACATAAAATTTTTAAGAAATTCTGGAGCTTTGTCTAAATTCAGTAAATTTCCTGACAAACCTCCTAATAGTAAAGGAACAATTAAAGCCGTACTAATCCCATTAAAAAGTGCCGCTGAAAAACTCAGAATAAAAGTTAGAAAAATTAGGGAAGGATATTTGGCAGCGTACCTAAGAACGAGCTGTTCGGGGAACATAGATGTTACTTTTGCCATCTTGACAAAAATTGGGGGATTACATTGTTTACAATAAGCCTGAAGGCATCAATGGTTCAATTGTAGAACTACGCATTCTCTACATGTTCGCTCGGAACAATCCTGGTGTTATTACAGAAAATAACGAGGGAAAGCTTATCTTGTTCGCGGAAACGAGAAATATTGGAATAGCACTTGCCTAAAAGAAATATTTTGGAATTTCTCTCCTAGCTAGTAATTTCCGCCAGTGCGATCGCTCGACAATTGATCGGGAAAGTTATCGGACAAATGAAAAGAAGTCCCAGGTGCTGAAAAAAAGAAATAGAGAACGCCCAAACCTAGAAGAGTAACAGCCAAGCTGAAAAGGATTATTAATCGCTGAGTAGGTTGGTAGGTATTTTCTTCAATTGTCTTGAGGATAGCAAAATAGTGCTTAGTCGAAAGGAAAACTGTCAGTAAGCCTACTAGGGCAAAGATTAGCCCTAGTTTCCAGCCGCCTTGACCATGGAGTTCGGGAGGCAACAAATAGCGCAAGCGCATAATTAAGATGCCAAACCCCATTAAGGCGATTGCAGTTCGCATCCAGGCAAGATAGGTTCGTTCGTTCGCCAGATGGTCTCTAATCCGCGATAGATTTTTACTAATCTCTTTGTCCGCCAAAGTTCAAACAATGTTTAGCATTTTGGAAGGTTCAGCGAACAATTTTGCATTATGGAGTTTAATAAAAACTTGTTGACCCGATCGCAAGTTCAGTTGAGCAAACTGTTCTCGACTTAAATGAACGGCTACTGTCAGATCGTCTGGTAAAGCTAACTCTACCTGAATTTTCCAACCTAAATATATGACTCGTTTAACCTTTGCTTCAGTACTCTTGCCATCGGATTCGGTTTGAACTTCTAGATCGTGGGGACGTACGAAGACTTGCGATCCGATCTCGTAGTGCGGGTGGTGGCGGAATAAACGCGCGGTAGTCGGCAAGACATTGACCTCTCCCACAAAACTCATGACAAATGGCGTTGCAGGGCGATCGTAAATTTCGGCAGGGGTTCCCACCTGTTCGATGCGTCCGTGGTTCATGACGACGATTTCGTCTGCGACTTCCATGGCTTCTTCTCGATCGTGGGTGACAAAAATGCTGGTGACGCGAACGTCTTCGTGCAGTCGTCGCAACCAAGCACGGAGTTCTTTACGCACTTTCGCATCCAATGCCCCAAACGGTTCGTCTAGCAAGAGGACTTGCGGTTGTACGGCTAGCGCGCGGGCGAGGGCAACGCGCTGTCGCTGTCCGCCAGACAGTTGAGCGGGATAGCGATCGCCCAATCCTTGCAACTGAATTAATTCTAATAATTCTTCTACTTTTCGTTTCACCTGTTGGCGAGAATATTTGCGAATTTCTAATCCGAAAGCAATATTTTGGCGGACAGTAAGGTGTTTGAAAAGGGCATAATGCTGAAAAACAAAACCGATATTGCGCTTTCTAATGTCTAAATGAGTCGTGTCGCGACCATTAATAATAATCGAACCCGCATCAAGAGTTTCTAATCCCGCGATCGCTCTTAGTAATGTCGATTTTCCCGAACCAGAAGGACCCAACAAAGCGAGTAATTTTCCATCTTTTATTTCTAGACTTACCTCGTCTAAAGCTTGAAAATTACCAAATTTTTTAGAAACTTTTTTGACAAAAATACTCACGAAATACCTCCTTTATTTCTTGGGTTATAGGTTATTGCGATCGCAAATTCTTTAAGCTGTCCGTCTCTCTAATATCTCTTTGAGAACTAGGGTTACTGCTGCTAGCAAAGCAAGAATTGCTGCGGCACTAAAAGACGCTTCAGTTTGATAATTTTTGTATGCTTGCTCGACAAAAATTGGTAGAGTTGCCGTTCGCCCGATGACACTGCCAGAAACTACAGAAACTGCGCCAAATTCTCCCATTGCTCTTGCATTAGTTAATAGGACTCCATACAATAAACCCCAACGAATATTTGGAAGCGTTACTCGCCAGAAAATTTGCCAGTCGCGAGCGCCTAGAGTTCTCGCCGCTTCTTCCTGTTCGGAACCCATTTCTTCTAGCACTGGAATGACTTCTCTCGCCACAAAAGGAAGGGTAACAAATATAGTTGCTATGACCATTCCGAGCAGAGAAAAAATAATTTTAATTCCCGCATTTTCTAGCCAACTGCCAAACCATCCGTTACGTCCGTAGAGGAGAACTATCATTAGACCTGCCACGACGGGAGATATTGCAAAAGGAAGGTCGATTATACTGATTAATAAAGCACGACATAACTGTTGCGCCAGCATAATCGTACTGTTCTAATCTTTGAAAAACTAAAACAGGGGCTATTAAATCTTTAAAAGGGATGTTAGAAGAAACAATTACTACTGAACCGTATTCTCCAACTGCTCTAGAAAATCCTAGAGCAACTCCAGTTAAAATGGGCGGAATTAGAGGTGGTAAAATGACACGAGTAAAGGTTTGAAATTGCGAGGCACCTAATGCCCAAGCTGCTTCTTCTATTTCCTTTTCCATTGCTTGTAGGACGGGTTGTAAAGTTCGCACAACAAAGGGAAGAGAAATAAACAACATAGCAATAAATACGCCTAAGTGAGTGAAAGCAATTTTAATCCCAAGTGGGGCAAAAAGTTGACCTATCCAACCTTGTTCGCTGTAGACTGTTGCTAATACTAAACCTGCTACAGAAGTTGGCAAAGCAAAGGGTAAATCTATCGCTGCATCAATAAATTTTCTACCCGGAAATTTATAGCGCACCAATACCCAAGCCAGTAGCGTTCCCATGACTCCATTAATTGCCCCAGCAAACAAAGAAGTAATAAAGGTGACGTTATAAGCAGAAAGGGCAACCGGACTGGTAGCAATGCGCCAAAATTCAGCCGTTCCTAGTGTCAGCGATTTAGAGATTAAAGCAGCTATTGGTAACAGTAAAATTAGGATTAAATAAACTACTGTTACTAACCAAGGCAAGGAAACGGCTGCTAACCAGTTTTTCCTCTTTTTTTGTTCAAACGGACGCAGATAGTAGATTGATTCAGACATCTAATTTTTAATTTTAGATTTTGGATTAACTAGGAGTTAGCAGAAGAACTCATCAAAGATTGCTGATAACTAAAATTACCAGCCATCTCGTTCTAGTTCTGACTCTCTCCAAACCTCAACATTGAGTTCTGAAAGATAAATCAAGGCACTATCAATTTGCTCTGACTTTCCCTGGAGTTGTAGATCGAACCAGCCATCATCGCGGGCATTGACTCCTAATAAAGCTGCTAAAATATTTACTTCTAATTGGTGTTGAGAAATTAAATGAGAAATAATCGGTTCGTGATGGTAGTTTTTAGGAATTCTGATTCTGATTCGAGTCTGTGTAGGTCGATTTCTTTTGGTGCAATCGAGTGCTAATCCATAAGTATTTAATCTCTGAAAGTTATTCATCTTTATCTCCTAGAGTTTATTAAGACTTACCAATTTTGGTCATTATTTTGTCGAATTCTGAACCGTCATCAAAGAATTGACTTTCGCGGCAACGGATTTATGCACGATGGAATCGTTGGGGGCTTCTTTTTCCCATCCCGCTTGAATTAATCCTGCTTGCTCGATCTTTTTCGTGTCGAGGGCAAGGGCGAGGGCAACGACATCCGCTTCTAACCCATCAATAACGGCGCGGGTTTGTGAACCAGCCCCCGTAACTTTGGTCGAAGGTAACGGTTTGTCCGGTTTTTTCCTGCCATTGCTTGACGAACTGAGGCACGATCTTCTCGTAAGCGCTTTGAGTGACGGCGTAGGAGACTAGCGTTAGCTTGGTTTCTCGATCGGCATTGGCTTCATTGTTGCTGTTAGGAGAAGTGCAGGCAGCGATCGCGATACTGAGCACCATTCCCACCAACATTAAACCTATAAAACGCCAGAATCCACGAATCATTGTGTTACACCTCAAAGTTGCTTAAGCTTATTTCAAAATTTAATCCTATATGATTGGTAAATAAAATTCAATACATTTCAGATTTAATTCACTTTCAAAGCTAAGTAATGCCGATTTGTGCCATGCTGGGAAGAGGGCTATCGTCTAAACCTGGAGTATGGCAAAAACCGCCAAACAGCAACAAAAGAACAGTCTGCTCAAACAACTAATTGAGGGAAACTACTTATTTAGAGGACTAGACGAGACATGGTTGACCGATTATCTTCCGCTCGATCTCCTTAAAATAGAGAAGCTGTTTTCCAATCGTCCCGTTTATACGGCATTTCTTCCCAAACAGTATCTGGATGTACTGTATGTCATTCTGGACGAGGGTTTAGTTATTACCCGCAGTACTCCCCTCGATCGCATCATTGCTATCAACTATCCAGGAAGCTGTTTTGGCATGAGAAGCTTGCCATTTAGCTATGGGTTGGCAAGTAGGGCATTTCCTTGTCTGGTAGAAGCGTATAAAACCACCCACGCGCTCAAAATTCCTCTGGAAACCGTCCAGAAAATGTATGAAGATAGCGAAATTTTCCGCGATCGCTACAGAATGTTATTTGAGTTGGGTGAAAAATTCCAGTATCACTTGCTCAATTGCAGTACCTATCCGCCGCAAGCAGTAGCTTCATTGCTAAGGGCGCTAATTTATCAAGAACGCGAGTTAGGCAATCAACCAGATGCAAGCGGTGCCTATGTCTTCGATCTGCCTGTAGATGTCATTGCCCGCGCCTGTCAGCTTAACCAACGCACCGTCGAACAGGTACTCAAAGGAATGCAACAGGTAGGTTTGCTAGAATCGCCTAAAGCTAGCGATCCTTCTGGAGATATCGTGCGCGTCGTCTCTCCAGAAGGGTTAAAAGAAGTCTACAGTGCGACTAGAGATAAAGTTTCTTGGTGGCCTCTGAAGTGATAAGATTGACCGTTGCGCTGTTGCTACTGGCGTTATCGTTGGCAGTTGCTCTACCTGTCCAAGCAACTCCATTGTGTCGTAATTACGGCAATCGCGCCATTTGTATCCTGAGTATCAAGCGAAGTGCGAAATATCATTGGCAGTATCTAGCAACCGTCAGCGTCGATGGCATTGCCAGACCGATGGAAGTTTATAACTGTCGCGATCGCTTTAGAATTCAAAAAGATGGAACCGTTCTATCGTTTGAACCCCATGGTGCAGGCGAACTCATTTGCAATTTTTTTAAGCGATGAAGGTTTTATATGCCAGCCATTTGATGGAGAGGCGAATGTCTCCCATGGGAGACATTTTCTAGTACTTAATGAACTAAAAGAACAGGACTTATACCATTTTTCATTCGCCCTCACCCCTAACCCCTCTCCCAATTGGGGAGAGGGGAGAAGAATGTCGAACGCGAAAACCTGAAAATTGGTATTAGACTGACAAAATTGGTTAATAAAAACTGCCGATCGCCATTGAATAGAAACCAAGAACGAGATAATAGAAGAAAATATAGATTTTGGAAAGCAGGCATCGCGATCGCGCAGTGTTCGTCTGCCAAGGCCGCACTTGCCGCAAGTACGGTTCTAAGAGAGTTTTAGAAGCTTTTCAAGCCGATCCCATTTAATCTTTTCTTTGATATCGCATTCCCGGTAGTTGAGAAACTAGCCCCAACAATTCTAATTGCAACAAAATTCCCGAAATTTCTCCCGCTGGTAAACCCGTATTTTGCACGACGAGATCGAAAGAAGTTGGTTGAGTTGCGATCGCGCCCAAAACTGTTACATATTCTGGGGCTAAATCCAAAATGGGTGTAGTCTGTGCTGGCTCAAATAAAGATAGCTGTTTGCCCGCATCCAGCTTGGGAATCGCACCCAACATTTCTAACAACTCGTTTTCTTGAATAATCATTTCCGCCCCGCCATGAATTAACCGCAAACAGCCCCGCGCTTCTTCAACGTCGGGGGAATTGGGCAACGTATAGACATCGCGACAAAAATCGTTAGCATATTGCGCTGTAATTAGAGCGCCCGATTTTTCTGGGGCTTCCATCACTAAAATAGCACGCGACAATCCGGCAATAATGCGATTGCGAGCCGGAAAATTTCCTTTATTCGGCTTTGTTGCGGCTGGATATTCGCTCAAAAGCAATCCCTGCTGCTGGATCTCTTCGTAGAGTTGGCGATGATTGGGGGGGTAAATAATATCTAATCCCGTTCCTAATACGGCTAGAGTTCTCCCCCCTGCTTCCAGACAAGCGCGATGTGCCTCGCTGTCAATTCCCATTGCCATGCCCGAAACAACGGTAAAGCCGTGTTTAGCAAGGACTGTACCGATCTTACGAGTCCAACGGCGACCGTGTGCGGTGGGGAAACGAGTCCCGACGATGCCGATAAGCGGAGTAACGCCTTGATTTTCTAGAGAATCGGTTTGTCCTCGATAGTATAAAACTGGCGGCGGACTGGGAATCTCTAGCAGCAAGCGGGGATAGTCGCGATCGCTAGGAGTCCAGAAATGGGGATTGGTCTGAAGGTGTTTTTCTAAAAAAGCTTCGGGATCGAGGCGCGATCGCGTTTCAATAATAACATTCGCCAACCGCACTCCCAATCCCTCCACTTGTGCCAAGGCACGCTCCGATGCCGTCCACGCCTCTCCTAACGTCCCGAAATGTTGCTGCACTCGTTTGAGCAATATAGGCCCGATTCCGGGAATTTGCGACCAAGCTAACCAGTAGGCGCGTTCTTCAATCAATTGTTTCTCTCGTTCTTCTCGTTATTTAATAATGCTATTATTCCCCAATTCCAAAAAAAGGAAGCTAAAAACCCCCCGTTTTTGGGTTATACCAATTTTCAGGTTTTCGCGTTCGACATTCTTCTCCCCTCTCCCCAATAGGGAGAGGGGTTGGGGTGAGGGCGATTTGAGTTTTGTCAGTCAACTATATGAGAGACGGGCATTGGTCGATTGGGGGAAAGGGTAAAACACTCCTGTATTCTCTTCATTTGAAAATTGCTATAGATTCACCCTGCGATCGCCACAGCGCAGCCAAGCAGCACCATCGAATCAAATAAAGCTTCTAATTCATTTGGTAAACTTTTGTTACTTAGGTTCGATCGCAAGAAGATGATTTGTTCTATATTAAAACTGCATAGCTTAAAAAAAACAATAATCTTGGTTAGTTGTCCGATCTTTAAAAATTTAATTTAACCAATTAAATACTTGGCAACTTTAAAATTGTATAAGTTTTCACAATTATAATTAACATTTCGTCGATTAAAAATAACGCTTTAATTGATAAAAAACACAAAAAAGGCAAATGTTTAATTCCCGATAACCGATGCAGTGTCTGTCATTGTATGGCAAGACCCTGTTAGTTCTTCGTAGATTTTGGCGATCGCAAAAAAGAAACAAGAGATGGGGAATGGCCGAGCACGCTAATTCCTCTACATTACGGATGGCAAGAGGAGAGGTCGAAATCTCCGATTATTACTCAACAAAAGAGGAAGTATCCGAGCGATGAGGAACTTTAACAGGTTAGAACAAGAACTTCAAAAGGCGCAACAGCGGTTGCAAACGATGCAGCATCATGCCAACGACTTGCCAAATTCGCTCAAAGGCTGGCAAACCGAAGCGATCGCAGAATTCTCTTGTGCTGTAGAGAAGTTGGATGTCGCCTTAGAGGAACTGCGATCGCACAACGAAGAATTAAGCGCCGCTCGCCAAGCAGTAGAATTAGAGCGACAGCACTATCAAAAATTATTTGAGTTCGCTCCGGACGGATACTTAGTCACTGACGAGCGAGCGAATATTCAGAAGGCAAACTGTGTGGCAGCCAATTTGCTCAACATCCCTAAACAGGATCTGGTGGGCAAACCGCTAGACATTTTCATTGCCCCGGCAGACCGAGGTGCTTTTAGCAGCCAATGGATGCGAGTCGTGAAATTGTTGGCTAGGAGCTGTAGCAGCCAAGAATGCGCGTCACAACAATGCGATCGCTACGCCAGTAAGCTCCTGGTCAAGGACTGGGAAATTCTTCTCCAACCACGGGAGCGAGAACCGTTGCCAGTGGCGCTTTCTCTGTCTGCTACCTGTAACCGCCAAGGTAAAATCATTAGCCTGTGTTGGTTACTCAGGGATCTGAGCGATCGCCAGCGTGCCGAACAGAAAATTCGCGAACAAGCGGCTCTGTTAGATATTACCACGGACGCGATTTTCGTTCGCGATCTCAGCGATCGCATTAGATTTTGGAATAAAGGAGCCGAGCACCTTTACGGTTGGAGTGCGCAAGAAGTACTGGGAAGAAATGTTTGTGAGCTTTTAAATCGAAAACCATTGCCTAAATTAGCCCAAATCCAGCAGGAAGTTTTGGAGAAAGGCAGATGGCAGGGAGAACTGCCTCAAGTTACTAAAAATGGCGAGGAGATTGTTGTTGAAAGCCGCTGGAATCTAGTGCGCGACGAGCAACAAAACCCCAAATCGATCCTTGTCGTCAATACAGACATTACTTCGACTAAACAATTGCAAGAACAATTGCTACGCACCCAGCGCCTGGAGAGCCTTGGCACTCTCGCTAGCGGGATTTCTCACGACTTGAACAATATCTTGACACCAATTCTGGGAATTGCTCAGCTTCTCCCGCTCAAATTCCCCGAAGCGGACTCGAACGCGCAGCAGATGTTTAAGGTTCTCGAAATCAATGCCAAACGCGGCGCGGCATTGCTCAAGCAAATCCTGGCTTTCTCGCGCGGAATCGAAGGGGAGCGGGCACTTTTATCTGTCCATTCCTTAATTTGTGACATCGAGCAAATCATTGGAGAAACCTTTCCTAAGTCGATCGCTATCCATCTAAATATCCCGCGCGATTTATGGTCAATCCGTGGCGATCTTACGCAGTTAGAGCAAGTTTTGATGAATCTGTGTCTGAATGCGCGGGATGCCATGCCAAACGGAGGCACTCTGGCCATTACTGCCGAGAATCTCGAGATCGACGAAAATTATGCCAGCAGGGAACCCGAAGCCAAGGTTGGTTCTTACGTTGCGATCGCAGTCTCGGATACTGGCATTGGTATGTCTGCGGAAACATTGGAACGGATTTTCGAGCCATTTTTTACTACCAAAGCAGCAGATAAGGGCACGGGACTTGGTCTTGCAACCACAATGGGGATTATCAAAAGCCACGGCGGTTTTATTAAGGTTTCTAGCGAAGTTGGCAAGGGAACGCAGTTCGTGGTATTCCTGCCAGCAGAAGAGACAAGGGTAGTCATATCGGAGGACAAGCCAGAACTACCGAAAGGAGACGAAACGACGATCTTGATCGTGGACGACGAACCCGTGATTTGCCATATGATAGAAGCATTACTGAGAACTTATGGCTATCGAGTGCTAACTGCCACTGATGGAGTTGAGGCGATCGCCATGTACGCTCAATATCAGCACGAAATCGGTGCCGTCTTGATGGATATGGTCATGCCTTCTATGGACGGTCCGACAACCATCCTCGCCTTGCAAAAAATGAACCCGCAAGTCAAGATTATTGTTACTAGCGGACTGGTTTCTAGCGATCGCGCTACTGAAGCTTTGGGGACAAGCGTCAAGGCATATTTGGGAAAACCTTATACCTCAGAAGAATTATTGACAACCTTGAACGAGGTTCTTGATTCTAACAGCGATACCAAGCCCAGAAATCAATTGCTATGCTCATAGCCAGGAACTTAAGTTCCTGGCGGACTTCATTCCTCTAATCCCGGTCGCGGGATTGGCAGGATTTTTCTCTTATTAAGCTGGCGCAACCAGAATCCGCCAGTCACGGCAACGACTAAAGCTATCCATCCCGTCAAAGACTGAAGCAGTAAAAACCCTCCGATCGCAAACATCGATCCAAACAAAAGTAAAGTAGCTGCAACAATTCGTAAAAACTCTTGAGCTAAATTTTGCGATGGTTCGACACCCGTTCGTTTTTGTTGCAATCGCCAGCCAATGCCTCCAGGTCGCACGCGCCGATAAAATTCATCTAGGGTTTCATCGGATTCTGGCGGGGTTAAAAACATGACTGCAATCCAAACGATAGCAGTGACAGAAGAAATTACCAGCAACCGAATGCCAAAATCAGAGAAAATTTCGTTAAAACCAGGAAAAACGCTAGTAGTCAAGCCAATAACAAACCCCGTTACCATCGCTGCCAATTCTGCCGCCGCATTTACCCGCCACCAAAACCAACGCAGAATTAACACCAATCCCGGACCAGTACCAATGGCAATCACCAACCGAAAGACCGTTGCCACATCTGTCGCAAAAAAGGCTGCCACCGCCCCAAAAACGGTCACTATCACTGAGGCAATCTGCCCGACGAACACCAATTCCCTTTGACTAGCTTGGGGACGGAGAAAGCGCAAATAGAGGTCGTTGGTTAAATAGGATGCTCCCCAGTTGATGGAAGTGGAAACGGTACTCATAAAAGCTGCCAGCAGCGAAGCGACCACCAATCCCAACATCGCTGGGGGTAAGAAGTCCAGCATCAGCTTGGGATAGCCCAATTCTGGATCTTCTAAATTGGGATACACTGCGATCGCGACCAATGCCGTCAAAATCCAGGGCCAAGTGCGGATAATATAGTTGAGGATATTAAAACACCAAGCAGATTTTTCTGCTTCTGCTTCATCTCTTGCCGCCGCCAAACGCTGGATAAACTCTCCGCCGCCATCGCTGCGGCGAAACGACCACCACTGCACCAATAAATAGGCAGAAAAAGTGGTTGCCGTAATCCCCGCCGCATCACTCCAAGTCAGCCCTAAAAAACCATCCCCGCGCGTTAGCGGAACGAAGGATAATACATCGAACTCCCTTGCCTGTTGTACTTGGGGAAGAAGTTCGCGAATCCCTCCTACATCGTTGACGGCTATAATTGAAACCGCGATCGCGCCGAATATGGCAAGGAAAAATTGAAAAAAGTCGGTGGTGACGACTCCCCACAAACCTGCAAAGCTGCAATAAATTAGCACGAAAAGGCTAACCCCCACCACACTCCAGAGTTTGAGGTTTTCGCCCGGATCGAATCCCAGACTCTGCCATAATTCCAATGCATCGACGGCTTTTACCATCGCTAGCATGGCATAGCCGATCCCGATACAATTAATCGGGACGGCAAAGAGAAAGGCTTTTGTCGCCCTTAAGATGGCTGCCATCTTGCCCCCGTAGCGGATTTCTATCAGTTGGGCATCGGTGACAATTTCGGATCGCCGCCAGAGTCGAGAAAAGATGTAAATTAGAACGATATGAGAAATCCCGAAACTCCACCATTCCCAATTACCTGCAATTCCTCGCGTGGCAACGATCCCGCAGATATAGAGAGGAGTATCGATAGAAAACGTCGTCGCTGCCATACTCGTCCCTGCCAACCACCAAGGCAGCGATCGCCCGGATACAAAAAAATCTTCTAAACTTTTAGAAGCTTTGCGAGATAAATACAATCCTACTCCCATCGTTACGACGAGATACAGCAAGATAATTAGCCAGTCGATCGATTGCATAGTTTTTTATTTTTATTTGTTATTTAGGTCTTGGTTAGCGATCGTTGGCAGATAGCCATTTATTTTATGGAGTCAATCCAAAATCTGAAATCCCATAATCTGCTTTTACTGCTGTTGTGGACTCTCATCGGTTGTCTGCTGCGATTTGCTCAATTAACTGGCAAACCTCCGTGGACGGATGAATTTGCGACGTTAGTTTTTAGTCTGGGGAACGACTTTAACTGTGTACCGCTCGATCGGATTATTTCCATTGCAACTCTGCTACAACCCCTACAACCTAACCCAGACGCAACTATATCGGATGTAGTTTCTCTTTTGCTCGATGAAGATAACCACCCTCCACTTTACTTCGTTCTGGCTCATTTATGGATGAAATTATTTCCTCTGGGAGGGGACTATGTCAATTTATGGGCGGCGCGATCGCTTCCTGCTATATTCGGCGTAATCTCTATTCCAGCTACCTATTGGCTGGCAAGCGTGGCTTTTAATTCTCGATTAGTCGCACATTTATCGGCAGCACTAATGGCTGTTTCTCCCTATGGAGTTTTTATTGCCCAAGAAGCCCGCCATTATACATTGGCTATTTTATTTGTTATTGCTTCTTTGGGATGTTTTATCGGTGCAGTAAAACATTTATGGTATCGAACTAAATTGCCAATTGAGTTGGTTTTTCTATGGATAATTATTAATAGCTTAGGTCTGTCAGTTCACTACTTTTTCGGTCTAACTTTATTAGCAGAAGCCCTCGCTTTAATTATCTTATTCGTCTCTCCCTCTTCCCGTCCTCACCGTCTCCTTCTCTCAAAAAAATTGTGGCGTATAGGCATCGTTGCTGCTGGCGCGATCGCTACTGGTTTGACTTGGATATTGATCCTTCCAAAAGACTATGGCAATGGCATGATTGACTGGATTAAATACGAAAAAACTAACCCTTTAGCATTAGTTAGTCCAGTTTTTCAGCTATTAGCAGCCTGGATTACTTTTATCTCTCTTTTGCCTGTGGAATCTTCTTCTTTGGCTATTGTCATTTTTTCGGGTTTTACCATGCTGATCTTTTTCGCGTGGTTGTTTCCAAAAATAAAATTAGGATTTCAGAAGCTTTGGAAAATTCCTAATACCTATTTATCTACAAAAATCTTGACTAATTTGATTATTATTATTCTTTTTTTGTTTTTTATTCTAACTTATTTTTGGGGAATCGATATTACTCGCGGAGCTAGATATAGTTTTACTTACTTCCCGGCTATCATCATTTTAATAGGAGCTATATTATCTACATTTTGGTACGAGCGAAGTCATGACTCAAGTATTCTATTTAAACCGCATCACAATTATCCTAAAAAAGGATTTAAGATGTTTTTAATAGTTTTTTTAATGGGCTTATTGAGTGCTATTACAGTTACCTCTAATTTAGGGTATCAAAAATATTATCGCCCCGATCTTTTAGTGCCGATTATTCAACAAAAATCGGCTTCTGTCCCCATTCTCATCGCTACAACTCATGAAAGTTTAGTCCAAACGGGAGAAATGCTAGGGATAGCTTGGGAATTGAAACAAAATGCTCTGCGATCGCAAGTTTCATTTCTGCTTGCCCATCAAGAACGAAAGAATTCTCCAGAACCCATGATTAATCTTCAAAAAAACTTGTCTCAACTCTCAAAACCTTTGGACTTATGGACAGTAAATTTTCATGCCAATATTAAATTAAATAATTGCCAAACTGACTCTCAATTCTTTCCATATATTAATGGATATAGTTATCAGCTTTATCATTGTTTTTAATTCTAGCGATCGCTATTGATAAATTTAGCAATAGCATCGATAATTCTTTGTTTGTTTTCTCGATCTCCAATATAAAAATAAGCAGTTAGAGGAACGCGATCGCCATAGAATAAGAAGTCAAGGGAATCTCGCCATTAATCGTCAGTAAAATTACTCTGTAGGTATAATCATCATCGCTTCTGCTTTGCTCAACTCTTGCTCCTTGTAATGTATTAAGCGGAATCTTCTTTTCTGTTGAGTCGAGTAAACCTGTCTCGATCGAATTACAAGTTCCTTGAGTCGGTTCGATTAGCTGGCGCTGACAAGTCAAAGTCGTTGATTTACAGAAAAGAACGCTCCCCAGAAGTCCCGCCAAGACAAAAATACCGCCAAGCATCCACAGGAGTACAGGGCGATGTTGGATAATAAGTTTAGTAGAAGTTTGTTTCACTATTTTCATAAATAGTGACTCGATCTCGTAATAGACTCTTTCTTAGGGTTCCCAGAAAAGCCTGACGAAGATAAGCTGTTAGAATTAATTCATAAATTTTCTAGCTCAAAAATCCGCTCGCAATAACCTAAAGAATTTAAAGAGAAAGCACATGACAATTTGGGTCAACGAACAAATCGATCCCTGCGGTATTATTCATTCCTGTCTTGCCTGTTGCGACGAACAAGCGGCCAAAGAATGTCACCAAACTTGGCAAGACAACTTAACCGAAGAACAAAAACAAGAAGGATGGGAGGCGATACTGAGAACGGTTGACTCCTGGGATGAAGTTCCCGTCAACGCCTTAAAGCTTAGTTATTGAAACTTCCCCGAATAGCTTTTTATCTTTGCGCCTCTATGACTCGGTGCAAAATAAAATAATTATTGAGATATGCATAATTTGACAGCAATAGACCAAGCTATAGTAACCGGTATCAGTACTGGCTTTGTTAGCGGTTATGAATCCTCCAAACGAAAAGACAGAGGCAATAAATCTTCGATCCCAAAAGATCGATCGCACCCACAAATAATAATCTCAGCCGTCGCCGCTAGTTCTGCGATCCATTGCCTACAAGCACCGCAGGGTGTCATCGCTTCAATCTCTTGGGGATTGGGAGCATCAATACAGGCGATCGCGATCGCCTGAAATTTTCTTTCTCCTCTCGCGATCGCACTCGCAAAAGCAGAACGTTCCGCACATAAAGTCAACCCATAGCTGGCATTTTCCACATTCGTGCCGACATAAATCCCTCTGTGTCCCAAAATCGCCGCACCAACCCGAAATTTAGAATAAGGCGCATAGGCTAACCGAGCAACTTCTCGCGCTGCTTGGCAAAGCTTTTCTCGCTCTTGTGAAGATAATTGACTCACCTATAAAAGAAACTTAAAATTTAATCTCAAAAATCTTGTCTTTTAAATATCGAAATAATAACGAATTGCACCCGATTTAGGGTCGTTATCAATGTATGCTATTCCTTTGCGCTGGGCTTTCTTTAGCAATTCTTCATATTTTTCTAGCTTGCTCGAACTATATCGATACTAGCCTACAATTTAGCAACAAGACGGCACTAAGCCAGTATCGGCGACGCGATCGCTTTTTTCGGATTGAGATTTTGCAATAATGCTTCTTATTTTTCTAAAATCTAGGTCGCTTACTCTTCGCTAACGGATTCATCTAAATGTTCGGCGACGGAACGATAGAGATCGAGTACGTGATGGTCTGAAAGCTGGTAGAATACTTTGCGTCCCGCCTTATGATAGCGCACCAATCGCATTGTACGCAGCGTTCGCAATTGATGAGAAACGGCAGACTCGCTCATGTCCAAAGTGGCTGCTAAATCGCAAACGCAAAGTTCCTGTTTTGCCAATAGAGAAAGAATGCGCAAGCGGTTAGGATCTCCCAATAGGCTAAAAAATTCCGCCATCCTTTGTGCTTTTTCTGTATCCAGAATCGTCTCTTTGAGATGAGTGACGTTATCGGTTTCTATAGGATGGGGTGGGTTACAAGTAGGAGTTGCACGAGGGGCTTGAGCAGAAAGTTGAGCCGACATTGAATTGTTATTTATAACTTTTATCTAGCCTAGCGAATTTGTATCGCAACGTTGGTAAAAGACTCTATGAAAGGAATCGGGCTTGAGAAAATCTTTTAATAGCTAATCGAATTGGTATTGAGTCCCGATTCCCTATCGGATCTTTAGCCGCAAGTACAGCCTGTATGACCGCAGCCTTTTTCGTTTACATGACCGTCAGCACACGCTTCGCAGCAGTAGTACTTTCCATTTTTTTGTAAGGCGTTCTCCAGCGAAACAATGCACAGGCAGGATTCGCAGGCACATTTCATAGAAGTGACCGTTGTCATGGTTTTTTCCTTATTGCTAGCCGTTATACTCAAAGTATAACATCTGAACATATGTTCAGATATAAAAAAATAATTTCAGTAAAGACTTGCAATAAACTATTAATTTTGCTATCTTGGATAAGCACTAAAAAAGTTGCCGGGATAGCTCAGTTGGTAGAGCAGAGGACTGAAAATCCTCGTGTCGGCGGTTCGATTCCGCCTCCTGGCATTTAGAAAAATCAAACCAAACACTGCGAGAACTGATTTGTAGGTAGCTTAAGTGCCAAATTTTTTAGCAGCTAGCGCGATCGCAACGGGAAATATTTTATGTTCTTGGACTTGTATTCGCTCGTGTAGGGTTTGGGGGGTATCCTCTGGTAGGATGGGAACTGCCGCTTGCATCAAAATCGGACCGCTGTCTACGTCTAGAGTTGCGATGTGAACCGTACACCCCGTAATTTTTACCCCAGCCTCCAATGCTTGTTCCACTGCACGAACGCCTTTAAAACTGGGCAACAGACTGGGATGGATATTAATGACTCGATTGGCAAAAGCTTCTAGAAGGACTGGCGTGACAATTCGCATCCAACCCGCCATAATAACCCATTCTACTTGGCATTGCTGGAGAACTTCTACAATTGCCCGATCTAAGTCTTCCCGACGCTTGAAGGCGCGATGGTCGAGTAAGACTGCCGGAATGCCCCATTTTTCTGCCCTTTCCTTGACTTTAGCTTCGGGATTGTTATAAATCAAGACTTGAATTTGGGCATTTAATTCCTTATCCCGAATAGCTTGAGCCAAAACTTCAAAATTCGTGCCGCTTCCAGAAGCCATTACCCCCAGTTTCAAGGGACGATCTAAATGAAGTTCCTGAGGCGGTAATGTGGGCGAAACTAACGCTGGGGTAGAAGAATTTTGCTTTTTATCGAGTTGAACGGTCATAAGCTAGTCAACATCAATTGAGAAGGCAGATGTGAAGATATTTTATGGAAGGTCTCTACATTCTCTACATATATTAGGGGGTATTTGCAGGCGCTGCGGTAGAAAATCCGCGACGATGATTTTTTTTCTCGCCTACTCGTACTTGAAAAGTCACTCGATCCATCATCTCGCCGCTTTTAACGTCTAAAGTCCAATTCCCCGGACGCAGTTGCCAGAATAAAGAACTAGATGAATTTGTAGCTATCTTCTCGCCATTTAACCGCCACTCTACAGGTTGATTTCCGACTCCCCCTAATTTGAACTCCAATCTCTGCCTTTGAGGGTCGGCAGGATTGATGAGAAAATAATCTCCAGTATTGGGCGATAAAATCTTGAGCGCACTCGGCATTAGATTGGATGACTGTGGTTGCTTTGCCAGCCATTCGTCATACTCTCTTGGTAAATTTAGGCGATATTGTCCTTTCTGGGCAGATACGGCTTGATAAAAAGTATCGGGATGACTTTCATACTCGCTGAGGTCTTCTGGATCAAAATATTCTTGCACTACCGAAGGACAAGCGGCAGTTGGCTTTAAACCAGAAAGAGCGCAAATCGGTCGCTTGACCATTCCTGGCGGAGAGGGAAAAGGTGCGGGTTCGCGCTTTTCGTGCAAGTGCAACATAATTCGATTCCATAGCGGTGCAGCACCCGTCACGCCTGAAACTTGTTTCATCGGTTCGCCGTCGAAATTGCCAACCCAAGTGGCAACCGTATAGTCGGTGGTAAATCCAACCGTCCAGGTATCCCGAAAATTAGAAGAGGTTCCAGTCTTGACGGCAGCGGGAAAGGGTAAATTCAGTACCGATTCTACCCCGAAAGACTTGGCACGCGCATAGCGATCGCTCAACATATCAGTAACCAGCGACCAACTTGAAGGGGAGATAATAGAACTGATAACTGGTAACTGTACGGGCGGGTTTAGAGTTATCGCTATCGAATCAGATTGGTTGCCTTGACCATACCCGTCCTTACTAATTACTGATAACTGATAATAGGCGCGGGCTAGTTCCCAGAGACTAACTTCGCCGCTACCAAGGGTTAACCCCAATCCATAGTATTCCGGGTCTTGTTTGAGATGTTCAAAACCGAGTTGGTGCAACCTCTCTAGAAATGCAGCCACGCCAACTTTTTCTAAGACTCTGACGGCAGGGACGTTGAGAGAATTGGCTAGGGCAATGCGAATGCGAACGGGACCTTGAAAGGTTTCGCTATAATCGCTAGGACTATAGAGTTTTGCCTCAGGAATGGCATAATGAGTCGGTACGTCGGCTAAAATGGTGTTGGGACGAATGAGGTGCTTTTCTAGGGCAAGTTGATAGAGAAAAGGTTTTAAGGTCGATCCGGGTTGGCGGAGAGATTGTACGCCATCGTTGCGCCCTAATTGTGTCTGAGCAAAGTAATCTGTCGAACCGACATAGGCTAAAATTTCTCCCGTGCGGTTGTCAATGACGATCGCAGCCGCTTGATGGACGTTATGAGGCGCGAGACTGCGAACGATGTCTTTGACTTGAGCTTCGACAAATTGTTGTAGGGGGCGATCGATTGTCGTTTGGATCGGTGAGGGATGTTTTTGTGGAAGTTGGCTAGCTACCCAGAATAAAAAATGAGGGGCAGCGATAATTCCTTGCTGGCGGGGTTGAAGGGCGATGACTTCTTCGTAGGCGCGATCGCGTTGGCTGCGATTAATATATCCTTCCTCAACCATGCGATCGAGAACGTATCGCTGTCTCTTCTTTAAAGGTTCCCAGTAATCGTAGGGATTGAGATAGTTAGGATTGTTGGGAATTGCCGCCAGCAGGCTAGCTTGGGAAAGATTTAAGTCAGCAGCAGGAATGCCGAAATAAACGCGGGAGGCTGCTTCTACGCCATAGATATTCCCTCCCATCGGCAAGCGATTGATATATGCCTCCAGGATGTCATCTTTATTCGTGCCCGCCGCTATGCGCCAAGAAAGCCAAATTTCCTTAATTTTTGCCGAAAAAGTGCGCGGGGCGGGTTCAAGCATTCGCGCCAGTTGCATGGTGATGGTAGATGCCCCGCTGACAATTCGTTTGGCTTGAATCGCTTGCAGCAGGGAACGAGCGATCGCCCGCATATCTAAGGCACCGTGTTGATAAAATCGCCCGTCTTCGGCGGCGAGGATGGCATGAATAAACTGAGGCGAAATCTGTTGGAGAGGAACGACAGCCGTATGATTTTGGTCGCGACTTAAAATAGTTCCCAATGGAAGTCCGCGACGATCGCTAAATTCGATCGCGACTCCTTCTCGAACCAGATCGTTCGCTCGAATCGGCGCTAAATAAGGCAGCGATCGCACTATCAGAACAGCCAGTAGCAAAGCTAGAACGGCTCTTGTTTTGCCTAAAATTTTTTTCAGAGCCACTCCATTCAACGATTTTCCTTAAAAATTAGCCCCTCAATTCTAAATTCTAATACATTGAAAATGAGGTCTGTCTGGTAGAAATTACGCGATCGCGATAAACCCATCACAGCTATTCATGCAACAACTCATAGTCGGTGGTTTTTATTGGGAAGAGTCAGATGGTTGCGCTTCCTCTGTTGGGGTTAACCTCTGAAAAGGTGACTGGGGTTTCTCTGGTTGTGGTTCCTCTGCGGGAATGGGTTGTTGAGTTTCGGGATTTGGCGGTTGTTGGGGTGATTGTGGTTGTTCTGCTGGAGTTGGTTGCTGTTGCCCTGCTGGAGGTGTTGCCGATCGAGGCTGTGCGATTGGCTGCTCGAATCCGAGCAAAAATTTGCTATCCGGGTAGTAAGTCGCCCAACGCTGGATTTCTGGAGACATCCTCCAACCACTGCGACTAACTTTTAAGGATAAGATTGGCACGATCGCGCCTTGATTTTCTCCATTAATCGCCACTCTCAGCTCGGCAATGGAAGCATCTTGCTTAAAGCGACTTTGAATCGTTTTCGCTGCCATGGCTTCCGCACGCCGCAAAAAGTTTTCATAGGTCTCTTCCTTCTCGCGCGCGATCGATATATTAATGTTGGCTGTCTGGGCAGCAACGGCTTGAGAGGAAATCGTTTCTGGCGTTAGCAAACTTACTCCCGTACAGCTAACCAGAATAAACAAGCTAATAGGAATCGTTGGTTTTTGAGTAATGCTTCTAATCATAAGTATTTCTTTTAATTGAGGCACTGGTTAACCTTGAGGCTATGCAGTTATCTTAGACTCTAACAGCCATCTAAATGTGCCTCGTCTAAAGTTGAATCTATCAAATTTGTTTTTTGTCAATAGCTTGTCAAAAATATTTATCTTGATTTAGATTGCTTTACAAAAAAAAGTGCTTTAGGAGCGAGTAAAGTTTTCGCCCTTGAGACTTTAGGAGATTAAAAAACAATGAATTAACTAGGGTTTTAGAAATTATAAAAATTTTAAAGTCAGAAATTAGCTAATTATATCCTTACATTGAAAATAGCAAAATCTCTAAAAAAACGCAAATTCGTCGATCGATTAAACCAATTTCAAAATATAAAGTTAAGTTAAGACAAACGATTGATTAAATATTTAAAATCTAATAAAGATTAATCCAATTTTTTTTGATAAAAAAGCGATCGCGTCGCTTCTGCATAAAGTTCTGTCTGTCAGTTCGCTAATTTTAAGTGCTATCGGCGAGTTGTTGCGAAAGCGGGCGAAATTTTAGCGTAATCTGCATTCTAAAAAGACAAGAACTTCCTCGGTTGTCATATTCATCTGAGGAACGCCACCAACAACTAATAGCCACCTTTCCCCTGCTTGTGCTTGGGACAGTTGCCATCGCTCGGTTCTCTTTTTAGGGTAAATCAACCAGTTGCCCAAACCATCCCGTTGGCAGAGAAAGCCCCAAGCTTGTGCTTGATGTAAAATTCGCTCGCTCATAAATTAATCTGACTTTCCCTTTTTGCCAAACTCATGAAAGTAGAAGGAAATGGGTTAAGGTAGTGTTAATCGTTCTAAAAGCATTTCAATTTTATTTGATGAAAGCGACTCTTAAGAATCCATCGACAGATATTGTTTTGGGATTTCACGCCTTGTCCGACCCAATCCGGTTTCAGGTGTTGGAACTGTTGCGATCGCAAGAACTATGCGTGTGCGAGTTGTGCGAACATTTAGGAATTCCTCAGTCTAAGATCTCGTTTCACCTCAAAACCCTCAAAGAAGCGGGATTGGTGCGTTCTCGTCAGGAAGGACGATGGATTTACTACAGCTTGAACCTAGCCCAGTTTATCGCCTTAGAAGAGTATCTCGCTTCCTATCGCCGTTTTAGTACCATCTTACCCGCTCGGAATTGCTCGGAGCCGACCTAATTTACCAATATTTTTCAAAATTTTCCCCAAAATCTCGCCAACCTACTTGCTTGACATATCAATTTTTTTTGAAATAACCTAGTCTCTAGGCAATATTTTAATTCCAAGAGAGATCCTGATGAGTTTAAAAAAACCTCGCGCCAACACATTAGCCGTTCGAGCTGGGAGTAATTTAAGTTTTTTTGAAAGATACCTGACCTTGTGGGTATTTTTATGTATCTTAGCTGGCATCGCGCTAGGTCGGATGTTGCCCGGTGTAGCTGTCGCACTCGATGCCATGAGCATCTATCAAGTGTCGATTCCGATCGCGATTTGCCTCTTTTTCATGATGTATCCCATCATGGTGAAGATTGACTTCACTCAGGCAGCAAATGCGATACGCGCTCCCAAACCCGTGATTCTAACCCTGGTAGTGAATTGGTTAATCAAACCATTCACGATGGTAATATTCGCTCAGTTTTTCTTAGGATGGCTGTTTCGTCCTCTGATTGAAGGGACAGAGTTAATTCGCGGCAGTGAAGTTGCCCTAGCAAACTCTTACATTGCAGGCACGATTTTATTAGGAATTGCCCCTTGCACGGCGATGGTACTGATGTGGGGATATCTTTCCTATGGCAACCAAGGACATACGTTAGTCATGGTGGCGGTAAACTCTCTGACTATGCTGTTTCTGTATGCTCCCTTAGGAAGGTGGTTACTAGCAGCTAACGATCTGACTGTGCCTTGGGAAACAATTGTCCTGTCGGTACTCATTTATGTGGGATTGCCGTTAGTAGCAGGAATGTATAGCCGCTATTGGATTCTCAAACATAAAGGGCGGCAGTGGTTTGAGCGCGAGTTTCTTAAATATCTTAGTCCGATTGCCATAACTGCTCTGTTGATTACCTTAGTGCTGCTATTTGCTTTCAAAGGAGAACTGATTGTCAATAATCCCCCGCATATTCTGTTAATCGCCGTGCCGCTGTTTATCCAAACTAATTTCATTTTCCTGATTGGTTATGTAGCGGCTCTGAAGCTAAAGATATCCTATGAAGATGCCGCACCCGCGGCCTTGATTGGCGCGAGCAATCATTTCGAGGTAGCGATCGCGACGGCGGTAATGTTGTTTGGCTTAAACTCTGGTGCTGCCTTGGCTACAGTAGTCGGCGTGTTAATTGAAGTACCAGTGATGTTGATGTTGGTAGAGTTGTGCAAGCGGACAGCAGCATGGTTTCCCAGAGAACCAGAAAAAGCGACTCTGCGCGATCCTCGCTGCATCAGCGCCTTTAAATAATTACGTATAAAAACTTACCCAATCGGAGGTTAAACGATGAAAAAAGTGATGTTTGTGTGCAAGAAAAACTCTGCTCGTTCCCAAATGGCAGAAGGATTCGCAAAAACATTGGGGGCAGGAAAAATAGAAGTCACCAGTTCGGGACTAGAGGCGAGTCAGGTGCGTCCGGAAGCGATCGCGACCATGAAAGATGTTGGGATCGATATTAGCGACCAAATCTCGAAACCCCTCAGCGATTTTAGTCCAGAAGATTTCGACGCAGTAATTTCTCTGTGCGGTTGTGGCGTGAATTTGCCGCCGGAGTGGATGACGCAAGAAGTGTTCGAGGACTGGCAACTCGACGATCCCGCAGAACAACCGGAGATCTTTCCCAGAGTACGAGATGAGATTAAAGAACGGGTGACGCGACTGATTGAATCCCTTGAAGCTGCATCGGTGGGACAAAGCGGATAGCAACAATGGATCGGCAAGCAATTGAACCGATTAGAGAAAACTTGTGGTGGGTAATTGAAGGTAAACTAGCTGGCGTTCGTAAGCCAACAGCAGAGGAAATATCCGAACTACACGAGGCGGGGATTGGGGCTATCGTTTCTGTGATGGACGACCCTTCTAATTTGGATTTGTATCAGCAAGCGGCTATGCCTCACCTGTGGTTGCCAACCAAAGGAGGCACGGCACCCACTACCGAACAGGTTCAGCAGTTAAAGCATTTTGTTGAAACGCAAAATCAGTTAGGTCATGCCGTTGCGGTGCATTGTACCAGTGGCAGACGGCGGACGGGAACGATGCTGGCTTCTTACCTGATTTTATCGGGTTACTCTTATGATAAAGCAATGCAGACAATTTTAGATGCCAATCCTGATGTTGAACTGCGATCTGCACAGATCGCGTTTCTCAAGGAGTTAGCAGGAGAATAGCTACTTCTGTGGCTTACAAGAATCTGCATAAAGAACGCAGGGCAACCCCACATGAGCGACACTTAGTGTCGGAGAAGGCGGAGGAAACAGCGCTACTACGTGAGGAACGGGGCGGGGGGTGTATCCTACTAACGATTCTCCTTTATAGGCGAGGGAAGTACTTGCGCCCGAATCGAGCATCACTGCATCTCGCAAACCCAACTGATGTAAAATTTTTCCTAACGATATAGAATCAACAGGAGTTTCGGATACGCCGATCGCGGGTTGTCCGGCTTGGTTAATCCCCCAGAACGCACGATGGCGCGATGCATCGAAGTCAAATAAGCTACCAAAGGCTTCGGCAGGTTGAGGTTTGTTGTCTTTCACCAGCCATGCTGCCCCAACAAAAGCATCTGTCACTCCCTCTGCATCCGAGGCTTCTGAGAGGATACCAGAAAGGGTATTGTGTTTATCGGGATCGAAAGGAATAAACTTAACCCACTCAGAATTAATCAACACTAGCGGTCTTCCTCTGAGCTTGAGATTTTCTCCCGGATTGCCAGGAATAAAGCCTCGATTTTGACTCAATACCGGACCAATCATCACGTTGGAGTCGAGGTATTTAAGAGAGAAAAAGCCGCCATCGACGGCTGCTACTGCCCCAGTTCCCCGCTTAATTTCTGGGACTTGATAGCGACTGTCTGCATGAATTGTATTCGGTTTGCCGCCAGTAATAAGAATTAAAGAAGTTCCGTCAACGGTATATTCTTCTCTATGGATGGGAGTATTAAAGTTAAATCCGCCATCATTTCTCGGCAGCGGATGACCTCCCCAAGCTTGCAACGCGATCTCCTCTAAGCGAGACTGTCCGAAGCGTCCAATTGCCAATAAATCTGGCGATTCTCCGGCAAAATGTTCGTTAAGATCGTCCATCGAGAAAGCCGCCCGATAGCCTGCGACTGTCACCCAATGTTTGACTCGTTCATCGTACTTGCCCACGGGATAAGTAAAGTAGCGAATGGGAATCCCTAATTTCTTCTCTAGGATACGTTTCGATTCTATTGTCTCTTCCTGCAAGCGATCGTCGGACAACTCGCGCAAATCGTCGGGATGAGTAGTGCCGTGGGAGGCAATTGTCACTAGGGGATCTACCGCCATTTCCTGAAGTTGTTGCCAGGTTACGCCAGATCGTCCCGTTCTGCTGCCGATTTTGTCGATGTAAATGGAAAATACAGCCGGATAACCGTATTTTTTTAAGAGGGTATAGACATATTTATAGTGACTGCCATAGCCGTCATCAAAGGTTAGTAAAACTGGCTTTTCTGGAAGAGGAATTCCGGTTCGCAAATGGGCAATTAGCCAATCCATACTAATTGGCGTTATCCCCTGCGACTTAATGACTTTAAAATCTGCCTCTAGTTCTTGGGGTGTGACATCAAAAAAGACTTCTTTTTTCGGCAAAATATCGTGATACATCATCACCGGAACCTTAGCCAATTTTGCCTGTTGATGAATTTGCGGCCAAGGTGCTAGTTTGGGTAGATGAGATACTGAATTTTGCCAATTATTTAAGAAAATATTAGTGTTTTTATCGGCTATAGTTTTGCTAGCTTTGTGATGGTTAGAATCGGATGAATTTTTACAAGTTTGAGCAAGACGCTCGGAGAAATTGCGATCGCCAGAAGTTAAAGATGATGTTAAATCTTGTTTAACAAATGACGTAAAAGGCAAAGTTTCTAATTGGTTTAGCGGAGTTGCTGCTGGTTGAAACAAACAGGGTGGTTTGAGATAACTAGAAGTCAGAGGAAATAGCGAATCAAAAGGGGAAATCGATGATTCTTGCCTAATTTCTGAAGTTACAGCTTTACTCAAAGCAAAAATACAAGAAGCGATCGCTAAAATACCGCTAGAAATTGCAAAATATTTATGATAAGATAATCTGTTAAGTAAAGAGCGCATATGTTTTTCTCAATTGCCTCAAAATAGAAAAACACAGGCATACTTTACTGTTTTAGTCTTAAGAAATCACTGTCAAAAAATTATCAATTCTTTAAGAAATTTAAAAGGTTAAAAGTAAGCTATTTCATTCTAGTACCATTCTCAACAACTGCTGTTGTCATTAATTTCCTGGTCGAGCGAAAAAGTATTCTAAAGAAGACCCAACAGGAATTTCAGTCGATTTGAATTTCTAAATTTCTAGACGTTGATGGCAAAGGTGCAAGTCTGAGTCTTATAGGACTTGATATTCGGGTTCCAAGAAATTGATTTTTTGATGAGATCGAGTCAGAATTTATCGGAAATTTGGCGATCGCCCTTACAGCAAGCATGGCGCGATCGCAAGCCGCTGCGTCTAAGATAGATTCTTGCTCCTCTTCGCTCCGAGATACTCTACTCAAATCCCATCACCTTGGCAACTGCTGATAAATCCGGTGCAACTCCCGACTTAACGGCGTTATTGCTATTTTTAATCGCACAATCGGGGTCTTTGAGTCCGTTTCCCGTCAGAACGCATACTACAGTAGCATGACTCGGAACGCGATCGCGCACTTTCAACAAACCCGCCACCGAAGCAGCCGAAGCGGGTTCGCAGAAAACACCTTCATGAGATGCTAGGATGCGATAGGCTTCTAGGATCTCCGCATCCGTAACGGCATTGAATTCGCCTTGACTTGCCTCCTTAGCTGCCAGCGCTTTCTCCCAGTTAGCCGGATTGCCAATGCGAATGGCAGTCGCGATCGTTTCTGGATGGGAAATGGGTTGTCCGCTAATCAAAGGTGCCGCACCCGCTGCTTGAAATCCCATCATTTTCGGCAGGCGATCGCATTTTTCCTGTTGGCGATACTGACAAAATCCCATCCAATAGGCGCTAATATTCCCTGCATTGCCTACTGGAATGCACAGCCAATCGGGAGCATTACCCAACACGTCAACAATTTCAAACGCTGCCGTTTTTTGCCCTTCCAAGCGATAGGGATTGACCGAATTAACTAGCGTAATCGGATAATTATCCGACAATTCCCGAACGATCTTTAACGCTTGATCAAAATTCCCCTCAATAGCAATAACTTCAGCCCCATAAACCAAAGCTTGAGCCAATTTTCCCATTGCCACGTAGCCGTCGGGAATCAAGACAAACGCCCGCATCCCCGCGCGGCGTGCATAGGCGGCGGCAGCGGCAGAGGTATTGCCCGTACTGGCGCAGATAACGGCTTTTGCCCCGACTTCCTTGGCCTTAGAAATTGCCATCGTCATGCCCCTATCTTTAAAACTCCCCGTGGGATTTAAGCCATCGTATTTGACGAAAACCCTAACCCCGCGACCGATGAGTTGAGAGATATAGGGAACGGGAATCAGAGGGGTATTTCCTTCAAGTAAGGTCACTACTGGAGTTGCCGCGCTAACGGGGAGATAGGGGCGATAGGCTTCGATTAACCCCTGCCAGCCAAACGTCGTTTTCTGAAGTCTGAATTCTGAAATACTCTCGTCCGTTGATTTTTGAGGTGTCAGAGGTTTAATTTCCATAAATATTCTTGCGTTCAGACTCCAGATGGCGTTATGTAAATGTATTACAGCTTACTAAAGATCCAGTCTTCTATTTTACAAAAAGATAGCGATCGTTTGTAAAAATTGAGACAGGTCATTGAAATTAGAAATTCCTAGCAAAGATTTGTTAAAATCTCCTTCATCCTTACAGGTTGTCCCAAAAGTAGAGAATGTGCAAGGTACTCTGCCGTCTCACGGCAGAGCCTGTTCGTCATGTTGGGCGTCGCGAGAGCGAAGCAAAGCATCTTATTGCACGTTTCAGTTAGATGAGAGACCAAGTTGGTCGATACTCAGAATGACAAAATGGACTTTTGGGATGTCCTCTTATACGATCCTATCGTTATTGCTTGAATGCCATGCAAAAATTATTTAACTTCTGCGTCCGCTTGAGCGCGGCAATTTCTTTGCCAACCATTTTATTAACCCTCTCGATTCCTATCCGTCCTGCCGCAGCAGAAAATGAATTTAGCGTCTGCGTTAACGAACTGATCGATCGCGGCGTTCCAGCCCAGCAAGCCGGGGTAGCCTGTTCGGATGCGCTGATTCCCAAAGAATTATCTGAGTGTGTTAGCAAAATTAGACAGGAAACCCCGATAAAGCCTGAAGAGGCTCTCAGAGCTTGTTACAGAGTCAGAAGACCCGTCGATCTGGCTAACTGCGTGGTAGATATTCATGCAGAAGTTTTATCAGCTTCGACCTCTCAAGCTAACAAGTCGGAAACTTCCGCTAAAACCAACAAGAATGAGACTTCCCAAATAACGACTCCAGAACCTCCATCCGAAACAGAAGAACCTGGCGGCATCGAACCAACCGAATCGCCAACCAAAACAGATGCAGAAGAATCTCCTTCTCTGGTGGCGTTAGACTCATGTCGTCGGAGTCTACTACCCGGTCGCCATTCTGAGTGCGTTATTGCTTTAGCTAAGAATGTCCCGAACACTTCACCAGTGACAGCAATGGCAACTTGTCTGTCGGCAGAAGATTTTCCCCGCGAGTTGTTTCCTGCCTTTACTAACAATTAATTTGAGCCAAAAATTTATGTTTGCTCCTCTAATCCTTGTGTACCATCTAAAATAGGTAGAATTTTGGCTTTAATTGTTTAAAAGTGTGGGGGGGAACGGAATCTTGGCACGAATACCGGAACAATCTCAGAACCCAAACAAACAGATGGAGATCCCAATCTTCTTAGATCCCTCGCTTTTGAGGGCAGCCCAGCGAATTTATCGAAATTATTGCGGTTTGCAAAATAAAGTAGACAGGCGACCTTGCGGAGTGGCTATTAACCGCGATACCTATCGCGGTCAACTCATTTTTCGAGAAAATCCCATTTTGCTGCCCAGAGAGTGCTTTATTCCCCTAAAGCAACTTGAAGCCGAGGTTTTTTAAACAACTTTCGACACTTGAGATTAATAATTAGAGTCATTCAAGGCGATGGACATTATGATTGTAGCGATCGCAAGTATTTTTGCTTTCGCCTTGGGAGCTTGTATTGGTAGCTTTTTAAATGTAGTTGTTTATCGCATCCCCGCAGGCTTATCCCTCATTCATCCCCCTTCCCGCTGTCCCCATTGCTTGCATCGGTTGGGTGCCACAGAAAACATTCCTGTCTTCGGTTGGCTGTGGTTGCGCGGTCGCTGTCGCTGGTGCAGAACGCCAATTTCCATGCGCTATCCTCTGGTTGAAGCAGCAACTGGCTTGTTATTCGTCCTGATATATTGGAAATTTGGTTTCAATCTAACTGCCGTTAGCTATTGGACTTTGTTGAGTTGGTTACTAACCCTATCGCTGATCGATCTCGATACGATGACCTTACCCAACGCACTGACGCAATCGGGGTTGGTGGTAGGATTGGGCTTTCATACCCTGCAAGGCTGGCAGGAGGGTCACATCGCGAGTTATTTAATGCTGGGGATTGGCAGTGCTGTTTTGGGAATCTGGCTGTTTGATGCCATCCGTTTGATTGGCTCGATCGCTTACGGACAAACGGCGATGGGAGGAGGCGATCCCAAATTGGCGGCAACGATTGGAGCTTGGTTGGGATGGAAGTATTTATTGGTGACTGGGTTCTTAGCTTGTGCGGTAGGCGCGTTAATCGGAGGAGTAGCGATCGCGTTTGGGCGACTCAATCGCAGACAGCCAATGCCATTTGGTCCGTTTTTGGCACTGGGAGCCGCCTTGACAGTGTTTTTTGGAAATGAGATTATATCGTCTTATTTAAAAATCTTTTTTCCGCTTGGAAGTTGGTGATCTTTGAGATCGCTATATCGGAGAGTATTCTTAGCTTGATACAATAAAACCTGTGTCATGGATCGTCGTAAGAACAACTCAAGCTCGCTGGGAAGCCGAACTAATGCAGCAAATACTAGCAGCTTATGACATTCCAAGTCGAGTCGTAGATATTGGAACTGGAGTTTATTGCGGTCAAGGAAGTCAAGCGGCTTTGCAAGTGCGATCGCAAGACCAGTGGACTGCCCTGCTGCTTTTGAGTTCGCCAGAAGATGAAAATTAGATATTTTATAGCAGATTCTTATGTCCTTATTTGATTGGTTTGCCAACAGACAAAAAGCAGAACCCAGTACCCAACAAAAGCAAGAAAGAGAAATTGCCGATGGATTGTGGACGAAGTGCCAAGCTTGCGGGGTGTTAGCCTACACGAAAGACCTAAAGGCCAATCAGCTGGTGTGCAGCGAATGCGGCAACCACATGTTCGTTGACAGCGACGAACGCATCCGCCAGTTAATCGATGCCAATACCTGGAAGCTGCTAGGCGAAAATTTATGTCCCACCGACCCGCTACAATTCCGCGATCGCAAAGCCTACAGCGATCGCCTCAAGGATATGCAAGAGAAAACGGGACTGCAAGACGCAGTACAAACGGGAACCGGATTAATTGACGGTCTGCCCGTTGCCCTTGGGGTGATGGATTTTCGCTTTATGGGTGGTAGTATGGGTTCGGTTGTGGGAGAAAAACTTACTCGCCTCATCGAACATGCCACTCAAGAACGCCTGCCCGTTGTCATTATCTGTGCTTCTGGCGGCGCGAGGATGCAAGAGGGGATGTTAAGTCTAATGCAGATGGCAAAAATCTCCGGCGCGCTGCATCGCCATCGAGAAGCTCGATTGCTTTATATTCCCGTACTGACTCACCCGACGACGGGGGGAGTTACGGCAAGTTTTGCCATGCTCGGAGATATTATTCTGGCAGAACCCAAGGCCACCATCGGGTTTGCAGGCAAGCGGGTCATCGAGCAAACGCTGCGAGAAAAGCTGCCCGAAGGCTTCCAGACTTCTGAATATCTCCTCGAGCACGGATTTATAGACGCGATCGTGCCTCGAACCCAGTTAAAGAAAACTTTAGCGCAGTTGATTAGCCTCCATCAACCTTTCTTCCCCGTGCTTGCTCACCTAAGTGCAGAGCATCAGCATCGGGATGAATTGGTTAAGTTGGATTCAACCCAAATTTAGCGCTGCGCTTCTTTCACCTTCGAGATTGGCAAAATGTCATTCACACAGAAGATGGCGCGGCGCGGGAAAGCGGATATCCCAACGCCAACACTTTGAAAAACTACTCGCAAGGCATCAGCATACTCAGTTGTACAACAATGTCATCAATCGTTTTGGAGAGAACTTTTCCTGAGAGTCTGGGATGATTGCCGATAATGCTAAAAACTAGCGTTCCGTAGCGAGGGTGCTCGACATAGCCAGATAAAGCCCTCACGCCCTTTAAAGTTCCTGTCTTAGCATGAACCATGCCTTGGGCTGGAGTATAGCGCATTCGCTCTCTGAGCGTGCCGCTCATGCCTGCAACGGGTAAGGAAGCCAGAAAAATATCTTTTCCTTGGGCATGGTACATTGCCTTGAGCGTCGAAACTATCGCTCTGGGCGTAGCAGCATTGCGCCTAGACAAACCGGAACCATCCGCCAAACGATAACCATTCGGATTTACACCTAATTGGGATAAGGCGGTTTTAGCGGCTTTAGCCCCGCCAATGAAACGAAATAAGACTTCTGCGTAGTTGTTATTGCTTCTTTGATTGGTAACAGTTATCCACTCGCCGATCGATCGCGATCGAATAGTGCCATAAGGATTTAGTCTTTGCAGGGCAGCAGCAGTGGTAAACAGTTTGGTATTAGAAGCAGGAATGAAATACCTATCGGCATTATGACTGTATAAAACCGTGCCATCACTCAAAGATTCGACGAGAATCCCCCAATTATTGGAATAATTGCCGATAATGGAGTTAATGCCGGGTTCTAGAAAAGCCGCGCATACCCCATTGGTTTGATTTTCTGGTGGGGGAACGTAAATATCTATAGCGTCTGCCCCGTTATAGAAAGTTGAAACAGTTTCATTAGCTAGGGCAGGATTTGACCAAGCGAAAGTCGCTGCCGTCATAATTGCCAGTGGAGTCAGCCGATGTTTTTTTTGATGCATGCGTTTTCTTAGGTGAGTAGCAGATTTAAGACTCTAGATTGTATCAGTTAACGAGAGAGTAGCGGTTTTAGCCATTCTCGAATTTTATCGAACAAATTGGAGTTATTTTTGATACTCATTCGTTCTGCCATGGAAGGAAATGGATGGAGAGATTGGTAGCGTTCGTAGGCGACATTAATTCGAGAAGTTACTTGCGTGGCATAGGGATGCTTGTTCAGATCGGGATGCCAGAGGCGAATTAGATTCTTATAGGCTTTCTCTACCTTTACGGGAGCGGCAGAGGGAGACACCCCCAAAATTTTCCACCACGGACTCGATTCATCAGCGATGAAGTCTTCTAAAAAGGATCGATCTTCATCGAGCATTGGTTGAATCTTGTCCCAGGAGATTCCATAACAGACTCGATAAACGGCATCTAATGCCTCTATCCCAATTTGCTGGCTGGCTAACTCGTGCCACTCTTTGAAAGCTCGACGCATGGCTGTCTGCACGCGCCAATCTAGATTGGCAAACTTGCCATCATCCATACAGTCTGCAAAAGCTACCAATAAGTTCCCAACTTCTTCTGTGCTTTTAGGGAGTTTGCAGAATAAATATTTTCTTCCTCCTAAAGCTGACAAGACTTGTTTGGCATAGCCTTTTGGTTCGGGTAACGCCAGCAGTAGCGACAACTCGCGACAAACCTTATCGGATTCGGGTTTATCTTTCCATTCCCAATAATGAATGCCCGGTTTTCCCAGTTGTCGAGTGTAAAACTCCTGCCACAACTCAGTTGCAATACAAGCTAGAGGAGTCATTAAAGGGGTTGCTAACTCGTAAGCTTGACCTTTGAGGGCAGTTTCTGGAGCATCTTCTAGAGGGCAAGCGAAAGGAGTCGTTAGAGGAGTGGCGAGTTGGTAAGCTTGACCTCTCAAAGAGGTTCGCGGGGCATCTTCTAAAAGACAAGCGAGTCGGTAGAATTTTCCTTTGGGAACGATTTGAGAGCGTTTAGGAATCTTGACATGGGAGCGATCGCGAGAGGAATTTTTAGACGTATAGCTAATTACAGAAGTTGTACAAATGCTTAAACCAAATAAAAAGAAACTCAGTAGGAGGTTTTCATCGATAGGAATGACTCCCATGGCAATTTTCCTCGCGCGAGTGAGGCAGGCAGCTTTGACAAGATATTTACCAGATTTTTACCAGACTCAAGGGGGTTTTGGCAATGTCGCTTTTATATTTTCTTACTTTAGGGGTTCGCGATCGCAAACTCTATTCCTACAAATTAATCTTGGATTTCGTTCCTCAAAAGCAACTTGCAACGAAATACAGGAATTCTGCAATCTTTACAGACTTTTTAAGTTAATTATGTTTGCTTTATTTATCGCTTCAAAAAATCAATAAAAATTTTGATAAAATTTAGCATATTTACATTTCTTTTATTTTATTAAACTATGCAAATTTTTCTGCATATCATAGAAATGTAGAAATATTATATTTAAGCCAATATGTTTTCTTTTAAAAAAACTATAGCCTCTCTAGCTGGAATTTTGCTGAGTTCGGTGGCTGCTGCTCCAGCTTTAGCAGAACTCTCAGTTGCAGAAATTAACTCGATTGCCAGGCAAACGACTGTTATTATTGCACCCGGACTAACACCAGAATTAGTCAAAGCCTTAGAAGAAAATCGCAATAATCCATTAGCCAGAGAAAATAACCCGGATGGAGTTTGGAATCCTGGTTCGGGAGTCATCGTTGCCAGAAAAGGAACAACTTACTATGTTTTAACCGTCACCCATAACTTTAAACAAAAAGATTTAGAACAAAACTTGCCCTACGGCATTCGCACTTGGGATGGTAAAGTTCATGTAGTCGAACAAGCCAATGATGGTAGAAAGTGCCCATTGACAGACGTACCATCTCTAAAACCCGTAACGAGATTCGGCTGTTATTCGATCGCGATTCCCAATAGAGTAGCAGGTCCCGATCTGGCTGTTGTTAGCTTTGAGAGCGAGCAAGAATATCCCGTCGCGTCTCTAGGCAACCCAACCACGATCGCAGGTACTGAAAGGATTTATGTGTCGGGGTGGCCCGATCCAGAAAAAGAACGAGATCCCCAGACAGGCAAGTGCCGGGGAAGGGTAGCTCGTCGTCAACGACGTTTGGCTTGGGGTCCCGTCACCAGAATGATTCAACCAACCGAAGGTCAAAATGGCTATAGCATTTTTTATATCGATCAAACTCGTCCAGGGATGAGTGGCGGTCCCGTGTTCGATAGCAACGGCTTAGTCATTGGCGTTCATGGTCGAGGATCGGCGGACAAAGGGCAGCTATTGAGTCAATACTGTTCTCTGAATGCCATCCAGGGTAAGCTAGCGTTAGAGTCGGAAGATGTAACTAAGACGGTATCGGAAGCAGCCACTTACGAACCTCCAATTCTGCATACTCGCTTTAGCAGCGCGCAAAATTTGAATAACTTTTTGACCTTGTGGGAGCAGCTAAAAATTAACCTCCCGTTTAATTGGCAGATTCCTTCGCGAGACTTCATTCAAAGAGCGATATCTCCTATTCAAACTAACGCAAGTGACAGTGGCGTTCTTGATGTAGCTGTCGAGAAAGATATTACAGGAGCAATTGAGGATTCTGAGGATGTTGTAGAGGATATCTACGATCTCTATACGTTCAAGCTAGAAAATCAACTTAGAGATGAGCCATCGGCAGGATGTGCCAGCATTCTGCTGGGTGACGAACGAGAACGCTGTCGTAGAGATCGATAATCCAATACTGTTCAAATTTTAACTATTCCGGCATTACATATTAGCGGAATGATTTGAGCAATATTTCTTTGCGTCTTTGCGTGAGACTATCATCCCATGATTGTGAACGCCAATTTTCCCGATCGCTTGAGGGGTCGTTAAGGATTTTCGCAATCTTCTATCTCATTATGACTAAGTTAGGTAAAATACCTCCATCTTTAAAATTAAGTGTGAGGAGGAACGATGAGGGTAAAGCTTTTCTTGCTCGGTAGTTTACTATGGCTTTTACTTCCATCTGTCGTTCGAGCAGAGTCTTTTCAGCAGACAAATTTAGAGGCGATCGCATCCAATTTTAAGAAAAATAAGTTATCAACTCCTCGACTGCGATCGACTAATTGGAGTCAATTTTATGACATAAATCTTAATAGTTTTGATGCTCAATTGTCGGCTGAGAATTTAGAAAATCGTACCCTTCCTAGGGTCGCTCAGCTCAAAACAGACAACCCAATCGTTCCGGCAACGACAGAAATAGAAGCAGAATCTCTCGCTCAGTCCAATGACGAGTCATTAGCGATCGACATTTTCTCTGACGATATCGTAGAACAGGTGACCAATGTCTCTCAGTTGCGGGACGTGCAGCCAACCGAGTGGGCGTATGAAGCGCTGCGATCGCTCGTAGAACGATATGGCTGTATTGCTGGCTATCCCGACGGGACTTTTCGGGGCAACCGGGTAATGAGTCGCTATGAATTTGCCGCCGGATTAAACGCTTGTATGAATACAATGGAGCGTCTGATACAAGAAAATGTCTCCGTCATGCGCGAAGACCTTGAGGTACTGAAGCGGTTGGGCAAGGAATTTGAAACCGAACTGGCTGCCTTGGGAGGACGAGTAGACAATTTGGAAAGTCGAGTCGCTTTTTTGGAAGACCATCAATTCTCGACGACGGTCAAGATGAATGGAGAGGTTATTTTTGGACTTGCTTTCGCTGGTGGGGGCGATCCCCCTGGAGGTTGTAGATTTGTAGAGAGCGACCTCTTTCCAGATACACAAAGAGTTAGCTGTCAAGATCGAGACGATCCGGGAACGAATACAGTTCTGGCGCACTTGACTCGCTTGGGATTGCAAGCCTCATTTACTGGAAAAGATCGCCTGCGTCTTTATTTGACAACTGGCAATTTTGATAATGGTGGTTTTACTAATCCAGAGTCGCTGAATACTTACATGGCTCGCTTATCTTACCAAGCAGGTTTAGAGAATCAGGTAATTTTGGACGAGCTAGAATATCGATTTCCCATTTTCGACGATCGCGTCGTTATTTCTGCGATTCCCTTTGGATTTAGCTTAAGCAACGTTCTCAGTGCCAACTCTCCCTACTTCGATCTCGGACGAGGTTCGATTTCCCGTTTCGGACAGCTCAACCCGATTTTTAGGCTAGGAAGCCCTTTGGATGCTGGCGTGGGAATTGATTGGTTGATTGCCGAGCCATTGCGCTTGCAAGTTGCCTACGGTACAGCAAATAGCAGCGATCCCAATGGAGGATTCTTTGGAGCAGATCGCAGCGTTTTAGGAGTACAGTTGTTAGTGCAACCCTTTGAGACAGTTGTTGCGGGACTGAGTTACGTCAATGCCTACACCAGCGACGGTCGGTTGGGAATGTTTGCTGGTAGCGTTAATGCTGAATCGACTGGGTTATGGTCTGGGGGGATTTTACCTAATCCGTTGATTCCCGATAGCGTAGTCTCGATTGGGGATTTACCCGCACAAACCCATGCAGTTGGCGCAACCCTACAATGGCGCATCACCGAGAAACTAACCTTTGGAGCTTGGGCAGGATGGACTTTCACGAATTTCCAAGATCCGGTTCCTGAATTTAGATCGGGGGTTGCAGAAACTCCTGGCGGACCGTCTCCCTTAGACTGTTTGAACAATCCTGGCTTAGAATGTCCTGTATCGCCTTCGTCTGGAGAAAAGCCTTTTGGCAACACAGTAACCTATCTATTTTCTCTCGGTCTTTCCGATCCCTTTGGTCGGGAAGGAGATTTAATGGCTTTTTTGTTTGGAATGCCGCCCAAATTAGTTAATGCAGGACCAGAAACCCAAGGCGCTAGCGTACCTTTTTTTGAACAGGTTATTAGAGAGGAAGCACCTGTTCAGGTAACAGATAATAATCCTCGCTTGGAATCGAACGTAGAATTAGAGAGGTGGTTTCGGAAAAATTTTGGCGTTGAAGATGAAGCCACATCGTTGCACTTTGAGTTTTTCTACCGCTTTAAAATCAATGACAATATCTGGATTACACCTGGCGTTTTTATCGTCACCAATCCAGGGCACATCGACAGCAACGATACCCTTTTTGTTGGAACTATTCGCACGACTTTTCGTTTCTAAGCAGTTCTGAGCTTACAAGCCATTGGAAGGGGGAAGCGAGCTATTTTCGTCTCTCTGTATTTACTGCAACCGTTCTAAGGCGTTAATGGCGGGTTGGAATCTCGGATCGAGATCGCGGGCTTTCATATAAGAATCTCGTGCTTCTTGAAAGCGTCCCCATTGCTCTAAAGCCAATCCTCGATTCATCCAGACAAAGGGATCTGACGGTTGCAGCCCTACGGCTTTGTTAAAGGAAGCTAGAGCTTCAGCGCGTCGGTTGAGCGAGGAGAGAGCAATTCCTCGACCGCTCCAAGATTGGTGGTCGCTCGGCTCGATTTGTAAAGCGCGATCGAAAGACGCGATCGCATCTTTGTGACGATTGGCTTGAGAGAGGGCTAAGCCGCGATCGCGCCAAGCATGATAAAAATTGGGAGCGATCGCGATCGCCCTGTCATAGGATGCGATCGCTCCAGCAAAGTCTCTCTTGCCATCGCGCAACAAGGAACCGCGATTGTGCCAAGTCAGATAAGATTCCGGTCTGATTTCAAGAGCTTTGTCAAAGGCTGTCAAGGCTTCATCGTAGCGCCCCAAAGGAAAGAGAGCATTGCCTTTACTCAACCAGGCGAGATAGGAGTCCGGTTTGATTTTCAATGCTTTTTCATAGGAGGCGAGGGCATCTTCGGGGCGCTGTAATTTAATTAACACGTTACCGCGATCGACCCAAACCGTTACGTTATTGGGTTTACGTTCTAGGTCTTTGTCGTAGGCAGCTAGCGCTTCTTTATAAACATCCAGCGCCTCTTTACGGCGACCTAAGTACTGTAGGGCTAAGGCTTTATTTTGCCAAAATTTAGGATCGAGCGGTTTAATTTCCTGCGCCTTATTCAAGACCCCCAAAGCTTCTTCGTATCTGCGCAAGCCAATCAGAGCAATTCCTTTATCGCTGAGAGCTTCAGCGTAATTTGGTCTAATTCTGAGTGCTTCTTCCTGAATTGCCAACGCTTCTTGAGGACGCTCCAGTTTATACAAAGCTCTGCCTTTCCGATTCAAAGCTTCGGGATCGCGGGGTTTGAGGCTCAGCGATTTATTATAGGCAGACAAAGCAGCCTCATAGCGTTCCAATCGATAGAGAACATCTCCTCGACCTTTCCAAGCGCGAGCATCGCGAGGCTGTAATTCAATCGCTTTATCGTAGGCAGCCAGCGCTTCTTGATAGCGCTCTAGGGCAAATAAAGCATCGCCTCGACCTTCCCAACCTTGTAAATTGTTGGGGCTGATGTCTAAAACTTGCTGAAAGATAGGGAGTGCTGCTTCGGGTTTTTCCTGCTGCACCAAGCGATCGCCTTGATGCGCTATCAGCATCGGTCGCACGGTCGGACGAACGATCTCTATGACTCCCAGAAGAAAACCCATCCCCGCCACAATTACCAAAATATACCAAAGATTTAAAAAGCGTCGCCTGCCGCGATCGAATCTAGTTGCTAAATCGGCGGCAGTTCCTCGTCTCGATCTCGATGTAGAGGTTGGCAAAGATGTGCGTTCGGCTGTAGTAAAGAACCTGCTGGACTCTCCTAGTGCATTCAACACTTTGCTAGCAGAGGAGTAGCGCTTGTTGACATCCAACTTCACCATCTTGTCGATTATTTTTGCCAGCTTCTGGCTTATCTGTACGTTTTCGTGCCAGATTGCCTCGCCCGTTTTTGGATCGGTCTGAAGTTGCTCTGGAGATGTTCCGGTAAGTGATTGGATAGCGGTCATTCCTAAAGCATAAATATCGCTGCTATAGGTCGGTCTACCTGCCATTTGCTCCGGGGGCATATAACCCTTCGTTCCTACTATCCGATCCGAACTGTCAGAGCTACTTCGATCCGATAGCAGTTTCGCGATCTCTTTAATCAAACCAAAGTCAGTCAGTACAATTTTGTTATCTTGTCGTCGTCGGATGAGATTGGATGGCTTGATATTGCGGTGGACTATTCCTTGCTGGCGAACGAACGCTAAGATTTCCAAAACCTGATAAAGAAGATCGACGACAGTTTCTTCGCTCAAGTGCTGGTTTCTTTGAATTTCTTGAGAGAGTGCCTCGCCATCGATAAATTCTCGAACGATGTAATAGTCTTGCCCTTCCTCGAAGCGATCCCAAAGGTGGGGAATTTGAGGATGATTGCCTAACTCCTCTAAAACGGCTAAATCGTCTCCAAATAGACGT
The DNA here is from genome assembly GCF_001904635.1 of Hydrococcus rivularis NIES-593. GTDB lineage: Bacteria > Cyanobacteriota > Cyanobacteriia > Cyanobacteriales > Microcystaceae > Hydrococcus > Hydrococcus rivularis. The sequence continues at coordinate 58,457 of NZ_MRCB01000004.1, forward strand.
TCTACATCTTTTAGGGGGGAGGGGTCGCTCGTTTGAGACTGGAGTTGTTTGAGGATACAAGGCGATTGGTAATGTCGCACTAGATTCTCGGCTAGATACGTATGGCTTCCTATTTCTCCCCCTAAGTAGCGGCTAATTTTGTAGCGTCCGCCTACAGTTTGTCCGATTTTGAGTAGAGGCTGTAAATCCTGAAGAACTTCAGCGACGGAGTGATAGCGCTCTTTCAAGTTCGGGCGTATCATTTTGTTTAAAATGGCAGCTAAGTGCGGACTCACCCGCGTCAACCGCTCCCAGTCCTTTAGTGCGCCCGATTGCACATCTTCCAATTCTAGTGGCGATCGCGCAGTCAAGGCATAAATGGCTGTTTTGCCCAAGGCATAGATATCGCTACTATAGACTGGTTTGCCGTTCTGTTGTTCTGGTGGCATATAACCAGGCGTTCCAATGACCTTGGTTATCATTGACTGTTTGTGAGCATCAAATGACAGGGTGCCGATTTCTTTAACTGCACCGAAGTCAATCAGTACAATTTTGTTATCCCGTCGTCGTCGGATGAGATTGGATGGCTTAATATCGCGGTGGATGACTCCCTGCTGATGAACGAACGCTAAGATTTCTAAGACTTCCTTAAGGAAGTAGATGACTTGAAGTTCTTCTAGAGTCTGACGACCGACTTCTATCCTAAATTCTTCCCCATCAATATATTCCTGGATCAGATAGAATTCTCCATCTTCTTCTAGATAGGCTAAGACTTGGGGAATGCGATCGTGATTGCCCAATCGCTGCAATACTTGCGCTTCGAGCGAAAAACGTTCTTTGGCATTTTGCCATAGCGACGCACTATTAAACCTGAGTTGGAGTTGTTTGACAACGCACAAAGGTTGGTTAGGAAGTTCCGTATCTTTGGCTAGATAGGTCTTGCTAAACCCTCCACTTCCTAACTCCTGTAAAATTTTGTATCGACCGTCTATGATTTCTCCTAACTCAGGCATGGTATTTGCTAGATCAAATCCTAAATAGTCTTAGAACAGCCTCTAAGCTTAAAAACAATTACATTATCGTTATAAATAACTTAAAAAACACCTCCTTAATACTAACCTATGAATAAGCCTTCAGATAATCTGGAATGATGGGAGTAGCGTTTGTAGACCCATTTACGTCTATAGTTATCAAGCGGTTTTTTACAAAAAGTAAAGGGGAATGGATATGAAAAAGATATACGATAAAAACTGGCTCAAAAAATTAACTGGTTTTGTAGGAATTGCAGGGGTCAGCACCCTACTGAGCTTTCCCGTTTTAGCTCAATACTATTATCCCCCATCTAGTTTTTTTCAGCCTACTGCAAACTATTACGAAAGCGAGCAGGAGCCGATTGTTGACATCCTACTCAAATCTGGCGAATTTAAAACTTTTAATGCTTACTTAAAAGAAACAGGGATTGTTGAAACTTTAAAAGGAGAAAAGATGTTAACCATCTTTGCTCCAACAAACAAAGCGTTTGAGGCGTTACCTGAAAACGTTCGCGAAAAGTTGTCGCAACCTGAGAATTTGGAGAAAGTGCTAAAATATCACTTAGTTGCTGGTATTGTTGCTGAAGAAGATATAAAACGCGGAGAAATCGCAACTATTGAGGGACATTCAGTGAAAATTACGGGAGTTCCTATGGGCGATCGCGTTGGAGTCAAGCTCAACGAGGCGATGGCTAGCGATCCTCTCAAAGCTAACGATGGCGCGATCGTTCCGATCGATGAGGTACTCTTACCCCCCGATTTTTAGAGTTTCGATAGTGAAGGGGAAATTTTTTAGACGGCTCTAATCTAATCAAGAAAGAACGATCTGGATCGCTCGTTGCAAGTCTTCTAGTTCTCCGACAATGCGTCTTACAGGTTGGGGCCAAACTCGCACTAAAGTAGGCGTAGCAGAGACTTGGTTGGTTTCTGCTAGTTCTGGGTGCTTAAGGATGTCTATCACTTTAAGCGTGTAAGGATATTGAAGCTGTTGCTCCAAGACTTGATGGAGCGTCTCTAAAGTTCGTTTGGTGGCAATATCGTTACCAGCTACAAATAAGCGCAATACGTAACCGCGTATTTGTTCCTCAGAAGGCAAGCTTTCTGAGGTTTCGCTTAGAACTTGTCCGACTTTTGGGCGAGTAAGTTGCTGTTGGTTGTCCAAACATGCGACGAGATCGTGGTTTTCCCAAAGTGGAGCAAACAAAGGACGATAAGTTTCTAAAACGATAGGGTTGCACGTCTCTTCTTGCCAAGGTGCAAGCTGCCAGACTAATCCCTCCGTTCCAAAGATGGCATTGAGCAGGGGTTGATAGCGTCGTACTGCCGGATAAACCTCAGCAAAGGTTTGTAGTTGCTGAGTGTGGGGATCGAACCAGCGATCGACAGTCGCGGTGTATCCCGGAACCAAAAAATGAGGAGGTTCTGACAATCCTAGTAATTCTTGCAAAGCAACGCATAGGTGTAAATGCCAGCGATCGCGTTTACTAGGATCGACACAGTAGACTACATCTCCTCCAGGGGTAAACAACGCAATGCCTTTAAATATTTCAGGCACGATAACAAAAGGAATAAAGTGCGCAATGAACTCGCCGCATGCTGCCAGACGCAAGTTCTAGCCCAACGGCAAGGAAAAAAGAATGAAGGATAGAACACCTCATCTTTCATCCTTCTTTCTAAATTTTACCGCGCAGCATCATCGCCATCTCATTCGGCGTAGGTGATAATTCTAAGGCGGTTTCCTCGGTAATGCGTCCTTCTTGGTAGAGATTGAAGAGGGATTGGTTGGTAGTAATCATGCCATCGTACTCGCCTTCCTTCATCAGTTCTAGAATTTCGTCGTTCTTGCCCTGGCGAACGTAATCTTTAATCGTTTCTGTATTAATCAGGATGTCGTGATAGGCGGCCCGCTTTCCATCTGTAGTACGGCACAAGCCTTGGGCAATGATAGCAACTAGCGATTCTGCGATCGCGACTCGCATGGCATCCTGTTCCTCGGCGCTATAGAGGCTGAGAATACGCTCCAGGGTCTTGACAGCGCTGTTGGTGTGTAGGGTTCCCATAACCAAGTGACCCGTTTGCGCTGCTTTGAGAGCCGTGTTCACGGTTTCTTTGTCCCGCATTTCCCCTACCAGAATGATATCGGGGTCTTCCCGCAAGGCAGCTTTGAGGGCATTATCAAACTTGTGAGTGTGAATGCCGACTTCGCGCTGTTTGATCAAAGAACGACGGCTTTGATGGACGAATTCAATCGGGTCTTCGATGGTGATGATATGCTTGGCGTGTTCTTTATTGATGTAATCTACCATCGCCGCCATCGTGGTAGATTTACCCGAACCCGTAGGGCCCGTCACCAAAATGAGTCCTTTGTGTGCGTTGGAGATATCCTTAAAAACAGGAGGCAATCGCAACTGTTCTAAAGTTAAGATTTTCAGAGGAATCAAGCGCAACACCATCCCTGGACCTCTGAGACTGTCAAAAATGTTAATCCGAACGCGGGCAAAGTCGTATTGGGTTGCGCCGTCAAATTCTAGTTCTTTTTTGAAGCGCTGAATTTCTTCCTCGCTGAGAATCTCCCGCAGCCAACTCATGAAAGTGTTAATGTCCGTCTCTGGATATTCCAAGATAATCATTTCACCGCGATCGCGCATGCGCGGCAGTTCTCCAACTCCCAAGTGAACGTCAGAATAACCTTCATCATAGGCACGACGAATCAGTTGTGCCAGCGACGGCTGATTGGGGGCGCGTCCTGCTACTCTAGGAGGCGGAGTCACAGCGGTTCTAGGCGGCGGTGGCGGTGGCAGAGGGACTGGCGGAACCGAACGCGGTGCTTGGGTCATAGAAATCTCCAGAATCTAAAAAACCTAATTTCTCTATCCGTTATCGCTAGTATTCCCAAACCCCAATCATTGATAACATCGATAGTCATTAGTGGTCAGTGGTTGCTTGTCCGACTTCCGACCTTCGTTCTTAGAAAGTTCTTAGTCCCCTTGAATATAGCTTTCGACTTCGTTCCCTTCTCTTGCTATCGGTGTTACCAAGACTTTATCAACTCGATTCCCATCCATATCGACAACTTCAAATCGTAAATTCCCCCATTCAAAACTATCGGCTGCCATGGGAATTTTGCCGAGAAGGGTAATCACAAATCCGCCGACAGTATGATAATTTCCCTCTTTTTCTCCTGGTAATTCTTCGACATGAAAAACTTCTTTAAAATCTTCAATCAATAAAATCCCATCGACTAACCAGCTACCGTCTTCCCGTTGAACGATTTGCGGCGCTTCTGGCTGACCTGTTGTCGGAAGGTCTCCGATAATAGCTTCTAAAATGTCGGTGATAGTAACTAAACCTTGAATCACGCCATATTCGTCTACTACCAGTGCAAGATGATTGCCGCTTTGTTGAAATAATTCGAGAACTTTTAATCCTCTAGTACTTTCGGGGACAAATAACGGCTGTCGTAAAGATGAGGTAAGATCGAAAGGCTGATTGGCAAAACAACAGGCAAGTAAATTATTGACTTGCACGATCCCTAAAACCTCGTCTAAACTGCCTTGGCAGACGGGGAAACGAGTATAGTTGCTGGTAATAATTTTTTGGCGATTGACTTCGGAAGAATCTTCGAGATCGAGCCAGACAATTTCCGGTCGCGTTGTCATGAGGGTGCTGACTCGGCGATCGCCCAAGCGCAAAACTTGCTCTAGCATATCCTGTTCGGCTTCCTCAAAGGTGCCCGCCTCGGTTCCCTGCTGGATCAAAATTTTGATTTCTTCTTCAGTAATGAGGGGTTCGTTAGAAACCGTTCCCGCACCCAAAAGGCGCAGCACCAAATCGGTGGAGAAACTCAACAAGCGAACGATTGGAGAAACCCCGCCAGATAGCCAGCGTAAGGGCATGGCGACGAGTCTGGCAATTTTTTCGGGATTATTTAAACCGAGGCGCTTGGGGACTAATTCGCCAATCACTAGCGATAGATAGGTGATGATCAAAACCACGATCGCAAATGCGATCGCTTGGCTTTGAGCGGCTAGAATGGGAACTTGTTCTAATAATGCTGTCAGACGTTGTGTGATGTTTGCGCCTCCATAGGCGCCAGCAACAATCCCGATCAGGGTAATGCCAATCTGAACTGTGGAGAGAATTTGGTTGGGATTGTTGGCGAGTTCTAACGCTACCCTAGCCTGTTTGTCCCCTTGAGCGCTAAGCTGTTCTAGGCGGATTTTGCGGGCTGAGACAATCGCTATTTCAGATAGAGCAAAGACGCCGTTGAGGACGATTAACAAAAGAATGACTAAAATTTCGCTAGCGACAGAGAACATAGATTAAATAACTTGAGTTGCCTTGCCTCGTTGGCAGGATAGGCGAATGCCGATCGGGTCTAGTATTCGTCAAACATCATCATAGCTCGTATCTCTCGTACAATCTGTTAAAGAACAACCGGCGCTATCCACTTCGGGGATGATTCGCGATCGCGAATTCGCTACAGAAAATAACTTTGCAAATAGCTCGTGACGACACGTAGTTTTATAGGAGCCAAACTAGCCATCAAAAGCACTAAAGCTATACTGTTAGAGAGATAAGGGTCTTTCTTCCATTGAGATCGTTATTATCGACAAATAATTAAAATGACATTAGAGTCCATCGTCCGTGCTTTAGCGCGATCGCCCCTCACTCAAGAATTGCTTCAAAAACTAAACCAGCAGCGATCGCTTCTGTTGTCTGGCATTTCTCGCTTACCGAAGGGATTAGTCGCTTCGAGTTTGGCGCAATCTCAAGACAAGAACCTATTAGTTGTCTGCGCCACGATTGAAGAAGCAGGGCGCTGGGCGGCACAATTAGAGGCGATGGGGTGGAAGACCGTACATTTCTATCCTACCTCAGAAGCATCGCCCTACGAGCCATTTAACCCCGAATCGGAGATGATTTGGGGACAGATGCAGGTATTGTCCTCTGTCGTTATCAATTATTTGTCATTGGTTGGGGAAAAAGAACAAAGGACAAAGGACGAAGGACAAAAAACTAATATTGCTATCGTTGCAACAGAGAGAGCGCTACAACCTCATTTACCGTTGCCAGAGATTTTTCAATCTTACTGTTTGGAGTTCGAGCTAGGAATGGCGCAGGAGGCAAAAACCCTAGACTCGCACTTGGCAAAATTGGGTTACGAACGAGTCCCTCTGGTAGAAACTGAGGGGCAATGGAGTCGCCGAGGGGATATCGTCGATCTTTTCCCCGTTTCGGCAGAATTGCCCGTGCGACTGGAGTGGTTTGGCGACGAACTAGAACAAATTCGAGAGTTCGATCCGGCAACGCAGCGTTCCCTCGATAAAATCGATCGCTTGGTTCTTACCCCGACAAGTTTTGCACCGATTATTGCTGCTGCAATTAAAAATGTAGAAGATGCGCTATCGATCTATCTTTCTGTTCAAGAAAAAGAAGCTTTTAGTGCGGGAAATTTACCGGAAGGAATGCAACGATTTTTGGGAATTGTCTTTGAAAAACCCGCTTCTTTATTAGAGTATTTACCCAAGAATACTCTATGCGTATTCGATGAAGTCGAACAGTGTCGCGCCCATAGCGATCGCTGGGTTGAGTATGTCGAAGAGCGATGGTTAGAGTTAGACAAACCTTTACCGAAAATTCATCGTTCTTTCGAGGAATCTTTTCAATTAGCCGAACAATTTCCAATTGTTTATTTATCCCAACTTGCCGAAGAAAGCTATCATCATTCAATTTATACAGTTAATCTTTCCAGCCGTCCCATTCCAACAACTCCCCATCAATATGCAAAACTAGCCGAAATTTTGCGAGGAAAGCGAGAAATTTATAGTGGCATTACCCTTAGTAAATATGCTAGCTGGATTATTTCTGCTCAACCTTCTCGGACGGTTTCGCTATTACAAGAACACGACTGTCCCGCACAATTTATCCCCAATCCACGGGACTATCCAGCCATAGAAAAACTCAACGCGCAAAATACAGCAGTTGCCTTAAAATATTCTGGCTTAGCAGAATTAGAAGGGTTTATTTTACCGACTTATCGCATCGTCGTCGTTACCGATAGAGAATTATTCGGACAACACGCATTAGTCAGCCTTGGCTATGTACGAAAACGTCGCCGTGCTGCCTCTAAACAAGTCGATCTCAATAAATTGCGTCCGGGAGATTACGTCGTTCATAAAAGTCATGGAATCGGGAAATTTGTCAAGCTAGAGACGTTATCCGATCGCGAATATTTAGCCATTCAATATGCCGATGGATTGTTGAGAGTTCCGGCAGATTCTTTTGATAGTTTATCTCGCTATCGTCAGACGGGAAATCGTCCTCCCGAATTACATAAAATGTCGGGGAAAGCTTGGGAGGCGACCAAAAATAGAATTCGCAAATCGGTCAGAAAATTAGCCGTCGATTTATTGAATTTATATGCCAAGCGATCGCAACTTTCCGGTCATGCTTATCCCGCCGATACGCCTTGGCAAGCGGAATTAGAAGATTCTTTTCCCTATCAACCCACGCCGGATCAACTCAAGGCCATTCAAGATGTCAAGAGAGATTTAGAAAGCGATCGCCCGATGGATCGTCTCGTCTGTGGCGATGTCGGTTTTGGCAAAACCGAAGTGGCAATTCGCGCCATCTTTAAAGCTGTCACCAGCGCACACAAACAAGTCGCTTTTCTCGCGCCAACGACGATTCTAACTCAGCAACACTATCACACGCTAAAAGAACGATTTGCTCCCTATCCCATTAACGTTGGCTTGCTCAATCGTTTTCGAACTGCCTCGGAGAAAAAAGAGATTTTACAGCGCCTCGCAACGGGAGAATTAGATATCGTCGTCGGCACGCAACAATTATTAAGTAAAGATGTCAAATATAAAGATTTGGGACTGCTAATTATCGACGAAGAACAGCGATTTGGAGTCAATCAAAAAGAAAAAATTAAAGCGATGAAAACGCAAGTCGATGTACTAACTTTGACAGCGACTCCGATTCCTCGAACCCTTTATATGTCTTTGTCGGGAATCAGGGAAATGAGTTTAATTACTACTCCCCCGCCTTCCCGTCGTCCTATCAAAACCCATTTATCGCCCTACAATTTAGAAGTCGTCAGAACGGCCATTCGCAACGAACTCGATCGCGGCGGACAAGTATTCTACGTCGTTCCCAGAGTCGAAGGCATTGAAGAAACTGCCGGACAGTTAGGACAAATAATCCCCGGTGCGAGAATTGCCATTGCCCACGGACAAATGAATAGTTCCGAACTCGAAGCAACCATGCTGGCTTTCAATAACGGAGAAGCCGATATTCTAGTGTGTACGACGATTATTGAATCGGGATTGGACATTCCCAGAGTCAACACCATTATCGTCGAAGATGCCCAGCTATTTGGATTGTCCCAACTATATCAGTTGCGCGGACGAGTCGGGCGATCGGGAGTGCAAGCACACGCTTGGTTATTGTATCCCAGCAAAGAAACACTAACAGATACCGCACGCCAGCGCTTGCGTGCCTTGCAGGAATTTACCCAACTCGGTTCTGGCTATCAATTAGCCACCCGCGACATGGAGATTCGCGGCGTGGGCAATCTGCTAGGGGTAGAACAGTCGGGGCAAATGGAGGCGATTGGGTTTGAGTTATATATGGAGATGTTGCAGGAGGCGATTAAGGAGATTCAGGGACGGGAAATCCCGCAAGTGGACGATGCGCAAATCGATCTGAAGCTGACTGCTTTTATTCCAACCGATTATATTCCCGATCTCGAACAGAAAATGGATGCATATCGGGCAGTTGCGCTGGCGAATTCCAAGCGAGAATTGCAACAAATCGCCGCAGATTGGAACGATCGCTATGGCAAGCTGCCTACACCCGTAGAACAGTTGTTGAAGGTAGTCGAACTCAAACAAATTGCCAAATCGCTGGGGTTTTCTCGCATCAAACCGGATGGCAGCCAGCACGTCATTTTAGAAACCCCCATGGAAGAACCTGCCTGGAAGTTATTGCAAGAAAAGCTTCCCGAACACTTGCGATCGCGTTTCGTTTACAGTCCGAAAAAAGTGACGGTGAGAGGATTGGGCGTATTGAAACCCCAGCAGCAGTTAGAGAATTTAATCGATTGGTTGGGTAAGATGCTTGATGCTTTACCTGAGGCTAAGGTTGTTTGAATTTCGCGCACGGATAAAACCCGACTAAACGAGAAGCTTTTGCCGCAGGGTTTTTGCCCGTTGCGCGATCGCGTCCCAATCCCTTGTTTCTAGAAGTTGTTGGGGAAATAATTGACCCGAAAGACCAACAGCGATCGCGCCTGCTTCGATAAATTGACAAGCATTTTCTATGCTAATCCCTCCGGTGGGAATCAGCGGAATTTCCCGCAAAGGACCTTGTAAACTTTTGATGTAACTGACTCCGCCAACTGCATCGACGGGAAAAACTTTGACGCAGCTAGCACCGGCTTGCCATGCCGCGACAATTTCGGTAGGAGTAAGCGCCCCAGCAACGATGGGAAGATCGAATTCGATCGCCGTTTGAATGAGTGATAAACTCACGTGAGGGGTGAAACAGAATTGAATGCCGCAGGCGATGGCATCTTTGAGGCGATCGACGGTTAAAATCGTGCCAGTCCCGATGATACAGTTAGGTAATTGCGATCGCAGTTGACTAATTAACTCGGCAGCGCGATCGCTATTCCAAGTAATTTCAATTAAGCGCATTCCTCCTTCGGCAGCGGCTTTCGCCATTGATAAGCCTAGTTGTTTGTCAGTGGAACGAATAATTGCGATCGCCCGATGGTGTTGCAGTAGTTGCAACCAGTCATTTAAGCCGCAAGATGACAAATAGGAGTCGGACATACGCCCACTTTAGCGCCGAACAATACTCATGAACGTTTTTGAACTTTGAACGATTTCGGTCAACTATCGAACTTCCTTGAGCGTCTCTACTTTCTTGGTGAACAGTTCGGTAAATAAACTCAAGACAGTGCGATCTTCTCGGATTTTGATGTTAGCAGTAACACCCATGCCCGATTGGAGGGGAAGTTCTCTACCACTAGAGACCAAAACCTGTTTATCTAATTTGATTCTGACGGGGAATCGCTCAAAACGCTCGTTAGGGTTAGTTTCACTAGGAGGCAAGGCATCCGAACCGACAGAAATCACCTCCCCTTTGATATCCCCAAATTCGCTATACGAGTAAGTGAGCAGTCTGACATCAGCTTTCTGTCCTTTGCGCACGAAACCGATATCTTCATTGGTCACATTCACTTGAGCAACCAAATAATCATCTGGAACGATTTTGAGTAAAGGTTCGGTTTGGGTTTGCGGCGCGACGTAGCCTGGGCTAGCTTTTAGATCGAATACCGTTCCAGCGACGGGCGCTCGCAATTCTTGATATTTTAGGGTGACTTTGGCGCGACTGATTTGACTGTCGAGTTCTGCGATGCGATTTTCATTGTCTACCATTACCTTGGTTAGTTGGCTGTCGATTTCAGCAATACGCTTTTCGTTTTCTGCTATCTTATCGCGGACTTCTTTACCAGACAGGGCAACCGTATTGTTTAACTCTTCCTTTGCCTGAGCGATATCTAAGCGCAACCGTTTCTCTTCTTCGAGGAGTTTTTCGATTTCAGCCCGACGGGTTTGAACTTGTTGTTGTTGCTTGTTATATTCAATCGTTCCGTCGGCTCTTTGCTTAATTAATTCCGCGCGGCGATCGTTGATCGATTGTCGCTGTCTCTCTAATTGAAGTTTGGCTAATGCTCCTTCTGCTAGGAGCGGTTCGACATCGCCAAGAATTTTTTCTTCAATAGCTAAACTTTCTTCCGCTTGTGCGACTGCTTTTTTGTTTCTCGCTTCGATTTCTGCGAGCGTTTTTCGATCGTCGTTCAGCTGTTTTCTAGCATCGGCTAACTGGACTTGATTTTGCGACAGTTGTTTTTGGAGTTGCTCCATCTCTAGTCTCGCTGCCTCGACGCGGGACTTCGATTCGTCGATAGCATTTTGTAGGCGAGCGAGTTGTTCGGTACTGAGTTTGCCTTGCTGCGCCGTTCCGTTCAGCTGTGCCTGAAAGAGTTGATTTTCCGACACGAGCGCTGTGCGATTGCGAGCAAGGGCTGCCACTTGTTTGGGTAAGTTCAGTCGAGCGATCGCTCGTTCGACTTCGGACGGATTTAAAGGTCGTTCCATCAAGGTTTGATAAAATTCATTTTCTCGCTGAAGCGACTGACGAATTTTTTGATAGGAGACAAGTTCGGCTGCCGATGCTGTAGAGTCTAGCGTCACCAGAACCTGCCCTTTCTCTACCTTCTGTCCATCTTCTACCAAGACTTCTTGAACGACCCCATCGACGGGAGCTTTAATTTCTTTGACTTTCCCTTCTGGCTTGAGGGAACCTTGAGCGGGAACGACCTGTTCGATTTTGGCAAATGCCGCCCAAATAATCCCAAAAGTCGTTACGCCAATCAGCGACCAAATAATTGCCCGCGACCACCTGGGAGATTGGCGCAGAATGACTGTTTGCTCGAAGGGCAGGGTTAGCGCTTCGGACTTGGAGCTGACTGCTAGCGTAGATTTTGCCGAGCCGTTCCTCAAGCCGACGGAAGACACTAATTTTCCTCTCAGCTGCCCGGAAGTCGGTTTTACGATTGCCGCGCTCCCCACTTCTGCTTTCATTTTGGGAGCGATTTTTTCAAACAGTCCCGGTCCGATATGGACGTAGCCTTTATAGATCGAACGAATGGCTTCTCTGAGTTCTTTGGCTGGGGTTCCTTTGAGCAAATAGCCTTTGGCTCCTGCATCGAGAGACTCTTTGACGTACTCGTGGTTGTCGTAACTACTGAGAACGAGAACTTTAACCTCGGCAGATTTTTGACAGATTGTTTGCGTGGTCGTTACGCCGTCTACGTCCGGCATTTCCATATCGACGAGAACGACATCGGGTTGTAGCAATTCTACCTGCTCGATCGCCGTCCGACCGTCAGCAGCCGTGCCAACGACTTCTAAATCCGGCTCTGTATCGAGTAGCGCCTTGAGTCCTTCTCGAATCATTCTCTGATCGTCTACAACCAGGATGCGAATTTTTCCTTCGCGATCGCCATTTGGTTGGTTGCCGTTTGCTAAATTCATACTTCCCAATTTATATTTCTTTTTGGTTAGTGGTTAGTGGTTAGTGGGGAAAAATTGACTAACTACCAACTACTCACGATTAACTATTATCTAAATTACATTCTGGCTTCTTGTTGTTGATACAAATAGTAATAACGTCCCTTGAGTTTCATTAGTTCTTCATGGGTTCCCTGTTCTACTACCGAGCCAGCGTCCATCATAACGATAACGTCGGAATTTTTAATCGAGCCGAGACGGTGAGTGATAAAAAAGACTGTGCGATCGCGAAAAGCGTCGATGAGATTAATACAGACTTGTTGCTCGGTGGCGTAGTCGAGGGCGCTAGTTGCCTCGTCGAGGACGAGAATGCGAGGCTGTTGCAGTACCGTCCGCGCGATCGCGATCCGCTGTCGCTGTCCGCCAGAGAGCGCCGAACCTCTTTCGCCGACTCTGGTATTGTAGCCATTGGACAAGGTCATGATGAATTCGTGGGCGGCTGCGACTTTAGCGGCTTCGATGATTTCTTCTGTCGTCGCATCGGGATTGGTCAGGGCAATATTTTCCTGCACCGTTCCATCGAACAGGAGGGTTTCTTGGGGGACAACGCCTATCTGACGGCGTAAGGAGTACAGCTCTACTTTGCTGATGTCGTACCCGTCGATGAGGATACGTCCCGATTCTGGCTCGTAAAGCCTTGAGATGAGTTTGGTTAGGGTACTCTTGCCCGCCCCACTTTGTCCGACGACGCCAACAAAGGTTCCGGGAGGAAAATCTAGATTGACGTTATACAGTTGTAAGGGACCGTGACTCTTGAAGCGGAAGGAGACATTTTCGTATTTGACTGCTCCTTCGATCGAAGGCATGGGAATGTTGGTGCGGTCTTGTTCGGCTTCTTGCGGCGTATCGACGATATCTGCCAGTCTTTCTAAAGAAAGGGCGGTTTCTTGGAAATTCTGCCACAGTTGCGTCAGGCGCAGGATGGGAGAAGTTACGTAGCTAGCGATGATGCGGAAGGCGATCAGCTGACCCAAGGTAAGCTGTTGGTCTAGGACTAAGAAAGCCCCAACCCAAAGAACCAGAAGCCCGGAGAGCTTGTTGAGGAAGCTACTGGTCGAACCGGCTAGGGTCGAGGTAATGACGGTTTGGAATCCCGCCGAGACATAGTTGGCGTATTTTTCTTGCCACTGCCAGCGCGATCGCAGCTCGATATTCTGTGCCTTGACCGTTTGAATGCCCGTCATCACTTCGACGAGATAGGATTGAGTTTGGGCATTGCGTTCTGCTTTGGTTCGCAGTTGTCGGCGAATAATGGGCGAGAAAAAGAGGGTCAGACCGATAAAGAGCGGGATAATCCCCAATGCTACCAAGGTCAGGATCGGGCTGTAGACGATCATCGCCACGATGTAGACGATCGAAAAGATCGCATCCAAGACTACGGTCAAAGCGGTTCCCGTGAGAAACTGCCGGATATTTTCCAGTTCGTTGACGCGCGTGGAAATTTCCCCGACGGGTCGGCGCTCGAAATAGCGCAGGGGCAAGCGTAGGAGGTGGTCGATAATTTCTGAACCCAAACTCATGTCGATGCGGTTGGTCGTATCGACGAAGAGGTAAGTTCGCAGGGTGGTGAGAATGGCCTCAAAAATGGCGATCGCTAAGAGAAACACCCCTAAAACTTGTAGGGTATCGACGCTATTTTGGACGATTACCTTATCGATGATGACCTGAACCATTAGGGGATTGGCTAGTCCGAATAGCTGGACGAAGAAAGAGGCGATAAAGACTTCGATCAGCACTCGGCGGTAGCGCTTTAAGGCGGGGAGAAACCAGCGCAGCCCGAAGCGTTCTTGGGGAGTTTCTTTAGTTTTTTGCAGCAGCAGGACTTCCCCTTGTGTGCCCCAACTGTCGAGAAAATCGGCGCTCGGACGGCGCAGGATCCCAATTTCCGGCACGCCAATAATCGCGTGGCGATCGTTAATTTCGTAGATAATTGCTAGACTATCTTGCCAGCGCACCAAAATGGGAGTTTTGAGATTGGTAACGGCTCTGGCGGGAACCTTCACCAGTTGAGCGTTGAGTCCCATCAACTCCGCGATCGCGCCGCACACGGGCAGCGATAGGGTATTGCTACGCTGTAGTTGCTCTGTAATAATACGACGGATGACTTCCTTGCGAAAGGGCATCCCAAAATATTGACTGAGCATTTGGAAGCAGGCAACCCCTACTTCTTGCGGCGTTTTTCCATGGACGTATGGATAGTCCTTCTCTTTAGTGACATCGATGGCTTGTTCGGCGCTGCTATTATCTGCCTCTAGCAGTTCTGCTTCCGCATAGGGAATATCTCGCACCGACTCCGGAAGCGATTCGACGGATGAAGTAGCCGATAGAGAGGCATCTGCTTGAGTTGCCAGTTGCCAGTTTTCCGTTGGCAATTGGGCGGGCAATCCGATCAGACGCGCTGGCATCGACCCATTTACCTCGATTTTTTGGGTATCACAGAGATCGAGACGGTTGCCGATAGGGCAACTGGCGATATTGCCGCCGCTCACCACCCAGATTCTCTGAGAATCCTGTAGGGGTGGGTGTTCTTTAATCGACGACGTACCCGGAGGAAGAGAGTACACTGCCACATCATTGATTATCTCAGTGGTCAATTGTTTGAGGTCGATCTCTGCGAGTGCTTGCTGCTCTAATTGATAGCCTAGAAGCTCGAAGACTTCAACAAGCGCCGCTTGCTGGTAAAATGCCTCGCCAAATTGGGGATATTGTTCTAGAAGTTGAAGAAACTCACTGTTTCTAATCGTCAAGCAAACGGCTTCCGTAGAAGAAATGACGGTTTCGCCGGGAATTCCTCTAATTAAGTTAACCCAACCGATTATCGCGCCGGGCTTGAGTAACTTTAAAGTAACGGGGATTTGAGTGCGAGGGTCGTAACCGAGCAAACGCGCTTTGCCTTCATATAAAATTGCGACGTGTGGCAGCATTTTTTTTTGCGTCAGCACGATCTGACCCATCCGGTAGCGCCACGGCTCAAATTTTTGCGCTAGTTCGGCGATGACTTCGGGGGGCAGTCGGTCAAACGGGGCTACCGAAGAGATAAATTTTTGAAATTCGACAGTTGTATAGCTCATAACTCGATTAGCTTCTCGCGCCCTAACCTTTGGTAACCGATTGCAGATCGTTATTTATATATACCCAGATTGGTTTCAATAATTCACACATGGTAACCAAAAGAGATTTTGTTGGGGGCGGATAGAAACTTTTGCTATTTTAGGTTACTTCGCTCTAACTTTACCGCGAATTGATAAATAAATGATAAACGAGTTTTTCCTCTTCGGCTAACGCCTGTTTTCAGTAGCTAGTTTGGTTTTTCAGTTGAGTTTAATGCATCTATGAAATAGAGAATTGGCGATCTGTGCCAAGGGAAAATTGACCGATCGCCAATTTCTAAGAAAATCATGGTAATAAGCAACAATCAAGCAATTTTAGGAAACATAAAGGAACAATGCTCCTGAAATTGAGCTTTTAGCCATTCGTACCAATCCTCCAACCCTTCACCGGTTAAAGCAGAAACCTGAAAGATACGAATGCGAGGATTCACCTGTCTGGCATATTGTAGACAAAGTTCTATATCAAACTGGACGTATGGGAGCAAATCAATTTTCGTCAAAATCATGACATCGCTGACGCGAAACATATAAGGATATTTAATCGGCTTATCGTCTCCCTCTGTCACTGAGAGAATAGCCACTTTAGCCCGTTCGCCCAAATCAAATAAAGCCGGACAAACGAGATTGCCAACATTTTCGATCGCCACGATCGAGTGGGGGGGAGGGTTGAGTTCGCTATAGCCTTGCTCGACCATTGCTGCATCTAAATGGCAGCCCGTTCCCGTATTGATTTGGACGACTTGACAGCCCGTTTCCTTAATTTTTCGAGCGTCGTTGACCGTTTCTTGATCGCCTTCGATAACGCTGATGGGAATCTGCGCTTTGAGGTCGTTAATCGTGCGGATTAAGAGGGTAGTTTTTCCGGCACCGGGAGAACTTACCAAATTCAGGGCGAGAATATCGCGACCTTTAAACCAGCCTCGATTTTGAGCCGCAATCAGGTCATTTTTTCTGAGGATATCTTGCTCTAGCGAAATCGTCGTCCCGTGCATCCGAGCGTGAATCCGGGGAGAGTCAACGGAGGGGGTTGGATAATGGGAATGAGAATGAGTCATTACCGTGCCATCTGGAAGCGTATGAGTATGATAGTGTTCGCCTTCTTTCATCTGTTGCCTAACAGTTTCACCCGTTTGAAAATGGGTAATCTTGATGGAATCGTCGCCAGAACAACCGCAAGTTACGCACATACCTTTTCTACCTCCATTTCTTTGATTTTTAATTCCGTGCCCCGAACAATTTCTAGATCGGCGCTGCCGCAGCGATCGCAAATGCCAAAGGGTTCGTTAAGGGCAACCTCTGTCCCGCACTGACGGCATTTTCCCAAACCCGGAATTTCCAGGATTTCTAAGGTCGATCCTTCTAAAACCGTGCCTCGGCAGCAGACATCAAAGCAGAAGCGAATGGCATCGGGCATCACTGCCGAGAGTTGGCCGATTTCTAAGGTTACTCGTTTGACGGGAAAGCCTTGGGCGTGTTCGTTAACGATCGCAACGATATTTTGAGTGATTCCGAGTTCGTGCATTTCGGGGAGCGATGTATGGGGTTGTACTTACTATCTATTGCAGCTCTAGAATTTTTTTATCTGAGGTTTTGTCTAGAAATTCTTAAGGTTACTTGCTTGCGGATCGTTAGATTCTAAAACGACTGGTTCGTTGAGTACGGGGAAAGCGACGGAATTAGCGATGAAGCATTCTTAATGAGCTTGATGGCGAGCTGCGATCGCACTTTGTAAATCGTCGCCAGCTTTGATAATCACTTTTGGATGCAATACGACTTCGATAAATTTCATCTTGCCGTCTTTGTATGCCATCTTTCCCACTGCTTCGTCGGAGTAATCAATTACTCGAATGCGGTTGCGGGCGCAGATAGCCAAGTAGCTCGACATATGACGGGCAGATAGGGCAATAACCACTAAATCTTCTGGATTGTGTAGATTGCGATCGCCCCTAAAGGTTGGACTGCCGACCCGACAAAAAGAGGTTTCCCTTCTATGCTAGCGGTATACTCGCGAGAATAGGACTGGTAAACCAATATCATTATTCAAGAGCATTCAAGAGCAGCTAACAAACTCTTCAACATCAAATAAGAAGAAGTCGCCCCCGGATCTTGATGACCGATGCTGCGTTCGCTTAAATAGCTAGCCCGACCTTTCTTTGCCAGCATCGGTATCGTGTCTTTCATGCCTTGCTCGGCGGCGGCTACTGCCTGTTGCATCGCTTGGCACATATCTTTATTCTCTGCCGCTGCTGTCTGGAAAGCCGTCACCGCAGGAAAGAGGGCATCGACCATCGTCTTGTCGCCCAGTTGTGCTTTGCCGCGATCGAGTACCCCCTCTAATCCGGTTTGCAGAAGTTTGAGCATATCTTCTACAGTCAGTTCCTCTTTGCCAGCCACTGCCCCACTCGCTCGCAAAAATAGCGTCCCATACAGGGGACCGCTAGCACCGCCGACAGTGGAAATTAGCGTCATGCTTACCAGCTTCAAAATGCTGCCAATATCTTTGTTAGCCAGGTTAGGCAGTTGACTTGCTACCTTTTTAAAGCCGCGATCCATATTGATACCATGGTCGGCATCGCCGATCGCAGCATCCAGTTCTGTCAAATAGTCCTTATTTTCTTCTATAGCGGCTGCAAACATTTGCAACCATTGTATTACTTGGTCTTTAGTCATTTGTTAGTGGATAGTTGTTAGTAGTTATATTAACCATTAACCACTAATCCCAACTAGATTCCCCATCGCATACTGGGCGTTTTTACGGATGCATCCCATAAGCGAATCATCTCGTCGTCTAACTTGAGCAGAGTAATCGAGCAACCTTGCATTTCCAGAGAAGTCATGTAGGAACCGATGAGGTTGCGTGCGATTTGCAGTCCGTGTTTTTGACAGATTTGGGCAAGTTTGCGGTAGACCAGATACAGTTCGGAAAGGGGAGTTCCGCCCATGCCGTTGACAAAAGCTAACACGCGATCGCCTTTTTCCAAGGGGGTATCTGTCAACGCTACCTCCACCCATTCGCCTTTGTCTTCATCCCATTCGCGTACCGTCCTGCTGTAGACTGAATCCTCAATAATAGACAGTGCTAACATCTCGGTAATTTCATCGGCTGACTTGAGTGCCGTGCGTTCTCGTCCCGGTTCGCCGTGAATGCCGATTCCGATTTCCATTTCATTTTCGCCCAGTTCAAAGGTTGGAGTTCCTTTGGCGGGAACCGTACAAGAAGTCAGTGCCATGCCCATGCTGCGTCCATTCAAGTTAACTCGTCGGCACAAATCCGCTATTTGGCGGAGATCGTAGCCTCCTTCAGCAGCCGCACCGCAAATTTTTTCTGCCAGCACCGTCGTCCCTACGCCCCTGCGTCCTTGGGTATAGAGGCTATCTTTGACGGCTACATCGTCATCAATTAAAACATTCAACGTGCGGATACCCTCTGCACGGGCTAATTCCGTTGCCATCTCGAAATTCATCACGTCGCCGCTGTAATTTTTGACGATGTAGAGGATGCCAGCCCCACCATTTACCCATTTGGCTGCCTCTAGCATTTGGTCGGGCGTGGGCGAAGTGAAAATTTCTCCGGGACAAGCGGCATCGAGCATACCCATGCCAACGAAGCCAGCGTGCATCGGTTCGTGTCCGCTGCCCCCACCGGAAACGATCGCTACTTTTCCCTGCACGGGGGCATCGACTCGATAGACGAAGGTGGGATCGAAGTTTACTCGAATCAAATCGGAATGAGCGGCTGCCATGCCTTCTAAACTTTCGCGCACGAAGTCTTCTGGCTTATCGATCAGTTTTTTCATGGTTTCAGCGCTCCTTGCCCATTGGCTCCTAAAACCAAGGATAACTTGAATTTACAAAACCCTCGCTCGCTTCATCGGCGTGGCAAAGAGGTCTTGAAAAGCCGATTGACGCTGTTCTAGAGGTTCTTGGGCTAAATTCCACAAACTTTCGTAGAAAAAGAACGAAACGCCGGCAAATCCCTGCTTGCGGACGGCTTTTACCTGTGTCTTAATTTGTTCGATCGGCACGGGACGACCTTTTAATCCAGACAAAACCCCAATGCCGAAGGGAATATGTTCTTTGGCGGTTCTGACTTCCGCTTGAGATAATTCCCTCAAGAAAGCTTTCATATCGTCGCGATAGACTTGTAGAACTATTTCTTCAACTAACCCCATTCTTTCCCATTTCTGCCAGTCTGCCAGATAGCAGTTTAAGGAAAACGCTTGCGGATTGGGAGAAACAGAAACGATCGCATCGGGATTGCTTTCTTTAATCGCGGCAAACAACTGTTTTAGGTAGTCTGTCACTTTATTTGCCCGCCAGCGCGTCCATTCTGTCCATTCTCGATTGTTAGCGACGCAATTATTCACGGTTTTGATGTTAGCTGGCGGTTTGGGCGGTAGTTTGCCGTTATGTTCTTGTTGATAGAGTTTGATAGTGTAATCGTCATACCCGAAGTCGTAAGGAAAACCGAAATGGTCGTCTACTTGGATGCCATCGACATCATATTTACTAACGATTTCGACGACGAGATCGGTAATGAATTGCTGGACATCGGGACGAAAAGGATTGAGCCACACTCGTTTGTGAATGTTTCCTTCTAGCCAAACCGTGCTGCCGTCGAGACGTTTGGTCAGCCATTCGGGATGGCGTTTGGCTAATTGCGAGTCGGCAGGTGCCATAAAACCGAACTCAAACCAGGGAATGACTGCCATTCCTTTGTCTCGTCCTCGTTCGATAGTTTCTGCCAGGATATCTCTTCCTTGGAGTCCTTGCGCGGGATCGAGGGAAAGTCCAATAACTGCTTCGGCGACTGCGCTGGGATAGAGCGTATGACCCCAGTTCCAAACCGTAGGATAGAGGGTATTAAAGTTTAATTGAGAAAGGGTATCGATCGCATCGGCAAGCCTTTGTTGCTCGAAGAGAACGTCGCTGTCGATATTGGTCAGCCAAACGCCTCGGATTTCAGCGGGTTCGTTGTAAGGATTTTGCGATCGCGCTGGCAAAGCGAGCGAGGCAAGGGTAAAACCGAAGATAAGTAGAAAAATCAACCA
This sequence comes from Hydrococcus rivularis NIES-593, assembly GCF_001904635.1. Taxonomy (GTDB): domain Bacteria; phylum Cyanobacteriota; class Cyanobacteriia; order Cyanobacteriales; family Microcystaceae; genus Hydrococcus; species Hydrococcus rivularis. The sequence goes on from NZ_MRCB01000004.1 coordinate 78,778, forward strand.
GGCTTGACGACCAAACCGACGACTAAACTCAACCAATCCGTGCGCACAGACAGTCAGGATTTTGTAGAGGTACTGTTTCATCTCTAGTGAAGATCGAGTCAGACACTAGCTTATCCGACAGGGCGATCGCTATCTTCAAAAACTAGATATAGAAAAAACTTATTTCCGTAGACGGTTTAAAAATCGAGAGAGTTCCATACTAATCTAAAAAATTGGGAGATATTAGAATCCACAAGATGAACCAAGAAAAAGTGATTTGTACGACTGACTGGATTACCGTTAAAAAAACAGCGAGAGGTTTTTATTACTTAGAAAGAAAAGGAAGAGACTCGGTTGCCGTCTTCCTAGTCAGAAAAAATCACTTAAAAGAGTACGAGGTTCTGATTAGACAGCAACCACTTTGTATCGATAATTCGGAGGTCAATGGAAAACTTAAACTCTATCCTTGCCCTATTACTGGAGGCATTGATGGAGAGGAAACGCCCCTAGAAGCAGCGATAAGAGAAGTCAAAGAAGAATCAGGGTTTTCAGTTTGCGTTTTGCCTTTGGGTCAATATATTGTCGGAACGCAAACCAATGAAATTTGTTATTTATATTATGCCGATGTCACTGGACTAGAACCGGGAGTCGCAACTCAAGATGGCAGCTATTTTGAATCGATTAGCAAAAATGAGTGGCATCTATTCGAGTATTTAAGTCAATGCGATTATTCAGCTTGTCAGATTGGGTATTTTAAGTTAAAAGCCATTCTTTTTAATACCAAATTGTAGGCGAGTGGTTTACAAGACACCCCTCTATCATAGCCAAATTTGATATTAATATTGGCTGCTAGTATCGATTTTACTGGGGCGATCGTCCCAAAGTAAAGGGCAGCGATCGCGTTTATTGCGTTGAACTTCAGATCTTGCACCATTCTCAACAACCGCTCTTTTAATTCATTTCCTAGCTGATAGAAAAAGTTTTCTCAATAAGTACCTCTTTTAACCGATTGGTATTATCCGCCAATAAATCCCTGTACGGTCTTTTTAAGGCAAAAAAATAAAAAAAACATTCCTACCTCTGTAAGGCTTATTCTTTACCTTAGCTAGAAATCTTTCTTTAGGTGGAACTTGAATTGCCGCTCAAAGGCTAAAATCATCTCAAATTTGATTAAATAGTCAGCATAGATCGTGCAAGCAGGACGCTCGCGAGTAAAATGCTCTCCCTAGATATTGTAGTTTTTCAAGCAGATTTGATATCATAAGGTACGCAATTAAAATCTCAAAAGGAGTTGCCATGACACCAGTTTAATGCCAATCTTGGCAACATTTGTTCATCTCTTGTTTGCGCAATAACAACCTGAAGATGAGTAGATAAAAATCGTTTTTTATCTTCTCATTGTTGAATAAAATTGCCTAATTAGATTGGTATGATTTTTATCTTTACAGTCGAACTGGAGTCTAGTTGACTTCCAAGTCGTTAAAAGAACCAAGTAAAAACGATTAAAGGAGTTTATATGCGAATTGCTCAAGTAGCTCCCCTGTGGGAGAGAGTACCTCCGCAAGGCTATGGTGGGATAGAACTCGTAGTCGGTCATCTGACTGACGAATTGGTCAATCGCGGTTATGAGGTAACCCTTTTTGCGTCCGGAGATTCCGAAACTTTAGCCGAACTGAAAGCCATTGTCCCTCGCGCACTCCGTCTCGATCCGTCAATCAAAGAACCCGTCGCCTACGAGTTACTTCAGCTAACTCAAGTGACCGACATGGCAAATGAGTTTGACCTAATTCATTTCCATACGGGGATAACCCCATTGCCCTTTGTCCCCATGCTAAAAACATCGGTGGTTCATACACTGCATGGATGCTTCACATCGGATAATCACAAAATCTTCGATCGCTACCGCGACCAACCTTATATTAGTATTAGCAATGCTCAGCGTCGGGGAGCGCCTCAGCTTAATTACCTCAGTACAGTATATAACGGGATTAGAATAGAAGACTATCCGTTTCAAGAGCAACCAGAAAATCCTCCCTACTTAGCCTTTTTAGGGAGAATGTCTCCAGAAAAAGGACCGCAACACGCGATCGCGATCGCCCGTGCGACGGGCATACCATTGAAAATGGGGGGAAAAATAGATAAAGTCGATCGCGACTTCTTTGAGGCAGAAATCGTTCCTCATATCGATGGCAAAAATATAGAGTATTTGGGCGAACTCGATCTGTCAGAGAAATCGCAACTCTTTGCTAATGCAAGTGTTACCCTATTTCCGATTACTTGGTCCGAACCCTTTGGTTTAGTCACGATTGAATCGATGTGTACCGGAACCCCGGTAGTTGCCATGAATTTGGGTTCGGTTCCCGAAGTCATCGCCCATCAGAAAACGGGTTGGGTTTGTTCTAGTCTAGAGGAGATGATTGCAGCCGTTCCCAAAGCAATGGAACTCGATCGCCGAAAATGTCGCGAATATGTAGAGCAACGCTTCAGTATTATCAAAATGGTGGATGATTACGAAGCAGCTTACAAACGAGCCATTCAAGAAAAACTATCGTTTAACGGCAAAATTTCTAATTCGGCACCGATCTCAAATCCGTTTAATTAGTCCCGCTTGCGACTCCTGTTGGTCGCACTACTGGTTATTGTGGTCGTTCATCCGGATTTGATATGACAAACAAAGTCACTTCCTAGAATAGCGTTCGCTGTCGTTCGGAAGCAATAAACACCAAATGATTCCGAACGATGTATTCCAAGTCATCGCAGATTTGCGATGACTGGACTAGGAGCAACTGCCACACTCAGGAATATGCAAGACATTATCGCTAAACGCGATCGTACAGGTAACGTCACTGTCGATATCGGGCAAATTTTTCTCTATTGTCAACTGAGTGCCACCCGTGCTGGCTAAAGGTTTGGTAGGAATTACTTGACTTTTTGGCAATGGAGTACCATTTTTTAGATGGTCGTACATCCTGTCGAGAGCTTTTCCTAGATAATAATGCAAAGGAATTTGCGTATCGATGTCAAATGCCTGATTGAGCGCGTCTAAGTGATGGGCGTGAAGGACTTCAATGTAGGCTAGCTGACTGTTTTCGCCCTCGATTTTTTGGTTTAAGCCATAGTAGGAGCGAGAAGTAAAATTGACGTGAAGCAGCGCATCATCGCGACCGTGTATGATAATTGTCGGTTTTCCTTGTAAATTCCCGCTGGCTAAAATTTCCTCAATGCCCGCCTGAATGCGATCGCAATAGTTAGCTGCCTCGCCGCTGAGAGAAGTGCCCGTATCTGTCGTTACTCCAGTCGTGCCAGTCGCTAATTGTCGCAAGCATAAAGCTCCCTGGAGATATTCATCGAGGTTATTATTGGCATCGACGCTATAGCGAAAATTCACTCCCGCACCGTTATTACCAAAATTGTTGATTAAATTCGTTCTGGCGCTGGGGGGAATGCCGTTGCTGGAGGAAAAATCGTTGGCTAAATCTGCGTTGGGTTTAGCGCTGGGAGGATTGCTACCATCGCTATAAGCGTAGCTGTAGCCACAGAGATTATCTACCACGCTAAAGCGTCCGTAAGCGTTCCCATAGAAGGGCGCGATCGCGGCATAGACAAAAGCCGCATTGTATAAGTGGGCGATAATATTAGTGCTTTCTAGAGTGCCAAAGTCATTCAACAGTTTTTGGGATTCGGCAATTTGTTCTTCTAAAGTATTGCCGTTCAATAAACCGGCGTCGCGCAAGGCGGTACAGCGTCCGGGCGATCCTGCCAAAAATCCGCCGTTCTCTGGTTTTCCCTTAGCGGGATCCCAACCAAAAGCAATCTCTGTGCCAGCACTCGCACAAGGTTGGTAGATATTGTAATAAGTAATGCTCTCAAATAGCGGCTTGCCGTGGACGCTATTGGGATAGATTTTATTTCCTTGTTTAAGGCTAAACTCTTGTTTTTCCGGCAGTTGGCGCGGATTGATATTGGGTTCGGATACGACGACGCCATTAATTAACCCCCGCTCGTCTTGTTCGGCAGCCCGCAGGGAAGCAGCGCCACCATTAGAGATGCCAGACGCGATGACGATAGTATTTTCTGGGGTAATCGTTCTTAAAACTTCCGAGCCGGAGACTAACCCAAAGTTTTCTGCTATATTGAGGATATAATAGGCAAATTTTATGGCATTTAGGACATCTCTGCCCCAATTGGCTTCGGGATTTTGTTGCGAGTGGGCGTGTTTGTAGGCAAGGCGAAAGGGATAGCGAGCGTTGTAAGTTGCCAAACCTATTTCTGCCGTGCCTTGAGCGATAAAATTAGCATCTGTGCCAACTTCAGCGACAGTACCGCGCGTGCCATCAATGCGATTGACAGTATCGGTATTTAAATCGTGTAGGCCAATGCCCGTACCTTTATCGGTATAGACGACCGCACAGCGGTTTTTTAAGCCCCATTCTCCGACAGCGATCGCGCCATATACGCCGCGAGAACCAGGGGACGGAGCGACGAGGATACAAGGATTGGCGCGATCGAAATTATCGGGAATCTGAACCATCATCGTGACATTTTTTTGCCCGCTGCCATCATCGGCGTAAGCGATATATTCTTTTCCTGCTACTTTGCCATCGCTGCTTGGGGTGGAGAAGCGATCGGGCGCTGCGGGACCGTATAATGTGCCATAACCGGCTTTAGGGCGCAAATCCACTAGCGCTTTGTATTGATTAATAATCGTTGCTCGGCGAATTTCTGCTGGCGTAGGATTTTCGGGATCGGTTGCCGTTGGCGGCGCATCCATCAAGCCATCTTGTCCTACGCCTGCGGTTAGCAAGTCGTCGCTCAAGCCATCATAGTAGTGTATTGTAATGCTACCACTAACGAAAGAAGGTAATGTGTTTATTCGATCTGCTGCTGCCATAACCGATCCTAAGAAAACTTTCAGCGATCGCGCGGATGCGATCTCAAAGCTGCAAGCACAATTGCCGGAAATGATCGCCTCGATGCTCGAAACTCTGATATTGGTCAAAACTAGCACAAGCCGGAGACAATAACACCACCTTCGCGCCTTTTTGTTTGGCGAGTTCTAACCCTCGTTTTACCGCATTATCCATGGTTTCAACAAGCTCGTAGGATTCGTAACCCGACGCTTGCAGTTGCCTGGCAAAAGCTGGTGCGGCATCGCCAATCAATAACACTGCCGCAGCGCGATCGCGAATTGCATTTATCCATCCCGTATCGTCGCCTTCTTTAGCTTCTCCTCCAGCAATTAAGATAGCGGGAGACTTGACTGAAGATAAACCCACTTCTGCTGCATCGTAGTTAGTGGCTTTGCTGTCGTTGATAAAGTCTATTCCCGCTATATTACATATATACTCCAAGCGATGGGGAACGCCAGGAAAAGTGGCAATCGCTTGCGCGATCGCGCCTTTCTCGATTCCGGCTAACCGCGCCGCTGCCACTGCCATCAGCAAATTTTGCCGATTGTGCGATCCCGCCATTTTAAATAGGTGTACGGGCATAATTAATTCCCCAAAAGCCTTTACCCAACTGTCTTCGAGATAAACTCCCTTCGCCGGTTCGCACAATAATTTGCTTTTGCCGCGAACGCTCGTCCAATAAACATTCTGCCATTGGGTCAACCCTACGCTTCTTAGGTAAGGATCGTCTCCATTAAAGACTTGATAGTCGCAGCGTTTCAGCAGAGAAGCTTTAATATTGTAATAATTTTCTAGGGTTTTGTGACGGCTGAGGTGATCGGGAGTAAAAGTCGTCCAAATGCCAATTTTGGGGGCAAGTTCAAAAGAAGACTCGATCTGATAGCTACTAATTTCAGCAACGATCCAATCGTAGGAATTTTGGATGGTCGTTTGAGAGTCTTTTAATGCTAACTCGCAGGCAGCATAGCCAATATTGCCGCAGGCAGGCGCATTCAATCCCGCCGTTTTAAAGATGGCAGCAATCAAAGACGTTGTAGTCGTTTTGCCATTGGTGCCCGTAATTCCCAGCCAAGGGGAAGACTTAAGATAGCGCCAAGCGAGTTCGATTTCTCCAATCGTGTCAATGCTTTTTTCTCTAGCCTCGACTAAGACGGGAATGTCCCAAGGAACGCCAGGACTGACAACGATTAGATTGGGCAAGTCGGTTGGGTTGAGAGTAAATGTATGGCCGAGTTTTACGGTAATCCCTTCCATTGCTAGATCGCGCTGGGTTTGTCGTAGAGATTCGCTATCAGCGCGATCGCCTAGAATTACTTGCCAACCTTCTTGTTTGAGTAACTTTGCAGCAGCCACTCCCGATCTTCCAAGTCCAATTACGTAAGCTTTGGGCATATATTCAATCTATTACAAGCACCCTTTATAGTACCTTCAATCTGGTTTTTGCTTATAGACGTTCGATTGCAAAATTGTTTCCTTTTGTATGGGATTTAACGACTATCAGTGCCTAATTTCTTCTCTAACTTTCTGCTAGCAAAAGACATCGAATAACAACAAACCCAATAAATTGCGGCAATGAAAAGATAAATTTCCCCGTAGCGTCCTAGATATTTGGGATTGGCAAGAATCGACTGCGAGACTCCCAACAGATCGACTAGACCGACAATTGCCAATAGAGAAGTATCTTTAAACAAGCTAATAAACTGTCCCACAATGCTGGGAATAACGGCTTTGAGTGCCTGAGGAAGCACGATTAAACCCAAAACCAATGGAGTATTCAATCCTAGTGCTTTGGCGGCTTCGACTTGACCGCGAGGAATGGATTGCAAACCACCACGCACGTTTTCTGCGAGATAGGCAGCAGCGAACATCGTAAATCCCGCGATCGCTCTCATAACGCGCTCCAGTCGAACGTTGGCAGGCAATACTAAAGGTAGCATCACCTGCGCGACGAACAAAATGCCAATGAGGGGCAAGCCTCGAATTAGTTCTATGTAAGCGATCGACAGCCAACGAATTGCGGGTAAGGAACTTTGTCTCCCCAGTGCCAGCAACACGCCAAAGGGAAAAGACAGGAAAATACTGGCGATCGCGACGAATAGCGTCATAATCAGCCCGCTTTCATCGATTTTGACTTTTCTGAGAAAAAGCCCTCCTTCGAGCAACCAAAGCAGCACGAAGAAAGCAAGCAGCCAAATGAGCGGCAACCAATTAGCAAGACTAGGAATTCGTTTTCCAACTTGCCGTCCTATCAATGCTCCAACGATTAGAATCGACAACATTCCCAACAGGAGAAGGCTAGATTGAATTCCCGCAGGTAGGGCAATCGCAACGCAGATTGCCCCCAAAATTCCCAAAATAATTAGCGTCGTCCGGTTAAATAAAACTCTCGTCCTCGTCAAAATTCCCCAGGACAAACCACCCAAGGTCATAATGATTCCTAACGATGTCCAGGCACGCCATAGCAGTTCGGCTGGATATAGCCCGACAAAAAAGAGCCGCAAATTAGCTCCAATGACTCCCCATTGAGCTTGAGTAAATGCCCAGCCAATCAGTCCCGATCCCAGCCAGTAGAGAAATAGTAGGCTGAAAATCGTTAGAAGACCGTTATACCAAGTGCTAAAGAGATTTTGTTTAACCCAAGTTAGTGGTGTAGATTGACCGTTTGACCCTGAATTTGTCATTGCTTATTGCTTATCTCGAAGATTTTCCTGAAATGGAGGCTGTTTGTCTGAAAAACATCTGTTTTGTCGCGATCGATTTTTGAGCGATTCCGATTGGCGTTCAATCTCTCTAAGGGGTTAGCGGTTTTTTTAAATCCTACTGCAATAGCGATCGCACGCGAATAGAGATAAGCTAATGTAAAGTAAACCTGTAGCGATTAATTAAAAGTAGATTATGATTCTGCCAGGTGCAACCGTTCGCGTTATCAATCCCGACGATACTTACTACCTGTTTGAAGGACTGGTACAAAGAGTTGGCGACGGTCAAGTCGCAGTCCTGTTCGAAGGCGGCAACTGGGATAAATTAGTGACTTTCAACCTGTCAGAATTAGAAGAGGTCGAGCTAACGGCGGGTAAGAAGAAATAGTCATTGGTCAGCGATTGGTTAACGGGATGGGCAAACAACTGATTACCGATCGCCGATCGCCAATTACTAATTACTGATATGCGGCTTCCCCTACCTCAATTTTCTACCGACAATCGCCATCCCAACCATATTGCCGAGGTGATAGAAACGGCAACGACGGGATTTTTGGCTCAATGTTTAGAACCAGAAGATTTAAACTTTCCAGCGATGCCGCCTTTTGGAAGTTGGGTTAAGGCGCACGACGAAGAATCGGGCAACAAAATTGTTGGGGTTGTCACCTACGTTACCACTTCTCCCATTGATTCGGTGCATCGAGCAGTGGCTTTGGGATTATCTTTGGCGGAGTTGCGAGAACAACAACCGCAGATTTTTGCCATGCTCAAAACGGAGTTTCGCGTGGCGATTCTGGGATTTGAAGCCCCTCCTTTGGCTGTCAACGGTCATAGTTACAGTCGCGGACAAATTTATCAGTATCTGCCCCCTCGTCCTCCCCAAATCCATCAAGCCGTCTATCGTTGCGATCCCTCAGAAATCGTTTACTTTAGCGAAGAATTAGATTTTTTAAGAATTTTGCTGCAAGTTAGCGACGTACCCGCAGAAGCTTTAGTGGCGGCAGCGATTCGGGAAATTTATCAGTTGCGCAATTGCGATCGCGAGTGGCTGGTAAAAGTTGGGAGAAGCCTAAATGTCTTGCTAAAAGATGACTACGATCGCTTGCGATACATTTTCAGTCAAATCAGATTGGCTTAACTAGGATTCTAGCTCGTTCCTATCCGACTTGAGGCTGGCTTCTAATTGCTGGAGCTGTTTCTCACGAAGTTCGAGTTGTTCTTTTTCTTGTTTGAGACTGGCTTCTAGCTCTTGAATGTGTTCTCGTTGAGTTTCTACTTCTAGATAGCGACGGGTTAACTCTAAACTTTGTGCCGTTATCTCCTGCCGCCACTGCTCGATTCTGGCTTGTTCTTGTCGAACGAATTCGGGAGTAATCGAACTACAGCTCATATACTGTTGAATCAAACTCACTATCCAGTCTTTGGCATTTTTTAGCTCGATAATTTGCCCGCGTTCGTCGAGTTCGACTAAAACTAACAAACCTTCGCTGAGGTAATTTTCTCCGCCAATAGGTATGATTTCTGCGTTACTTATCCCCCAAATACTATCGGATTTTTGGTAAGCAAGTAACTGAAGTTCTATTGTGCCAGAAGCTATATTTTTGGTGACTTGGGCTAGGTATAACATAACCTATCGGTCAGGGGCAGAAGTCATGATGAGACATAACACGTTACGTCTACGTAATTGGAGAATAGCGGACAACTGACAAGATAAGACATTAAAGTTCTTTTAGATGTTGCAAGCGATCGCGCAGAATTTCAGATTGTTTTTGAGCCTCTGCTAGAGACTCTCTCGCTCCTTGGACGACATCCGCAGGAGCGTTATTAACAAAACCCGGATTATTCAAACGCGCCGTTAGCGATTTTATCTCTCCCTCCACTTTATTCAAATTTTTCTCCAGTTTAGCGATGAGAGCGTCAATATCTACGATTCCAGACAGAGGAATTAATGCCTGGATAGTTCCAACAACGCCCGCAATGACTTGTTCCGCATCTTCTTCCAGGACAGGTACGATGGTTAATCGATCGACTTTGGCTAGGTCTTGAATATAGGTTCGACCAGCTTCTAGAATAGAACGTTCCTCATTGCTTTCGCTCTGAAGAATGACTGGAACTTTCACCCCCGGCTTAATTTCTGCTTCAGCCCTCAGATAGCGAATGGTGCGAATCGTACCGATAAGTAGTTCAAAGGATTGTTCTAATTCCCTGTCGATCGCGCTTGCATCGACTTCTGGGTAAGCTTGTAGGGCAAGCACTTCATCGGTTGACTGCGTCAGGGTATGCCAGATTTCCTCGGTAATATGAGGCATGAAGGGATGCAAGAGTTTGAGGATTCCTTCGAGGACGTAGGCTAGAGTCTGTTGGGCGACGAGGCGAGATTCGGCTTGCGCGTCTTTTCTTAGACGAGATTTGACCAGTTCGATATACCAGTCGCAGAAGTCTCCCCAGATAAACTCATAGAGTCCCTTCGCCGCTTCTCCGAGTCCGTAGGTTTCGATATAGTCTCTGGTTTGCCGGACGACTTGATTAAAGCGCGAGAGAATCCAGCGATCGCACCATTCCAACGCCTCCGTTGTGGGTTGTCCTAGCTGTTGGGGCGTTTGCCCGTCCAGATTCATCATCACGAAGCGGGCGGCATTCCAGAGCTTGTTGGCAAAGTTGCGCGAGGCTTCTACCGACTCCGACATCGGCGACGCTTTTGTCAACTCTGATAACTTTGCCAACTCCGATAACATCGATCCGAGTTCTGATTCTGACTTATTCGGGAAAACTTTTTTTTGCAACTCCGAGATCGTTTCGGATCGCGATTTATTTGGCGATGTTTCTATAAACCGCTCGATAACTTTTAGCTCGTACAGTTTGCGATTCAACTGCAAGCTAATATCTTGACCTGCGCCTGCTACTTCCTTAATCAAGGTATAGCGCAGTGCATCAGTACCGTATTCATCGATCAAAATTAAGGGATCGATGCCGTTATTGGCTGATTTAGACATTTTCTTGCCATTTTCGTCCCTTACCAAGCCGTGGATATAAACGTCTTTAAACGGCATCTGACCGGTGAAATGTCCTGCCATCATCGTCATGCGAGCAACCCAGAAGAAGATGATGTCAAACCCGGTGACTAAAACGCTTGTTGGATAATAGGTTTTGAGATCGGGGGTTTCTTGGGGCCATCCCATCGTCGAGAAGGGCCACAAACCCGACGAAAACCAAGTATCGAGAACGTCGGGGTCTTGTTCTAACCGAATCTCGTCTCCGTATTGCCGTTTGGCTTTTTCCTGCGCTTCTTCTTCGCTGTAGGCAACCACGAAGGGAGTGTGGTCTGCAATTTCTCCGTTGGTTTCACTGACGACGTACCAAGCTGGAATTTGATGGCCCCACCACAACTGACGAGAGATGCACCAGTCTTTGATTTTAACTAGCCAATCCCTGTAAACTTTCGTCCAGCGATCGGGCACGAATCGCGGCGAGTTTTCTTCGTCGAGACAGGTCAAGGCTTTTTTGGCTAAGGGTTCTATCTTGACAAACCACTGGGTTGATAGTAAGGGTTCGACGGGCACTTTCCCGCGATCGCTATAGGGAACCGCGTTGCGATAGGGTTCCACTTTCACCAGGAAACCATCTTCCTCTAGTCGCTTAACCACATTTTGGCGGGCGACAAAGCGGTCCTCTCCGGCAAACGGACCCGCATTTTCATTGAGGGTACCGTCTTTGTTCATGATGTTGATAAACGGCAGTTGATGGCGCTTGCCCATCTCGAAGTCATTGGGATCGTGGGCGGGCGTTACCTTCACGCAACCCGTTCCGAATTCAGGATCGACCAATTCATCGGCAATAATAGGAATTTCCCGCCCCATAATTGGCAGCGTCAAGGTTTTGCCGATAATGGACTTGTAGCGATCGTCGTTGGGGTTCACTGCTACTGCCGTATCGCCCAACATGGTTTCGGGGCGAGTAGTTGCCACTTCAACATAACCCGTCCCATCGGTTAGGGGATAGCGAAAATGCCACAGATTCCCGTCTACTTCTTTGCTTTCGACCTCTAGGTCGGATACTGCCGACTGAGATTCCGGGCACCAATTCACTAAATAATTGCCTCGATAAATGAGTCCTTCTTCGTAGAGTTGGATAAAAGCTCGCTTTACTGCGCGGGATAGACTTTCATCTAGGGTAAATCTTTCTCGCGACCAATCTGCTGAGAGTCCCAAGCGTTTGAGTTGGTTGACAATCGTGCCGCCAGATGCTTTTTTCCACTGCCAAGCTCTCTCTAAGAACTTTTCCCGTCCTATATCGTAGCGAGTTTTCCCCTCTTGCTTTAGCTCCTTTTCTAGGAGCGTCTGCACGGCAATGCTAGCGTGATCGGTTCCTGGTAGGCACAGCGTGTTGTAACCGCACATGCGATGATAGCGCACCAAGACATCCATTAACGCTGTATTGAAAGCATGTCCCATATGCAAGCTTCCCGTTACGTTTGGTGGCGGGATAACGATACAATAGGGATTGCCACCGCGATCGGGGTTGGCTTGAAAAACTTGATTTTCTTCCCAGTGCTGCTGCCACTTGGCTTCTGTTGCTTTCGGGTCATACTGGGTTGGCAGGATTGGTAAAGTTGCGGTCATCGAAAAAATGCGAACCAGGCTTTATAGTTTTTGACAGATATTAAAAATTGTTTCACTTATCCAGTTTACTACCTTTCCTTCAATCCCCGATCGCGATCGAAGATGATTTTCTCTAAAGTAGAGTTAAATAATCGTCGAACGCTAATTTAAGAGCTAGCGATCGAAGCATAACTCGATGGTTTTAGTCTCCTAATAGATTTTCTGTGAATCCATCCTTAGGATTAAATATGTTTTTATCAATCTGAAGTCAAAATAGTTGAAAACTTTTGGCAACCTTTAAATCTCCGGTAGCTTCTTTAAAGCCACTTTATCCATTAAATCTTTCGTTAAGAGTTTGACCTTCTACCTTCGATCGAATGAAAAGAAATTAAATTCTCTCGCCTTTTCCTTTAACATTCTGTTCCGGTTCGCTAGTGTAATGAAACTTGACAAAACTATCAAAAGCATACCAAGCTAGAACATACCAAGGAATAATTTCGAGTTGCCATCCCTTGGCAAGCAACTGCCGCAGGGCTAGAGCACTAAAACCGAGGGGGACGAGAAACCGCAGATCGACAGCTCCATTAGTAAGCTCTTTAACGCGCTGGTCGAGATCGCTAACAACGCTCGTTACTTGTGCCGCTGCTGCTGATTTTCCGCTAGGAATAGCCGCTTCTTCGCCAGTAACATCGAGGATAATAACACCCAAATCTCGTAAAAGAGCGCGGATATCTTCAAAAGTGCTGTGTTCTTTGGCGTGGTATACAGTGATGCTGCCGCTGTCAACGTTACTTCTGACTCGATAAATCTCAAGACGCTGTTTCAATGCGTCGGTAATTGGTTCTATGTGGCGTTTTTGACGGTGCGGATGAGAGACTCGAAAGCGAACTCGCCCCGGACTCTGACTGATTATCTGGGCGCGAACGGGGGATAGTTTTGTTGTAGGCACTGCTTGAGTTAGCTGTGACGCTTTGTTGTTATCATCCATCACCGTACCTCGACAATTAGCGTGCATTGTAGCTAAATTCCTTTTAGCTGGCTTCAGGATTGGATGATGCCGAGTCGGGGTCGAGAGCTTGTTGAGATTGCTCCTCAGCCATTTCAGCCTGAACTTCTGCTATAAGATCTTCAAACACTTCGCCCGTCTCTGCAACGGTACTTTTCACTTTTTCGTAGGCAAGAATACCACCTTTGATAGCAGCCTTAGCCACGGGTTTGCCAACTTTAGCAGCAGCAGGAATGACGACCGGAGCAAGGACGATAGCGCCGAGACCGGCTACAATGCCGGGAATTCCTAGGGTTTCGCCTAACTCTTCAAAGAAATTACCAATTTTTAACGCCATCTTTACCCTCCTCGATCGAGAATTTCTCGTTTGTTTTGTAGCTACACCTGATATATCGTAATACATCTATCTGAATTAGATCATCTTCATTTGGTCTAGTCCCCATCGCAAAGGTTGGGAAAAAATAAAGTTTTGCTGAGTCGCTCATCTTACTCGCAAATAATCATCAAAAGTCTTTTAAAATTTTGGTGGTAATTGCAGCTTTTAACTACCTACCGAGGCGGTCTTGAGTGGAAATTCTAGTTCTAATCCATCTGTCTCCAACCCCTTAGTCTCTCGCAAGGAACTGCGGCAGTTAGTTCGCTCCGAACTAAAAATCCTACTTGAAGAAGGATACTTAGAAGCTGCTAAAACAGTACTAATGCCCGTACAGCCCGCAGATATTGCTGAGGCGATTGAGGGATTGCCAGAAAAAATTCAGGCGATCGCGTTTCGTTTACTTCCTAAAGACAAGGCGATCGAGGTTTACGAGTATCTGGATTCTAGCGTCCAGCAAGCATTGATCGAAGACTTCAAGCGACAGGATGTCATCGATATCGTGGACAAAATGTCGCCCGACGATCGCGCTAAATTATTTGACGAACTGCCTGCAAAAGTTGTCCGCCGTCTGCTAGAACACATGACTCTCCAGCAGAGGCAATCAACGGCTTTGCTGTTGGGTTATAAACCCGATACGGCAGGTCGTATCATGACCCCAGAATATGTCTCTCTCAAAGAAGAGTGGACGGTAGAGCAAGCTTTTGAGTCGATTCGCCGCCTAGCGCCGACTAGCGAAACGATTTATTCTCTCTACGTCACCGATGCGCTGCATCGCTTAACCGGACATCTCTCCTTACGAACTTTGGTGACGGCTCAACCCGAACAAACCATCGGCGAAATAATGGAACGCCATCTTATCTTTGTTCACACCGATACGCCTCAAGAAGAAGTTGCCCGCTTGCTGCAACGCTATGATTTTCTAGCCGTACCCGTAGTCGATACAGAGAATCGCTTAGTAGGAATTGTAACCGTTGACGACGCGATCGATATTCTGCACGAAAAAACGACACAAGACATTCACGCCCTTGGCGGCGTTCAATCGCGGGGCGATCGCTATTTTCGCAGTTCTCTAATGGGGATGGTTCGCCAACGCGCTCTCTGGCTAATTATCGTCCTTTTGACCACTGCCCTCGCTAGCATTATTATCAAAGGGCAGGAAGTACTGATAGAGAGGGTGGTTGTTTTAGCTGCCTTTATTCCCCTCTTAAATGATACGGCAGGCGACATCGGCTGTCAGTCTTCTACCGTCGTGATTCGGGGGTTAAATACCGAAGCTATTCGCGATCGCGGCGTTCTTTGGGTAGTCTACCGGGAAGCCGTAGCAGGAACTTTGCTGGGTTTGGTGTTGGGACTAGGAGCAGTCATTTGGGCTTACTTTTTCCAGGGAAATTTTCTTATCGCCCTGATTGTCGGAGTTAGCCTTTTGTTTCTCTCCATTTTCTCAACGGTTGCTGGAGCCGCCCTGCCATTCCTCTTCACTTTTTTAGGTTTCGATCCGGCGATGATGTCTGCTCCATTTATTACCACAATTGCTGATGTTTTAGGCGTTCTCGTTTATTTTTACATAGCCGATCTATTCCTACAATTAAACTAAAAAAAATTCAGAATTTGGAGTTTAAAAATAGTTTTTATCCCCGGATTTTAAGAGTAGCTACGATGCCAAAGTCCTTTAAAACTCTTTCAAAATTGGGATCTCCTGTCGTTGCAGGTGGCATGACTTTATATTTTGCTCTTGCTCGACCTACATTAATTGTTAATATTAAATAAACCAGTAAAGTTAAAACAGTTATTAACCTGGGAAAAGGTGACATAATTCTCTCCTAAATAACTATTTATTTTTGATTTTGACCAGACACATAAAGAGAATTTTTTAAAATCTTACAAATCTTTCAAAAAGGTCACCAGTCAATTATAGCTTAACTTTTCCAATCATTTTTAGCTCTTTCCAGAACATAAGCAGCTACATCTTCTATTTCTTGTTTTGTCAAGCGATCGCGATAGGCAGACATATTATTTTTACCATTAGCCACTATATCTTGTATAGCTTCTAAAGAGTCCATTTTATTGCGCTGCAATGCCTTGATTTTGAGGGTTTTATTACGCCTTACAATATTGCCGCCATTTAGATGGCAGCCGGCACAATTAACATTAAAGATTTTAGCTCCATTTATGGTATCTAATGCCATTGCTGGATCGTTCAATCCACTCGTCATTACTATGAGAAAAATTAAAAGGGATATTAGGAGTTGCTTCAAGATAATCGATCTCCTTTACATGCACAATTTAATTACCTAAAAAATTCCCTTTAAAGGGGTTTTTGCACAGGAATACCAACAGCACGAGGAAATTGTTCGGGAGTTGGTGACATTTTACGCAAGTAAATACAATGACGAATACTTTGACTCAAAGGCGTTACGAATTCAGTAACTCGTTCAATTTTACCACCGAGTTTTTCTGCGGCAAACTGTAAGGACAAATTATCTTTCCGATCCCAATGACCGCGATAGAGGATTGCCAAACCTCCAATTTTTAAAAGCGGCAAAGCATATTCAGCGCAGACAGTGGCTTCTCCTACTGCCCGAAGGAGAGCGAGATCGTAAGCTTGTCTGTGTAAAGGATTTTGTCCGATTTCTTCAGCCCTACCGATTAAAGTTTGAATATTTTTAAGATCTAATTTGGCGATTAGACCACTCAAAAAAAACATTTTTTTGCGAGTAGAATCGAGTAGCGTAACCGTCCAAAATGGTAGTGCGATCGCGATGGGAATTCCTGGAAATCCGGCGCCAGTACCAATATCGATAACATAAAGAGGTTGACCTGCCTCTAGTTCGTTAGCAATTTCCAATCCGCTCAATCCTGCAAGAGAATCCCAGAGATGTTTCTCCCAAAATTCCCTAGGTTCGGTAATGCGAGTCAGATTAAATTGACGGTTTCCGATGATAATTTCTTCATACAATTTTTGAAATTGCTCTTGCTGTTTTTTGTTGGGTTGCCAGCCCAAAGTGGTTTGCCAAACTTCTCCTAGTACTGGCAACTGTTGTATTCGATCTATCATAAATCTTATAAAATTTAGCTTGAAGAATGAACTAATAGCTCTGCTGGTTTGACAGACGCGAGTTTGCCACGATCGATCTTCCAGCAGCGATCGGCGATCGGCAATAACTCGCCAGGATCGTGGCTGACGATTAATAGCGTCCAATGAGTTTTGAGTTTTGCCAGTAGTTTGGCTAGCTGACGGCGCATAGACCAATCCAATCCAGCCGTAGGTTCGTCCAACAGCAATAAATTAGGCTGACGAATAAGCTGTACGGCTAGGGCAAGCCGTCTCTGCTGACCGCCGCTGAGGGAGTGGGGAGGAGTATTCCACGGTATATGTTCTAATCCTACCTCTTGAAGCGCTTCCTCGATGCGATCGCGTCCCAATTCGGGATGACCCAAGCGCAATTCCTCTAAAATCGTCCCCCCGCAAAAATGCCTCTCAGGAAACTGAAATACTAAACCTGCTAATTGTTGTAAGTGTAGAGGAGTCAATTCTTGGTCGCGCCAAAGAATCTCACCTTGGGTTTTCTCAGCCAATCCTGCCAAAATCTCCAAAAGCGTCGTTTTACCGGAACCGCTCGGTCCGATAACCAATCCTAATTCTTGGGGAGCTAATTCCAGGTTAATACCATTGAGTATTGGTGTAGACGTGGCAGGAGGATGATAAACCAGATTTTTTAGATATAGCATTAACGCGCTAACTTATATAAAAGAGTCATTCTAGCCTTTCTCAATTGTGACAGATTCTTTGATAGCATCGAGTCATTAAATTTAATCCCCATCAAACTTGCTATGATTTCTTGGAGAAAACCATGAAAGCGCGGCTGACGACACGAAGACAAATTTCCGTGACTTTTTCTGTAGCAACTGCGATCGCTCTGAGTCTGTGGGGAAATCCAACCCTAGCAGGCGATCCCTTTCGCAAAACCAATCCTGAGAATATAGGAGAAAAAACCGAAGCAGCCTTTGAAGCAATTTTTCGTCAGGGAAACTATAAAGAGGCGAAAAATTACCTGATTGAAGTGGATAACACCGAAGAAGCTAACGAACCCCTCGCCCATGCCATGCGGGCATCTATCGCCTACACCGAGAAAGATTGGGAAACGCTGAAAACCTATGCAAGCAAGACCATAGAAACGGCAGAACGGTTAAAAGATCAAAATCCGGTGCGAGGAAATCTATACGTCGCCGTCGGTCACTTTCTAGAAGGAGCTTATATCTACACGCAACAACAAGATCCCGTCAGTGCGCTGACGAAGCTTCAACAGGTTTTTCAATACCTTGATGCCGCAGAAGCAAGCGCTCCCGACGATCCAGAACTGAATTTAATCAAAGGCTATTTAGATTTAATTTTATCGGTCAATCTGCCGTTTTCCAGTCCCGAACAAGCGATCGCTCGCTTCGAGAAATATGCTTCTCCCGATTATCTCGTCGATCGCGGCATCGCCGTCGCCTATCGAGATTTAAAAGAGTACGATCGAGCCTTACAGTTTGCCGAAAAAGCGCTAGAAACTGCCCCCGAAAACCCAGAATTGCAGTATCTCAAAGGACAAATTCTCCGCAAGCAGGGCAAGCAAAATAAAGATCTCGGTCTCATGAAACAAGCCTTCTCTTATTTCGATCGAGCCCTCACCAAAGAAGCACAACTTCCTGAAGCCGTTTTAATTGCCGTTCGGCACGAACGTAAAGTACTTGAGAAAGAAATGAACGAGTTTCAAGCCGATCGCTCTTAAATAGGGATAACCCGCTGTATTAGGATAGAGATCTAATCGCGAAATGATTGATTATGGTTGCGACTCCCATTGAATCCCCTTCTCTAATAGAAATTGCTAAAAAAACCCGCGACAGCGCGCGTCAATTAGCAACGCTTTCCAGCCAAGAGCGCGATCGCGCCATTGAAGCGATCGCTCGATCGTTAGAATCCGCAGCCCCAGAAATTATTGCTGCCAACGAAGCCGACTGCAAACAGGCACAAATAGATGGCATTTCCAAAGCCTTGTTGGCGCGATTAAAATTAGGCGAAACAAAACTAAAAGCAACCATTGACGGGGTAAGAGACGTGAAAAAACTTCCCGATCCCGTCGGGCAAGTACAAATTCATCGAGAATTAGATGAGGGATTAATTCTCAAGCGAATTACTTGTCCTTTAGGCGTATTAGGCATTATTTTTGAAGCGCGTCCCGAAGCGTTAATTCAAATTACTAGTTTGGCAATTAAATCTGGGAATGGCGTAATTCTCAAAGGGGGAAAAGAAGCCACTCGATCTTGTCAAACTTTAGTTAAAGTTATTAAACAAGGATTGGCAAATACCAAAGTCAATCCCGACGCCGTTCAATTGCTCGCGACTAGAGAAGAAATTCAGGCGCTATTAAAATTAGATGAATATGTCGATCTAATCATTCCCAGAGGATCTAACGATTTTGTGCGATACGTGCAGGACAATACTCGCATTCCCGTTTTAGGACATGCCGACGGGATTTGTCATTTGTATGTCGATAAAGCAGCTAACATCGAGAAAGCAGTAGAGATTGCAGTAGATTCTAAAACTCAATATCCTGCTGCTTGTAATGCCATAGAAACTTTATTAGTGCATAAAGATACTGCTGCCCAATTTTTGCCCAAAGTAGCAGAAGCTTTAGGTCGCCACAAAGTAGAATTAAAAGGCGATGAAATTACTCGCGAATTTCTCAATATTGCCCCTGCAACTGAAGAGGATTGGAAGACCGAATATTGCGATCTGATTTTATCGATTAAAGTGGTAGATTCCTTAGAAGCTGCGATAGGACATATTAATACTTACGGTTCAAAACATACCGACGCGATCGCTACTGAAGATAATTTTGCTGCTGAAAGTTTCCTCAGTCAAGTTGATTCTGCGGGCGTTTTTCACAACTGTTCGACTCGCTTTGCCGATGGTTTCCGCTACGGTTTCGGTGCAGAAGTAGGGATTAGCACCCAAAAAATGCCTCCCAGAGGACCAGTCGGTTTAGAAGGACTTGTCACTTACAAATATCAAATTACAGGTAACGGTCACATTGTTGCTGATTATACACGAGCAAATGCTAAATCTTTTACCCATCGAGATTTAACATAATGTTAGCAGAATTCCCCACCCTCCAGCGAGGTGGGAATGGATGCTGACCGATAAACAAACCGCGAAGCGACCACGTCTCTTTTTTTTGTGCTATAACCTTATCATTTTAGAAAAAAGGGCATACAAAATCGCTGCTTTTCTCAACTCAAATAGAGTATTTACCCGCACCCCAAACCATCTCCCCCACAACCTTCTTGCTTGACGCCACATTCGGCTTTTTGGCGCTTGCCTTTAAGCTTTCCTAAATCGCCGCCTTCATAAACTGCTTTCAATCCCTCTTCGATAAAACCATTCATCTCTACAGGCAACACGCCGCATT
Source organism: Hydrococcus rivularis NIES-593 (assembly GCF_001904635.1). GTDB lineage: Bacteria > Cyanobacteriota > Cyanobacteriia > Cyanobacteriales > Microcystaceae > Hydrococcus > Hydrococcus rivularis. The sequence goes on from NZ_MRCB01000004.1 coordinate 98,798, forward strand.
TGGTTAGAATTTCCTTGGGATTATCGCCCATGCTAGCTGCTAAAACAGCCCGACAATCTTTAAGCGCGTCGGCTAGTTTTTGCCACCGTTCAAATCCCGTTCCCTTGTCGGGGGCTAAACGTTCTTCTACCATATGGAAGCCTTGGTCTGTTTTTTCCCAAATCTCGAACTGGTCAGCTTGACCTAAATGTTGATTGACCAAAATCCCTTCGTAGGAAGCGACCGCTACATAAAGTCTATTCTTGGATTCTAAAGGAACGAGCGTCTTAGAACAAGAAATCAGACAGCCATGAAACTCTTCTGATTGGTCAGCCCCTAACAATCCTACCGCATCAGCCCGACAGCGCGTACAGTGACGCATCTGGGGTAAATATTGCTCGCATTCGTGACGAATTTTCGCCATTGTCAAGGCATCGGGTTCGATTAAATCTTCAAAAGGCGTTTCCGCTGTGGGATACAACGCCATTGCATTGAAGAGATCTGCGCCCAATTCTGACATTTTCTTGGCGACTTCAACGGCGTGATGGTCGTTGATTCCAGGAATGATAATGCAGTTAATTTTTACGGTAATTCCTGCTGCTTTGAGTCCCTTTACGGCTTCGAGTTGGCGTTGCAGTAATAATTCTGCTCCCTTGCGTCCTTGATAGACGGTTTTGCCATCTCTAACCCAACGGTAAACCTTGCGAGTAATTTCTGGATCGATCGCGTTAATGGTTACTGTAACGTGAGAAACCCCAATTTTCGCTATCTCTTCAATATATTCTGGTTTTAATCCCAATCCGTTAGTAGCCAAACACAATATTAACTCTGGATAGCGATTTCTCAGCAAACGCATTGTTTCCAAAGTTTCTTGTGCATTCGCAAAAGGATCGCCAGGGCCAGCAATACCAGCTACAGTAATTTTAGGTTCCTTCTCCAATACTTTATCCATGTAGAGAACCGCTTGGGCAGGAGAAAGAACGGTGCTAGTTACCCCGGGACGGCTTTCATTGACACAATCATACTTGCGATTGCAATAGTTGCATTGAATATTGCATTTCGGCGCGACGGGTAAATGAACTCGTCCAAATTGTCCTTTTACCTTAACGTTAAAACAGGGATGTTTTTCGTAATTTACCGTGACAGTCATGGTTCTTCCTCCTATTTTGTAGTGCGGGCATCTTGCCCGCGCGAGCGAGACGCTCACACTACCTGGTCGCTGTGCGCTGATTCAAAGATAACCGTATCCAACAGGCGAATCTGCTTGTTTTTTATCGATGAAGGCGTTAATAATGCGATCGAGCAGGGTTTGAGTGCCCCGATAGCCTAGATGTAAGATTCGCTGGCTGCCAAAGCGATCGTGGATGGGAAAACCCGCGCGAATAAGCGGAATGTTATGCTTGCGAGCGATAGGATAACCTTTGCTGGTGCCAATTAGGATATCCGGTTCTAACTGCTCGATTTCTTCAGAAATTTCGTAAAAATCGAAGCCTTCTTTAACGATAGGCGTTTCAGTTAAGATATCTGAGGTTACGGCTGCGATCGCGTCTTGAAAATGCCCGCTATTGCCTCCAGAAGCGCATAGGACGGGTTTTATGCCGATTTCTGCCAAAAATGCTGTCAGCCCGACGACTAAGTCCTCCTCGCCATAAACTACTGCTCGCTTGCCGAAAACATATTTATGTCCGTCTACATAAGCATCTACTAGCCGTCCCCGTTCGAGTTCGTGCTTTCTGGGGGTTGGGCAACCGGAAACTTCTTCGAGAACATCAAAAAAGCGATCGCACTCTCGCAAGCCTATGGGCATTCCAATAGAATATAAAGGGACATGAAAGCGTTCTTGTAAGAGTTGACCTCCAGTCGAGTGCGATCGCTGGCATACTTGTCCGAACTCAATCGTAGCTTGAGAACTGCCCATGCCCTGAATTGCTGCAAGCGGGGTTCCGCCTTCAGGAATCTTCTCATAGTCTAATTGAGCCGGAGCATCCAAAGTTTCAGAAATATCTGGTAAAATTGTCCCAGAAATACCAAAATCTCCGAGGATTTCTTTTAAATAACGGGTATCGGCTGGAGAACATAAGCCAGGCAGGATATTAACCGTTTTACTTTCTGTATGCTCATCTCCTCCTCTCCCCGTCTCCTCCTCTCCCCGTCTTCGAGTCTTCCCATCTCCAGTCGCTAACTGGTCGATTACTGCTCTCACCGTAGCGTGAAAGCCTTCCATATGAGTGCCACTATAGCTGGGAGTCGAAACATTTACTAGCGTTGGTAATTCTCTGTCGCCAAATTCAGCTTCAAACTCTTTCAAGAGTCTGGGAACGTCATCGCCGATGGTTTCAGTTAGACAAGTAGTAGCGACACCGATAATTTTAGCGCCGTACTTATCCATGATGTTGAGGATACCTTTCATGAGATTGGGTCCTCCGCCATAAACGGCGTGTTTTTCGCTTAAAGACGATGAGGCGATGTCAATTGGTTCTCGAAAATGGCTGATAATATAGCGGCGCATATAGGTCGCGCATCCCTGAGAACCGTGCAAGTAAGGCACGCACCCTTCAATGCCTCGAAAAGCTAGGCAAGCACCTAGTGGTTTGCATAGTTTGCAAGCGTTGGTGGTGGAGACGTAGGACTGCGTCTTTTGTTGTATTTTTAATGTCTTAGACATGGCTCTAAGCCTCGATTATATAGGTGTTTTTATCTCACGCAGAGGAGGCACGGGTGCGGAACCTGCGTCCGCACAATGAGTGCCGTCGCGCAGAGGCGCAAAGGGTTCGCAGAGAGGTTATACTGATTTGGCACGGGTTCTGCGAGGGACGAAGCGCCAGACGGGGGACATGACGGTGGAGTGGACTTCTTTGGCGAAGTTGAGCATTCCGACAAAGCCTTCTAGGGCTTCTTTGCGTTCGTGGTTGTGGTCGCAGAAGCCAAGTCCTAGTTTGTAGGCGATGGGACGTTCTTTTACGCCGCCGACGAAGATATCTACATCTTTTTCTTTGAGGAAGGCAGATAGTTCTAAGGGGTTGGAATCGTCTACAATAATCGTGCCTTCATCGGTGACTTCGTGCAGTTCTTTGTAGTCTTCGCTAGTGCCCGTCTGCGAACCGACCATCACGACATCCATTCCCAACAGTCGAAACGCTTTGACGAGGGAGAAGGCTTTGAAGGCACCGCCGACGTAGATAGCGGCTTTTTTCCCCTGCAAGTCTTTGCGGTATTCTTGAAGTTTGGGATAGAGGACAGCGATTTCATCGCGGACTACTTGTTGAGCGCGCTTGAGGATTTCGGGGTCGTCTTTGAAGAAGTTGGCGACTTTGTATAAGGCATCTGCCATATCTTCGATGCCGAAGTAGGAAGCTTTCACGAAAGGAATGCCGTATTTCTCTTTCATCATTTTGGCTAAGTCCATCGTCGCCCCAGAACATTGAACGACGTTGAGGGCAGCACCGTGCGATCGCGCGATATCTTTTACTCGTCCGTCACCCGTGATATTTGCCACTACCTGAATGCCCATGCGTTCGTAATATTCTCGGATAATCCAGATTTCCCCCGCCAGGTTAAAGTCTCCCAGAATGTTGATGCTGTGGGGAGAAATCCCAGTCGTGTCGCCCGTACCTACCAAGCGGAACATGGCTCTGCAAGCGGCATTGTATCCTGCCCGCTTATTGCCTTTAAATCCTTCAGACTGCACGGGAATAACTGGGATACCTTTTTCTTGGCTAACTTGCTTGCAGATGCTCTCCATGTCGTCGCCGATAATGCCGACAATGCAAGTAGAGTAGACAAAGGCAGCATTGGGATGATGGCGATCGATCAGTTCGATTAACGCTTGCTGAAGTTTTTTCTCGCCGCCGAAGATGACATCTCTTTCTTGTAAGTCAGTGGAAAAACTCAGGCGGTGTAATTCAGGACCAGAAGACAATGCACCCCGAATATCCCAAGTATAGGCGGCACAACCGATGGGGCCGTGGACTAAGTGTATTGCATCGGCGATGGGATAGAGGACGACCCGCGAACCACAAAAGACGCACGCTCTTTGACTGACAGCTCCCGCTAAACTATCCTTATTGCAGGCTAACTGAAAGGGAGCATCGCCTTTGCGGTGAATTTGATCGGCACGTTCTTGAAAGATAACTGTGTCAGTCATGGGTCGTTACCTTTTGATGGTTGGTTTGTTGTAGTGCGAGCGTCTCGCTCGCTTACCGTTGTACTCGCTTTTGATGGTTGGTTTGTTGTTGCGAGCGTCTCGCTCGCTTACCGTTGTACTCGCGCGGGCAAGATGCCCGCACTACTTAGCAAATAAATAATCTTCTGCCGCCTTCCCTTCTTCTAGCGCATCGAGAATTTCGTCGATCGCAGCTTCATCGACCTCTCCATACCAATAGTTATCGGGATAAATCATCATGACGGGGCCGTGGTCGCACAGTTTCAGGCATCCCGTCGAAGAAACGAGGACATCATCCAAACCGCGATCGCTCAGTTCGCTTTCTAGATATTGAATGAGTGGGACAGCCCCTTTGCGTCCGCAAACGCCCTGAGCGTCGCCTTTCATTCTAAAGGACGCACAAACAAAAATGTGATGTTTTGGTTTTGTTAGTTTAACCATTTTCGTTACCTCCTTTTGTCGTAGTGCGAGCGTCTCGCTCGCGGATTGTATATTATCCGCTCGCAGGCAAGACGCGAAGCGCCCCTCCAGCGAGAGCGAAGGCTCTCCCGCACTACAATCGATCTGTATTACAGCACTAATTCAAACACTTCATCGGGATCGTCGCGATCTTTGCGTTCGAGGATCGTGTTGATAATGTTGCACAATAGATGCATACTGCCGCGATAGCCGAAGCTGGGGAAGAGACTATGACCAACGCGATCGAGAATGGGCCAGCCGTAGCGTACTAAGGGAATGTCTTCTGCACGGGCGATATACTTGCCATAGACGTTGCTAATTAACAAGTCTACGGGTTTGTTCTTGATAAGTTGATGCAGATAGAATAGGTCGGCGTTGTCGCGGATAACGGCATCGGGAACCCAATCTTTCAGGATTTCCTTACACCGAGTGACAAAATACGGAGAAACCGTACCCGTAATGACGTAGACGGGTTTAGCGCCGCAGCTTACCAAGAATTCGGTCACTGCAACCATTTGATCGGGGTCGCCGGAGAGGGCAACCCGCTTGCCATAGAGATATTGTTGCCAGTCAGTCATTAAGTCTACCAGCTTGCCTCGTTCGTCCATGAGGGATTCTGGCGGTTCGATTCCGGTGGTTTCGATGACTGCTTGAACAAAGCGATCGCACGCCGCAATCCCGACGGGTAAATCAAGTACTTTATAAGGAACTTGGCATTTATTCTCTAATGCCACTGCTGCTGCTTTACTGGCATCTCCCAACGCTAGCGTATAGAGGCTGTCGCCTGTAGAACGAAGGGCTTCTACGGTCGTTCCGCCTTTTGGATACATCCGAAAATCGCCTGTTTGAGGAGTATCGACGACATCGGAAGTGTCGGGGAATACTACTGACTCAACTCCAAGCGTTTGCAAAAACTGCTTTAGATGGCGAACGTCGGATGGCTCTACATAGCCAGGGATGACGTTAAGCTGGTTTTTGGTCGTACCAGTCTTTTCGGACAGGTACTTCACCATTGCTTCGGTCATATTCGACCAACCCGTGATATGGGTGCCGACGTAGCTGGGCGTGTTAGCGTGAATAACCGTTTTGCCTTCTGGAATAATTCCGCTTTCGCGAGCTTCTCGGATAATGGTAGGAATGTCATCCCCAATGGTTTCCGATAAGCAAGTGGTATTGACGGCAATTACGTCTGGGTTGTACAGTTTGTACATCGTCGTGAATGCTTGGCGCAAGTTAGCACTGCCGCCAAATACTGCCGCCCCTTCCGTAAAAGAGCTAGTCGCTGCCATAATTGGCTCTTTGTAGTGACGAGTCAAGTGCGATCGGTGATAAGCGCAGCAGCCTTGCGAGCCGTGGGAATGGGGCAAACAGCCATGAATCCCTAATGCAGCATACATTGCACCGATAGGCTGGCAAGTTTTGGCAGGATTGATGCGTAATGCCTTGCGTTCGATAATTTCTTTGGGGGTCAATTCTAACATAATATTTTCTCCTCAATTGTGAGCCTCTTGTCCTCTGTCACTGGTCATTTGTCATTGGCACAAAGAACAAATGACAAAGGACAAATAACTACTTCTGCCACGGTGCTTTGATGTATTTCCACGCTTGACCGTTGACGCGCAGATCGACATCTTTTGCAAAGTTGACTGCGCCTCGGAACCCAGCAAAGGGTCCGCCGTAGTCGTAGCTATGCAACTGTTTGCAAGGGATGCCAAACTTCTCGATGATGTATTTGTCTTTAATCCCAGAACCGATGAGGTCGGGTTTAAAGCGTTTAATCAATACATCGAGTTCGTGGTGAGAGATATTGTCTACCAGTAAGGTATCTTCGCCCATGTCTGGCATCATCCCTTCGTAATCCCCAATCACTTTTTCTTCCCGCAACTGTTCTAGGACTTCTGGGGGACGAGTGGGATTGTATCGTTCGGGGTCGGGTTCGACTTCTAATTCTTCGATGTTGCGGCTGTCGGCATCAACCCTAATTTTTGGCAATGCCTGCCGTCCTTCGTAGTCGTCGCGGTGAGCGAACTCATATCCTGCTACAATCGTCTTCATACCAAGATCGGCAAATAATTCTTGGTAGTGGTGGGCGCGAGAACCACCAACAAATAGGAATACAGTTTTACCTTCCAAGCGCTTGCGATATTCGGCAAGTTGCGCCTCGGCAAGCGCTATTTCTTCAGTGAGTACTTCTTCTACCCGCGCGGTGAGTTCGGGGTTATCAAAGAAGCGAGCGACTTTACGAATGCTCTTGGCGAATGCATGGATGCCAATGAAGTTGACTTTAATCCAAGGAACTCCATATTTAGTCTCCATCATCGTTGCCATGTAGTTGATGGAACGGTGACACATAACTAAGTTAACTTTCGCTAGGTGCGCCTTAGTTGCTGCATCATAAGTGCCGTCGCCACTAAAAGTCGCTACGGTTTTAATGCCGCATTTTTCGAGAACGCGCTCGATTTCCCAAGCATCGCCGCCGATGTTGTATTCTCCCATCAGGTTGACGGTGAAGCCCTCGATTTCTTCAGTTTCTGTATCCGTACCAATCCAGTGTTTGAAGAAACCGTTGTTGGCGATGTGGTGTCCTGCCGATTGGCTGACTCCTTTGTAACCTTCGCAGTTAAAAGCAACTACAGGAAGTCCCAGTTCCTCGGTTAACTCTTTCGCTGCACCTTGAATGTCGTCGCCAATTAAACCTACTGGACAGGTAGCGTGAATGGTAATAGATTTTGGCTTGGGATCGAAAATATTGTATGCTTCGCGAACGGCTGTTTTGAGTTTATTGATGCCGCCAAAGACGATATCCTCTTCTTGCAAGTCGGTGGAGAAGCTATAGTTGAGCCAGTTTCGTCCATCTTCGCGGGTTTTATATTGGTTGCGTCGCGTCATCCAGGCATAGTAAGAACAGCCAATGGGGCCGTGAACGATGTGGATGCAATCGCCAAAGGGTCCGACGACCACCCCTTTACAACCTGCATAAGCGCAACCCCTCTGGGTGATGATGCCAGGAGTCGTTCTTTCGTTGGCGGCGATTTCTTGGTCTATTTCTTCGGGATTGCGAATGATGACGTGTTTGCTGCGTTTTTTAGCCACTTTGGCGGGGTAAGCTTCGAGAATTTCTTCAACTGTTTCCCGTGTCTCCTCTTTACTAATCGGAGATCTGGAGAGCATTACTTCTTCTTTTGCTTGCGCCGCCTGAACTTCTACATCGGTTTTAGGCGCTAAAAATGTGTTGTCTGTCATAATATTTTCTCCTCTGTTTCAGTTACCAGTTATTTGTCATTTGTCATTTGTCCTTTGTCACTTGTTCTTTGTACTAATAACTTTTGTACTAATAACTAATGACAAAGGACCATCTTCACTGGTTACTGTAATTAGCCAGTCATTTCATCAACAGCGATCGCGCCAGTAACACCATTGCTCACCCGAACGGCTTCTTCTACTGGCAGAACGAAGATCTTACCGTCTCCAGGATTGCCTGTTTGGTTGGCGGCGATTAAGGTTTCAACAACTTTTGCTACCTTGTCGTCGGGAACGACTACGCTAATCAAACGCTTAGCAAGCAACTGAGGTCCGCGAGCGAGTATCGACAATACATCGCTGCTATCTTCTGGGTGTTCGTTGAGATTAGCGCACAGTTGAAAGTCAACAGCTTGCTTTCCTCGACCGACGACTTTGATGGCATTGAAGGCGGGGAACCCTGCTGCTACTAATGCTTCTTTTGTCGGGGTAATTTTGTTGGGTCTGATAACTGCCATCACTTCTTTCATGACACCTCTCCTCGCTAAATTGGTTCTTGGTAATGTATTGGTCATTTGTCCTCTGTTGATTCTTTGGCAAATGACCAACGATGCGCGAAAAAAGGATTAGACTTTGGCTAATGGTTTAGTCGGGGGAGCGGCGACATATTCTTGTTTCCCAGAGCTAACTGTATAGACTTCTTCGACTGGGGTAACAAAAATCTTGCCGTCTCCAGGTGCCCCTATGTTCCCAGTGCGGGCACTTGCCAAGATGGTTTGGATGACGAAGCGTTTTTCTGAGTTGGGGACGACTACCATCAAGCAAACCTTGGGCAGTTCGTCGTAAACGACATTGCCGATTTTGAGACCCCCTTGTTTACCTCGACCGTAAACATCAATTTTGGTAACTGCTGGATATCCTGCATCCAAAAGCGCCTGCATGACTTCGGCACATTTTTCAGGTCGAATAATCGCTCTGACCATAAGAGTCATGGTAGTTTACCTCCATTTCATTAAGGGGGATGAGAGATGACAAACTCTCTTAGTTCTCGGTTTTCCGTCGCCATTAGTCGTACAAACCAAACTTGATGAGGAGTTTTTCGAGTTCTTCGTTGGTCATTGGCGAGGGAATGACTTGCTTGGTATTTTCGTCGATCGCTTTGGCTAAGTTGCGATAGTGTTGTGCTTGTTCGGAATCGGGCGCGTATTCAATAACTGTCTTGCGATTGAGTTCTGCCCGTTGCACCATGTTGTCGCGCGGTAGGAAGTAAATCATGTGGGTTCCGAGTTGTTCGGCGAGGGCTTCGATTAATTCTTGCTCGCGATCGACTTTACGGGAGTTACAGATTAAGCCGCCCAAGCGAACGCCACCGGATTGAGCGTATTTTTTGATGCCTCGGCAGATGTTGTTAGCAGCATACATTGCCATCATTTCGCCAGAGGTGACGATGTAAATTTCTTGGGCTTTTCCTTCGCGGATTGGCATGGCAAAACCACCGCAAACAACGTCGCCCAATACATCGTAGAAGGCGTAGTCTAGTCCTTCTTCTTCTTCGTAAGCACCGAGTTGTTCGAGCATGCTAATAGAGGTGATGATGCCTCGACCCGCACAGCCAACGCCGGGTTCGGGACCGCCAGATTCTACACAGAGAGTATTTCCGTAGCCAACTTTGCGAATATCTTCTAACTCGACATCTTGTCCTTCTTCCCGCAGGGAGTCTAGCACGCTTTTTTGGTGCAGACCGCCTAGGAGGAGTCGGGTAGAGTCAGCTTTGGGGTCGCAACCGACGATCATGACTTTACGACCTAGTTCTACTAATCCAGCTACAGTGTTTTGCGTGGTAGTGGATTTACCGATACCGCCTTTTCCGTAAACAGCAATCTTTCTCATTGCTAGATCTCCTAATACAGAGTTTTTTGTGAGAGGTTAATCGATTTGACCAGTTAGTAAACTCTAAAATTTTGTCAAATCCGTGGAAATATTATTGAATTAATACTCCTTGATTTCCTCTCTCTGAGAAGTTTGATAAAGTCTCAATTTCGCGATTTTTATCGGCTGAATTGAGACCTCTTTTTCTTCCTAATATAATCCTATTTTCGGTTTCTGATATAAATAGTTAATTGGGTTACAAAACAACACTTCATTATTTTAATTTAATCTTTTTATAAAACAATTTTTTTGTTGTTTAAATTCTTGAAAAATAATTCTAAATTCCTTCTAGCAGTGCGATCGCAGTTATGTCGTATTTATTCTGATGTAACGATCGCTTTTAACTTTACAAAATAGCTTCAACTACGAGATCGGGAGAAACTCTTTCTTGCAACTTTGCTTCAATTCCCATTTTGAGAGTAGCGGTCGCGCTCGGACAACCATCGCAAGCACCTTTTAGTATTACTAGCACTCGGTTTCCTTCAACATCGTACAATTCTACATCTCCGCCATCTGTAGCAAGAAACGGACGCACTTCTTTCTCGAGAATTTCTTGGATGAGAGATATCTTTTGCAAGTTAGTTAGAGGGACAGATGCAGAGGTTTTGGAGAGAGAAGGAGAGCGAGTGAAACTAGCTTCTATTTGTTGTGTCTGTTCGTTAACTTCTGCTAGTAGATCGTCTATGTCTGCCAAACAGGAACCGCATCCGCCACCTGCTTTGATGTAGTTGGTGACTTCTTCGGCAGTGGTCAGGTGATTTTCTCGAATGACTCGTTTGATTTGATCTTGACTGACGGCAAAGCATTTACATACTAACCGACTGTCATCATCTTCGTCTTGTCTGATGGAAACACCTTTGTAGTTGGCAATGGCAGCTTCTAGCGCTTCTTGTCCCATGACGGAACAATGCATCTTTTCCTGGGGTAAACCGTCTAGATAGTCAGCAATGTCGCGGTTGCTAATTTTAAGGGCATCATCTACCTTCATTCCCTTAACTAAATCGGTGAGTGCGGAGGACGATGCGATCGCGCTGGCACAGCCAAAAGTCTCAAAGCGAGCATCTAGAATAGTGTCAGTTTCTCGATCTATTTTCAGATACAGTCTTAAAGCATCTCCACAAGCAACACTCTCCACCTCGCCTATCGCGATCGCTTCTCCCGCTTTGCATTCATCAGGCGCGATCGCTCCGATGTTATGGGGATGATAAAACAGATCCATTACTTTTTCGCTATAGTCCCACATTTTCAGTTACCAGTCCCCTTAAGTAGTGCGAGCGTCTCGCTCGCGTGTGCAGAATACCTGTTGTGCGGGAGCATATCCCATTGGCGGGCAGGATGCCCGCACTACATTTTTGTGAGCAACTGTTCGTTGCTTACTGATTTCAGCCAGCCTTTTTCTTCATCTTTCTCACTCTTAAAAGGTGAAATAGAGCGCAGGCGTTCTACAATTGTTGGCATGACTTCCAACACTCTCTCGATCTGTTCTCCACTGTTGTAACGGGAGAGGCTAAAGCGGAGCGAACCGTGGAGGAAGGTGTAAGGCAGTCCCATTGCGCGCAAGACGTGGGAGGGTTCCAATGAACCGGAAGTACAGGCGGAACCAGAAGAGGCGCAAATGCCTTCGCGATCCAACATCAACAACAATGCTTCGCCTTCGACGTACTTAAAGCCGATGTTAGTAGTATTAGGCAAGCGCTTGCTGTGATGACCGTTGAGTTGACAGTCAGGGATGGCAGTCAGTAGTCCTTGTTCGAGGCGATCGCGCAATGCTCTTACTCTAGTACTTTCTTCATCTAAATGTGCGATCGCAAGTTCTGCTGCTTTACCCATCCCAACGATACCAGGGACATTTTCCGTTCCTGCTCGCCGTCCTCGTTCCTGGTGTCCGCCAACCAAAAACGGACGGAAGCGAACGCCTTTACGGATATAAAGAGCGCCAATTCCTTTCGGTGCATGAAGCTTATGACCGGACATCACCAAGAAATCGACGGTACTATCTTTCATATTTAAAGGAATTTTTCCAACTCCTTGCACTGCATCGACGTGAAATAAAATGCCTCGCTCTTTGACAATCTGTCCGATGCGCTCGATGGGGAAAATGTTTCCCGTCTCGTTGTTGGCGCACATAATTGAAACGAGAGCAGTATTATCGTGGAGCGAGGCTTTTAGCTCGTTTAAGTTGAGTTGACCTTTGCGATCTACGGAAAGATATGTAATGCTATAACCTTCTTGTTCTAACTTTTTGCAAAGATTAAGAACTGCCGGATGTTCTACTTGCGTCGTGACGATGTGGCGCTTATCCGGCAGCGCTGCCAGTGCGGCGCGAATGGCAGCGTTATCTCCTTCACTTCCACAGCTTGTAAAAACGATTTCAGTTGGTTGTGCGCCAATTAATGTAGCTACGTTTTCTCGCGCTTCTTTGACTTTTCTGGCGACCTGTCCGCCAAAGGTGTGCATACTAGAGGGATTGCCGTAGTACTGCGTCAGGTAAGGCAGCATTGCTTCTATTACTTCCCCTGCTACCTGCGTGGTGGCGTTGTTATCGAGATAAATAACTTCCGACTTCGCTCCCACTTCCGACTTCTGACTTCCGACTTCCAACTTCATACCATCGCCTCCTCAGATTGCTGCCACTTTTGGTAATAGTCAAACACTGCCGTTTCGATCGCGTCGTAGACTTGAACGGGTTCAATTCCTGCTGTGTGCAAGCGATCTTCTGCACTAGTTCCAATTTTTAAAACTAAAACGGCTTTGCAATCAGAAAGCTTTTGGAGGATGTCGTCCATTGCACTTTGTTCGCCGTAGCCACCTTTGCAGTAGGGAATGACTTGACGGCTTTCTAGAAAGGTAGCTTGTGTTTCATCTACTTCATAGATCTGAAATTCTTTGGCGTGACCGAAGTGTTCGTTGACGATTCCTCCGCCTTTTGTGGCAACCGCCACTCGAATTGAATCCCGGACAGTAATCATCATTCTGGTTATCTCCTACGAATGGGAGAATTCTATTTTTTGAGCACAATCTGAAGCGCGATCGCTCATAAGTTCTTTGCTGCTCTAGTTGCGATCGTACAACGCACCTTTTGCGACCAGCTCTTTGATTTTGTATAAGTTTTATCTAATTAATATTTTCTTTATATTTGCTCAGATTATAGATTAATCTCTACGAGACTTAATTTACTGAACTTTTTTATCAATGCAATTTTTCTTTTGAGATTTATTACAAATTTTTTTTGCCTGGAGGGTGCGGGGATAGCTCAGACAAACCTAAAAACGCTTAAATCTGTTTTAGCTCTTTATAAATAGAGGTTTTGCTATTAGTTATCGTCAACTTTGTTTTGAGTACATAAGTTATTACGATTATCGCTTTAACTATTGAATTTTACAAAAAAATTTCACTAAATTTTACCTTAAATAAAGTCTTAGAGAAGAACTTTAAATTTATATTGCAAAAAGTTAAGGCGATCGCAACAATATAGATTTTGCTGAACTAAAAATATAGATGAATCCCAATTTAGCTTTTAGACAAAGTTTAATTCTGTATTCAAACTAACATTATTCCCTATCATGCCTTTTTTAAATGTCATTTTTGCATCGAAAAGTATAATTTTTTAGGGCAGAGTATTTTTACTTAGTAAATTTAGAATTTTCTGGGTAGATTTACACTGTTAGAAAAAATACATTTTAGATTAAAATAAAATTAAAAATAATAGCTCTACATCTTAATGAATCGAAAGAAGTAGTAGTAATTAGCTAAAAGTAGAGAAAAACCTCATGAAGATTCAAATAGAGAGTAATGACTTCGAGGAAAAATCTTATTGCCACTTATGCGGTAGTGTCTTTTATCCCACCGAGGTCATAGCAAGAGCTTATAGGGATTCCGGCGAATACATAAGCGATGTTTGTCCCCAGTGTATCGCTGCCGAACCAGAGGGAATGCGCCTGAGAATGCGCCGACGTGCTGAAACGATGAAAGCGATCGCATCCGAACTCGAACGATTGACCAGAGACGAGATTGAATCTCCCAGCCTCGACCATTTCAGGGTTGCCAATCAAATTGCCAAGGCATTGCAGTAGGTTTGGGCTATTAATTAACAAAAGCAATCCAACGGCTAAGTCACTCGCAACGATAAATATCTTATTGTTTAATATCGGAGCGAACAGCCCGAAAATCTATGAAGAACCAGTTCCGCTTCCGAAGATAAAGCGATCGCATTCCAACTCGAACGGCAACAAAACCTTCTCACAATTTGACAATAAAACTGTCTCGCCGATGAAAGTCTGCTTGCGAACCGCGATGACTCAACGCCCAGTAAGTAATATTCCCGTCTTTAGATTTGACGACGGCAGTAACGGCAACGTCTAGGGTTCGATCGGCTAGGATACACTTATTCAAATCGAGTTCTAAAGTCAGCAGCAAAGCACTCGATTGACGCTGGACGCTAAACGGCAGAGACGCAATGGCAAGTTCCTCTTGCATCCCTTGCCGATAATCGTCAAAGCGATAGACATTCCAATGTCCTGCTGGCGAAAGGTTAAACTCCCAATAACAGGTTGAATTCTCAATGCCAAGGAAGAACTCGAAACAAGTTTCTTGCCAAAGTTCGTGCTTGCGGGCTCGCAAATCCGCGATCGCGGGAATGATAATTGTTGCTAAATCGCCGAGAAGTGTATAGCGAACGGTTAATCTATTCCCATTTCGGGCAATGCTGCCGTTAATCTTTAAATCGGGCAGCGAGTTTAAGCCAAATGGCTGCAAGGAAAAACTTTGCTCGTTCATCGCGTTGCCTGAATAATGTCGCGAATGGTGGCTTCCTGAGATTCGATACTCTCGGTGAGCTTAAATTGTACGAGTGCCCTAGCAAGATTGTGTTCTGGATACTTAACCTTAAAGTAGACATTCCCTTCTAAATAATCGGTGAAAAATCGCAGCCCCAACTCGAAAGCAATCAGGCGAATTGCGTCGTACAGATATTCATAGTCATTTTCGGTGAGGAAATCTTTTGCCACAAAGAGATAGCCTTGCAGGATGGACTGGCAAATGTCGGTGTCGAAACGCACCATCTCCCACTGTTCGGTTTCTTCTCCTAAAGGGTTGCAGCCCGATCGCAAGCAATCTCCGATATCATAATGAACTAAGCCAGGTTTAACGGTGTCGAGGTCGATCAGGCTAATGCCATGCCCGGTGGTAGTGTCGATCATGACATTGTTAACCTTCGGGTCGCCATGGATGGGACGCAGGCGCAGATGTCCTTTCGCTTGGGCATTTTCGAGGACGTGCGCCCAAGCTTTGCGATCGCGGACAAACTGCAAACAATACTCCACTTCTCTAGGTTGATTCGCGCTGGTTTGTGGAGACCTTACATGTAACCTCTCCACCTTTTCATAATGCTGAAGGTAACGCGGTGTAATGTGAAACCCTTCTAATGTGTCAACCAATTTTTCGACGGGCAAATCGCCAATCAGTTTATGAAATGTAGCGAGTGCATAGCCGACTTCGCGGGCGTGTTTGCTATCTTTAATGGTGTCAAAAGACTGTGCGGCTTCAATAAAACTAATTGCCCGCCAGAACGATCCCTTAGAATCAATCCAGTAATCTTGAGCATCCTGCGTCAGGAGGACTCGCGGAACCTCCCAGCGTCGTCCGCCGCCGAGAGGGGCGCGTTGCAAGCGATCGCGAACATGCTGGGTAAAGATACTCATGTTCTGCATAACGAGTTCTGGTTGACGAAACACTTGCGTGTTGATGCGTTGCAGGATAAAGTGTTTTTCTTGCGGGGAATCTAGGATTACCAGAAAGGTGCTATTGATATTGCCATGCCCAAATTCCTGGATATCGATAACTTTCCCCTGCGGCTTGAATCGATTTGCAATGTCAATAAGATTATTCAAGGTTTTGCCCGTTGGATTGAGATACTGGAAGAATTATAGAAAAATTTTTGTATAACACCTCTAGATGGATGATTAAGCAGAAAGTTCCGGTTCATTTCCCGGCTTGCGATCGCATATTTGGAAGGTTAACTCGTTATTTGGTATTATCTCAGTAACGTCTTGAATGAGATCGACGAAGTAGATTAAATTGCTACTTACTTTCGTTGAGGCGCTAAGTGAAATGGCTTAAATCGGTTGTCGATCGCGATCGCACAAAACTACTGCAACTTAACAAAGTTAAGCCGATTGCACGTTTTAATTAGAATTAAAGCAGCTAAGTTAAACCTTCGCCGAATTCGCCGATCGATCCTCAAGAATTTCATTATCTTTCTCGTTTTTTGCGATCGCAGTTATTATTTACTCGAATCGTTCGCCAATCTTTTATGCAAAGTTTCAATATTCCCATCTGAGGCGTTGCCGAAATCGTCCAGGAGCAAGTCAGCCAACAACTATACCCCAATCGATAACTTAGCGAGCTAGCTTGTTAAGCGGTTCGATCTCTAAAACCCAAAATCCAGAATCCGCAGTCGAATCGAGTCGGCAGCAGCGGGCAATCCTTCGGTTTGGGCGAGAATTTGCAAGGCGCTAGAGATTTTTTTAAGGGCAGCGGGAGAGTATTCGATCATATTCGCCTGCTTCATAAACGTTTCTACCCCTACTGTAGACGCATAGCGAGCCGTTCCAGAGGTGGGAAGAATGGCAGAAGATCCGCCCAGATAATCGCCCACTACTTTTGGAGTGGAGTTGCCTAAGAAAATGGCTCCAGCATGGCGAATTTGCTTCGATAATTCCCAGGGATCGCTGACTTGTAGGGCGAGATACTGAGGTGCAAAATGGTTGGCAAGTTCGACGGCTTCCTCTAAGTTATCGACGATCGCGATAAACCCATAGTGAGCGATCGCTTTTTCGGCAAAAATCCGTTGGGGATGGTGTTGCAGTTGTTGGCTGACTTGCTCCTGGACGATTTCGGCTAATTGAGCGTCGGGCGTTAGCAGAATGGCGGCAGCCGAGGTATCCTGTTCGGCTTGGGCCAGGAGATCGGCGGCGACTTGGATGGGGTTAGCTTCGCTGTCGGCAATAATCATTAAATCCGATACGCCTGCGGGAAAGTCGATCCCCACCGTTCCATAAACCATTTTTTTCGCCAGCGTGACGTAAATATCTCCCGGTCCGGTAATGACTTCTACCTTAGGGATGGTTTCCGTGCCAAACGCCAAAGCTGCGATCGCAGCAGCGCCGCCAAGGCAATAAATCTCCGTCACTCCCGCCTCTTGAGCAGCTACTAAAATTCTCGGATCGATTCTCTGTTGAGCGTCTGGCGGCGTAACCATGACAATCTGTTCCACGTTAATCGCTTTGGCGGGGATCGCTTGCATTAGAACGGTACTCAGAGATGGAGTCGTGCCTCCTGGTACGTAGAGTCCCGCTCGTTGGACGGGTAGATAGCGCTTGCCCCAGGCAACGTCGTCCTCGCGAAATTGCACCCAGGATTTGGGGACTCGCTGGCGATAAAATTCTTCGAGTTGGCGACAAGCTAACTTAATGGCATCGAGCAATTCTTTGGGAATTTGTTGATAGGCGGCATCGAGTACCGAACCACTTAAGCGCAATCGCTGCAATTCCAGCGGACGCTGCTCCAACTTGTCAGCATAGTCTAAAATCGCTCGATCGCCTTGCAATCTCACGGTTTCGAGAATTTCTCTAACCAACGCCTCTTTGGAGCGAATCTCGTCGTCGCGAGCGCGATCGCTGATTCTCCGCAGTTCTGTTCGTGCTTCGGCTTGCCCGGTAATGATTCGCAGCATGGAGTCTCAATGCCCGCAGTAGCTACTATCCGCGTAAGTTTGGCGAGACCCTGGCTCGCAAAACTCACACCTATAGCTTAACTTGGATTTTTACTCGCTCGCTTTATGAAGAAAGAAACTTCTTTCTTCCAGATTAATTGAAAATTTATGGCTTTTGTTGTTAGAATGATATGTCCTATTCTATTGTTTCTGTCTACCCAAACGATTTTATAAGACAACTGTGGCTAATACGAAGTCTGCTATCAAGCGCATCCAAATCGCCGAACGCAACCGCCTGCGCAATAAAGCTTATAAGTCGGCGGTTAAAACCCTAATGAAAAAATATTTTAAGGCTGTAGAGGACTATGCTGCCAACCCCAGTCCCGAAACTCAACAAGCCGTTCAAAAGGCCATGTCAGAAGCTTACAGTAAGATAGATAAGGCAGTAAAGCGTCAAGTCCTGCATCGCAACAATGGCGCTCGCAAAAAAGCTCGTTTGGCGAAAGTTCTGGCGCAAGTTGCAACGGCTTCCTAATTCTACGCCTGCCCAGGAGAGCGAAGGCGGGACACAAGCGAGTTGACCAACTAACACAAAACTGCCAAACTTTCTTAAGGGAGGTTAGATTGCGGGGAATTACAGCTCAGTTAGCTCTCAGGAGGACGATACGAGCAAAATGTCTCGCCGGGAGGATTAGATGCAGCTAATCGATACCCACGTCCACCTTAACTTTGATGTTTTTGCAGGGGAACTCGATGCCCTGCGAACGCGATGGCGAGAGGCACAAGTTGTTCGGCTCGTCCATTCGTGCGTAGAACCGGGAGAATTTGCTAGTATAAAAGTCCTAGCCGATCGCTTCCCCGAACTCTCGTTCGCCGTTGGCTTGCATCCCCTAGATGTTCATAAGTGGACGCGACCGATGGCAGAGGAAATTTTGACGCTTGCCAGTTCGGATAAACGAGTCGTCGCCATCGGAGAAACGGGACTGGATTTTTACAAAGCCAACAACGAAGTCCTTCAAAAAGAAGCCTTGGAAGCGCAACTGACAATTGCCAAACAACTAGGTAAACCAGTTATCATCCACTGTCGGGACGCAGCGGCAGTCCTGCGAGAATTCTTGCAGGATTTTTGGCAGCGATGCAGTTCGGTAGAGGGAGTGATGCACTGTTGGGGCGGCACGAAAGAAGAAACGCAATGGTTTTTAGACTTGGGATTATATATAAGTTTTAGCGGCATCGTGACCTTTAAAAACGCGCGGGACATCCAGGAGTCAGCTAAGATGGTGCCGAGCGATCGCTTGCTCGTCGAAACTGACTGTCCTTTTCTCGCCCCCACTCCCAAGCGAGGGAAAAGAAACGAACCAGCCTACGTTCGTTACGTGGCAGAATCCGTTGCCAATTTGCGCAACGTTTCCTTAGAAACCCTCGCCGAACAGACGACGGAAAATGCCTGCCGACTTTTTGGTCTATCATTAGTGGAACCCATCGAGGCCAAAACGACCACGATCGCAAAATAGACATAACTACCCCACTACCCCCAACTAGGGAATGACCGAATCAGCAATCAGCAATCAGTAATTAAGAATCAGTAATCAGTTAGCGCGCCTAACTGATTGCTGAATGTTGTTAATACGATTTTTCCAATTCTTCTACATTTCTTAGCGCAAGTACGGACAGCGATGACGAATCTAACCTATAACCTGCTACCCGACCTCATCGAAATTCAACACGCTAGCTTTCGTTGGTTTCTTGAAGAAGGATTGATCGAGGAACTCGATAGCTTCTCTCCCATTACCGACTATACAGGTAAGTTGGAGCTGCATTTCATCGGTTCCGAC
Source organism: Hydrococcus rivularis NIES-593 (assembly GCF_001904635.1). Taxonomy (GTDB): domain Bacteria; phylum Cyanobacteriota; class Cyanobacteriia; order Cyanobacteriales; family Microcystaceae; genus Hydrococcus; species Hydrococcus rivularis. Next base: position 118,113 of record NZ_MRCB01000004.1, read on the forward strand.
TACAAACTCAAAGAACCCAAATACAGCGTCGATGAAGCCAAGCGTCGAGATAGTACTTACTCGGTGCAAATGTACGTTCCCACCCGCTTGATCAACAAAGAGACGGGAGACATGATCGACCAAGAGGTCTTTATCGGCGACCTGCCCCTGATGACCGAACGGGGGACTTTTATTATTAACGGAGCAGAGCGAGTTATTGTCAACCAAATCGTGCGTTCTCCAGGGGTATATTACAAGGCAGAAACCGATAAAAACGGTCGTCGCACCTACTCTGCCTCACTCATTCCCAACCGGGGCGCTTGGCTGAAATTTGAAACCGACAAAAACGGTTTAGTCTGGGTACGGATCGACAAAACTCGGAAACTGTCGGCTCAAGTGTTGCTCAAAGCGATCGGATTGAGCGATAACGAAATCATCGATACCTTGCGCCACCCAGAATACTATCAAAAGACGCTCGACAAAGAAGGCAACCCCAGCGAAGAAGAGGCACTTCTAGAACTGTACCGCAAACTGCGTCCCGGCGAGCCGCCAACCGTCAGCGGCGGTCAGCAGTTGCTCGATTCGCGCTTCTTCGATCCCAAACGTTACGATCTCGGACGGGTAGGACGCTACAAGCTCAACCGGAAATTGCGCCTCAACGTGCCGGACACGTTGCGGGTACTAACGCCTACCGATATTTTGGCGGCGATCGACTACCTGATCAACCTGGAGTTCGATACGGGCAACACCGACGATATCGACCACTTGGGCAACCGCCGCGTGCGTTCGGTCGGCGAACTCTTGCAAAACCAAGTTCGAGTGGGACTCAATCGCTTGGAGCGCATCATTCGCGAGCGGATGACGGTCAGCGAAGCCGATAAGCTCACCCCAGCTTCCCTCGTTAACCCCAAGCCGCTCGTTGCTGCAATTAAAGAGTTTTTTGGCTCCTCCCAGTTGTCTCAGTTCATGGATCAGACCAACCCCTTAGCCGAGTTAACCCACAAGCGGCGCTTGTCGGCTCTCGGTCCCGGAGGACTGACCCGCGAACGCGCTGGATTTGCAGTGCGCGATATTCATCCCTCTCACTACGGTCGCATCTGTCCGGTAGAAACGCCAGAAGGTCCTAATGCTGGCTTGATCGGCTCCTTAGCAACCTATGCCCGCATCAACCAATACGGCTTCATCGAAACGCCCTATTACCAAGTCGAAAACAAGCGCGTCAGACGGGATTTACCGCCCGTTTATCTGACAGCAGATGAAGAAGACGACTTGCAAGTCGCGCCGGGAGACGTACCGACCGATGCCGAGGGCAACATCCTCGGCGAAACCGTTCCCGTTCGCTACCGTCAAGAATTCTCGACCACAACGCCAGACCAGGTGGACTACGTTGCCGTTTCCCCCGTCCAGATCGTCTCGGTAGCTACCTCGTTGATTCCCTTCTTGGAACACGACGATGCCAACCGCGCTCTCATGGGATCGAATATGCAGCGCCAAGCCGTTCCCTTGCTCAGACCAGAACGTCCTTTAGTTGGAACGGGGCTGGAAGCGCAAGCCGCTCGCGATTCCGGGATGGTAGTCGTCTCTCGCCATGAAGGTACGGTAACCTGGGTTGACGCAAATCAAATTAAAATTCGAGTCAACGAAACAGGCAACGAGATTGTCTATCGCTTACAGAAGTACGAGCGATCCAATCAGGATACTTGTTTGAACCAGCGTCCCCTCGTTTATATCGGCGAAGATGTCGTGCCGGGACAAGTACTGGCTGACGGTTCCGCTACAGAAGGCGGCGAACTTGCCCTAGGACAAAATATTCTGGTGGCGTATATGCCGTGGGAAGGCTATAACTACGAGGATGCCATTCTAATCAGCGAACGACTGGTATACGACGACGTTTACACCAGCATCCACGTCGAAAAATACGAAATCGAAGCCCGACAAACGAAATTGGGTCCTGAAGAGATCACGCGAGAAATTCCCAACGTCGGCGAAGACGCCCTGAGAAACTTAGACGAACGGGGAATCATTCGTACCGGTGCTTGGGTTGAAGCAGGCGACATCTTGGTAGGGAAAGTCACTCCTAAAGGGGAATCCGACCAACCGCCAGAAGAAAAATTACTGCGGGCAATCTTTGGCGAAAAAGCTCGCGACGTGCGCGATAACTCGCTGCGCGTGCCCAACGGCGAGAAAGGTCGGGTATTAGATGTCCGCGTCTTTACTCGCGAACAGGGCGACGAATTGCCGCCAGGAGCCAATATGGTCGTGCGGGTGTACGTGGCTCAGAAACGGAAAATTCAGGTGGGAGACAAAATGGCGGGTCGCCACGGGAATAAAGGGATTATTTCCCGCATTCTCCCCATTGAAGATATGCCTTATTTGCCAGACGGTCGTCCGGTCGATATTGTACTCAATCCCTTGGGGGTTCCCTCGCGCATGAACGTCGGACAAGTGTTTGAATGTTTGCTAGGATGGGCAGGAGAAAACCTGGGTATGCGGTTTAAGGTGACTCCCTTTGACGAAATGTATGGAGAAGAAGCATCCCGCCATACCGTACATGGTTTGCTACAGGATGCCTCAGCCAAACCCGGAAAAAAATGGATTTACAACGCCGAACATCCCGGCAAAATTCAAGTCTATGACGGTCGCACGGGAGAACCTTTCGATCGCCCGGTCACAGTCGGTCAGGCATACATGTTAAAGCTGGTTCACCTGGTAGACGACAAGATTCATGCCCGTTCGACCGGACCTTACTCGCTGGTAACGCAACAACCGCTGGGCGGAAAAGCGCAACAAGGCGGGCAGCGATTCGGAGAAATGGAAGTTTGGGCGCTGGAAGCTTATGGTGCTGCCTATACCCTGCAAGAATTGCTGACCGTGAAGTCAGACGACATGCAGGGACGCAACGAAGCGCTCAATGCGATCGTCAAAGGCAAGCCCATTCCTCGTCCGGGAACACCAGAATCCTTCAAGGTATTGATGAGAGAATTGCAGTCCTTGGGATTAGATATTGCCATTCACAAGGTAGAAACGACAGAAGATGGCACTCAGGATGTGGAAGTCGATTTGATGGCAGATTTCAGCCGACGCACCCCCAGTCGTCCTACCTACGAATCCCTCACGGCAGAAGACCTAGAGGAAGAAGAAGTCTAGATTGGGTCATTGGTCATTGTCATTGGTGATTGGTAAAAAACACCAATGACAAAGGCGAAGCCGCCGCAGCCTCTGGAACCTGCGTCCAGAGGAACGGCGGACAAGTGACAAACAAGAACTGATAACTGGTAACTGAAGAAAGAGATGGTATTTTACAATCACATTGTCGATAAAAATCGCCTAAAGAAATTAATTGCCTGGGCTTACCGCCAGTATGGTTCGGCTCGCTGTGCCCAAATGGCAGACGAACTGAAAGATTTGGGCTTTCGCTACGCGACAAAAGCAGGCGTGTCGATCAGCGTAGACGATTTGACCATCCCGCCCACCAAACGCAAGTTGCTCGATTCCGCCGAACAGGAAATTAAAGTAACCGAGCAACGCTACGCGCGAGGAGAAATTACGGAGGTCGAGCGCTTTCAAAAAGTGATCGACACCTGGAACAGCACCTCGGAGTCGCTCAAAGATGAAGTCGTGCGGAATTTCCAAGAGACAGACCCCCTCAATTCCGTCTATATGATGGCATTCTCCGGGGCACGAGGAAATATGAGCCAGGTGCGGCAGTTGGTAGGAATGCGGGGATTGATGGCAGATCCGCAAGGAGAAATTATTGCCCTGCCCATTAAAACCAATTTCCGCGAAGGGCTGACAGTGACGGAATACATTATTTCTTCCTACGGCGCGAGAAAGGGGTTGGTAGACACGGCGCTGCGGACAGCAGATTCTGGCTACCTGACTCGTCGCTTGGTAGACGTTGCCCAGGATGTGATCGTGCGAGAAATCGACTGCGGCACCACTAGAGGGATACGAGTCACAGCCATGAAAGATGGCGATCGCGTCTTGATTCCTCTTGCCGACCGCCTGATGGGACGAGTTCTCGCCGAAGACGTCGTCGTGGAGGGCGAAGTCATTGCCAAGCGCAACGATAGTATCGATCCCGAATTAGCTTCCAAACTAGGCAAGCTAGTCGATTCAGTCCTCGTGCGATCGCCCTTGACTTGCGAAGCAGCGCGTTCGGTCTGCCAGCACTGCTATGGCTGGAGTCTGGCGCACGGTCACATGGTAGATCTGGGCGAAGCGATCGGGATCATCGCCGCTCAATCGATTGGCGAACCCGGCACCCAATTGACCATGCGGACTTTCCACACAGGCGGCGTGTTTACCGGGGAAGTGGCCCGTCAAATTCGCGCTCAAACCAGCGGCACGGTGCGCTATAGTTCGGAACTCAGTACCCGTAAGGTGCGGACTCGCCACGGCGAAGACCGCGAACAAGTTGAAGTTGCTGGGGATCTAATTTTAGAGTCCGACTCTGGCGAGTCGATTCGCTATTCTACAACGCCGGGTTCTACCCTATTCGTAGCAGAAGGCGAGCGAGTCAAAGCCGGACAACTGCTCGCAGAAGTGGCAATGGCTAAGTTACAGCGTTCGACGGAGCGAGCAACCAAAGACGTAGCTTCGGATTTGGCAGGTGAAGTTTTGTTTGCCAACGTCGTGCCAGAAGAAAAAACCGACCGCCAAGGCAACACGACGCGCATCGCCCAGCGGGGAGGTTTGGTTTGGATTTTGTCGGGCGAAGTCTATAATCTGCCCCCAGGTGCCGAACCCGTAGTCAACAACGGCGAACGCGTCGAAATCGGAACGGTTTTAGCCGAAACGCGGTTGATTACCAATAATGGCGGCGTGGTACGCTTGACCCCCGGCAGTCGCGAAATCGATATCGTCACGGCTTCCGTTCTGCTCGATAAAGCCCAGGTCAAGCTCGAAAGCACGGGCGGGCGAGAACAGTATACGATCTATACAGCCGAAGGACAGCGCTTTCTACTCAAAGCCGCACCAGGAACGAAGGTGCAAAACCACGCGATCGTTGCCGAACTAATCGACGATCGCTACAAAACAGAAACGGGAGGCATGATTCGCTATGCGGGAGTAGAAGTCTCTAAGGGAACTCGCAAGCAAGGCTATGAAGTAACCAAAGGCGGAACGATTCTCTGGATTCCCGAAGAAACCCACGAAGTTAACAAGGACATTTCCTTATTAATTGTTGAAGACGGTCAATACGTCGAAGCAGGAACTGAGGTCGTCAAAGATATCTTCTGCCAAATGAGCGGGGTAGTTGAGGTAATTCAAAAGAATGATATCCTGCGCGAGATTATCATCAAGCCAGGAGACCTGCACCTAGATATCGATCCGGATGTAGCAGCGACGATCGAATCGGGACAACTCGTTCAACCCGGCACCGAAATTCTCCCTGGCGTCGTCGTCTCCGACTTGCGTCAAGCCGAATGGGTAGAAACTACCGAAGGATTGGGGCTACTTTTGCGTCCGGTCGTAGAATATCAAGTCTTTGACGAACCTGCAGCGCCATCTCAAGGCTCCATCAATCAGGAAGGCGGACGACAGATCGAACTGCGATCGGTACAGCGCACCTACTTCAAGGATGGAGAGCGGGTCAAGTCGGTGGAAGGCTGTCAATTGCTCAGCACTCAATTAGTGTTAGAGATTTCCGGCGACGACTCGGATTCGACAACAACGCTGTCTGCCGATATCGAATTGCAGGAAGATGAAGCCGAAGGCTGCCAGCGCTTGCAATTAGTCATTCTCGAATCTCTCGTCCTGCGTCGGGAAACCGATATCGACCCCCACGGCGGCAGTATCCAGACCAGGGTTCTCGTTGAAGACGGACAACAAATTCCGCCAGGAGCCGTAGTCGCCCGTACCGAGATTCAATGTAAAGAGCCGGGTCAAGTGCGCGGGATCCGCAGTGGGAACGAAGCCATTCGCCGCGTTCTCGTTGTGCGCAATTCCGACTTGATAACCCTGTCGATAGCCGAGAAACCATTAGTAGCTGACGGAGACTTAATAGTAGCAGGAACCCAAATAGCGCCGGGATATCAAGCATCGGAGTCGGGTCAAGTTCTCTCTGTGCGAAAATCGGCAAACGCTTATGAAGTGATTCTACGGGTTGCACGTCCCTATCGAGTTTCTGCTGGTGCCATCCTGCACGTCGATAATGGCGACTTAGTACAGCGCGGCGATAACCTGGTCTTGTTGGTATTCGAGCGAGCCAAAACTGGAGATATCATTCAGGGGTTGCCTCGGATTGAAGAATTGTTAGAAGCTCGCAAACCCAAGGAGGCCTGCGTCTTATCTCGCAAACCAGGAATCTGCCAGGTAGAGTACTTAGAAGATGAAACGGTCGATCTCAAGATCGTTGAAGATGACGGTACTGTCACTCAGTATCCGATTCTCCCCGGACAAAACCTTATGGTCTCTGACGGACAGCGGGTGGGAGTTGGAGAACCTTTGACCGACGGTCCTGCCAATCCTCACGAAATTTTAGAGGTTTTCTTCGAGTATTATCTCGAAGAGAAAGGCGTTTACGAGGCTGCTTTGAAAGGATTGCAGGCGACCCAGAGTTTCTTGGTCGATCAGGTACAGTCAGTTTATCAATCTCAAGGCATTGACATTGCCGACAAGCACATTGAAACGATCGTGCGCCAGATGACTTCTAAAGTCAGAGTCGATGACGGCGGCGACACGACAATGCTTCCCGGCGAACTTGTCGAGTTGCGTCAAATCGAGCAGGTAAACGAGGCAATGGCGATTACTGGAGGTGCTCCCGCCCAGTATACGCCGGTTCTGTTGGGGATTACTAAGGCATCACTCAATACCGACAGCTTTATTAGTGCTGCTTCCTTCCAAGAAACGACTCGCGTCTTGACAGAAGCAGCAATTGAAGGTAAATCGGATTGGCTGCGAGGTTTGAAGGAAAACGTCATCATCGGACGATTGATTCCCGCTGGAACGGGATTTAATGCCCATGAAGACGCAATTGTCAACCCTGAGAGCGCGGAAGACATGGGATATAGTCGTCCTCTCGTCTATGGCATGGACGAGAATTCCTCGTCGTCGCGGTTGTTTACGAACAACTTGGAGGACGATGATAATATGATTCTTGACGATCGCATCGCCAGAGCTTATGCAGGAGGAGATTCCAGCGATTCCTTCGAGCCATTTCTAGATGATTTCTCGCCAGATGAGGATGAAGACTTTGATGGCGAAGAAGAATAGACGCGGCTAACGCTTTTAAATCTCATCTATCTAGCTTGGCACGGACAAGTTTTGTCCGTGCTTTATTTTCTCTTGGTATGGGATATTTACTATATCTCAGTTACATCTTACTCACAATTCTTTGTAAAATCTCCATTCCCGTAACGGCTTGCCAGCCAAATAGAACCAACAGCCCTACATTGAGAAAAATATGAGTATAGCGAGCAAATTCATTTCCCTTTTGCATGTAAGGAACCAAGGCAGCAGAGGTAGCGATCGCACCCGTCATGCCCAAACCAACCAGTAAATGCGGTCCGAAAAAGAGTTTGCCATTGTTGATATAGGTGACTGCCATACCGCCAATGGTTCCTAGCACCATTAACGCTAATAAAATCGAACCTACCTTGTGATGTCTGATGTTGAAGCCTTTCCCCATCAGTTCTTTTCTGATTTCTTTGTCGGCGGTACGAGTGCGCCGAACTTGGATGCCAAGATACAATGCATAAATGGATAGTCCCAAAAGAACCCACATCAGAATTGGATGACCGAATTGAGACCAAGTTTTGACGGCTTCTGGAATTTCAAAATTCATCGTGTTCTCTCCGCTGAGGTGCGACTCTTAAATCTTCATAAAACTTAACTTAGCACAAGCTCTTTCTGAATTTTGAATTTAGAATTTAGAACTCTCAATGCCCCTAATCTGGAAATAGAAAAATTTTTGTTTTGGGGATAGGCATGGCTTCACACCTCGATGTTCGCTTAATTCAAGCCGTTCGCAGTGGCAATCTCAACCAAGTCCAACTGTTACTAGCTAAAGGAGCAAGGGTTGATGCGACCGATTTGAGCGGTACGAGCGCTCTGATGTATGCTGCTGGGCGAGGAGACTCGGACAGCGTAAAAGTCCTCTTAGAAGCAGGAGCATCGGTAAACCAGCAGAGACAACCCTACGGCGCGAGCGCTTTAATGTTAGCCGCCGCAGCTAACCAAGTCGAGGTTGTACGAGCCTTGTTGAAGGCGGGCGCCGATGTCAATCAAACAAATGACGATGGGACTCCAGCACTGACAATCGCGTCATACAAAGGTCACATCGAGGTTGTGAAACTGCTTTTAGCTGCGGGTGCCAATGTCAATATCCAGGATAAGGATGGCGATACTCCTCTGAATGTAGCAGCTCAAACCAATCATCGCGAGGTTGTCGCTACGCTGCTTCAGGCAGGCGCCGATCCCTTCGCCGGAGTAGGAGCATTAACCTTAGCCGTTGGTGCGGGAAATCTGGCTACAGTAGAAGTTTTTTTGGCAGCAGGAATCGATGTCGATACCACCAACGATCGCGGACGAACTGCCCTAATGGAGGCTGCCGCGACGGGAAATATCGCTATTGCCCAAAAATTAATTCAAGCTGGTGCAGACGTAAATTTTCAAGACTCCGATGAAGTCACTCCTCTAACGCTAGCAGCAGAGCAAGGCAATTTGGAAATGCTACAAGTCTTACTCAATGCCGGGGCAAAAGTTCGAGGGGATATTCTCGTCGCTGCTGCTGCCGAGGGGCATTCAGAAATGGTAAAAGCTTTGTTAAAAGCAGGTGCGAACGTTAACGGTCGCGATCGCGACGGCGAGACGGCATTACATCTAGCTGCCATTGAAGGTCATCTGGAAATCGTGCGAACCTTACTTGAGGCGGGTGCCGATGTCTATCTGCGCAATCAATTGGGAGATACTGCTTTGATGGTCGCTTCTTGGCAAGGTCACGACGAGATCGTCAGAGAACTTTTGCGTCATGGTGCCGATCCCAATGCGAGCAACCAAGGAGAAACGCCGCTAACCCTTGCTCTCGCTCAAGGATTCGATCGAGTCGTTCGTATTTTACTCGACGCAGGTGCCGATCCCAATACCCGTTTCCCCGACAAAAAAACGGTTTTGATGCAAGCTTGCGATCGCGGCGATCCTGCAATCGTGAAACTTCTCTTAGATGCGGGTGCCGATCCCAATCTCAAAGATGAGGCAGATGGGACAGCTCTAATGCGGGCTAGCTATCGCGGTCATGCCGATGTCATCAAGATTTTACTACAAAGCGATCGAGTCGCGCTCAACGAACGAAATCGAGGAGGCTATACAGCTTTAATGCTAGCTCAGCTCAACAACTATCTCGAAGTCGTTCGCTTATTGCAAGTGGCAGGAGCGAGGGAGTAATGAAAAAGAGGGAGACTAGGGGAAGTTGGAATTCGGAAGTAGGGGGAGAACCGGCAGTGTGGGGAGTACGGGGATGGGGAGACAATTAACGAATAACCACTATCTACTAACCGATCCAAAATCCAAAATCGGCAATCCAAAATCGGATCGCTGGTCGCTGGTCACTGATAAGATAGCTTGGGTCAAACTAAAGTTCGATCTACGTTAAAAGGCGCGAAAAGAAATATTTAAAGTAGAGATTTCAAGCATTCATGGAATACATTCAAGCTTTTATTTTAGGAATCGTTCAAGGAGTTACCGAATTTTTGCCAATCAGCAGTACGGCACATCTTTTAATCTTTACCAAAGTATTTGGCTGGAAAGAACTTGGCAGTAAAGACTTTGTTGATGCCATTCAATTTGGTAGCGTTGGGGCAATTTTGCTGTATTTTTGGTCGCTTTTATCCGATTTGCTCAAAGGCGGAGTAGCAGCAATACGTCAAAAAGACTGGCAACGGGAGGAATGGAAAATTATTGTCGGTATTGCAGTGGGAACCTTACCTGCATTAATCACTGGTTTTCTGCTCCAAGATATTTTGCCCGAAAGTGCGCTAATTATTGCGATCGCATCAATTATGATGGCACTTTTATTGGGAGCAGCAGAACAAATTGGCAGCCGCAAACGAGGTTTTGATGGATTGCAAATCAGAGATGGGATCCTCGTCGGATTCGGTCAAGCGCTCGCGCTTATTCCTGGTGTTTCTCGTTCTGGTTCTACGTTGACTACTGGCTTATTTTTGGGTTTGCGCAGAGAAGCAGCTGCAAGATTCTCTTTTTTACTAGGATTTCCCACGCTTACCATTGCAACGTTATATAAAGCGCTCAAAATTTTTAAAGACTATCAAGCTCAACTACTCCCAGATAATATAGTAGGCTTATTGATTGTCGGCATTATCTCTACGTTTATTTTTTCCTATTTGGCAATCGCAGTTCTCCTACGTTATTTGCAAACCCAAAACACTTGGATTTTCGTCTGGTATCGATTAGCTTTTGGAACTGTCATTTTATTGGCGATCGCAACAGGTTGGCAAGGATAGGAAAAGGGGATGGGAGAAGTGTGGGGGAATGGGGAGAAAACTAACCACTAACCATTAACTACTCCTCAATCCTTTCATCATATAACCGATGACAAATGACCAATCCCCAATCCTTTCATCGAATAACTGACGAAGTTAGAGGAGGCTCCGCCGTCTTGCGGCGGAATATCTCTAACTACTGGTAAGCAATCCCCAGATTGTTGTATGGTTGTCCGCAATTGGCAACAGCAATCAGAGGAGTTTTATGGCAACTTTTCCATCCCCAGACAACGCCCATTCCGATTTTCACGAAGTTAGAGGAGGCTCCGCCGTCTCGCGGCGGAGTATCTCTAACTCGGCAATTGAGGATAGATTGCACCTTGAGTACCTGCTCGCTCCAAATCTAGCGACAGAGAAAGAAGACGGACAAGATGTTGTTTGGGGACTAACGCAACCGCAAAAATCTTTATCCCCTCGCTATTTTTACGACGACAGAGGGTCTCAGTTATTCGAGCAAATTTGCAAGCTACCGGAATATTATCCAACCCGGACGGAAGCCTGGATTTTACAAAATTACGCCACACAAATCGCCCAGATGACGGGGATTTGCGAACTGGTAGAACTCGGTAGCGGCAGTTCTAGCAAAACTCGCCTGCTGTTGGATGCCTATCGAGGATTGGGTTATCCTTTGCGCTACGTGCCAATTGATGTCAGTGCGGGAATTTTAAAAGCGAGTGCCAAACAGTTGCTGGCGGATTATCCGACTTTACAGGTTTATGGGTTGGTAAGTACCTACGAACTTGCCCTCCAAAAGTTAATGCCAACGCCGCTACCTTCGCGCACGATTTGTTTTTTGGGAAGTACTTTAGGAAATTTTAATCAAGCGCAATGCGATCGCTTTTTTGCTCAAGTGACTGCGGCACTACAACCAGGGGATTATTTCCTACTTGGGATAGATTTACAAAAACCAAAAGATATCCTGGAAGCTGCCTATAACGACAGTCAGGGAGTAACGGCAGAATTTAACCGCAATATGCTGCGCCATTTAAACTGGCGTTTTGGCGGGAATTTTGACCCAAATTTATTTGAACATCGTGCATTTTACAACGCGTCTGAAGCGCAAATAGAAATGCATTTGTCTGTAAAGCGATCGCACTCGGTTCATTTGAAAGCTCTCGATTTAACGGTACAGTTTAGGGAGGGAGAAACCCTCCTCACAGAAATCTCTCGCAAGTTCGATCGCGAACAGATGCAGAAATACTTAGCCAAGCAAGGATTAAAACTACGACAAACTTGGAGCGATCCCAACAATTGGTTTGGCTTGATGCTCGCTCAAGTCCCTTAAGACTGACGACAATTCATTTTAGCGAGTCGGATTAAGGAAAGATAAGAATATCGCTCCACTTTCTGATTCCCATGCTAGCCTCATTCTAAAGAAAGATTCCAATTAACTTCCCGCCGAGCGCAAATGAGGGAATCGAGCCAATACTTATCCACTAGACATTGAGTAACCACACTCAATTAGCAGCCTTTATTGTTGTCAAAAAAATTTAGGTGAAGACATATGAGCGAAGTTTATATCGTCTCAGCAGTACGCACGCCTATCGGTCGCTTTGGAGGGGCGTTAGTAGATTTTTCCCCAGCCGATTTAGGCGGTCACGCAATGAAAGCCGCCCTAGAGCGAGCAGGCATACCAGGAACGGCTTTAGATCTGTACATTATGGGCAACGTGTTGAGAGCGGGACACGGACAGGCATTAGCCCGTCAAGCGGCTTTTAAAGCAGGCATTCCCGAAGCCATAAATGGATATGCAGTCGATATGGTCTGCTCCTCGGCAATGATGAGCTTGATGAATGGTGCTACGGCGATTCGGGCGGGAGAAGCCAATTTAGTTCTTGCTGGCGGCATGGAATCGATGTCCCAAGCTGGCTTTTACCTCTCCCATCGAGCCAGATGGGGTTACAAGTTTCTCTTGGGCGCTCCAGAGCAACTCGTAGACATCATGCTCAACGACGGGCTGATGGATGGCGTGACTAGCGAGGGAATGGGAGATCAAACCGAACGGATAGCCGAAGAGCATGGCTTTAGTCGCAAAGATGTCGATGAAATCGCCTTCTATTCGCAAAAACGTGCCGCAGAAGCAACAGAACGAGGGAGTTTCAAAAACGAGATCGTCCCGATTGAGATCGAAACGAAAAAAGGCACCCAAGTAGTCGATGCAGATGAGGGGATCCGTGCCGATACAACCCTAGAAACCCTGGGCAAGCTCCGTCCCGCTTTTAAAAAGGATGGCATCCTCACGGCAGGCAATAGCAGTCAGATCTCCGATGGAGCAGCCGCTCTCATTTTAGCCAGCCAGTCAGCCGTAGACCAATACGGACTAAAACCGCTCGCTAAATTTCTGGGAGGAGCCTGGGCAGGCGGTCCGACTTGGCGTTTCACAGAAGTTCCAGTGATGGCAGTGAAGAAGCTTCTAGATAAGCTCGGCAAGCAGCTCTCGGATTTTGAGCTGGTTGAGAATAACGAAGCATTTGCCGTCAACAGTTTACTGTTTAATAAAGTGTTGGGAATTCCGCTCGACAAGCTGAATGTCAATGGAGGCGCGATCGCGCTGGGACACCCCATCGGTGCTTCTGGAGCGCGGATCGTCGTCACCTTGCTCAACACTCTCAAAGAGCAGGATAAAACGCTCGGTTTGGCAGCCCTCTGTCACGGGACGGGCGGCGGAACGGCAGTCGCGATCGAACGGGTGTAGTCATTTGTCATCAGTCATTAGTCATTAGTTAGTAATAACTGGTGACTGATGACAATGGTAAATCTTATCGGTTCGCCAATGACAAAGGACAAAGGACAAATGACAAATGACAAAGGAGGAATTATGGTATCTCTGGGATTGGAAGATAAAGTTGTGGTTGTCACGGGCGGTAATCGGGGGATTGGCGCTGCCATTGTCAAGTTGCTGCAAGAATTGGGAGCCAAGGTAGCCTACACCGATATCGCGATCGACGGCGGTCCTAGCGGCGTATTAGCCATTCAAGCTGATGTGACTAAGCTAGAGTCGATGGAAGCGGCGGCAAAACAGATCGAAGAAAAACTCGGACCCGTTTACGGAATCGTTGCCAACGCGGGGATTACCAAGGATAACTTTTTTGCCAAACTGACCCCTGAAGATTGGGATGCAGTAATTAACGTCAATTTAAAAGGCGTTGCTTACACTATCAAGCCCTTTATCGCCGGAATGTACGAACGGGGAGAAGGGTCTATTGTTGGCATTAGTTCGATTTCGGGCGAGAGAGGCAACCTCGGTCAGACCAATTACTCTGCAACCAAAGCCGGTGTCATCGGTATGATGAAATCTCTCGCCAGGGAAGGCGCTCGTTATAAAGTGCGAGCCAACGCTGTAGCACCGGGATTTATCGACACGGAAATGACCTTGGCAATGCCTGAAAAAGTCAGAGATAAAATTACTGCCGAAATTCCTTTTGGTCGCTTTGGCAAACCTGAAGAGGTCGCTTGGGCAGTGGCATTTCTACTTTCTCCAGTTGCCAGCAGCTTTGTGACTGGAGAAGTGCTGCGCGTCAACGGTGCCCATCATACTTAATTAAGAGCAATAAGAAAATGGAAGGAGTCAAGGAGATTCACAAAGATAGGGGCATGCAATCTCCTTGGGAATGGAGAGACAGTGGGAGGAGAAGCTAATTAAATCATCCTCCCCAGGTGGAAGCTCTGGAGACCTACATCCTTCATCCTTCCTCCCTCCACTGACTAAGCTTGTCTCTAGTCGTCGTCAAGGCGAGCGAATTCTTCTAATTCTCGATAAGCTTGCTTGAGGCGAGCATAGTGAGCTTCTTTAATTTCCTCAAGCGCTTCTGTATCGACGAGGTGGCGATACACCGAGTTAACTAATTCCGCATGATAGGTTTCGCGTTCGTTACTGTAGTCAATCGTCACGCGAGAGCTATTATATTCATCGTCGGTATAGAACTGCTTCGCTTCGGTAGACGCAGCCATAGCAGTTGTTGACGATTGTCCGCCAGAAATCGCCATGGAAACGGCATCAAAATATCCGGTGCCGACTTCGCGCTGGTGGCGCGTTGCCGTATAGCCGTGAACCTCGCTGGCAAATTCGGCTTCTTGCAATTGGGAATAAGCAGCCATGCCGCTTTGAGCATAACCGCGAGCCAACTCAAACATGCTGTAGTTGAGAGCGTGGAACCCAGCTAGGGTGACAAATTGGAATTTATATCCCATTGCTCCGAGTTCTTTTTGGAACTTAGTAATAGTAGTTTCGTCGAGGTTGGCTTTCCAGTTAAACGAGGGAGAGCAGTTATAAGCCAGCAGCTTGCCAGGATACTTGCTGTGAATCGCTTCAGCAAACAGGCGGGCTTCTTCGAGATTTGGCTTGGAGGTTTCCCACCAGAGCAAGTCGGCATAGGGGGCATACGCTAAGCCGCGAGCAATGCAGTGAGCAAGACCGGAACCGGGTTTGAGGCGATAGAATCCTTCAACCGTTCTTTCTCCCGTAATAAAGGGGCGATCGCGCTCGTCCACATCACTGGTAATTAGCGTGGCACTTTCTGCATCGGTGCGAGCAACGACTAGCGTGGGAACTCCCATCACGTCTGCCGCCAGCCGTGCGGCGTTGAGGTTGCGAATGTGGGCGGCTGTGGGAATTAGAACTTTCCCGCCGAGATGACCGCATTTCTTTTCGGAAGCAAGTTGATCTTCATAGTGTACGGCAGCAGCACCAGCCTCGATATAGGCTTTCATGATTTCAAAGCTGTTTAAGGGACCGCCAAATCCAGCTTCTGCGTCGGCGACGATGGGTGCAAACCAGTAGATATCGCCTTTTCCTTCCAGGTGCTGAATTTGATCGGCTCGCTGAAAAGTCCGGTTGATGCGACGGCACAATTCCGGACCGCTATTAGCCGGATAGAGGCTTTGGTCGGGATACATGGCTCCGGCGACGTTAGCGTCGGCTGCTACTTGCCAGCCAGATAGGTAGATTGCCTTGAGTCCGGCACGTACCATTTGCATAGCCTGATTTCCCGTCACTGCACCCAACGCGTTAATGTAGTCTTCGCTATGCAGGAGTTCCCAAAGCCGATTGGCTCCCATTTCAGCTAAGGTGTAGCAAATGGAAATCGATCCGCGCAGTTTCTGCACGTCTTCGGGAGTATAGTTGCGCTCGATTCCGTTGAAACGATCCTGAGGGGCATGGGGAACGAGTTGTTCAAAGGTTAGTTGACGTTGGCTAAGTTGACTCATCTGCTCGTAATTCTCCTCTGGTTAATCTCAAAAATTGACAAAAGATTTCTGAGCCGATCGCAAACGTTAATGAGATCGGTTGATAGTTGCGCCTAATCGGTTTGGCTAGTTAGAAAAAGTAACGAGGTGCCGATAGGCAGGTAGCGTTAAGAACTCTTCAAAGCGCTCGGTCGTTACCAGTTCTGTGAAAAGCTCTGTGGCGCGATCGAAAGTAGCCTTCCAACTGCTGCGATCGGCAATTTCTCGACGCAGTGCCGCAATTTCTTCTTCCACAATGGTTTGGAAGAGGGCGCGATCGACGGTGCGACCGTCCTCTAGTTTTGCCTGGTGGCGCAGCCATTGCCAAACCTGTGCCCGACAGATTTCAGCCGTAGCTGCGTCTTCCATCAGGTTATACAGAGGCACGCAACCATTTCCAGCCAGCCAAGCCGTTAGGTATAAAATCCCGACGCGAATGTTATTGCGAAGACCGCCTTCAGTAATTTTCCCCTTTGGGATGGCGAGCAGATCCTCTGCCGTAATGGTGATATCATTCAGGAGAACAGACAGTTGATTTGGACCCGTCATTTGTCTGTCAAACACCTCGCGTGCGATGGGAACGAGCGCGGGGTGTGCTACCCAAGTGCCGTCGTGACCGTCGCCTACTTCCCGCTCTTTATCGGCGCGTACCTTGGCAAAGGCAGCTTCGTTAGCTGCGGGGTCGTTTTTGATCGGGATCTGAGCTGCCATCCCGCCCATCGCAAAAGCACCGCGACGATGGCAGGTTTTGATGACCAGTCGGCTGTAAGAGCGCATGAAATGACACGTCATAGTCACTTCATTGCGATCGGGCAACACGAAATCGGGGCGATTGCGAAACTTTTTGATAAAGCTGAAAATGTAGTCCCAGCGACCGCAATTGAGACCGACGATATGATCGCGCAGTTCGTAAAGAATTTCGTCCATCTCAAAAGAAGCGAGAATGGTTTCAAGGAGGACAGTCGCCTTGATAGTCCCAATTGGCAATCCAAGCGCTTCCTGAGCCGCTACAAAAACTTGGTTCCACAAAGCCGCTTCGTACCTATTTTCCAGCTTGGGCAGGTAAAAATAGGGACCAGTGCCGTTTTCGATTAGCTTGTGGGCATTGTGAAAGAAATAAAGCCCAAAGTCGAATAGTGAACCCGACATAGGACGACCGTCTACTAGAACGTGTGATTCTGGCAGATGCCAGCCACGGGGTCGAACGATCAAAACGGCAGTTTTTTCGTTGAGCTTGTATTCTTTTCCAGTTTTAGAATCGGTAAAGTCAATGGTTCGGTTGACGGCATCGCGCAAATTAATTTGACCGGATACCATATTGTCCCAGGTCGGACTGTTGGAATCCTCGAAATCAGCCATAAAGGCATTAGCCCCTGAGTTGAGGGCATTAATGACCATCTTGCGATCGGTCGGTCCGGTGATTTCAACGCGACGGTCTAGTAAATCTTGGGGAATTGGCGCAATTTTCCAGTCGCCGTTGCGGATCGCCTCGGTTTCGGCAGGAAAGTCCGGCAGTATGCCAGCATCAAATTGCTGCTGAGCATATTCTCTAAGTTTGAGCAATCGCTCGCGTTCGCCACCAAAACGGCGCTGCAACATAGCGATAAACTCTAGCGCCTCTTTCGTTAAAATTTCAGCATATTCTGCCGATACTTTGCCGAGAAGATTTACTCCATTGACTATTTGATTATCTTTCTGTAAGGGAGCGGTAAATGTCATTGTCGTTTCTCGCTTTTTTGGTATTACCGATCTCTACTTATAGTCAGTCTTGTTCGACTTTTCGTGCGCGAAAATAGCGCAATCTTAAGTAAAGATACCTACAATAAATACAGCTCTTTTACAAAAAATGAAAAACTCCTCACACCTATCCTTTTTTTAATAGGCTGCATCGAGAATTTGACGAAATAGCAAAGATTTATTGACTAGGTTGAGTTATCTAGGCGTTTGTTTGCCTAACCTAATGGCTTAGTTGTTTTTTGGAGATTATTATCGATCCCCAAAGAGAACTGTATTTAACTATACGACATTTTAACAAAAAAATCTTATTAAGTTCGGAAATTTTTCTCAAGATATTAACAAGATTTTAATAATCTACACTTATTATAGTTTAACCTCAAGTTTTTGTTTTCTAGAACATTTTTTTATAGTCAACTATGTTATTCAGTGTGTAACAATTAAGATTTTTTTATATATACCATCACTGCTCGATCTTCTTGTTTTGATTAACAGGGTTATTCAGGGTAAAATTAATATCGATAATGTTTAATAAGGCGAGATAGAGTCAAATCCATCTAGCTTTTTTTCTATGAGTAGAAACAACTAATAAATAAAAAAATTGTATTTTGAGAACTATTGCTCGATCGATTTAACAAAACTAATTTTAAGTTCGATCGATCGTCAAAGGCATTCTATTGTCAAAAAGAGTGAGGAGTCTAGTTAACTGACAAAACTCAAATCGCCCTCACCCTAACCCCTCTCCCAGAGCGGGAGAGGGGCTTTCAACTTAAGACTTTGTCCTGAAGTTCCTTCGTCCCTTGCGGGAAAAGAAATTTAGGGATGAGGAGTCAAATCGTGAGACTGGGTATTAGGTTATTAATATGCAATAGACTTTACAAAGTAAGACAGTGTTTACAGCCATGGTTGCGTTTGATTCACCAAAAGTGACTGTCGCCCATTCCAGGTGCGGAATAGTTATTAGTCATTGGTGTAAGTGACAAGTGACAAAGGACACGAATTGGGGGAAATGCATGGCAAAGGCAAATGGCATTTGTCCCAACACCTTGTCTGTACTACACTGCTCGATCGTTGCTGGCAAATTCTAGAAATGGCAGAAAGCTCCATCTCGCAGACAAAGTAACTGGGAAAATATTAACTTCTGCCCTGGAGCTTCTGCTTTGTGCCTACTGTTTTTTAGCCGCGATGAGCTGTCGTTTCAAATTGTAGGTGTAGGCTAGAAATTTGTTGTCAATATAGTCTTTGATTTGCCGTTCTAAGTTTCTTTGATAGCGTTGAAGTGCCGTGTTGATTCTTTCGTCGATAATGTCTGGCGCGCGATCGTCGCTAGAGTGCAATTGCATCTCGTGTTGTACTAAAAATTGCTCGATCGCATCCAAAATTACTTGAGAGCGATTGGGGTTTCTCCCTGCCCGACGCGATGGATACAATTTCTGTGCCAGCAGATCGATGCGTTCCAATGTTTCGGGTGGAATGCGGATAGATACTAAGGGGGATTTTGTCATTTCTATTAATTCTTACCTCATCTGTTTTACATTGTATAACATAGTCATACTAAATGTCGTTACCCCAACGTGTGAGATGGCAGCATGACTTACGAGCGCTCCTTGCTTTTTTGTGTTGCTCAAAGCACTCGTGCAGAAATAAAAAGTCTGCATATAAAAAAATAAAAATATGGAAAACTCTACTTGAGAAATCGATAGATATCTTATAGATATCTTAATTTTGCCGTTTTCTTGGGATATTTTAGCAAAATCTGCTAAATTTTAAGTTGGGAATTTTTACAGTGCGCGATCGCTTCCAAGCAATCCCGAACAAAATCCGAACTCAATAATTTGTTTAGATCTCCATATCTCTAGAATAAATTAAGATTTCCAGATGAGAAATATAATCTTTATAAAGATTTAAGATTAAACCATCATTACCAGCATGATATTAAGAAATGTTATTGTTACTCTAACAAGAGTAAGAAGCGCTCAGCTGTGGTGGAATAGCGGTCAGGCTCCGGGGTCATTCGTGCCAAATGTCTAAGAAAGAGAATTTTATAGAGCGAACGAATCTATTTCTGATTAAAACTAACCGATTGACAAAAAAGAAAAAGTAGGCGAGCTGCGATCGTCAATTCTTGACGATCGCTTAATTCTAAGATAGTCAGTTATCTAGTAGATATAAAATAGTAAATGGAGCAAGAATAGAGGTAAATGCGCAACAAATTTAAATTTTTTCTAAAGAATTAAAGCTATGTCTAACTAAAGATAGAAGGAAAGATAGAAGTAAGGAATAGATTAACACACAGTAGAGTTACCGAGCAAAATTTTGTTTGTACTAAATTGAGGAAAGATCATGGTAGAAACAACGAATCACTGGAGTGAGATGACCAACGATCTCGTTAGAGCTTGGGCTGATACGGGAACTCAAATGTGGAAAAGCTGGTTTAACCTGATGGGACTAGCACCAACTGCTGAGACGCTTGCCGATGCCAAACCGGCATTCAAGTACGTTGCCCAGCGATTTGTAGATAATCAAGACCTGTTTGTGCGCTTTCTCAGATTATCCTACAAAGCCTGGACGGATATTTTTCCCAAGGTAGAATCGGGCGAAGACTGGCAACAGACATTGAGCAAATACACCGAGCAGATTCGCCAGCAGTTTGACCAGTTTTTCACGGGAACGCTTAGAGTGAGTCAAGATACAGCCCAGTTGTGGCAGCTATACTTGAAAGAAACGCAGAAATTTAACCAGCTTTGGGCATCTGCTCTCATGTCGTCCTCTGGATTGATTAGTAAGACGGTCACGGGAACCAGCACGCCTTGGATCGAGCTAAATAACCTCTACTGGAACTTACTGTACGAAGAAACCTTTGGCAGCTTGATGCAAAGCCCCATCCTCGGGCCGACTCGCGAGTTCAATGGCAAGTTAGTACGAGCTTTCGATGCCTGGACAGATCTTTATCAGGCGACCATCAATTATCAAATCGTGCTAGCCAACGTCCAAATTCGTTCTTTTGAACAGTTGATGCGAGAGTTGGTTTCTTTAGCCGAGAAGGGCAAAACCGTGAAGAACTGGCGAGAGTTTCAGGATATTTGGAGCCAGGTTGCCGACGACGTTTTTGCCCAGGCATTCTGCGATGAAGAGAACCTCAAGATTCGGGGTAAGTTCCTCAACTCCCTTAATAACTATAGGCTCCAACAGCAAGAACTGCTAGAATTGTGGATGAAACTAGCGGGAATGCCCGTGCGCAGCGAAGTAGACGAGATGCATAAGAATATTTACGAGCTGCGGAAAGAGGTCAAGAACCTGAAAAAAACTTTGGCCAGGTATGAGGCGAGCGATCGCGAAAACCAAGAAGTGCTCAAGGAACTCAAGGCTCTCAAACAAACCCTACTCGCCTATGAGAGTAGCGAGCCACCAACCCAGCCACAAGCCCAAGATTAACCTCAATAGGAAATAGGACTGATGCATTTTGATAGTCCTACAAGAAAAATTCATCTAGCGCAGTTAGATAAAGAGGAAACAAAAGACATGCTGCCGTTTTTAACTCAGATACGCCTTGAAGATGTGAGCCACGAGTACACCGAACTAACCAAAAAAGTCCTTCAAGGCATTGAAAACCTAAGCCGCCTGCGAGAGGAAGATATTGAAATTGGCGCTACGCCTAAAGAAGCGGTTTACAGAGAGGATAAAGTAATTCTATACCGCTTCAAGCCGATGGTCGAGCAGCCTTTGAGCATTCCCCTCCTAATTGTTTATGCTTTGGTTAACCGTCCCTATATGGTCGATCTACAAGAGGATCGATCCCTGGTTGCCAATTTGCTCAAACTGGGTTTGGATGTCTATTTGATTGACTGGGGATACCCCAGCAGAGCCGATCGCTGGTTAACCCTCGACGATTACATTAATGGCTATATCAATAACTGTGTCGATTTCATCAGAGAAAAGCACGGTTTGGAGAAAATTAACCTTTTAGGGATTTGTCAAGGGGGAGCTTTCAGTCTGTGCTACTCCTCCCTTTATCCCGAAAAGGTAAAAAATTTAATCGTCATGGTTGCGCCAGTAGATTTTAACATGCCCAACACCTTGCTCAACATGCGCGGAGGCTGCACCCTTGGGGCAGAAGCTTTGGATGTGGATCTGATGGTCAAGAGCCTGGGCAATATTCCTGGCGATTTTCTCAACCTTGAGTTTTTGATGCTCAAACCCCAGCAGTTAGGAATTCAAAAATACCTTGACTTTCCAGAAGTCATGACCAGCGAAGACAAGCTATTAAACTTTATGCGGATGGAAAAGTGGATCTTTGACAGCCCCGATCAGGCAGGGGAGGCATACCGACAGTTCATGAAGGATTTTTATCAGGAAAATAAACTCATTAAAGGGGAAGTGATGCTCGGCGATAAGCGCGTGGATCTAAAAAACGTGCGGATGCCAGTCTTGAACCTTTACGCCGAAAAGGATCATCTGGTAGATCCCGAATCTTCTAAAGCACTAGAAAAATATGTGGGAACAGAGGATTATACGGTGCGCTCCTTCCCAGTCGGTCATATCGGTATGTATGTCAGCGGCAAGGTACAGCGAGATTTGCCTCCTACAATCGTCGATTGGTTGAAGGCACGAATGTGAACTCATAGTTAGCTTCTGGCGATAGAGTTGACTTTACAGGCGTTCGGAGACGTAGATAGTAGGCTACGTCTCTACCTGTGAGAGGCCATTTTTCAATTCACAACAGTAATACCAATTTTCATGTTTTCACGATATACATTCTTCACCCCTCTCCCTATTTGGGAGAGGGGTTGGGGGTGAGGGCAATCGACTATCTGTGTCATTAATGAATGAAAAATGATATAAGGACTCAGAAAAAATGCAAGAAAACGGGGAAAAGCGGCGGGTTGCGGTCGCCTGTCAAGGAGGTGGTAGCCATACGGCGTTTACTGCTGGAGTTTTGAAAAGAATCCTCAAGCAAGCAGGAGAGGAGTTTGAAATTGTGGCTCTGAGCGGAACTTCAGGAGGCGCTATCTGCGCTCTCTTGACCTGGTATGGTCTACTCTTGGGAAGTCAACAGAAAGCGATCGAACTGCTCGATACTTTTTGGCGCGATAATTCTGCTACGTCGTGTTGGGATAATTATCTCAACAACAGCCTTGTTTGGGCTTCTCGCCTCAGCAGCGTTTTTTCGCTGCCCGAAGTTAGCCCGTATTTTTACCCCAATTGGGGTCAGCAGATCCTCAAGCAACTGTTGAAAAAGCACGTTCGATTTGACAAAATCGGAGAACTGCTCGACGAATCAAGTCCCGTGTTAATTGTGGGAGCGGTCAACGTCCTTGACGGTCGTTTTAAAGTTTTTAAGAATGCTGAAATTACTCTAGAGGCGATTCTCGCCTCAGCCGCGATTCCCATTTTATTTAGAGCCGTGCGAATCGGACAAGCGGCATTTTGGGATGGGCTGTTTACGCAAAACCCCCCGATAAGAGACTTGCCAGATGCTAAACCCGATGAGATCTGGGTCATCCAAATCGAGCCGCCAGCTCGCAAGGAGGAGCCAAAGTCCGTAGAAGACATACGCGATCGGCGTACCGAACTCTCTGGTAATCTTTCCCTAGAACAGGAAATCCATTTTATAGAAAAGATCAATCAGTTGCTCCAAAGCAAGCTCCTTATAGATAGCAAGTACAAGCCTATTGAAGTCAAGCGAATTATGATGCTTCGCGAGCTTGATTATTCGTCCAAAATAGATCGCAGCCCTTCATTTATCCAGAGTATGATGGCTTATGGTGAAACAGAGGCTGAAACCTTCTTGAAGAGCTATCAATGAAAATAAAACATCTGGTTGACTGACAAATTTTTATCCCCTCATCCCTAAATCCCTTTTCCCACAAGGGGCGAAGGGACTTCAGGCAAAAGTTTTAAGTGGAAAGCCCCTCCCCCAGTGCGGGAGAGGGGTTGGGGTGAGGGCGATTTGAGTTTTGTCAGTCAACTAGATAATACCAATTTTCAGGTTTTCGCGATCGACATTCTTCTCCCCTCTCCCTATTTGGGAGAAGGGTTGGGGGTGTGAGAGCGATCGACCATCTCTGTCATTAATGAATGAAAAATGGTATGAAACATTCAATTTCCAATAGAAATCAACTTTGTTTCCACAATCAGGCAAAAATTCCGTAAGGACGGCAGCCAAAATAGCAGCCACCATCCTCCTAGCCGCCAAATGTTACCCCAACGTTCTGGATAAGCATCTAACAAAGGCTGCACCCCTCAAGAGCGATCTTGAGGGTCGGTTTGATTGCACAAGGGCTGCGGCGACTCCTGGGAACCCAAGACGCACTCAAAGGTTGACGGCAAATTTAATTTACACTACTGTCTGGGGTTTTCTGCATCATATCAAAATAGCTATTCCAGATCTGCCGTTGGGTTTCCACCATCGTTGGTGTTTTTTGCAGCAAGTCAAAATAGTTATTTACAAGCTGCTTTTGAGTTTCCATCACTGTTGGTATTTTCCGCAGCAAGTCAAAATAGTTATTCCAGAACTGCCGTTGGGTTTCTATTAGCATCTGAGCTGTTTTCTCTTGAGCTTCAAGGGAAGTTTTTACGACTTCTTCTTGGAATTTCATCGTTTTATCGAAATTTTCCGAGAAATTAAGCGTATTCTTTCCCGCAGTAGTAGGTATTGTTTCAAGCCAAATGTCGAAATACTTTTTCTGCCAATTGGCGATTTCTTGTTGATAATCTTCAAATACTTTGGTATCCATTGATTTTTTTTACCGCTAGATACCCCATCCTTTTTTGTGGATGGAGAGGAAGCGGGGCGGGATATTAACCACTTCCTAATTTTTTCCTCTCATCCATTAATATTATAGGCTTTCGCCTGAAATTGAAGTCTTAAAAATAACATCTCGAAACTTAAAATTCTTATCAAAACTTGACAAAGTCTAGTCAAATTCTCATTTAGATAGGAAACGATGTTTAATTATTTGTTGAAAAATGTTAAATAGATAACAGTCCTAATAAGTTGGATTGGTTACAATCTATCATTAGAGGGATGGAAAGACTGAGGATGTAATATTCTTTACACAACTGAGTAAGGATTCACTTTTCTCGCTAGTATGGTTCTGTGAAGCTTTTGATTCTTATTCAAAAATAGCTTTACCAGAGCTTTACCAAGAATTAAATTAGTAAAGAATTTTGTGATTCTCTAGATGAGTATTTGTGTAGATATTGCACTAAAAGTAATCATCAAAGAGAATTATCGCGTCTAGCGAATTACTATGCACTACTTCTTGACTAGGATTTAAAAACTTTGATAGTCGATCTAATCTAATAGGTTGTCCCAAAGGTAGAGAACGTCATGTTGAGCGTAGCAATAGCAAAACGAAACATCTGATAGCAGTTTTCAGTAAGATGAGAGACAAAATGGACTTTTCAGATCGGATGTCCTCTAAACCTAAGTTCCAAAGAGAATCTGCCGAACAGACCTTATCTATCAATTTGTAGATAGATTTATAGACAGACGAGGTTGAAATAAATGCACCATGCCAACTCTTTCTTCTCCCACGATGACATCAATGCTTCAACGCCATCGCTTTCCGCTAAGGATTATTGCCCTTGGGGATAGCCTGATCTATGGCTTTGGCGATCCTGTCGGCGGCGGTTGGGTAGAACGTCTGCGAAGGCAGTGGATGCATCTCGATGGTTCCGGTCACGCTCTCTATAATTTGGGCATTCGCGGGAATGGTGTGGCTCAAGTGCATCAGCGACTCGAACAGGAGTTTCGCCAACGGGGCGAGCTGAAAAATCGAGTCCCAGACATGATTATTCTATCGGTGGGAGTTAATGACTCGCCGAGAGTGGGTCGTCGAGACGGACGCAACTTAACCGATTTTGGAGCGTTTATGGCACAGCTAGCCGACTTGTTAGATCGAGCGCAGCAGTTGTGCCCGGTCATGTTTGTGGGGATGACACCAGTCGATGAGAGCAAGATGCCCTTTCTTGAGTGTTTGTATTACGATCGCGCCGAACAATACCGCTATAAAGAGGCCACCAGAATTGCTTGCAAGCTACGCCGTATCCCTTACTTAGACATTTTTGATTTATGGATAGAACGCGGAGAAGAATGGATCGAATCGCGCCTCTGCCCGGACGGACTCCATCCCAATGTTAAAGGCTACGAAGCTTTGCTAGAAGATATTCGGGCTTGGGAACCATTTTCAAAGCTCTTTGTTCGCCATTCTTAGCTGATTTGTGTGAAAACCCCTCAACTGCGATCGCAGTTGAGGGTTCTGTTTAGGATCGATATTTAACTGCCTGCCGGCTGGGCGCCGGAATACTGACCGCAACCTCCCTACCCAATCTAACCAGAAGTTGTAGCAGGTGTTTTGCGCATTGTTTCAAAATAATCGCTCCAGAATTGCTTTTGAGTTTCTATCAGCATCTGAGTGGTTTTTTCTTGGACTTCGAGGTAAGAGCGTACTATTTCCTCTTGGAATTTCAACGTTTTCTCGAAATTCTCTCCGAAATTTAGAGCATTTTTTCCATTGGGTAGACTTTCAAGCCAGGTGTCGATAAACTTTTTCTGCCATTCGGAGAATTGCTTTTGATACTCTTCCCAGATTTTCGTATCCATTAGCCTTCTGCCGCTAAATTCCCCATCCACAATTGGGACGGAGAGGAAGCGGGGCGGAATCTTTACCGCTTCCTACTTTTTGCTTTTACACCATTATTATAGTCAATTTTTCTCCGCATACTTCATAAATTTAAGCAATTAAAAGATAATAAACTTTATTAAAAGTTGAAAACTTTTAAACAATTACATTGTCACGATCCCCTGATATTTTTAACTAGCAAGATCGCTAAAAAACTCTGAAAAAACCCAATTTGTAGATTGACTGACCTTATTTTTGCTGTAATAATTCTATGGTCGCCTTAAATTTTGATTGTTTATCAAAAAATTAAGCGCCTAGAAGCCTCCGTCGTCAACGACAGATATAGAATTGGTCTCTATTTTTTGAGCGTAACTTTAGGAATTAGCGCTCCGATGGTTCGAGCCGGATGGGAGTTGACGATCGCTGATAAGAGCGAGTTAGATAGCGAGAACCGAACCAAACCGTATAACCTAGACCGACAAGTTCAAATATCGGTTCTAGTAAAGGAACGTCGTTAATAGCACCCATTACAGCTAGGGTTAGCTTGAGAACGATCCCCGCTCCTACAAGCCAACCTAGCAAGATTACAGGTTTCTTGTAAGCTTGCCATAAATCATTCCAATATTGTTGCGACTGTTCTATGTAATTAGTGATTTGCTGTCCCAACAGCAGCGACTTTTCTTGGTACGATCGCGGCGCTAAAGTACCGGCGGGTTCGGTACCGAGCTTGATTTGAGGAGTTTCGGTTTCAAGCAGTTGTTCTTGTGGCACAAATGGTTCAACCATATTCATTCCCAATCTTTCTAAAGGCGAGAATGCCAACCCATCGAGTGGGTTTAATGTAATTTATACTAGCGTTTTTTGTACGGTGACGAATTGTTTAATGGTAATGCCCAACCCAATCGCGTTGGCTGCTGATAGACTTTTTTAAGCGTGTTGATATCTCTAGGAGAAATTGAGGGCGGGGTGCGAACTTGAGAAAAATACATAATATCGGTTTCCACCCGACTGTGCCCCCAGATTCCCAGGGCGTGACCGAGTTCGTGGCGCGCCGCTGAGAGGATCGAGCGATCGCTCAACCCCGGATTAATGAGAATCGTCATGCGATGGGATAAAATAGGCGGATTTCCTGCGCGGATATAAAACTCGCAGCGAGTTTGCGCCGATCGCGCTCTAAATCTCTTTATCCGTCCCGTTTCGCGGTCTATTTGCACTCCCAAAGGTGGCAGATATCGCTCGATCGCGATATCTGCCAGTTCTGGTTGCTTAACTTCTATCAAAGGTAGATAGGCGTTCCATTCCCGGATCGCTTCTGCAACGGCATTTGTCCATTGCTGGAAACGGCGGTTGCTAGCTGAGGAGTCTTGGAGATTTTCAGGACGATCTAGATAAACTTTAATCGGAAACTCAGACCAAACTAAATAACCCGCAGCAGTAGGCTTGACCTCGGAAAAATAGTCCCCTGCCTTTGAGAGAACTTGCCACTGTGCCAATGTAGGCGGCAAGAGATGAACCTGTAAGGGAGGTAGAAAAGAATTGGAGTCTTTCGCTTCTACGCCCCGAAATTCTAGAAGGATAACAAGGATGCCAATCGCGATCGCAACTCCTATCGCTATAGGATAGGGGGAGTGGGGAGAGTTGGAGGAGTTGGGAGACAATTAACGACTAATATCATTTTTTAAAAGTAATGACGGAGACGGTCGATCGCCCTCACCCCCAACCCCTCTCCCTATTTGGGAGAGGGGAGAAGAATATAGATCGTGAAAACATGAAAATTGGTATAACCCCTAACCACTAACCGATGACCAATGACCAATGACCAATGACAAACGACCAATCCCCAATCTACCGATTCAACCAACCAGCACTCAAGACTATCGTTGTTCCCATAAATATAGCAGTCAGCGTCCAAGCGATCTGGTTCAAGGTTTTTTCTGCGCTTTTGGCGCTGGTGAATAATTGTGCTTGTCCGCCGATTCCGCCTAACCCGTCTCCTTTAGGACTGTGGAGTAAGACGATAACGACGAGCAACAAACCAGATACTGCCCAAATAACTTCAACCAGTTGAACGATAGTCATGACATTCAATGAAAGGATGTTAGTTTTTAGATTTTGGCTAGAGCCTATATCTAGATTATAGGGAAACCCGGATCGGTGTCCGACTGGGTTTGACTTCAAACTCTATCGGTTTAATCAGCGATCGCCCGGTCATTTCCTCTGGCTGAGGGATTTGTAAAATTTCGAGGATTGTTGGGGCAATATCGCACAACCGTCCGTCGTCGCGAAGTTCTACTTTGGCACCGTGTCCGGGAATTTTGCGTCCTTCTCCTTCTATAAGAATCAAGGGTACAGGATTGGTTGTATGAGCCGTCCAAGGATTTCCTGCTTCATCGCTCATATATTCTGCATTGCCGTGATCGGCAGTAATCAAAACGGTTCCGCCCATTTTACTAATGCTCGCGAGTAAGCGTCCCAAACAGCGATCGACGGTTTCAATAGCTTCGATCGCCGCTTCTAGGTTGCCCGTATGACCGACCATATCGGGATTGGCGTAATTCATGACCGCCAGGGAGTAAATCCCTTTTTCAATGGCAGCACATGCGACATCGGTAACCGCTTCTGCTGACATTGCGGGGGCTTTATCGTAAGTCGGCACCATTGGACTTTGAACCAATTCTCGATCTTCCCCTTCAAACGGTTTTTCTAATCCACCATTGAAGAAGTAGGTTACGTGGGGATATTTTTCCGTTTCCGCCGTGCGAAACTGGCGCAACCCGTGCTTGGATATCACTTCCCCCAAAATGTTGCTCAGATTTTGCGGTTCAAAGGCGACGCTGACGGGTAAAGTAGGGTCGTATTGAGTAAAAGTAACAAAACTCAGCGGCTTAATCTGTTCTCTCTCAAAGCCGTTAAAACCAGGGCTTACGAAAGCGTAACATAACTGTCTGGCTCGATCTGGGCGGAAATTGAAGAAAATCACTCCATCTCCGGCTTCTACGGCACCAGGTGCGATCCGAGTTGGTACGATAAACTCGTCGGTAACGCCTTGGGCATAGAAATCCTGCAAGACTTGAGTCGCCGAACGTCCGTCTCCCGCCCCATCTTGCACGAGCAGATCGTAGGCTTTTTTGGTGCGATCCCAGCGGCGATCGCGATCCATGGCATAATAGCGACCGCTAATCGTGGCGATGCGCCCTATCCCAATTCTATCGATGTGTGCCTGGATTTTACCAATTGCGATCGCGCCTTCAGTCGTATTCGTATCTCGACCGTCGGTAATAGCGTGAACGCAGACATTGGCAACCGATTGTAGCTTGGCTAAATCCAGCAATCCCAATAAATGCGTTAAATGCGAATGAACGCCGCCTTCGGAACACAAACCGATCAGATGGAGTTTGCCACCACGGGCGCGAACCTCCTCGCAAACTTTTACTAAGGCAGGGTTGCGAAAAAAAGAACCGTTTTCTACCGCATCAGAAATACGAACCAACTCCTGCGGCACTACTCGTCCAGCACCTAGGTTGAGGTGTCCTACCTCAGAGTTCCCCATTTGACCGTCTGGAAGTCCCACGTCTTTGCCGGAAGTATGAATTAAGGTTCTAGGATAGGCTGCCCACAGGCTATCCATAGTGGGGGTTTTTGCCATTGCGATCGCGTTGGCTTTTTTTTCTTCGCGATAACCCCAGCCATCTAGAATAACTAGCACCACCGGAGATATAGGTGCTTGTGCCATGATGATTGTCCTATCAATAATATTTCTACATGCACATTGATAATATCATTGACTTCTCTATCATGCCTACTTTTTTGCTTTTTCTGCATAAAGCTATCAGCGATTTTCTGCCCCTGTACCCGATTTATCTATCAAAAAAAACCTTAATATTATCATAATCAATCCCCTCAAAAGATGAGGGGATCGGATGAGTTTCTATGCAATTTCTGCATGATTAGCTGAGATGGCAAGAACTGCGGTAGCACCAGCGCAGTAAAGTCGTTCCTGCTACAAACTTGAGAACCTCTAGCAACCAGTAACCTTCGTGCAGGGAAATCATGGCGGCAGGCATCGTGCTAGTTGTTTCAAACAGGTTTAGCTGTAACCCCAAGCCACTCATTTGGGGAGTTAGAAAATAGATGTAAATTAGGGGAATAATGACAAGGAGTCCTGACAAAATAATCGACAAGCGCTCTTGCAAGAGGTCTGCATAGGAAATGAGATGGCAGAAACGAAGCCCTAAAAAACCTGTTAGCACTAAAGCGGCACACAGTAATTCAAGGCGGTTAAACATTCCAAAGATCGTATAGCCAGCGCTAGCAAATCCGGCTTGATTCATCATTCCAGAAGCCCACAAGCTAGGAAGAATTAGCAGATCGAGAATCAAGCTACCACTGAGCCAGAAACCCAAAGCAAACAAAATAACAGTTGACCAGCTTATGGACTTCAAGCCACGGTCGGACATAGCATTCATAATCGTATAATTCCTCGGCTTTTAGTCTTATCTCCATTCTATGAGGCGATAGATAGTCTCAAGTTTTAAGAAGTTTGACAAAAAGTTTTAAGTAATGTGATGCAATTAGCGATCGCGCCTAAATGAGCAATTTCGTAGCCGTGGGTATTTTGCGTCGGAAACCCCAAACAAGCAGCACGAGCGACGTGACCGAATTTCATGGCGATCGAAGCATCACTGCCAAATCCGCTAATCGCCGCTAATTGCAAGGGAATTTCCTCTTTTTGGGCAACTTTTCGCAATTCATCGTTCAACTTTTCATCGTAAATGCCATAGCTATCCTGAGATAGCAATACGGGTGCTTCTCCGTCTGCGATCGGATATTCGGAAGATAAAGGACAAATTTCTAGAGCAATCAGCGCATCCAAAGGCTGATTTTGAGTAAAAAAGAGCGCCCCAATCGCACCCACCTCTTCTTTTGCCGAGGCAACTAAATAGATATCTACTCCAGGATCTTGCAAATATTCCGCCAGTGCCAGCAAAATTGCCACAGAAGCCTTGTTATCCAGAGTATAGCTAGCAATATGGTCTTTTAAGCGAATAGGACGCTTGCGATGTTTTCCTACAACGACTCGACTTCCGGGACGCACGCCTACTTCGGCTAATTCTGTCATACTCCGTTTGGTTTCTACCCAAGCATCTTCCCAGCGCAGCGGGGCATTGTCCTGTTGTGCCTTTTGGGGAGATTCGTGCGAGACGTGGCGAGAACCAAAAGAGAGAATGCCGCTAATCGTTGCCTTGTCGCCCAGAATATCGACTACGCCTTCGCCATACACCCAAGGAAAAGAACCGCCGAGTCTGCGAACTTGCAAGCAACCATTTTCGTCGATGGATTTAACGATCGCGCCGATTTCATCTTTATGACCCGTAATCGCGATGGATCTTTGAGAATCTCGACCGGGAATTTTGGCAATAATATTTCCTGCCCGATCCTGCCAGGTTTCTAATCCGAACGATCTCAAGCGATCGAGTAGAAGGCGATCGATTTCCTCCTCTACGCCGCTAGGAGAATGATGCAGTACTAATTCTTCAATAGTTTTAAATAAGATATCGTAAGCTAGCATTATTAAATAATTATTGGGAATTAGAGCCAATTTTGGCAGTAAAAAACTGAAATTTTCGTTTAGAAATAATCGCTTTTCAACCGCTAACTAATACTGAGTTGCGTTCAAAAATGTCAGTCGCTGATATCTGTGACAACGCGACCCGTTATTGGTTTTCCAAACCAAGGAGTATTGGTAGAAAGAGAATTCAACTCTCGCTGTTCTACCGTCCACCTAGCTTTTGGATCGAACAATACCAACTCGACAGGTTGTCCGGGGGTACAACTTATCGGTTTTTGATGCAAACACGATAGAGGACGAACGCTCAAACACTGCCATAACTCAAGCGCAGACCATTCACCGCTTTCCACAAAGCGATCCCACAAAAGTGGCAAGGCTAACTCCAAACCGATTGCTCCCGGCGGTGCCTCAGCAAAGGAAAGGGTTTTCTCCTCATAAGTATAAGGCGTGTGGTCAACCGCAACAGCATCGATAATTCCCTGCTTCACGCCTTCGATTAAGGCTGCCATGTCTTCCTTGTTGCCCAAAGGAGGTTCTAAGCGTAAATTGGGATCGTAACTGGCAACGTCGTTAGTATTGAGCAATAGATGCATCCAAGTCGTACTGGCAGTTACGGGTACTCCCCGCGCTTTAGCTTGGGCGATTAACTCGACCCCTCGACGTGTCGATACCCTCATTAGATGAACTGGAGTATCGATAGCAGCAATGAGTTCTAATAAAGACGCGATCGCGGCGGCTTCTGAAACGGCTGGATCTCCGGGCAATCCATAGCTAATCGAAGCTACTCCCTCTCGCATTACCCCTTTACCCTTGAGGGATTCGTTCGCTGGAACTAGGGCAACTGGCTTGTTTAAAGGTTTTACATACTCCAGCAATCGCCGCAGCAAACCTAAGTTTTTCACCGGACGACCGTCTGCAAACCCCACCGCGCCTGCCGCTGCTAGGTCGGTTAGTTCCGTCATTTGCTGCCCTTCAATGGCAACAGTCAAAGCGCCCCAGAAGTTGAGATGGGGGGACTTTGGGAATTCTTTTGTCTGACTTGCGACTTCTAACTTCTGTTGCAGTAAGGCTAAGGTGGCGGGGTTATCGACGGGAGGAATGGTATTGGGTAAAATGGCTAAACGAGTAAAGCCCCCTGCTTTGGCAGCGGCGATCAGAGAAGCAAGCGTTTCTCGTTCTTCGTGTCCTGGTTCTCCGCTGTAGCTGTAGAGATCGACCAGTCCCGGCGCTAAGATTAATCCCTCAGTCTCCAAAACTGATGCATCTTGAGGAATGGAATCGAAATGCGTTTCAATTGCTTCTATGCGATCGCCAGCAATGAGAACGTCGGCAATGCGATCGGTATCGGAAAGCGGATCTAGAACCCTTACTCGTTGCAGTAATCGTTTGGGTGAATTTAGCAATTGCAGCAGTAAAGTTTTCAATCAGTTAAATCGTATAAATCGTATCAAGTTTTGGTTATCTCCACTCTTGCATCATGTGAATTTAGACCCCGCTGTTCCCAAAAAGCTGCGATCGCACAAAGCCTCACTCTTTGATACGAACGTCAATAATGGTAGCGTTAAAACTGTAGTTAAATCCTTCTAACTCGATCGGTACGCCAATCTTAATTTTTTCACCCCCTAAGACGGCACCGTTTTTAGTAATTTGCGCTTTGCCTGCCAAGGTTAGAAGCAAATCGGTAGCGTAGGCATCGGCTTTGGGATCGGGAAGGGCTTTTACCGTACCGTCGGGTTGGGGCACGGTTACCGTTCTAGTAAGTTGCTTGACCGCTTTAATATCGATTTGACCGTGGGGTTGCTTGCGAATAATTAGATTGGCTTTATTGGCTTTATCAAACTCGCTCAATAAAACTTTTGGATCTCGGATCCCCAATCCCCGCACGATCGCGTCAACTTCAATGGGTTTCATTCCAGTTCCGCTACCTGCGATCGACGTACCAGACGTTCCAGGGAAGAAAAAGATCCCAATAATAACTAAAAGAATAACGCAGGCAGCACCCAAATCTAGGATACTGATCGTTCCAAATAAACGTCCTTTAGAATCTACAATTTTCATAGCCAATTGTTTATTAATTATCTACATTTACTTCTCAATCGCCCATCGTCAATTGTTGTGAGTTACCTTGTCTTCCTCTCTCCCTATCTCCCTTTTAGTTCTTTTGATAATCTATCCGAGGAAATTTTACCATAGCCATTACTTAACCCCGTTCAAACGGCAGAAAAGCTAAGATAAGAAACGGTTGCAATTGAGAGGTAACGACAGAGTAATGGGTGCAAAAATCAAAGCGCTAGGAAAAACTCATACAGAAAAAATGCCAACCCAACAACAATTCGACTCCCAAGAAGACGGCAATCGAGAGCAGAAAGTTGCCAGTCGATCTTGGACGATAGAAGATAGCGAAAACCTATATCGCATCCAGGGATGGGGAGAACCTTACTTCTCAATTAATGCAGCCGGTCACGTGACGGTTTCGCCTCAAGGCGATCGCGGCGGTTCTCTAGATCTGTACGAACTGGTTGCAGCGTTGCGTCAGAGAAATATCGGACTGCCCTTACTCATTCGCTTCTCGGATATTTTAGCCGATCGGATCGAACGCTTAAATGCTGCTTTTGCTCGCGCGATCGCCCGCTACAACTATCCTAATGTCTACCGGGGAGTTTACCCGATCAAATGCAACCAGCATCGCCACATTGTCGAATCCCTAGTTCGTTATGGCAAACCTTACCAATTCGGACTAGAGGCGGGATCGAAACCCGAATTAATGATTGCGCTGGCGACGCTAGAACCTAGTTCGGAAGCTTTATTGATTTGCAATGGCTACAAAGATCGAGAGTATATCGAAACGGCACTTTTAGCGAGACGACTAGGACATCAAACGATTGTCGTTATCGAGCAACTCGAAGAACTGTATGTAGCACTTCAAATTAGTAAGCAATTGGGGATCGAACCCGTTTTAGGCGTCAGAGGCAAATTGAGTACCAAGGGATCGGGGCGCTGGGGTACTTCTACGGGCGATCGCGCTAAATTCGGTCTGACCATTTCCGAAATGCTTAAAGTCGTCGATGAGTTACAAGCGACAGGAATGCTTCATTGCTTGCAACTGCTTCACTTTCATATCGGCTCTCAAATTTCTTCGATTAGCGTCATCAAAGATGCTATTCGCGAAGCCAGTCAGATTTACGTGCAACTGACTAGATTGGGAGCGAATATGTGCTATCTAGATGTGGGAGGTGGCTTAGGCGTTGATTACGACGGCTCTAAAACCAACTTTTACGCCTCGAAGAATTACAATATGCAGAATTATGCTAACGATATCGTCGCATACGTTAGAGATGCTTGCGAGCAAGGTCGGGTCAATGCCCCCATTCTCGTGAGCGAAAGCGGGCGGGCGATCGCTTCCCATCAATCCGTTCTCATTTTTGATGTTTTGGAGACTAACGATGTTCCCTCTACGCCGCCTCAAGCTGTAGAAGAAACCGAACATTTAGTTCTGCGCAATCTTTGGGAGACCTACGAATCTATTAATGAGAATAACTACCAAGAAACCTATAACGATGCCATTCAATTCAAAGAAGAAGCCACCAGTCTATTTAACTTCGGCTATTTGAGTTTAAAAGAAAGAGCCAGAGCCGAACAATTATACTGGGCTTGCTGCGGTAAAATTCTCGATATTGCTCGCCGTCAAGAATACGTTCCCGACGATTTAGAAGACTTAGAAAAGATCATGGCTTCTATCTATTATGTCAATCTTTCTGTCTTCCAATCGGCACCGGATTCCTGGGCGATCGATCAGCTTTTTCCCATCATGCCCATTCATCGCTTGAATGAAGAACCAACCCAACGGGCAATTTTAGCCGATTTAACTTGCGATAGCGATGGCAAAATCGACCAATTTATTGACTTGCGAGACGTTAAATCTGTCTTGGAATTGCATCCGCTCAAACCGCTCGAAAAGCCGAATAGCGATCGCCAAAAATCTCACGAACCTTATTATCTGGGAATGTTTTTGGTAGGAGCCTATCAAGAAATTATGGGCAATTTGCACAATCTTTTTGGCGATACAAATGTCGTTCACATTCAAATGTCTCCAAAAGGATATCAAATTGAATATTTAGTCAAAGGCGATACCATTACTGAAGTTCTGAGCTACGTTCAATACAAGGCAGAAGATTTACTAGAAAATATTCGCCGCCGCACCGAACAAGCTTTACAAGAAAATCGAATTACTCTCAAAGAATCTCAACTTTTACTCAACGACTACGAACGCAGTTTGAGTCGCTATACCTATTTGGTTGGGGAGTAAGAGAACTTGGGTAATGTAGCGATGCCACTGTACAAAATATTGTTAGCTTTTCTTAAAACGATAGGAAATATTCTACTCATATTTGCGCTACCATGAAGGGCTATCTTATAGCTCATACTATAATCAAAAAACCTGGTTGACCGATCAATCTTTGTCCCCTCATCCCTAAATCCCTTCTCCCACAAGGGGCAAAGAGACTTCAGGTAAACTCTTAAGTAAAAAACCCCTCTCCCGCTCTGGGAGAGGGGTTGGGGTGAGGGCGATTTGAGTTTTGTCAGTCAAACTAGCCAGTAAACATTAAAATCTCGCCAAGAAATCAATTTCTTGGCTAACAGCATAAGTCCATTAAAATGAACTGAAAACTTTTCTAGTAATCATCATTTAGTCTTATAGGCGAGGACTTTTGCAAGGGGTGAAGCGTCAGTGTCAAATCAGAAGTTATAAACGCGACCGCTCGATAATCGTTCCCTCGTATATAGGATACTTACCAAATTTTCCTAAATTTAAAAATTTAATTTTTAAATCTCGATTTTTTTGATAAATTTTTAGATTTTCCGAGGTTTGTTTGGGAAGCTCGCAAGGACGATGAGGATAGCAAATATAAATAAATCTTTGCTGCTTCTGGGCTAGTAAAGCTAAGCTCAGTTTTTCCAAATCTTTTTGATTTTCTACCCAGAAAAGTAACTTATCTCGACGTAGAGAAGCTTCAATAGCTTGTGCCACATATTGATGAGAAATCGCGATTACATTATTGGGAGACTTTTGTAAAAATTCAATAGCAGGTAAAACCCCTTGATAATTTTTTTGAAGAAAACCTGTAGCCTCGTAGGTATTTTTATGAATTCCCCAGATTAAAAGTAGAGAAATAATAAAAAGTGCTGTATATCCTAAAATAGAACGACCTGTTTCTCTGAGTCGGGTTAACTCTTGAAACGTCACTACAGAGACCATTGGAATTAGTATGAATAAAAATCTCGCTCCCCATTGCTTTCCACCAGCAATTAATCCTTGTTTTCCGGGAGGAACGATTAAAGATACGCCAATAATAAAGAAAATACAAATCAAATAGGTCAAAAATAATTTGAGATTAAATTTGCTTTTTGTTGTTTTAAAGAGCGATAGCAGAGGAAGAATCAATAAAAATAAAGCAACTGGAAAGTACTGAAAAAAAGCGAATCCAAGTTGGCGAAAACTTTTCCAACTATCTTTCAATTTTTGAGCCAGTGAAGATTCTTCAACCACCTGAATGGCATGAATACCCAAAGGATGGTTGTAAATTAGCTTATTGCACAAGAAAAATAAACCAATCGTCACTAGCGTGCTAGCAACGAAAATGTTTTTATTCTTCGACAAAAAAGCCAAAGAATCTAAATTAATTTTTTTTCTCAAACTTGCCAATAGACTTGTCTGAGTTAGCGCAGCAAAATAAACCAGTACTGCGAGAGTAATGACCCAACACAAAAATTCAGGTCTAAACCAAACAGACAAACCAATTAAACTGCCACTAATGACAGCATTTTTTATTGATAACCCCGATAATTCTTTAGAAACGAAAAGGATTGCCGTGCCAGCAAATGCGAGAACAAGAGCGAGAGTATGTTCCCAATACATGGCACTATAAATTGTTATGGGCGATGCAAAGATTAAACTGATTAGCGCTAAAGAAGTGTCTAGATTATTCAACTTCAATTGTTGACAAACCCAATAAAAAATAAACCAAATCGCCCAGGTAGAAATAAGAGGAATTAGATAAAGACCTCGATACCCGAAAAGTGCCTCAAAAGGAGCAGTAACTAGCGGAAAAGTAAAGGGAAAAGTAATATAATATTTGTCGGCTACGTTATAAACATAGGGTTTGTCATAGGGATATAATCCTTGCGCCCAAAGATCCCGCACCCAACCTTGGGCGGGAGGAACGAGATCGAAATGTAAAATTCCATCGCTCAACTGTCGCGCGAGTAGTGCTTTTAATCCGGCATCGCCGCTAAAATAAACCCCATCTGGAACTTGCCATTGTAAATAAATTGAGAATACAATTCCAGCTAAAATAATTAACAATGGAAGATAAAACGGTTTGAGTTTCATTAGAAATCTGCGATCGCAAAATGGAAGCTGTTAAAGCTATTTTAGAACGAGCCAAAAGCGGTGCTGACTTGTCAGAAACAGAAGGAGTTGTTCTCCTAAGGCAAAAGGAACCAGAAGCGATCGCTGAGATCTGTCAGACAGCCGATGACCTACGTCAGAAACAAGCAGGCGATACCGTTACCTACGTCATCAATCGTAATATAAACTTTACTAACATCTGCGAGCAGCATTGCAGCTTTTGTGCCTTTCGCCGCGACGAAGGAGAAGAAGGGGCATTCTGGTTAAATACTAGCCAAATTTTGGAGAAAACAGCCGATGCCGTCCGACGGAACGCGACAGAAATCTGCATGCAGGGAGGCTTAAATCCCAAAGCGAAACTGAATGGCGCTTCCTTGCCTTACTATTTACGATTGGTACAAGCCATCAAAGCAGAATATCCCCAACTCCATCTCCATGCATTTTCTCCCCAGGAAGTACAATTCATCGCCAGAGAAGACGGGATTAGCTACGAAGATGTTATTATCTCTCTACGAGATGCAGGGGTAGGTTCGATGCCGGGAACTGCCGCCGAAGTTTTCAGCGATCGCGTCAGACGAGTAATTTGCCCCGAAAAAATCGATACGGCTACCTGGCTAGAAATTGTCAGTATCGCCCATCGTATGGGAGTTCCAACCACCAGTACCATGCTATGCGGGCATATTGAAACCCCAGAAGATGCGATCGCCCACTTACAAAAATTGCGATCGCTACAACAAAATGCGATCGAAAACGGATACCCCGCTAAGATTACAGAATTTATTCTCTTACCTTTCGTCGGTCAAGAAGCACCCAAACCCCTACGAAACCGAGTCGGACGCGATCAACCCATTCTAGAAGATACCTTACTGCTAACCGCAGTCGCTCGCATCTTTCTCGGTAATTGGATTGTCAACCATCAACCCAGTTGGGTCAAACTAGGTTTAGAAGGCGCTACAGAAGCCCTTAAATGCGGCTGTAACGACATTGGCGGGACGTTGATGGAGGAACACATTACCACCATGGCAGGGGCGCAGGGAGGCACGTGCATGGAGGTAGAAACCCTACAGAAAGCCATTCAATCTATCGATCGTTCCTATCAACAAAGGAGTACGCTTTACGAGTACCTATAGAAAGACTCCTATTAAACTCGAAAACTAACATATATGCTTCGACCAAACATAGATTTATGCTATCTACTTGGCACAAAAAGACAAGAGTATAGACCCTGACCGTGCTTTCATGAGGTCGGCGATATCGGAGGAGACCTCCGATATTTCAGCCGACCGTCCCCTTCACTCCGCTACGCTGCGTCAAGGGTCTTCCCGCACGAAAGGATAAATTTAGCTGCTCGTACCTTTCTTTTAGGGGAATTTCCTTCTGACTCGATCGCACCAAGAAATCAATTTCTTGTTCCTCAAATATCAGTTTAATTTTCATAAATATATGATTACAATGGGATTTGGGCTTTAATTCAAGTGAGAATAATAGATTCTAAACGTATGAGCGATCGAACAACTGCTATTCAATCCAGTCTAGAAGAACAAAATATTGCTCCAGAAGTAATAACAAACCCCTTAACCGAAAGCGCGAACAATCTTAGACTCAAACAAATTCAGCGACATATTTTTATTTGTGCCGATCAAACTAAACCAAAATGCTGCTCGAAAGAAGCGGGTTTAGAAGCATGGGACTATTTAAAACGCCGCCTGCAAGAACTAGGACTCGATAAACCAACAGAAGTTAACCCCAGTTACATTTTCCGTACCAAAGCCAATTGTTTGCGCGTGTGTACCGCAGGACCTATCCTGTTAGTTTATCCTGATGGCGTATGGTATCGTCATGCTACCCCAGAAGTCATCGAACGAATTATCCAAGAACATTTGATTGGCAATAAGGTAGTGGAAGAATACGCCTTTCTGACTCATCCTTTACCAGAAACGACAATAGTAGTGGAAGCCAATAGCAATAAAGTCGATCGCGTTTAAAACGCTGCTACTAGAAATGGGTAAAAAACTTTAATGCAGAATAAAGTCTCAAATATCTCAGATTAAATTAACATAAAAGTTAGCGAATAAATCGAGCCGATGGGCTAACGTGCTTTTAGCTCATAGCCGATAAATAAATAAAAAATAGCGATCCCACTACTAAATCCGTGAATTAAAACTGGCATAGTCAAGTATCGCCCATGAAAGACAACTCCCATAAAGATAGTAAGAAACTGCTGCTAGTTGACGACGATCCCAACCTAATTTTGTTGGTCAAAGATTATTTAGAGTTTCAAGGCTATGAGGTTATAACAGCCGAAAACGGTCGGGAAGCCTTAGAAATTTTAGAAAACCAAACTCCTGACATGATCATTTGCGATGTAATGATGCCAGAGATGGATGGTTATGCCTTAGTAGAAAAGGTCAGACAAGATTCCCGAACCAGTTGGATTCCTTTTATGTTTCTTTCAGCCAAAGGTCAAAGTCAAGACCGCGTTAAGGGACTCAACACGGGGGCTGACGTATATATGGTGAAGCCTTTTGAACCGGAAGAACTCGTAGCCCAGGTAGAATCATCTCTCAAGCAAGCCAAGCGCTTGATGAAGCAGAATACAGCCAAAACAAACGAGGGATCGAAAATTCAGGTGCCTCAAAATGTGGAGTTGACTCCCACCGAATTGAGAGTTGTTCAGTTGTTAGCCCAAGGAATGGCAAATAAGGATATTGCCGAAAAGCTGAACGTCAGCCAGAGAACAATTGAAAGCCACGTATCCAACATGCTCAACAAAACCAATCTCAAGAATCGGACGGAGTTAGCGCGTTGGGCGATCGAAAGTCGGATGGCATAACAGTTACCAATTATCAGTGACCAGTTGTCCCGTGCCTTCTGACTTCTAGCTCCTGACGCCGCGATTCTGGTAACTGATATGCTATTCTAAACTATGGTATCTGCTGGTGTAGCTCAGTGGTAGAGCACCCGCCTTGTAAGCGGGCGGTCGAGGGTTCAAATCCGTCCACCAGCTTAAAAAAATCAATGATTTAGCGACTATCTAGCAGTTGGAATAAGAAATCCTATCGATGATGTATCCGCAGTGGCTCTTCATGGGTACACTTAGGAAAATCCTTCTGTTAAATTGGAGGGTCTAGATCGACAGCCCCAATTACAAGTAAATCATTAGAATGGTGCAACTGATATGAAAAAGGTGCATTATGAGTATCAGTCTAGGTTTTGAGATTAGGAAAAAACTTAGTGAAGGGCAAAAAGACTTCAAAAACATGGATTTAAAAATGGTTTACTTAGAAAGAGTCGATCTAAGTCATACCAATTTAGAAGAGTCCGATCTAAGTTACGCTAATTTAAAAGGTGTTAACTTAAGTTGCGCCAACTTAAAAGGAGCTTATTTAGAAAGAGCCAATCTTACAGATGCTAATTTGATCGCAGCCAATCTGAAGGGAGCTAACTTACAAAAAGCTTGCTTGATTGGAGCGAATTTAAGGAACGCAGAATTAGATGAAGTCGACTTAAGCGGCGCTCGCTTGAGCGGTGCTAATCTTCACGAAGCTTTGTGGACTAGAATTTATTATGACAACGATACTGAATTCGGAGCAGAGTTCGATCTAAATTTATTAAAAGATAAAAAAACTTATAATTTAGATCTTTTCTCAGAACAGCAAATCACTATAGAAAAAATCTTAAGGCAACTAAATGTTGTCTATAAATCTGCAAAGTATTACTTAGGAAATAAACTAGCGACAAAATATCTACACGATTCAAAACCAAATTTAGACTGGCTAAAAGGCTTCGAGATAGATCGCAATGGTGAAATAATTTTTACAGGAGCCTTAATAGAGCATGTGGGATCGATAGAAACAAAATTGATGGAAAAGTTGACGGAAAAGTGGATAGCAGATTTTACTAAAAATTGTGCTCTAATTATCCCTCATTTCTCTTGCCCCCTCGATCGCGAGCAAGATAAGTAATTCGCTCAAAATTTCTCTCCCTTCAACAACCAAAATCCCGCAAACGATTCCGATTCTGGATTCGATTGAATTGCCAGAAAATGAACTTGTTGCGCCTTCTGTTTGGCTTCCTCAAATCCTTTGGCTTCTGCTAGCATTTTGGGATCGGTTAGGCTTGCTAAAATCCAACTATCGCTAGCCCCTGTCTCTAAACGAACTATCGGTCGAGATCCGCCTTCAAACTTGAGAAAAGCCAATTCTAACCCCGACATCCAACCCGCTAAAGGCAGCGCCCTAGACGAGAAAATAATTAACCCCGGAATTTTCATTTCGGGAGTTACGCCAGCCAGCGAGAGAGGAAACGCCTCTCCAAAAGCAATATCCCACTCATTCATCTCCTCGAAGGCTGAAGCCTCTAACGAAACGAATGCCCATTTATCCCCTTTATCGCCTCTAACGGCATCGGGTAAGGGAGTAGCATTCAAGGGGGGATACTGAACGGAAGCCGACTTAGCGGCTGCTGCATCGTATCCGGGTTGGTTTGGGTAAAATTCTTTCAAGCGCTGCGCCAGCCACCGTTCGAGGGCGTAGGTGCGACGGCTAGGTGCGGGCGGAATTCCCAAATCTTCGCAGGCTTTGACGATCATATTATTCATTTGGCGGCGGAAAAAGCGAATTTTTTTGGGGGCAACGCCCGCTTGCGCGATCGCCTTTTTAATTTCTTGCTGCAACCAGAGAGAATTGACGCTCTGATTGGAGCAAAATTGCGAGTATTTAAACAAAGAATCGGGCGATTGTTTGGAATCGGTAGGAGTCTCGCAAATTAAAACTTCCCAAAGCTTCTTTTTGTTTTCATCTAAAATCGGACGCGAATAAAAATCTAGTTCCCAAATTTTTGTCATTTGTCATTCGATGAAAGGATTTTGGATTGGTTAGTAGTTAGTAGTTAATGGTTAATTGTCTCCCCATCTCCCCGTCCCCCAG
Organism: Hydrococcus rivularis NIES-593; assembly: GCF_001904635.1. Classification (GTDB taxonomy): domain Bacteria; phylum Cyanobacteriota; class Cyanobacteriia; order Cyanobacteriales; family Microcystaceae; genus Hydrococcus; species Hydrococcus rivularis. The sequence goes on from NZ_MRCB01000004.1 coordinate 161,084, forward strand.
CCTCCAGCGCCCGATCGCTATTCAACCACCTCGCGCACTCGATAGATCGGTCGCTTCTGAGATTCATGGTAAGTCCGCATGACCAATTCTGCCAACAGCCCGAAGCTAAATAGCTGTACGCCCGTCAAAAAGAGAAGAACTGCTAAAATCAGCAAGGGTCTATTGCCGATGCTTTGTCCCAAGCCGAGTTTGAGGAAAGTAAGATATCCCCCCAACACAGTTCCTAAAACTATCGAAATCAGACCCAACAGTCCAAATCCGTGCATGGGTTTGGTGAGGAATTTTTTAATAAAATAAATCGTCAGCAAATCCATGACAACTCGAAACGTCCGTCCCAAACCGTATTTACTTTTTCCGTAACGGCGGGCGTGATGGCAGACTGGCAATTCCGTAATCCTCGCACCTTCAATGTAAGCCAAGGCTGGCAGAAAGCGATGTAACTCCCCGTAGAGGTTCATATCGGCAACCAATTCCGTTCGATAGGCTTTTAAGGAACACCCATAGTCGTGTAATTTTACCCCAGTCACTCGTCCGATCAACCAGTTGGCTATCTTAGAAGGAAGCAGTCGCGTGAGGGCATCGTCCTGCCTCTGCTTGCGCCAACCGCTAACGAGATCGTATCCTTCATCTAACTTAGCGATCAGTTTGGGAATATCGGTCGGATCGTTTTGCAAATCGCCGTCGAGGGTAACGATGACTCGACCTCTGGCATATTGAAATCCCGCCGCCATCGCTGGTGTTTGTCCGTAGTTACGGCGTAAAAGAACTGCTCTTAGATCGCTACGATTTCGAGCCAACTGGCGCAACATCTCAGTCGAACCGTCAGTAGAGCCATCATCGACGCAGATAATTTCATAATCGAGTCGATCTCGTTCTAGGGTAGTCGCGATCGCATCGATGAGGTGAGATAAACTTTCTACCTCGTTATAGATGGGAACGACTACCGATATTTCGGGAAAGGCAGAGACGATCTCTGGCGCTTTAATCCCATTTGACGATATTGAATAACTCATCCTCACACCTTATTTCAGTTATCAGTTATCAGTTAGTGGTTAGTTTTCTCCCCACTCTCCCTTGTCCCCTTGTCTCCTTGTCTCCCCACACTCCCGGTTCTCCCCACACTCCCCCTTGTCCCCTCATCCTTCATCCTTGCTCTCCTGCTTTTGATTAAAGCCATAGCAGTCTCGCACTAAGTATAGCGGGCGCTGCTTGACTTCATCGTAGACGCGACCGAGATATTCTCCAATAAAACCCAGACTAATGAGTTGAACTCCGCCAAGAAATAGTACGGCTACCATGATTGACGCATAACCGGGCACATCTATCCCCAAAATCAGGGTACGAACGATCAAAAAGCTGGCATAGACAAAAGATATCAGGGAAACGAACACCCCGATATAGCTCCAAACCTTGAGCGGGACAAAGCTGAAGGAGGTAATCCCTTCTAGGGCAAAATTCCAAAGTTTCCAGTAATTCCACTTCGTCGTGCCTTGATAGCGGGGATCGCGATCGTATTCGACAGAAGTTTGTTTGAATCCCACCCAAGCAAACAATCCCTTCATAAAACGCCGTCTCTCTGGCAAAAGCTTGAGTGCTTCTACCACCCGTCGGTCGAGCAAGCGAAAATCGCCCGTATCCTTGGGAATTTGAATGTGAGTCATCCCAGAAATAACGCGATAGAATGCTCCAGCTGTAGAGCGTTTGAGCCAGCTTTCGCCTTTGCGGGAGCGACGCACGCCATAAACCACATCGTAGCCTTCGCGCCATTTTTCGAGCAGTTGCTCGATGAATTCCGGCGGATCTTGGAGATCGGCATCGATAGGCACGACGGCTTGACCAGAAGCATAATCGATTCCTGCCGAGAGCGCGATTTCCTTCCCGAAGTTACGGGATAAGTTGACCACCTTGATAGCCGGATTGCGACGATGGTATTCGACTAGGTATTTTAGGGTATCGTCCCTGCTGCCATCATTGACGCAGATAATCTCGTATTTGAGGTTAAGGCGATCGAGGGCGGAGGTCAATCGCTCGAACAGATAGTGAATATTTTCTTCCTCGTTGTAACAAGGAACTATCACAGAGAGTACTACGTCTTCTAAATCTGAGGACATATGCCAGCACCTCGCAAATCGTTTTATTTTGTTAGTTTCCAAAGCGTAGTTTTAGTTTCATAGACGGGTTCGATTTGTTTTTTCCATTTGTAAACGCGATCGATTCGGTAGCCGGGTTTTGTCTCCATTAAAGCCTTTAAAGCCTTGGAAGATTCATAAACAAAGATCTCGCTCCCGCGATTTCCTTCCTCTTGGATAGAGATCGGTTGCCTCTCCAAAGGCTGAAGTCTGACTTTGGGATGAAATGCATGACTAAAAGCCATCAAACCATGCCAAGATGTGACAAAAACTGGATTGGAAGACTGATTCACGACGCTTACTACTTCGGGAAGCGTCGCAGCATTGTATTTATTCCACCAAACTCGTGCTTGAGAACTAACCGCACAGGAGGCAATCCCGCCGGAAATCAGAACGACTGTAGCAATTCGCCATAACTGCTGTTGCCATGGACTGGTAGCGATGGAGATAAGTTGAGAAGCCAGCAGATAAGCGACTGCAATTTGAATGCCTAAAAAACAGGGGATCGCGTATCTCGCCACGCTAGAGCGTATTCCGCCAGAAACCAAGTCGGGTACGATTAAGATAAATGCCGTCCCTCCTATCAAAGTCAGGACAAATAACCAAATACGCGGTTGAGTATTGCGACACAGAAAATAAAACGAATATCCTACTAGAATGACTAAGAGGAAAATAACTGCATACATCAATAAATTTTGAGTAACAAAGTTATAATTAAAATCGACGAAAGGACGGCTGAGATTGAGGATCCAGGTTTTGATTAAAGATTTTAGAGGGACTTTCATTGCTGTCCAATTTGTTGTTGCGTTCGCTTCTGAAAAATTAGTTACAACTGCAACAATCCAAGGAGAAAAAAGAAGTAGGCTAATTGCTAGGGTAATTAGATAGTTTCTAACGGTTTTTGTCAGTTTAAACTCTTCGTTAATGAAAAGGTACATTCCGTGCGCGATCGCGATGGCTCCAGACAAAGCAAAAGTATAAAATCCTATAATTAGCGTTAGTATGTATAAGCGCCAACTGGCGTTTGTTTGTAGTCGCCTCGCACGCAATAAAGCCGCACTAGAGAGCAGAATTGTCACCGTCCACAAACTATTCGATCGCGCTTCTTGTGCGTACAATACGTGAAATGGGGAAACCGCCATCAACGCAACGGCAATCCACCCAGTCAGAGGAGATTTAAATAATTCTTGGGTTAGCCAATAAATGCAAGGAAATGCTAACAAACTAATGATAGCAGAAAAACTCCTCGTTACTGCGACTGAGTTACCAAATAGTTGCACCCAAATTTTTGCCAGGACAAAATAGAGCGGTGGGTGTTGGGGTTCTTCTGCAGCTAACCCTTTAACGGTATCGAGAACGTTTTTTTTTGGATTGGGATATTGATATTGCTGCATCTGGGCTACACTTATCTCCTCACCCCGAAATGCTAGCTGTTTCAATTCTGCTAGGGTGTGACCAGAAATTCGCAGCGAAGTAACCGTTTCATCTCCCCAATAAACTTTGGTATCGAGGTTGGTAAATCGAAAAAAAACGCCAAGGATTAATAGGATAGCAATAATAAATCCCAGAAAATTTCTTCGCCTTTTGGATTTCCTTTGGCGGGTCGATTGTAGAAGTTCTAAGATACCTTTAGCTCTCATCAATCTATTAACCTTATTTTTTGATATAAGTTTGAAGCTGAAGATTAGCTCCCCTAGCCAAGTTAACTTCGCGCCTTAATACTGGAGGTTTCGGAATAAATTTAACGCGCCCTGCTCCAGGAACCACTGTTTCTATTGCAGGTTTACCAAAGCGCGCGTAAAACTCGGTGACGCAATCTTCCGATAATAGATCTACGTAAAGATTTATGCCAGCAAAGTCGTTCAAGATATAAAAATCTGTAAAAAACGACCATTCTTCCCGCTGAAAACAACGTTTTTGACGTTTTGCTTGACCGTGTTTATCGGGCTGGTCGGGTAATAATAATTGACCCCATCCAGCTCGAACGTATGGCTCAATTTGAGAGGGATGCAATCGACCAAAGTATTGACCCATAACTTTTTTCTCATGAAACCTTCTGAGTGCATAGATTCCGCCATTAAATCTCCAGTACGGACACAAACCAGATTCATTGCCTACAGTATTACCTCCTATTACGCAAAATGGCCAATCTAAAACTGCTTCCCCTGGTTGTTCTTTTACATAATTCATGTAATTAAAAAAGTTTTTTTCAAATGAATAGGGTTTATAGTCTAATTTGAAGGAGTAGGCAGTGTAAGTTTCAATACATATTAAAGAAACTAAGAATATCGATAGCACTTGTCTGCGAGAAATCAATTTATTAAGGTTAATTTCTAAAGCAAATAAAGACAAAATCACTGGATAAATAACAGTGCTACGACCTGGAACGCGATTAAATGAGAACCAGGGAAATATTTTTAGCGTTGGAAAATACACTTCGTTATAGAAAAGTAAGCCAAGCACGACGAACAATAAAGGTAAAAAGAAAGCCATTTGTTTTCGTACTAGCCATAAACTTATAATTCCTATAATCAGTAAGGAAAACCTCTTGAGAGTTGGGAAATATTCTGGATGATAGAAAATACAAAGGAAAAAAATTATTAATAGAGGGATAAAAATAGCAATTCGTTTGCGTGCTTGGCATAAACCTAAAAAACCTATAATGAGTAAAAACAAGCCAGGACTTCCTGCAAATAAATCTTCTGGCGCATCCCTAAAAACTTTTTTCCAAGGTAATCCTGGATTAAAGCCTGGTAAAAATGGAATCAGCAACCTGTAGGCGCTAGTCCACCACCCCGTAGGTGGTTGGTACTTCCTATTTAGAGCGAAGATGTTCGCTGCTTTGTCTCTAGCTTCTGCATAGTTAAAGTTTAAACTTTTAGCCTCTGTGGCAATCTGAAAAGCTAATGGCAGGTAAATATATGCAACAATAATGCCTATACCGAGCAAAGCTATAGAAATACGGGGATGAGCTAAAAAATCTCTTTTATAGGTTGCTATAGAATTTGAAAGTAGCCCGGTTAAATTAAAATAACCTTTGAAATATCTGTAAGTTAGTAGTGCAGCAATAAACAGAATAGAAACCGTAAAAGACATTAGGGCAAAACCAGCTACATATCCTAAATCTTGACCCAATGACAGCACGAGCAAACAAGCTCTGATAAGAATAAGTTTTAGAGAGACATGTTGGTTCAAAACAATCCTTTTTACAATTAGAAAGTCGGCTATAAAACTGAGGGTAGTCCAGTGGACTATAGACATGTTGAGGTGACGTGGAAACTTGTAAATGGCGTAAAAATTAGAAAATGAAACGAGAAGTCCAACTCCGCTGGCACGAGCTAAACCATAATCCCGAACTAAAAGAGTATAAGCTCCAATCGCTGTTATTAATATAGTTAAAAGATAATAGAGCTGTAACCAAGGTCCAATGCCAAATAATGAGGAAAAAATAGAAGAGAAAATATCTCGCTCAATTCCCCAAGCTTGAAATACACTATTTGTTCCATAGGGATAAAATACCTGATTGTTAGTAAAATTGAGGTGAGGAAAAGGAATAAAACTAAGATTTTTAGCAAAGTAGAATCCTGTATATTCCCAACTATTTACATCAATATCTTCAGAGAAGATTGGATGGAAGAAATCTTTAATTACCAACAAACTAAAAGCGCAAGATATACAAATAAGAGCTAGCAGTGGAAATGCGATCGCTCTTACTGGTACTCTTAAAATTTTACCCATAATTAACTTAATTAAATAGATTTTTCTGAAAGATTGCCAAAAATCGCTCTACTCGACAACATAAACATATGCCGCTGGCGTTTCTAAAAACAGACGGTAATTCCCTTTAAGTTGTTCATTTTTTAAGCGAGTAAACATAGGCCAAGAAATTTCAATAGCTTGAATGATTTCATTTTTTGGTTGCAATGCATAGTTTCCTGGCTGACAGTCTTTCACAAATTCTAAGTCTCTTTTAGAGATATACTTATCTAGATATTTGTAGGAATAGGAAATATTAAACAATTGCCATTTTTCTTCTGCTTTTAGGTCGCAAACCGTCGATCTAGCTGGTATTTGCTCGAATATTTCAACAATATCAGCAGTTGATATCGCTCTATCCCCTCCATACTTAGCAGCAAACAACTTAGTATTAAAATTGATATTTAGAATTATAGATAACAAAATAAATAAAGTTAGTACAGCGATCGCAATTTTATTAAATAAACTAGAAAAGTCCAAAGAATCTAGAGCGACAACTGTTATCAGAATTGGGACAAACAAAATAATAAATTTGTTATGAATGACGGATAATCCCCAAAAATTGGAAGCAGCATAGATATAAACTAGCCAAGTAAATGCTAGAAAAAGAGTAATAGTCGAATTGCCTTTGTATTTCTTATAGGTAAGAAATGCTAAAACTAATAAAAGCGAAAAGAAAGCGATAGATATAGCAGTTTGCCATCCAGAAAATCCTAAAAAGTAAGCTTGCTGGGCGAGTTCGACAAAAGTTTGAAACGCCTTGCCGATTCTTTCTAAAATATTGCGATCGCCTGCTTCTGCGCTAGCACTGGTAATTTTAGTTAGAATCCCTTTAGTATTAGCCCAATTGCGACTCAATTCGCCTCTCCAATAAGGCGCTAAAGAGACAATCGCCGCAGCAACAGATAATAGTGGGAGCAAACATTTCTTAAGATTTTTACGATTTCTTGAAATAAACAAAATACAGCTAGCAATAAACGCCACTGGCATAACAAACAGTGTTGTCGAATGCAAACTAACTAGAATAGCTAAAACAATCCCGTATAATATCCAAAGACCAACTTGAGCTGAATGAGGAAGTTTTGCTTCTAATTGCCATTTGTATAGCAACAGAAAGCAAAGCATAAAGAAAAGAATCGGACCTGGATTCCAATGATAGGTATTAATAAAAATTTCAACAAAAAGTAAACTATACCAAAAACCAGCCAGTGCTGCTAAAAACAATCGTTTTGAATTCTCAGTCTTTTCTAACAGTTGATAAACGAAATATATAAGTAGGGGAATCGACAGAAAAGACAGTAAGGCATTAGGCAAAACTTGAAAAACTGGATCGACTCCCAAAATAGTAGAAGGAAAAACAAGATAATAATAGAGTGGCAGTAATTTATATCCGCCTACAGAAGCACCAGGTCCTAAAGTTGGCAGCTTTCCCTGCCACATGCTCATATAAACTTCAGCGTCTCTAACCTGATCTGGATAAAAGAAAGTTATATACCTAAAAACAGCAACTAAACGACTGAAAAAACCAAAAGCTAGTGCCAAGCAAATTAGACTATAAGCAGCTATTTTTAGTCGATCTCCTTTAACTTTAAATAGTTCAGACATTATTCTCTGTGCCTCTGCGTCTCTGCGTAAAATAAAACTTACTAAATATTCTCCACAAGTTTATTTAGTTTTCTTAGTTTCTTGTTCCTGCTTAATTATTTTGACTAATTCAGCATCATTGGGATTAGCTTTTACCCACTTTTCTCGATTGGCTCGAATTTTTGCTAAATGAGACTCTATATTGTCTGGTGTAAGGTAGACCCCAAAATCTTTAGGTACCTCAACTTTTTTGTAAGATAGAATGCGATCGAGAACTAAATTGCCGATCGCTTCTTTATAATGAGAACTATCGATGTAATTTTTCATCTTCTCGCTGACTGGTTCTGTTGTAATGCTGTTATAGTCAGAAAAATCCCAGACGGGCAAAATTTTGACAACTTCTCGCTTCCATTGCTCTAAAATTTGCCATTGTCCGGCGGCATAAATTGCCTCCGATTGGGTAACATGAGCGGGAGAGATAAAACCGATTAAAGTAATGCCGCGTTCTCGGCACAGATTGACAATCTCTCTTAAATCATCTAAGTATTGTTGCGAGAGCTTATAGTTGCTGTGAACGTTGAAATAAACCGCGATCGATTTCTTAAATTCTGTTAAATTTTTATCTTTGTCTCCTCGCTGAAGGCGCATGAAGCCGTTGGGATAATAAATATCGCGATCTGAATTAGTTCTGTTAGCTTCAATAGTCTTTTCGCTCAAAGATAAAGTATCTAATGAGAAAGTCGTATTAATAAAATCTTGAGAAGTTATTGCCTGTTTTTCTAACCTTCCTTCATCAAACCCCGGTTGATTTCCTAGCTCCTGATTGAACATAATAAAATCGAGACCCAGAATAACTAACTTAAGGTCTTTTTGATTTTTTATCGCATGTTGTAAGTAGCGCAGCGTTTCATAAGTATTAGCGCCATTGAGTCCGAGATTGTAAGCAGGTTGCTTGTCATCGAGTGCCGAATAAGTAGGATTCAATCCGAGATTCATTCTTGAAGATCCCAGAAAAATTGTAACGGGTTTGATGCGCGTAATTGCGATCGCTTTAAATAACCTCTGGTGTTTCCATTTTTCGGGTTTTGACTGGTTAAATTGAGTAAAAGTAGGGCTATTATAAATCCCGTAAGGATCGACAGCGATATTAAAAATCCCAACTGAAATTAAGGGAACTAAAGCCGTCGTCAAAAAGATTAAATTAAAACGACGATATTTAGCTTTCTTCTGGTTGACTTTCTTCTTGCCAATTAGAAAATCTGATAAAGCAAACTTTAATCGACTGTAGGCACTCATTGCGACAACCTCTGTCAAAACTGGAAGTAGAGAAATTCGGACACACGATTAAGTGATAGTAAGGATAAGCTAGTAATCATTCCCACCCATATCGCCCACCACCACGTTGGCTTAAGTTTCTGAATTATTTGCTGCGTATTTGGTAATAAAGTGACGCATAATGTTAGTCCAGCCAAGATGTAAATGCTCAAGATTCTACTGTTATTAATTTCTGGAAGATAGGTAAAATTTTTCCAGTTTTGAAGCTGCAAGCCAAACTGATTTAAGAAAGATAATTTACCTTGAGGATTGCCAGGTAACACAATGCCTTTCATGCCTGTCATCGCTTTGATAATTTCTGCTGCATCGTGAAAATTCATCGCCCTAAATAAAACCCAACTAAATATGACAGCCAAAAAAGTTATTAACCATCCCAATAATTTTGGTAAAGGAATATTTAATTTTCGCCATCCATGATTGATAGATAAATAGGCACCGTGCAATCCTCCCCACACAACAAAAGTCCAGCCCGCACCATGCCATAAGCCGCCCAATAACATAGTCGTCATAAGATTAACATAGCGGCGTATTTGTCCTCGGCGACTGCCTCCCAATGGAATGTATAAGTAATCTCTCAGAAAGTTTGATAAAGTAATGTGCCAGCGCCGCCAAAAATCGATAATAGAAATAGCTTTGTAGGGCGAATTAAAATTAATGGGAATGCGAATATTGAACATCAATCCCAAACCAATCGCCATATCCGAGTAGCCAGAAAAATCGAAATAGAGTTGAAACGTATAGCTTAAAGCACCTACCCAAGCCTCAAGAAAAGTAACCGCATCGGCATTATTAAAAACCAAGGCAACCCATGGCGATAGATGATCGGCAATCAATACTTTTTTAGCTAACCCCAAACCAAACATTGTTAAACCTAAAGCAAGATTTTTTTGAGAGAAAAGAAAGCTTTTTAGCTGGTGAAATTGGGGAATGAGTTCATCGTGACGGAGAATTGGTCCTGCAATGAGTTGAGGGAAAAAACTGATAAATAATGTATAAGTTACTAAATCATATTTATTGCCTTTGGTTTCTCCTCGATAGGCATCTACTAAATAAGCTATCTGGGTGAAAGTATAGAAAGAAATTCCCGGCGGTAAGACGACCCTTGGAGAGCTAAAATTAGTCTGAATTACGCTATTGATAGAAGAGAGAAAAAAATTAGCATATTTGTAGTAGCCAATAATAGCTAAATTAAGAATAATACCGATTAAAATAATAATTTTTGCTCGTGTGCTAACAGGTTTACTTGAGGCTATGAGTTCGCCTAGTTGATGGTTAATAATAATAGAAATAACCATCACTAGCAGATTAGTAAAATCCCAATAGCCATAAAAAAATAGCGAACTGACAGTCAGCCAAATTAAAGCGGCTTTAATTAAACGAAAGCGAGAGAAACTAAAAAATATTAGAAAAGTTATTGGCAAAAAAGCAAAGATAAAAACATAAGAGTTAAATAGCATTTTTGTTTTTAAATATTAAAGCAAACTTTCTTAAGAATTAGGGAAAATTTTAGTCAGACTACTAGAGAATACCCACAACTCCAAAAGACCATTAAAAACCCTTGTATCAAAGCTAAAGATAAAGTTACAACTTGGTCAAATAAACGATTACTTGCTAGTTTAGCTAACAGAATATAAAGAGTAAAAATCGGTAAAATAAACCGAGGCATAGAATCTATTCCAGCGAGAAGAGGTACTACTATCGAGTAGATGCCAAATATCCAGTAGGAGACTGGGATTTTTCGGAAAAATATGCATAAAAGACCTAATGCAGCTATCGAAAAAGTCGATTCCAACAGAGTTTTTATTTTGAATAAATTACGCACATTTGGTTGAAGAAAACCTTTACGCAAGCCATTTACTATTGCCGATAAAGGATCGGATAGACTTCGATTCCAAGCTGATTGAATGTTTGAGAAAGCAAAGAAATTGCTCGTCAAGTGATAGTTATACAAAACAAATAATGATAACCCTAAAGGAATTAATAGTAAAAATAAAATATCATATCGAATCTTTTTCAACTGAAATTCTTGACTCTGAAGATACTCGTAGAGCATGGGAACAACGATCAGAACCCCAACACTTCTCGTCAAAGCTAAAAAGAAACCAGCTATCCCTACCAATAACCACTGCTTTTTCTCAGCAAGATAAAAACATAGAATAGCTAACATTAAATAAAGAGATTCCGTAAAAACCCCCGATAGAATAAAACCAGTTGGCGACACTAATAAAAATTTGACAGACTGCAAAGCATTTTCTCGGTCGGATTTTAACTGAACTAATCGATAGAGTAAATAACAAGCAATAATTAAGCAAACATTAGAAATAATAATCCCAGCGATAAAATATTTTCCTCCCATGACGGTTCCAATTAGTCTCATTAACATGGGATAAAGCGGAAAAAAAGCATAATTAGCTTGAGTTTCGGAGAAAGAAGTTCCAACTTCGGCTGAATAACCGCCTTCGGCAATATCTATGTACCAATATGAATCCCAAACTCCCCAGATGTCTAACCAAAGTTGAGTGGAGTAAATGTATTGTTTGCCGTACTGTCGTTCTAGGAGAGAACGCGAAATAACTCCAATAATAGTTAAAATGAGTCTAGTAGAAAGAAATAATAAAAGAATGTATTTTAGTTCTGGCAGATTTTTCTTTAGGGTAGCGGCAATCTTCATTAATTTATATCCCCTCGTGCCATATTATTGTTAATCCTCATGTTTTCGCTTTAATAATTTCGATTAGCTTAAAATGCTCGATACCGCGATTATCTTTAATGTTATAAACTTCTTTCCAGTTATAACCTTTCGCAGCTAGTTCTGAAACCTTTTCTGGACGAAGAATAAATAAACATCGCTCGTCTAACTTGCTCTGTTTGGAAAGGGACATTAGACGGTATTTGCCAAGCGCGTATATTTTATCGCGCGAACCGCCAATCCAAGGAGGAATGGGAGACTTCTGATATTCCTGCGGCGAGTATTGGGTGTAGAAAGGAACTTTGGCAATAAAATCCTGAATGGCAAAACAGTTGCTATTGCTGTCGCTATTAAGGACGACGCAAGTATATGAGCTTTTTTGAGCAAAAGCGATCGCTTCTCCCATACCGTATTGCCAGTGTATAGCAGCTTCAGTGGGATACTCAAAGAAATAGCGCTTGACGAATATTGTTAGACTGGCTACAACGATAAACAAAGCCGCGACTATCAACAGCTTTCTTCTAGCAATTCCGATTAGCTCTATTAATCGAACAGCACCGTAAGCAGAGAAAATAGCAAATACAGGTGCGCCTACCAGTGCTCTCAAAGAACTTGCAGCTCCTACCAATGCAGCAGGAAGTGGATAGAGTAGCAGCCACAAGAATAAGATAGCTCTTTCTTTTTTAGTCTAAACTCCAGGAAAAAAGTAGGAAGAAATTTACCATAGCGATCGCGTAAAGTTTCAAGAATAGAGTAAGCTTCATACCCATCAGCCGCTTCATCGCAGTTAAATCCTTGGGGAATCGCATCTAAAAATAGCAGTCTCAGCAGAGCTGCGATCGCTAAAATAATTAGCAGATAAATTCCGGTATTATCTCTAGCACTCTTGCCGCTCGACATAGCTTACTTTCAAATTTAATAGATTGCCAATCCTAACTTATTTGGAATTAGAGGGATCGGAGCAAGATTGTTGCCAAGGTAGCGTTTTTTCTACCGTTTGAGTCTCGCCGGGAGGAACAGTTCTTTCGCTCATAAAATAAATGTCAATCCTCTCTAATTTTTGGGAATTTTTAGGGGTTGCATTCCAATTTCGACATAAATATGCTCCATAAAAAGGATAAAGCGCTTTGCCAATGCCGCGATTGAGATTGATAAAATAAGTCCGCCATTGCATATTTCTATAAAGTGCATTGCGCTGACCGATTGTTGGCTTCTCCCAACTCACCGAACCGCTATCTTTGAGGACATCAATTGTCGTGCCATCTTTAAGTTTCCCTTCAATAACGTGCCATCCATCATCTCTCGGCGGTGCTGGTGCAAAAATACTCCAAGATTGATCTAATCGCGTTACGCGACTGAGAATATCGAGTTGTTGAATCGTTCGTCTCTTGAAAAATTTATCGGTTGCACTAACCCAATCATTTTTAGGTTCTTCTCTTCTCGCAACTGTTTGTTCGACAAAACTTTTTAGATTCCAAAGCGAGGTGTAAATTAATAGGAATAAAGTAACAATATTTAGCCACAAAGAAGACCGGATTGCTAACGGGCGAAATTTAAACAGTCTGGTAAACATGCCTGCCGTTTGCCGATTAGAAGCAATCGTCTCATAAAACTTAGTTCCTACAGCCATTAAAGGTCTCCATTTAAGGATGGGGGCGAGAAACCAAAAGACGGGAGATAAGCTACAAACATACGCGATCGCTTCCCATTTATAATGCCGATTTTCCTGCCAATCGACCACAACCCAAGAATTTTTTTCCTGCATATCGGCATAAATTGAAGGGTCATCTTGTGCTACCAATAACGGTGTTTTGGGTAAAATTAAAAAAGTACGTAGAAAATGAACGACCTTTTTACAAAATCCGCAGTCTGCATCGTAATTAATTCTCAATCCAGCACGCTGGGGAGTATATAGTTTCTTCGCCAGTGCATCCCAAATATTAGTCGGAATAAAAACTAACCAACTGGAAATACTTAAAAAGGGAAAAATTCCCAATTCAAAACACAATCCGAAAGAAATATGCAAAAGAATAAAACAGACAATAGCAACGCAACGGAAAAAGCTGTTATAGAAGGGAATAAAAATCATCAAAGGACCCAACCACTCAAACCAAAGAGCAGATAGGGTTAGCAACCTTAACAACTCAACGGGAAGACTTAAAAGCCATTGACCGAATGCCGTTCCGTATTGGTCGAAACTCAACGCATAATAAACCGCATCCCCATCAGGAAACCAAAGTTCGCTTTTGGTTTTGTATGCCGCCGACCAGATATAGATAAAGCAAATTTGCACCATGAAGGCAAAAGTTGCCCCAGAAACTACCCGCTTAGGCAGGGGGTTAGGAGAAGAATTCAAGGCGCTGTCGATGGAATAACAAGCTCCCAGAGGCAAAAATATCGCCCAGAAAAGCAACGCCCTCAACACGTCGTCGGCGGCAAAAATGAGAGCGGGGTTGCGGTTGTGAATAGAGATAATCATCGCCCAAGTCGCGATCGTTGCCAGTCTGGTGCGGTATCCGACTAGCATTACTAGGACGAAAAAGATAGCTAACAAAAATATTAGCCCTTGGACGAAGGGCTGACCGCTTATCGATAAAAACGACCAATGCCAGGGACTAGAAAGAATGCGATCGAGGGCAGTGCGAGGCAATACGCCAGCATCGCTGTAATGTGCCGTCAGGTCGCCAAAACGGATGATGAGATCGGTAAGAACGACTAGGGCTAAACCAATGCGAAATAAGGCGAGCGATCGCAGGTCAAAGCCCAAGACTTCCTCGATCTTGGCAGCTAATTGATTTTTTGCTCTTTTTTCCTCGCTGGCAGTCATGCTGCAATAACCCTCGGTAAACAATTAGCATTTAGCCAACAATTTTCGCATTAGATTATCGACTCGGCAAGCTAATTCGGAACTTAAAGTTCTACAGATCTTCTCAAATGGTTTCTTGAAGATAATTTTTTCTCTTTTTTTCTGGTTTTCTATATCTCATTGCCTCAGAAGCCTTTTTGTCCATCTCAAATAGCATTAAGTAAACGCTGCTTAAAATGGGTTATCGACAATGATTAATTAAATATATTTTTAAAAAAGTCAAATTTTATCTTTAATCGAGAAGTATAATTTACTAGGAAATAACTATTACCCACTTCCAGTTTTACTTTGTTATTAAGTGCTTCTACTTTTGGAGCTAATCGAGTAAGTAAATCTTAAATAGGGTAGGATGTCTCATTGAGATACCTTCAGCTTCAGCTACTTTCTGTGCGTTTCGGCATTAACTTGAATCAAATCGCTCGATGCATGGCTCTAATCTCGGTACGAACCCTACGCAATTTAAATTTTTATCAAAAAAATGGAAATAAAAGTTGATAATTTCAGGTCACATATCTCCACATTGGTCAAGGTTTGGGAATTTGAGAATAGGCAAATTAAATCTCTCAAAACTAGCTAGAAAAAGTCAATGTGCAGCTTAATACTTTTTCGATCGCTTCTGAAAGAGTAAGCTTTTCTTTCAGATTGAGTTGTTCGCATTTCCCTATTATGATTCGCATTCTAATCGTTGACGATCTCTTAACCATTCGGGAAATTTTGACTGAAGCTTTAGCCGTCGAACCAGAATTCCAAATCGTAGGCACGGCTTGTGACGGAGTTGATGCCATCGAGAAAGTCGATTGTCTCAGACCAGATGTCGTGCTTATGGATGTAGAGATGCCCAAAATGGATGGATTGAATGCTACTCAAATTATTTCTCAACGATGGGGACAGGTAAAAGTATTAATTTTGACCGTTCACGAATGCGAAGAATATTTCGATCGCGCCGTGCAAGTGGGAGCTAAAGGCTATTTTCTCAAGACAACTCCCACAGAGGATTTAGTCCGGGCAATTCGCTATGCGGCTCAAGGCTATTTCCAACTTCCTTTTGACTTGGTGAATAAATATCTCTCAAAACTCGTCGAAGTGCAAGCGACTTTCAACGAGTTAGCTTCCCTAAAACAAGTGATTCAGACGCAATTGGAACAATGCAAGCAATTCAGCTACCTGTCAGGGGAAAAGTGTCTCCAAATCGAGCAAGAACTTCACAAACAGCAAAAGATGATAAGCGTTTATTTTCACCAGAGCCAAACCGAACAAGACTGGCACAGAATCAAGTGAATCAACACTTAGTTCATTTGAAAAAAGATTTACTTGGTATGAGACGGACGCTTTGGGTATTGATAGGAATTCTTCTCTCACTACTGTCGTTTGGTTTGGCTTTGGGAATAACTCTTTGGTTGAAAAGGTCTTAATCCTAATTTAAAACGATAAGGCTTGGTGCTTCTGACATTTTTATGTCACTTTTTCGCATCACAATAAAAGTAACAACAGTTAAGAAGTCGATCGCCCTAGAAAGGGTCACTTAAAACCGATGCACTCTGAAAATTAGAACAAGTTAAATACGTTTGAGGAAACAATCTTTTTACTCATTGAAGTTGCACGTTATATCAAATCCGATCGAACAAACACAATAACCAGTAGTGCGAGCTAGAAGCTCGCGTTCGAGCAAGCATGAAAAGCGAGCAAGACGTATGCGCTTACGCGCACTGCGCTACATATTATGGTCAATTAAACGGATTTAATATTAGAAATGCTAAAAATTTCTCGTTTAGGAACTGTAGCTACTTTGGTTAGTACCTCGATCGCTAGCAGTTTGCTAATTTTCCCGCTTGCAAGCGCCGTTCGGGAAGGACAGGCTAATCTGTCAGCCTTAAGTGCTACCGATGAAATTGTTAACACGAGGGTGGATTTTACTGGAGTTCGATCCTTAGATGAAGCTGAAAAAATCCTGGGGATAACAGCACTGGGATTAGGAGCTGGTGCTGCTGGTATAGTTTGGCGTAGAGCAAAGGCAAAGAAGCCATTGGTTTTTAGCTCTACTCGTCTAGAAAATGCCCTCTCGATCGATCGCGCTAGCCCTCAACTGCGGCAGAAGCTGCTGAGACTGCTACATAACGATCGCCCGACTGCCAATCGCTTGCTTGCCGGAGCGCAAATCCACTATCCCAACCGTTCGGTTAATTGGTTAGTCGAGAAAGTGATTTACGATCTAGAACGCGATCGCGGTCGCTATTAATTTCTAGCGCGATCGCCTACAAGTCAATAAGCGTTTCAATCGATCCAGAATTCCCAACGCAACCCGAACCAGCAAATGCTTAAAAACTAGCAGGCGATGGCGAAGGGTTGGAAGGCGCTGAATATAGACTAGCCGCCTGATTGCGGCGGCTAGCTTTCCTTCGAGATTGAGAAAGGAACTGGAGACAACTGCGGCTCCCTTGCCCAAGGTCAGCATATCTCCCAAGTGCAAATAGCGGAAGGGCTGCAACCGCTTGCCTTGCAAAGCAGCCGCGAGGTTTTTTGCCGCCCGACTTGCCTGCTGATAGGCGGCTTGTGCCGTCGCGGGGACGGGTTGGCTGCCATTGCCAACATCCGCCAAATCGCCCAGAGCAAACACTTCTGGATAATCGACCAACTGTAGGGACGGATGGATGAGGAGCTTTCCGCGATCGCTTTTAGGGCAATCTAGGCGAGCGATCCAATCTCTGGCTTGAGTTCCCGCTGTCCACAGCACTAGATCGACTGGCAGCACGACGGTTTTGCCGTCCCGAACGACTGTCATCGAATCGGCTTCAATCGCTGTCACCTCGGTGAGGCGAGCGATTTTAATGTTGCGAGAGCGCAGCGCTCGGTAGGCAGCCTTGCGAACGCCAGATGGGAAGTTTTTGAGGATTTCCTCTCCCCTTTCGATTAAATGTACTTGTCCTCGCTTGCCCAAGCGATCGGCTAGCTTGCACGCCAATTCCACCCCGTTAGCACCGCCGCCGATCGCTGCCAGACGAAGGCGCTGGCGATCGCTAGCTTCGAGAATTTTCAGTCTTGCCTCCAGACGTTCTACATCGGCAAGCGTGCGGAAAGTAAGCGCATGGGTTTGAACCCCAGGGATATTTGCCCAGCGATTCTGAGTCCCAACGGCGAGAACGAGATAGTCGTAGGCGAGTTCTGCGCCATCGTCGAGTACGACTTGACGAGTTTTGAGGTCAACGCCTCGAATGGTTTGCTGATAAAAAGCAATCTCGGTGCCGCCGAGTAGTTTCTGATAGGAAGGAGCGATTTCCCAGGGTTGCAATTCTCCCGTAATCAGTTCGTAAAGCAAGGGCGTAAAAAGAAAGCGATCGTTTTGCTCGACCAGAATCATTTTGCATTTGCCCGCTCTCACCCAAGCAAAGCGACTTAAATACAGAGCCGTATATAAGCCGCCAAAACCGCCACCGAGGATGCAAATGCGGATTGGGTTAGCGATCGTTGGTTTCACTTTGTCGCGCATCGACCCCAATTAATGGTTTTAGCTGTTCGACGAGCTGCTGCGCTCGAATTTTTCTGGCTTCTGGCAAGAGATGATAATGGGTATCGGCAAATAAACTTGAATCGGTTTTAAGATTTAACGAGTCTTTTTCATAGATGAGGGGAGCAATTTTAGCCAGTTCTTGAGCCGTTTTTTTCACGCTAGCAATTGTTTTTTCGTCCTTGCTCGCGTAAACCCAGGGCAGCGACAGAATGAGTCTTCCTCCTTTTGCTTCCACTTCTTGACGAAATTGACTAATCCGCTCGATCGCATGGCTGGAAATGGGGCTATCGATTGGCAGTTGCCACCACTGACCGACTCGCTCTTTCGTGACTGTAGGGTCGCCGCGATCGCTCACGGGATCGGAATAGTACCCCGTCATTTTTCCCCGCTCGACCCAATCTACCGCAGATTTGGTTAGCGCTCTCAGGCTCGGAATCCCAAGCAGCCAAACCTCTTGAGCGAGTTCTTTGGGTGGGATTCCGCCCAATCCCGGTCGGGCGATCGCCACGCCAAAACTAGCAGAGCGATCGCCCAAACCATTATCATCTAGCAGGATTAAATATTCGGGAATCAGCAGAACGATATCCCCAGAACGCACTTGGTCTATGACGCTCGGTAGGATTACGTCTAGACCGACGGGTCCGTCCAATCCCAGATTCACTACCGGAATTCCCAATCCCCTTTCGATCGCTTTGGAATCGATGGTGTAGTGAGCGCCTGACCCGCCAGTCACCAACAAGCGTCTGGGAGCTTGGATCTGAGCTGCTATTGCCATTTTGTCTTCATACATCTGACGCAGCCAGCTCAACTCGCCGCCGTAGTAAACGTTATAAACGAACCCTAACGACCACGCTGCACCCACTGCGATTAGGTAGGGAACAAGCCCAAGCAGTTTTCCCATTAGCCCTTAATAATTCTTAATCTCAATCATATCAACAACACTGGTTCGTGTCATTGGCGATCGGGAGTCAGGAATCGTACAGACGCGATAGGAGCGCGCCTGTACCTAGTTATACCATTTTGGATGAAAGGATTTTGGATTGAGAAACCCTTTCTACGATTGAATTGTGTAAATTCATCTGTCGCCTTCTTATTTCAAATTGGTATTAGATCGATTACCTTAAATATTGGCTACAAATCTCTTTCCCCGTCCTCTCCTCTCCCAGTCTCCCCATCTCCGGGTCCCCCCACTCCCACCTATTTCTCACAGGAGTGATAGGCTAAAGATAGCAAAAAAATCCTTTTTTCTCGGTCAAATATGCCTCTTTTGATCCTGATCGCAGATGACGATCCAGGAATTCGATTAGCCGTTAAAGATTATCTAGAACTCGCAGGATATTCGGTCATTACTGCTCAAAATGGACAAGAAGCGCTCTCCCTGTTGGAAACCTATCACCCTTACCTGCTGGTTTCCGATATCAAAATGCCAGGAAAAGACGGTTACGATCTCGTTAGGCAAGTGCGCCAACGTCCCGAATTCCGACTGCTGCCCGTTATCTTTTTGACACAGAGAAATACGACCGAAGAGCGAATTATTGGCTATCAGGCAGGATGCGATGTCTATCTGCCTAAGCCCTTTGCAATGGAGGAACTGGGGGCAGTGATTCGCAATCTGTTAGAGCGATCGCAGATGATTCAGTCTGAAAGACAATTCTCCGATCGCCAATCTAGTCATAAACCTTTACAGGCACGAGAAGGAAACGAGCGAGTCCCTTGTGTCGAACCACCTCCCTCTTTCAAGTTTACTCAGCGAGAAGAACAGGTTCTGAGCTTACTGACGAAAGGACATTCTAATGCCGAGATTGGCAACGAGCTTCATTTAAGTCCTAGAACCGTCGAAAAGTACGTTAGCAGCCTTCTCAGAAAAACAGAAACTAGCAATCGAGCCGAATTAGTCCGTTTTGCTTTAGAGCACCATTTGGTCGATTAGCCAGAGACTTTAAGGTTTTCTGCCATTATTTAAGTCGCTGACGTGATTCAACAACCCTTCACAGGCATCCAAGAGCAAATTGATAACTTTCTCAAAACCCTCTCTACCGCCATAATAAGGATCTGGAACTTCTTTGGCTTGATAGCGAGTAGCAAATTCACAGATTAACTTTACTTTGTCGCTATGTTGCTTCTGAGGGTCGAGAGCGAGAATATCCCAATAATTTTCGCGATCCATTGCTAAAATTAAGTCAAATTTTTCAAAATCGTCAATCTGAAATTGTCTGGCCTTGCCTTTCATAGAAATCCCGCGAAGTGCTGCGGCTTCCGCCATCCGACGGTCGGGAGGAGAACCGATATGATAGCTCGAAGTTCCGGCTGAATCGCAAATAATTTCTTCGCTCAAACCTGCCCGTTCGATCAGATAATTCATGATATTCTCTGCTGCCGGAGAACGACAAATATTCCCCAAACAGACAAAAAGTAATCTGTAAGCCATAAATATCGGTTGAGTGCCATCAAAATTAAGATTATAACCACAGTGGAGATCGCACACGAATGCGATCGCTTAATTTTTTAAGCATATTTGCATTATTTGTAGGTTCATCCTGCTTTACCATTGCCTGTCATTCTCAGTCAGAAACTACTGAGTTGCAACCCCCTTTATCTTCTCAGCCTAAACCCGATCGTCTAACGGTTGAAAGACCAACGGTTCGACAACCAGAAATTCGGCAACCAAAAGTCGAAGCTCCCCAAGTTACGATTCCAGAAGTGCAAATTCCGGAAATCACTTTTCCTGGCATTCGCGTACAACAGGGTCAAAATTCAACTGTTATTACTATTGCTGCTGATATACTATTCGATTTCGATCGAGCAACCCTTCGACCTGATGCCGAAGCTGCACTGCGACAAATCAGTGCTGCAATTGCTAAACACTATCCCCAGAATCCGATGCAAATTCAAGGACATACGGATGCGATCGGAAGTGATTCGTATAATCAAGATTTGTCGGTGCGTCGCGCTGTTGCTGTCAAGCAGTGGTTGCAACAACAAGGAAATGTGGCTGCATCGCGCATGACTACGATCGGTTACGGTGAATCTAGACCTGTAGCTGCCAATACAAAGGCAGATGGTTCAGACAATCCTGAAGGACGACAAAAAAATCGTCGAGTGGAAATTGTCATTCGTCGCTGACAACGGAAGTAGTGAAAATGGTCAATCGTGGTGATAACAGGTCATTTTTCCTTAGCGATCGCGCCAGGGGTTGCTCAATTGTGACACAGCTATTTTACCTTGGGGATGATTCTGTGTTATTGGAAAGATAAGTTATCTACAAATTCAATTTCATAATGTCTACCCCTCGTTCTGGATATACTTTACCCGTGTTTGCTTGTGCATCTGCGATCGCGGCGTTGCGCTATTTACATCGAGACGAGATTGGAGATACGATTTCACTGGATTTAATCGAACCCGCCCAAATTGTTGAAATTTCCATCGAACAAGTCGCTCGTATTGGCGAAAATAGTGCTCTGGCAATTACTCGCAGCGATCCAGGGGATAATTTAGATTTAACTCGCAATACTCCGGTTTGGGCATTGGTAGAAATAGAGGTGCAGCGATCGCATCCAGAACAGATTATCATTCAAGGTGGCGAAGGAGTTGGCAAACAAATCGATAATGAAGGGAAAGCGGCAATTTATAGTTACGCCCAACGGCTGTTACGAGAGAATCTGCAAAGACTCCTCAAACCAGAAGAGAAAATTCTCGTAACGATTATTTTACCGGAGGGGCGCAGGCTGGCAGAACGAACCTCCAATGAGGCTTTTGGCGTAGTTGAAGGGCTGTCTTTACTGGGAACGACAGGAATTTCTCAACCGTTGAGCGCACCGAGTCAGTTGGAAGCTTTTCAGGAAGAATTAACGATTAAAGCAAAGCAATGCGATCGCTTGGTTTTTTGTGTAGGAGAAAATGGACTAGATTTAGCCCAGCAAATGGGAATTCACCCAGAACAATTAATTAAAACCGCGAATTGGTTGGGTTCTATGTTAGTTGCCGCAGCTATGCAACAAGTGCGATCGATTTTGCTGTTTGGCTACCACGGCAAACTGATTAAATTAGCAGGCGGAATTTTCCATACCCATCACCACTTGGCAGACGGACGCTTGGAAATTTTGACGGCTCATTGCGCTCAAATTGGATTGCCCACACCAATTTTGCAACAAATATTTACAAGTTCTACCGCAGAAGCCGCTTTGAAACTGCTGCGGGAGATAGACGAACGAGAGGGAAGCAATTGGGTTGAGCAAGTGTACGGCGCGATCGCGCAAACCATCGATCGCCGTTCTCAAGACTATATTCGCAAGCAAGCTGAAAAAGAAGTGCAAGTCGGTTCGATTTTATTTGACCGAAAGCGATCGATTCTCGTCAGTTCTCCGATGGGGAAAACACTGTTAGATCGCCTTCGCGCAAATAGATGAAGAGAGAGGGAGGTGTAGGGAGTGTTGGTAGATTAAAATTATAAGCGGTCAGCGCCCGATAGTTCACGAATCTTCGATCACGAATTCAAGAATTTGACCGTAAGGACTGCCAAACTTCAACTGTACGCCCGACTCTAGAGAAATTTCTTGATGGTGAACTTTGTGCCATTCGCCAGCACAGTAAACCAACGTCCCGAAGCGAGAAAAATCTCTGAGGAAATAAGTGTATTGTCTATTAGCGGTGGAGGAAGTGTCTCGACAGATGATCTCGGCGTGTCGGCGACCAACCCATCTTTCCTGAAGCACCAAGTCGTTTTCTGGATGACGACCAACTCTCATCAATCCGCCATAAATTCGCCAAATCTTATCGCTGCGTTCTAGGGAATGAAGATAGGCAGCGGGAAAATCGTCGCGATCTACACTCGGTATCGTGGTTGGGAGTTGGGTAATTCCCTCCTCGATGGGTTGCAGCAGTTCGCCATCAAATTGGGGATGCATGTAAAGAATCGGCAGCGTCCAAGCAGGTTGATTGAATTTGTAGAGGGAGAGCAACTGTTGTCTGGCAACTCGGACTGCTTGGTCGATCGACAAGCGTTGCGCTAGGGCTTTAGTAAATGCTTGAATAAAACTTAATGCCTCGCGATCGGCAATGGAATCCCGCATCCCCAAAACGGCAGGGACTCCATGGTGAATTAAAACTTCTGCCAAACTGCTGCGCTCGATTGTCTGTTGTCCCATGCAGTCGGGTTGTGCGCCCCAGCAGGCGTTAAACACTGCTAGAATAACGCGATTGCGAACTAGAACTTGCGCCAGCTCCGTCCCATTCATGATGGCATTTGGTCCCAAAAATAACAAACCGCCATCGGGCGCGGGCATGCCATGACCTGCATAGAAAAGGACATTATACATTCCCGTATCTAAAGTGTCGATCAGTTGGGCTGGCGTAGGTTGTACGAGAGTGCGAACGCTAGCAGAAACCCGGAACGCCGAAGAGTTAATCGCGCTAGCCACGCGCGCTCCTTCTTCGATCGCTTGTGCCAGGGCGGCAGCTTCGGTTTCGAGTTGTAAGGTTTTAGAAGAACTGCGAATCGAGTCCGACTGAGTTTCTCGCGGATCTAGCGGGTTTTGGTCTTGTCCGAGCACTAATAAAATATTGAGTGAGTCGCCCGATTGTTGAGGGGCTAGAGGATCTACATTACTGGTCGTTCGACTGAAGAGGATTTGAGGATCGAGAGAAATAGACTGTTTGCCCACTTCCGGTTGCATAATTTCCCACGGTAGCGGAATTAAATTAGGGTCGCGAATTTCTAATCGCACCCGCAGAAGTTTATTTTGTCCCATCGCCATTCCCCGACTTTGGGCTAAGCTCTGACGGATGGGATCGTCAAACACCCACTGCCAGAGACTGATGCCTAACTCCTGCATCAGTCGTCCGCCATAGTTCTCTTTCGGACTAGAAAGCGGCAAGTTAAACGGCAGCAGAGAGGTAGAAGGGTCTCGGTGAGCGACGGGAATGTGAAATTCGCTTTGTAAGGAAAACATTTCCTGCCATGCCAGCCATTTTCGCGTTAAAGTTGGCGACCAAATTGAGTCATGATGAACGTAACCTCCCGGTAAGGGAGATTGAATTACCCAAGTAGCAAAATTTTCAGGTCCTGCTGAGGTCAAACGAGCGATCGCTAGACTGAGGCAGGGAATTTCCCTGACAGACATTCTCTCTTTTTTACTGATTGCGCTATGAAAGTATTGTTACACAGTCTCCTATGAATTCTGAATGCAGAATTCTAAATTCTCAATTGAGTAACTTGCTTGCCAATCGGTCATAATTATGATAAGTCAACGGGGTAACTGTTCGGGTTGCGATGGCGGTGGAGAGGGCACCTCGGTAGGATCGGAAGAATCGGTAGCAAGACAGTTGTCAGCTGCAGGCGATATGGCTCGAAACCCCAATTCCTTTAAGGTTTCCAATTTGATCCACCCCTCTTTTCCCTCAGGAGAAGAGGCCTCGCCTCCAATGCTATGGGAAGTGACTTTTTCATCGACTTGACAGACTTGCAACTTCAGCCAAGTAGAATTGGGTTCGGTTTGCACGACTTTAAGCATGCTGTCTTTTGGTACGTCACCCACTCTTTTTTCAGCGGCCGGGCTGTCGAGAAGCGTAATGGTTCTAAAGATTTCGATCGCGTCTCCTGCTGCTAGCGGCAGTTGGGAAGAAACCGTTGGTTCGGGCACAATTGGAGTCCCTTGCGGATCGGAAGTCACGATAGGAACTCGCGTATCCTCTGTGCTGCTGTTTGCCAGTTGCCATAACCAATAGCCCCCACCCAAGGCGAGCAAACCAAGAGAAGCCATTGCCAAGACTAAAAGCCATGGCGAGCGCTGGGGCGGAGCTTCGGGAGATGAGACGTCCTCAAATCGCGCGGTCAACACCGTGTCTTCAGCCTCCTCGTCCGTCTCAAGGTCTTCTGATTCGGGTAACGGTGGTTCGTCGCTCGATTCAGCCTCAAATTCCGGATAGACCAAAGGAGTTGACTCGGCACCCGCTTTCGGTTGCACCTGACAGTGAACTAAGGCAATCGTTACGTTATCGTGCCCGTTTCTTTGGTTAGCAAGGGCTAATAACCGTTTTCCCGCCTCCATCACATCTCGTTTGCCTTCTAAAATGGGAGCGATTTCTTTCTCCCAATACTGCTCGACGCGATCGAAATCGCTCAGCCCATCAGAACAAAGCAGGAAAACGCAGTCCTCATCCAAAATTAGGTGCTGAATCGTCGGGTGAAGCGAGGCAGATGAACTCATGCCCAAAGCTTGTACCAATGCGCCAGCGTTGGGATATTGCACGGCTTCTCGATAGAGCAGGTAGCCCAGTCGAACTTCTCTCGATGCCAAATCGTCGTCAACGGTAACTTGATGGCAGCTTGTCGGCGTAATCCAGTAAATGCGAGAATCCCCAACGTGAGCGACATAGATTTCGTGAGCGCGAGCTAGTCCCATAACTAGCGTCGTTCCCATGCGCTGTCGTTCCTGGCGATTTTCGCTATCGTTGCGATCGCTAATCAAATCGTTGGTGTCGCAGATGGCGCGTTCTATTGCCTGCATGTAAATTTTGGGATCGGACTCGGTTGCATTGCCGAGGGAGCGATCGATGTCCTCAACCAAGGTATCGATCGCCAGTTGCGAGGCAATTTCTCCGCCTTCTTGTCCGCCGATCCCATCGCAGACGATCGCTAGTGCCCTGTTGCGATCGCCAATCGTAACGATTTTGCCACTGGGCGGATAGCAGGCATCTTCGTTATGCTCGCGAGTCGGTCCGGCATCGGTGCTGGTATAAATCTGATAGGTTCGCTCTTGCAGGCGAGCGGCTTGCCCTATGGCTTTTTCTAGAAGAGCAACGAGCTGTTCGGCTCGCTCGATTTTTCCTTGCTCTAGATGCTCGCACAGTTTTTGTAAAAACTCGCTCAGGTTCGGCGATGCTTGCTCGATCCATTGAGACCAAAGCTGTCCCAACTGATGCAAACTTGGCTGCTTTTCCAGGTCAGACTGCAATTCGAGGAGCTGAATCAGGGGTCCATTGACCCTCAGTAGCGATGGAGCGAGCAAACTGGCAGCTACGCCCCTATTCTGTAGCGGTTGCCAGAGGCGAGCCATTTGCCACAACCAGTTGAGTTGTCTTAATCCAGTTGCCTTGTGCCAAACTTCGGTTAATTTGGGAAAGAGTTCGTCGTATTTCAATTTGCCCGATTCGTCGGTCGGAATGCTGTTGTATTCTAATAACCAAATCTCTGGCTCCGTCCGTTCGCCCGAACTGGAGAGGTAGCCGTAAACTTGAGGAACGTGCAGTCGATAGGGCAGAAGCTTCAAATAAGGAAGAATGTTATCGGGAACTTCTTCTGGCGTTAGGGGGGAGATGGCGGGTTGGGTGTCGAGAAGAATGCGCGGTCTAACGAAAAGATAGCGATCGCCAATTAACTCTCCCTCGCTAAAGTCTTTCTTCCACTCTCCTACAGTCCATAGATAGCGCCTCACAATGGGCGTTCGGCATTTGTGACAGTCTCGATCGGTTAGGAGATTGGGTGCCTGACAACTGGGATTTGAACATTGAATGGTTGCCACAGAATTTTCCATGAAAACTATTCGCTCCCTTGGGCGATCGATAATTGGATGCTGCGTGCATGCCTCTGTGGAGGCTGCCTAAAACTCAACTGCATCTAAAGATGGTTTGATCTGGTAGGTTATTTCCAAATTTTAGCAATCCATGCAGAAATACTTCTTTGAAAATCTTTGACGCAAGCTTTTAGGCTGAAGATAGCTAAAACGAAAAAGGAAAAATATCTGCTTTCTCGGTCAAATATCCCTCTTTAATTTTGGATGAAATACGTTCCGTCTAGTTGCTATTGGCGCTGACTAGAGGAGCGATCGCCCGAAACCAATTCCGAGAGCTTGGAAAAACTGGAAATCTCGAAAGAGGTAACGGAATTCTCTAAGCTCAAGCCATCGCGCGATGCTTGCTGCATTTCTTCTACTTTTAGGAGAATTAAGTATTCGTAAAATGCCTGTAAGGTACACCAAGCAAATCCCGCTCTAAAATACCGCCTAGTATAAAGTACATGTAAAACCAACGCAAAAGCGGTCTAAACGGAAGGCGTAGGGATAAATCTTTGAGAGCGCGCCGTCTTTCTACTTCCGATTTGCCCAATAATAAGCTGTACCAATCGATCTTTCCGCTTTTCAACTGACGCAGGGTTTCTTTAGCTTCGTCGGTGGAGTAGCGATTGTGCTTTTCAATCCAGCGGCTCAATCCTTTACTACAAGTGTAATGGGGATAAGTCTCTTTCAGAAAGCCTGTCGGCCCGTCGCACACTTCTCTTTCGGTATGACCGTAGTCGCTAAACCAGACTTTTCCTTTCTCGAACAAACGCATTTGATAGCGCGGATATTGGGTACTGCGGCGAATCCACGTTCCCATAAACATTACCCGCTCTGCCACATAGTAGCCGATAAATTCCTGACTCTGACTTGCTTTGAGACATTCTCGAAAGAGTTCGGGAGTCATCCGCTCGTCTGCTTCTAGGATATATACCCATTCGTACCTGGTGGGAATGGTTTCCAGCATCCAAGTGCGCTGCTTTCCATGGCTTTCAAACTCGTGCTGAACGACGCGGACGGGATAGCGAGAGGCGATTTCAATTGTGCGATCCGTACTGAAGGAATCGACGACTATAACATCGTCGGACAGCAGCGCAGACTCGATGCAAGCGGCTATATCTATTTCTTCGTTATGGGTCAGGATATATATAGATATCATCTATGATTGCTTTTTTTAGATCGATGGCTAGGCTTATATCTACTTCGTAAACGAAAAAGCTAATGCCAAGCATCAGTGCTTTTGCTGAGCTTTTTTATTCATCTGAGCCTTAGTCAGCTAAATTTGGCATCGTTTGCGTTCAAAGTCTTATGGTTCTTTGAGAAGGATTTATTCGTGCCATCATCGTAAATATACTGAGGTCTTTGGCTCGCTATTATCCCGCTTCTGGCTAATTTTTAATCGCGATCGCGGGTGGGTATTTATGGCAAAACAATAGCTTGAAAGCATTAGTTTCTGTCAATAATTTTTCCTAAAAAAAATTTGGCGTTTATATTAATTGGTTAGGAATTTTTTAAAAATCAATCTCATCGACTGAGTTGCGCCTCATTATAACCTCTTCGGCAGGATTTTCACAATAACCTTGGGCGGTTATCTTTAGCGATCGCTTATTTTCTATAGATTACGGGATTATAATGCTTTGAAAGACAATAGCACAGCAGTTGCACTCGATTGCCAAAAAGCCCATTCCTTTATAGAGGTTTGGCCAAGCTCAACCCCTTACAGAAGTGTTTAAGTGCATAATTCCAACAGTCCAAAAGTAGTAATTAGACCGTAAAGTTTTTGTAAAGATTTAGACAGGAAGCCTAATGTTTATTAGGACGAATGTAAAACTTATCTAGTGAAAAAAGTAACCAAAATAAACGCCATCTTAACAACAGAACTCCCCCAGCGATCGCGACAAGCCCGACGGAACGCCAGCGATCGCCCCAATCCCAGTTCAGCTCGCCCAAATAATGAGAGCCGAGGAGTAAAGTATGAATGACTGCCAGCCCTAAAGCCGGAACGCACAAAAGATGAATCTGTCGCCAGCGCTTGCCTAACATTTTTTGCCAATAGTCGAAACTGGTGCAAGCGGCAGGAGTTATCAACAATAGCGCGATCGCGCCCGTCACCATTCCAACTCGATGTATCGGCAGCAAATAGGAGATAGCCCCCAAGTTCCAGTTGAAAGAATGGTCGAGCATGCGCCCCGTATGGGCGATCGCCAGCACGTAAGCTCCCACCCCAATCGCTCTTCGGTACTGCAACGGAGCTGCCCAGAAGCCACTGAGGGGACGAGCTATCAAGGCTAGCATCAGCAATAAAAGAGCGGCGTGACCGGTCAAATCCACCATTTCGTCTGTTCGCAAGAGGGTTAAAATCCCGATCGCAAGCGTTACCCACCCTCCCAAGCGAAACAACTGGCTGCGCTTGCTAGCGCTCAGCCGCGAGGTCAATGCGCCTATTGCTACCATCATCGGCATCGTCCCCAATCCGAAGGCTAGCATCGTGGCTGCACCTAGCCAAAGCTCTTGTCTTTCTACGGCTTTGATTTGCGCTGCGTAGAGAAAACCGCAGGGAATCAACCCCCAAAGTAGCCCTAGCAAAGCCGGAGTCCACCAACGCTCCGATACAGACAGTCGCAGCATGGCAGTATTTAAGCGCCGATGCAAGGCTTGCAGGGGATGTAAAATCGGCAGCGGCGGCAAAAAATCGGGCTTGATTTGTCCGAGGGCAAACCAAATCAAGATCGTTCCCGTTACAATTGTCACTCCCTGACGCAGTTCGCTACCAATTCCTAACAATTGAGAGCGATCGATTAAAATTTCGCTAACCCCACCTAACGCTGCGCCTACCAATCCATAACTGATAACTCGTCCTAAATTGATTAGTAGGTGAAATCCCAGATGCGATCGCCAATTCGGGGTTTCTGAATGCTGCTGCGATAGGGAAAATGCCACGGTTAACGGACCGCACATTCCCGCACAATGACCGAAACTCCCTAAAAATCCCAGGGTGGCTATCAGTAGCAGATCGATCGCTGTCGTATCCAAGAGGAGCAATGACTTTTTTCTACTAATCTAATGCTACTTTGAGTAAGACTTTTTTAGAAGCGATCGCGATTTTAAGATCCAAAGCGATTCGTTTGAGGCTCAGCAGTTGAAGAATTGCTCGTGAATACCTTTTCCACCAGTCGCGGATAGAGAATGAGAAAATAGCTCCACCACAGGAGAACGGAAATGGATAACCCCCCGGTAATCCAAAGGTTTTTGACTAACAGCCAGCTGCCGCCAACAATCGAAATTCCAGTTAGTAAAATCGACCAGGGTTGACACCACCAAGGCTTATAGTTCCAAACATTAAAAGATTTTGGCTCTGACAAAATGAGGAATTCCTAAGGCTTGTTTGTATGTAATATCCATTTTTTGTATAGCGTATTTTGCGATCGCATCTCAGAGAATCGGGTTGACAAAAGCTAAAATAGAGCGTAAATCTGAAAAACTATAGGGAGTTGCTTCCGTCCAAACGCGCTTTACCCAAAACGATGCCAATCAGAAGAAGACCCCCAAATCCTGCTGTAGAAGTCGAAAACCTGCGCTATACCGTTCGAGTGCCCGACGGAGATCCCCAGCATATCTTAGAGGAGATTGTTTGGCATAAAGAAAAAGAAGTCGATCGCTTGCGCGAACGATTACCTTTACTGGAGTTGCGCAAGCAGGTCAAAGATTTACCGTCTCCTTACGACTTCCTTGCCGCACTCAAGCAGGGAAAAACCCAACCCGCTCTGATTGCAGAAGTCAAAAAAGCCTCTCCCAGCAAAGGAGTCATCCGCGAAGACTTCGATCCGGTGGAAATTGCACTTGCCTATCAACAAGGGGGGGCTAGTTGTTTGTCGGTGTTGACGGATGAAAAGTTTTTTCAGGGAAGTTTTGACAATCTAGCTCTAGTCCGTCAAGCAGTCGATTTGCCTTTACTGTGCAAGGAATTTATTATTTATCCCTACCAAATTTATCTCGCTCGCAGCAAGGGAGCCGATGCCGTCTTGCTCATTGCTGCTATTTTAAATGACGAGGATTTGCAGTACTTTGTCAAAATTATCAACGCTTTAGGCATGGTAGCTTTGGTCGAAGTCCATACTTTGACAGAGTTAGATCGGGTATTGGCGATCGAAGGCATTCGCTTAGTCGGAATTAACAATCGCAATTTAGAAAATTTTTCTGTCGATTTGCAAACGACTTGTCAATTGTTGGAAGCAAGGCGAGAACAACTGCAACGGCGAGATATTTTAGTGGTGAGCGAATCTGGATTACATGCGCCTGCCGATCTCAATTTAGTCAAAAATGCGGGTGCCGATGCCGTTTTAATTGGAGAGTCACTCGTCAAACAACCCGATCCCAAAGAAGCGATCGCGGCATTGTTTACTACTTAAAATAAAGTTAACCAAGGGCTAGCTAATGCTTTTGCTCTAGCTAACTTCAAACAGTTGCCCGAAGATCGGTCAGCTCAATTACAAGTCTATTATTTGTAATTCTTGCTGGCTTTTTTAACCCGATGCAGGTTTTATGGAACCACTTCCCCTTCCTTCTCACATACACTACGAATTACTGCTGCAATTATTGGAACGCCAAACCTTATTTGCAGCCAATCAAAACCCGGTGCTAAGAGACCAAGTTCAGCAACTGATTGCGACTCTGCGTAAAGCCTTCGCACAACAAAAACAATTAGAAGCCACCTGTCAACAAACCTATGTATCGTTCGAGCATCGTTGGTCGCTCAATAGCGGTTGTCCAGGGGAATCGCCAGATTTACTAGCCGCTCAAACGAAACAGAGTGAGGAATCTTGAATTAAGAATTAATAAATGGCAAGACAAACTATGTTTGTTTTTATAGTGTAAGTTGACGCAAACGAGTGCCTATTCTTATTTCTGCCGATTGCATGAAGAAAAAAAATGGGATAAGATGAGGAGCTTGCCCTTAACTTAAAAGCTGGGGAAATACGGTTCGTTACCGATCTAGAGTGCCAACAGAGAGGAATAATCGAATGGAAGACAAAAATATGCTAATGATTCCGGGACCTACGCCAGTCCCCGAAAAAGTTTTGCTGGCGATGGCAAAGCATCCCATCGGTCATCGAAGCGGCGACTTTAGCAAAGTTATAGCAGAATTGACAGAAAATCTCAAATGGCTGCACCAGACTCACAATGATGTCCTGATGCTGACCGTTAGCGGAACTGGGGCAATGGAAGCCGGGATTATTAATTTCTTGAGTCCGGGCGATCGCGTTTTGGTAGGAAATAACGGAAAATTCGGCGATCGCTGGGCGAAGATAAGCAGAGCTTTTGGCTTGCAGGTTGAAGAAATTACCGCTGAATGGGGTAAAGCCCTCAATCCACAAGCCTTTGGCGAAAAATTAGCAGCCGATACCCAAAAGCAGATTAAGGCAGTTATCATCACTCACTCAGAAACCTCCACCGGGGTTCTCAACGATTTAGAAACCATCAATCAATACGTCAAAAACCACGGCAAAAGTTTGATTATCGTCGATGCCGTTACCAGTTTGGGCGCGACGAACGTTCCTATCGACGCGTGGGGTTTGGATGTCGTTGCTTCGGGATCGCAAAAGGGATATATGATTCCGCCAGGTTTGGGTTTTGTTTCAGTCAGCCAGAAAGCCTGGAAAGCTTACGAAACAGCTAAACTTCCTAAATTTTACCTAGATCTGAAGAAATATAAGAAAGCAACCGATGAAAACAGCTCTCCTTTCACGCCACCCGTGAATCTTATGTACGGGCTGCAAGCTTCTTTGCAGATGATGAGATCAGAAGGGTTAGATAATATTTTCGCCCGCCATCGGCGCTTAACGCAAGCCACTCGTGCGGCGATTAAGGCGCTAGGATTGCCTCTGTTTGCCTCCGACGAAGCGGCTAGTAATGCCATCACGGCAGTTGCGCCAATCGGGGTAGAAGCCGAAAAAATTCGCTCGGTAATGAAAAAGCGATACGATATTGCCCTAGCAGGCGGACAAGACCATCTCAAAGGGAAAATCTTTCGCATCGGGCACTTGGGATTTGTGAGCGATCGCGATATTTTAGCCGCTATTGCCTCACTAGAAGCGACTTTGATTGAATTAGGCTATGAAAGCTTTTCGCCCGGTGCTGGCGTTGCGGCGGCGGCTAGTGCATTTGCTAATGTTTGAGGTGCGAACTCCCCATGCCCCGACTTTTAGCGTCGGCTAAGTCGGGGCATTCGCGCCTTTAGCTTTCCCAAATCCGGTGAATGCGAGAACGATGAACTTGGGCATAACTATCGCACGCTCTGACGAGATTGGGGAATCGCCGTATTAACCTAGAAATGTTGGAGTCGGCAAGCGCTTTAGCTTTTTCAAAAATTTCATCGGATTTCGCTTCCCAATCGCCCAAACGCTCGTCTTCAAACTGAATTACCGTTGAAGCATCCCACCCTAAAGCCGCCGTAACGGCATAGTCGAGAGCGTCAAACAACAACGAGGCGCAATCGCAACTTAACCCGTCATCTTCAGCGAGTTCCTCAAGATGTTCTAAAATGAGATCGCGAGCTTCGTCATCGTTTTGAGCAAGGATTGCGTGGCTGCTGATTTCTCGCAATACTAAACCAATCTGGGTATAGGCATTAGAATCTTCGTACTGGCTCAAAATGCGATCGTGAGGGCGTTTTACCGGATGCGATCGCTTTTTGGCTTGTTTGTCTTTTTTGTATTGCTGCGTTATTTCCCTTAATTCCTCAAGCAAGTGCGTTTCGCAAGAAACATAAGGCAACAAATCGGTCAGAATTGCGATCGCTGTCTTTTTGGAAGCAAATCCATCGTATTCTTTATTGATATTGATTACTCTAGCGCTCCAATGGCTGCCTACGCGATAAAGGATGACATCGTTATTGTTGATACTCAATCTAGTTTGCCCGCGCATACCCGAAGTTTCTCAAGTCTTTTCCTTCAAGTTTTTCAGAACGAAGGAGAAAAATCTCCAGTAAAACTACAGAATTACGCAAGCGGAATTTTGTGCCAGTATCCGCAAAATTACGGTCAGTATAAATACTTATTTATAACCTCAAGCTCGACGTTGCCTTATTTGTTAAGTCCTTTGTCCTTTCCCCTTTCCCCTAATGACAGATGACTATCCCGCGCGTGAAATGGGCAACTGTCGCTTGAGTGGGTGGGGACTAGAAAATTCGCGATCGCTAATTGCTAACTAACCCTGGGAAACTAAGAGAGCGAGGTAGAATCTTATAAATTTTTGCAAATATAATGGGCGGAGAGAGACTCGAACTCTCATGCCTTTAGAGGGCGGCAGATTTTGAGTCTGCTGCGTCTACCAATTTCGCCATCCGCCCTTGGAATCGGCCTTTTGATTATACTCTATTTGGCGACGTTGCAACAAGCGTTGATAGTCTTGAGAGCTTGCCCAGCGATCGATTTCCCTAGCTCGCAGGACGGGGACGGGATGAGTTAGTTGAGCGGTTTGAGCGGTTTTGAGCATCTGACCCAATTCGGTTTCGCTAATAGCGTCGTATGCCCTAGCTTGTTCGATAAAGGCATCTAGGTTTAATTGAGGCGCAAGGGTAGGGGAACCGCCAGTCAGTTTCATTAGCACTGACATGACCACCTTGGGGTCTTGAATGGCTAGGAGTGCAGCCCTATCGCAGCTAAATTCCGCACATCTGACCCACTGTAGCAATTGTTCTCTTAAAGACTGAGCGATAACCGCTCCCCAACTTGGCAGCAAACCTGCTGCTAACACCACAATATTGACTAGGGTCAGGTAAACTCCATGTTCGCACTTGAGATGTCCCAACTCGTGTGCCATTACTGCCTGAATTTCTTCTGGGGTCAGCATCTCGATTAGTGAGGTATGCAAGACTATAAAAGGCTGTTTCCCTCGCATAGCAAAGGTGTAGGCGTTGGGAATGGGGTTTTGCTGAACGTATAGCTGAGGCGGTTCTAGATCGAGAATTTGACAGGCTTCTAGTAGTAGTTTATGCAGGTGGGGTAGTTGATTTTTCCCAACGAGAATGCTAGAAGCGATATTGTTGAGATAGAAAAATTGTTCTGCTACCGGACCGAGTAGACTGCGAACCAGGATGTCCAATCCCGGTAATTGTTTGAGTGCAGTTGTGGCTTGTAGGTCTAGGGGATGGCGAAAGTCGTCAGCCCTAAGACCGATTAGTTGCGTTTTAGAGAATCCCATAGCTGCTCGATCGATACTCTAGTTTATGAGGTTAGCAGCCAGCTTTTGACTCGCTCTAAGCTTTTCCAGTCAGGTTTTCTGGTTAACCCATCTTCAATATTTTCTTCTATATCTTGACGGATTTGCGCGTCGAGTGACATCATTTGTTGGGCTGCTTCGATGTGTTGTCGAACGCCTGCCGTTCCCGTCTCCAGCATGGCTACGGACAGGTTGATGCGGGCTTGTGGCGCTCTACTATCGAGTTTAACGCTTTTCTGAGCAGCTTTTAATGCTAGCTTGGGTTTATCGGTTAAGAGATATAACCAAGCTAGACTCGACCACGCTGCTGCATTTTTGGAAGCGCGATCGCAAATATCCTGAAAAACAGGAATTAAATCTTCTGGTTTTTCGCCAGCTTTGTAGCGTTCTATGCCGTTTTCTAGAAGGGAAGTAGCCGAGTCAGTCATCCGATGTTAATGTTTTTCGCTCTTATGGAAGTAATCGAGACAAATAAGTTTTGTCCCGATTACTAAGAATAAGCGATTGAGGTAACAAAAGCCAATTAGGCTATACGCCAAAGGATTTACCGCAACCACAGGTTTGAGAGGCGTTTGGGTTGGTGAATTGGAATCCACCACCAATCATGGCATCGCTGTAATCGAGCATTAGACCGTAGAGATAAAGAAGGCTCTTGCGATCGCACACGAGCTTAAAACCATCATAATCAAATACTTCATCGTGTTCGGTAATCTTACTAACGTCTTCAAAATCCATCATGTAAGACATGCCAGAACACCCGCCCTGACGAACGCCAACCCGCAAACAAAGGTCTTTTCCTTGTTGTTGCCGCAATTTAAGAACGTGATTGAGTGCTGCTTGTGACAGTTGAATTCCTTTTGATTGGGTCTGAGTTGTTTGTGTCATCTGTCTGAGTGACTCCTAATAGCGATCGGCTACTAAAGTTTTTTTATTTTCTATGATAACGAGTTTAGATCGATCTCTTTGATTGAAATAACTTCTTATTCTTGAATTCCTCTAAGTTTAACAATTTGATTAAAAAAATACTCGGCGGAAAGACCGTCCGAGTTCAATTAAGAAGTTTAAAAAAAACACTGCTACGATAAAAAACGTACCAATTAAACTACCAGCTTTTAATGAATATATTATCGAAATCTGGGTTTTTAGTACGCCAAGAAAAGTTTTAGTAGCGGCGAGAATATTTTTGGTTGCCTCTGTCGCTAGAAGACGACCGTTTATCTTCACGAGGTCTGGCTTTGCTAACTTTTAAGCTACGCCCAATCCACTTAGCCCCATCCAAGGCTTGAATAGCCGCAGTTTCTTCAGCTTCCGTATCCATTTCCACAAAAGCGAAACCGCGAACGCGACCTGTTTCTCGATCCATCGGTAGTCTTACGCTTTTGACAGTGCCGTAATCTGCAAAAACTTGTTTTAAGTCGTCTTGACTAACTTCGTAGGGTAAATTACCAATAAAGATGGACATGATGTCTCTCCGAGCGGAAAATTTCAAGAATTAGATTCGGAGAGACGTTACCTAATAGAGGGAGAACGAACTGCATTGCCGAATTTAACTCTTACGCCCAAAGTTTAACACAGGTAAGCGGGTCGTGACGCAGTTAATTGATTGATTTTTCTCTAACTTGATAATTAGCTATGCTTTTTAGATTAGTAGATTGGCGCGAATGTAGCTTAATAGAAATATTGCCAACTTAGAGCCTTAATAACAAGTCAGATTTTCTTGTAGAGTTGAGAGTTGAATTTGAGAAAAATATTGACGTTGAAATTGCTCTTCTCTGACGGCTTCTATGAATCGATTAATTGTCATTTTCATTTCTTGAGAAATCTCGGAGTAACAATAATGGATTTGCACAAAACCATCGTGCTTTTGACACTTAAAACCCAGCTGAGAAAGTGCTTCTAAACCCAGGGCGAGGGTGCGATCGCTCAATTCTAATTTATCTTGTAATTGTTTTAGAGTAATGGTTTTTCCCGTGCGATTGAGATATTTAGCAATACCGATTAACTGTTGCCAAATTCGATGGGGATCGATTGGCTGTGGTGCTTGATAAGCCAGAGCGAGTTTTTCTTTTTGTGCGATCGCAATTCGATATTCTTTCTGAATTTCATTCCAACTCGTAGGACAATCTTCGATCGGTTTAAATGGTAAATTAGGAATTCTAAGCTCGCAAGAATTCTGGCTATTTCTGCGATCGAACAAAGAGTCTTCAACGAAATTGCTTATGAATTCTGTCAAAGGAATGCTCGGTCTGATATCAATTAAACGCACTTCATAACATTTTTCATAGGTATTAAAGTCAAGTTCGACAATTGCATCGCAACGTCGTTCCA
The DNA here is from genome assembly GCF_001904635.1 of Hydrococcus rivularis NIES-593. Classification (GTDB taxonomy): domain Bacteria; phylum Cyanobacteriota; class Cyanobacteriia; order Cyanobacteriales; family Microcystaceae; genus Hydrococcus; species Hydrococcus rivularis. Next base: position 198,048 of record NZ_MRCB01000004.1, read on the forward strand.
AAGGAATTTCGTCTTTATAATGTCCCCACCACATTCCAGGAAAACCATTTTTGCTAGAATCATCCCAAATTTTAAAAGTTGTTTTTATGTAGGGGATTTTTTCTCCTCTAAAATCTTGAGTATTCTGATGCCGAACGTTCTCAAACCAACAGTTTTTAATTAATAATTTTGGGGACAGATTTCCCATACCACAAGGTTCAATTAATTTCAGTTCTCGGAACAAAGATTTCCCTAATTCAGAAACTGTTACGATTAAATCGGCTTGGATAATGGGTTGCTTTAAAGCTAAGTTTGTGTATTTTTGACGTAACTGGCAATCAATCGCTTCGCGAAATAAAGGAATATTTTCTGCAAGCAAACTCAATCCCGCTGCAAAAGGATGACCTCCAAATCGATGTAATAAATGAGCTTGCGATTCTACTAGCTCGTACAAATTAATATTGTTAGCAGAACGCGCAGAACCCCTGGCAATTTTGGATTTTGGATTGGGAATTGGAGATTGGGGATTAGGTAATTTTTTCCCCATCTCAGAAATCCCCCCGTCTCCCCTGCTTTCCGACTTCCGACTTCCGACTTCCGACTTCCGACTTCTGCCCCAGATCCCCGTCTCCCTCTCCTCATCCTCGGCAACACTTAATAAAATTGTTGGTCGATTGTATTCCTGAGCGATTTGTCCTGCAACTAATCCCAATACGCCACTTTGCCATTGAGAATCTTCTAAAACTATTACGCTTGTAGTCGATAAATCAATGCGGGATAGTTGCTTTTTGACTTGTTCGATAACATCTTTTTGCAATGCTTTGCGGCGGGTATTGGCTAATTCTGCTGCTTCTGCCAATTGTTTACAACGTTTGGCATCTCGACTGGTAAGTAATTCAACGCAGAAACTCGCCTCGCCGTGAATGCGACTGACGGCGTTAATTCTCGGTCCTAACCCAAAGGAAATATCTGTCGGGCGATCGCCATTTTTTTGACAGAATTCTAATAAAAAAGTGACGCCGGGACGAGTTGGCTTCTGATTTCTGTCTGAGGAGGATCGTTGTTGTAATTTTTGAATACCTTTTTGGGCTAGATAGCGACAATCTCCACTCAATTGGACTAAATCGGCAATCAAACCAATTGCAACTAAATCTAATAATTCTTCTATAGGTTGTTGAGGAATATCGGGGAAAGTTTGATAAAGCGCTTCTACTAATTTATAGGCAACGGCTACGCCAGAGAGATGAAATAAGGGATGACTTTCAGCAAAATAGCGGGGATTGATAATAGAAATAACTGGAGGTCTTTCTTCAGGAAGCGTATGATGGTCAGTAATAATAATATCTATTCCTAGTTGGTTAGCATAAATGATTTCGTTTAGATTGGTGCTTCCCGTGTCGCAAGTAACGATGAGTTTCGTTCCTGATGCTGCTAATTTATCGATTCCCGCACAATTTAAACCGTGAGATTCGGTGAGGCGATTGGGGATATAATAACTGAGTTGTTGGTGTTGGGTAAAAAACTCTCCCAATCCCTCCCAAAGAACGCTAGTGGCTGTTATTCCATCCGCATCAAAGTCTCCCCAAATTGTTACTTTTTCTCCTTTCTCGCGAGCGTTTAAAAGACGTTGAATTGCTCGCTTCATTTCTTGTCCAAAGGCAAAAGGACTGGTGGGTCGATAGGCATTTGGATCGAGAAATTCGATTAATTGTTGATGCTCTCGGATTCCCCGCTGCCACAAAATTTGTGCTGCATGCTTTCCGTTTGAACCAGGCGTATAAAATCGAATGGCTTCAATAAACCAGGTAGGAATTTCTTGTAGCGGTGAAATTTGCCATTGCGGTTGAAGCATCGTCAAGCGATATTTTGGATTGTGTCTAGAGATAATTTTGCTATTTTTTAAGTTAAGAAAAATGGCAGAAATTATTGTTTGGGCAGTGTTTTTATGTTATTTTATTTTTAAGTCAATTTATTCATAATAGGGATCTTGGGATATTGTAACAAACAATCATTTTCCATTATTCAATAACATATCACAAATTCAAGAAAAAAGCGATCGCTTTTAATTAATCTCAACATATCGTGTATCTATCTAGAATTTTATCGGCTAGCCCCAAGAGAAAAAACCTAAAATCGCCGTTTGCTAGCTGCATCTATCTCCGAGCGACGCAACCTCAATTGAATATCTTCTAAAAGCTTTCGATTGACCGACATCAAATCGGCAACCAAACCAAACATCCATAACTGAAAGCCGATGAGAATCAGGATCGCAGCAAACACCAAACTGGGAACGCGGGGTTTTTCGGGGCTATCGCCAAAGATTCCTAAATATAGCGTCAACCAGCGCAAACAGAGAATAAAGCCTAAAGAGAAAGGCACGCTCCCCAGCGTCATAAAAAACTGAAGGGGACGATAGGTCATAAAAATGCGAATAATCGTCACAATAGAGCGCTGGATGTAAGAGGGAATGCTTTTAACCAGACGCGACGGTCGCAAATAATCATTAGTCCTAATCGGAACGGAAGTAATCGCCATTCCCTTCTGTCCTGCCTGAATAATCGTTTCCAAAGTATAGGTATATTCGTTAAAAACATTCATCTGGAGGGCGGCATTGCGGCTGATGGCGCGAAAACCGCTCGGCGCATCGGGAATATCGGTTCTACTGGCGATGCGAACCACCCAACTTCCCAATTTTTGTAGGAACTTTTTGACAGGAGAGAAATGTTTGATATCTTGAATGGGTCGAGCGCCAACGACAATCTCTGCCGTCCCTGCTAAAATAGGCTCGATCAGTTTCGGAATATCGTCGGCACAGTACTGATTGTCGGCATCGGTATTGACAATAATATCCGCCCCTGCTAGCAAACAGGCTTCTATTCCTGCCATAAAAGCTTTGGCAAGGCCTTGGTTGTGGTCGAAGTTTACGATATGATCGACACCGCAGGCTTTCGCAACTTCTACAGTGCGATCGAAGCTACCATCGTTGATAATCAGCCATTCTACCCGATCGATGCCGGGAATTTGACGGGGGAGTTGAGAAAGGGTCAATCCTAGCGTTGCTTCTTCGTTGTAACAAGGAATTTGAATAATCAGTTTCATTTCAGTTGTTGGTTATTCGATTTTGAATGAAAGGATTTTAGATTTTGGATTGGTTAGTAGTTAGTAGTTAATTGTCTCCCAGTCTCTCAGTCCCCTTGTCTCCCTCTATCCCGACACTCCCAACTCTCCCCACACTCCTCCTACTCCCCCATCTCCCGCCAGCCTCGAACCAATAGCCAAATCCCCAGTCCGACTAGGATGATGGCAATGACAAACCCTACCCAAATAGGGATACCTGCAGCGGGCAAAACCCACCACCAAACAGCAACGATTCTCAAAAGATCCGAACTTGCCAAATTGCCGCTTCCTGGAGGTTCGCCAACGCCGCGAATTACTTCAGCCACATTCGAGGTAAAGGCAGCGCCCAGTTGGCGGAAAGCAGCCCCCCAAGCGTTGAATAGCGGTGCATCTAGGGGATCTCCCCATAAAGCTATAGCTTTAGCAAAATCGCCGCGATCGCTAGCCTCAGCATAGTAACGTTGATAATAGGAAACTAAGGTCGGAGCATTCCAAAACAACCCTAGTAAAGTCAAAGCAACAATCCAGTCCCACCATTTCTTCTCTAGAACTGCGACTAAGGCTAAGAGTGCGGGCAGGGCAGGAACGAGAAAGCGCGGTCCCCAATTCCAGCCCCTGAAGATCCAAAAGGAATGAAGTACTAAATAACCTAAAAAGATTCCCAATAGCAGAAGGGCTTCTAGAGGTTTCGTTCTAAAGGCTTTGCGAAATCCGTAAATTGCCAAAATCGTAGGCGGACAGTACCAAATCAATCCACCGCCAGCCCCAGGACTAAAAAGCATGCCGAGCAATCGTTCTGGCATACCTGATAGTTGAATGCGATCGCTACTTTGACCGCTACCAAAAAAACTTTCAAAGCGCAAGTAGTTGTATCCCATGTAGAAAAGTATGCCCACTCCCGTCCCCATGAGGGGAGTAATAACGGTTCGCCAGGAATATTGTTTGCACAAAAAATAAAAAGACACCAGAGGTCCGATAACGATCCCGGCGGGTTTGGCTGTAATGGCTAAACCGGCTAGAATACTCGCCCCTGCCTGTTCTCGATAAGTTTTTCCTAAAGCCAGATAGATACTAGCAGTCGTCAATAAAGCCAGTAGAGGTTCGGCAAAAAACTCGCGAGAGTAAACTATGGCAGTCGTACCGAATGCGTAGCCTATAGCAGCCAGATAGGCACCTCTTTTTGAGCTTCCCATTCGCAGGGCTAGCAAAGCAACTAAGGAGGTGGTAATAGCCGTCAGCAAAAGGGGCAGGACAAGGGCGCAGAGGGTAGCAGTGTAGCGCGTGGGGAGTCCCAATATATTCCCTACCACAATGCCAACGACAACAAAAGGAGTGGCTAGGATAGGTAGCAGAGGATATCGGATCGAGTAATATTCACCGCCGCGCCCGGGTACTCCTATTTGCGGTCCGGTACTGAAGTTTCCTTCGGTTACTATCGAGTAAGAGACCCAGAACATATCGTTGCCATCGATGCCCCAGATACCGGGTTTTAAAAAGGCTAAATAAATTAACGCTACGCCAATTCCAAGGGCTAGAGAAATCTTGAATACCTGTTGGTTGCTATCTGGATCGTCTTGTTTGAGAGAGTAAATTTCATCTTTATCTGTCATGGAAATACTCTATCGAGGCTGTTATGGAAGCACTTCAGCTTTTTGGAAACCGAGCCTAACTCAATCAATATAGCTTATCGGCTACCCAACAGCTATTAACTCAAACTACTCAATTTTCAGTTGCGCTTCTCTACTTAAATTTCCATGAATGGCTAGCCAAATACAGGGAGGATTGACCGTGGTATGTTCGACTCGATGTTTTTGATGGGCTTTGCTTTGATAAACAGATAATCTCCTGCTTTAAGCTGGATTCTAGAACCATCTTCATAGGAAAGTTCTGCTTCTCCTTGTAGAAGAATTACCCATTCATCTTTTTCTTGGTCGTACCATTGCCCTGGTGGGGTATTTTGTCCGGTAGAAATGATGCGTTCTATAAGAAGGTTATTAGCCGATAGTAAAGGCTCAAAGAATTCTTCGTCGGGCAAGAATGAAGGTAAGTCAAAAATATTAGCCATAGGTATTGCTAATTGCTAGAGTGGCTAAAATAATTGCCAATCTTTGCAATTCAACTGCTTAAATCGTTCCAACCGTTGCGAGAAGTAACTCTTATCCAACCTGCTATAGTCGTAAAATTTAGCATGATCGAGCGCGATCGCCCATGCCCAAATATATGCTGCTTGCGTTAAAGCTTGCAAACACTCAAGTTCTATATCGGTAATTTTCTCATAGGAACGATAGCCATCGAGAAAAGCTTGCCTGATAGTGCGACTCAAACCCGTCTGTAACCCAACTTGCCAGAATTTAGCGATGTCAAAAACGCGCCATCCGTACCCGCATTGATCGAAATCGAAGAGTGTCATTTGATTATTGCGGGTAATATGAACGTTGCCGCTATGAGGATCGCCCCAACAGACCACCCAATAAGGCGATTTGGCTGGCAGACTGCTTAGTTGATTTTTAATCAAAGCGATCGCTTCTAGTAAATATTTCAAATCTTGCTGTCTGTGGTGCAAGAATGGGGCAATAATTTGTAGCGAATCGTCGAGCAAATGTTTTAAATCTAGCGGTTGGCGGTAGGCAACCGTCCTAAATCCTTTAGTCGCTTGATGTAGCTTGGCAACGGTTTCTCCTAAAAGAAAACTTTGGGTATGATTGAAATCTCCTAATGCAATTTCTCCTGGCGCATAATGGAATAAAGCTGCATAGCGTTTTCCTTCAGGGGCATCAATTTCAACCGATAAATTTCCTTCTTTTGTCCTTAGAGGAGACGCAACAGGGATTTGGCGATCGCGTAAAAACTCCAGCAATTCTAGTTCAAAATCGATCTCGTTTTTCGATCGCCAATGATGGTGAGAAACCCTTAATATATAAGGCTTGGATAAGGTTTCTACTAAATAAACATCGCTCAATCCCCGCCGCCAAAATAGACAATTTTTGATAAGTTCAACGTCATAGTCTGAATAGACTAAAGACGCTAAAGCGCCAGGGGCAAGTGTAGAACAGACAGTAGGAAAGGTACTATTCAGCTTCTTGGTTTTCGACTGCCTTTCAGGTATTAGTAACTCTAGAGATGATAATAAGTTCACGTGCGTTTCTCCCCCGATGTTTAGCATCTGCACCATTCAATAAAATATTTTTTATAACTATTTAATAAGAAAAATAACTATTTATTAAATTTTGTAAATCTTTTAAAGAAAGGATCGTTTCTAGCACAGGTTTTGCTTTTGTCTTAATGCATAAGTTTTTGACAATTTTGCACTAAAAAGCTTTTTAAATTAATTTAGAATACCCCAGGCAAAACTGTCGTATCTTTAGCTACAAACACAACTTTGACAGAATGATTTTTTTAAGTTGCGATCGCGCTATCGATTTTTTTGTTGGATAAACAAAGAAAAAAGATTATAGTTGGGGATGCGATCGCTTTTGTCAATAAATCTATCTGTCTAGGTCTAGGCTTCACGCAGCTTTACGATCGTGGCATGCTAGGACAAGAAACTTAGCAGGTACGAGGATGTCAGAAACATCGTCACAAAAACGAGTCGTTATCGTCGGTGCGGGTTGGGCAGGATTGGGGGCAACCTACCACCTTGCCAAACAAGGATACGATGTCACTCTCCTAGAAGCTGCCCCCTATCCAGGCGGATTAGTCGCCGGATGGAAAACTCCCGGCGGACGTTCTGTAGAAGGAGGAATTCACGGTTTTTGGTATCCCTATCAAAACATTTTTAGTCTCGTCAACGAATTAGGACTCAATCCCTTCACTCCTTTTACCCGTTCCTCTCAATATTCTCCGGCGGGATTGGAAGTTGAATCCCCTATCTTTCAAAACGAACCAAGATTGCCGACGCCGTTGGGAACTTTCTTTTATACTTGCTTCAAACGCTTACCTCTAGTCGATAGACTCTCTGCCTTACCCCTTCTCTATGCCGTTATCGATTTCGATAATTCTGACGAAGCGTGGCAGCGTTATGACAGAGTAACTGCCAGGGAATTATTTAAGCAATTTGGGGTTTCTGCAAGATTATACAAAGACTCTTTTGAACCCATGTTATTGGTGGGTTTATTTGCACCAGGGGAACAATGTAGCGCTGCTGCTGCCCTCGGAATGCTCTATTATTTTATATTGGCTCATCAACCCGATTTTGATGTTGTTTGGTGTCGGGGAACGGTGGGAGAAAAAATTTTTCAACCGTGGGTGGAGAAGATAGAAAAAATAGGCGGAAAAGTCCTCACGAATAAACGAGTTGATGACATTATTTTAGATGCAATGGGTAATGCTAAAGCCGTTGTTTGTGGAGAAGAAACTTTCGATGCAGATGCCGTAATTTTTGCCGTTAGCGTCAGTGGAATTAAAAAGATTGTCGCGGGTAGTAAGACATTAAATGCTTATCCAGAATTTCGTAATTTAATGAATTTGGGAGGAATTGATGTATTAGCCGTACGGTTGTGGTTCGATCGCAAGATTAGTATTCCTCTGCCATCTAATGCTTGTTTTGGTTTCGATCCCACGACGGGATGGACATTTTTCGATCTCAATACTTTACAGGATGAATACAAACACGAATCGGGTAGCGTAGTCGAAGCCGACTTTTATCATGCCAATCAATTATTGCCTATGACAGACGAAGAAATTGTGGCAAAAGTTCATCAAGATTTAGCTACTTGCGTTCCCGAATTTCGAGAGGCAAAAGTCGTAGATAGAAGTATTATTCGAGTTCGTCAAGGAGTGACTCATTTTGCCCCAGGTAGCTATCAATATCTCCTGAGAGCAAAAACTAGCATTCCTAACTTATTTATGAGTGGCGATTGGATTGTAACCAATCATGGTTCTTGGTCGCAAGAAAAAGCCTACGTGACGGGTTTGGAGGCGGCAAATCTTGTTATCGAACGCTTTGGCATAGGAGAAGCGGCAAAAATCATTCCAGTAGAAGCAGACGAACCCCATATTCAGATAGCGCGAACGATTAATAAAACAGTACGCGAGATCGGTAAGAATCTTCTGCCGAATTTTTGGCTACCATAGTAAAGATGTTATGGGAGACGCAATTAGAAAATGTTTGGAAAACCGCAAAAAGAAAATAAACCCTCCGATCCTGCCGATTTGCTAGATACTATGATGTCATCTCAACTAACGAAAACAGAAGAAAAAACGGAAGAGTTCGAGTTATTCGATCGCTCCAATCGAGAACCTACCCAAGAGAGTTCTGAACTTGTTAATACAGTAGAAAAAATAAGCAGAATTATTTCTCCCTATTTCATTGTTATTGTTGGATTAGTTTTATACGATAATAATTTCTTGATTGGAACGACTCTTATCGCGATCGGTATCCTATCTCTTTTAAAAGTTTCTTGTCAAGATATTATAGATGTAATAGAAGATATCAAAAATATATTTGTCTCGACAGAAACTAAAAAATAAAATTGCTTGGATTTTAAATTGCTTTTTGCTTTCTAGATAAAACTCCCAATTCCAGCACTAGGAATGTCCCAATGACGGTTGAGGGTTCGGGAATCTCTTGCGTCTGATATGCTTGAGTGGGATCGCAATGATAAGCTTGACCAAAAGTAATAATAATAGAAATGGCGATCGCACTGACAACGATTAAAGCTACCTCACTATTCTCTCTAGCCAGACTTTATACGACTAACCGACAATTGCCATACCATTGACTCAAATGACTCAAATCATGCTCAATTTCTTCAAGGATTGCGATCGCATCTATGATTGATGGGAGCATCAGCCGCGTACGTTAGCGAACACTGACTCAACCCGTCCTCCTCACGAATTCTTAGTGCCATTCAGTTATATTCCTATTAGTTCTGTAGATATTTCTCTCAACCATATGGCAATTTCTGCTGTTTGATCGAAGGAAACGTGGGGAGGTTCATCTTTCAACCAAGCACCACTCGGATCTTGAATGTTCAAAAGATAATCTACAATGCTTTTAGCCAAATCGATATATCGTGTTTCTCTAGTCAGATTAGCCACGACTGCTGAACCCCAAGCTACCTTATGACTAAAATGAAATTCCCGAATGTTTTCGTGACAGTCGAGCGCAAAATCAAGATACTTTTTAGCACAATCTAGATAGCCATCTTCATTACTTGCCTGATAAAGCTTGCCTAAGAAGGCGATGGGGTATCCAATCATAAAATATGCTTGTAATGGTTTAACGGCACTAACTTGATAAAAGATCTCTTTCTCGTGAGCATAATTAGTTATAAGTTCACCATTGTCATCTAAACGAAGATAAAAACCCGATTTTAGCTCTGGCTGCATCGAGATAAACTTTTTTAATAAATTCCCTGCGCTTTTAGCTCGATCGAGTTCGCCAAAATACAAAGCAGCTAATCCAAGATGAGCGGTTGTCAGGACATCTACAACATTATTTGATTTACCGTAAGGTTTATTAGTAGTAAATCCTCCGTTCTTTTCATGGAAGAAGGATTTAAGGTACTGATATGCCTTCGTAGCAACATCAAAGCGTCCCATTTTTTGAGCCGCGATCGCAATCCAAGCATTTGTATATGCCCAATATTCCTCAAAAGCATCATTGGCGCTTTTCAAATCAGATGATGTCTTAAAATCGCCATCTAGCTGCAAAAATCTGGTTTTAATTGTCCTTAAAATGAGACTGGCTTCCTCGCTCAGACCAGATAGATAAAATAGGTAAGGAGATTTGTAATAACAAGCCAGATCGCCGATTTTAAGACCGTATGAACCATCAGACTGAATCTTTTGTGTTAGCCATGCTAATGCTCTATGAGAACTTTTCTGACATTTTTCTAGCCACTCTACATCCATTTGATGTACTCCTCGACCAAGAAGAAAACTCAAAGCTGCACTATCTTTATTTCTAACGTACCTATCGCATATTGCTCTTTAAGATATGCGATCGCTATTTAACAACCCCTAGTACCTGGTATAGATAAAAATGCTGGCAATTTTGGAAATGATTTTGATGAAAACCAATTAAAATCGTCATTGTCTCGCTTAAAAAGAGGTTTTTAGCCCTATGTCGCTGCTGTTCTCCATGATTTAACAGTTTCTCTGGCCATTTTGCTTCAAACTCTTGACAAAAATCATCTACATGACAAAATAAAACGTCTAATACCAATTTTCAGGTTTTCGCGATCGACATTCTTCTCCCCTCTCCCTATTTGAGAGAGGGGTTGAGGGTGAGGGCGATCGACTATCAAATGGTATAAACTAAACATGGGACAGGTTATCTGAATTGTTGGTACTTTCAGCTTACTACCCATCCTTTTCCTTATCCGGAACTCAGGTTAGTGATATCCTTATTTTTTCTACGACCAACCATCCCCCAGAAAAATTACATTGTCCCAACAGAGAAACTAACTGACCATTCCTACAATTTTGTAATTGCAGATTCACTTCAGGGCGCGTAGTAATTAACGACCAGGTTTTCTTTCCTTGTTGGGTTGGCTCGGTTAAAGTAATGTTATATTGCTGATGCTGACGTGCATGAAAGACTCCCGTAAAATAACTACAATTTTGTGCTTCAAAAACTATCTCTTGACAATGGCAATTTCCATCTAGCGGATAGTCTTCTGGATGGTCTAAATAATATTTTTGCCAGTAAAGCCAATCGCCATGTTCGGGTGGGAGATCGAACAGAGGAATAACAGCAGAGGGAGCAATAGAATCGGTTAATAATGCTTCTTGAAGGCTTCTAATTGGTATTTCTTGCGGCTGACAATTCAACTCGATACATAATGCCGCTGCCATACCCGCCGCTTGACCGATATTCATCACGACGGGTTGTAAGCGGGTGCAACCATTGGCAATGTGGGAAACCGAAATATTTTTTTCGCAAACCAGCAAGCCTTCTGTTGCATTTGGTACTAGAGAACCATAGGGGATCGTAAAAGGCGTACCCGTCCAACGTCCGCCCCAACGAATCGATTTAGGTTGCAATGGAAAGTTGATGCCGGGATAGTGATGATCGTTAGCATAATTACCAATTGCGATCGCGCTGACTTCTCCATTTTCCGTTCTCGGCAATGCTGCAACGCACCCGCCATTAACTGGTAAAATATCGCGTTCTGCGATCGTTACTTGTCCTCTAATTCTTCGACTTTCTCGATAGTAAGGATGGAGTGCGAAGGCATGATGTAATGATTTTTGCGGAAAAATATTTGGGGCTAGACTATAGCGTTGTCCCAATTCTGTTTGAATGAAATGGGCAAAGTTATAACTGTACCAATATGCTTGTTGAAGAAATTCTTGCCGCGATGTTTCGGATTCAATTAAACGTCCGATTCCCTCTCCATAATCGTTACCACAGATGGGCCAATTAATCATAAATAATCCCCCAGGAAGCCGCCCATAATTTAAAAATTTTTCTCCTCCATAGTTACTCCAGGCACCCTGGAAGGAAGAGGGGGAGAGGGAGAAATGGGGGGAGGGAAAGAGAGGGAGAGAGGGAGATTCTCCGTAATCTTTTAAAATGAATACCCAAGTAGAGGCTTGTACGGGATATTTATTAGTTAGTTCGTTAAAACAGGTAGGGGCACTAGGTTCGTTAAATTCGCTTTGTAACTCCCAACCCCAACGATGGGGAACTTCTGCCAAAGCGAGTAAATCTCCTAACTCTGTGCCATCGATAGTAATTTTGGCTTTAATAATATAATCGGCAAATCTAACTCCTATAATGCGATCGCCCCGACGAATAACTTCTAGGGGAGTTTGCCCGCTAATCCAATGTAAATTCGGTAGCTGCTTGACCCAATCGGCAAAAATTTTCGCTCCTGTGCGAGGATCGTAGGCAAACAGACTAACCCAACTGTTATCTAATCCTCCCGTTTGTCTGTGCCTTAAAGCTTGCAAATAAGCCCCCCACAGCCCGGTTTGAAAGGCGGCTAATTCATTGCCGTCGGGGGCGCAAACGCCTGCTGCCGTCAGCATTCCGCCCAACCAAGCGAACTCGCTAACCAAAATAGTTTGAACGCCGCGACGGGCAGCTTGAATAGCGGCGGCAGTTCCTCCCGTTCCTCCGCCAACAACGAGAACATCAGTGCTGAGTTGAGCGATCATTCTTTTGAGTTATCCCACTACCGACAATCCTTGCACGATTAACGAAGGCGTATAGCAAGAACCATTCCAATCAATGTCGCCGCCTAAAGCAACTATTTTCTTTAATGCCGTGTAAACATTGCCCGCTACCATCGTATCTTTTACCCGCCCAACGATCTTGCCGCCTTCAACTCGATAGCCTAAATCGACATTAATCGAAAAATCGCCAGAAAGATCCGCACCGCCGCCCAACATTTGATCTACCAGTAATCCTTCATCTAATTGGGCGATTAACTCTTCTAGAGAACCTTTACCGGGTTCGATTAGCAAGTTAACTAAATCTGGTGTAGGATAGCGACCCAAACCAGGACGAAATCCATTTCCAGTACTTTGAGTGCCTAGCGCGCGCGCCGTGGTTCGGTCGGTGTAAAATTGTTCGACTCGTCCTTGGGAAATCAAAGAAAGGGTTTGGGTTGGCGTTCCCTCGTCATCGAAGGGACAGCTATAGGGTTCCTTATCCGGTTGTTGAGAAAGCGTTAGCATCTCGGATGCGACGAGTTCGCCGAGTTTGTCACTCCAGGGCGAAGATTTTTCTAGAACTGATTTGCCATTTAACGCTGCCGCTGCCGTACCCCATAACATCGTTGCCGCGTTAGCAGTAAATAAAATGGGAATGCGCCCTGTTGGAGGGGGAGCATTGGTTTGTGCCCATTGCAAGCGCTGTAGTATCTGCTTGACCACTTTGTCGGGATTGAGAGAACCTCTGGTGTATTCCCCGTCGTAAATGCCTAAAAAATCTTCTCCTCTAACCCATTCCACGCCGAGAAAATAACTGACCGAGGTGTCGGTGTATTCGCAGTGGAGTCCTTGAGAGTTGAGTAAAATCGTCGTTTCTCGTTCGCTTTCTAACTCCGCAGTGCAAATTAAATCCGGGTAAGCATCTCGCAGTTGCGCGATCGCGTTCTTGCCGATTTCGACCAATTTTTCTACAGCTACCTCTTCTCCGACGTTTGAATAGATAGCCGTCCTCGCTTCGGCTAATTCGATGGTTTCTGGCGGATTGAGGCGCGAAAGCGCGATCGCTCTTTCTACTAAGACTTCTGGATCTACTTCGCCATACGCCACGGCTAACCCCGGACATCCCTCTCGCCACAATCTAAGTGCCGTTCCTTCCGATTGGGAACTTTCTAACTGTTTGAGTCGATTGGCTTCAAAAAAGACAGGTCGAGACAAGGCGCGAGAATGATAGACTTCTGCGTGGCTAGCCCCTGCTTTTAGCGCTAAATCGATCGGTTTTTGCAGGTCAATGGTCATCGATAGTGCAATCCGAACCCGTCCAGAACGTTACTTATACCCATCATAGGTTCTCGATTGTCCGATCGAGAAATTTATCTCGATCGCGTCTCGCGATCGACTGCCCCGGCATGATTTTTCACTCGAATAACTCGCGCTGATAAGCCTTGCGTTTTTAGTTGGTGGAGGCGCCGTTCTGCTTGCGATCGCGTCCGAAATAGACCGACTTGAATCACCGTCTCTCCCCGACGCACGAATGCCATCGGTTCTATCTTTCGTACCCGCGCTAGAATGGCTTCGCTTCTGGCTAAAACTTCTACGCGATAGAGTTCCGCTGCTGCAGGAGAATAAGAAGGCGAAGAATGGCTAGGAATGGGATTGGGAGATGTTTGGGGTGCCCGAAACCTGTATTCTCGAACTACCGAAGCATTATTATCGGACGAAGTTGGAGAATTGGGAACCTCGCGAACGGGAGGGGGCGGCGGCAGGCTTTCCAAGACGGGTGGCGGATTTTGCGCGATCGCAACAGTAGCATAGAAAAATCCCAAGCCGCCTTCGAGTCCCAGTAATATAAGCAATCCACTGGTTTGACGCTTCATTTTAGTTTTCCTCACACCTTTGGTTATCGCTCAAGAAGGCTTTTTTCTAACTTCCTTCTCTTGGGTCAAGTTCTTTTCCAGACCGGGAAAGAGCCTAACTCGATACCTGAATTTTAATACTGATAATGTTAGCCTAGAAAAAACGGAAATAAGTCTTTAATCTTAATAGGTATGAACAGAGTCGTCGTCGGCTTGTCGGGTGGAGTTGATAGTTCGGTTGCGGCTGCCACCCTCCATCATCAAGGATATGAAGTTGTCGGTCTTACCCTTTGGCTGATGAAGGGTAAGGGACAATGCTGTTCTGAAGGAATGGTGGATGCGGCGATGGTGTGCGAACAATTGGGAATTCCCCACCACATCGTCGATAGTCGAGACGTTTTTCAGGCAAATATTATCGATTATCTGGTGTCCGGTTATGAAGGCGGGATCACCCCTCTGCCTTGTTCTCAGTGCAACAGGACGGTGAAATTCTCGCCGATGTTGAAATACGCCAGGGAACAATTAGACTGCGATCGCATTGCCACTGGACACTATGCTCGCATTCGTTACAACGAGACGAGCCAGCGCTATCAATTGTTGCGAGCCGTCGATCGCAATAAAGATCAGTCTTACTTTTTATACGACCTGACGCAAGATTTGTTGGCAGCGTCCGTCTTTCCGTTGGGGCATCAAACCAAGGAAGAAACCCGTCGCATTGCCGCTCAATTGGGTCTCAAAACCGCCCAAAAGCCAGACAGCCAGGATTTGTGCTTGATCGAGGCTCACGGTTCTATGCGGGCGTTTTTGGATAAGTATATTAACCAAAAAGAAGGCGAGATCGTCGATCTAGACGGAAAAGTTTTGGGAAAGCACAGTGGCATCCATCATTACACTATCGGTCAGCGCAAAGGTCTAGGGATTGCGGCAGCCGAACCGCTGTATGTCGTGAAACTAGATCCGGTTATGAATCGGGTTGTGGTCGGCAATCGCGACCGTGCCGGACGTTCGGAATGCGTGGTAGGGCGCATGAATTGGGTTTCTATCCCCGAACCTACTACCCCGATTCGCACTGAGGTACAAGTTCGCTACCGTTCTTCTCCTGTCCCAGTCAACGTGATTCCCCTCGAAGAATCGCGCGTCAAGCTGGCTTTCGACGAACCTCAGTTTGGCATAACGCCAGGGCAAGCGGCTGTCTTCTACGACAGAGATGTTTTGCTAGGCGGCGGGATAATTATTCATAATTCGTAATTGTTATTATGAGTTAACGCCGAGTCAGTTTTGCGCTCAATTCCCATTTAATTCGATTGAGAATCGAAGCTTCATCGAGCGAGTTAAGAATGCTTTTCACCACGGCTTTTGGTCCGTCGGGACCCCAGGATGCGCCGTTGGCGAGATAAGTTTTCGTCACTTGTCCGATCGCGTAACATGCCACGCCGGCAACGCCAGCTTGCGTAATGGCAACGGATAAATACGGCGCTAGGGATGCCCCGCCAGTAGCGGGTGCCGTTATCCCCAACAATCCTTTTAGCGAACTCAATCCTAAAGCAGCTAAGAATTCGCTAGCGCTGATTCCTCCCATGCTAAGTCCAATCCTCTTTAATAAGGCGATCGCGCCTTGTTGCGTCATGGGGAGACCATAGAGACGAGAGAGGGCGATAATCATCGTCACGTCGATGACAGCACCCGTCAGAAGGTCAAGGACGGTAACGGGATTCAAAGCGATCGCGACGGCTTTTGTCATCATTGCTTTGTGAATTAACTGATTCGCCGCTCCCTCCCGAATTTCCATTTTGCGCTGAACTACTCGTTCGTTGACCTCATCGGCATAGAGCATGCTATTGAGGGCGATCAAAGACTTCCCTTCGCGGTGCAAAATTTCAAGAATTTTTAATTTTAGTTCTTCGATCTGGGGTTTTCCGCGACGGCGCTGCATCTTCAGCTTGCCATGTTTGTCTCGCACTGCCTCTGCTACCAATGGCGAAGCAGCCACCATGACGATTTCATTGGGTGAAAGTAACTGTTTTACCCGTTCGTCGCGAATTTTGCGGTAAATTGCCAAGCGATCGGCTTCGGGATACTGGTCGATTTTATTAAAGATCAGTATCATCGGCTTTCCGACTTCTCGCAACTGAGAAAGCGCCTCAAATTCGACCTTGGTGATATCGCCAGAAACGACGAATAAAATTAGGTCTACCTGTTTGGCAATTCGACGCGCCATGATTTCGCGGGTTTCTCCATCGACTTCATCGAGTCCGGGAGTATCGATGAGCTGAATTTGGGAATTACCCAAACTCGGTAAAGCAAGGCGCTGGATTTCAGATAGATTGTCGCCGAGACTTTCCTGGGTAAGTTGCCAATGCGCACTTTCTATCGTGCGAGTTACTCCGTGTAGCGGACCCGCTTGAAAGATATCTTGTCCTAGAAGTGCGTTGAGAACCGAAGATTTTCCCCGTCCTACGATGCCAAAAGCAGCAATCTGTACGACAGAAGCCTCCAGCTTTTCTAGCATGTCGGCAAGGCGATCGATATCTGTCTCTAAGCCGATTTTTTCTTGAGGCGTTAAATCGATCTTGTTAACTAAGTCTCTTAGAGAACTTTGAGCTTGTTTGTAGTTGAGTTCCTCCTGAATGGCTTCAAAGCTCAGAATGGCACTATCCAAATCTTCTGAATTCCAATTTGTATCGAAAGATAGATTAGACATCAGTTATTAGCGAACTGACAATTGGGAACTGATTTGTTATTTTAATCTTTTAAAGCAGTCAAGTAGTTAGACATCCGTGAGTTCTAGAAATTTGCCAGAAACTATTGCCTACGTCCGCATTACCAATCAGTCCTGGCAACAGGGTAAGCTCGAAGGTGAAGTCAGAGCGGCCGCCTATGAGTGGCAGTTTCAATGGAATTTTCGGCGGGGACATTTATCAATACAACCGTCGCTAGGGCGTGCCTTAATTGTTGAACCCCTGGGACGTTTCTTAGAACGCTGGGATTATCAATTAGAACCAGGGGGAGATTATGAGTTTACGGTACGCGCGGAGCTTTAGTTAGAGCGAGAAAGATTTGGGGAACAGGGAGTGTGGGAAGGGTGGGGAGACTCTGAAGACAAGGGAGAAAACTAACCACTAACCACTAACTACTAACTACTCCTTAATTCTTTGATCGAATAACCAATTCCATTAAAAACGATAATTATTATTGCCTATCCAAAGGCTCAGAGGAATGGCATGACCCTGACTATCGACTTTAACTTCGACTGCGAAAGGACGTTCTCTGTTTGAATTTTCTAGTGTTTGACCGATACGAGCCTTAATTTCGTCGCCTCGTTCTTGAGGAAAATAATAAGTTTCCAGACCATAATCAATCCAGGGGTAAATGGACTGTTTTCCCTCTAAGGCAACGCGATCGCTCGGTAAATCTGAAGGGCAATCGCGGCTGACGGCTACGGGTTTCCACACACGGGGAGGCTCTCCTGGTTCTGCTGCTTTAGCGGGGGCTTGGAGAATGATATAGAATCGAGTTCCAGTCCGAAAAGCGGTCTGTTTTTCTCCCCGATTGGATTGGACTATTGTTTCCCAACCTGGAAGGCGTTCGAGAGCATCGACCCTAGATATATTGTATCTAAGCCTGAGCGAACGACCGCGCAGTAGTGCGTAAGGATCTATAGGAAGCGTTTGAAGTACGATAGTTTTGCCTGAAAAATGCGTATAAATCGCTTGAGCGGGCACGACTAAAATCAGTGCCGATTGGAAAAGCAGGGGAACCCAAAACCGCCAACTGGAAATTTTATTCATCATTCGTCGCTCGCAACGCCTTCAAAGTCTGCAAATATTTCTCAAACCCCAATCCAGCCGCAATTATCCCAAGACCGCAGAACAATAAAACGATCGCCTTAGCCAGCAAGTCAGTTTCATATTCGAGCATCCGCGAGACGATCTGTAACACCGTTAAGAGAATGCCTCCCCAGAAACTGATACGATGTCCAGTTGCTAGCCCTTTGCGGATAAAGCCAACCGCAAAGAGAAATAAAAGGACATTAAAAATTAACGTTGCGATCGCGCCCAATGCACCTACGCTCAAATGCCACCAAACCATTACCCCAATCAGTAAGATCGCCGCCCCAACTATCGCGTTCTTACGCTCTAGCCGCCACCTAGCGCTCGTCCTATATCCCAGTCGCCACCAAACCCAAACGGTCAAACCGCCCAACAGCAAGATATCTAGCAGTTTAACCCAATCGTGCCAAGCGATCTCCGAACCCGTGCGATAGGAAAAAGGTCTCCAGATCCCGTTAAACGAGAAAAGATAAAACAGAACGCTAATAAAAAATAGTGCCAGATTGCGCGCGATCTCATCGAAGGAAAGCTTCTCTATAGATCCGTTCCAGAGAGAATCGCGATACGCCCATAGTAGCGCGGGCGGAAGCGAACAAGCGATCGCGCCCATCATTCCCCTAGTTCCTGGGGAGAAATTGATAAAATTTGCCAGAAAAATGATTACACTGGCTTCTAGGGAAAAAATAACCAAGGCAGCCCCTAAACCAAAAAGCCAACGAGAACGACACCAATAAGCCAAAGGAATTCCCAGCAAGCTTACCAAGAGCGGCATATGTTCGATCGCGATCCGAAAGTCAGAAACCTCCCCCGGCATAAATAAAGTGATCATCCCCGCAACGTAGCCAATGCTCGCCAGAAGTATGGCTAGCACCCCCAAAAAAGTCAAGCGCAGGCTATAAGCCATCGCCAGGACTCCCAAACTCCAAACTAGGAACAGATGATAGAGCGAGCCGCTTCGGTGAAAGATTTGAGACATTAGCGCCAGATTTGCCCCAAAAATCAACGCTCCTAACAGCAGCAATCCCTTGCCGAGACGAGCTTGCCATCGTTCGACTGGATGCTGCCACAGGTAAAATCCAACTGCATTAACGCCAACAAACAAAGCGACCAACGACGCTACCTTGAATTCTTTCGACCAAACTTGCCAGTTAGCGGCAACAAAAATAATGGCAGCTAGCCCTAAAAGGATGCTTCCCAGTGCGATTAGGATAGCGACAAAACGGTTGCGCTCAGAAAGAGCCAGGTCATCGAATTGATAGCGACGAGCTAGTTCTGCATACAATGTCTCATCGATTAATCCCTCTGCTTGCCATCGATCCGCTTCTCGGCGCAGTTGGTGGCGAAACTTTTCCGAAGCCATTCTCGATTTATTGAGTTCCGCATCGCGATTGATAGTTCTAGATTAGCGTCTCCGATTGGGTATAGGCTTATTGAGCCGTAGAAATAACCTCTTGTCCTAAGGGCGAAGTCGCATAACCGAGAAAGGCTTTAACGGCTGCATTGGCTGGATTTTTGTAAACGTAATAGAGCGTCCGATAATAGGGATAATTGGCGGCTTCTGGATCTAAACCATCCACAGAAACCGTGCGCACGGTTTGTTGATCGGCTATTTGAGCATAGGTGGCATAACTGATGCCATCTCTTCCTAATGCTCTCAAGATGGGAGTCGTCGCATCTCGCTGCATTTCGGTAATGTTGGGCGCACTACCAAAATTCTCGCCTTCGAGAAATAATTCTTGAAAGGCTTGGCGAGTTCCGCTGACGCGAGGTCGGTTAATAACTCGAATCGTACCCGGTTTTCCGCCCACTGCCGACCAATCGGTAAGTTTTCCTTGAAAAATCTCGACGACTTGATTTTTCTTCAAACCTCTGCGAAAAGGATTATTAATACCGACGACGATCGCGATCGCGTCTTTAGCAATCGGAATGGCGACTAAACCTTGAGCTTGTTCCTGGGAAGTCAAAGGACGAGAAACCGCAGCCAGATCCACATTTCCCGCTAAAAGATCCTGGATGCCATTATCCGACCCATCGGCAGTAGCATCCACGTTCGTCCCTGGAAATCTCAACTCAAAACTATTTCTGAGCGCTTGGTTAATTTGCACCATGCTAGTAGAGCCGTCAATTCTGACCGTTGTTCCCCTAGGAACCGTTGCTGGAGCCGAAAAGGTAGTGGAAGCAGTCGGAGAAGTTGGAGCGGGTAATTTCTCTGGGGAACTGACGGTTTCGTTCGGCGTTGGAGATGGGTTTCCCTTTCCTGGGATTAATTTGCTCAAATCTATGCCAGATTGACGGCTAAACCACCAGTAGCCGCCGCCTAAGATTCCGACTGTAATTAACAAAGATAAGATTAAAATTGCTGTTTCGTTTTTTGGTTTCATAGCTTTAGCTCGACGACCCTTTTAAAAGCCATGATAAGAAGATTAAAGTCCATTTTGTTATTCTGAGTGCAGTTGAACGTAACGAAAAATCTCTGTTTGGAGTTGGTATACTCAAATGTTTCGCTTTGCGATCGCCATGCCCAACATGACGGAGTCGAAGCTGGCTCTGCCGCTCAATTGGCGGAGTATCTTCGACATTCTCTACTTTTGGGACAATCTGTAAGCAAATTTGCCATTTAGCGACATTTTCTTCTCGCTTAACTTCGTGAACTCGTTTATATAGTTCCCAAAATTTTTCTTCGATCTTTAAGTATTTTACCGGAAAATCTTTATATACGTGAATTCTAAAAAATCCGATAAATCACTGAAGTAAGACCCACTTTAGAGGGGAATTATATTTAGGAAAGAGGAAAGGATTAGAGAAGGGGTTTTATTCCTAACTTTAATCAATTATCTGGCAAGAAAATTTATGTCAAAAAAAATTACTGCTTCTGTGGTAATAGTTACTTTAATTGTTGCATCTGCATCTGCTAGTTTTAGCTATCCAATTAGTGCTACTGAACTCTCAAAAGAGATGAATGAGAGTTTTATTAAAAATGATTCTATTCCCATCGATCCAAAGATCCGGAATAGTAAAACTTGGATTGATGATGAGGCAATCTCTAAAAAGATGAACGATCTTGAGTTCGTAACAAAAGTCGATTAGTATTGAAATCCTGGTAGAAGGAGACAGAAAATCTTTTGAGGGCTACTTCAAGAAAGACCATCACGCACAAGTTAGAAAATTTGTACAAATGTATAACTTATCTAACCGCGCAACCATTCAATAAAGACTGCTTGTACTCGTTTTTCCTTGCTTCATGTCGCCCGAATATGTTTCAATTCTCTTTTTTAAAAAGCGATCTGATCTATTGCTGTCATTTTAGTCCAGGACTGTCCTGGACTAAACTTTCTCAGACTAAGCCTGGATAGAAGCGATCGTGCAGCCAAACCAGGTCATGTCCTGCTAGAGGGCTTTTATTGTCCAACGAACCATCTTTCCCTTCCAATTCGGCACGGGTTGGATGGGGTTTAGACCAACTCGAAAGTTAGATGGCTTTTGATAGAGTGGATAGCGAAACTCAGCAGTAGGTTGGTGACTGGCACTATAGACAGGCTCGAAATAGCCTGTAAAAGTAACCGTACCGCGATCGTCATTGCCTACCGACTGATAAAAGACGAATTCTTTTTGGACGGCCACTTGCAATTTTCTTGGCGTGCGAGACTTTACCAACAACTCGCGAAAACAGAGCAAAGAACGACGAACGCGATCGCGGTTAATTCCCGGTATGGGATAATTTTGATACGCCTTGACAGCAGCATTGCTCTCTAGAATTTTAGTCGAGAGCCGAAAACAATCCAGAATCGAAAGAAGCAATAATTTTCAATCGCGTTCCACGCTTCCGAAAAAGATTGGTTCTACCCGAATTGCCACAACGGTAGAAGGACGTACCACCATGTATTCTCCCTGAACGTTTTTGATTGGTATGTTCATAAAATCATGAGAATCTGATTTTGGTACTAGCTCGTTGCTATACCATTTCTGAAAGTCTTGAATGGTGGTAAAACGAACTTCTTCTCGATGACCGCTTGATAAGAAAAGATGAATCGCGTATTCGTCAGGTTTTCTTGGCATGATAATTCGATTTAATTCTCTAAGACTATTATCGGCGACTAAGAATGCAAATTAAACCGTTGCAGTAGAGTTTTCAGCATCGAAGGCAAAGTTTTGTTCAATTCAGTCGCTGTCTTAAAGATAAGCTGTTGGTGCTGGGGTAAGTCGAAGGAAAATTTGCCAATTAAATCTGGACGTTCCATTTGCGCCAGCAAAATTTGACCGGCTCGCTTGTTTGCGAGTGCGTAACCCAATTCAACGCAAACGAGAGGACTTAAAATTAACTGAGGTTGTCTTTCTTGAGGAATGCTGATTATCGGCGTTCCATCGGCGATAAATAATAAACTTTTGCGAATTTTACGCAATTGAGTTTCGCTTAACCGCACGGTCGTATCCGTAGAACGTAGGGATTCTTCTAAAGTTATCGGAAAACGCGATCGCCGATTGAAAGTTTCTATGGCTTCTGCAAGTGCCGAACGCAAAGCCTCGCTGGCTTGAGGATATTCATTTTGGCAGCTCAAAAAGACGATTGGTTCTAACCAAGCCGAAATGTCCTGTTTAGTAAAGTAAATTTCGTGGGACAGGAGATCGATATTTGAGATAGCATAGCCGCCACTTCCCTCAATATAAAACTCGACCAGATTTCCTTCGAGATAGCGTTGAAACCAAACCGATTCTTGTATCGCTTGAGCGTCGTCCAAAAAATCAGCCCGCATCCCTGATTTGAGAAGGCTATTTCGGCTCAGACGCAGATCGTGAGGTCGTTTGACAATTTCCTTGATTGGCGCGTAATGCTCCAGATACCAGGCTTTGAGCGCAATAATCGCCATAGTTTAAGGAGTTTCCTCTAGCTGAGATGAAAAACGGTACTTAGGAATCTTAGCAATAAGCGCTGATATCCTCACCACATTCATCAGCTAGATAGCAAAGAGCGCGGAAACGGAGTGCCATTAAATCTTCGTAGAGAGGGTTAATTTTGCACAGGGGAGGAATATTGGCGATTGTGCGACCAAATAGCTGAATTTTACGTGCAAAAGGACACTGAGCGGGAATAAGACGACAAATGCGATGCGCTAACTTGGGGCGATCGATTTCAATAGAATTCAGCCGCATCCGCAGAGGTTTGAGAAGATCGACGCTTTTCCAGCTAAAAGAGCGTTTGGCGTTTGTTTTAGTCCTTGCGAGATCGTTTTCAATCCAACCGCTTAAAATTATAGACTTCGTGCTAGTATTGTTTAAACTCATCTTCGCTTAGTACTCTTGTTGACTAGGAACAAAACTATCTACTTGATAGCTACACAAACTCTTGTAAGTATTTCCGATATTTCTGACTCGAACTATAGGAAACTTCTAAGAGCCTAGGTATATTGTGACAACTGTATCCACTAAATTGGTTCCTTCTCTAGAGATAACACACAATTTTTGTCTGAAAAGCGTCCGCATGTAAGACTGACATTTAGACGATGACGAATTGCGATGTTCGTTGCCCAACAGAGAATTAATCTCTTGTTGCTATCATCATCTCTCCTATGAAGTAATAAATTCGCCAGCAAAATCGCCTAATTTTCGCGCGGCTCGTTTTCAGATCTGCGCAATTGTACTTACCTCGACTTAGCAAAGCCCAAAACAACCAGCGATCGCAAAATCCCGAATCAAAAAATACTGAGAAAAAAGTGGGCGAGCTTGGCTCGCCTAACAAACAAATTTACTTGCCCATTCCTAACTGTTGAGCTTTTTGATAAACTTTACCCTCCGTTAACAATGAAGGCGCGATGACTACCTCTACTTGCTGCATCTCCTTCATGTTCTTCGCTCCCAAGGTGCCCATACTGGTCTTGAGGGCGCCCAAAAGGTTATGAGTCCCGTCGTCTAGCTTAGCAGGTCCGGTAAGAATTTCTGCAAGCGTTCCCGTCGTTCCTACATTGATGCGAGTTCCGCGAGGTAAGACGGGACTAGGCGTTGCCATGCCCCAATGATACCCGCGTCCGGGCGCTTCTGCCGCTCTGGCGATGGGAGAACCGATCATGACTGCATCCGCACCGCAGGCAATGCACTTACAGATATCACCTCCCGTAACGATGCCGCCGTCAGCGATAACGGGTATATATTTACCGGTTTCTCGCTCAAAATCATCCCTAGCAGCAGCACAGTCTGCTACTGCTGTTGCTTGAGGCACGCCCACTCCCAATACGCCGCGAGAGGTACAAGCTGCACCAGGTCCGATGCCCACTAAAACGGCCGCCGCCCCTGCTTTCATTAAATTCAATGCCACCTCATAGGTCACGCAATTGCCCAAAACGACTGGGATAGGCAATTCTTGACAAAGCTGCACCAAATCCAGAGGAATCGTAGATTCTGGCGAGAGATGAGCTGTAGAAACTACCGTCGCTTGAACGAAAAATAAATCTGCCCCAGCCGAGATAACGTCTTCTCTGTACTTCACTGCACCAGCAGGCGTGAGACTGACTGCTGCAATGCCTCCGCGTTCTTTGATTTCCTTGATGCGCTGTTGAATTAATTCGGGCTTAATCGGTTCCGCATAGAGTTCCTGCATCAACTCCACGAATTCTAATTTGCCAACCGAGGCAATGCGATCTAGTATTGGCTCTGGATTGGCATAACGGGTCTGAATGCCCTCTAAGTTGAGTACCCCCATGGCTCCTAACTCGGATAACAACACTGCCATCCGCACGTCCACTACTCCATCCATAGCGCTAGCAATAATAGGGATTTCTCGCTCGATCTCGCCGATGCGAATGCGAGTATCTGCCAAACTAGGATCTAGAGTACGCACTCCGGGAACGAGTGCTATTTCGTCTATTCCGTAGGCTCGACGAGCCTTTTTCCCCCGACCGATCGCTATATCCACACTCATCTATATTTCTACAAGTTATTAGCCTAGCCTATCAAATTTTCGGTGTCATTTGAAAAATTATCCGCCACTAACGGGTGGAATTAGAACCACTTCATCTCCATCGCACAACAAAATATCAGGTTCGACAAATTGAAGATTAACTCCAAATCGAGTCAGATTTCGCCATAACTCAAGCTCTGGATGCTCTCTAAGGATATAATCTAAAACAGCCTGTACGGGAGTACCTTGTGTAAACGATAACTTTAGTTCTGAAACACCATAAGCTTCTTGATATGCAGCAAAAAGTTTAACCCTAATATTAACCCAAGCTTGAGACATAGTAGAAAAAACAAAACCTTCTTTCTATCTTAAAGAAGGCTTGCCTGACTATTTTATTACAAAAATTAATTAACCTGGCATCGAACTATTGTCCCAGTCAGCGACCCGACCAGTATCTTCGCCG
>NZ_MRCB01000040.1 GCF_001904635.1 Hydrococcus rivularis NIES-593
GAGTCTAGTTAATTAATATAAAAAAGCGTCTCCTGGAGGAGGCGCTTTTTTGTTGGTTATAGTTTTTAAGTAAAAACCGTACTCGATAGCGAGTGGAATACCAAAGAATACGTTTGTCTATTTCCCAATACAAAAACGGCTAAAAATACGATCTAAAACCGATTCTGTTACTTCCTCGCCTGTAATTTCTCCCAAGGCTTGAATAGCAGTTCTAAGATCGATTGTCCAGAAATCGAGAGGAAGTCGAGCGTTAATTGTTTCTTGTACTTGTTCTAGAGCAACTTTGGCGCGGGTTAGGGCAGCAGCTTGCCTTTGGTTAATCGCTAAGTCTAAATTAGCTGCTGTTAAATTTTCGGCTCGAACTATCTCTAAAATAGCCTTTTCTAAACTCTCAATTCCCTCATTTTTAGCAGCCGCAGTCTTGACAAAATGCTTAATTTGTGATGGATATTTTATCGATTCAGCAGTAGCGAGATCGATTTTATTAATGACAAGAATTAGCGGGCGGTTTTTGACTTGTTGATAAATTTCCTCGTCTTGGTCAGTCCAACCTACTTGGGCATCGATAGTCAGTAAAATTAAATCGGCAACTTGGGCAGCATGGCGCGATCGCTCTACGCCAATTTTCTCAACGGTATCCTCTGTTTCTCGGATTCCCGCCGTATCTAACACCTGGACGGGAATGCCACCGACGACTAATTGAGATTCTACTACATCGCGAGTCGTTCCGGGAAGGTCGGTCACGATCGCGCGATCGCTGCGACTCCAAGCATTCAACAAACTTGATTTTCCCACGTTAGGACGACCGACGATGGCAACTTTTAATCCAGTACGAAGTAATTCGCCTCTATCTGCGGTGGCGAGAATATCTTTAACTTGGCGCAATACTACTTCTAGGCTAGCGCGAACCTCGTTTTCATCCAAAGGTGGTAAATCTTCTTCAAAATCGATTCTCGCCTCAACTTCGGCAAGAATATCCAAACAAGTTGCCCGCAACTGGCGAATGGGATAGGCGAGTTTTCCTTGTAATCCTGCTAGGGCTATCTGGGAAGCTTGAGGAGACTGCGCCCCAACTAATTCTGCTACGCTTTCTGCTTGAGTGAGATCGATGCGTCCGTTGAGAAATGCCCGCAGGGTAAATTCACCCGGTTGCGCCAATCGTGCTCCTAATTCTAGGCACAATTGTAAGACTTGTTGGACGGGGATAATACCGCCGTGGCAGTGAAATTCTACAATATCTTCGCAGGTATAGGAACGAGGCGCTAACATAATCAGCAATAAAGCTTCATCTATCAGTTGTTTGGTTTTGGGATGGCGAATGTAACCGTAGAGGATGCGATGGCTTTCCCACGGTTGCTTTCCTGGGGCATCAAAGAGAGTATGGGCAATTTCTATGGCTTTTGCGCCAGATAAGCGCACGATGCCGATACTGCCCTGTTGGGGAACGATAGCAGTTGCGATCGCGGCGATGGTATCTCCTCGAACTAACATAGATTTATCTTATGGGCTTCTATTGTAAAAATAACAAAATCAGCCTTTGAGCTTATTTGCGATCGCCTAATTACATTAAAAGTAACTGCTAAAAATTAAGGAGTCAGAAAATTTGTTTCTGGCTCCTTATCACTTATGTTATAAATGCTTTTCTGAGAATTTTCTTCTAGCAAACAACCCTGTCGATTAAGAAACACCTAGTTCTAAAGCCATCAAAAGAACTACTCCTATACTCGTCAGTGCCAAAACTAATAACCAGCCAATCGAGTTAGCTAAATGAGAGTTCTGTGAAAGTTTCATGGCGAATCCTTACAAATTTTCAAAACCAAGGGGTTAATTTCTAATCATCATAGGCAAACAACCGCAACAAAAATCAGAAAAGATATCTTTCTTAATTTTTCTTGAATTATTTTCATTAATTTTTATGTATCCTCGCGAAAATATGGCTAGTGTAAAATTTACATGCAGTTATCAGAGATAACTCGTATTTTCTTAAAATTTTTAATTATAAATTTTCAATGTCGCGCAAAAAAGAGACAATTACACTATCTATTCCACCAGGAACCAAAGAGAAACTAGAAGCGATCGCCCGTCGTTTTAATATCTTCTGGGGGAAAAGTCCGAGTCCATCCGGCTTAATCGCTGCGATCGCGCAGCAAGAATTAGAAGTTGGCGAACCGTTTGTCCTTACTCAATTGCAATTGCAAGCTTTAGTTAAAGCGATTAAAGCACTGATAAATTCTGGAGAAATCAAAGATGCCCAGCTTTTGACCGAACTCTTGTTCGAGCGAGGCACCTTAGAACCATTTTTACGTCAATCCCTCTTAAGACAGATTAGTCAGCCAACGGAAATTTGGCGCAAAATTCTCGAAGAACAAATTCAAAAACAACAGCCTTTTCTGTTGTTATATCTGAATTCACAAGGATTGGAAGAAACTTTTACCGTTCGCTGGGCAGATCTGAAATTTTTTGAAAAAGAGTTTTATTTACTTGCGTGGTGCGAAGAGACATCCGGGAGCGAGGAAGTTCTTGCCCTAGTTCACAACCGCTGCTTTCGTCTCGATCGCATTGTTAACATTTTACCTATAAATAAAATTTGGCGTAAAAATTTAGACTTTATTTTAGTACAATTACATTTTTTAGGAGAATTAGCCAAAAAGTATCAAAAACGGGTAGAAGATGTAGAAATTTGGGCTTCTTACGATATTTGTAAAGTCACTCGAAAGGTTTTCAATACGTTTTGGCTAATGCAAGAAGTTTTAGCCGATGGAGAAAATTGTGTAGTTGTTTCGCCAGACAGCGTGCGCGATCGCCTGAAGATGAGAGTACAAATGATGGCACAACAATACAATCTCGCTATTTATAAAGAATAAAATTGTCGCCGACGAGCAAACCTAAGCTTCCGACGATAGAAAGATAGAGGAGGATAGTTATTTGATGTCAGCGCCTTGAGATCCGAATAAAGAAGTGTAAAATTAGATGTCTGGCGATCGCGATCTTGACAGATTATCTCTAAAGACATGTTTCGCTACAATAAGGATGAATAGAGATTCAGATTTTTTTTATGCGAGATCGCGCCATCGCTTGGCTAGCCGAGAATGTATCGGCTCATCGACTGCAACATATTCTAGGCGTAGAGCAAATGTGTATCGAACTTGCTCGCTGCCATCGAGTCGATCCCCTAAAAGCAGCGCAGGCCGGATTGCTGCACGATCTCGCTAAATTTTTCAAGCCAACTCGCTTGCTTGAGATAGCAAAACGAAACGGTCTGGAAATCGATCCCATTTGCCAAGCCAACCCCCATTTATTGCACGCCGATGCAAGCGCGATCGTAGCGCGGGATGAATTTGGGATAAACGATCGAGAAATCTTAGATGCTATCTGCAATCATACTCTTGGTCGTCCTCAGATGAGTCCGCTTAGTTGTATCGTTTTCGTAGCCGACGCTCTCGAACCCAATCGCGGCAAAACTCCCGAACTCGAAGCCATGCGTCAAGTTAGCTGGCAGAATCTTTATAAAAGCGTGCAGCAAACCTGTGACTATTCCTTAAAATGTTTAGTTGATAGCAATAAAACCATTCACCCGCGAGTAATTTTGACGCGCAATTGGGCATTACAAATTGTTAAAAAACAAATGGAGAAAGCAACATGTAACAGTTGAGTAAAGCTTAAAGCTTGCATCCCGAATGCAATTCCCAAACATTGATTGGTTTCAAACAAAAAATCAAAATAGTTTTCGCAGAATGTAATGACAAATCGCGATTTTCAAAAATCCCCACACACAAATCTATCGACAGTAGCAATTACCAGCCAGACATCAGACGATTCATCCCACCGTTTAGCCGAGACGATCGTTCAAGCAGCTGACGATCGCAAAGCGTCTGATATTGTCGTTCTAAAAGTGACCGATATATCTTATTTAACAGATTACTTTGTCATTGCGACCGGCTTTTCGAGAACTCAGGTAAGAGCGATCTCCGATTCGATTGAAGAGAAAGTCGCTAGAGAGTGTCACAAAAATCCTTTGCGGGTAGAGGGGAAAGGAGAAGGTTCTTGGATTCTTCACGATTATGGCGATGTAATCGTTCATATTTTTATGCCTCAAGAACGAGAATTTTATAACCTAGAAGCGTTTTGGGGTCACGCAGAACGGATTAACATCCCTTCCTTATATAACTCATCACAAGAGTAGTAGCCATGAAGGACTCTTCCGTTCAATCGTGTCCCGTTCCTGACGAACAACAACCCCTTAAAGAATACGAACAATTAAAAGATTCTTGGTTCTTTCGCTGGGCAACTCTCGAAAGCCTTCCTTATTGGAGAAAATTTGCTTGGGTATGGCTTTGGGGCTGGATTGTCGTTGGACCGATTGCAGCGGCTAGTTTCCCGCCTCAAAAACATCCATTCTTATTTACCTTATCTGGTGCGTTAGGGACTAGCTTGCTAGTGGCATTAGTGTTGTTGAGGCTCTACTTGGGTTGGTATTATATCCGCGATCGCCTCAAATCCGAGAAGGTATTTTATGAAGAGTCGGGATGGTATGATGGCCAAATTTGGCAAAAGCCACCAGAAGCGATCGCGCGCGATCGGTTAATCGTTTCTTATCAAATCGAGCCGATTATGCAACGCCTGCGACGAACGGCTTTAATTTTGGGAATCTTAGTCGGGAGTGGCTGCCTAATCTGGCTGTCCCTATAAAAATCGAGCCAATCCTTTCATCCAAAATCCTTTCATCCAAAATCGAATGACCAGAGGAAAACGAACCCAAGCACCGAGACTCGAAGTTCATTTACTCAGAGAAGGAATCGTAGAATCTACCCATCAAGTTGAGGCGACCGTCTGCGACGATAAAGGACGGATTTTGCTAGTTGCAGGAAGCGCCGAAACGACAGCTTTTATTCGTTCTGCCCTCAAACCGTTTCAGGCATTAGCCGTCACCAGCACGGGAACTTTAGAACGCTACGATCTCACCGACAAAGATTTAGCCATTATTTGCAGTTCTCATCGCGGTACTATCGAACAGGCACGACAAGTTTTTAACGTCCTCTGGCGTGCTGATATCGACCCCAGTTTCCTTCAATGTCCTACTCCAGAAGGCGCTCAAAGTCCTCTACAGCATAATTGTTCCGGAAAACATGCCGGAATGCTAGCCGTTTGCCAGCAGCGCCATTGGCCCCTCGATACCTATTTGCGGCGTTCTAATCCGGTACAGCAGCTAATTTTAGGAAAAATAGCCGAATTATTGGGAATGCCGGGAGAAGAGTTGATTAGCGCTCGTGATGACTGTGGCGCTCCGACTTACTCGATGCAGATAGGGCAAATGGCGCATTTATACGCTCTACTTGCTTCTGGTAATAGTGTGGACTTAGAACGCATCGTTCGAGCGATGACTTATTATCCGCAAATGGTCGCTGGCGATGGGGCATTCGATACCGAATTAATGCGATTGAGCGAAGGGCATTTGGTCAGCAAATCTGGTGCAGAAGGCATTCAATGCGTCGGTCGCATTGGCGAGGGAATGGGCTTAGCAATCAAAGTTATCGATGGTTCTAAGCGAGCTAAATATGCTATTGCCCTTCATCTGCTCAGGCAAATGGGCTGGATTAGTACGACGGTCGCTGAAACTTTGTCCGAACGATTTATGATTTTGAGTCGTTACAAGCGTTTAGAAGCGATTGGCGAATTATCAATGCCTTGAAATTTTTCGACGATTAGTTGTTAGTAGCTTATTTTCCTGTTATACTAGGAAAGGCGACGCGGGATAGAGCAGTCTGGTAGCTCGTCGGGCTCATAACCCGAAGGTCGGTGGTTCAAATCCGCCTCCCGCCACTAACGAGCTCTGTCAGAAGAAATTCTGACAGGGCTCGTTCTTTTGGCTTTTGCGAGTTAAGGGTGTGATAATATTTCTTTTCGTATTCATATCTAGAACTCTGAGTTGGTTTAAGAATGCTGTTCTTGCTTTAACCTAAAGAGAAGGTAAGATCGTTTATTGCAGTTCCTAATCCCTGACATTCCATGACTACCTCTCCAGACTCTACACCGACACCCCCGGAAGTAGGCTCTACTCAATCTCCCCATACCGATTATCGCAAGCTGGATCGGGAAAAGCTGTCTCCGATGCACCAGCACTACGTCGAAGTCAAGGAACAGTATCCCAATGCGCTATTGCTGTATCGAGTAGGAGACTTTTTTGAGTGCTTCTTTCAAGATGCAGTTATTATTTCTAGGGAATTGGAATTGGTTCAGACCAGTAAGTATGGCGGTCAAGAAATAGGACGGGTAGCAATGACAGGAGTCCCTCACCATGCCCTAGATCGCTACGCTAGATTGTTGGTAGAAAAAGGCTATGCTGTCGCTATCTGCGATCAAGTAGAAGATTCGGCAGAAGCTGCGGCACAAAAACGAATGGTCGAGAGACAGGTGACGAAATTACTCACCCCCGGCACGTTAACCGATGATGGAATGCTGCATGCGCGTCGCAACAATTTTCTAGCAGCAGTCGTAATCGCAGGAGAACATTGGGGATTGGCATATGCCGATATTTCCACAGGAGAGTTTTTTACGACGCAATCGAGCAGTTTAACGGCTCTTAGCTCAGAACTACTGCGACTACAACCTTCAGAAATCCTCGTTCCCACCAATGCCCCCGATCTCAAAACTATCCTCCGTCCTGGAGAAAAATCAGACTGTTTAGCAGATTGTTTGCCAGAGTGCTTTTGTTATTCGTTGCGATCGCAAACTCCTTTTACCTTAGCAGAAGCCAAATCGAGACTGATAGAAACCTTCCGAATACGTTCTCTCGAAGGATTGGGATGCGAACACCTCCCCTTGGCAATCCGGGCGGCTGGCGGATTACTAGAATATATCGAAGATACTCAAAAAGCTAACCAAGTCCCCCTGCAACCGTTGCGCACCTACAGCATCGCCGATTATCTCATTCTCGATTATCAAACCCGTCGCAATTTAGAGATTACCCAAACGGTAAGAGATAATAGCTTTCACGGTTCCCTATTATGGGCGTTAGACCGCACTTGCACGGCAATGGGAGGCAGAGCATTGCGCCGTTGGTTATTGCAACCTTTATTGGATCCTAAAGGCATTCGGGCAAGACAAGATACTATTCAAGAATTAGTAGAAAATACCTCCCTTCGTCAAGATTTGCGACAGTTATTGCGCAATATTTATGACCTAGAAAGAATTACGGGTCGCGTTGGTTCGGGAACTGCCAATGCAAGAGATTTACTAGCTTTAGCCGATTCTTTAGTTAGATTAAATGATTTGGCAGAACTGACGAGCTATGGTACTTCCCCTTATTTAAAAGCCTTACAGCGCGTGCCTCCTGAATTGGAACGATTAGGACAAAAAGTCATCGCTCATTTAGTTGAATCTCCCCCCTTGCATTTAAAAGAAGGAGGCGTGATTCGCGATGGAGTTAATCCTCAATTAGACGAAATGCGTCGCCTCGCTAAAGAGGATTATGAATGGATAACTAATTTGGAAGCAACAGAAAAACAAAGAACTGGAATTCCTAATTTAAAGGTTGGATATAATAAAGCATTTGGTTATTACATAAGTCTGCCTCGCTCTAAAGCAGAAAAAGCCCCTGATGATTATATTCGCAAACAGACTTTAACCAATGAAGAGCGGTATATTACACCCGAATTAAAAGAAAGAGAAACTAGAATATTAACGGCAAAAGACGATTTAAATAAATTAGAATATGAAATTTTTGCCGATTTGCGATCGCAAGTTGCCCAAAAAACACAAGAAATTCGCAGTATTGCTAAAGCAGTAGCGGCAATTGATGTTTTGGCAGGATTGGCAGAAGTAGCAGTTTATCAGGGGTACTGTCGCCCAGAAATTGAGCAAGGAAGACGAATTGAAATTCTCGATGGCAGACACCCAGTCGTCGAACAATCCCTTCCCGTAGGGTTATTTGTACCGAATTCAACCCAGATGGGCAGGGGAGATAAGATAAAAAATGGAGAAGATTCCGCTTTATCTCATCCCGATTTAATTATTCTTACCGGACCAAATGCTAGCGGAAAAAGCTGTTATTTAAGGCAGGTGGGATTGATTCAATTAATGGCACAGATGGGCAGTTTTGTGCCAGCCAAATCGGCAAAATTGGGAATCTGCGATCGCATCTTTACCCGCGTCGGCGCAGTAGACGATCTCGCTACCGGACAATCTACTTTTATGGTAGAGATGAATGAAACAGCAAATATCCTCAATCATGCAACTCCTAAATCTCTAGTTCTTTTAGATGAAATCGGTCGCGGTACGGCAACATTTGATGGACTATCTATTGCTTGGGCAGTGGCAGAATATCTGGCTACAGAAATTCAAGCAAAAACAATTTTTGCTACTCACTACCACGAACTCAACGAATTAGCATCACTTATATCTAACGTGGCAAATTATCAAGTCACTGTCAAAGAAATGCCCAATGAAATTATTTTCTTACACCAAGTTCGTCCGGGTGGCGCAGACAAATCTTACGGAATAGAAGCAGGACGCTTGGCAGGGTTACCCGCCTCGGTGATCGATCGCGCCAAACAAGTGATGCGACAAATCGAAAAACACAGTAAAATTGCACTGGGATTGCGCCAAGGCATTCAGAAATTTGAGCCGATTAGAACGCAAAAAAGTAACGGAAAAATGACAGAACAATTAGATATTTTTGGAGATTGATTCGTAACTGTATTGAGGTATGACTAAGGTTGGCTTAGCAGCCCGTATCGCGGCAGTGACGGAGTAAATAGAGAGTGCGAGCATATTGCTCGCGAGCAGAATGTAGGCGCTAATGAAAAGCGTACGCTACGATGAGTGTACTACCTATTATGACTAATTAAATGGATTTGATATTAGATAAATAGCTTTTTTCAAGAAGCCTATTAGTTATCTTTCTTAGGAAAGATGAAAAAGTTTAGAGGTTAATATAAATTTTTAATCAATCATTTTATTTTATTTAGAAAACGCGATCGATTAGATTAAACAGACCAACTTATATTGTTAAAACTTACATGTTTCGTTCTCGTCATTGGCGACTGTTATCCAAATTGATAGGTGCTGCTCTCGTCCTAATCTTAGTTTTGGGGTTATGGCTAGTTCCCGCGATCGCGCAAACACCTGCCAAAGCACCAGTGGTTCTAGATGGACAGCAACTATTTCAGGTCGGTAGTTCGGGTCGGTATAGCGCTCAAGAACGCGCAAACTCGATTAATTCACAGTTAAAAAATGCCGTTAATACTTCCCAACCCATTCAAGTCGAAATCGAACAGCGCAACCAGTTACCCACGATTTTATTGAACGATCGCCATCTACTGACAGTCACAGAACGAGATACGGTTCCGGGAAGTACGCCTCAAGAACAGGCAGGCGTTTGGGTGGAGGAAATTCAGAATGCATTAGAGAAAGCACGAGCGGAAAGAACAACAACATACTTCTGGCGAACTGCTCTTTTATCAGTGGGAATCGTACTGGTAGCTGCCGTCTTGAATTGGCTGCTGGGATGGATTAAGCACTATTCTTTTCGAGCAGCATCGCAGCGGTTAACGCCTAGTGCTGAATCTGACTTCGGATCGCTCAAAGCCTTGGAATTTTTATTCAAACTGGTATTAACGCTCGCTCGCCTTGGAATGTGGGTAGGAGCTGCCCTTTACATCACTAACCTGTTTCCCTTCACTCGACAGTGGAGTTACAAAATTGCCAATGTTCTCGTTACCAGCTTTACGTCGCCCATCCTAACGCTAAGCGACAGTGCTTACTCGGTCATCGACTTAATCATTTTAGCTGGCTTACTGTTTGGCTTAGTCATCTGTGCCGGAATTGTCGCCAACCTCTTTCGCTCTCGCGTCCTGGAGTATGCCGGCATCAATCGCGGCGCAACCGAAGCGATCGCCATTCTTGCTAAATATGGTCTGATCTTTATTGGCACGCTGGTACTGCTGCAAATATGGGGACTCGACATTAGCTCCTTGGCGATCGTAGCAAGTGCCTTGGGTGTTGGAATTGGTTTTGGGTTGCAAGATATTGCCAAGAATTTTGGCAGCGGTTTGGTACTGGTGTTTGAGCGTCCGATTCAGGTGGGAGATTTTGTAGAAGTTGGCAACTATAAAGGCACCGTAGAGCGGATTGGGGCGAGGAGTACCGAGATTCGCACTCTCGATCGCGTTTCAATTATCGTGCCTAACTCCCGCTTTCTAGAAAACGAAGTCATCAACTGGAGTCACCGCAACCCTATCTCTCGCCTTCATCTTCCTGTTGGCGTTGCTTATGGTTCCGATCCAAAAGAAGTAGAAGCGTCTCTGTTGGAGGCAGCCCGCAGCCATCCCAATGTATTAAAGTCTCCCCCTCCCCTAGTGTTGTTCAAAAGCCTTGGCGATAGTGCGCTGAATTTTGAACTATTGGTGTGGACTGCGCAACCGGATCGGCAATTTCTCCTCACCAGCGACCTGTACTACAGCATCTACGACGTACTTGGGCAACGACGAATTGAGATTCCCTTCCCTCAGAGGGATCTGCATTTGCGTTCTGGCACGCTAGAACTTTCGCCACAAATGGAGTCAGCTTTAACCCAGATGCTCGAACGATTGTCCCTTAACGGACAGTTCTCGGATTCAACGGCTTCAGATACAAATAAGGCTTGATAGGGAGGCGATCGTTACAGCAAATTTTTCATAGAGTTTTTTGTTTAAATTTTCCGTTCTCTACGCACAGCATGGTTGGGCGGATACTAATCGCGCGATCGTCTACACAATCACGAAAATTGTCAAATTCATCCCATCGCTGCCGCATCCAGTTTTTGAGCACAAACCACCAATACTCAATCTTGTTCAAATCCGGCGAATAGAAGGGCAGATACCAGATTTCACAGCCGGCGGCGTCCGCAATTTCATCAATGTATTGCAAGCGATGAAAACTGGCATTGTCTATCACGATCGCCGTGCCTGGTTGCAACTGAGGCACAGTTTGGTCATTTCTCCTTGGGTCTTCCCGCCATGCACTCGAACAAACTCTCGAAAGCGTTGCCAGTCTCTGATTTTGTGTCTATTACCCTGTTGATAGTGGGGAATTGCTTGACAATCTCCAGTTTCTTCTTTTCGCTTCAACCACAGCTCAAGCGTGTTGCGACTGATGTTGAACATTCGACTCACTTGACTTTTTCGTTCACCCCTTCGACTGCTGCAATCGCTTTTTGTCGAAGGTCATAGCTATAAGAGGATGACATAGGCAATTCTTCCAGAAGTTCTTGCTCAAATTATATGTCCTATCACCAATTCGTAGCGCTATATTAGTAGTTTTTTATCAATAGTTCCTGACCTTCAGCTGCAAATTCTTGCTTATAGTTATTCATCCCATATTGAAGAGTCCATTCTGCAATCTTGGCAAAACTAAACAATTCTCTAATTTCAGGAGAATCATCGTAAGTAATTAACCATCTGTGCTGACATTTACGCATGTTCGTAGCAAATCGTTGATGATCGAATGAAGTATGTAACGCCCCTTTTATACCATAAAGTTTTGACTTTTTAGCACTAAAATAAGGAGGGTCGAGAAAGATAAAGACCCCATCCCCATCCTGAAACAATAGCTTCTCATAATCGCTAGCAGTAATATGGGTGGATAACAAACATGAAGACAGTTTACGCAATCTATCAATTGATGAATCGGTAAATCTTCTTTCAAAAGCTTGCTGAGAATAGCCACCCGAATCGACAGTACCTGAGAAGGTAATACGATTTAAAACGAAGAATCTTACCGCGCGATCGAAGTTGCTAAGTTTTAAGTCTTCGCGAGTGTAGTAGTTGAATAACTCTCTGCCATCTGTATACTTGTGCTTGATTTTAGTTACTGCATCTACAAGAGATTCAAGTTCATCTCTAGCATATGTCCAAAAACAACACAAATCATAATTTAGATCGTTAATCCAGTACAGTTTTATCCGAGCGCCAAACAGTTGTTTTATGGCAAGAAAAACTGAACCACCACCTACAAAAGGTTCTCTATATTCAGTAATATTTAGTGGGATATGTGGAATGATTTTGTTAATAGCTCTCGATTTACCACCTGGATAGCGAAGTGGACTTTTAATTGAAGACATAAGAATTAATTATTGGCTCTAATTTCAATTTCAATGTTGTTGTTTCGCTGTGTTTCTAGCAGCAACTTTTTGACTATACTCTGTTCTTTGTTGCTGAGTACAGTCGAGTTTTTTTCAAGAAAACTTTCTATTGCTTTCAGAGAACACGGTAAAACAATACGATCTCGAATATTCTTTCCAGTGAGCTTTAACCTTGTGGCAAATAGAACTTGTAGCCCGTTTAGTTGTAGAGAATCTATATTTGAATAAAGAATTAACTTGAAAAGTCCATCCTGAATATCGCTCAACTCTAGTAATGTACTCTTTGTAGAATTTTTAGATTCCTGAATTACATAACGTTCTTCTCTATGTAATATTTCATCTGGAGTTAAGTAGTAAGTTCCTCCCAAATAGTTTTCGATCGCAAAAGTTGCTTTCATACCATCAACGAGATATTCAAGCTCATGCGATGTTATTGCCTCTCGTCTACTAGCACCCTGCGATCCCCTCAAGGAAAGATTCTTAAATTCCTCAAAATCTCCGATTACTGCCTGTAAATATTTTTCCATCCCAGCTTGAGAATGGATTTGCGCTCCTGTTCGATTTGATATGATTTTATATGCATCAAGCACCTGCCTGAAAATCCTGACAAAGCGTTCCTCAAATAAGTTTTTATTCCAATGTAAAGCACTTTGCTTATAGTCCAATATTTCTTGAATCTGAGACTTCACAAATTCATTATTAAATTTTTGATTTGTGAGCTTGTTTTTATTAGCCTGTCCTTTCTTCTGACTTCTCTCCGCATCTTCGTAGTACCCAAGAACGATATAAATATTTAGCAAATTCATCCATGAAATCGTGGAGTACTGAAGTTTATCCAAGTCTCCATCTTTTCCCTCGTCTTTAATTACGGGTATTATCGTTAATATCTTTGACGCATTGTATATATTGTAAATTCTTGCAAACGGATAACTCCTTGTTCGTTTAGGTAAAACCCATTTCGAGTAAGCTATTTCCGCTTCGTCTGCTTGTGTAATTCCATACACACTCGATCTATTAACATCAAATCTTTCTAAATCCACCTTTTCTAGTTTTGCTGTTAGGCAAGCTCTGTACTTAACTCCTGATATAAATCCTGCAAAGTGTAAAATTTCGGTCATATTTTGGAGGTTTACTAGAGTTACAAGTATGTATCGCTTGATTTTACCAAACATTGTCTGTTGGCATCCAAAATCATGGTACATCTGTCACTACATTAAAGCGAACGATATAGAAACGATCGGCGGTGATGTGAAGGTCGTTAGCTTTCCCGTTTTCTCTATAAAAAGCTTATAAGAGATAAGATCGATAAAACTTCTCTGCTAGAAGTTTATGTCTATTTGAGTAGTGACCTAATGACTGCTTCGGATTCTTCTTGGCGCGATCGCTATTTAGACCTAATCGAACAAATCGTTACTAATACCCTGCAAGGCAAAGTCCGCTCCAAAAACCAAGTCTATCGAACGCTGACAGAAAATATCAGTCCCGGTACGGGAGAAATTTTTGAACGCTGTCTGGATGAGCGAATGAGTCAAGTTCGGGAGGGACTAGACAAGCAAACCGACGAAATGAAGCAAGCCAAGGCCACTCGCCAATTGAGAGCCTTGCAGACGATACAGGATGCGTGGCAACAGTGGCAGAAGGAAAAGCAACAAACACAATCACTCTCAAAAGCTACGACACAAATTCTCTCGGCAC
This sequence comes from Hydrococcus rivularis NIES-593, assembly GCF_001904635.1. GTDB lineage: Bacteria > Cyanobacteriota > Cyanobacteriia > Cyanobacteriales > Microcystaceae > Hydrococcus > Hydrococcus rivularis. Next base: position 13,814 of record NZ_MRCB01000040.1, read on the forward strand.
CAGTAGAGGAACGCTTTCTTGCCCTATTACAAATCCTCGATATCAATCAAACTCAGCCATTGACACAAACACAGATCCAGCAACTGGCTAAATCTCTCAAGCAAACAGCTGAGTCAAACCCAGATTCAGAAATTGCCTCCGATTTGCTGCAAATCGCCGATGGACTCACTCGTGGCTTGCAGTCCATATCGGCGCTTGAAGGTCATTTGGTAAGCTGGATGTACGAGCAAGGTGGCAGCGCTTTAGGATTTGAAGGCATTCCCGGACAGCGAGGTCCTTGGAGCGTTTGGGCTGGACGGATTAATAGTCTTTTTCCCCAGCAGCTATTCCAGCTTCAAGCGCTTAACCAACCTGCAACCAAACTAGCACAAGCTTTTCAGAATGCCGAGTTGAGTGTTTGGATCGAACTAGCAGTCATTCTGCGATGGTTGCAACAAGGGTTGGTGTCATGGTTTGACCAACAGCCTTACAGCGCTAAGTGGGGGAGATTGCTATCTAGTTCGACTTTGATGACCTTTGCCGTAATTTGGTGGGAGCTATCTAATGGCTTGAGTCCGGGATCGCAATTATCGCGAGCCTGTTTTCAAATTGTCTTACAAATTCTGAGAAATTTTGCGGGAAGGGCAGATTTCCCCCTATATGGCGGGATTGTCGCCTCCTTTTCGGGGGAGGGATTGCGAAACACTCTCAAATATCTAGACGAACCCTTAAGAGAGATTGAAAGAACTCAAGAGAAAGGACGCATCCTCACCTTACTCGCTTATTCTCAACGAACTTTGGGACAATACGAACAGGCGAAAGCATTTCACCAGGAAGCCTTAGAAATTGCCCGAAGTGCGGGCGACTCCCGCTGCGAAATTGCCAATCTCAATCATCTAGCCCGTACCAGCATTGCTCAAAAAGATTATCAAGCGGCAATTAATTACAGTCAACGCGCTTTAATTATTGCCCGTCAGACGGGAGACAGGTTAGGAGAAGCGAATGCCCTAGCCAATTTGGGCTACAGCGAAGTGCTAGCCGATCGCCAACGGGAACAAATGCTTCCAGAAGTCTATGAAGCTAGTATAGAATACCTAAAACAAAGTTTGAGTTTGTCAGATCGATTGGGCGATGCGATCGATCGCGAGGTCGTTCGCTCCCAAACTCAAGCCCTTGCCTACAATAGTCTCGGTATTGCTTACACGCTTATAGAACAACCCGCAATAGCGGTTGAATACCTAGAAAAAGGAGTTGAAGCAGCGCAAAGGGTTGGCGACCTCTACTTGATGGGACTCAATTTTACCTATTTAGCAGAAGCTTACTATCGACTCAATCTCCTAGATCGAGCAATCTACAATGGCTGTCTGGGAATGTCTTTCTTAGAGCGAATTTCGGCTCAGGAATGGCGGCAGGCAGCCGGATTGATGACAATTTTACAAGGTCGAATAGGAAATGAAACTTTCCAAACATTATTGCAGCAGCATCGCTCCAAAATTGTACCCGCGATCGGCGTTGATGGCTTCGATTACTTACCGCAATTGTTAGAGCAATATCGGCGATCGTAGTTATATAACTATCTGTAGCAGGTATTTAGGAAATTGTTATTAGATCTAGAATAAATCAATCAAAAAAATGACTGACATTAATAGCCAGTCAAATGATTGCGATCGAAGAACTTTCAACGCACCTGAGAATAAGCAGCTTCGGCAATTCCTGGCAGTTCTGCATAAAAACCTCTTGCAGATTGCACCATTCCATAGATGCTAGCCCCTACAGTTCCTAAAAAGACTGTATTTAAAAGAGTTAGTATTAATAAACTATTTGGCGAAAAACCTTGTTCGAGAATGGCAAAGATTAAATTTCCGATAAACAAAAGAATGTTTAAAAGAATTACTTGCATGGCATTAAAACGAATGAAGTGACTGACTCGCTCATTTCTAACGACAGCAAAGAGCAAAACAAAGAAAATAATTATTCCCATTAAGGGAAAACCATAATAAAGAGAAATTAAGGGAGACAGGGGAACGTAAAGCGTACTCAAAATGGGAAAGTCTTTGAGTAACGGAATACCGAAAGGTAAACCATAAATCAAAGGTAGTATATAAATAAGAGCCGCGAGAACGCGATCTTTGGCTTCTGTAACTCCAGGTGCAGCCATTGTTTTTTCTCCTAAGGTTTTTAACTAAAAAATATCACTCTTACTATGATGACATCAGAAAGAGAAAGCTGCGATCGCATTGGCTTGGTTTGCGCCTTGGGAAACGCTGTGCAGATCGCCTCTCATTGGAAAATCTAAACTATCCTACAAAGCTTAACAGTTAGTTTCTAAACCCAGGCGGATTCGAGATAATGGAAAAGGGTTTAGACTGCAAAAAACGCGAAAGCGCGATCGCACTCAATTGACCATCCTAGCCAATTCCCTAATAAGTAGGTAGACAAAATTAATTACACATTTTTCCCCTTTTCCCTTTTTCCAAGTATGCTAAGATGTCGCACTCTTCGCATTAGCCGCCGGGGAATTAATTCCCCGTCTTATATAAGTCCATTGAAATGGACTAAAACACTTGTCTAGTCGTCTTTAGACGACTAGGCAAATGAAGCAGCAATTGAAATCGCCGACTGTTCTGTTATTGGGGCGCGATCTATGAAAACAACTATTATCGAGACGATAACCTATCCCATTGTCGAAACCTTTCACTCGGTTCAAGGAGAAGGCGCTTGGACTGGTGTCAGTGCTTTTTTTATTCGACTGGGAGGGTGCGATGTTTACTGTCCTTGGTGCGATCAGAAAGAATCGTGGAACGCCAAGCGCTATCCCCAGCGATCGCTCGTAGAATTAGCAACAGAGGCGAAAGCAGCCAATCCCGCTATTGTCATTATTACCGGAGGCGAGCCGCTAATGCACGACCTCAATCCTTTAACCCGACAACTGCGAAAGTTAGGATTGCGGGTTCATTTAGAAACCTCTGGCGCACATCCCTTTAGCGGTCAATTCGATTGGGTAACATTTTCTCCCAAACAATACAAACCGCCCCACAACAGCATCTACGATCGCGTTAGCGAACTTAAAGTTGTAGTAGCCAATCCCAAAGATTTACAATGGGCAGAGCAGCAAGCAACGCGAATTCCGCCAGAAGCACTCAAATATCTGCAACCAGAATGGAATACGCCTCAAAGCCAGCAGATAATATACGATTACGTCTTGCAACACCCCGAATGGCGAATTAGTCTACAGATGCATAAATTTTTAGGGGTGAGATAATCGTAGGAACGAGGCATGCCTAATCCGTCCGGCGATCGATTGAGGAGGAAAGTTTAACAGTCGTGTCGAAAGCAGTAGTTTTATTATCTGGGGGATTAGATTCGGCAACAACGGCGGCTATTGCCATCGCTGACGGATACGAAGTTATTGCCTTATCTTTTCGTTACGGTCAGCGTCACGAACGAGAACTGGCAGCAGCGACAAAAATTGCTAAAACATTGGGCATTAAAGAACACTACACCGTCGATGTCAATTTATCGCAGTGGGGAGGTTCTGCCCTGACTGACGAGTCGATCGACGTGCCTAAAGATGGAGTCAAACCCGACATAATTCCCGCTACCTACGTGCCCGGTAGAAATACCGTTTTTATTGCGATCGCGCTGTCTTTAGCTGAGGCAAAAGGGGCTGAGGCAATTTATTTGGGCATTAATGCGGTAGACTATTCTGGTTATCCCGACTGCCGTCCAGAATACCTCGAAGCTTACCAGCAACTCGCCAACCTCTCTTCCAAAATTGGCGTAGAAGGAAAAGCGCCTCGCTTAGTTGCTCCCTTGGTGAAAGACTCGAAAGTCGAGATCGTTCGTCGCGCCTTGCGTTTGGGGGTTCCGATTCAGGATACCTGGTCTTGCTATCAAGGAGGCGAAGACCCCTGTGGGGTATGCGATTCCTGTCGCATTCGCGATCGCGCCCTTATCGAAGCTAATGTTGCCGAACTGGCGACCCCCACCGGACGAGAACTCTACTACGCGGAAGAGATGAAGGGATGATGGATAACTGGAGACGAGGAGTGTGGGGAGAGGAGGGAGACAAGGGGGACAAGCAGACAAGGGAGAAAAGGAAGAATGGGGAGATGGGAAGATGGGGAGACAATTAACGACTAACCACTAACAAATGACAAATGACCAATGACCAACCCAAAATCCGCCGTTCTCCTTGAAGCGGTTCGAGGAGCGTGCAGCGGCTTCGCCAAAATCCAAAATCTAAAATCTAAAATTAAATGACCAATGACAAAATAATTACCATTACCGTTCCCGCAACGACTGCCAATCTAGGTCCTGGTTTTGACTGTATGGGGGCAGCATTAACCCTCTATAACCAATTTCACTTTACCCTCTTGCCAAAGACAGAAACGGATACAGTAGAAATTACAGTCAAGGGAACGGAAGCCCACAAGGTAAGTTTAGACAAAAACAATCTCTTGTACCAATCTTTTATCAAACTGTATCAGCACTTGGGAAAAACGCCCCCAAGGGTTGCCATTGAGATTCAGTTGGGCATTCCCCTCGCGCGAGGGTTGGGGAGTTCGGCGACGGCAATCGTCGGCGGATTGGTGGGGGCAAATCAGCTTGCCGGAACTCCCCTAGATGTCTCAGAAATAATGGAACTCGCCATTACTTTAGAAGGACATCCCGATAATGTCGTTCCCGCCCTGCTGGGCAATTGTCAGCTATCTGTAGGCGAAGCTGGCAATTGGCAAATCTGCGAAATTCCCTGGAATAGCAATGTCGTTCCCGTAGTGGCTATTCCCGATTTTGAACTGTCTACAGAAGAAGCGCGATCGGTTCTTCCTAGCCAAATTAATCGCAGCGATGCGATCTTTAATATAGCTCGCTTGGGATTGCTAGTGAGGGGCTTAGAAACGGGACGGGCAGACTGGCTGCGCATGGCAATGGAAGACAAGCTGCATCAGCCATACCGTCAAGGATTAATTCGCGGTTATGAAACGGTCAAATCGGCAGCTTTGTCTGCTGGCGCTTATGGAATGGTTATCAGTGGCGCGGGTCCTACTCTACTCGCTTTTAGCAATAAAGAGCAAGCGGAGTCAATCGCCTCAGCTATGACGGAGGCTTGGAAGAGTGAAGGGGTCAGCGCAGAAGTCCGCTCTCTTTTTATAGATACTCAGGGGACAAAAGTGACAAGCATTGGCTAAAATTCTCGATACTTGTAGTATAATGTAGTATAAGATGCTAAGCGATTCATGCTAGCGATCGCCCTCCAAAACCCAACCCCGATCATTGAGTAGTAAGAGGAGCTGACTGAGTGAGGAGGTGAGACAATTGTCGTTAAATCTTGGTAATTTGTCTCCCATGGGAGACAAAAATTAGACCGAGCTTGAAATGTTGCGGCAAGAATTATTTACGGACTATCTAGAAATATTCAGCGGCGGAAAAACGAGAAAGGCTGCATCAGCCAGCTAGATCTGGAACTAGAAAGCAAGCCAGTCGATCCCCGTCTTTAGATAGACCAAATCTCTTCCTCAATTGAAGGGAAATCGCATTAGGATATAGGTGTGAGCGATCTGTACTACCCTATACATTCTCTTAAAGAAGGGAACTGGTTCAAGCTCATCTGCGGAGCTAGCTTCCAAGACCTTCCTGCCATTCGCAGTCTCGCCCTAGCATATACTCTGGCAGGTGCTGACTGCATAGATGTTGCTGCCGATCCAGCCGTCATTACTGCCGCCAAAGAAGGAATTGCCGTGGCTAGAGAGCTAGCAGAAGCAGCGAAAGGAAAAGGATTTACTAGGGTTAGTCGGCCTTGGTTGATGGTTAGCTTAAACGATGGGGAAGATCCCCATTTTCGCAAAGCAGAATTTGACTCAACTCAATGTCCTAGCGAGTGCTATCGCCCCTGTGAGACAATCTGTCCCGCAGATGCGATCGCATTTCAAGAAATTGGTTTTTCTGGCGTGTTAGATTCGCGATGTTACGGCTGCGGTCGCTGTCTGCCCGTATGTCCGAGCCAGCTTATCATAACTCGTTCCTATGTTTCAACGCCAAGTGCGATCGCGCCCTTGATTCAAGAGATGGACATCGACGCGATCGAAATTCATACTCAAGTCGGACATGGAGAAGATTTTAAGCGACTTTGGAGCGCGATCGCATCCCGGTGTCATCGATTGAAAGTTATCGCGATTAGCTGTCCCGACCATCCAGTCCTAATCGATTACTTGTACGAACTCTATAAACTAATGTCACCCTTACCCTGTCCCTTAATTTGGCAAACCGACGGTCGTCCTATGAGTGGCGACATTGGCAGAGGAACGACTCGCGCGGCGATCGAGCTTGCCCGAAAAGTCTTGAAGGCCCGTTTGCCGGGATACGTTCAACTCGCTGGCGGAACCAACTCTCATACCGTACCCAAACTGCGATCGATGAGATTACTCAAGCAGAATTCCGAATGCTTCTATATATCTGGCGTTGCCTACGGAAGTTATGCGCGAACTCTGCTTGCGCCGATTTTAGACAAATTAGAATCCGCACAACTAGAAAATTGTCCGCAATTACTTTGGCAAGCAGTCGGGCAAGCCTATTCCCTAGTATCCCAGCTCAAGTCAGCCGCGCTCTCTCTCCAGCCATAATTTTTTTTTGATACCTCATTCTCATTAGCCTTGACTAACGCTAAGTTGTTATGTTAGACCCCAAGACAAACAACTTTTCACAACAAACGAATTCATCAGTAGCCCCCTTGTCATTGATGCCAGAAACATTCCCTTCCCACCGGATGCAAATCACAGACGATTTGAATAAATTGTTAGAAATTCTGCCAGAAAAAATTCGCGCCAAAGTCGAGCAGCATCCAAAACTAGAAAGCTTAGTTGAAGTGGTCATGGATTTGGGAAGGCTTCCAGAGGCTCGCTTTCCAAATGAAGCCGTTTATTTAGGCGATGTCCCCGTATCTAAAGAAGACTTGCAGTATTCGATCGATCGCGTGGGAACTTTTAGCGGCGACAACCGAGCAGGAATCGAACGCACGCTCCACCGGATCAGTGCCATTCGCAATCGAACGGGGGAAATTGTTGGTTTAACCTGCCGCGTCGGTCGAGCGATTCTCGGCACGATCGAGGCGATCCGCGATTTGGTAGAAACAGGCAAATCGATTCTGCTGTTAGGTCGTCCCGGAGTCGGAAAAACCACTGCCCTGCGGGAAATTGCCAGAGTTTTAGCCGATGAGTTTCATAAACGGGTCGTGATTATCGACACCTCCAACGAAATTGCTGGCGATGGCGATATTCCTCACCCAGCGATCGGTCGCGCCAGAAGAATGCAGGTTGCCCGTCCAGAACTTCAACATCAAGTAATGATCGAGGCGGTGGAAAACCACATGCCAGAAGTCATCGTCATCGACGAAATTGGTACCGAACTCGAAGCAATGGCGGCGCGAACCATTGCCGAACGCGGCGTACAACTGGTAGGAACGGCACACGGCAATCGAATTGAAAATTTGATTAAAAATCCAACGCTATCCGATTTGGTAGGCGGGATACAGGCGGTTACACTGGGCGACGAAGAAGCCAGACGGCGAGGTTCTCAAAAGACCGTGTTGGAGCGCAAAGCGCCCCCAACTTTTGAGATTGCGATAGAAATGCTAGAGCGGCAGCGTTGGGTGGTTCACGAGGATGTTGCCAACACCGTTGATGACTTGTTGCGCGGACGCGAACCCACTCTGCAAGTGCGAACTATCGATGAGAATGGAAAGGTAACGATTACTGAGGAACATCCGCAACTGCAAACCGTAGGAGGGTTAGTTAGTAGTGCTCCGACCGTTGTAGCTCCGCCTCGTCCGAGCGGTTGGCGAGCATCGGGACGGATGACTCCCGTTTCTCCTTTGGAAGGGGAACGATACAGTGCTAAGACAGACTTTGAGCAGATGCTCGATCGCTCTTGGTATCAGCCAGAAAAGTCCTCAGAAAAAATTCGCACTCCCGGTCCGAATGGAGAAGACTGGCCCGTATACGTCTATCCCTACGGTGTCGGTCGCTCTCAAATCGAACAAGTTGTCGAGATTCTCAATCTTCCCATCGTCATCACAAAAGATATGGACAATGCCGATGTGGTATTGGCACTGCGATCGCATGTAAAAAACCATTCCAAACTACGACAAATTGCCAGAGCGCGTCAAATTCCCATCCACGGAATTAAATCAAATACCATTCCTCAAATTACTCGCGCTTTGCGGCGGATTTTGGGAATGGACGATCCCAATATTCCGGAAACGACCGATCTGCACTTGTTTGCCAGCAATGGCAGCGACGACGAAATCGAGGCGCTCGAAGAAGCGAGGCTGGCAGTCGAACAAATCGTGATCCCCACTGGGCAACCCGTAGAGTTACTGCCGCGATCGCCGAGAATTCGTAAAATGCAACACGAACTCGTCGAACACTATCGCCTTCACTCCGACAGTTTTGGAGAAGAACCCAACCGCAGGCTACGGATTTATCCGGCATAAACACAGGTAGGGGCGTTTCGCCAACTGCCCCTATTTGGGATGCGGACGAAGAGACTCGAACTCTTACGTCAGAGACACTAGAACCTAAATCTAGCGCGTCTACCAATTCCGCCACGTCCGCTTGCGTCCAAAAAATCATTATAACAGATAGAAACGCAAATGTAAGATGCGATCGCTCCATCTCAGATCTGGCACTCACGCTTCACTCGAGCGAGGGAATGAATTCCTAAGCTCGAGAGCAAAAGTCCTTGCCTATAAAACTAAATGATTACTAGATAAGGCTTTCAGTCTATTTTAATAGACTTATGCTGTTAGCCAAAAAATTGATTTCTTGGCTAGATTGGTTATGGCGCAAGATATAAGTTCAGTAAAGATCGAATACGATCGATACAAACAGTCGAACGATACTAGACCCATGAAAGCAATTGTAATGAGAGCACCTGGCAAACCCGATGTCTTATCACTTCAGGAGGTGCCAGAACCTAAAATCGAAAAACCCACCGAAATTTTAGTTAAACTCAAAGCTGCAGGCATCAATCCCATCGATACCAAACTGCGCCAGCGAGGAACTTTTTACCCAGACCAAATGCCAGCGATTTTAGGATGCGACGGCGCTGGTATTGTCGAGGCAGTAGGATCTGAGGTTCGGGAATTCAAACCAGGCGATGAAGTATATTACTGCGCTGGAGGACTCGGTAAGTCAGGAACGGGGAATTATGCTCAATTCGCTGTCGTCGATGAAAGCTTAGTTGCTCGCAAACCGCGATCGCTTTCCTTTGCAGAAGCTGCAGCCGCTCCCTTGGTTCTGATTACGGCTTGGGAATCGCTCTACGATCGAGCTAGACTGGAAGCCGGACAAAAAGTTTTGATTCATGCAGGTGCGGGAGGAGTCGGTCACGTTGCCATCGGGCTAGCCAAGCTAAAAGGCGCTCAAGTCTGTACGACAGTTGGTTCTCCAGACAAAGAGAGATTAGTTCGTCACTTTGGTGCCGATGAGCCAATTCTTTACAAACAGACGGATTTCGTGCAAGCCGTTTTAAACTGGACGAATGGAGAAGGAGTCGATATCGCCTTCGATACCGTCGGCGGAAAAACGTTTTTTGATAGCTGTTCGGCAGTACGGGTGTATGGAGATTTGGTCACGATTCTCGAACCGGATCCAGCTTTAGGAAATTTGAAAGTCGCCCGCAATCGTAACTTGCGCATTAGCCTAGAATTAATGCTAACGCCAGCTTTAATGGGGCTGGAGAGTGCCCAAAAACACCAAACAGAGATTCTCAAGCAGTGTGCCGCCTGGATTGACGAGGGCAAATTGAAAATCCATCTCAGTCAAACTTTTCCCCTAGAAGAGGCGGCAGAGGCTCATCGCTTGCTAGAAACGGGATCGATGACGGGCAAGCTTGCCTTGGTAATCGATCGCTCCAAACGATTAACAATTATTTAAATATTTAAAGATACAGCCGGAAGATACTTGGCTTCTTTTGTGGTTGATGTTGTACTTAAACCAAGATCGGATCCTGAAAACTCAGTAAGGATCGACTTGGGATTGGCTCATTTTGCTATTGTTAGCAATGGCGATCGGATTAAAAATCCTCGCCATCATAACAAGTTATTAAAGCGAATAGAAAGCTTTCTAAATGCCAACTCGGTTCTAAAAGAAGGGAAGTCGCTCAACTCAAACTAGCCAAGCTACATGCAAAAGTTAAAGATTCTAGAAACGGTTGTCTTCATAAGACTTACATCCTATCAATAGCATCAAAAGCGATAAAATAAAGCAATTCTAGCTAATTATTTCACAATAAGATTCCTGACTAAACTAATGATGTCCTATCTCGCTGCTGCGCTCCAAATGACTAGCACGCCTGACTTAGAAAAAAATCTAGTTCAGGCTGAAGAATTAATAGAATTGGCAGTCCGTCAGGGGGCAGAATTAATCGGGTTGCCGGAAAATTTTGCTTTTTTGGGTAGAGAAGAAGAGAAGCTCGCTCAAGCTGAAACGATTGCCCTCAAAGCTGAAAAATTTCTGAAAACGATGGCGCAACGGTTTCAAGTCACAATTTTAGGCGGGGGATTTCCCGTGCCTGTCGAGAACAATCCTAATAAAGCCTATAATACTGCCTTGCTAGTCGATCCGAGCGGAATAGAAGTCTCTCGCTATGAGAAAGTTCACCTGTTTGACGTGAATGTCCCCGACGGAAACACTTATCGAGAATCTAGTACCGTTATGGCGGGTAATGCCTTACCGCCCATCTATTCCTCTGATAAGCTAGGCAAAATAGGGCTTTCTATCTGCTACGACGTTCGCTTCCCAGAACTTTATCGCCATCTCTCGCTCAAAGGGGCCGAGATTCTCTTTATTCCCGCCGCTTTTACCGCCTTTACAGGAAAAGATCACTGGAAAGCGCTTCTGCAAGCGAGGGCGATCGAAAATACCTGCTACGTCATCGCACCCGCACAAACGGGAAATCACTACGAAAGGCGCTATTCTCACGGTCATGCCACGATCGTCGATCCTTGGGGAGTTATTTTAGCAGATGCTGGAGAGAAACCCGGCATAGCGATCGCAGAAATTAGTCCCATTCGCCTCGAACAAGTCCGCCGACAAATGCCATCGCTGCAACACCGCGTATTTGCTTAAGCAAACATTTTCGAGTGCCGATTACTTTTGATTTTGGGGTTGGGGTTGTTGACTTTCCTGAGCAACTTGCTCTTTAAGCTGTTTCAGCACGCTTTTAATAATTTCTTGCTGTTCGGGATATAATTTCGCCAATTTCTCTAATGGTGCGATCGCTCCTTTTGGATCGTTCATCCGAATCCGTGCCTTTGCCAATCCTTCTAAACCAATTGGGTTATTAGGATCTAACTTTACCAATTTCTCTAGTGGCGCGATCGCTCCTTTGGGATCGTTCATCTGAAGTCGCGTTTCTGCTAATCCTTGAAGCGCTATTTGGTTATCGGGTTCGCGTTTGAGGACGGCTTCGTATCCCTGTGCTTGCTCTTGTAATTGTTTTTGAAGTGACTGTGCATCTATAGTCGCTACATTGTTTGACGGTTGGGAAGAATCGCTAAACAAACCAGCAATGGGAAATATCATCGTTGCCAGAAAAGCACTACTCGCTACGATTATCAGTATTCGCTGTATGGGTTTTTTGTCCGAGTTTTCAGGCATAGCAATTCAGTTATTCGATTTTAGATTTTGGATGAAAGGATTGGTCATTGGTCATTGGTTAGTGGTTAGTGGTTAGTGGTTAGTGGTTAGTGGTTAGTGGTTAGTCGTTAATTGTCTCCCCCTCTCCCCACACTTCCCAGTCTTCCTTATCCTCCTTGTCTCCCCTGCCCTTTATCTACCGTCCTAACTGCATAAAGGCTAACACGCCGCTAGTGAATCCACCGAGACAGATTAAGGTCAGGATAATAAATGTTTGCCAGCTATTGTAACCTGCCGCCTGAAATTCCAATCGTCCTAAAAGAGCAGCGCATACCAAGACCAAAATTCTAGCAAAGTAATTAATCCAGCGAATGATAAATACTACAGCAAATGCCCATCCTAGAATAGAAATCCAAGCTCTAGTTTCTGATTTGAGCCAACTGCCGAAAAAGATAGTTGCCAGGGCAATGGGAGCCGTAAAAGCGATCGCGATTAGTAAAATTAAAACGGCACCTAAGAGATCGATAACTATATGGACGGATTTATCGTCTATAATCCAACCTAAGGCTCTTCCTTGTGCGACTATCCCTTCGCTCCAAACAAGACTCGATTGAGCGACAACCCAGCCAAAAACCCCATAGGTTAGGATTAGCAGACAAGAAGAAAGCCAAGGGAATTTTTTGGTGCCAGACATATTAATGCTGAATTTTAAAAGTTTGAAGTCTGAAAAGCATGATATTCTTTCAGACTTCAAGCTTCTGGTTTTCAATGCTCGGTTAAGACATTGCCTGGATAATGTAATCGAAGTAGGGGGCAGCCTCCATGGCATCTTCCTTGTTCAGCAGCCCTAAAGCAGCATCTTTAAGGCAACGAATGGCTTCAACCATACCAGGAACGGGAACGTTGAGGGAATTATACATTTCTTTAACTCCGATTAAACCAATTTTGTCGATTGGTTCGACGCTTCCTGCTAGGATGCCATAGGTCACTAGACGTAAATACCAGCTATAGTCGCGCAGGCATTGATTGTATTGGCGCTGACCGTAGGCATTTCCTCCTGGCGCTCTGAAATCGGGACGTTTTCTGAATAATTGGCTTTGGGCGCGATCGACAATTTTTTTATCGTTTTCTGCGAGGGTTTGGGCGATGCGCATGCGCTGCTCGCCAGTTTTTAAAAATTTTTCAATCCCCTGAAGTTCTCCACTACTGGGATATCGGAGTTCGTCGTCGGCTTTGAGAATGACTTGGCTAACTACACTCATGATATCAACACGAATCTATTAACATAATGTAGTTTATCCTGAGTTGAGTATCGGATGTCGCGCTCGATCGCTGACATTGGCGCAATAAATTTCTTGAAGTTCTATTTCCGATAAAGGTCGGGTGACTAACTCAATGCCAAAACACTGACTGGCTGCTTCTGTGAGGGCTTGCACGACGACTTGTTGGCTCATGCGAGTTTCTGCCAGTTGAATTGGTAAATTTACGGGTTCGGGGGCAGAGTCGCCAAAGACTTGCCTAAAGAGTAGGCGATCGGGGCTTAATAAAATAGAACCGTGTTGTAAAATGGCATTTCCTTGTCGCAGTTGGGCGCTACCAATCAGTTTGCGTCCGTCTGGAGCAACCAAATCGGCGTTAGTAGCCGTGCCAAAACAGTTGGGATTGTGAATGTATCCGCGTCCGGCACTGCCATAGCGCAGCTCGATCCCAAGCGATCGCCATCCACGAACGAGAAATTCACAAATCTTTTGATAAACTTCTGTCCGCCTGCCGGGAATGCCCGACGCGACGACCATATAGGTCAGATCGCCTTGATGCAGAACTGCCCGTCCTCCCGTCGGGCGACGCACCAAATCGATTGGCTTTCCTTGCCAGGTTAATTGGCGCCAATGTTCGGGGTAATGATGTTGATGATAGCCAACAGAAATCGCTGCGGGCGACCAAGTATAAAATCGCAAGGTAGGAGGATGCTTTCCTTGTCGGTGCTGTTGGAGCAACCAGCGATCGATCGCCATCTGCATTTCACCAGTTGCTTCGAGTAGGGGAATCAAGCGCCAATAGGATTGTGGATTGGTCATTAATCGTTTGATGAAAGGATTTTAGATTTTGGCGAAGCCGCCGCACGTTCGTTGAACCTTTTCAAGGAGAACGGCGGATGTGGGATTGAGGATTAGGTAACTTTCTCCCAAGTCCCCCAGTCTCCCCGTCTCCCCAACTCCCCTGCCCTCTAACCTATTAAGCTGCCCCAAACGCTTCTTTAAGAGATTCGTCATTATCGTCGGCGATAGTGGCAACGAGGGTAATTGCCCTGGAAATTTCTTCTGGGGAAAGGTCGGCAACAGCACGCTGCGAGAGAACGACGACGCGATCGCCACTAATGCCAAAACGAGTTTCCAAGGTTTCTGACCAGTTCATCTCTAGCAGTTTGCGCATCAGTCCGGCTTCGTCCCGAATTGGGAATTTGAGTACGGGCGACCAAACAGTGAGCAGATCTTCGTCGCTTTCTCCCGTTAGCTGGACGAAAACTTCTACGCTACCGTATTGGAATTTCCATAGATAGCCTGAATCGGTATGGACGACCATAGCACTGTTATTTTGTTCTAGGCTAGAGATAACTGTCTCTATGACTTCTTTGTGGCTGCTAGTTCGTTCGATGAATTCGTCCGTCATGGTTTCAAGTTCGCGATCGCTCATCGATCTATTTGGACTGTCGGCTGTTAGAGTTTCTGGATTGGGATTGGACATAGCTATCTCCGAATTCGGTTTTTCAACGACACAACTTAATCCTTAATAAAGATTAATATCGATAATGAAGTTTCATAGTAGACAATAACTCTACGATGTTAAGGGCAATCTGTCCCTCGCTCCTAAATCCTATTATGATTATGCAAAGTTTTCGCCAGCAACTGTCGGCAGAAGCAATCAACCATTCAAGTTTTCAAGAAGATGACACTCGCACTCGCATTCTTCAAGCTGCTTTGCGTCTATTTGCTGCTAAAGGATATGAAGGAACGACGACGAAGGATTTAGCCTCAGCTGCTAATGTTGCTGAAGGAACTATATTTCGCCACTTTGCCAATAAAAAAGCCATTCTTATAGAAGTGGCAACCTCTGGCTGGGTAGATATTTTAACGGATTTGCTGACGGAACTTAGCGAGATGGGGAGTTATAAGGCGGTTGCTCAAGTAATGCGGCGGCGAATGATGCGACTGCAAGAAAATAGCGATCTATTGCGCGTGTGTTTTATTGAGGCGCAGTATCATCGGGAGTTACGAGAACGAATTCAATCAGAAGTTATCGCCAAAATGACTGATGTTGCCGAAGCTTTCTTTCAGACGGCGATGGATAAGGGGATTTATCGCCCAATGAACCCCAAAATTGTTGCTCAAGTCTTTTTAGGGATGTTTGCGATCGCGGGGTTTTCTAATGACACTATTATGGAACCCAAAGCTTCTCCTAAAGCCCTGCAAGAAATGGCAGAAGGCATCGCAGATATTTTTCTCAACGGAGTACTTGCGAAGGAGAAAGAATAATTACCCGCACGTGCTATTAAGGCGCATCGAGTTGTTTTGTGGTAATCTAACCCCATGTTCTTCTAACGATTGAGTTGCCAAAGCAAAAGCGATGAAAAAAGCGCTGATTCTTCTCCTTTTATTCGTATTTGGTCTGACATTACCAATAGGCTGTAGCAGTGTCGATCGAAATAATAAGGACAAGGAGCAAGTTCTCAATATTTATAACTGGACGGACTATCTGGCTCCAGATGCGATCGCGCAATTTGAGAAACAGTATAGCGCCAAAATCAACTATGATGTCTTCGATAATAACGAAGCCCTCTACTCCAAACTCAAAGCGGGCAATCCGGGCTATGATGTGGTTTTTCCCAGCGATTACATGGTCGCAATTTTAATTGCCGATGGCTTATTAGAAAAACTTAACAAAGACAAGCTTCCCAATCTTGCTAACATTGAGAAAAAATTTCTCGATCCTCCCTTCGATCCGGGCAACCAATACTCAATTCCTTACCATTGGGGAACAATGGGAATTGGCTATAACATCAAGGCTACCGGAGGCGAGATTGACAGTTGGGGAGCGATGTTTGACCCCAAGTATAAAGGAAGGGTCGCTTGGCTAGACGATATGCGTCCTACTCTAGCTGCCGCTTTGATTTATTTGGGTTACGACCCCAATACTACCCAACCAGAAGAAATTGTCAAGGCAAAAGACCTACTCGTCAAGCACAAGGATATGGTTGTCGCTTTCGGTCCGGGTACGTGTAGAGATTTGCTCAACCAAGGAGAGGCAGATCTCGCTTCCGATTGGAATGGAGACACGGCTAAGGTTGCCGCAGAAAATCCAAATTTGCGCTATGTGGCTCCCAAAGAGGGAACGATTTTATGGGCTGATGCCCTGGTAATTCCTAAAGGTGCGCCCCATAGAGAATTGGCGGAAAAATTTCTTAATTTTATGCTAGAACCAGAAACGGCAGCCAAAAATGCCGACTATGCTAAGTTTGCAACAGCGAATAAAATAGCCTTGACCAAAGGGTTAGTGGATAAAAACAACCTCAAGAATCCCGCCATTTATCCCCCTTTGGATTCTCTAAAAAATTTGCAATACATTAAAGATGTTGGAGAGGCAACAAAATTTTATGACCAAGCTTGGACAGAATTTAAAGCTGCGATTGGAAAATAGTTTTCTAGCGATCGAACCTTTCATCCGGATCCGTGTCGAATCTGAAACTTTCTTGCGAACAGCCTTCAACGGTAAGCCGATAGGTTTTGCCAACTGAGACTAAACCGCCTACAAAAATATTCACCTGATAGGGTTGCTCGTTGCGACGAGGAGTAGCTGAAATAGTCAAAGGTTGACCTGCAGATAAGACCACTTTTTGGTCGTAGAATTTATCTGTGGTATTGTTACTGTACTTCAGATACATTTTAATCGAGTATTCGCCATCATGTTCTGGCGTTAGCGTGGCAACGTAGTTATCGTAATCCGCGCGAGCATCGACCGCAAAATCTGTATTCCAATTATTATTAAAAAGAGGAACGCTAGGTGGCGAAACTGTCTTTGAGAGTTCTTCTCCCGAACCGCCGATAACTTGTAAGGGGAAACAGGCTAGTTGTTGTTGTTCTGGTTCTTGGGCTGATAAGTCGCGAACGCTTAAAGATAAGCTCGATATTGCTAGCAATGTCGTTCCCAAAAATAGCTTAGGTAACTTCATCGAGATCTGGCGACCCTAACCGATAATAAATGACATGTTACTATAAAGGGTCGTATTTCGCGATCGCTTTGTTCCCAGCTATCCAATATTGCCTTCCCAAACTACTACCAAAATATCGATATTCTCTTCTTAAAGTTCTTCAAAAATTTCTATTGCCTCGTCGGCTTTTTCGCTATTTCTAACCCTCAATTTTTCAAACTTTTGCGATCGCTCAATCGCTACTACTAAAGGAGGCGCGATCGCGTTGACGTTACTCCCAATAAAATTGCGGGAATCAAGAAAAAGACACTGAAAATATAAGCAAAAGCAATATACTTTCTTTGGCTGGCAATTTGAGCTAAGGTTTGGGCAGCCAAGATAGGTAGATTTCTTAAGAAAGGAGTGCCATAGATCAGCGTTACCCCAGTGACATTAAAAAACAGATGAACCATGGCAATTTCAAGGGCAGCTAGATGGTTATCTACTACCGCAGTGGCTGCGATTAAGGCAGTCACGCAAGTGCCGATATTCGCGCCCAAAGTAAAAGGATAGGCTTCTTCTAGGGCGAGCAAACCCGTTCCTACCAGCGGGACGATCAGACTGGTCGTCGTCGATGAGGATTGAACTAAAATAGTGACGAGCATTCCCGACAAAATTCCCATCGCAGAACCCCGACCGATTGCGCTTCGCAACAGGATCTTTGCCTGTCCAACGATGGCAAGTCTCAGTAACTTCCCCATGTAGAGGATCGAGACAAAAATCAGTACTAAAGCGATCGCAATGAGAACAAGACCGTCAAACGGATGGGGGAAGACCTCTGTTGCTGCTTTCAAGAGGTTCGCGACAGGGGCAGTTGCGACTTGAATGACATCGAAGCCATTGAGACTGGTAGAGAAACTATTAACGAATAAATTGGCAAAAAATGAGGCAAACTTTTCTAAAAAATGAGTTGCAATCTCCAGTGGCAGAAAAATCAGAACGCAGGTTAGATTAAAAAAATCGTGAATGGTAGCCGCAGCGAAAGCACTTTTGAACTCTTCTTGGTTGCGGATATGTCCTAAACTGACAAGGGTATTGGTAATCGTCGTCCCAATATTAGCACCCATCACCATCGGAACCGCAACCGTCACAGGCAGCCCTCCCGCGACTAACCCGACAATGACAGAGGTTACCGTACTAGAGGATTGGATTAAGGCAGTCGTCAGGGTGCCGACAATTAAACCAGCTAGGGGATTGGTGGCAAACTGAAACAATTCTTGAGCGCGATCGCCCGCAACCGATTTGAAACCGTAGCTAATTATCCCTACCGCAACAATTAGCAAGTAAACGAGGGCAACGATCCCTATCCACAAGTAAGCAGAAGTCTTTTCTTGACTGGAATGCTCGATTTCTTCCGTCACGTTATCCATATAATTTCGTAGATTTGAGTCTGCCAGGAACTTCAGTTCCTGGCTCATAGTTTAAGTCCACTTAAGTGGACTGATGCTAGCACGCCCAGAAAATGAAAGTACTTCCTTGATGAAATCTTTATACAAACAGCCAAACTCTTATCCGTTTCTTTAACCAACGCTAAACCAATCTACGTATGTTGGGAACTGAGAGCAGCAATTACAGCTCAAAAATCACGTAGCTGTTCTTGGTTGACAACGATGATTCAAAGCAGGATGCGATCCAATTCAAAAATTGCTCAACTAATTTTCTACTGGTTAGAAGCTTTGCGCTATTGGCTCGATACTATTGAGATTCAAAATCGTAATTTGGCTCGATTTCTTTGTCGGGTCATTCCGGTTCAATGTCCCTTTGAACGAGATCTTATTTTCTTTGGTCGCAAGGTAGCCCATATCCCACCGCTATGCAAACTCAATCCTTTCTACGAACAATTGGTGGGACTTCGTTTTCGTGCTGTCTGTTACCTAGTCGAAGAGTGCGGAGAAAGTATTTGAACCTTTCCTAAAGCAATTTAAGAAAGGATTCCTCTAACTCGTATCCAAACATTTGCGCCATTGACTGAAGGCGAGACTGACTGGGAATTCCTTGCTGTTTGAGCCAGTCAGCTAGGACAAAAACTTTGTGCATGACAAAAATTTCTAGGGCTTCTGGGTTATACCGGATGCCTTCGCTACGGTTAAATTGATGGGGAACCAGCATTGCCGCGTAACGGGCTAATTCTCCCGCTTTCCAGTCGAGAAGAAAAGGCATCCAAGGATAAGCGGCATCTAAACGCACGAACCACAATCGGATTTCTGGAATTTCTGAGAGTTCTCTCGGATCGGCGGGATCGCGAGGATAATCAAAATCAAAGCTAATTTTTTGTTCGCCAGTGGCGATCGCGCCCTGTTTGAAAAGGCGATCGACGACTTCTCTCACTGGAGACAGATCCAATCCGTGTAAACATTCTCGATCCAAGGTAATTCTCATCATGCTTTGCTGTTGAATTCCTTGTTATTATTATGCTTTATCGTTTGCTGTCAGATCTTATCAACAAGGTACAACCTAGTTAAAGCCAGAGGCTTGAAACCTAAATTTTGAATTTTGAATTGTTTTTGGTCACTCATTCATGTTTCTAAGCGTAGCGACGGCGGAGGGAGATATCTGATTCAAATAGCGGAAAATCCAATATTTAAAGATAGTATCTAAAATAACTGGAAACGTAGCGATAAATAGAAAAATAGCGCTTCTATTTGCCGGAATTCCTAAATGATTTGCCAATCCTTATAGAATCACTTCCCAACCGTGGGGTGAGTGGAATCCCACAAACATATCGGTAAATAAAATTAGAATAAACGCCTTGGCGCTATCGCTCAGACCGTAAATAATATCGTTTAAAAAAGTCTTAACTGCTATTACACCTTTTGGGTTAGTCGCCACAACTCCAGCAAAAGCAATCAGTCCTAGTAGATCTGCAAAAACATTGGCGATCGCATTATTACTCTTGTAACGAAATTCTTCCGCCAATTCGTTAGCTTTTTCTGAAATCTTTTCTTCTATAGCTTCTGGAGAAAATTTAGGGGCATGATGTAATAGACTTTCAAATTTTAGTTCTTCTTCAAATGATTGAAACTCCTTCATTGCTTCTTCTTTCATTTCCCAGTTAATGAAGATAGGTGTTTTTTCTCCACTTCTATAGCGATCGATGAGAGGCAAAATGAGAAGTTGTTTTGAGAATGTTGAAGTCAAAGCAGGAATAATAATTAACAATACAACAAACTTGATAGCCTGTTGTGTAATTCGACGCGATCGCCGAAAATTTTGTAATCATTCTTCTTCTGAATTGGGATTCATTTCAGTTTTAATTTTGCCAATCGTTCTTCCGATCAATCTAGGTAGAACGCCACTTTTTTGATTTATAGGTTTGACATCAATTAAAGTAATCTCGGATGATTTTACTTGAGATTTTGAGTGGCATGCCAATTGTAATGGTACAAGTTTTTCAGACAAACTAAGAGGTTTTAGTATAGGTTTTGCTTTGGCTGATATCTGATATTTTGTTAAAATTTGATCGATAAAACTAAGCTTATCTAGAAAATTATAATTGGCTCCTCGAAGTAGTAAACGACTAACTTTAAATTCTGCAATCTTTATTTTGATAATATTTAAATACTTATCCACATCAGCCTGAAAACAAGACAGTATATTTTGACTATAAATTTTAGACGTAGCAGCAACTTTTTGACCGCTGAAATGTTCGTCCTCTATCGCCTTAATTTTCAAAGCTGCCTGATAAGCTTGCTCTAAAGCTCTTTCTGGAGTTTTAAAAAACCATTGATTGCTGGCTTTTATGGAACTGCTTATTTTGTCGAAAATATTGTCTGTAGATTGGGGCACTAAAAAATTTTTCATAATAATAAATAGTTCGCCTGGTTTAGTTTGCGTGAGTAAATTGAGATCGATTCGAGAGTCGGAACAGGGAATAAAAAGAATTTCAGGCGTTTGTCCCTGGGATAGCTGGCGGAACATTTCCTGATGAATATTGAAGTAATTATTTTGAAACTCACTCAATCCTCGGATCATGCATTTAATTGGCATAGATGAATCCTGATAATTGAGCATCTTTGTAATTGAGCAAATCAGTGAAGAGTAGCTTAAAGATTAGGGAACATTTAGAAATATAAAAACAATAACTAATGGCTAATCCATTTAGCATCAATAACGAGGCAAATACCTCCGACTTTTTTCACTGGAGTTTAGACTAAAAAAGAAA
Source organism: Hydrococcus rivularis NIES-593 (assembly GCF_001904635.1). Classification (GTDB taxonomy): domain Bacteria; phylum Cyanobacteriota; class Cyanobacteriia; order Cyanobacteriales; family Microcystaceae; genus Hydrococcus; species Hydrococcus rivularis. The sequence goes on from NZ_MRCB01000040.1 coordinate 34,839, forward strand.
GAACGGCAGCCAAAAGAGAACTTTAGCTACC
>NZ_MRCB01000041.1 GCF_001904635.1 Hydrococcus rivularis NIES-593
ACGTTCCGTTCTTAGGGGAGGGGAGAGGGGCGACCCTCGAACCTTACCCGATAATATAGAAGAACAGCGATCGAGGGCAACAATGAATCGCAGAGCTTGCTTACGGCTGGGCGTTAGATTCTCTAGCTGGCTGGGACTTTCCTTAGTAGCTTGCGGATCTGTACCCAAACAACAGAATTTCTCTTCTACTGGAACGATGAAACTAGAAAGTACGGCTTTTACCCACAACGAACTAATACCATCTCGGTACACCTGTGATGGCGAGGATATCTCGCCGCCTTTGATTTGGGACGATCCGCCAGCTGCCACTAAAAGCCTGGCGCTGATTTGCGACGATCCCGACGCACCGATGAAAACCTGGGTTCACTGGGTCGTTTACAATTTGCCTCCCGAAACTCGCTCCTTGCCCGAAAAGATTCCCGCAGGCAATTCACTTTCCAATGGCGGACTTCAGGGAAAAAATGACTTCGGCAAAATTGCCTATGGGGGACCTTGCCCGCCGCGAGGAACACACCGCTATTTCTTCAAACTTTATGCCCTAGATACAATGTTAGACCTCAAACCAGGAGCGACAAAAGCTCAACTAGAAGCTGCTATGAAAGGGCATATTCTCGCTCAAGCCGAATTCATCGGGCGTTATTGCAGAAAATGAAATAAGCTGTCATACCTTGTACTTAACTTACAGCTAACAGATAAAATTTTTATAAACGAGGGAATCCCCTAATTTTCACTTCTGTCCTGGCGCACGATTGTGCGCCTCTATTTCTGAATTTTGACTGAATCGATCATGACCTTACCCTTTTCTATCGACGAGCGCCATCGCATCCATACTACCCAACTAGACGTACCCCCGCGCCTGCTTTTGGGTCCGGGTCCAGCTAATGTCCATCCCCGCGTTTTAGCGGCTATGAGCCTGCCAACCCTGGGGCACCTCGACCCCTGTTACCTAGAATTGATGGACGAAATTCAAACCTTGCTCCGCTACGTTTGGCAAACAGATAACCCGATGACGATTTCGGTCAGTGGAACGGGCAGTGCAGCTATGGAAGCGACTTTGGCTAACGTTCTCGAACCGGGGGATGTAATTTTAGTCGGCATAATGGGTTACTTTGGCTATCGCTTGGCGGATATGGCGAGTCGTTATGGAGCCGATGTACGCAAGCTGACTAAGGCTTGGGGAGAGGTTTTTAGCCTAGACGAACTGAGAGAGGGCTTAGAAACCCATCGTCCTGCCGTTCTTGCCCTAGTTCACGCAGAAACCTCGACGGGAGCGCGTCAGCCCCTGGAAGGAGTAGGCGAGTTGTGCCGCGAATTTAATTGTTTGTTGTTGGTCGATACGGTGACGAGTTTGGGCGGCGTACCTGTGTTTTTAGATAAATGGGGAATCGACCTGGCTTATAGTTGCACTCAAAAAGGTCTCGGCTGTCCTCCGGGACTCGCTCCTTTTAGCATGAGTCCTCGCGCCTGGGACAAACTTCAAAAGAGGCGATCGCCAGTCGCGAATTGGTATCTGGATATGAACCTGTTGAATCGCTATTGGGGTTCCGAGCGAATTTATCACCACACGGCTTCTAGTAATATGAATTACGGTTTGCGGGAGGCGCTGCGCTTGGCGGCAGAAGAAGGATTAGAGCAACGCTGGCAACGACATCAAAATAATGCCCGCCTGCTTTGGGAAGGTTTGGCAGATTTGGGGCTGGTTTGTCACGTCCGGGAAGAATTTCGCTTGCCCACCTTAACTACGGTCAGAGTTCCAGAAGGAGTCGATAGTAAGGCAGTGGCACGCCAACTCCTGACTGATTACAACATTGAAATTGGTTTGGGACTGGGCGAACTGGCAGGCCAAGTCTGGCGAATTGGATTGATGGGTTATAACAGTCGGCGCGAAAATGTCGTGCTTCTGTTGGAAGCGCTTAGGAAAGTTATAGCTAATGGGAAAGCAATCGACATCGTTAACTAGATCGAAGTCAAGCAAAGCTCATCTATCGGTACGGTTATTGCTATCGGTAAATGCGCGATCGCCCCAATGACAAAAATCGGAGTTCAACTCTACTATTTGATTGAGTAAACTGAGACAGGTTGCGCAGATGCCTGTTTCCATCTGACGCATAAGTGCTCGCTTCACCTTCATCAAAATCAGGAAAAAAAAGCTGTATTAAGGAGAAAAGGCTATGCGAATAGCACAAATTGCTCCGCTATGGGAGCGAGTTCCTCCTCCAGCCTATGGCGGCACAGAATTAGTGGTCAGTTTATTAACTGATGAACTCGTTCGACGCGGACATGAAGTTACGTTGTTTGCAACGGCTGACTCGGTTACCCTTGCCAAGCTAGAACCCGGAGCACCCCAGCCCTTACGATTGATGGAAGCGACTCCACAAGAGGAACAAATCTACAACGCCTTGCAACTGAGTAAAGTTTACGAACGCGCCAACGATTTTGATATTATTCATTCGCACATTGACTTTTCTGCTTTTCCCTATGCCAATTTGGTAAAAACGCCAACGGTACATACGACTCATGGAATTGTCCCCGCTTGGGTTGAGCCAATTTACATCAAAAATAGACACCAAAACTTCGTCAGCATTTCTAATTCACAGCGTCGGGATGACTTGGATTTAAACTACATCGCTACTGTATATAATGGAATCGATCCCGACGCTCACCTCTTTCATCCCCAACCAGATAATTCGCCTTATTTAGCTTTTCTAGGACGGATATCGCCAGAAAAGGGACCTCATCTGGCGATTGAGATTGCCAAGCGCGCGGGCTGGCACTTGAAGATAGCTGGCAAAGTCGATCGCGCCGATCGAGAGTTTTTTGAACGAGAAATTGCGCCACTGATTGATGGCAAACAAATTGAATTTCTAGGTGAAGCCGATCGCGCGCAGAAAAGCGAGATTATGGGTGGGGCGGTTGCTACGCTGTTCCCGATTACCTGGCGCGAACCCTTTGGTTTGGTCATGACCGAATCAATGGCTTGTGGTACGCCAGTGATTGCAATGGCACTGGGGTCAGCTCCTGAAGTTATCGTGCATGGCAAGACAGGGTTTCTTTGTCAGAGCGTGGATGAATGTGTTGCTGCCCTCGCTCGAATATCCGAAATAGACCGTCGGACTTGCCGTCAGCACGTGGAGCAGCATTTTAGCGTTCAAGCAATGGTAGATGGCTATGAAGCGGTGTATCGACGGGTTTTGGCAACCAGTTTCAGCCGCAATGGTCGAAGCGAGACCCCCATTATTGCTGCTTGAAGTGGATTGTAGCCAGCGGAGGTGAAGGCTATGGTGCATTCCCCCAAGCAAGCGATCGCAATTTTGTCGATTGACGAAGTGCAAGCCGGCTCCGCCGTCTCACGGCAGAGTACCTTGCACTCAAAGCCAAATGACTCAAAATCAGATCCATCAGCGATCCACCATCAACTTACCCAGCTTACTTCGGCATTGATAAAAGCCGGATGGCAGATCGATCGATTTCTAGGTAAAGTTGGCGAATCATACACTAATCAGGTGAAAATAGAACAGGATTCGCCGGATAGTCGCAAAATATATATAACAGCAACTAATATCGCCCAATTCGTCAGAGATTTTCAAAAATTTGCTACGCACGAAGGGGGCAATTATCCACTCATTCATACCTGGAATGGATTAGCGGGTCAGATTGGGTTGCAGCTTAAGGTGTCTGGTGGAATGCAGTGGATACATTCTTACTGGAGTGAAGATTCGCTTTCGATTGAATCGCAAATTTCCGGACATCCTTCGGCGCAAAAAGCCTGGCAAATTCGGCACAATGCAGATGAAATTATTGAATTTGCAGCTCTCAATGCCAAGTATTCTCCATTCCATCCCAAGGTGCGATCGAAAATCGAAGCCAAACACCAATTAGGATTTTCTGCCTTCGACACCGTTATCTTGTGGGTTGGAACTTTCGCTCAACAAGGCGATCGGGCGTTGCAAGAAATTGAACGCTGGCTTGAGATTGCAACTCGACTCAATCAAATGTCCGCTATCCAACGGCATCGCTCGTGGAAACAACATTGGGTTTTCATTGCGCAAACTTCCAGTTCTGCTGACGATCTCGCTCAGATTCATCGTGCTATCCAAGAAAAAGTTTCAGCACTCGATCTAAAAGATAAAATTCATTGGTCAGTATCAGGTTCACCTGAAAATCTCGATTTTTATTACAGTGCAGCCGATGCGTGCGTGCTTCCGAATTGGAGGGAACCCTTCGCAGATAAGGCATTACGGGCGATCGATCGCGGCACCCCAGTAATCGCATCTCAGTACAGTGGAGCGAGATTTGCCGTCATCCCCAAAGAAACCGGGTTACGGGTTGCCGCTAACATGCCAGAGGCATGGGCCGAGGCAATCGCTCAGGTGTTGGAGGGAGATCGATGGGTCAAACGGTTATGGCAGAACTCTTTAGGCAAATCCGATCCGGACTTGAGTTGGACGATCGCGGCGGCTCATCTGAGTGAAATCTACCGACGATTACTGGCACAAACCATCACTCAGATACCACTCTGGCGCAGTCAAAAACCGTATTCAATCCTGCTGCCGCAACGAGCGATGGTGACAGACTTCGAGCCAGACAAGACATTAGACTTTGTTCCATCGCCTGCATCTGACGAAGTGCAAGCCGGCTCCGCCGTCTCACGGCAAAGTACCTTGCACTCTGTTGCGGTTGCAGCAATGAGGCGATCGGCATCCTAAAAATGTGCGTTGGCTAAAATCCCTTACTCAAATTTTGATTCATTTAGAATATATAAGAGATACTTCGCGATCGCTCGAAGATAGATAATACCAATTTTCAGGTTTTCGCGATCGACATTCTTCTCCCCTCTCCCCAATTGGGAGAGGGGTTGGGGGTGAGGGCGATCGACTATCTGTGTCATTAATGAATGAAAAATAGTATAACTCAACCCAAGTTTTGGCGTTAAACTCGTGCTTTATGAATTCTGCTCACCCCTCTAAGGGAGATATCCTTATCGTTGACGATACGCCAGACAATCTGCGCCTTTTATCAGCCATGCTAGATAAGCAGGGGTATGAAGTCCGCAGTGTAACCAATGGTTCGACGGCATTGATGGGCGTGCGGGCACAACCCCCCGATTTGATTCTGCTCGATATCAATATGCCCGGCATGAATGGTTATGAAGTCTGCCAGCATCTAAAAACCAATCCCGACACTCAGGAGATACCAGTCATTTTTATCAGCGCCCTCAACGAGGTGTTTGATAAGGTTAAAGCTTTCTCGGCTGGAGGCGTAGACTATATTACTAAGCCATTTCAAGTTGAGGAGGTATTGGTACGAGTTGAGAATCAATTAACCGTTCGCAGGCTGCAAGTGCAGTTGCTCCAAGCTTTAGAACAAGAACGAGCGCTTAACCAACGAATTGAAGAACTAGCAATGCTCGAAGAGCGCAATCGAATTGCTCGCGACATTCACGACTCATTGGGACACGCACTCGTAGCGCTCAATATTCAAATGGAAACCGCCCTGGCGCTGTGGAAAAATGACCCGGAACAGGCCTACACATTCTTAGTAGAAGCCAAACAACTCGGTTCGGAAGCTCTGCAAGCAGTACGCCAATCCGTTTCAGAAATCAGATCCGACCCACTGCAAGGTCAGTTATTAGAAAGCGCGATCGCCGCCCTCGTCCGAGAATTTCACCAAACCACGGGCATATTGCCAGAATGCCAGATTGACCTATCCCATCCTCTATCAAACCAGATCGATACTGTAGCGTATCGGATCGTGCAAGAAGGTCTGACCAACATTTGCAAGCATGCAGAGGCAACCACCGTCCGCATCGAACTCCAGACCACCCCCTCCGGTTTATTGCTGGTGCTTCAAGATAATGGCAAAGGTTTTCGGGTCGATGAGAGATATACTGGATTTGGTCTTCAGGGCATGCGAGAGAGAATTGCTGGCTTGGGGGGCGAGCTGAAAATTGTCAGCGAGCCGGGGGCTGGTTGTTGTATTACTGCCAAAATTCCAAGGCTACTAGGTAAAATACGATAATCTGTAGGGCTGCCAGCAGAACTTAAATAATTAGACATGGTTGGACAAGCCTAGACATATTTTTAGGTTATTAGGAGTTACGCATTGACAAAAAAACTAATCCATGTAGATTAAGCAGCACAAGCATTAGTAAGATTGTCCACAATGTAGTCGCGCACAACTAAAGTAAATAAGTTTCTCTGCACTTGATACCAATTGGAAATTATGTTTTCAGAGCGCATTTTTTCTAAACGAACAAATGCTTGAAGTGAACAAAATATGTGTGTTTTGATAGCTTGGCTATCTCTAACCAGAAATCGACAAATTCCACATACTTGCTTGATAGATCTATGAAAACTTTCAATTCCCCAATGAGCATCATGAATTGTCAGAAATTCACTTCTGGTGATTTGATTAAGAGTATCTTCATCTGGTAGATATAATATATAGTGCCTAGAGTCTTCTTTTTTGAAGTCTTTCCTAAACAACTTGATAAATCCAAATTCTTTCAGATGAGTTATCAAACCTTGGTCGAGAATCTCCAAACTGCCCACCTGGCAATAGTTTTTCGGTTGAGTTGAGACAGTTCTATTTTTCTCTACCCCAAAGAGAAAACCCAATTTCTGGTTTCTTAAAAATTTTAAGTTTTCTACTCCTGAATACCAACTATCTCCTGTCACTATCCTGGGTTTTATCCCCCAATCAATCACTTCGGTAAGCATTTCTTGGAAATAATCGTTCTTGGTTTTTCCCTCCTTTTTGTCGTATATTCTGTAATTAATTGGCACTGAATTACCATGGACATCACTGTAATAAAGCGTGATTAAGTTTATTCCTTTGATAGCCTTATGATGTTTCCCAGACCAAAAATAACCGATTAATTCGGCATTCTTCGGGTCACTATATAATTTTTCTACTACTGTGTCATCAACACTTAAAATCCCACCTACTATATTGATAATTTCCTTGACTGTATTGAATAAATCTTTCGGTTCGTATCTTTCTCTCAGCAAGAATTTATTCACACTGTCATGTGAAACGTTTTCTAATATCTCTGCTAATCTACAACATCCCCCATGTTTTGGTTCTGATAGCAAAAACAGAGTGTAATGTTCGAGCTGGCATTGTGCTGTGGAAGGTTTGCTGATTTCTCTGATTGTTCGATACCTGCTAAGTAGATGACACTTTAAAAGCTTGTTTACATATTGCCGCATGTCAACAGCGCGTAAACTTATATCTTTCCACCTGAAAATCGTGCCGCACAACACCAACCATTTTTGCCAACCCTACTACAGTTCAGTTCAAAAAACTCTACTAATTAGAGACGGATAACTGCTAAGCTAGCTGATGGATTAGGCAAGTAGAAAGGGACAGTATGACCGATCGGCAACCCAAACTCATTATTCACGGCGGGGCTGGCAGTTCTCTCAAAGGGAAAGGCGGACTGGAAGTCGTGCGTAAGTCTCTCCATTTCGTCGTCAAAGAAATTTACGATCTGCTGCTGCAAGGAACGAGCGCTGTTGATGCCGTTGTTCGGGGTTGCCAGCTACTAGAAGACGACCCTTGCTTTAATGCAGGAACGGGATCGGTTCTACAATCGGACGGACAAATCCGCATGAGTGCATCTCTGATGGACGGGGCGGCGCAACGCTTCAGTGGCGTTATCAACGTCTCTCGCGTTAAAAATCCGATTCAGCTCGCTCAAGCGCTGCAAAACGAATGCGATCGCGTTCTTTCCGATTATGGCGCAGCAGAACTGTTGCGAGAACTCAAGCTTCCTATTTACGATCCGCTCATCGATATCCGCCTGCAAGAGTGGATTCAGGAACGAGAAGATAACTTTAGGAAAAAGATGGCAGGAGTTGTTGCCGAACAGGCGTTGGTGACTTCTCAGGAAGCGCGACGGGGTACGATTGGTGTCGTTGTCCTCGACAAGCAAGGACGGTTGGCGGTTGGCACTTCGACAGGCGGTAAGGGATTAGAAAGAATCGGACGCGTAAGCGATTCTGCCATGCCTGCGGGTAACTATGCTAGCCAATATGCGGCAGTAAGCTGTACGGGGATTGGCGAAGATATCATCGATGAATGTCTGGCGGCACGAATTGTCGTACGCGTCAGCGACGGATTATCGCTAGCGGAAGCGATGGAACGTTCGATGAAGGAATCCTATGAGCATCGACGAGATTTAGGCGCGATCGCGCTGGATGCTACGGGTGCGATCGCGTGGGGAAAAACCAGCGAAGTTCTACTCGCTGCCTATCACGACGGTAAGGCAATCGGCGATACCCTGGAATGGTCGGGGAACGAGTTAATCGGTTATCTCAACCCGTAACAGTGTAAAGCGTTACTTTTACCCCCTAAGATATATTCGCCTTGGCTTGAGTTGAGCTAAGTTAGAAGCACATTTCCTATTAAAATCGAATTCAGTTGATAGCTTCGCTAGACAAGCGAAAGTAATTGATATGAATAAACTTATAAATTACACGATTACTGAAGTAATTGACCGAGATGGTCATACAGTTATCTGTCGAGGTTATCGCAACAAAGATGGTAAAAATTTTATTATAAAAACTTTTCAAACTGAATCTTTTCAACCTACGGACATTTTTCAACTACAACAAGAATATCAAATTACTAAAGAGTTAAATATTTCAGGTATTCTCAAACCCTATGAGTTAGAAATATTTCAAAATAATATGGTTTTGGTTTATGAAGATTTTGCAGGCTTACCACTTAAGACTTATTGCTTTACTAATAAAGTAGCGATCGCGGATTTTTTAAAAATTTCTATTAAAATTGTAGAGATTATTCAAGCTATTCACGAACGCGACGTTATTCATAAAAATTTAAATCCTCAGACAATTTGGATCGATCCAGTCAATCAAACAGTTAAAATCACCAATTTTAGTCTAGCATCTACTCTTTCAGATGAGAATCAGATTTTTACGAATCCTAGAGTTTTAAAAGGCAATGTAGCTTACATATCTCCCGAACAATCAGGTCGCATAAATCGCTCAATAGATTATCGTACTGATTTTTATTCTTTAGGGATTACTTTTTATGAAATTCTGGCAGGTTGTTTGCCTTTTTCAACAACCGATCCCATGCAATTAGTTCACTGTCATATTGCTAAAAAATTCGTGTCGCTTCATCAGCTTAATCAAGAGATTCCTCAAATAATTTCAGAAATTATTGATAAGCTATTATGCAAAACAGCAGAGGATAGATATCAAAGTCATTACGGACTTAAAAATGACTTGGAAAAGTGCTTGATTCAGTGGCAAAAAAAAGGCAAAATACAAAAATTTATATTGGCTTGTCAAGACGTTTCTAAAAAATTAAAAATTTCTCAGAAACTTTATGGCAGAGAACAAGAGATCGCGACATTGTTAAATACCTTTGATAGCGTTAGTCAAGGAAAAAATAAACTTATTTTGATCTCGGGTTTTGCAGGCATTGGTAAAACTACATTAGTCAATGAGATTCATAAACCTATCATTCAAAGAGGAGGTTACTTTGTTTCTGGAAAATTTTCTCAACTAAAACGAGATATTCCCTATTATTTTCTCATTGAAGCATTTCGTGAATTGATTCTTCAGATAATAAGTGAAAGTGAAGAAAGAATACAAACTTGGAAAGAAAAACTTTTAAAAGCTTTGGGAAGTAATGGTCAAATTATTATCGATGTTATTCCAGAAGTTGAATTGATTATTGGCAAACAACCGACTGTACCACAACTATCAGCGCAAGAATCTCAGAATAGATTTAATTCCGTTCTTCAGAAATTTATTGGAGTTTTTAGCCAGAAAGAACATCCTTTAGTTTTATTTTTTGATGACTTACAATGGAGCGATCTCGCTTCCTTAAATTTAATTCATTTGTTAATTACTCAATCGGAGATTAAATATCTACTAATTGTCGGTACATATCGAAATAATGAAATCAGCGATAGCCATCCTTTAATGATAACTTTAAAGAAATTAGAAGCTTTAGAGATAAAAGTTGATACTTTAATGCTTCAGCCATTAAATACTTACAATATTAAACAACTAATTGCCGATACATTTACCTGTCGGGATAATCTGGTTTATCCTTTAACAAAACCAATTTTAGATAAAACGCATGGCAACCCCTTTTTTATTAATCAACTTCTCAATTTTTTATACAAAAAACAACTGATAAAATTTAACTTTAAGAAAAAATGCTGGCAATGGGATTTAGAAAAAATTAAAAGTCTGCAAATCGCTGATAATGTGGCCGAATTTATGGTTGACAAAATTAAGAAGCTTTCAACAGCTACGCAAAAAACCCTAGAAATCGCAGCTTGCTTAGGAAATCAATTCAATCTAAATACTTTAGCATTTGTGACTGGAGACAATTTAAGAGAAACAGAAAATAAACTATGGGAAGCCTTAGATCAAGGCTTAATTTCAACCAGTGAAAATTACTATAAAATTCCTAACAAGCTTGACAGCATTTTGCCCGAACCTGACATCAAAGAAAATAGTAAATTTACTTATCACTTTATTCACGATCGCGTTCAGCAGGCTGCTTATTCTCTCATTCCAGAAGAAAAAAAACAAAACATTCATTTTAAAATAGGAAATTTACTTTTAGACAATACTTCCCAAGATAAATTAGAAGAACGAATATTTGAAATTGTCAACCATTTAAATGCAAGCAGTCAACTAATCAAAACTAAAATTGCAAAAGCACGGCTTGTCAGACTAAATATGATAGCTGCCAAAAAGGCTAAGCGATCGTCAGCTTATGAAGCTGCTTCAAACTATTTTGAAATTGCTCTCGGTTTCTTGCTCGGAGATAGCTGGAAAACGGATTATCAATTAAGTTTTTCTCTCAATCTCGAACTGGCAGAATGTGAATACTTGACTGGGAGATTTGATAAAGCAGAACGAAGATTTAATTTAATTCTTGAAAATGCTAAAACTAAAGTCGATAAAGCCCAGGTTTATATACTTAAGATAGTTTTATATACCAATATCGGAAAAACTAAAGAAGCCTTTGAGTTGGGAATACAAAGTCTTAGTCTTTTTAAAATTAATTTAACTAAAACAGATCTTAAAAAAGCTATTCAAAGGGAATTTAGCCGAATTCAATTTCAACTTGCTGGTAAAACTCTTGACGATATCTATAACTTGCCTGAAATGGTAAATAAAAATTCAAGAGCTATTATGAATATTTTGATGAGTTTAGCTGCACCAGCTTACTTTATCAATTTAGATTTGGGAATTCTCTTGATGTTAAAAATGATGAATAGGTCCTTACGTTATGGGAATACAGAAGTTTCTGCTTTTGCTTATAGTGCCTATGGACTGATTATAGGATCGGGTTTTGGTAACTACCAAAGCGGATATGAATTTGGACAGTTAGCTTTTCAAGTTAATAAAAAATTTCAGAATCTTGCTTTAGACAGTAAAATTTACTTCATGTTTGGTGCTTTTATTAATCATTGGAAAAAACATACTAAAGAAGATTGGTTTTTTTTAAGAAAAGCTTTTGAATGCGGGAATGAAACAGGAGATCCCAATTTCGCTACCTATGCTCTTAACGATCTAGCATCAAAAATATATTTGAAAGGAGATCCATTAGCTCTAATCACTCAGGAGTTAAAAATATTTATAGATTATGTGGACAAAAATAAAAATGTTCATGGAATTTATTTTCAGAGACTTCTTCAACAGACGATTTTATGCTGGCAAGGATTAACCGATTCTACGCTGAGTTTTAATAATAACAGCTTTAATGAAGAAAATTATTTAAAAGAAATACAAGAGCTTGACCTTGGCATGCATTTAAATTTTTATTATATTCTTAAACTGCAATTATTTTATTTATTTGATGACTGTAAGCAAGCTCTTATTATAGCAAAAGAATCGGAGAAACTTTTAGCCTTTTCTTTTGGCTTATTACGACTTGTCGAACATTACTTTTATTATTCATTAACTTTATTAGCACTTTGTTCAGAAGCTACTGAAGAAATAAACAAACAGTATTACTGGTCAACTATCTTAGAAAATCAGAAAAAATTTGAAGTTTGGTCGGATAATTGTCCGGAAAACTTTTTACATAAATACCTACTAATTTCCGCAGAGATTGCGCGCATATCTAACCAAGACTTAGAAGCAATGGAACTTTACGACCGCGCGATCGCATCAGCACGCGAAAGTGAGTATTATCTTAACGAAAATTTGTCTAACGAACTAGCTGCTAAGTTTTATCTTAGTAAAGGCAAAGACAAAATTGCTAGAGTCTATCTAAGGGATGCTTACTATGGCTATCTGAGATGGGGAGGAATGACTAAAGTTAGGCATTTAAAACAAAACTATCCCCAGTTCTTCTCAAATACCATCGTGCAGAAAAATATTGAAAACGATAAGATGCTACATCCTAACGCAGACGAATTGCCAAGTGCTTCTGTAAACAAAGTCTCCCCCTTTTTCTCATTCGATCTATCTACAATTCTAAAAGCTTATCAAGCCATATCGAGTGAGATTGCCTTAGGAAAGTTACTAGAAAGCCTGATGAAAATTGTCATTGAAAATGCTGGAGCGCAAAAAGGTTTTCTCATACTCGAAAAAGAAGGTAAATGGCTAATTGAAGCAGAAAGTTCGGTAGAGTCTGAAAAAGTCACTACCTTGCGATCGATTCCTATAGACTTTATTAATCCTGCTACTCAAACGACTCTTTTATCAGTTGCTATTGTCAACTATGTTATCCGAACTCATCAAAATGTCGTTTTCGGCAATGCTACTTGCGAAAAACAATTTATTGCCGATTCCTATATTGTAAAAACTCAACCTAAATCGATTTTCTGCATCCCTCTTATTTACCAAGGCAAACTTTGTGGAATTTTGTATTTAGAAAATAATTTAACTACAGATGCTTTTCCTCCCGATCGCGTTGAAGTTTTACAAATGCTTTCATCTCAAGCAGCTATCTCTATTGAAAATTCTCGTCTTTACGAACGATTGGAAGAATACAGCAGAACTTTAGAGATAAAAGTAGAAGAAAGAACGCGAGAACTTCAACGAAAAAATGAAGAATTAGCCAAGACTCTACAAACGTTGAAAAAAACTCAAGCTCAAATAATTGCCCAAGAAAAACTTGCCTCTCTGGGAACTCTAACAGCTGGAATCGCTCACGAAATTAAAAATCCTCTCAACTTTGTTAACAATTTTGCCGAACTATCTATAGAGTTAGCCCAAGAACTTCTCGAAGAAATCGAATTGCAAAAAAATAACCTAGATTCGGATAGCTTAACTTATATCCAAGAGATCTTACACGATCTCAGTCAAAACGCACAAAAAATTAACGAACATGGCAAAAGAGCTGATAAAATTGTCCATGGCATGCTAATGCACTCGCGGGGCGAAAGCGCTTCCCAACAACTAACTGACATCAATGCACTGCTTGCAGAAGCTGTCAATTTAGCCTATCACGGAATGAGAGCCAAAGATTCTTCTTTTTATGTTGCTATAGAAACCTATTACGACGATAGTCTCGAACCCATCTATGTTATTCCTCAGGATATCAGTCGAGTTTTTCTAAATATCATCAACAACGCTTGTTACGCCGTCCATCGAAAAAAAACCGAATCTTACAACCCCCTCAATAGCGAAGAACAAGAATTCTTACCACTGTTAGTTGTTAGCACTCAAAATTTAGGCGACTCCGTTGAAATACGCATTCGCGACAATGGCAATGGAATTCCGTCAGAAATTGCCGACAAAATATTTACCCCCTTCTTCACAACTAAGCCAACCGGAGAAGGAACGGGTCTAGGTTTATCTATCAGTCACGATATCATCGTACAAGCCCATCAAGGCGATATTCGCATTGAAACTGAAGCTTCTCGATATACTGAATTTATTGTTACCTTACCTAAAACTGTTGTCCCCGACCGAGGAAGACCGATATGAAAGTCATGGTAGTTGATGATGAAAAAGATGTTCAATCTTTATTTACTCAAAAATTTAGAAAAGAGATTAGACAAGGAGCCATTAACTTCTCTTTTGCTTTTTCAGCAGAAGAAGCTCTTCAAACTTTAAAGGTCAAAAATTCTGAATATCTCGTTTTAATCTTGGCTGATATCAATATGCCGGGGATGAATGGAATAGAACTGCTGAAAATCCTTAAAGAAAACTACCCACAAGTTAAAGTTTTTATGATTACTGCTTATGGAGACGAGCAGACCTATCAAACCGCCATGCAATACGGTGCAGACGATTATATTAACAAACCGATAGAATTTGAGACGCTTAAGAAAAAAATTTGGAATTTATAATAATAAATTTAATAAAAATTTGCACTATCTAGGAGAAAATAATGCCAAATAAAATCCTGGTAGTAGATGATGAGTTAGACTTAGAAACTTTACTTCGTCAGAAATTCAGAAAAAAAATTCGCCAGAATCAACTCGAACTCATTTTTGCTTGTAATGGGATTGAAGCGCTAGAAAAATTAGAAGTTTATCCCGATATCGACGTAGTACTGACCGATATTTATATGCCAGAAATGGATGGGTTAACTTTGCTTACCAAACTGAGAGAGAGAGACCCAATTATCAAAGTTATTATTATGTCTGCTTACGGCGATCTCGATAATATTAGAGCCGCAATGAATCGCGGTGCGTTTGATTTTTTAACCAAGCCGATCGATTTTCAAGATTTAGAAATTACTACCAATAAAACACTACAACACGTCCAGCAGATGAAAGCTGCTTTGGAAAAAGAACGCCTCGCACAAAAGGCACAAGCTGAACTATTAGCCCATCTTCAAGAAGAAGTCGCAAAACGTCAAAAAGTAGAAGTTGCCTTGCGAGAGAGCGAGCAACAACTGACTCAATTTATAGAAGCCGTACCAGTCGGGATTTTTGTGGTCAGCGCTAGCGGGGAACCCTCCTATGCCAATCAAATGGCAGAGCAAATCTTAGGTGAGGGAGTCGTTCCGGGTGCGACAGTCGAACAATTAACCAAGATTTATCGTGTCTATCGACAGGGGACGGAGCAACTTTATCCGTCTAACGAACAGCCAATTTTGCGAGCATTAAAGGGTGAAAGTATCACCATCGACGATATGGAGATTCGCCAAGACGATAAGATAATTCCCGTGGAAGTGTCGGCTAGTCCAATTTTTGACGAAAAGGGTCATATTACTTATGCGATCGCAGCTTTTACCGACATCACGGCTCGCAAGCGAGCAGAAGCCGATCGCATTAAGTTTACCGAAGAACTACAACAGGCAAAAGATAAGTTAGCCGAATATAGCCGTACCCTAGAACAAAAAGTTGAAGAACGTACCCGCGAACTGTCACAAACCCTAGACGTTCTTAAAGCAACGCAAGCAGAATTGGTCATAGAAAACGCACTGCTTAGAAGCGCAGAATCTCCCTCTACCTATGAATATCAGGTAGGAGGAAGCTTGCCGATGGATGCGCCAACTTATGTCGTGCGTTCTGCCGATCGCCACCTTTACAGAGCGCTAAAGTTGGGAGAATTTTGTTATATTCTCAATTCTCGACAGATGGGCAAATCGAGCTTGCGAGTGCAAATTATGAAGCGACTCCAAGCTGAGGGAATTCGATGTGCGGCAATCGATCTCTCAGAAATCGGCAATCGACAGCTAACCATGGAACAGTGGTATGCTGGCTTTGTTTATGTATTAGTCAGTCATTTTAACCTCCTCGATCGCGTCGAACTGCGGACTTGGTGGCAAGAGCATTCTTTTCTCTCCCCCGTACAGCGTTTAGGAGAATTTATTCACTCGGTTTTACTGGCAAAAGTTTCCGAACCTATTGTTATTTTTATCGATGAGATTGATAGCGTTCTCAATCTGGATTTTCCCATCGATGACTTTTTTATTTTTCTGAGAAATTGTTATAATAAACGAAGTAATTTTTGTCAATATAAACGCTTAACTTTTGCCTTGCTAGGAGTAGCAACTCCTTCTCAATTAATTGACGACAAAAAGCGTACTCCTTTTAATATCGGTCAGGCAATTCAACTCAATGGATTTCAATTATACGAAGCCCAACCCTTATTACAGGGATTAACCGAGAGAGTTAGCAACCCGCGAGCCGTGCTTAAAGAAATATTGGCATGGACGAATGGACAACCATTTTTAACTCAAAAGCTCTGCAAACTGATTCGCCATGCTACCTCGACAATTCCCACTAACCAAGAAAAAGAATGGATAGAAAAATTAGTGCGATCGCAGATAATTGAAAACTGGGAATCTCAAGACGAACCCGAACATTTACGCACGATTCGCGATCGCATTCTTAGTAGCGAACTCAATCCAGTTAGCTTACTCAAGCTTTATCAAAACATTTTGTCTCAACAAAAAATTCCTGCCCTCGATAGCCCCGAAGAACGGGAATTAATCTTATCAGGATTGGCGATTAAACGCCAGGGGTTTTTAAGCATACATAATCGGATTTATGAATTGATTTTTAATGAGAATTGGGTAAAAAGAACCTTATCCTTAGTTTAAAAAATTGTTTGTTGTATTTACATAATTCTTTTCAAATTTTTACGAGCTTTTTAGCCTTTGTATAGAAAAGTAGCAATTCCTCCCTGCCTTACTTCATGAATGAGTTGAAGTTTATCTTCTTTTGAGTCTGTAAACTGCTTCGTTTGGTTATACCATCTCATAGGAATTTCCCGATGCTGTCTCCAGTCTTGCATGATGAGTAGAGTGACATTGGGAATAAAAAATTTTGAAAAAATTTTATACCAAGCTTCATTGGCAATAAAAGTTCTTCCGCAATCAATATACATGAGTTCGATCGAGCCTCTATCCCAGGTAAGCTGCGGGACATCTTGGTTGCCGTCGTATTCTATAATTTTCCTTTTTGTTACTTGAAGGTATTCCTGTATGTCTGATGAGTATTTATAAAATAAAGGTTGGAAGTCTTGATGATTTTCTAGTCGTTCGTCTTCAGCTATATGTCGATCCATCCAAGAAGATCGCCAGATAAAATCATCAAATACATAGACTTTTTTAGAAGCAAAATTAGGGTTTTTTATTAAGCCTTGTACGATATGATGAGTTGATAAACCTAACCAAGGTCCTAGCTCAATGATTTCGCCTTGTCCTGAGTAAAATTGTCCGATATAATTGTAATATTGCATCTCCTCTGGCAACAGCATACCTGGAATAGCATAATCTTCGATTTTCCAAGCTAGCCAGGGAGAATCTTCTTGTGCGATCGAACACTTTAATAAAGCGCTTCGATCGAAGTTGTATCGTTCGGGGATTTCTATCTTTTCAGCTTTTAATTGTCTTAATCGGTCTTCTACTTGTACCCCATACTCCTGTAACGCGATCGCTAGCTCGTGTAAGTTTTTCTCTCGATCGCTTTTATCAATCGCATTTTTTAAGAAAAGCCTAGCAAATTTTTTTTGCTTTTCAAGGTCGAGCTTTTCAAGGAGGATTTTTTTGAGAAATTTTCTCATTCAAGTTATTACTAAAAATTTAGGAAAATTGAGAATTCATAATAGCATCCGTCTTCGCTGCCATCACGAAGTCATTTTTGTGTAGCCCAGAAATAGCATGAGTCCACCAACTTACTGTGACTTTTCCCCATTCGGTAAGTAAGGCAGGATGGTGTCCTTCTTTCTCTGCTTCTTCTCCGACGGCATTGGTAAACGCGATCGCGCTCTTAAAGTTAGGAAACTTGTAAACTTTTTCTAGGCGCAGCACTCCCTCGCGTTCGAGAATCTCCCAACCAGGAATCTGGGGCTTGAGTTGTTCGATTTCAGCTTGAGTAATGGGCTGAGATTTTGAGCTGCAAGCTTCGCACTTTTGTTGTTTTAGTTCTGTCATGGTTAGTAACTAAAACGCTTCTTGATTCTCTAAAAATTATAGCGAGCAATAAAGTGCAAAGTAATCTATACAGCTGGGAAAAGTTTTTCGGAGCGAAGACGGCGCTTGCCCCTCATTTGTCGCCGCCAGATCCCTATTCCTAGACTCACCAGAGAGAAAATTTTCTCTATCAGTTCGATTTGTACCAGTAATCTGTGGTAGCGTTGTCTGAGTTCGTGAGTTCCTTGTTTTCCTCTTAGGACAACCTCTGGCGCCGGATAAAAAATTCTGTGAAGGCGACGTTCTACCATGGTTAATGTTTTAGCGACTCTCGCGAGTACTCGCCGCAATCTCCAAAGGCGAAAAGCGATATACAGGTTGAACAGAGTTAAAAAGAGATTAAAGACAATGACAAATATCAGCATGGCAGCCCCAGGGAAAGACCCCAAACCAAGCGAAAAAATCTACAATAATGCTAGGATAGTTTATCTAAAAATATTTAGGGGGAATTAGCTCAGTTGGTAGAGCGCTGCGATCGCACCGCAGAGGTCAGGGGTTCGACTCCCCTATTCTCCATAAAAGGATAAAGATTTGGTCAAGATTTTTCCTTCTCACAGAGGCGCATCCCCATAATTAGTCATAATAATAAATCTTGCGATCGCGACCTGGTTGAGTGACCAAACTCAAATAAATCTGCCTAAAATCCCTTTGCCCCTTGTGGGAGAAGGGATTTAGGGATGAGGGGAGCCAACTCTACTTATATCAGTTCGCAATTAGTCGGCAGTTCCGTGTGTGGCGAGTTTTTGACGGTAACTGTAGGGAACTAGGGGCGCGTTTTTAGATAAACCCGCCCTTACTTCTCAATCCAAAATCCTTTCATCCAAAATGGTATTAGTATACCAACTTCAAACAGAGATTTTTCATTACGTTCTCCTGCACTGAGAACGACAAAATAGACTTTTGGGATTCCTCTAAAAAAATCTTATAGAATCTAGTTGGTTAAAATCTACGGGCGATCGTTTATAAATTGTCACATTTAATTAACTTTAATTGCAAACTCATTCAAGCCACTAAAGGGCAGAGAAGAAAGTGTAACTTTATTGCAAAAACTCAAATAGAATCCTTGAAAAAGATAATATTAAAGTAGATTTAATCAAATATTTTTTAAAAACTTAGGAGGGCTAATTATGGCTCTTATAAAAGGAGATTCTTTTGACAATAACCTCCTTGGTACTCCTAATAACGACACAATTTTGGGTTTTGAGGGAAAAGATACTCTTTTAGGTTTAGGAGGTAATGACAGCCTCGATGGAGGGCAAGACAGCGATCTGCTCGAAGGCGGACAGGGAGATGACACTCTCTACAGCGGAATGATCGATCGTGATTACTCGAGTTTTGACCTCGATACGCTGCGGGGAGGAGCTGGCAACGATCTGCTCTACGGCGAGGAACTTGGCTACGCTAGTCTTCTCCTCGATGGCGGAGAAGGCAACGACACTCTTATTGGTGGACGAGGAAACGACACCTTGATGGGAGGAGCTGGCGATGACTATCTGAGCGCATACCCTAGTTACGATGAAGGCTTGTGGGGTAACGATATCTTTTATGGCGGCTCCGGCAACGACACTCTTATCGGGGCATGGGATAGTACTCTTTATGGGGGAAAGGGCAATGACAGTCTTGATGGATGGTTTTCTGTCGGTTATGGCGGAGATGGCAATGACATCCTTTCTACCGAGTCCAATGGGAACGACTCACTTTACGGTGAAGGGGGCAACGATAGCCTCAACGGTGGATCTAGCAATGACACTTTAAAAGGCGGCTCTGGGGATGACACCCTTAATGGCGGACAATACTATGTCTACGGTCGCTACCTTCTCTACACTGGAGGCGGTAGCGATTTCCTAGATGGCGGTGCTGGCAATGACCTACTCTATGGCGGTTTCAGCTTTGAAGAAGGCAACTTTACGTATGGCTGGGATGGTGTAGACAACGACACCCTACTCGGTGGCGCTGGCAACGACACCCTCTATGGAGAAGAAGACAGCGACAGTCTCGATGGCGGTAGGGGGAATGACTTACTACACGGTGGCGGCGAACGGAACTTTTTCGTTATATACGATGACGCATACCCCCTAGACTCAGACGATACTCTCATCGGCGGTGCTGGTAATGACACTCTCTATGGAGATAGCGGCAGCGATCGCCTCGATGGTGGCAGGGGAAACGATTGGCTCTACGGTGGCGGCAAACAAAACATTGTTGACACGCCTAATGGTCGGGTAGAACTAGATGCCAACGATACCCTCATCGGCGGTGCTGGCAACGATACCCTCATCGGAATGCTCGGCAATGACTTATTGTCGGGCGGAGATGGCGCAGATCGGCTTGACGGCTATGGTTCTGACCCAGATCCCGATGCGATCGATACCTTGTCGGGCGGTCGAGGTGCCGATACATTTGTTCTCGGCAATGCTTCTGGTGCCTACTATCTGGGAGACGGACGCGCAATTATCGAGGATTGGAAAGCCAACGATCTTCTCGAAGTCTATGGCAGTCTGGATGATTACTCCCTCGATACGACCGCTAACTTAGTCGGCAGTTCGGCTGTAGATACTCAAATTTTCTACAACAGCGACTTAATTGCTATCTTGCAAGACACAACTAACATTAGTATTAGCGATGACTTTGTTGTTGTCTGATTTTTAGATCCCTCATTAGCTTGCATGGCTGATACCAATTTTCAGGTTTTCGCGATCGACATTCTTCACCCCTCTCCCTATTTGGGAGAGGGGTTGGGGGTGAGGGCGATCGACTATCTCTGTCATTAATGAATGAAAAATGGTATGAGGTAAAATTTCGCTGCTGTCGCGATCGCTCCGCTGCCCGATCGCGCCATCGTGGAAGCCTATAGTGTATACTTTTCAAACATCCTCTCAGGCAAACAGGGTATCTAGCGGAAATCCGAACCCCAGGAAATATCTTCCTGCCAGTACGATCGCCAATCCCAATAGAAGTAAAAGAGTCGCTTTGAGATCCTGTTGAAGGGTGCTGAGTTCTTCGCGCCAGAGACCGTAGATATTCATGAAATAGAGTTCTATATCGTTAAGCGCGATCGCGATGATGATTCCCAATACGCCTAAATAATGATACCCAACAAATAAACCGATACAAACGTGCAGGCTCTTAGCCAGCTGACCGTAGGCTTGATAGTTGGGTTTGCCGATCGCCATTAAAGCTGTGCGACTGGTATCAAATAATAAATAGGGCCAAATGCCTAAAGCTAAAATGGGCAGCATCCAAGCTGCCTGGGCGTACCTTGAATCGTAGAACTTTAAAATGAGTATGTCGCCAAAGCAAACCAAAAGAATAATCAGCAATCCTACGCCAGCTAGAATCCCCTTGCGCTTGCTGAGAATTTTGGCTCGAAAACTCTCGCGAGGCAGGTGAGCAAACTGAGACATTAGCGGCAAAATCATCTTGCCAGAAAGTTGCCCGATAACTTGCTGGGGAAGGCTGGCAAAAGTAAAAGCTACCGTGTAGACGCCTAACATGCTAAAGGAAAGCAGTTTTCCCATAATCATGCGATCGGCTTGGGTGGCAAAGAATGTCATCGCAGTCGAGACAAAGATCCATTTCCCAAAGGAAAAAATTTCGCGCACAGCCGCTTGCTCCCAAGCGAAGCGATTAGTATAATTCGGGATTAAGCGATGGCTGAGGATCGTTTTCAACAGTGCTGCAACGAGATTGCCAACGATCAATGCCCAAATCGAGGGACTCAACCACGCCCAAGTAACCATCACGACTAGAGCAATAATTTGCGTCACTAATTCCAAGAGGGTTAGCTTGCCTATGAGCATTTTTCGGTTAAGCGTATAGAGGGAAGTAGAGTTAAACCCGGCAAAAATCATGGTCAACCCAACCAAAGGAACGATCCCTATCAATCGCGAATCGTTATAAAATTCAGCAATGGGCAAAGCGATCGCCTGACAAATCGCCCATAAGACAAAGCCGCGCAAGACTTGCAAGCTCCAAGCCGTATTGAGGAAATCCGGGTCGTCTCCCCGCTTGCTTTGAATGATGTTTGGGGCAAATCCGACATCGGAAAACATATTCAAACCGATGAGAAAGGTTGTCACCAATGCCATCAGCCCAAAAAGTTCGGGTTCGAGCAGGCGCGTCAGGATCAGGTTACTTACCAATCGCAATCCCTGACTCAGACCATAACCCGCAAACGTCCAAATTGCCCCGCGAATCGCCAGACTTTTCAAAGATGCCATAGAAACACGAAATTATTGCCGTTCCAAGATTAGTGGAAATAGGGGCAAACAGGCTAGTCCTATAGCTGTTTGAGTGCGATCGAGAAAGCTGAGGTCGTGCATCTGCCTCCAATTAGCGGACACTAGCGGTTCGGTTGTTGCGCCTGCGTTCTGAATTACGATTGCATTGGGCAGTTTTTCGCTTATCCAGGGAGATAGCACGTGCCAAACGGCTTGCATCGATCCCCCGCTACAAATAACTTGTTCGATCGCTCCCGCCGATTTGCCCATTTGGATCGACAGGGAGTCGATCGCTGACTCTAAGCGCTTCAAGTAGGGCAAGACCACTTTTTCGCTAAAGTCTTGACGCTTGACCCCCCACTGACAATTGCCCAGTCGAGCATTAAATGCTTCCTGCTGCTGCAAGATCATTTTTGTCAGCTTGGCAGCTTCCAAAAACGATTGCCCGATGGGATGGCTTTGCAAGCGCCATCGCAAATTTTCTCGCTTTTGCAGGTCGGGTTCGCCTGGTTGCGGCGGTTCCTCATCGAGTCTTGGGATGGAGGGATTGAGTTGGGAAGTCCACTGGGGATAGAGCAACTGAACTAGAATATCTTGGTCGATCGCACTGCCGCCGTAAGCAAAACTCTCAAGGCGAAAATCTCTGTCGCTCAAGGCTCGATAGTCTTCAGGAATATCTGCCAGGACTAATTCCGTTGCGATCGCGCCTGCATTGATGACCAACACAGTCGTTTGGGCGACGCAATTGAGGCTCACGTGGGCGAGTAAAGTGGCGATCGCTTCTTCGAGAAAGAAAACTTGCTCGGCACTTTGCACTAACTCGATTTCCAATACGGTCTCTCGCAAAAGCTGCCTATACGGTTTGCCCCAGCCTGTCGGACAACTGAGGATTGCGCCTTCTAAGTGTTTCAAAACTTGGCGAAATGATTCCTCCGGCAATCCCATCGCTTCTACGATCGCTCCATTGACCGCTCCTGCCTCTGAAGGAATTAACATTGAAAATAAAGATTTGAGGGCTTCTCGGACTGGATTGGCAGGCGAACTGGTTAAATTGAGATTTTCTTTCCAGTTTTCCAAAAAAATTCCCGTTTTTTCTTTGGCTTTTGCCTTTGCCGCCTCTCCAACGAAACAATATAGTTTCTGCGTTTCGTTGCTCGATTGACAATAAACCTCGGTTGGAAGGCGCGAGCAAAATTCTCCCTCTTGAGATATCCAAGCAAGCGGGTAGATTTGTTCTTGGTGGCGGTTGAATAGGACGGCAGCCAATCCCTCCGTTCCGAAATCGACTGCTAGATACCATTCTTGATGGGACTTTGTTGCTTCTTCTTGCCAATTTGGTTCGATTAAATCTGTTAGGGCAGCAATCGTCTGAATCTCTTCTGTTTCTTCTTCTGGCAGGGGTGGATAAATGACGGTATTGACTTCGCTGAGATCCCTCATCACGGCAGCCAGTTCTGCTTCTTTAGACTGAAGCGATTGAGTTGAAGAGCCTTCTATCTGTTGCGTCAGCCGCCGAACGTAAGCTAAAAATTTGGCTTCGCCTTGCTGTCCCAAACTATGCATTCTCTCCAACCCTTGGCACAGGGAATCGTAATAGCCTTGCAGATCTTTTTCTAGGGTGGCGAAGACACTCCGAAAGCTAGAATCGAGAGAGAGCAACAGACGATTCGATTGCTCTTGCAGTCGTTCAAACTGTTCTAACTGAGACGGCTGGGAGTCTAGAGATTGCTGTTCTAAGGCGCTCTGGATTTGAGACAGTTTTTGCTGTACGGCTTCGTTGCAACGCTGTGCGAGAACCTCTAACTCTTCGGTAACGCTCTGCTGGTGCTGCTGTTGTTGCTGTTGTATTTGTGCGATCAGCAATTGTCTCTGTTGGCGCAATTGTTCTACTTCCGATTGCAACAGTTCAAACCAGTCGCTCAAGCGCCTATCGAGTCGAGACAAGACGGCTTGAGCAATTTGTTGGGCTGCTGTTGCGGAAGCTCTCGAAGAGGCGGCTCGATCTTGTTGGGAAGCAAGATATTGACGAACTCTCTCTAAAGTAGCAGCGATTGACTCGCGATCGCTCGGCTGCAACCCATCAAAAAGAGTGCTACTTTGGGAAAGAATGCTGTCAAGATCGGCAATAAGCCATTGAAGATCGTCCCGAACTGCCACGATAAACCCTTTATCTCTGGTAGGAAAGCGTTAATAACAAACCGTTAAACTGCATATTCTTTGCTAGGCTTAAGCATAGCAGATGTATTGATTAATCTGCCGACAAGTTCATGGAAGATAGACAAACTCGCCAACCGCAAAACCCCAATGTCAAAAAATTGATAGAGACGGTTCCCTTTTTTGCCGGGCTACCACACGAGAGTGTCGAGAAAGTCACTCGTCAAGCTGTTACCCGCGCTCATCCAGCCAATCGCGTCATCTTGCTAGAGAATGATTGGGGCGGCTCGGTTTATTTTATTTTAGAGGGATGGGTCAAAATTCGCACTCACAATTTAGAGGGAAAAGAATTGACTCTCAATATTGTGGGGAAGGGGGAAATCGTCGGAGAAATGGCGGCATTAGAAGAAGTCCCGCGTTCTACCGATGCGATTACCTTAACGCCAACGACGGTCAGCAGTATTCCCGCCCAAGATTTTGTCAGCTTGCTGCGAACGGAAGCGCTTGCCGGAGTTCGACTGGCGCAACTGATGGCAAAACGTCTGCGTCAGCTCAATCGTCGGTTGCGCTTGCGGGAGTCGGATAGTTTGTCGCGGGTTGCCGATACCCTTTTGTTTCTTGCCGAAGGACAGGGGAAGGCGGGAGAGAAAGGAACGGAGATTCCTAATTTGCCCCATCGAGAATTGAGCAGTATTAGTGGTTTGGCGAGGGAGACAGTGACGCGATCGCTCGCTAAATTAGAAAAGAAAGGATTGATCGAGCGCAGCCAAGATATCCTCTACATTCCCGATCTCGTCGCCTTAGAGCAAATTATTACTTAAATTAGCTTTTCTTTTCTTGATGAATCATTCTTTTCCCGGTGATGACAATTCTCGCTCCAAGTCTCCTGGTACGAGAGACGATCGATCCCTTGACGAGTCTAATTGGGTTGACGATGACCCCAATCCAGAATCGATCTCGAAGCCGAAAACTTCAGTTGCAGACCCCTTCAAAAAATCTCCCCTTAAAAGTAGCCATACTCTAGTTATGGTAGAAACGGCATTTCTGGCTAGCACGGCTAGCTTGATCTGGCTGATTAATTATTATTTTCCACTAGGACCGATCCTGAAGATTTTTTTTCCCATTCCCGTTGCTCTTGCCTATCTTCGTTGGGGCAATCGCGCGTCTTGGATGACGACGCTGGTGTCGGTACTGTTGCTGACGGTGTTGATGGGCCCGCCGCGCAGCATCATCTATTTGATTCCCTATGGATTGATGGGAGTGCAGTTAGGGGCTTGTTGGCGGCGAGGCGCTCATTGGTGGTTTTCGATTTTTACGGGGGCGTTAATTGGAACTTCTGGCTTCTTTTTCCGCTTCTGGCTGTTTTCAATTCTGTTGGGAGAAGACTTATGGCTGTACGTCATCACCCAGGTAACGGAGATTGTGGATTGGGTATTTCTTCGATTCGGTTTGCTCGCTCAACCAAGCATTTTACTGATTCAAATTATCGCTGTCTTGATGATTTTCCTTAACGATTTGATTTACTTGTTCGCCGTTCATTTAGTTGCCTTGCTGGTGTTAGATCGACTGGGCAATCCAATTCCTCGCCCGCCAGAATGGGTGCAAGTGTTGTTGGATTATGAGTAGGAGTAGGATGACTTTTTTGGTTCTAAGGGTTCTGACGATTTCTCCTTTGGGCGCGATCGCAACTTAAGGAATAACTTCTCTGCCATGCTGAAAACATCTGTACCTCATCAATATGAGACCATCGAGCTACCGCCGAACTGCCCGATACAAAACCGAGGTCAATTTCTTAATATCTTATTGATATCAACCGAGCTTGAAGATTAAGAAGGTAAAAGTCTAGGCTTTATTGAGCTGGTGCCGGGAGGATGTTCGGTATTCCCAATATCTGTTCAATAACAGCGCTAAAAAGGCTGCGGCAGTCGATCGCGATCGTCTCTCGATTCCAGAAACGGTTTTTTGAATCGCCCACCCTCTAACGAGATCGGGCGATCGCCATAAGTCTAGATGCTCTACACCAGGATCGGCATAGAAACTATCTTCTCCGCTTCCGAGTAAGGCAGAACTCCAGTGGGTAAACTCGTCATGACTGAGGCGATGAATGGGAAAATTGCCAAATAAGGGAACTCCCCAGCCGTCTAAAGCGATTAGAGCTAAAATCTTACCCCCACTTTGCTGCCAAGCCCAAGCAGCCCCAATTGCTCCCACAACGCCAGCGCTAAAGCTTATAAATAAGAGAGAGTTATCACTCCTTTGCATGAGTTCCTGGCGTAAAAACTGTATGATATGCCATGCAGAAAAGGCTGGATAGGTTTGTGTCGGAAAAATTAGAGGCGTGCCGAGATCGATTGATTCCTGTCGTAGCGCTTGCAAAAAGCGATCGGTTAGTTGCGGCTCGTGCATGCCGGGACAAATTAAAACTACCACGAGAGTAAATAAATATAGAGCGCTATTGAAAGAAAGTCATGCGACCTTTAATCGAACAATCGCGTGAGTTAACTTATAAATATAGATCGAATAAGCTTCTTTTATCCTAGACTAATAAGATTAAGCGGTTAATCAAGCGCACAGTTTGGAAAACACTCTATCGACAATGCAACGCTCGTCCACCCTCGCTCGACTCAAAGCAGCGCTTCCCGACGGTCAACTGCCTCCAAGTTACGGCGTATATTTTAAAAATACGTTAATTGCTCTGTGTCATGCTTTAGAAGACCATATCTTACAAACTTGTGAAGGATTTCCCGACCAAAAACCCCTGGTTCTCGTTACCTTTCAGCAGGGAAAATGGTATTTGCAAGAAGCCGATCGCTATTTTGAGATCGCTCGATGTTCCCGTCACATTGCGATCGCAGCCGTTCCCGAAAGTGGTTTCGCCGCCCATCCAACCGGACAACAGGAAAATGTCTCCCTTGTCAATCTAGATGCTAGCGATCCCCTAGTCAACGAGTGGAATTTAATTATCCTCGCGCCTAACTACGCAGCGATGGTATTGTGTCACGAACTCTCGGCTGAAGAATATCGGGCAGATAGTTTGCCGAAAGCTGATATGGAGCGCAAGTTTTACGGATTGTGGACATTCGATCGCGCTCTAGTTGAGAAATCAGCCGAAATTTTAATCGAACGGATGCGCCCCTACGATAACTCGCTATGCGATCGCCTCGCACAAATGCAGGCGCAGATTGCTAGCACTCCTAATCCTACTCCAGTCGATCTCACGAAAGTTGTTTCTAGAATTGTGACTTATTTACAAACCAGCCAGCAACAGCTCGTCACTGTCAATCGTCAAGCGCGGGAACTGGCAGAATTAGAAGGACAGGCGCGGCGACTTAATCGCAATTTAACCGCTGGCAAGCTGCAAGCCTTCTTGAGAATGGCGCAGCGAGTAGACGAACGGGATAAAGATAACCCAGTTGCCTCGCTTCAGGTAGCCGCCCTAGCAGACACCATCGGACAGCTTCTCGATTTACCAATTCTAAAGTTGAGACGGCTGCGCCTCGCCGGACTCTTATTTCGCATTGGATTAGCCGAAGCGCCGATAGAGGTGTTTACCCACACCTCTAATCAGTTAGATGAAGCGAGTTTGGCTTTTTGGCGCGATCGCTCCATACTGGGTGCCAAACTGCTATCTACTATGCCCGAACTGGCTTCCGTTACCGATATTGTCTTGCATCATCTAGAACACTGGGATGGTAGCGGCAAACCAGACGGATTGAGAGGAGAAGAAATTTCTATCGAAGCTCGCATTCTTGGCTTGGTGGCGGAGTTTCAAAAACTAACCCAACCCAGAGGCGATCGTCGTGCCTACAGCATAGCAGACGCTCTAGAAAAATGTCGGCAATCTAGCGGTACTCGTTTCGATCCCGCTTTGGTAGAATCTTTGACTACTGTCGTTCGCCTTGTAGAAATGGGCTTGATGCAATTGCCCAATCGTCCTAGTCAACTCCCGACTGTTTGGTTAGAGGAAGCGACAAAGCCCGATCCTTCTAAGGCAGAGATCTCTAGCTAAGCACGAATAAATACAAGGACGCTATTTGGTGCAAAAAATGGCGAATTCTTAAATTTCCCCAAAATAAAATTGACCTCTAATCTTTAAATTTCGACAGATTAAGGAGGCCAATTTCCAGCAATCGGAGGGTGATATTGACTCTATATGTTTGTGTTTTACAATACAACAAAAGAGCAAAGATTTGATGTAGCAAATTTAACCAAATCCTAGAAAAAAAACGCGATCGCGCTGTTGCACAAGCTTTATCCGCTCATGTTTGCCTTAGCGCGATCGGCAAATCCCTACCTTTATCTAGAAAAGAACTTTCATAGAGCCACAATTTTGTAATTTACATACTCATTGGTATATAATATAAATACCAATAAGAATATAATTATGCAAAAAGGTTTTCCAGCGACTGCTCGCGATGAGATTCTCGCTGCTGCTAAACGGTTGGCTGCCGAACGACCTCTCGACAAAATTAACTTGACTGATGTAGCCAAGGAAGCAGGCGTGAGCTGGCCTACCGTTCGGCGCTACGTTGGCAATAAGAAGCAATTGCGAGAGTTGCTTGCCACAGAACAGACTAGCTCAAGTCCGCAACTTCTCGATACTCGCAGTCGCATTCTTGCTTCTGCCAGCCGTATTTTTGCCCAACACGGCTATGCAGGAGCGACACTGGATGCCATTGCTGCCGATGCCGGATTGACCAAAGGAGCCGTTTACTGGCACTTTCCCAGCAAGAGCGATTTGTTCCTGGCATTGATGGAACAAAGGATGCAATCTCGCCTTCCGGCATTACCAGAGGAAGTCGATAGAGCTTTCAGTTCGGAAGATCGAGAAGCAGGGATTGCCGAACTGCTCGCTAGCCAGCTGGGTTATGCGCAGGCAAACCCCGATTGGGTCAGACTTTACCTAGAGTTCATCACCGAAAGCCGAGAACCAGAAGTGCAAAAATTGCTCGGTAGCACTACTTATAAAAACTCTCAGGACATGGTCAATAGCTTGATCCGCCGCTTGCAAGACAATGGACAAATTGCTGCGGATATCGATCCCTTCGTGCTGGCAACTTTCTGGGCTGGGATGCTCGACGGCTTGATGCTGGCTTGGATTGCTAACCCGCAACGAGTCAATCCTCAATCTTGGTCAAATCAGCTAGCGCGAATTCTGTGGCGCGGAATTCAGCCGGGCGATCGCTAATACTTCTTCGCGAACACACTGCGATCTTCGGTCCTGTGCGAAGCAGGAGTGAGTAGTTCATTTCAGCAGAGAATCGGCAAAATTTCCTTAGAGGAACTCGATAAAATTATCAGAATGCTAGAAGATTAGCCTCTGATGAAACAGGGCTTCCTATTAATACTTTTCTGGTTTCAGAATCCCCGTTTGCACTTTCTGAAGTTCTCAATCTCGATTATCTGCCCGATTGAATTGGTAAACTCTAGCAAATTGAGTCCTCAAACCCATGCCGGTGTCGGGGAGCGTTATTTTTACTCAAACCGCACTCAAAACTTGTGGTTTGGGTAACGATTCTCCCGAAGCTAAGCGGGATTTAATCAAAGCCTTAACCGCCAACGTGGATAGCGGGGCGGCGGTCGGGATTCTTTTCTGCCTGACGAAGGACTTCACGGGTAACGACAGGAATATCTCCCTCGCCAAAAAGGATGAAGCGTAGCAAATATTGAATGGGATTGCCCTCCACCCAGCCAAAGTAGGCATGGGGAATTTTCCCCGTGCGATCGCGTATGTATAAAAGAATGGCTGCGATCGCATTTGGTACGGCGGCACTATGAGCGCGTAGGATGCGATAATCGCCGACTTTTACTCCTTCGATCCGAAGGATATCTATAAACTCTGAGGCATCAGATACCAGAATTTCTAGAAACAGAACTGGATCCATCGGGGGAATATGGTTGTCCTCGCGGACTTCTTTTTCCTTCAAGTAATACTCCCTCTCATCCCCCTCATTCAATCGATTGGCAATAATTCGTATCGTGCTTTGACTTGCTAGAGCATCGATAAAGTGACGGGCAGTTTCGTCAATGTCAATTTGCTCGACTCGGAGTTCAGTCGATCTCCAGACCCGCGAAATCAGTGAGGTAACGATAATCGTACCGATAAAAAAGGCAGCGATCCGAATCCCCTCCGGCCTCTCAATAATATTGGCAATAGTAGTATATAAAAATACTAAAGTAATCAAACTGAAGGCTAGCACTCCTCGCTTCGTTCTCTGGTGGCGAGTGGCTAAGGTTACGGCAAAAGCAGCCGAACTCATCAACACCAACACTCCCGTTGCATAGGCTCCCCCTTGCGCTTCCACATTGGCTTTAAAAATAATCGTGACCGCAAAAGCTATCGCCGTATAGATCAACACCAAAGGACGTATCGCCAGCGTCCAGTTGGGAGCCATGCCATAGCGCGGTAGATAGCGAGGAACGATATTGAGCAGACCTGCCATAGCAGACGCACCTGCAAACCACAGGATGGAAATGGTACTCAAGTCATAAATCGTTCCGAAGCCACTGCCCAGATAAGTATGTGCCAGGTAAGCAAGGGCACGTCCGCTGGCTGCCCCGCCAGCTTGAAATTCTTCGGCTGGAATTAGTAGCGTCGTCACCAAACTGCTCGCAATCAAGAAAAAACTCATGATGACGGCAGCAGTTGTAAGCAGCTTGTGCGTATTGTAAATGCGTCCTTTTGGTCGCTCCTCAGTATCGCTGCTGCGACCCTTGATGAGGGGCATAACCGCTACTCCCGTCTCAAAACCCGACAATCCCAAAGCAAGCTTTGGAAATAGTAAAACCGACACGCCGAGCATTGTGAGAGGATTTTGATATTCACTCAAGAGTAAAGACTGCCAGGAAGCGATCGCAACTGGGCGAGATAGGATCTCAGACGCGCTAACGCCAATGGTAACTAAGTTCAACAGCAAGTAGACCCCAACCAGGAAGACAGCAATCCCAATGGCTTCTCGGAATCCTTTGAGAAACACGCCGCCAAGCAATGCTATCAGCAAGAGAGTAATACCGATCGCGCGATCGTCAAGAAAAGCTGGCGCCAAAGGATTTTCAATGATATGGGCTGTCGCATCGGCAGCCGAAAGGGTAATGGTGATAATGAAGTCAGTTGCCACAAAGCCCAGTAAGCAAAGGACAAAAAGCTTTCCCTGCCACCAAGAAAGGAGATGTTCGAGCATCGCGATCGAGCCTTCTCCGTGGGGGCTGGTTGCAGCCACCCGCCGATAGATAGGCAAGGCACCAAAGAGCGTCAGCAAGACCAAAACCAAGGTTGCCATTGGGGAGAGGGCGCCTGCTGCCAGTGCTGCAATCCCAGGCTGATAGCCCAGCGTCGAGAAATAATCAACCCCCGTTAAACACATAACCTGCCACCAAGGATGCTTGGGGTGATGCTCTCCCTTTGGGGCTTGTTCTTGGGCGAGTAACCAGTTAAGGAACTGTTGGCGGTATCGATCGCTTTGGCGGTATCGTCTGGGGGGAATAAGCGGTCCAGCCATTAACGTTACTCCTGATATTTAGCTGCCACTGACGGATTCTAGCGTAGATTCTATCTATTCTTTATATCTTTACCGAAAAACGAGCGGAAAGCCGTTAACCTAAGCATGGAGGTCGCCCCCCATGCTCGGCTTCAGAAC